>JBBIKW010000003.1:0-338307 GCA_037445225.1 Lewinellaceae bacterium | reverse complement strand
CCAGCATGTAGTCGATGCGTTGGGCTTCGAGGAATCGGGCGGGTCGGGCGCTTTTGTGTTCGAAGAGGAAGGAGATTTTGGCCCACTGGTGTTGGGCGTGTCGGAGTGGGCACTGCCAGACGGCGTCGGCCAGGGCGGGTCGCAGGCGGTCGGAGACGTAGGTGTCGGGCAGTGGGGAGAGTTGCTGCGGGTCGGGCAGCGGCAGCAGGTGTGGGGGCAGGAGGGTGTTGAGGTGGGCCCTGACGACCTCAGCGATGGCGTAGGCGCCGCGAAAGAGTGGGTCGTGCTCGTGCTGGCGGCGCAAAAGGGAGGTAGAGGCGGTTTTCTTGGCCACATTAGGAAGAGACTAAATTAGGGAAGAAATACTAAGTCTTGCGCAGAAGTGACTTTGGGGATCGATACCGATATAGGGGAATCACTTCCTCACAGGAACACATGCCTACTTACAAAAATAACGTTTTCTCCAAGACGAGATACATGCGACTTCGAAGGATAGCCATTTTAAAATATTACGGCTTGCGCGCTACCCCGTTGCCGAGCCGCTCCAATACGTTATCGCCCTTAAGCACGGCACGGGCTACCCCGCTTCTTTCCCTCTTTATCTGGTCGAGGGCCCCAAAAATCTATTAGCGATTGCGGTCTTGTCGGGCGAACACCTTTTGCAGCAAAGCTGTAGTTCGCGCCAAGGGATTGCGTCGAATATTTTTTTCCTCTTCCTCTATCTTGGCAAACAGTCCTTTGAGCGCCTCCGTCGTTACGTAATCGTCTAAGTCGGTGTTCACCTTGTTGACAAAGGGTATCTGATTGTACGCTGTGGTAGCATCGCGCCAGAGGCGGTTGGCGCCAATATCATCCAGCGCGCGTATTATGACCGGGTTAAATTTGTCGTACAGCTGTTGGTAAGTAGTTCGATGCAAGTAAGTTGTTGCGGCGTTGTCGGGCCCCATTAAAATCTGGAAGGCATCTTGAAAGGTCATGCCCCGGATGGCTGATAAGAAGATGGGCTTCGCTTCTTTGGCGGCTTCTTCAGCGCCGCGGTTGATGCGTTCTAAGAGTTCATTCTCTAAATTGCTAAATCCCGGTATGCTCTTTAAGCGGTTGCTTACCGTGCGAACTTCCGGTGGTAGCAGAATTTTATACGGGCTTTTAAAGTACCCTCCCGGAGCGGATAGTGCATCTGTGCCCGTAGCTACCCCTTGGTTAAGGGCTTGTTTGAGGCCTTGATTGACTTCTGCAGCAGTGGGCTCGCGCATAGCTTCGTTAGCTACGCTCTGCAAGGTGTCGCACCGAACGGAAAGAATGATTATCAACAGTGTAAAGACATAAAAATACACAAATCTGAACATAGATCAGTTGCTGTTTGGTGATATCATCGAAGAGAAATCTAAGGATTGCAATATGGATAGATGGAGGATGTGGTTTACTATTTTCGTATTTTCTGGAGGATTGATGTATTGGTTCATGTAGCCTACCTCCAAACGTGTATGGCCGTTGTACAATAATCCGACGGCAATAAGCAGGCGGTTCTGGTCAAACAAGTTGGGATTGATGTCTCGAGCGGCACTGTTTAAGAACAGCTCGTCTTGGAGAGCTAAGTAAGAGTCTGAGCGATCTGAGACTTTTAAAGACAGGGGGATAATGGTCCGATTGAAATAACGCAATCTAAATCCATAGCGACGTCCATTCCGGCCGTCGGCATAGCCCACCCAGCGCTCTTCTAGTCGAAGGCGATGAGTCATGGTGGATCTGCTGCCTATCCGCGCGGTATGGAGATATTGCTGCCAGAGGCGATGTTCGCCGAAATACCCACCGGTGTTGCGGCTGTAGGTGCCTACGAGGGCATAGCCTAATGTCAGATTGGTCATTGGAGAGAGCAAACGTTGCAATCCAAGGCGGATTAGAGACTGATTAGTCTGGTGTATGTGCTGGTCAGTTCGAAATTGTATGTCTGCATGTATTCCCCACGTCTGGCTAAGGCGATACTGGGCGAAGTAAGTAAACCAATGCGCATAATAGTGCCGAGCGGGCAGCTGAGCAAAAGTGGACAGTGGCCCCATAAACACGAGAACTTTCACAAAAATATGCTTGAACATGGCAGCTCGAGTGTTCAGGTGCGCCAAAGGTATGTGAGAACTCCGTGGATTTTAGGGAGGCTAGGGCTCCATTAAGAGGTTTTTAACACCCTCCCTTTAAAAACCGAGGGCCCGTCTCCGATGAGATAGGCCCTGGTAAAACTTCCCGTATGTCGCTGAGAAAGTCTCCCAAATCTATTTAATCCAACAAGTCGAAGCGGTCGAGATGCATCACCTTAGTCCAGGCTGCAACGAAGTCGCGGGCAAATTTTTCCTCGTTGCCGGCGCTGGCGTATACCTCTGCTACGGCGCGCAATTCACTATTAGAGCCAAAGATGAGGTCAACTCGAGTGGCGCGCCACTTAAGTTGGCCTGTCTTGCGGTCGCGCCCTTCGAATTGCTCCTTCGTACTGTCTACAGGGCTCCAGACTGTGCTCATGTCTAAAAGATTGACGAAAAAGTCGTTGCTCAGTACTCCAGGTCGGTGGGTGAGAATACCGTAGTCGGAATTGTCGTAGTTAGCGCCTAAGGCGCGCATGCCTCCTATCAAGACAGTCATTTCCGGTACCGTCAGCGCGAGCAGCTGTGCTTTATCTACGAGCAGATGCTCGGAAGGTATGTCAGAGGGCTCTTTTAGATAGTTTCGGAACCCATCGGCAAAGGGTTCGAGCACGGAGAACGACTGGACGTCGGTCTGCTCTTGCGTAGCATCGGCGCGGCCGGGGGTGAAGGGCACTTCAAGGATAAAGCCCGCCTTCCGAGCAGCTTCTTCTACCGCTGCACAACCTGCCAAGACGATGAGGTCGGCTAAAGAGATTCGCTTCCCATCCTTTTGCTCGGCATTGAACTGTTGCTGAAGCTGTTCCAATATCTGTAGCACCTTAGCCAGCTCCGAGGGGTTGTTTACTGCCCAGTGGCGTTGCGGCTCCAAGCGAATGCGAGCGCCATTGGCTCCGCCTCGTTTGTCGGAGTCGCGATAGGTAGAAGCCGAGGCCCATGCTGTGCGAACGAACTCAGCAATGGAAAGGCCAGAGGCTAGGATACGCCGCTTCAGTTCCGCAATATCTGCCGCATTGACCAACGGATGATCTACTTTAGGAAGAGGATCTTGCCAAATAAGATCTTCTTGCGGAACCTCTGGGCCTAAGTACCGAGATTTTGGCCCCATGTCGCGGTGGGTGAGCTTGAACCAAGCGCGAGCAAATGCATCTGCGAATGCCTCGGGATCTTCATAAAAACGCCTTGAAATTTTCTCATACACGGGGTCGAACCGCAGCGACAAGTCAGTGGTCAGCATGGTGGGCACATGCTTTTTGGAAGGATCGAAGGCGTCCGGAATGATGGGTTCGGCATTCTTGGCTACCCATTGATAAGCACCCGCCGGGCTTTTGGTTAACTCCCACTCGTATTCAAAGAGATGCCGGAAGAAGTCGTGACCCCATTTTGTCGGGGTACGCGTCCAGGTTACTTCCGGCCCACCGGTAATAGTATCGGGTCCTTTTCCCGACTTGTACTTGCTTGTCCACCCTAAGCCCATCTCCTCGATCTCGGCCGCTTCGGGCTCCGGCCCTAAGAGGGCGGGATCGCCGGCACCGTGCGCCTTTCCGAAGGAATGCCCTCCAGCGATGAGCGCCACCGTTTCTTCATCGGTCATACCCATCCGCGTAAAGGTCTCGCGAATATCTTTGGCAGCAGCCACAGGGTCGGGTACGCCACCCGGCCCTTCTGGGTTGACGTAGATCAACCCCATCTGGACAGCAGCCAGCGGGTTTTGCAATTGGCGTTCTCCCGAATAGCGCTGGTCGTCGGCCAACCATTTTTTCTCCGAACCCCAGTAGATGCTTTCGTCGGGCTCCCAGGCATCTTCTCGGCCCCCGCCAAAGCCGAAAGTCTTGAAGCCCATCGACTCCAGTGCTACATTACCTGCGAGAATCATCAAGTCGGCCCAAGATATCTTGTCGCCGTACTTCTGCTTGATAGGCCATAGAAGCCGGCGCGCCTTGTCTAAGTTCGCGTTGTCGGGCCAGCTGTTTAGCGGCGCAAAACGCTGAAAACCGCCACCTGCACCGCCGCGTCCGTCGCCGACTCGATACGTACCGGCACTGTGCCAAGCCATACGTATGAAAAAAGGACCGTAATGACCGAAATCGGCTGGCCACCATTCTTGCGAGTCGGTCATCAACGCGTGAAGGTCGCGTTTAAGCGCTTCATAATCCAAACTCTTGAATGCCTTTCGATAGTTGAAATCTGGAGAAAGCGGGTTGGAACGCGAGGAGTTCTGACGCAAGATGCTTAATTTCAGTCGATTAGGCCACCAATCTTGGTTGCTCGTCCCTACAGCACTAGTCGGATGAGCAAAGGGGCATTTCCCATTCTTACTCGATACGCTCTGCATATGCCTGTGATTTTAGAAGTTAGCTGAGGAGATAATGAGGTGCATTTGAGCTGCAAATGCAGGAGCAAAGCTACACCTGTCTTTTTTATAATAAAAACTGATATTTTTTATAAAACCATAGATTTTATAAATAACTTAGTCCACCAGTTTTACATAAGAGCAATGCCTATGAACCTACAACAACTGGAATACTTGGCTGCTTTAGATGCGCATCGGCATTTTAGCCGGGCTGCTGCAGAGTGTTGTGTTACCCAGCCGACGTTGAGTATGATGGTACAAAGGATAGAGGAAGAGCTGGGAGTAAAGTTTTTTGACCGGAGTCGCCATCCTTTGGTACCTACGGAAGCAGGTGAGCGCTTACTACCTCAGGTGCGCGCGATTTTGCGCGAGGTAGAGCGACTGCGTGAGATGGCGCGTATGGAAGGAGAAAGTCTTACTGGACAGCTGCGCATAGGTATCATTCCCACGCTATCGCCCTATCTGCTGCCCCTATTTTTACCGGCATTTGTACAGAACTATCCCTCTATACACCTAAAGATTACTGAGCGGGTAACCGATACGTTGATAGAGGCCTTGCACAAGGGTTTTCTGGATGCTGCCATCTTAGCTACTCCCTTGGGCGACTCCCTGCTAAAAGAGGAGGTTCTCTTTTATGAAGCGTTCACTATATACTCCAGTTACGACTACGCCAAGGAATACTTGCTGCCCGAAGACATTGACGTGACGGAGCTTTGGCTGTTAGAAGAGGGGCATTGTTTGCGCTCTCAGATTGTCCAGCTGTGCGAGCTGCGCGAAAAACAGCACCCGAATGTAGAATACCAAGCGGGAAGTTTGGAAACGCTTAAACACTTGGTAGATGCACAACACGGCATAACCATATTGCCCGAGCTAGCTGTGCGCTTGCTCACTCCGGAGCAGCGGAAAAAGGTTAAACGGTTTGCCGTGCCGGAGCCTGTACGAGAAATTAGTTTAGTGACCCATAGGCAGGCGGTCAAGGAACGCCTCTTGGCTGTTTTGCGTCAGACGATTGTGGACTATTTGCCGCAGGAATGTCGGCAACGGGAGGCAGGTTGCAGAGTGATTCAGCGCCGCGAATAATTGGGCGACTCTTTTGTGATAGTAATATTATGGGGATGGCTTTCAGCAACGCCTGCTGCAGTGATTTGAACGAACTGCGCTTTTTCTTGCAGCTCGCTAATGGTACGGGCGCCGCAATAGCCCATACCGGCGCGCAGCCCGCCAACGTATTGTGTCATCACCTCGGCCACGGTTCCTTTAAAGGGTACGCGACCTTCGATGCCTTCGGGCACTAATTTCTTAATATCGTCCTCTACGTCTTGAAAATACCGGTCTTTTGAGCCGTCCTGCATAGCACCCAAACTGCCCATGCCTCGGTAGGTTTTAAACTTGCGGCCATCGTAAATGATCGTCTCGCCAGGGGCTTCCTCTACGCCGGCGAAGAGCGACCCCGCCATTACGGTGCTGGCTCCGGCGGCCAGCGCCTTTACGATGTCGCCGGTGTAACGGATTCCGCCATCGCCGATGACCGGTACGCCAGTGCCTTTTAGCGCTAATGCTGCCTCATATATTGCCGACAATTGGGGTACGCCTACGCCAGCCACTACGCGGGTGGTACATATGCTGCCTGGCCCTACGCCTACCTTGACGGCGTCGGCACCCGCCTCGGCCAACGCTGTAGCGCCTTCACCAGTAGCGACGTTTCCTCCAATGACTTGAAGGTCGGGAAAGGCGTCTTTGAGGCGCTTGACAGCATCCAGAACTCCGCGTGAGTGACCATGTGCGGTATCTACGGCCACTACGTCTACACCTGCGCGTACTAATGCTTCCACGCGTTTCAACATGTCGGAAGTGACACCTACGGCAGCACCCACTACTAATCGCCCTAGACTATCCTTACAGGCGTTAGGAAAGTGCTCGCCCTTCATGATATCCTTGTAGGTAATGAGCCCGACGAGCCGAAAGTTCTCATCGACGACCGGCAATTTTTCTATTTTATGCTGCTGCAGGATGTCGCGCGCTTCGGCCAAGGTGGTGCCTACTGGAGCCGTGATGAGCTGGTTGCGCGTCATCAACTCGCTTACGGCCTTAGTGGTGTCCTTCTCGAAGCGGAGGTCGCGATTGGTGAGGATGCCGACCAGCTTACCTGTCTCATCGACGATAGGGATACCGCCAATGCTGTATCGACGCATGAGCTGGAGTGCCTCGGAGACCGGGGCGTTTGGCGATAGGGTTACTGGGTCGAGGATCATGCCGGCTTCTGAGCGCTTGACGGCGCGCACTTGCTCCGCTTGCTCTTCGATACTCATGTTTTTGTGAATGATGCCGATACCTCCTTGGCGCGCTATGGCAATAGCCATCTGTTTTTCCGTAACGGTATCCATAGCGGCAGATATAATCGGTACGTTGAGCCGGAGGCGACGGGTGAGCATGGAGGTAATATCCACCTCGCGCGGCAACACCTCGCTATAACCAGGGACAAGGAGAACGTCGTCGAACGTAAGGGCGAGCCCTAAAAACTTAGGAGAGGCATTTTTTAGTACCATGCGCAAAGGTCGCTTTTTCTCCTTATATGGCGGCGATTTTTCGAAAGGAGTACAGCCTCTCCTGCTCAAGCGAGGGCGTGTTTACCTTCGCCGCGTCATGCTCTCTGTTCAGTCCGACCAGTATTTCATGCAGCAAGCCCTGGCCGAAGCACAGCGCGCCTACGAGAGCGGGGAAGTGCCTGTGGGGGCAGTAATCGTGTGCAACGGCCGCATCATCGCTCGGGCGCACAACCAAACCGAGCAACTCAACGACGCTACGGCACACGCCGAGATGTTAGTACTTACAGCCGCATTCAACCATTTGGGCAGTAAGTACCTTCCGAATTGTACCCTTTACGTCACTCTGGAGCCATGCGTGATGTGTGCAGGAGCACTTGCTTGGGCTCAGATAGGGCGATTGGTGTACGGTGCCACCGACGAAAAGCGCGGCTTTATGGCTTTGGGCGGAAAACAGTTGCTCCATCCTAAAACCAAGGTGGAAATGGGGGTATTGGAGGAGCCGTGCGCTCGGTTGCTCAAAGCGTTTTTTCAAAACAAGCGTTTGTAGCCCTATCCCTGTGTAGCGTCTCCTTTTTGGTTGCGTTTATCGGTTTTTTCGATAAAAATGCCTCCGAATGTCGCCACATTTGCGCTCTAAAGGGCTGCGCGAGTATGCCTTGTCTGTGAAAAGATAACCTCTACTCCATGCCTTTATCTAAGAAAAAGCGCTATTTGATTACCGCTGCCCTTCCCTATGCGAATGGCCCGCTCCATATTGGGCATTTGGCCGGAGCCTATCTGCCGGCCGACATTTACGCGCGTTATCAACGGCTTATGGGTCGCGAGACGCTCTTTGTTTGCGGCTCGGATGAGCACGGCGCCGCTATCACCATGCGCGCGCGCAAAGAAGGAGTTACTCCTCGAGCCATCGTCGATAAATACCACGTGCTCATTCGCGACACCTTTCAAAAGCTGGGTATTGCTTTCGACATCTATCACCGCACCAGCGCACCGCTTCACCATCAAACCTCGCAAGATATTTTTCGACACCTGCTCCAGCAAGGCCATTTTGAGGTGCGCGAGAGCGAGCAGTACTACGATGAGGTGGCGCAACAGTTCCTGGCCGACCGCTACATCTTAGGCACTTGCCCGGTGTGCGGTAACCCAGACGCTTACGGCGACCAATGCGAAAAATGCGGCACCTCTCTCAGTCCGGAGCAGTTGCTCCAACCGCGCTCGGCACTTAGCGGCGCGGCGCCTGTAAAACGGCCTACGCTTCACTGGTATTTTCGGCTCGACCAACACGAAGCTTGGCTGCGCGAATGGATCAACACCGGCTATGTAGACGGCCAGCAATTGCACGATCCCGCCACCTGGAAAGCACACGTGATAGGCCAGTGCAACTCTTGGCTCGATCAAGGACTCCAGCCGCGCGCCATGACGCGCGACTTAGATTGGGGAGTAGACGTCCCACCCGAAATCCCCGGTGCTCAGGGCAAAAAGCTGTACGTCTGGCTAGATGCTCCTATTGGTTATATTTCCGCTACTAAACAATGGGCCGCCGAGCGTGGGGAAAATTGGGAGCGTTTTTGGAAGAACGACGAGACCGCCCTTATCCATTTTATCGGAAAAGATAACATTGTCTTTCATTGCCTTATCTTTCCAGCTATTCTGCGGGCCTACGGCGAGTTTATCTTGCCCATCAACGTTCCGGCTAATCAGTTTCTCAACTTGGAAGGCAGCAAATTATCCACCTCGCGCAACTGGGCCGTTTGGGTGCACGAATATTTAGAGGAGCTGCCTGGCCGAGAGGATGAGCTCCGCTACAATTTGATTAAAAACATGCCCGAACAGCGCGACAGCGAGTTCACGTGGAGGGGCTTGCAGGAGACGACCAATACCGAGCTGGTAGGCAATTTGGGCGGTTTTGTGCAGCGCATCTTGGTGCTCCTTCACCGCTTCTACAGCGGCACGGCACCTCAACCCAACCCGGATCAGACTTTCAAAAGCGGATGGAATTCGGCAAAAGAGGTCGCTTTAGATGAAGAACTGCGTCTGTTGGCGCAAAAGTTGGGCGAGGTAGGGCGCTCTATTGAGCAGTTTCAGTTTCGCGATGCGCTGCGCCAGCTCATGGATATCTCAGCGGCGGGCAATGCCCTCCTACAGTTCAATGAGCCGTGGAAGGTGTTTTCAGAGCGCCCAGAGGAAGTCCGGTCCGTGCTCTTTGTCGGCCTCCAATACGCTGCAGCGTTGTCGGTAGCCATGCGTCCGTTCATGCCGTTTGCTGCCCAGCGCTTGCGCGAGCAACTTCGGCTCCCCTCGTTCAAGGATGATACGGAGTTTGTCGACGCACTAAACAATTTGCTAGAGGGCGAGCCTATCCTGCCGCTGCATCATCAGGTAGGTCCTCCGGGGCATCTGTTTAGTCGACTTTCCGATGAGGAAATCGAAGCGCAAATACGCAAATTAAGAGTTGCTGAAAGCGCACTTCCAGCGGCACAGAATACCCATACGCCGGTGAAAGAGATTATCCCCTATGAGGTATTCGCTCAAATAGACCTGCGTACCGCTACTATTGTTGGAGCGGAAAGGGTTGAAAAAGCCGACAAGCTGCTTCGCTTGACGGTAGACATGGGCTTTGAGACCCGCACCATTGTGGCCGGCATAGCGCAGCACTACTCACCCGAAGAAGTAATTGGCCGCCAAGTGCTGGTGGTGGCCAACTTAGCTCCCCGCAAGATGCGCGGCATCGAGTCGCAGGGCATGATCCTTATGGCGGAAGATGACCAAGGCCGACTGAGCTTTGTGCGCCCAGATGAAGGTTGGCCCAATGGATTTTGCGTGCGTTGAAGCGAGCTATTGGAGAATGTGCTTTACGCGCGGCCGATGCGGTGTGATGTCGCCTAAGCGAGCCTTTTTGGCCTCTTCATAGGCGGAGAAATTGCCCTCGAAGAACACCACTTGCGCGTCATCTTCGAAGGCGAGGATATGGGTGGCCAATCGGTCGATAAACCAGCGGTCGTGGCTGATGACGAGCACACAGCCGGCGAAGTTTTCCAAGGCTTCTTCCAACGCGCGCAGGGTGTTGACGTCGATGTCGTTTGTCGGCTCGTCCAATAGCAGCACGTTGCCTCCGTCTTTCAGCGTCATGGCCAAATGGACGCGGTTGCGCTCGCCGCCGGAGCAGACGCCGAGTTTTTTCTGCTGGTCGGGACCAGAAAAATTGAAGCGCGACAAATAGGCGCGCGCATTGACCGACATATTGCCTACTTGAAGAATGTCGTTTCCGCCCGACACGATTTCATAGATGGTCTTGTCGGGCAGGAGGGCCTCGTGGCTCTGGTCCACGTAACTGAGTTTGACCGTATCGCCGAGGATAATTTCTCCAGCATCGGGTTTTTCTCGCCCTACAATGATTTTGAAAAGAGTGGACTTGCCCACGCCGTTAGGGCCGATGATACCCACGATGGCGTTTCGAGGGATGTCGAAGTTGAGGTCTTCGAACAGGATTCGGTTGCCATAGGCTTTGGTGAGATGGCGCGCCTCGATGACTTTGTCGCCTAAGCGCGGTCCGTTGGGAATCCAGAGTTCTAGCTTCTGCTCTTTTTCTCGGCTCTCCTCGTTGGCCATCTTTTCATAAGCGTTGAGGCGAGCTTTGCCTTTAGCTTGACGCCCTTTAACGCCCATGCGCACCCATTCCAATTCGCGCTCCAGCTGTTTGCGGCGTTTGTCTTCCTGTTTTTCTTCCAATGCCAGCCGTCGGGCCTTTTGTTCTAACCAAGAGGAGTAGTTACCTTGCCAAGGAATGCCCTCTCCGCGGTCGAGCTCGAGGATCCAGCCCGCTACATTGTCTAAAAAGTAGCGGTCGTGCGTGACGGCAATGACGGTTCCGGGAAAGCTTTGGAGGTATTGCTCTAACCACAATACCGACTCGGCATCCAAATGGTTGGTAGGCTCGTCTAAGAGTAAAATGTCGGGCTGACTCAACAACAGTCGGGCGAGGGCTACGCGGCGCCGCTCTCCTCCAGAGCACACGCGAATCGGCGTATCGTCGGGCGGACAGCGCAGGGCCTCAGTGAACAGGCCAATGCGGTAGTCTAATTCCCATCCGTTTAGGTGTTCGATTTGCTCTAACACTTCGCCCTGGCGTTCGAGCAGACGCATCATTTCCTCGTCGTCGGTCACTTCAGCAAGTCGAGCACCGATTGCCTCGTTTTCGCGCAGCAGCTCGATAATAGGCTGTACGCCCTCCTCCACGACTTGCCGCACGGTCTTGTTCTCATCGAGTTCCGGCTCTTGCGCCAAATAACCAATCTTGTACGCCTTTTCGAATTCGATCTTGCCCTCGTAGTTGGTGTCTATACCCGCAATGATTCTCAGCAGGGTAGATTTTCCCGAGCCGTTTAGACCCAATACGCCGATCTTAGCGCCGTAGAAAAAGGAAAGCCAAATATTTTTGAGTACTTGCTTGTTGGGCGGATACGTCTTGCTGACGCCCGCCATAGAGAAGATGATCTTTTCTGACACAGCTGTTGCCTCTTTTTAAAAAACGCCGCAAAGGTAGGGCGCTGTCGGCAGGTGAGAAAGCCGATCGACCCCTATCCTGTTGGGAGGATTTATCTTCGCTCCGAACTTATAGGGCTAAAGCAGTGAGGCAAAACCGAACGATGTGCCTGAGTGCACTTTTTCTTCTCTTGTGGATGGGATGTGGCAGAGAAATAGCGGCCCCACCCGCGACGATAGAGCGCATTGTCGCTGTTGATATTTCGACATATCCTCAGCTTGAGGCAGATCATGTAATGTTTCGCACAGCTGACGGGCAACCAATCGATTTGCTAGAACTGCTCAGAACGTACGGTGTCAATACGGTGCGACTGCGGCTTTGGGTCGACCCCGATACAGAGCATTCTGGATGGCGCGAAGTGAGTGCCTTCTCTGAGCGCCTTCGGCGCAAAGGCTTCCGGATTTGGTTGGCCGTCCACTACTCCGACACTTGGGCCGACCCTGCGCGACAAGAGCCCCCGAAGTCGTGGGCATCGCTCGATTTTCCCACCCTAAGAGATAGTGTTCAAGCCTATACCCTACGCATAGCTGCCCATTTGCGCCCTGAATTTATTCAAATAGGCAACGAAATCAATACCGGCTTGCTTCATCCCTTCGGCGACTTGTACGCTCGCCCAGAGCAATGTCGCGACCTGCTCAACACTGCCATACAAGCCGTTCGCCAGGCTTCGCCCGATAGTAAAATTATCCTTCACTTCGCCGGAATAGCAGGCGCCGCGGCTTTTTTCGAAAAAATGGTTGGGCTGGATTACGACATCATAGGGATCTCTTACTATCCCTGGTGGCACGGCAAGAGCTTGGCGGACCTGCGGAAAACGCTGGATGGATTACATAAGGGATTTCAGAAAGAGGTGCTCATTGCCGAGACGGCTTATCCTTTCACCTTAGGATGGAGCGATTGGACGCACAATATCGTTGGACAGGAAGAGCAGCTCATTTTGCCTGACTTCCCGGCAACGCCAGAAGGGCAGCGGGATTTTATAAACCACATAGGGCGCGCGGTGCGGACGGTGCCGGGTGCTTCAGGTTTTTGTTATTGGGGTGCCGAGTGGGTGGCTTGGAAGGGACCTGCCGCTACTGACGGATCGCCTTGGGAAAATCAGGCGCTGTTTGACTTCGACCATCGCGCTTTGCCCGCTTGGGAAGCGCTGAGCGCGCCATGAGGAGGCGTGCGCGGCTGAACACATGCGCCGGCGAGGAGTTATAGCAGCCGTAGTCTATAGCAAGATGATACTTTTGCCTCCGTACATCTAATCGCACTTACAGTGTACGATGCAAAACTCGCTTCTTCTACTCTTCATTGTCCTCTATTTATTAGGCACTTTGGCTGTGGGTTGGTGGGCTGCTCGTCGGGTGAAGACGACAGCGGACTACGTGGTGGCGGGCAAAAACCTCCCGATGTTTGTGGCCGCATGCGCTCTGTTTGCCATGTGGTTCGGCTCGGAAACCATCTTAGGAGCATCTTCTGAGTTCATCGAGAACGGCGTTCGAGGTGTTATCGAAGACCCGTTGGGTGCGGCCCTATGTCTTTTTCTGTCGGGGCTGCTTATTGCCCGCCCATTGTACAAGCGAAACCTGTATACGTTTAGCGATTTTTTTCGCCTGCGCTTCAATCGCCGCACAGAGCTGGTGTCGGCGATATTCATGGTGCCTTCTTACTTCAGCTGGATCGCTGCCCAATTGATCGCCTTGGCGATTTTACTGCAGGCGGTGTGTGGGCTGGAAAAGGTATACGGCGTGCTTATCTGCACCCTGCTGGTGTTGGGCTATACTTACGTAGGCGGAATGTGGTCGGTGACGGTCACAGAGTTTATTCAGACGATCGTGATCGTAGTCGGCCTGGTATTTTTAGCCGTAGAATTGGTGCTTCAGGTGGGCGGTTTTAAAGTGATGATAGAGGCGGCGCCACCCAAGTTTTTTCAATTTTTACCGGAAGCCAAGGCCATCCCTGTGCTGCACTGGTTGGCAGCGTGGATGACAATTGGACTAGGGAGTATCCCCCAACAAGATGTTTTTCAGCGCGTGATGGCTGCTCGGACGGAGCGCGCCTCCATCAATGCCTGCTATACCTCTTCTTTCCTATATCTTAGTGTAGCGGCCTTGCCTTTGGTTATTGCCTATTGTGGACGCATGTTGTATCCCGAGCTTTCTAAGGGCGATGAGGCGCAGATGATGATTCCGCATTTAGTACTGCAACACGGAGGCATAGGGACGCAAGTACTGTTCTTTGGCGCTTTATTGTCCGCCATTTTGAGCACCTGTTCAGGCGCTATGCTGGCTCCCGCAACGGTGATTGGAGAGAACTTAGTGCGCCCTTTATACCGCGATTTGACCGATGCTCAGTTGCTCCGCATCATGCGGCTTTCCGTAGTGGGGGTGGCTATCGTGACGGCCGGCATGGCGCTTATGCGCAACAACATTTACGAGTTGGTGGGAGAATCTTCGGCCTTTAGCTTGGTGTCGCTGTTCGTCCCGCTCATTGCTGGGCTGTATTGGAAGCGCTCTACAGCTGCGGGGGCAATGGCTTCCATGATCGCCGGCATTGTGGTTTGGGCAGGGGCGCAGTACTGGTGCTCCTCCTATGCGGTCTCCGAGCATGAGGCTTATTCTTTGCTCGACCATCTAGCCCTCGTGCCGCCCATGCTTTACGGGTTCGCAGCCAGCGCCATAGCTATGGTTTTGGTTTCATGGATGACCGCTCATCAACCGCAGGAAAATCAGTGGTAAAATCGGCTTAAGCAAATCTCATGACGCCGCAACAGCGCTATGTCTTGGCCTTAGAAGTCCTCTGGTGGGTACTGACGGCAGTGGTAGTGTGGGCCGTTCTTTGGCCCATCCACCGAGCTATGCATGTATGGCCGTTCGAGCAGTGGAATATTATCTTCATTGTAGCGCTCATCACTTTAGCGCGCTACATTTTTCTCCTTCCGCACACCTTTATCGCCCGCTTACAGGAGGTCAAGGTAGTGCTCATTTTGCTCATGTTCCCCTTAACCTTTCTATTGGTAGAGGCTGTCAACGGGTTTTTGGTGTACATCGAAGAAAATACCTGGGAGGGGCTCACCGGGCATCTCCCCTTAGAGGAAAAGCAAGCCATTGAAGAATACATTTGGAACGAGATGTTGTTCTTTGGCGTGGGCAGCTTCATCGCTGCCCCTGTATTTGCGGTTCGCCTGCTCATTTCGGTTTGGCGCACGCACAATCGGGGAACTGTCTGAATAAGGGCGGAGAGAAAACAAGTAACGGCCTTACGTAGCGGCCTTTTGCTCTTCGCGCAGCATGCGGCGTAAGATCTTGCCTACGTTGGTTTTCGGCAGATCGGTGCGAAACTCTATGTGCTTAGGAACTTTATAGGGAGTGAGCTGTTCTCGGCAATGAGCAATGATTTCTTCGGGCGTTAGGCTCGAGTCTTTCTTGACGATGAAGGCCTTAACCGCTTCACCGGACTTTTCATCGGGCACTCCTATTACGGCGACCTCCAATACCTTCGGATGTAAGGCAATGACGTCTTCCACTTCGTTGGGATATACGTTGAAGCCCGAAACCAAGATCATGTCTTTTTTGCGGTCGACGATGTGGAAAAATCCGTCCTCGCTCATGTAGCCGATGTCGCCGGTACACAGCCAGCCGTCTTTGATTACCTCCGCCGTGGCTTCGGGGCGCTGCCAGTAGCCTTTCATGATTTGCGGGCCCTTGGCTTGAATTTCGCCTATGCTGCCTGGAGGCAACACCTGACCTTGCTCATCTACGATGCGCACATCGGTGGAAGGCACAGGCAGGCCAATAGAACCTACGCGGTTGTTTTCGTCTACTGGGTTCACACATAAGACGGGGCTTGACTCTGTAAGCCCATATCCTTCGACCAGAGGGCTTCCTGTAACCTGCCGCCAGCGCTCCCATACGGCGCGCTGGACGGCCATGCCCCCGCCCACCGCCACGCGTAGGTTGCTGAAGTCTAACGAGGCAAAGTCGGGGTGGTTGAGCAGTGCGTTGTACAGCGTATTTACCCCCGTAAACACATTGGGTTTGTGCTTAGCCCATTCTTTAATGACCGACTTGATGTCGCGTGGGTTGACGATGAGTACGTTGCAGCCGCCTACCGACATGAACGCTAAACAGTTGACCGTAAAAGCAAAGATGTGGTACAGCGGCAAGGGGCAGAGGGCCATCATTTTACCTTCAGGCATCACCGGCGAAAGCCAGGCCCGAATTTGCTCCATGTTGGACACTAAGTTTCGGTTGGTTAGCATGGCGCCTTTCGACACTCCCGTTGTTCCGCCAGTGTACTGCAGGATGATGGTGTCGTCGGGGCCCGACAGATGCGGCTTAACGGTAAAGTTTCGCCCTTGCCGAAGGGCCTGTGTGAAGGTAACAGTATTTGCCAAGCGGTACTTGGGCACCATCTTTTTGATGCGCCGAAGGACAAAATTGATGAGGGCGCCTTTTAGGCCCAACATCTCGCCAATGCTGGTCAAGATGACGATCTTGATGGGCGTTTCCGCTATGATCTGCTCTAAGTTGTGGGCGAAATTCTCAGCAATGAGGATGGCTTTAGCTCCAGCGTCGACAAATTGATGGCGCATCTCGCGCGGCGTATACAGAGGGTTGGTATTGACTACGACGAGTCCTGCGCGCAAGGCGCCAAACAGCGCGATGGGATACTGCAGGATGTTGGGCATCATCAGTGCGATGCGATCGCCGGGTTCTAATCCGCGCGACTGCAGGTAGGCGGCAAACTGGTTGCTAAGCCGGTCTACCTCCCTAAAGCTCACTGCCTTGCCCATGAAAATAAATGCCGGCAAATCGCGGTACTTTTTAAAGCAGGTGTCCAGCATATCGGTAAGGCGAGGATACACATCGGGGTCGATGTTGGCAGGAACTCCTTTAGGATACAGCTTGAGCCAGGGTCGTTCTGTCATAGTGGCGTCGTTTAATTGACCGAAAAGATTCCTTGCGCGAAGGTGTTAAAAGATCGGCAAAACAGTACCCTCTTTCCCTCCTTTTTTATACTTAAAAGAACTCTGTGCTGCTATTTTAAGCGATTTAGGGCTTTCTAAGAAGTGTTCTTCATCGCCCATGAAAAAAAGAGGCGGCGCATGGTTTTGCCGATTTTCGTCAAAATCGACTCCATACACCCCGGCTAAAATAGCGACCTTCGCCCCAAAAAACAGCGCATCAATGCGCGCGTGTTTTGGCCATCAAAAACTTTTACACGGCATCTTCTCTCTATCTCTATGTCTAACAAGCTCTCTTTAGCATTGCAAATCCTACTTTTGTTGGCAGTGGCACACTTGTACTACCTCCATTTTTCGGCTGAGAAAACCACTGCTGCTTCCGCTCCTGCAGAGGTGCAGACGGCACAGGCGCCTATCCAACGCGCTGTGCGCATTGCTTACGTCAACGCCGACACGCTCGACGCCCGCTACGAATGGCTCAAAACCCAAAAGAAGGCTCTCGAGCAGCGCCTTCAAAACGCCGAGCGCAGCTTAAGCAGCAAAAAAGAGGCTCTCCTGCGAGACTTGGAGGCTTTTCAAAAGAAATACGAAAGTGGGACGGTGCCTCCGGCTGTTTTGGAAAAAGAATATGCAGTGCTGGCTGACCGCCAACAAAAGCTGGCTCAAGAAGAGATGCGCCTGACCCAACAGCTGGCCAAAGAGCGCGAAGAAGCCTTCAACGCCCTAATGGCCAACGTAGAGGAACAACTGCGCAACCTACAGGCACAAATCGGCTACGACTTTATCTTGTCGTACTCTCGCGGAGGTGGGCAAGTACTCTACGCCAACGACAGCTTAGACATTACCCATCGCGTACTCGAGCTGCTCAATGCACAAAAAAATTGAATTGCAACGAGCCACTGCATCCGATATCCCGCTCATCCGCACCTTAGCCCATCGAATTTGGTGGGCGCATTATCCGGACATCATCTCGGAGGCACAGATTGCCTATATGCTTGAGCGCATGTATAGCGCGGAAGCTTTGGAGCGCCAGATGACTCAAGAAGGGGCAACCTTTTGGCTTATCGCCGAGCAGCAGACCTCCCCCTTAGGCTTTATTGCCATCAGCCTAACCGATGCCTCTAAAAGACAGTATTTTATTCACAAATTTTACCTGGAAGCTACTCAGCAGGGGAAGGGATGGGGTACAGCAGCCTTTGAGGCGCTATTGGCCCAATATCCGGATGCGCAAGAGATACGCTTAACTGTAAACCGGCAAAACTATAAGAGCATCAACTTCTATTTCAAGGTGGGCTTTCGCATCGAACGGTGTGCGGATTTCGATATCGGAGAGGGGTTTTTCATGAACGATTTTGTGATGTGCTGGAAGCGACCCTAAGCGAGGACGAGTTCGGCGTTGTCTGCGCCATCGCCTGGGCGTATGGTGAACCCCTTTCGCTGAAAAAGGCGCCGCATAGCGGTGTTGGTCTTTAAAAAGGCGGCAGTGATGCGTCGGTATCCTTGTGCTCGAGCAATCTCTACGATGTAGTCGGTGAGGAGGCTTCCGATACCTTGCCCCTGCCAGGCGTCTGCCACTAAGATAGCGTACTCGCATGTTTCGCGCCAGGCATCGCCGACGATGCGCACTACTCCGATGATTTGGGAGGTAGAGCCATCCTCTATTACCGCAACGATGGCCATTTCTCGGTCGTAATCGATGTGGGTGAAACGAGCCAACATTTTGTGGTCGATGTTGGGTGCGAAGCCAAAGAAGCGAAAGTAGAGGCTTTCGCGTGAGGTGTTTCGCAGCAATTCGGCCTCTAAGGGTTCGTCTTCTGGGCGTATAGGGCGCAACAGCAGGGTACGCCCACTTCTTGTGTGCTCTACCCTCTTTATCCATTGGGTAGGATACGGCGAGATGCACAGGTGTTCGTAAGGAGAGCGCTGAGAGGGAGGGCTGGGCTCTAAAACGGCGGCGGCATCTAAGACTATGGCGCCTTCAGGCCCGATAGCAAAGGGATTGATCTCCACTTCTAATAGCTCGGGAAAATCCATGAGCAGATAAGCAAAGCGAACCAAGGTGTCGCATATAAATTCAAAAGGTGCCGCAGATAAGCCTTGGAACCTGCGCAGTAGCCGAGCCACTTGGGTGCCCTCTACGAGGTGACGGGCCAGAGCGAGATTGAGTGGAGGAAGGCCAACAGCGCGGTCGCACCAAATCTCGGCAGCAGTGCCACCTAAGCCAAAGACGATGGTTGGCCCAAAAGTAGCGTCCTTGAAAGAGCCAATGAGCAGCTCATGTTGTACGGGGATCATGCGCTCTACGGTCACCCCAACAATACGGGCATCTGGCCGCTTTTGGCGCGCATTTTCCACCAACAGCCGAAAGGCCTGGCGCACACTCGACTCGGTATCTAGACCTAACTGAACTCCCTGCACCTCAGATTTATGCCAGATGTCGGGCGAAGCCAACTTGAGGACTACTTGACTTCCTATATCGCGCAGGATGGCTACGGCCTCATCCTCGTTGCGCGCTAAATAGGCGGTATTGACGGGGATCCCATATGCGGCTAATAGGCGTCGCGCTTCCGACTCTTCAAAGTACACGCGCCCAGCTGCTCGTACCCCATCTATCGCATCGCGTGCGGCCGAGCGGTCGATGTTAGGCAGGTGGAGAGGAAGGTCGGGAGGCGTCTCGTAGAGCATCTCTAAATTCTTTCGGTAGCGCGCCATATGCAAGAAGGTCGATACAGCTCGCTCGGGAAACGGGTACCAGGGAATGTGGCCGTTTTCCAAGACGGTGCGGCCTTGGCGCGTCTGCTGAGGGCCCATCCAAGCAGCATAGATGGGTTTTCCTAAGCCGCGGCAGTTCTCCTCGACGATGGCGCGTGCTACTGCCTCGGCGTCAGCCGGATGTTGAGGCGTCAGGATGACCAGTACTGCATCCGCGTTGGCCTCTTGAGTGCAGGCGCGCAGAGCAGTTCGATACTGTTCGGCCGTGGCGCTGTCGGATAAATCGATGGGATGAGCGCTGTTCCAAGAAGGAAGGCGGTCGCTTTTTATGGCGGCAACGGTCTCGGCCGATAGGGACGCCAACAGCCCCCCTTCTCTTTCTAAAGTGTTAGCGGCCAGTGCTGCTGGGGCTCCGGCATTCGTAATGATGGCCAAACGGTAGCCATTAGGCAAGGGCTGCCAAGCTAAAGCCCGGGCACAATCAAAGAGTTCCTGCACCGTCTGCACGCGGATAACGCCGGCGCGCCGAAGGGCAGCGTCGAACGCGGCATCGCTGCTCGCCACTCGGCCGGCGTCCAGCAGCATCGCCGTATTGTCAGAACCGCCCGAGCCAGCTTTGAGCACTATGATAGGTTTAGAGCGCGCAAATGCTCGCGATGCACTCATAAAGCCGCGCGCCTGACCTAATTTTTCCACGTACAACACTATCGAGGCGACATTTCCGTCGGCACCGAAGTAATCTATCAGAGCATCGATGCCGATATCCGCCGTATGACCCGTGGCGGCGAAGAAGCGGATACCCACCTGTTTTTCGGCCGCCCAGTCGAGAACGGCAGCGCCGAGCGAGCCGCTCTGGGAGATGAAGGCCAACCGCCCTGCCGGCGGCATGACACGAACACAGCTGGCGTTTAAGCCAGTCGCTGGGTTCATTATGCCTATCGTATCCGGACCGATGAGGCGCACACCGAATTCTGTAGCAGCTTTTTCTACGGCATCCCGCCACTGTTGCTCTTCAGCGCTGCCGTGTCGGTGGGAGCCATCGGGTAAGACTAAGGCGCATTCCGCGCCGACAGCCGCGCTCTCTTTTATCAACGCCGGCACGTACGGCATCGGCAGCGCAAATACGACGAGGTCGGGCGGCTTCGGCAACTGGCTGAGCCAGGCGTAGCACCGAATGCCGTGAACTTTGCGGTATTTAGGGTTTACCGGATAAATCTTTCCTGTATAGCCTCCTTGAAGCAAATTTTGAAACACCACACTGCCCACTTTTTCTCCTTTCTCCGTAGCGCCGACGATTGCCACAGATTCGGGATAGAAAAATTTGTCCAGTATTCGCCGCATAAGCTACAGCTTCCAATATTTCGATAATGCTGCCATAGCCTGGTGTAAGTACAGCTCGTATACTTCCCACACCCTACGGCTGGAGGTCGTAGGGGCCTCCGCAGCCGCAGGTGCTTCTCCGCGAATGCCGGCGATGAAACTTTGGACGTTGTTGGGCAGTTCTTCGATGTTGTACCCGCCCTCTAAAACGGCAAAGAGATGCCGACCTTCGAAGGTTTGGCGTATCGTTTGGCCCAACCAATGGTAAAAATAACGCGTAGCCCGCAGCTGGAGGAGCGGATCGGAGCGATGTGCATCGAAGCCCGCCGAAATCGCCACTACGTCGGGTGCAAACTGCACTGCGAAGGGCAGCATATATTCTACGGCGTGGCGCAAAATATCGTCGCCACTTTGAGCGGGCAGAGGGCAATTGACCGTGAAGCCGGTGCCGGCACCTCGGCCAATTTCGAGCGGAGAGCCGTTGCCTGGATACGCTGGGTATTGGTGAAGCGACCAGTACAGCACTTGGGAAGTTTCGTAGAAGATGTCCATCGTTCCATCTCCCAGGTGTCCATCGAAGTCGAAGATAAGGACGCGCTGGCCCTTTTGAACCGCTCTTTGAGCCGCGATAGCGACATTGTTAAACAAGCAGAACCCTCGCCCTCGGTCGGCGTAGGCGTGGTGTCCCGGTGGACGCACTAGGGCAAAGCCGCCCTCTTCTAGGGCGCGCAGCGTTAAGGAAACAGCGGTCAGTGCCGCGACATAACTGCCTGGCGACGTTTGGGTATCGCCGTCTAACGGCAGGTTTTGCGCACATGCCTGCCGAACCGCTGCCACGTAGTTAGGGCGATGTACTGCGAACAATGCCTCTTCGATGCCTTCCAAGGATACAGGGACTTCCTCTATGGCGCCAAAAGCCGTTATGCGCCCAGGATGCTCCGGGTGGAAGGGGCCGGTGTCGTGGTGCAAAACGGCAGGGTGAAACAGCAATCGCATAACAGTTAGGTGTTACTTCCTGTGGGTGGGTGGTTTCAAAAGCAGCACATCGGGTCTTTCTCAAAGCAATTTTACAGCATTTGGCGGATGAGTACGCCCTTAGCCCGATTTTGCAATAAATCTTCCTCCGAGCGGTCGGCTTCCGATAACTTTACCGGTGAAATTTCAGTACCTCCGATAGCAACTCGGCATTCGTATTCGAGGCAGAGTATGTCTTCCGCTTGGCTTATCCGATGAAAACAGACTGAAGATGAGTAGAAAAAAGAAAGCTGAACGCTCTTTGAAAGTACCTCGGCCGACACCTTGGCCCGCTGCTTCTCAAGATACTCCGAAGCTAAAGCGTTGGGAGTCGTTTATCGAGAGGCGATGGTGGTGGCTCTCTATAGGTATCTTTCTCGTATCCATAGGGTTGCGGTACGCCTATTTTCAGGAGGCGCGGCGCTCGCCAGCCAGCACCTTACATACGTGGAAGAGCAGCGATATGGAGTTTTACGATGCGACGGCCAAGCGTTTGGCTTCGGGCGATTGGCTACTGGATACTGCTTGGCAGCCGTACCACGGTTGGCACGACGACTTGGCCCGCCTGTATTTCGAACGGCACCCCGATCGAGCGGAGCACTACTATCAACGCGCGCTGAAAGCCGATAGTTTAGGGGTCAATCGCGTGGATACGCTCGCTGCGCGGAAGGCGTTTGTGTCCGACTTAATGGGCGGGAAGACGTTTTACCAAGATCCCCTCTATGCCTATTTAGTGGCCATCACTTATCGGCTCGCCGGTCCCGACCCACACTGGGTCTATTTATGGCAAATGCTGTTGGGCGCTATAATGAACGTACTGGTCTTTTGGATAGGGCTCCGGTTGTTTAGCCCGCTAGCAGGGCTCTTGGGTGCCTTGTTCGTTATGCTTTCGGGTCCCATCATGGTGTACGAGATGACCCTACTGCGATCTACCCTTACGGCCTTTTTAACAGTGTTGTCGCTCCATCAGTACCTACGCGTGCTGCAACACCCCACTTTGGGTAATGGGATGGCATTAGGTGTAGTGGCGGGGCTTTCCATGCTCAACCAGTCGTATTTTTCAGTCTTTTGGGTGCCTGCCTTCCTTTGGTTGGGGTGGCAATTTTGGAAGAAGGAGCAGTCGGCGCTTCGCGTTGTGGGCATATCTCTGATCGCATGGCTACTCGTACTCTCGCCGCTCATGTATCGGAATGCGCGGGTGGGTGCGCCGATCTTGGCCTTTTCAGGTGCAGGGGCCGTTATCTACGTATGCTATAACGGACCCACGAGCCAGCCTTTGGAGCCCAACTTTTGGAACGCTCAGAGCACTTTTGACCTGTTGGAAAAAAGCGGCGGTTCCTTGCTCTCGGCCATTCCAACCTGTCTTTCTGCGTTCGAGTCGGCTGAAGAACTATGGCGCGTGTATAAGCAAAAGCTGCAAGGGCTTTTTATTTGGATGGAAATTCCCAACAACGTCAGTTATTATATGTTTCGAGAGTTTTCTCCTACGCTCGGAGCCTTGCCTGCCCCCTACTATTGGTTAGCGCCTTTAGGAATATTGGGCATAATCTTGGGTTTTTGGCGCCTGCGTTGGAAGTTTTTTCCCTATTTTATGATCTTAGCCGTGAGTGCGCTGCCCCTGTTTTTGAGTACCAGCGTTGCGCGCTACCGAACGCCTTTTGTCGTGCTCATTACACTGCTGGCAGCTTATAGCGCCGTGTGTTTGGTAAAAGATCTCCTTTCCAAACAAATTAAGGCATTGGCCTTATCCTTACTCCTCTTAACCGGTGCCGCCGCCTTTGTATGGAATATTCGGGAGCGCCGATATTTTCCCTACTTTCCCAACGATATCGTGCCGGTTTATCTTATCCATTACTCTGAGCGCTTAGTACAGCTAGAACTGTCTAAGAAATACGACGAGTACACTGCACTGTTGGCTGAATTTTTGGACTATCTACCGAGTTATTTTTTCAACCTCAATATGCACTCTCGGCTGCGGCAGAGCAACGAGGCAAACTGCTGCGAATACGTAGCGCGGTTCTTTGAAATGCAGTCTATCATGCTCACCGAGGCGGGGCGCCCAGAGGAAGGCCGCAAATCCAGAGAGCGAGCAGAGATCTTGAGAAATTTAGTCAGCGACTTTCGCCAGCGAATGGAGCAGAAAAAGAAGGTGCAATAAATCTGTTTTATTTGAGATTAGGAGAAGCCGAAGGCTATTTTCACATCTTAAAACGCGCACGCTGATGAAGAAGAAAGTTTGTAGGATTGCAAGCATAGGGTTGCTGCTGGGAGCGCCCCTTTGGGCTCAACAAAATGAGCTTGTGCAGATTACTCCGACACATCCTCAGCCGGGCCAGGCCATCCATATCGAATACGATGTGTCACAAAGCCCTCTGGCCCAAGAGACTAAGCCCGTAGAAGTAGTCGCCTGGGAATACAGTGGCGGTGTCCTGCGCACTTTGCCGATTTATACTTACCGCGAGGTGCGGCGGATATTGGCACAGGTAACACCTACCGATAGCGCACAGGTAGTGCTCTTAGGCTTTCGGGCGGGCGAACAGCTAGACAATCGGCAGGGGGAGGGCTATTTTATCCACTTGCACGACGCTAATGGAGCGGTATTGCCGGTCAGCTGGGCAGCCCACGCTTTGGTATATCGCGACCGAGGCGGCCTGTTGGATTTAAACCGCAAGCCTGCTGTGGCTTTGGATTGGTATGAACGCGCCTTTCGAGCGGATGAGCGGCTGAAAATGGCCTTTGCTGCTTCCTATGCTTCTTGTGTGGCCGCTGCTAAGAGTGGCGAAGAGGGCAAGCGAGCGGCTGTAGAGATATTGAAAAAGGCCGCGTCCCAGTCGCAACTGCCCGAAAAAGACGCGGTGGCCATCGCCAACCTGCTCGAACGCTTCGGAGCCCCCGACGAAGCCCAACAGCTGCGCGAGCGCTTGAAGCGCGACTATCCCAAAGGCAGCTATGCCCGTCAATTGCGCCAGCGCGAAATCCGTACGATGACCGATATTGCCTCAATAGAAGCTGCCGTAAAAAAGTACCGCGACGATTTTCCCACTACTCTGGAAGAAGACCGGGAGGCGCTAAGTGGGATATACAGACTTCTGGTAGAGAAAGCTGCCGATGCGGGTAACTGGGAAAAAGTAAAAGCCTACGCCGTACACATGACGCCCAACCAACGGGCAGAAGTATTTAACAATATTGCCTGGGAGCTGGCCGAAAAAAACAAGGATTTAGAGCATGCGCGCTTTCTCGCTCAGGAGGCCACCCGCTGGGCTGAGAACGAGGTAAAAAACCCCCAATCGTCAAAACCGCCCTATTTATCATATGCTGAATGGATGGAGTCCAACCGCTATACTTTGGGCCAATACGCCGATACGTATGCCTTTGTACTCAGTCGACTGGGCGACTACCAGGAGGCGTTATCCTATCAGACTTTGGCTATTGAATGCACTGAAGGGCTATCTCCTGAGCTCAACGAGCGCTATACCCAATATTTAGAACAAGTGAAGGCCGCTGATCTGCGCTACCAACTGGAAGGCTTTATCTTGAAAGGCAAGGCCACGGCTGCTATGATGGAACAATTCAAGCGCCTTTATGCGGCCGAGGACAAAAGCAGTGGCAGTGCGGAAGCCTATCTGTCGCGATTGCGAGAAAAAGCGCGCGAACAAGAGCGAAAGCGGCTCGCTCAGAAAATGATTTCTCAGCCCGCTCCCCCCTTTGTCCTGAAAAACCTCAGCGGCAAAGAGGTGAAGCTAGAAGACTTCCGAGGCAAAGTGGTGGTCTTGGACTTCTGGGCTACCTGGTGTGGCCCGTGCATTGCCTCCTTCCCCGGCATGCAGAAAGCCCAAGAGATGTACAAGAGCGATCCGGAGGTGGTTTTCCTCTTCATAGACACTTGGGAAAGCAGCGCCGATAAAGAGAAGAATGCCGCCAACTTTCTCAAAAGTAAGGGATATTCCTTTGAAGTGCTCATGGACAACGACAGTAAGGTGGTGGTGAATTACGGCGTGTCGGGAATACCTACTAAGTTTGTCTTAGACAAACAGGGGCGTATTCGATTCAAAAGCTTAGGCTATTCGGGCAGTACAGAAAGCTTAGTAGAGGAGCTAGTAGGCATGATTGAACTTACCAAAGCGGCCGACAATAACTGAGCCCATGGAACTCCCCTTCTCCTTGCCCGTTGCGGTGCGATGGGCCGACCTAGACCCAAACGGCCACGTGCGCCATTCGGTGTACTACGACTGGGGTGCATCGGTTCGCATAGCGTTTTTAGCAGCGCATGGTTTGACCGTAGAGTATATGGCTGAGCGGGGGTTTGGTCCTATCCTGTTTCGCGAAGAAGCGGTTTTTCGGCGTGAGGTGCGCTACGGCGACGTGCTTCACATAGGGCTTCTGCTCACCAAGGCGCGTCCCGACGGAATGCGTTTTTCCTTTCGACACGACCTCATGCGCAGCGATGGTGTTTTGTGTGCCACGATCTCAGTGGACGGCGCTTGGATCGACATCCATCGCCGAAAACTTACTGTGCCCCCCGCTGAGGTTTTACAAATGCTCGAAAAAGCGCCTAAGGGGGCGGACTTTTCTTTGCAGTAAGTTTGCGCTATGCGTTCCTCCTTTTTGTCGATTGTTGGAGTAATTCAAACGCCTAAAGATATCGAGCGACTAGCTGCCTGGCTCACAGGCGCATTTACCGAGGTGTCGGCGCATTTCAGCGATTTCGAGTTCATCCTCATCAACAACTATGGTCCGCGCGATCTTATCGACGCTGTTATAGAGGCTTTACCGCAACCGTTGCGGCAGCACGTGTATTTGCTCTGCCTCAGTGCTCCGGTAAGTCGCGACAATGCCCTGACAGCAGGGCTCGACCGGGCCAATGGCGACTACGCCGTGGTGTTCGAGTTTGCCTTTGCACACGACCCTCATCTCATCTATGCGCTATGGGAGAAAGCCCAAGAAGGTTTCGACATGGTGTATTTGCGCACTCCAGCGCATCGGTTATCCCTGCCTTATCGCCTCCTGTATCGCCTCTTTTACGGCATCTTGCGCCGATACTCTGATTTGCGCCTCGACCCGCGCGCGCTCCACACCCGCATCATCAGTCGGCGCGCGCTCAACTCCCTGCTGCGGCTGCGCGAAAATAGCCACTATTTGAAGGCGCTATACGCTTGGGTCGGTTATACGACCACCTACCTCGACGTAGAGAAGCCTATAGAAAAGGAGTTGGACTCCTCTTTTAGCCTACAGTTTCGAAATGCACTGGTGGTGATTACCTCTTTTACCTCTTTCTTGAACGCCTTGTTAGGTTGGATTTTCGCGCTTTCGTGCGTGGTTGCCGGTGTTGCCATCTTCAATGCGGTGAAAGTCCGCCTCACCAACGTGGATATATTTGGCCAATACTACGAGACGGTTCCAGGCTGGGCCTATTTGGTCGTGCTCATCTCCGTTTTCTTTGCCATCACGTGCCTGAACCTGTACATCATGTCTGTTTACCTGTCAAACATCTACAGAGAAATTAAAAATCGCCCTCTATACATCATTGAGTCGGTGAAGCGCTATTGAATTTTCATGGCAGAGCGTGTCAATTGGGGTGGGCGTGTTTTGGAGCACTTGCCGGAAGCTTGGGCGTCGGCTCGGCGGGCATTTTTTTACGGAGATCTGCTCTTCGAGACGGTGCGCGTTTTCGGCGGTCAGCTGCCGCTATGGCCGCGCCATTGGGCACGGCTGCAGGGTGGGCTGGCACAGCTGGGCTTCGAGCTGCGAACGGATTGGGATGCCGCCTTTTTTGAGAAACAAGTCCTCCTGGTAGCGCCGCCCAACGCGCGAGTGCGGCTCGCCATATGGCGCGAAGCAGGCGGTTATTTTGCACCCGATGGAGACACAGCGCAGTTTGCGGTGATAGCAGAGCCTCTGTCGAGTGGAATATGGGAGTGGCTTGCCGAAGGGCTTCGGTTGGAGGTAAGCACTTCGGTTCGCCTGCCCGTCGACGCCTATTCCAATTTGAAGACCCTGAATGCGGCCCGCTATGTGGCGGCTGCTCGCGAGGCGCGCAGTAGGCAGGTGGATGATGTACTGATCTGCAATGCCTTTGGTCGAGTGTGCGAAGCAACGTCGAGCAATGTCTTTTGGTGGGAGGGCGACCGGCTCTGCACGGTGCCCCTTAGTGAGGGCTGTGTGGCGGGCGTGTCGCGCGCATTGGTCTTAGAGACTGCCGCGATTATGGGTTACGATGTTTTGGAAAAAGCCATCCATTCGGAGGAGTTAGAGGTTGCAGACGAAATTTTCCTCACCAATGTCGTGCGCGGCATCCAACCCGTTCGCATTTTTGCAGGCAGGCTGTTGTGCAGCGAACGAACGCGCCTGCTCTTTGAGCGCGTCTGCCAGCAGGTGATGCCGGCTTAATCAGAATGCTCCGATGTTTTTATGAAAAAGATACTTGTTGCGAACCGAGGAGAGATCGCCTTGCGCGTGATGCGCACGGCGCGGCGCATGGGCATCCGAACGGTTGCGGTCTATTCAGAGGCCGACCGCCTGTCGCCTCACGTGCGCTTTTCCGATGAAGCCATCTGCATTGGCCCTCCCCCCTCGTCGCAAAGCTACCTGGTTGCCGAAAAGATTTTGGACGCCGCGCGCAAAACAGGCGCTGATGCTATCCACCCCGGTTACGGTTTCTTAAGCGAAAATGCGACATTCGCCCGACAGGTGACGGAGGCCGGCCTCATCTTCATCGGCCCCAGCCCACAGAGCATCGAGATGATGGGCAGCAAGCTGGCGGCAAAAGAGGCCGCCAAGCGCTTTAATGTGCCGATGGTGCCGGGTATCGAGGAGGCTATTACCGACATCGAAACCGCTAAGGCTATCGGCCAACGCGTGGGCTATCCTATCCTCATCAAGGCCAGCGCAGGTGGCGGCGGCAAGGGCATGCGGGTGGTAGAACGGGAAGAGGACTTGCAGGAGCAAATGGAGCGCGCCGTGTCGGAGGCTTTATCGGCTTTTGGAGATGGATCCGTGTTTATCGAAAAGTTCGTTCAAGCGCCCCGCCACGTGGAAGTGCAAGTGATAGCCGACACTCATGGCCATGTGCTTTATCTCTTTGAGCGCGAGTGCTCCATTCAGCGACGTCACCAGAAAGTGGTGGAGGAGGCTCCGTGCGTCATCGTTACCCCCGAAATACGGCGCGCTATGGGAGAGGCAGCGGTGCGCGTAGCCCGCGCTTGCAACTACACCGGTGCGGGAACCGTCGAGTTCCTCGTGGATGCCGACCGAAACTTTTACTTTTTAGAAATGAACACCCGCCTCCAGGTGGAACATCCAGTAACCGAGTTTATTACCGGTCTGGACTTGGTGGAGTGGCAAATCCGCGTGGCTCGAGGTGAGGCTTTGCCTTTTTCCCAGGAAGATTTGAAGATCAACGGTCATGCCATTGAGCTCCGCGTCTGTGCGGAAGATCCGCTCAACCATTTTTTACCCTCCACGGGTTTGCTGAAACGCTATCGCCCGCCGCAAGGGCCCAACATTCGCGTTGACGACGGCTATGCGGAGGGCATGGAGGTGCCCATTTTCTACGACCCACTCCTGGCAAAGCTCATCGTCTATGGGCAAACTCGCGCTGAAGCCATTCAACGCATGAAGGAAGCTATCGCGCAATACGAGGTAGAGGGCGTAGCCACCACCTTACCTTTCGGCCTCTTCGTCATGGAGCATCCAGCCTTTGTAGAAGGGAATTTTGATACGGGTTTTATCCAAAAATATTATCGGCCAGAAGCCTTACAGCAACAAGAGGAAGTGATAGCCTCCGTTGCAGCGCGCTTAGCCCTTCGCCTACATCTGCAGCAAAAGCGCCTACTTACAGTGCCGCCGTCGCGTCAAAGCAAGTGGAGCGACCGTTTTCCCTATTAAACGGGACAGCTAACTCGGTATTCTTCTGTATTTTTATTTGCTGTATTTAAACTTGTCTGCAAGGCAGCGTGTTCTTACTCAACCTTTCGTCTTTAAACACCTCAATCCATTCTCGATATGTACCCTGCTGAATTAGTGGCGCCCATGGCGCGCGATTTGACGGATGCTGGCTTTGAAGCCCTCACTACGCCAGAGGAAGTGGTGAGCGCACTGGAAAATCAAAAAGATACTCTGCTGTTGGTAATCAATAGCGTTTGCGGTTGTGCGGCGGCTAATGCCCGTCCAGGGGTGAAAATGTCGCTTCAGCACAGCAAACGTCCGAGTCGCTTAGTGACCGTCTTTGCAGGAGTAGACAAAGACGCCACGGCAAAGGCGCGCGAGTACTTAGCGCCCTATCCGCCCTCTTCGCCCAGCATTGCCCTTTTTAAAGATGGGCGCCTCGTACACTTCTTAGAGCGCCGCCACATCGAGGGCCGGTCGGCTTATATGATCGCAGAAAACTTAAAGATGGCCTACGATACTTATTGCTGATAGGTTTTATTTCTTGGCAACACCTCCTTTTCAACCAAGAAGGAAACGTGCCCTATTTTTCATAAAAAAAACCGCGGTACTCATTTGCACCGCGGCGGTTTCCCGTATAATCTCATGAAAAGTCACAAATCTCTGGTCAACACGGTCGCTTTAGCAGCGATCTCTCTCATTGTCGTTGACGATACAAAAGTGCTGTAACCCTCTAATGCAGCCAAGGACAAAAAATGCAGTTTGTTGAGTAGCTCGGGCCGCGCTGATATCTTAAAAAAGCGATTTTTTTGCAGATTATCCGCTCGATTTGCTTTCTAAGGTCTTTCAAAAATGGCGTCTGAAACCCTGATTTGTTGAGCAACAGCTTTCTTAGGATGCCGATTTTTTTCTGCAATTCAAGTTCAAAGTGTCTTTGAGCAACCCGCTGCGATGGGATTGTAGTGCTGCGTATGCCTATTGCAAATTTGTTTGGCAGGGGTGCCTTCCCGTTTAGCCGTGCTAAGGGAAGGACGGATATGCTCTTGCTTGCTTTGTGAAAGTCTGTCTCATCCTTTTTGGGTCGGTCGGAGCGTCCGGGAACTTGGAGAAGCAAAGCGCGATCGGCCCAAAACGCGACAAGTGCCGTACCTTTGCACTTAATAAAAGTCCTTAAGGGTAAAAAAGCGCGCTGCGGTGTATCGGTATATCCTATTCTCGCTGTTCTTGTTTTCAAAAATGCTTTTGAGTGAGGCGCAAAATACGTTTCAAGGGCAGGCAAAGCGCATCCCTGAAAGCGAGGTTAATCGCCAGAGTGCTTTCGTTGAGGCGGAGCGCGAGCGGCTGTTAGGGCATTACGAGAAGGCGGCGCAGAGTTACAGGAAGTTTTTAGAGGAAAACGAAAGCGAGTCGGCGGCATGGTACGCGCTGGCCCGGTCACTTCAAGCGATGGACTCGCTGCGCGGGGCATCGGAGGCTGTGGCTAAAGCTGTAGCTTTAGACCCCTCCAATATTTGGTATAGGATTCTTCAGGCCGACCTCTTTGAAAAAGCAGGACAACCTGCGGATGCCGCCAAGGTGTATGCGACGCTGTGCAGACAGTTTCCGGAGAAAGTCGACTTCTGGGAACGCTTAGCTTACCTACAAGTTTTAGCTGGCCAGCCGAGAGAGGCCCTGAAAACCTTAGACCAAATAGAAAAGATGATCGGCCTCACAGAGGCGATCGCAGACAAGAAGCACCTCATTTATTTGGGCTTAGGCGACGTCAAGAAGGCGGTGGCAGAGCTGCAGCGATTGGTCCATGCTTATCCTAAGCGCACGGTCTATCGCCATCGCATCGCGCAGGTGTACGAGTCGGTCGGCGACAAGACAGCCGCGCGCAAGGTGTATGAGGAAATCTTGCAAGTCGACCCAAATGACGAAAAGGCCAAGATAGCCCTATTGACCGACAACAGTTCCTCGAGTATCGGGGGTGTAGATCTGCAACAGTTGAAAATTGTCTTTGAGGATCCTAAGATTTCCATCGACAACAAGGTGAAATTGGTGTTGCCATATTTGAAGCGGATGAGTGAGCGGGTTTTTCCCAGCGAGGTCGTAGCACAGTTGCTCCATTTGGGCGACCTTGTCGAGAAGATACACCCCGATGACCCTAAGGCATGGAGCCTTTCGGGCGACTTGTACTATCACGCCAATCGCTACGAGGAAGCTTTGGCCCGCTACCGCACCTGCCTGCAGCTGCGTCCGGGCGTTTTCTCTGTCTGGGCCAATACGCTGGATATCTTATATCGCCAAGGGGACATCGACGAGCTGCTTCGCCTGTCGGAAAACGCTATGGACGACTTTCCCAACCAGCCCTTGGCCTACTATTACTACGGTCTGGCTGCCATTGCAAAAGGGCGTCCTGACGATGCTATACCGCCCTTAGAGCAGGCTCAACTGATGACGGTGGGCAGTTCATCCTTGGCCTTAGACATTGCCGACCAGATAGGGCGAGCGCTTTTGGTCAAAAAAGACTATGCTGCAGCGCAGCAGCACTACGAGCGGGTCTTGTCTCAAGGCGGGCAAAAACACCCGGGCATTTTGGAGCACTACGGCGATGTCCTCTTTTGGCAGGGGCGTCAGCCACAGGCTGTCGAATTTTGGCGAAAGGCGGCCGAAATCGCGCCTTCCCCTTCCTTAGAACAAAAGATACGATCGGGTCGTCTCTGACATCTGAAGTGCTTTCGCTGGGTCGCTGCATATGGACATTCCTATCATTGTCAAGACGTTCCACGGGTTAGAGGGGGTATTAGCGGAAGAGCTCAAGGCATTAGGGGCAGCGGATATTCGACGACTCAAGCGAGCCGTTGCCTGCAAGGGCGACTGGGCACTGATATACCGAGCCAATTACGAGTTGCGTACGGCACTGCGTGTCCTCATCCCCATACATACGTTCGAGGTGTCAAATGAGCGAGCGTACTATCGCGCTGTCCGAGAGGTAGAGTGGGACCGCTATTTGGACGTTTCCGGTACGTTAGCCGTAGATGCGGTGTTGTCGGGAGGTATCTTTCGCCACTCGCAGTACATGGCTTTGCTGACAAAGGATGCCATCGTAGATTACTATCGCGACCGCTATGCGCGCCGTCCAAATGTCAACACGGAGGCTCCTCATTTGCGCGTCCATACCCGCATCCATGGTTCTAAGTGCACCCTCCTACTCGACTCCAGTGGCGATAGCTTGCACAAGCGCGGCTATCGGCGCGACACTGTAGAAGCTCCGCTCAACGAGGTGTTGGCTGCCGGATTGGTGCGCCTTTCGAGTTGGAACGATACCGGACCACTTGTCGACCCCATGTGCGGTAGCGGCACCATTGCTATAGAAGCAGCGCTCATAGGAGCAAATATTCCACCCCAGCAGAAGCGATCCTCTTTCGGCTTCTTTCGCTGGAAAAATTTCGACCGAAAACTTTGGGAACGCATCAAAGCGCAGGCCGATGCTCGGACACATGCTCCCTTCTTCCCCATCTACGCTTCCGACAAGGACGCCCGTGCTCGCAACGCCACCGCCATCAACCTGCTTTCGGTAGGGGTAGAACAATGGGTACATTTACAAAAAGCTCCCTTCGAGAAAATTACGCCGCCCCAACCGGCGGGCGTACTCATCACCAATCCGCCCTACGACGAGCGCCTACGTCTCGAGGATGCCGCGCTCTTTTACAAAAACCTGGGCGACTGTCTCAAAAAGCGTTGGGCAGGTTGGACGGCTTGGATCATCTCTGCGCATGCGGAAGCGCTTCAGCACTTAGGGCTGCAGCCTGCTCAAAAGATAGAGGTCTTCAACGGTGCCTTGGCCTGCTCCTTCCAAAAGTTTGAGCTACGAGAAGGTTTTAAGCGGGCTGCTGGGCCTTCGTCGCCGTCAGTGGAGGACAAGGCACTTTAAAGTCGACGGCGCTTTTTATTCCCATTTTTCTGCTAGCACCTGCAGCACACGGGCGGTGAGCCGCTCTGTCTTGAAGGCACTCCAAGAGGTTGCCTGTGTGGAACCCTCTACAGTTTCTCGAAAATAGCGGAAGGGCTTTCGGCTGCGCAGAGCCGTCAAAAGGCGCTCGCGCAAGCGTTCATCCGCTACTTGGCGAGCAAAATCTTCCATAATGGTGTAAGTCACCTTTGAGGGCAATGTCCCCAGCTCTATAAATTGCTCCCCTTCCTTATCGAGTCGCTTCTTTACCGCAGTGTACTGGTCGAGCGCTTCCCACTCTCCCCAGCGCTCCGGGTCGGGATAACTGAGCAACTCAAAAGTGGTTCGGTGCACATACACGACAAAGCCCCTTTCCCAAAGGTCGGCAATTTCCTCCAATAAGGCGCTTTCCATATGGCCCTTGTTTTTCCGAGCAAAAAAACAGCTCCCTGCGTGTTTGCTCAAGCCATTTTACTCTTTACGGAGCGCTTAATGATGAAACGGAGTTTCCAGAACGCTCGCGCCTATAGAGCCAGTCGTATAGCGTGTGCGACAGGGTAGCGATGCTTTGTGCTTGTCTGTCGGTATTAACACCTCGCGTAAGGATGACAACTAGATAGGGATGCTTGTCTATATAAAACACGCCAGCCTCGTGGAGCTCGTAGAGGTGACCGGCATAGCGCCACTCGCCAAACTTGTGCCACATGCGAGCGTTCTGGGGCATCCCTTTCTTGAAACCTTCAGCAAAGGCACAGCGCGCCATTAGCTGTGCCGCGTATTCGGAGGACTCGGCGCTTAGGTACGAAGCGTTGAAAATGACCTTGAACAACACTGCTATTTCGGGAGCAGACATGGTGAAGTGCACCTTGTCTTGAAGAGGAACCTCTAATCCAATGTCGGTGAAGAGCTTAGGAGTGCTCTGCGGGTTTAGCCGGCTGGCGAGCAGCCAGGTGGCGTGGTTATCGGAGTATACCATCATCCGCTCTAATAGCTCGGCCACGGTGTACGATTGGCCCACCTGAATAGTGTCAAAGAGGTAATATTGCGGCTGAATGACACCGGGCGGAGGCGCCGTATATTCAATTTTCTGCTGCAGCAGTCCCGGTTGCGCTTCGGCTGCTTTTAGTACCGAAATGAGTAGAGCCACTTTCATGAGGGATGCCGGATGGTATCGCGCACTGCCGTTAATCGACATCCACCTGCCGGTCTCAAAATCGCGCAAGTAGACGGAAGCCTCTTTGAGGTTGCCAGCCCTCTGCAGGCTGTCTATCTGGCGAGAAAGGAGGGCTTTTAAGAGAGAGAAGTACTCCGACTCGCATTCCTCCTCTGCGGAAAGCAACGGACTTATCCACTGATGCCCCCCCACCCGCAGCACTCGATAATTGCACTTCCCAGAGGAGGACTCCTCCGAGAGCAAGAGCTGCCTACTTACTACTACACCCAACCCAAATGCTATTAAAATAGCCACCCACCCTACAACAATGGGATGTAGATGAATTCGCATAAAAAAGTGTGTTTATTTGCTGGGACGATAAGTAGAACGAAGCAGAGTAAAATGAGGTTGCTTCTGCGTAGCGAATACACAGAAACTTTTCCTTGCAAAAAAGAGGGGGCGATGCCTACCCTGAGGTAGCCTCGAAAATCAGCGCTTTTTCAGCAGTATAAACACCTCAGTTCCAGCTCGTGGTGGAGTGGAGTTGTAGCAAGGTTCGAGCGTCTTTACGAAAAAGAAGGGCTCAAAAAGAGCGCGGTACTCGTCGGCATTTCCGCCAAAAGGTGGTCCGCCCTCAAAGTCGCGGTTGAAAAGGACGCCAGCAAGAGTACCTCCCGATTTCAACAGCCGGTGCATATGCCGTACATATGCAGGGCGTAAGGAAGGGTCGAGTGCACAGAAAAAGGTCTGCTCTAAGACGAGGTCGAAAGTCTCGTTCACCTCAAAGAAATCGGCGCAAAGGGCGCGCAAAGAGGCCCGCCACGAAGGGTGCTCGACTTCGAGGCGTTGTTGTAGTCGCTGCACCGCAGTAAGAGCGATATCCACCACAGTAATGTTGGTGAAACCCTGTGCGAGGAGATAGGAAGCCTCATAGGCGTTTCCGCCACCGGGTATGAGGATGCGCAGGTGGCGTTTTTCGGGTGGTATTTGATCGACATATCGGCATAGTGGGGGGGAGGGCTGTCCTAAGTCCCAGCCTGTCTGCCCAGTCTGCCAACGGATTTCCCAATCAGTAGGCATGTTAATTAGCATTGTGACTCGCCATTAGAAACGCACAGACACCCCGCCCAACACGTTGATGCCCAGCATGGGATAGTTTAACCAGCGTTGCCGGCGGTTGTTGAGAACGTTGTTGACGTCCAGGAAAATGCCGATATTATCAGTTATTTGCATAGAGGCTCCGACATTGAGGTCGATGAGCGGATCAGTAAAGTTGGGTTGGTTTTCTTGGTTCCGGAAGGGAATGTCGTCGGCTAAATACAGCTCAGTCTTAACTACAATTTTTCCGTCGTAGGGTTTGAACAAGAGGCGCCCATTCATCTCCAGATTGGGCACCCCCCAAGGTTCATTTTCGTTGCTGAGGTCAAAAGCTCGATAGCTGGCTGTCCCGCCGATGCTGATCACATCGGTCAGGTTGATGTTCAAAGTGCCAGAGATGCCAAAAATCTGGGCGGTGTCATAGACGGTGCGGAACCGCGTAATTCCAGGCCGCCCGATGGAGTCGTATTCGGTCTGGAAAAGCGCTAAATCGGCGGCTCTGCCGTAAGAGACTCGGCCTTCATAGCTCAGCCAACCCATATTGCCTTTAACACCGCCGAAGAATTCGCGCCACACCGTGTTGCGTAGACGCGAGGCGCGCATCTGGATGAAGGGGTTGTATTCGCTGATGGAGCGATAGGTGTTCTTGCGCAGATCTCCCGTGGTGCCCCCAAAGACCTGCACGCCATCGCCCCACAGCCGCAGCAACAGCTCAGCATCGAGGAAACTGGAAAACTCATCGCGGTGGTTGACAAAGATGCCGCCCAACTTGATGCGCAGGACAGAGAAGTGCAGGGTGAAACTGGGTTGCAGATAGATGTTGTTCAGCCTTTGCTTGGCCGTGTCGTTGTAGGTTGTCAGATCGGGGCGTATACCGAGACGCAGGGCATGCTTTTGGGCAAACCACTTGGTCACATGCATATCTACGGCGATGCCCGTTTCGCTGTTGGAGTAATAATCTTTTAGGACGTATAGGCGAGGAGCGATTCCGAAGTTAATGTCTATGTCGTTGCGCTCACTGTTGTAGAATCGGCCGCCAATATCCAGCAGGTTGAATTCCTGGCGCACTTGTTCTGGGTCAAATTGCAAGGTATCGTGGTCGTATCCATAAAAGAAGACGCGGTCGGCAGAATAGCCTACCTTACCTTCGACGGCTAATCCGTTGTCCAAATGATAGGTGCCCGACACGTGGGCGTCGTTGTTGGCGAAGCGCTGGTTTTCGAGTTTTTTGTTATTGGCCTGGTGGTGTCGGAACCACGCTTTTGCTTCGAGCCTATCTTTGATCATCAGGCCATAGCCGCCCTCGCCATACCAGGCATTGGGGGCGCCCACACCGACCTTGATAAAGCCGTTGTAAGGAGGCGCAGGCTTTACTATGCGCATGCTTAAGGGGCGAAGGGTTGGCACCTCATAGTTGATGGCTTGAGGACGACTGGGAACTAAGTAGTCAAAGCGCCTAGAGGCAGTATCTAAGGGGGGTAAGGTAGGCGGCACGTTGACTTTGTTCGACTCCAACAACCGTGCATCGAAGTCCTTTATGATGCTCACCTGCTCCGTAGGCAAGTCTTTTTGAGCGGACAGGCGGAGTGCCGAGGATGTTAATGCAATGAAAAGCAGAGCAATATGTTTCTTCATGCTTTAAGTGTTCTTAGGTTATTTGAAAGAAATACCTTGTCTGTCGCTTGAATTGCCGGATAGACAAACGGCCTGTTTCACCGGCGAAAATTGAGTTGGCTGTACTTTTCCTGGGCCTCTTGGCGAATTTGCGGATCGCCTCGATAGTTGTCTAAGACTGCCTCTAAGGCTGCGGCTGCGCTGCTTTTATCGCCCTGAGCGATGTAGACATCCGCTAATAAAATGAGGTGTCGGGCGATCCAATCGTCGTATCCGGCGCTAGCCTTAATAGCTGTCGATATGAGGTCTTCTGCGGAGGCGTATTGCTGCTGCTTGTATAGGATCTGACCCAACAAGTAATACGCCTCTGCCATGATCTCTGTAGTCGAATTTTGAACGACGCGCTCTAAGAAAGGCTTTGCTCGCGCTAAGTCGCCGTTGTCGTAGGCCATTTTGCCCAGGTAATAGTTAGCTGTAGCGACTTGTTCGGCAGAAGCCATCGAGGCGCTGGCCACTTTTTGAGCGTATTCGTTGAGGGCCGAGTAGTTTTGAGTAGCGTAAGCGGTACGCATGATGAGCACTTGTGCTTCGAAGCGCGACGCTTCGGAGGTGGATGCCTCCTCCCATTTGCGAGCCAATTCGAGGGCAGTAACGTAATCTTTTGCATTGTACGCCAGCAGCGCTGCTTTTTCTGCAGCCTTGACGTAGAATCGGCTGGGCCCCCTATTCACCACATAAGCGTAGTCCTTCTGAGCCAGATCATATTTAGCGATGCTGCGATGGGCATAGCTTTCGGCGCGCAAAAAATAGGCTTGAAGGGTATAACGGCCGTTCGGGAATTGGGCTAAGTAGTTCGTAAAGCCGTCGATAGCCTGTTGATATCGCCCGTTGTAGTATTGTACTTCAGCGGCTTGGAAGGTGACACTGTCTTTAGCTGCAGTTGTTACATTGTATCCGGGCACGGTAGCCAAGAAAGCAAAATATTCATCAGGGCGATTTAGGTCGCGCACGTAGATCTCCTCAAGCGCTGCCAAGGCATCCTTCGTCTCAATAGCCTCTGGGTTGTTGGCCATGACTTGCTTGTAGTAGTTGATGGCAGCCGTTGAATTGCCCTGGTTGTAAGAGATGAGGCCCAATTTCAGCAGGGCGCGGTTTACGAGAGCCGAGCGGTTTCGGTAGTCTGTCACAATGCGCCGGAAAGCGCTAATGGCCTGGTCGTAGCGCCCTAATTCGATATAAGTATCGCCGATGTGGAAGAGTGCGTCATCGGCGAAGCGGCTATTGGGATACTTGGAGACCAATTCTTCCAAGGCGATGATTTTGTCTAAGGGAGCGCCCGTGAGTCCTTTGATGATGGCTTTTTGATAAAGTGCGTATTCAAAGCCATCGTTCTTGCGCTCGATAGCTTCGTTGTAATAGGTTAGGGCTTCGCGATACTGGTTGCGTTTGAAATGGCAGTCGCCGGCTCGAAGGATGGCATCGCCGAGCACTGCGGATTTTATTTGGTCGGATTGTATGTTGCGAAGGTCGCGTTTGATGCCGTCTACGGCGGCCTTAAAGTGAGTCAGGGCTCCCGCATAGTCGTTGAGTTTGAGCAAGTTGTAGCCTTGTACGTAGTTGCCCATGTGCAGACTGCTCTCTTCGGGCAGGTCGGTATAGGTGCGGGCTTGGGTCAAGAAAGAGGCGATGTGGTTTTTGCTAAAGTTGTACTCGCCTTTTTCGTTGGCGATGACGCCCAGCCAAAAAGAGCATAGTGCTGTCGTGCGCTTGTTGATGGGATTTTCCAAGGACTTGTTGAACATGCGGCGCGCTTCATCGGCTTGACCGTTCTGGTACAGCTGAAGACCGCGCAGGTAAGTCACTTGTTGGAGGATCTCATTTAGGCGAGCCGACCGATTGGGTATCTTTTCAAGGGAGGTAATAGCGCGCTCGTAGTCGCGCGTGTTAAGGAAGATTTCGCCCATAAGTGCTTGAGCGTCTTCGTAATGGCGCGAAGTGGGTGGAATGCTTTGCAAGGCGATGAGCGCATCGCGGTCGAACTTGAGCTCGATGCTCAGCTTGGCGTAGTTGATTTGCGCATCTTCTTTGATGGTAGGGTTGAAGTCCAGTGCAGCCGCTTGTCCAAAAGCGGTTCGGGCAGCGAACTTGTTGTTGGTGCGCAGGTAGCAGTCGGCCAAGTGGTACAATCCGCTTTGCCCCATAGCATTGTTGCGGTCGTACTTAGTTTGCGCCTCGAAGTTGGCGATGGCCTGCTGATAGAAGCCCTGCTGGTACTGAGCATAACCGAGCTGGTAAAAATCTGCCGAGGTCATAGTAGCGCCCTCCTTAGCAGCCGTTTCTAAATAGGGCAAGGCGCGCTTGTAATCGCCTTTTTCGAAGTAGGCGCGTCCGACCAGTTGGTTTAGCTCTGCCCGGTTACGCACTTTGCTGTCTTGGGCCTTTGCGCTGCCGTAAGCAATGACTTGGTCGTACTTTTTCTGTGCGAAGAAGATCTGGGTCAGGTGATAGGGAACATATTGGCCGTATTCGGGCGAATCTTCGCAGCGGCGGAAGGCCGCAGCGGCTTCGTCGTAGCGCCCTTCCATATACGCGCAGGTGCCATAATAGTAGTTAGCAGCATAGTACCACGCGCTGCGCTGATTTTCGCGCAGCGGCGCAAAGGCCGCTTTGGCCTGTCCGAATCGCTTAGTGGCAAAATAGCTATAGCCCAGCTTAAAGCGAAGCTCATCGCGCACCTGGCTGGAGGCCGATGATTGGGGCGCCATGTCATAATAGGCAATGGCTTTGTCGTACTGCTTGCTCTCGAAGTAGTAGTTGCCGATTTCTAAAGCGGCTTGACTAGCCTCAGGAGAGGGTGCCTGGCTACGCAGAATGTCGATCACTAACTTTTCAGCCTCTGGGCTTCCTAAGCGCACCGCACTTTTGGCGTACTGCAGCTGCGCGTCGGCTTTAAGAGCGATCCACTCCGGCTCGTTGACGGGGCGAAGTAGCTCCACGGCCTCGAGGAACTCTTTCTGAGCCATACTGTACAAGCGCTGCTGGTAAAACTCTAAGCCGCGCTTATACGCCGCGTTGGCCTCGGTGTAGATAGTTGTCTGTTGGGCCTTTAGTGAAAAGGGCGACCCCAAAAGAAGTAGAGCGAAGATCCTTCTCCAAATGCAAGTCATATATGCAGGTGTTTTTTCATCGTAAAAACGCATGGAGGAACGCTGCAGATGAGGAGCTCATTTTACAACAGCCAGCGGCGCGCTCACAAAAAGGCGAAAATAATAATGCGGTTAAATCCGTTTTCTTCAGAAGTTGTCTAAGCGATACGGGAGCGACATTTCCCTCGTTGGTGGGCGTTTCTTCCGCGATTTGCTACAAGGCAATGGTACCGTTTGGCCCCGTCTCATTGGGGGAGCGAAACACTCTTGCGTTGGCGGGCAAAACCAGAAATGTTGCCGTAGCCGCCCTCCACGTTGTTGAACAGCGCATCGGGATCGCTTAGAGGCGAACCCTGTGTGGCTAAAGAAAGGTGATAGCGGTAGTAGGCGGTCGACAGCGTCCGCCATTCGAGGTGAAGTTGGGTGGGGTGTTCTTCTGCGGGCATATAGGGCAAGAGCGCTTCTACTTCTACAGAAGTATTGCCATCGTTCCAGTAGTTCTCGTTAATCAGGAACAGATTTTCTGGGGTTCCGTAGGTTAGGGCGAGCGTTCGACCGTTAGCTAAAAAACTGGCTGGTCTGAGTTCTACGGCACCCGAGCCGGAAGAAGGGCCTTTCCTAAGTTCGTACTGCAGTCCAAAGGCAAAGTATCGGTGTTCTTTGGGCAGGTTTGTCACGTGTATTTGGACTGGGACGCGCATAATCCAAAGGCCCGCGGAGTCTTTTAGCACGCGGATGCTGTCGCCTTTTATTCTTAGCCCTACTGTAACCACAGGGGAAGGTATAGTATCGGACCCTTGAGCGGTATCGAAACCGGGGAAGCGCGCGGTCACGGAATATCGAACGCCCGCTTTCAGGAGGTCTCGGCTGCGCCAAAAAAGGTAGCCGCCCGCTGTGCTATCTAAAGCCAGCCGGTTAAAAAAGATCCCATCTGCCGCCAAGGTGACGTCGCCATGGCGAAGTATTTCGTTCACATTCACACCCGCATTCAACGGTTGGCTAAGGGTGATGCGCACTCGGATGGGTTCTCCCTCAGTAAAATGACTTACCAATACCAACTTAGGCGTTTCAGGAGGTAGGTCTACTTCCACCAGTTGAATGCAGGCACTCCAGGCAAAAGCCGTGAAAAGAAGCAGACCTACCTTTTTCCCTATCATAAGCCAGTGGTTTAGAATCGAAAAGAATAGCGCACCTCGGGCAGGAAAGGCAACAAGTTATACTGTATAGCGCCGGCTCTTCCAGCATCGGCGGGTATCGCAGCATCTATGTACCTGAAAAAGGGATTGACTTGGTTGTAAACATTATACGCGCCTAAAAGCAGCTCGTGTCGACATTTTCGGCCGACGAAGGAGAAACGACAAAACAGGTCTAATCGGTGATAGTTGGGCAAGCGGTAGCTGTTAACGCGTCCGTACACGAGTACGTCGCGCGGGCTAGCGTTCTCTTCATAGGTCTGGTGTTGGAACTTTACTGTGGCCAAAGTAATTGGATTGCCGCTGGCATAAACCCACAGTGCGCTGATATCGAGCCACGGTGTGGGGCGATAATGGGCGCTGACATTGAGCACATGGGGGCGGTCGAAGCGAAAGGGAAAAGGCTCTCCTGCATTCCACTCGGGGAACTGGCGCATGGCACGGGATAGGGTATAATTGGCCGAAAACAAAGCCCGCCCCCAGCCTTTTTGAGCCGTGAGCTCGATGCCCTTGGCCCATCCGGTACCAGAAATGATGCGGTCTTCCCACCCACTGGCGTCTTCAGCGCCGGCACTGAGCAGGGCTGTCGTCGAAGAGCGAAAGGCCAACACGCGAGTCAGATTTTTGTAGAAACCTTCCACCGACAATGCCCAGTCGGCTCCGTTAAGTCTGAAGCCCAGAGTGGCCTGCCACGCCTCTTCGGGAAGTGCACGCGGCGTAGTCGGTACCCATAGCTCAAAGGGGAAATTGAGGTTGAACGTGCCTACCTGATGTAAAAATTGCCCCATGTGGTGATATCCCGCCCACGCTTGCAAGCCGTCGCCCAGACGTTGAGCATATCGCAAGCGCGGCTGAAAAAGCCAAAAGGTGCGGTTTCGGATTTCAAACGAGCTGAGGAATAGACCCGCTTCAATGCGTCCGCCTTTCCAGACATCCCAGGATAAGTCGGTATGGAGGCTGAACTCATCGGCGCGCACGCGCTCTCGGTTGAACAAGGTCTTTGCTAAAGAGTCTGCCAACAGCGGCGACTGCCCTGGAAGCAAGAAATTTACAGAGAGGGCCCCGGGTTCAAAGGTGTGGAAGGCATAAGAAAGCCCTGCATGGATAGCGAGATTGTCGATCAAACGAAACTCCCATCCCGCCTGTACCGAGACATCTTCGATGAGGGTTTGGTAGCGCTGGGCGTAGTTGGCCACTGTTTTTCGTTTGCCTGAAATGAACTGAAAAGACTCTGAGAGAAGGTCTTGCTGGCTCTGATAGTTGAATCGGCTGTAGCGGAGGATAGTTTTGAAGAAAATCCCCGGGGCTAAGATGCGGTTCCACCGCAGGGCGACGATATTGTTGCCCCAGCTAGCTCCCAAGGTATATTGGTCGTTGAGGATAGCTGTGCTAGAGGAGAACGTCTGGCGAAGTTGATTGCGGTAGGCATCTCCTCCAAAGTACGCGCTTAGGTGCACTTGTTCTCGCTGAGAAAATTTATAGTTGGCCTTGAATGTCAGGTCGTAGAATCGGTAGCGCACATCGTCGCCCGATAGGAAGAGTGCACCTCGATAGCGCCGCTCGAGCAGCTGTAGCCACGGTGCTAGATATGTGAAGCGGCCAGTTGCTAAGAAGGATCCAGACGCCTCGGAGGATTTCTCCCTGCGCGACCCGCGCAACAGCGGCCCTTCTAAAGAAAAGCTGGAAGCAAAGAGGCCTGCAGCGCCTTCTCCTTGGTAGCGCTCGCCGTTCCCGTCGCGTAGCCGTATGTCGATCACAGAGGCCGCTCGTCCCCCATAACGCGCTGGAAAGTCGCCTTTCCAAAACTGCGCATAGTTGACAGCACTGGCCGGAAAGATAGACAGGAGCCCCAAAGCATGGCTGGGGTTGTAGACCGGCACTTCGTCTAACAGAAATAGGTTCTGGTCGGCATTGCCGCCGCGCACATGCAAACCGCCTAAGCCGTCTGCTCCAGTTAAGACTCCCGGCAACAGGGTCGCATAGCGCATTAGGTCTCCTTCCCCCCCAAGCATGGGAGTTCTGCGCATTGCCTCCAAAGATAGGGATTGTCCGCTGCTCAGCGAGGCGGAGGGCTCTATTCCTTCCTTCGCCGGCCTACTGAGAATGGTGACCTCTCTGAGCATAGCATCTGGAGTCAACCGGAAATTCCACTGCAGGTCGGCCTTTACTTCGACGACGACCTTTTCTAGGCGATGCCCCACGTAAAATGCCGACAGCCGATGTGTCCCCTCCACTATTCTTAGACTGTAAAAGCCGTATTCGTTGCTAACAGTGTATCCTCCGCCCTCTACTCGAATGGTAGCGCCAATGAGCCATTCTCCTGTCTGCGTATCAACGACGCGTCCGCTCACCGTATAGTGGCGCAGCGCCCGAATGATAATTTGGTCGGCTTCCCACTCTACCTTCACCTTAGCGCAGGCAGTTATCTCTTTTACTACTTCTTCCAGTGCTTTGTTTTGTACATTTAAGGTTACTGGGCTACACGATGCGAAGAAATTAGGAGAGAAGCTAATGCCCAAGTTATGTTGTTGGGCAAGTTGGAGCAGAGCCGCTTCCACTTCGCATTGATAGCACTGAAAGTTTATGCGCTTCTCTTGTAGGGTGTTCTGTCCTACCGCATATCCTAAACACATACTCCATGCCGCCCATACGAGCACGTATGGTGAAATGAGGAAAGACGCGTATCGATAGAGGGACTGCCACCGCAAAGGATTTCGGACACAGATGTCGGTCAGCAGCACTGCTGTCTCCCTTTGCGTAAAGGTCTCAAAAAAACACTTTCCTATCGCTTTCGGCAACCGTATATTATGGATAGCCATGTTCCGATTTTAATCCAATGCCCACTCCTACAATGCGTTTTACGTTATCGATAGGGGCATACATAGAGTTGGCAAGAACCTCAAAGAGGTACCGCTCCATCATCTTATTGAGCCGTTTAAAAACGTTTGGAACCATCGTCCGGACTCCTTAATGATGCGCCGTTGAGTAGAAAAATCTACATACACCAATCCAAATCGCGGTCGATATCCTTCCACCCATTCAAAGTTATCCGTTAACGTCCATACAAAATACCCTGTGACAGGTATTCCTTCCTTTTTTGCGCGCAATATTTGTTGGAGGTACTGTTCAAAGAAACGGACTCGGCGGTAGTCTCGTATGGTATCTCCTTCGAGCGTATCTGGGAAAGCAGCTCCATTTTCCGTGACGACGATCTTTTTGATTTGCGGATAGGCGGCAAATTGTCGGAGGATGCGATAGATGCCTTCTGGAAAGACCTCCCAGCCCATATCTGTGATGTTTTCGGGAGCTACCCCGCGCTTGGCGGGAGGCACTTCCTTTGCCCACAGGTGGGGCGGGAAGAGGGACTTTCGCACTACGGTTCGAAAATAGTTTTGTATGCCCCAAAAATCAAAATCGAATTGCAATTTAGCCTCGTCGCCGGCCTGCATGTATTTTTCTATTTTTTTCAAGGCTTTGAATCCCTCGGTAGGATAGCCCGTTCCCAGCGCAGGCTCTACGAACAGTCGGTTGAAGAGAATATCGAAACGCTGGGCTGCTTTGTGATCGCCTCGGCTTGGAGAGGATGGATCTATGGGAGTACACGAAAACGTCGTTCCTACCGAAGCGTTTGGAACATTTTTTCGAACGATACGCCCACCTTCCGCCTGGCATAAGGCGGCGTGATGGACGGCGGGTAAGAAGTTCTTGAGGCCTTTTCGCCCAGGAGCGTGAAAGCCGGCAAAGTAACCCGCAGCTGTGAATACCAAGGGCTCGTTGAGCACCATCCAATTTTGGACGCGGTCGCCTAATGCGCGCGTGCATACGTCAACGTAATCGGAGAACCATCCGACGATATCTCGATGGGTCCACCCGCCTCGTACTTCTAATGCTTGGGGCAGATCCCAGTGATACAGCGTTATCCAGGGCTGGATGCCCATGGACAGGCATTCGTCCACCAAGCGATGGTAGAAGTCAAGCCCTTTCGAGTTGATAGTGCCAATCCCTTGCGGCAAAATTCGGCTCCAAGAAATGGAGAAGCGAAAAGCCTGAAAGCCCATCGAGCGCAACAGGCGCAAGTCTTCAGGGTAGCGATGGTAGAAATCGCAGGCTATGTCGCCGTTGGCTTTGAGCTTTCTGTGACTAAATTCGTCCCAAATCGATGGGCCTCGACCATCGATTTGCGCGGCTCCCTCCACCTGATAGGCTGCCGTCGCCACTCCCCATATGAAGGCATTGCCGAAATCCGACCTCTGCAGACCATTGGAATAGGATGCCCAAGCGCGAATCGGCGGCGGTAGAAGAGCGCCCGCAGCACCTAAGATCAGGCGGCGGAGAAAATCCTTCCTATTCATAAACAGAAGTTAGGTTCGACGATAGTCGCTGCGAAGATACTCGACCACTCGCTCGATGACAACCTGTTTAGATATCGGTTGTTCTAAAGGCCTAAATTCTTCTTGTCATGCACACTCAGACCTCGTCGACATTTGCATTCATTCTGACCGCTCTGTTTTCCTCTTGTTTTGACGCAGGCCAGGTAGCTGTGCGTCCATCGCGGACGGAAGCTGGGATGACCTCGACATCGGTGAAAAGCTCTTTTTTTGACCTTACTGCCAAGGCGTTGGATGGAGAGGAGGTCTCCATGGGTCGCTTTCGCGGTAAGAAAATCATCGTGCTTAACGTCGCTTCTCGGTGCGGCTATACGCCTCAATATGCGGATTGGGAGCGCTTCTATCGGGCACATGCTGACCAAGTGGTGGTTTTGGGCTTTCCCTGTAACGACTTCATGAATCAGGAACCCGGAACCTCAGAGGAGATCGCTGAGTTCTGCCAGAAAAACTACGGCGTCACTTTTCCCATGTTCGAGAAGGTGCACGTTAAAGGCGAGCAAAAAGCGCCTCTTTATCGCTGGCTGACCGACCCTCAGCAAAACGGCTGGAATAGTCAAGAGCCGGCTTGGAACTTTTGCAAGTATTTGCTCAACGAAGAAGGAGAGCTCACTCACTTTTTCGGCTCTAAAGTGAAGCCCGACAGCCCGGAATTTAGGGCAGCTATAGGCCTCTGAGTAAGACTTTTTTGGCGTGTTTTGCTCTCCTTAAACAGGGTAGGGTAAGGGCTCTTCTCAAAAAAAGTAGGGCGATGCCTCTGAAGGCATCGCCCTATTTAATTTTCAAGGCGATATACGGCGTTTACGGATTGGGTATGATCGCCTTGTTCGTCGCGCGCTCGCCGGAGGGAATGGGCCAGATATACTCCGACACATTGGGCGGTACCGCGCCCACCGGCCCCTTAGCTGGGAACGGCAGGAGGAGGCGTTGGATGTCGAAGGCGCGATGGCCTTCGCCCAGGAACTCAACGCGGCGCTCCTTAAGAACGACGTCGATAAAAGCGTCTACCGATGGGAAGTCGCTAGTAGTGTACGCTGGAGCGGGGTTAGAGCGGCTGCGCACGGCGTTGAGCGCGTCCACAGCGCGCTGGTTGACGCCGTTTACACGCGCTTCTGCTTCTGCTACATGGAGAAGCATCTCAGCATAGCGCAGCACCGGCGCATAGTCCAGGTGCTCTGGGCCGAGCGGGAACTTGTTCAGGTACGGCTTATTGTTCGTGTGAAGGAGAACAAACTGGCGGCGCGCGTCATTGCTGGGGAAAGCGACGGTGTCTCCGATGATACCGGCAGGATTGAGCGAGTAATCGCCGATACCGCGCGGGCCGGGGTTGTAGTAGCTGCCCAGTCCGTTCTGAGTGCCGGGCAGGTCGTTCGAAGTGAACGGCATCGAGAGGATGCTCTCCGTTGTGGTGAACGGCGAGGTGAACACGTTCTTCACGTTGGCTTGCAGCTCGTGCGGCACACCGCTGGGCGCTTTAAACGGCGGAGCGGCCGGTACAATCTTGTTCAGCTCCGTAAGCGCATCGCTGTAGCGCTGCATGCCCATGTATACGCGGGCTTTGAGTGCGATGGCCGTGTTTCGGTGAGCCCGCGTCACGTTGAGCAGAGCGCTGCCGTTGGTAGCAGCCAGCTTGGGTTCGGCTGCGTTGAGGTCTTCTAAGATCTGGTTATAGACTTCGGTCACCGTGCTGCGCGCTAAGTCGTTGTTTTCGGGCCCAATCTCCGGGCGCAGGCGCAGCGGCAACCCGTACTGATTGCGCGACGGGTTAGCAACAGCGTCGGCGTAGGGCGGGCAATACATGCGCGCTAAGCTGTGGTAGCACAGGGCGCGGATAAAGCGGGCCTCAGCGATGTACTGGTCGACCAGTGCGTCGTTGCCTACCACGCTGCGGTTCTTATCGGCGCGGTCGATGTAGATGTTGCAGCTGTTGATCGTCTGGTAAGCGGCATTCCACAGGTTGTTGACTTCGTTGGAGGACTCGAACACGCTATGGTTCCACGTTTGCAGGGCCGTTACGCCGTTGCCGGTTTCGTTGAGAAACTCTTCGCCGCGCACATCGTTGTAAATCAAGAAGCGACCACCATAGAACTGACCGCTTTTCAGCTGGTCGTACAGACCGTTTAGGTTGCTCAGGAAGCGATCTGGCGTAGCAAAGGCCGTGGCATCGGCCAGCGTGTTGATGGGCACCGGGTCGAGCAACTCGCGTCGGCAAGAGTTGGGTAGGAAAAATAGGAGTGCAGCAACTAAGAATAGCGTTGCCTTTTTCGGTATTTGCGCGATATGTTTCATAATTGTTCTTGCTTTTAAGAGTAAGGAAAATTAGAGACCGAGGTTGACGCCAATCGTAAAGCTTTGTGCCATAGGCACGGTATTGCGGTCTACGCCCGGGGTCGTGTTGCTGTTGCCGTTGGTGGATACTTCTGGGTCGGTACCCGTATAGCCCGTAAACAGGAAGGCGTTGTTTATGTTAGCGTAGATGCGCAGGCTATTGATGCGAGCGCGGTCGAGCAAACGACTGGGCAACCGATAACCCAAGGTGATGTTGCGGATGCGCAAAAAGTCACCTTTCTCCACATTCTCCGAAATAGGCAAGAAAGAGCCGTTGGAGATGTTGTCGTTGAATACCACGCGCGGGATGGTGCCGTTCCTGTTGTTTTCTGTCCAGCGCTTTTCGTATACCTCCACAGTGTTGTTCCAGAAGCGCTGGTCGCGCTGCCCTGCCTTACTACCGTTGTAAACGAAGTAGCCACCGGCGTAGTTCATCTGGATGTTCAGGTCCAAATTTCCAAAGGTAAAGGTATTATCCCATCCGCCAAACCATTTGGGGATAGCAGGACCGTACACCTTGCCGTCAGTAGCTAATGAGGGGGCGCGAGCAACCGAGCCGTCTTCTACTTTCGTCCAGCGCTGGCCAGCGGGAGCGGCGTGGTTGTACTGCACCCGCGTGCCGTCGCCCAACACAAAGATGCGGCGCCCGTTTTCGGGATTCACACCTTGCGTCTCCACAGCGTAAATGCTGCCTACCGACTCACCTACGCGGGTAATGTTCGTCGTCTCCAGACCAGAGGTGGCCGCCAGCACATCGCTGTTCTCGTACAGCGAGGTGACCTCGTTCCGCATGAAGGTGATGTTGGCGTTAGACGTCCACGAGAACTTACCGCTGCGGACAATGGTTCCGCTCAGGCCAAACTCATGTCCCGTATTCACCATCGAGCCGATGTTGATGGCGATGATGTTGCCCGGTATCCCTTTAGAGGGCGCCTGCGGAGCATTTTGAATCAAGCCGTCGATGTTGTTGCGGAAGTACGTATATTCCCCTTGAAGGCGGTCGTTAAACAAGCCGAAAACGATACCGACGTCGGTCTTCTCGCTGGTCTCCCAAGACAACAAGGGGTTGCCCGCTTGGCTGTAGACGAACGTGGGAGCCGCTCCATACAACCCTGAGGCGTACAGGCTCTGAGAGGCAAAGTCTCCGATACCGAGATTGTTGCCCACCGTACCGAAGCTACCGCGAATTTTAAAGAAGTTGATCGTGCTACCCAGTGCCTCTTGCCAGAAGCTCATTTCCGATATCGTAAAGCCCGCCGAAGCGCCCCAGAAGGTACCGCGTTTGCGGCCCGGAGCGAACGCCGAATACTCATCTTGACGCCAGTTGGCCGTCAAGTAAACCATGCGGTTGAATTCGTAATTGATACGACCGAAATACGACAATAGGTAGTTTTCTCCCTGGAAGTTACCCAAGGGGTTAATCGTTGTAAAGTTGCCCTGAAAACTGGTAAAGAACGGGTCGGCAATTTGCGAACGCGAGGCGCCCCATCCTTCATCGGTGGTGTATTGCTCCTCATGTCCCGCCAACAGGCCGATCTTGTGTTTTTGGGCCAGCTCAAAATCATAGGTCAAGAGGTTTTGCCAGTTCCAGCGACGCAGGCGACGGAACGTGTTGGCCGCGTAGCCGTTCTGGCCCAGGCCGTCGCCGTGATAGGGGTTCCAGAACGTGATGTTTTCTACATTGATGTTGTCGATGCCGTACTGCGTCTTAACTGCCAGTCCCTTGATGATTTCCCACTGGCCGTAGGCAGCTCCCTGAATCTGGTTCGACTCGGAGCTGTGCTTGTTCAGATCTAAGATGATGGTCGGGTTGTAGAAGCCCGTTTGCTCCAAGTTTTTGCCCCGACCCAACTGGTTGTTGGAAGCAATGTTGTAGCCGGCAATGGCCGGTAATCGATTGCCGTTAGCGTCGTACCGATATGGGTCTACGATGGGTGCTGCCACAAAGGCCAAGCGACCAGCGCCTGCTGTGGCAAAGGCTGCTCCGGGAAGCGAACCCGACTGAGGACCGAAGTTGTCGGCCTTAGTGTAGCCTAGCGTTCCTCCGATCTTGATCTTGCTGCTCAGGTTGTGGTCCAAATTTAAGCGACCGTTCAAGCGCCGGAAGTCGTTGCCGATAATCATGCCCTCTTGGTCGGTAAAGCCGAGCGACAGGTAATAGGTCGTTTGGTCGGTGCCGCCCGAGAAGCTAAGCGCGTGGTTGTGGGAGAAGCCGGTCCGATACACGTAGTCCGCCCAGCGCGTGTCGATATGGGTGTTGCGCCCAGGGATGGTGTCTAAGAAAAAGCGCGGCGTAGGCAAACCTGCGTTAGCTGCGGCTTCGTTTTTCAACTCCACGTATTGCACGGCATTCATCATTTCGGGCAGCCGGGTTGGTTGGGTTAGGCCCGCCCAGGCGTCGTACTGGACGCGCGTCTTCCCTTTTTTGCCGCGCTTAGTGGTGATCAGCACGACACCTGCAGAGGCCCGCGAGCCGTAGATAGCCGAGGCGGAGGCGTCTTTGAGAATGTCGATGCTCTCGATGTCGTTCGGGTTCAAGCTGGCCAAGGCATTGTTCGCAGCGGCCGTCCCGCTCAAATCACCCGTAAATGTCGGTACGCCATCGATAACTACTAAGGGGAAGGAACTGAGGTTGATGGAGTTAATCCCGCGGACGCGAAACACCGGAGGGTTGTTGACCACGCCGTTAGGCAAGTTGACATTCACCCCTACCGCTCGCCCTTGCAACAGCTGATCGAAGCTTTGCGCCGGCAGAGAGGCGATGTCTTGACCACGTACGGTCGCCACATTGCCGGTGATGGCGCGCTTCTGCTGGGTGCCGTAGCCCACCACCACTACTTCGGTGATAGCACTAGCGCTGCTGGAGAGGGTAACGTCGTACACGTTAAGCGCGCTTAGAGGGACCTCCAGCGGCTCATAACCAGTATACGAAAACTTCAGAACAGTAGCATTAGCAGGCACTTCCAACGAAAACGTTCCGTTTGCGTCGGTCTGCGTGCCGGCGCGCGTGCCCGGCGCCGTCACCGTCACACCCACTAATACTTCACCGTTCTCATCGGTCACTTTACCGCTGACCGTGCGTTGGGCCAAAGCCACGCCGATGCTGCATACGAACAGCACCAGTCCAAGTAAAATCCTGTTCATACTCAGAAAGTTTGGTTAGTGAAACAAGTGATTATAACGTTCGCGTGAGTCTATGTCAAGAAAACAACTCAGCATACAAAGATGTTAAATTTTTAACTTTAATTTAGGTTAAAAATCCGCAGCGCTCCTGCTCCATCTAAGACTGCTCCTCTTCAAAAACCACCTCTACCACGTCCTCCTCCTTGAGTCCCAAAAGGGTAGCAGCGCGTCCCATATTGACAGCAATTTCCAAAAAACCTGCCGAATTGAACAAGCAAAGCGGCTCTCCCACGGGTACGTCTGTATAGTGCTGCGACAGGGTAGTAATAGGGTCGTGGCGTTTAAAAAGGAGGGAAAAGGGACGCCCTTGCCCGACTCGCTCGAACGTCTCACGTCGGATATTGACCTGCACGTTCTCAAAATGATCTACGTAAATGACCGTCCCTCGGATGCGCGAGCGCGTGGTGACTGGCCGTAGGCCGATGCGCTCTGTCAAAGGCCCAGCGGGAACACCCAATGCCGCTATGGGCCGTCCTGCGCCTAAGTGTTCTGCCGCTCGAGCGAACACCTCAATGACAGCAAGGGTGCCTGCTGCAGAGGGCAACAGAGCGCGAATCTCGGCAAGCTGCTCGAACATCAGCGTCAAGATGCCGTTGTCTGGTGCAGCAAAGTAGTGTCCTTGGGCAGAGGCCACCACAAAGCGCGAATCCGGAGCATAGGCGCAGTTTACTCCGATAAGGTGGAGCGAGCCTGGAGGAAACTGCGCAAAGGCATTTTGCACGACCAAGGCGGCCTGGACGATGTCGAAAGGGCGTACGGAATGGGATACGTCTACCAGCTGCGCTTGCGGACAAGCCCGCAGCAAAGCGCCTTTCAGTGCGCCGGCGTAATAGTCCTGCAGCCCGAAATCTGTTGTAAGCGAGATGATAAAACGAGAGGACATGCAACTTTTTAAAATTAGATGCTGTTTAGCAAATGCATCCCATGTCTATTTTTGTGGGCGAAAAAAGTAAAGTAGAGCATGGAGGCATGAGCCAAGCCTCACAATTGAAGCGAAGATAAGTCCTCCCGCTGCTAACCATCTGTTAATGAGTAAAAACTTGAGCGAGATCGTTTTGACCATCGAGGGCGTTGACCCGCTAGAGCTGTACGGCGAGAACAATGCAAAACTAAACTTGCTGCGCAAAGCGTTTCCCGAACTGACCATCACCTCGCGGGGAAATAGTCTGAAGATCGCCGGAGAAAAGCGCCATACCCAATCGGCGAAAGCCAAATTCGAACTCATGGTGCGCTACTTGCGCGAGCATCGCGAGCTGCCTGCCCAGACGGTGGAAGACCTATTGGGCGGTGAAAATCCCTTCGACGTACGCCTACCCGACAACGGCGACACGGCCAACGTACTGCTCTTTGGCCGCGAGGGGCGCCCTATCAAGGCGAAAACGCGCAACCAAAAGCGGCTGGTCGAAGTGTGCGAACACAACGACATTGTCTTTGCCATAGGGCCTGCCGGTACAGGAAAGACGTACACCGCCGTAGCCATCGCCGTGCGCGCGTTAAAAAATCGGTTGGTAAAAAAAATTGTCCTCACTCGCCCAGCAGTGGAGGCAGGTGAAAGCCTCGGCTTTTTGCCCGGTGATCTCAAGGAGAAGGTAGACCCTTACCTCCGCCCCTTGTATGATGCCCTAGACGATATGTTGCCCATGGATAAGCTCCAGTTTTTCATGGACAACCGCATCATTGAGATCGCTCCGTTGGCCTTCATGCGCGGGCGCACATTGGACAACGCCTACATCATCCTCGATGAGGCGCAAAACGCCACCTCGTTGCAGCTAAAAATGTTTTTGACGCGCTTAGGGCCGAGCGCCAAATGTATCATTACGGGCGACCTGAGCCAGGTGGACCTGCCAGTGCACCAAAAATCGGGGCTCCGGCAGGCCATGGATATCTTAGAGGATGTTAGTGGCATCGCTACGCTTTTCCTCACAGCGGAAGATGTGGTGCGGCACCGGTTGGTAAAAGAGATCATTAAGGCCTACGACAAGTTAGAAGCCGAAGAGCGGGCCAAGCGCGCCCAAACGCGACACAAGCGCGAAGTGTCGCCTTTAGAAGAAGCTATTCCTTCGGAGGACGTACAGCCATCCGATACTGGGCAACTTTAGGACGCCTAAAGTGTTGTGCATTACCTGCACTTATAACGCTTTAGCTACATGGATTTTGAACCGGTCTTTTCCTTTCGGCGCCCAATCTTGGTGGCGGGCCCCTGCTCTGCTGAGACGGAAGAGCAGGTGCTGGCTACAGCGCAGGCCCTGCGATCCTGTGGCGTTGATCTTTTTCGCGCCGGCATCTGGAAGCCGCGCACCCGCCCTAATGCTTTTGAGGGGGTCGGCACACCCGGCCTGATGTGGCTTGCGCGTGTTCGTCAAGAGGAGGGCCTTCCTGTGACGACAGAGGTGGCTACTGCCCAGCACGTGGAGGAGTGCTTACGACACGGAATTGATGTCCTTTGGGTAGGCGCCCGGACAGTGGCGAATCCTTTTTCCGTACAAGAAATCGCCGACGCTCTGCGCGGCGTGGACGTACCTGTATTGATAAAAAACCCCATCAACCCCGACTTGAAGCTTTGGATCGGCGCTTTTGAGCGCCTTCATCGCGCAGGGGTGCGCCGACTGGCGGCGATCCACCGCGGATTTTCGAGCTACGGCGACTCCGAATACCGCAACGCTCCGCGGTGGCAAATCGCCATCGACCTCATGCAGGCCTTTCCCGGTTTGGAGGTGCTTTGCGACATCAGCCACATTTGCGGTCGGCGCGATATACTTGCTGAGACGGCTCAAAAAGCCTACGACTTGAATTACGACGGCCTCATGGTGGAGGTGCACCTTACGCCCGACAAGGCCTGGAGTGACGCCGCCCAGCAGATTACGCCGACTCAGTTTGCTCACCTACTGTCGTCGTTGGTGCGCCGGGCCGTCACTACAGATGATCCAGAGTTCTTGTCTTCCATAGAAAACTATCGCCGCGCCATCGATGAAATCGACGAGGAGATCATTGCCCTGATTGCCCGGCGCATGCAATTGGTGCGCGACATTGGGTTAACCAAACGGGAAAAGAACATCACCGTGCTGCAGCCGGAGCGCTTTCGCGCCCTGCGCGAGGCCCTGCTCGTGCGCGGCCAAAAGAACGAGCTGAGCCAAGAATTCATCGCCTTGCTCTTAGAAGCTATCCACCAAGAGAGCATCAGCCAGCAAGAGCGCGTCATGAATCTTTCTGCCCGAGCTGCCTTCCATCGCCCTTCTGCAGATTGAGACCGAGGCAAGGGCCGTGTAACCGCACTCAAAAAAGAAGAGAGCATCTTGCCAAAGCAAGACGCCCTCTTTTGTTTACTCGCTAGTATTTCTGGGCGCTGGCTCAGACTGGAGGGTCGGGCGGCGTGTTAGGGTTGTTGTCGCGCTCCACAGTGGGGTACGGATAAAAGTTCCGATTGCGCTCGGCACCGGGTTGTCCTGGGCCAGGGCGCCCAAAGCGCCGCGAATCCTCCAGCTTTAGGCCACTCATGTAGAGTTCGATACAGCGCTGTCGGTAGATCTCGAGGAGAACAGCATCTTTGTCGGTCGGGCCGCTGTAAGCACTCAATTTGGCCGTAACGCCGAAGGGATCGGCTGTCTTGGTGAGCACTTTATCCAGCTCCGCGATGGCTTCGCTGACTCTGTCCAGACGCGCCAAGCATTCGGCTTTGATGAGCGTGATTTCTCCCGGCAAGTAAAGCGGTATAGGGTCGGCGTCGTTTTTGAAGAAGCCCTGTACGCGTACGGGAGCAGTGTTGTTGCCCAAATAGAAGGGGATGCGGCCGTCGGCTGGGTCAGGTTGGAGAATGTCGGGGAGACCGAAGTTGACCACCCCGTTGTACGTGTTGTTGTTGACCAGGGACGTACGGAAAACAGGGTTTTGGCTGATTGCATCGAACCGGAAGACGGACCGCTTGCTCAAGTCTACCCGATTGGCGGCATCGAGCGCTGCGCTGTACTCACCTGCCATAAGGTTGTAGCGCGCCTGCAGCGCGTAGACCAAGTTTTTGATGTCGATGTCGGTGCCTACCTTGTTATTGAAGAAGGCTGATGGTGCGGTGCTTTCCACCAACACCTGAGCGGCATTGAGCAGGTCGATGGCTTCTCTGAGGGCATCTATTCGCGGCTTGAAGGTAGGCCTTCTGCCGGCCAAGAATTCGTTAACGGGAACGACTTCTGTAGGAATTTGCTCCCAAAAGTTTGCCAGCGTACCAATAGCCAGCGCTTTGAAGACGTAGCCGTAGGCTTTAATCATCTCGTTGGTACCAGTTTCACGAACGTTGTCGGCGTTGTCGATGAGCAGCTGGGCATTGGCCTTCACCTTGTGGCAGCTGGCCCATATGTTGTTGATGAAGGCGTTGTTGCCGCCTACGGTGCCGCCCCCCGACTCCAGAGCCGTTAATTCGCCGTTTCCGGTATTGATGACGTAGAGCTCTTTTGTCGTGAGCCCGTTGCTCGAAATAGCGTTGTACAGCGCGCTGGTAGCGCCTACACTAAACTCTTTCTTGATACCCACGACGAGGGCCGTGAGGCCTTCTGCAGTCTTAATGACCTGGCTGCCGTCGGCGGCATTGGGGTTAAGGAACTCCTTTTGGCAGGCCGAGACAAGGAGCAGTGTCGAGACGCAAAGAAGATGCAAGAGATATTTTTTCATGACGGTACTTTTTTTTGTGTGTGATGGTTAAAACTTTCCAGAAAGGCGGATGCCAAAGGTGCGTGGGATGGGTACATTGCCGAAGTCGTCGCCGCGCACGCGGTCGTTTTGCCCTGCGGAGTTAGTTTCTGGATCAAAACCCTGGTAATTATCCCAGGAGTAGAGGTTTCGGCCCCACAGGCTGACGGAGAGGTTGTCTACGCCCCGCCCGATACGTCCCAAGTTATAAGTCAGGCCTATTTCCCGGAGTTTGACATACGAGCCGTCTTCGACGTGTTCTTCCTGGATGCGCTGACCGGTCACTCCGCCTGCGATGGATGCCACGTAGCCGCGCGGCACTTCACCCTTGAGTTCCTTTTCCGCCAAGGGGCCAAAGCCCACGTTATTGCTGGTGATGCGGTTCCAGTTATAGACATCGTTGCCTTGAGAGATGTCCAGCTGCAGGTTGAGCGTCAGCTTCTTGTATCCAAGAGAGGTAATAAAGGCGCCCACCCAATCGGGGAAGGGGTTGCCCAACACCTTGCGCAGTTCTTGCGTACCTGTAGTCAAAGGCTGACCGTTGGCGTCGCGCATCGGGATGAAGACGTTGCCGCCGTAGCGATAAATGCGGTCTTTCAGCGCGCCGGAGGGTAGGTTGTTTTCGTTGAACTGCGCCTCTGGGATGACTAGGCCGCGTTCGGGCTGTGCCAATCCTTGAGAGGTGAGCAGCAGCGATCCGTCGTCGTTGCGGGCATAGTAGCGGCCGAAGAACACACCAAAGGGCTGCCCATTGAGCGCGGATTGCGTGCCGTCGGAGCCGCGCAAACTGAGGATGCCCGTCACACCCGATACCTCATTGACGTTGCGAGAGAAGTTGAAACCCACGTTCCACTCGAACTGACTGGTCCGAATGGGCTGAGCGTTGAGCAACAGCTCCACGCCGCGGTTGGTCATGCTGCCTACGTTCGTCACCACGCTGGTGCCGCCAATAGAGGGCGGCAACGGGCGATTGATGGCCAAGTTGTCGATCTGTTGTTGGTAGACCGTCAGGCTCAAACCCACGCGGTTTTTCCATACAGCTAAGTCGAAACCGCCTTCTATTTCGGTCATGACCTCGGGCGCTACGTCGGGGTTGTTGAGCTGCGATGGGGGCAACAGAGCGGGGAACCCCGTCAGGTTGCTGCCGGGGTAGTTGTTGAAGCGGTCGTAGAAGCCTATGCCGGTCAAGTTACCCGCCTTACCATAAGAGGTGCGCAATTTCAACGCGCTAATGGCATTGGATAGGCTGCTGTTGCGGAACAACTCGGAGGCGACCCAGCTCAAGCTTGCCTTTGGGTAGAAGTTGTTTTGATTGTTTTCGGAAAAGTAGGAGGAGCCGTCTATGCGTCCGGCCAACGTCAAGAAGAGCTGCTCTTTAATGCCAAACGTCTGCTGCAGAAAGTATCCGTTGAGGGCAAACTCTCCGATAGACTGCGCCGGCAAGGTAAACAGGTTCGAAGCGCCGGCGATATTCTGGATGAGCGGAGCCAAGTCGCGGCCCTCTACACCGGCAAATTCCGTGCGGCCGTATTGATACTGATGCCCCGCGGTAGTAGTAGAGGTGATGTGCTCTCCGATTTGGGTCTCGTAAGAGAGCAGCAGGTCGCTGTTGAGCTGCGAGACATTGCTGTTGGCGACTCCGATATACCCGTCGGGGAAGAACGTGGCTGCGACGCCTGCGTAAGGGAGGCGCGGATGGAACTCGTTGCCCTGCAGGGCATAGTTATCTAAGCCCAACGTATAATCGACGCGGAACCCCTTGAACGGAAACAACTTGAGATTGATATCGCTAATAATGCGGTTCGTTCGCTGGCGGATGTCAAAGGTTTCAATGACCGACAGGGGGTTTACGCGCACCAGCTCGACCTGCTTGAGGGTGCCGTCGGCATTGCGCTCGGTGATGTCCCACACGTTGTCGATAATAAACATGCAGCTGATGGGGTTGAAGAAGTTGTTGCCGTTGGGCATGTCCTGGCTGCCGCTGCGCGCATAGCTGAGGCCTGTGCTTAGGGTTGCCCAAGAAGTAAGTTCCTGGTTGAGGCGCAAGCGGGCAGAATAGCGCGTGAAATTGGTGTTGGGGATGATGCCGTCGTTGTTGCTGTAGCCAAACGAGACAAAGTAATTGCTGCGCTCGTTGCCACCTCGCACCGATAAGTGGTTATCCGTCCCAAAAGCGTCGCGGAAGATGTGGTCTTGGTAGTCGTAGCGCGTCACGTCATACTGATCGGTAATCAAGATGCGATTAGCGGAACCCACCTTGACGTATCCAATGCCTTGGTTGATGAGCTGTTGCTCAGTGAAACCCAACGTGAGGAGGATGGTAAGGCGATCCTGGTTGGTTTCGAGCCGGTCGTTGCCTTTGACGCCGAAGCGCTTGGGATACTTGGTGACGAAGACGCGTTTGCGCAGCTGGCTCAGACTAGCCGACGTGGTGAACTCTATTACCGGTTTGCCAGTGCGTCCGCGTTTGGTAAAGATCTGGACAACGCCGTTAGAAGCCCTTGAACCGTATAGAGCTGCAGCCGAGGCGCCGTTAAGTACTTCGATGCGCTCGATGTCGTTGGGGTTAATGTCGATCAAGCGGTTTTGGCCGGCGGCGAGCCCCACCGTCATGGCGTCGGCGCTGCGGTTGATGACGTTTTGAGAGGAGTTGTCCACGATGACACCATCTACGATGTAAAGGGGGTCGGAACTCCCTTTGATGGAGCTGACCCCGCGCAAACGAATGGTAAAGCCTCCTCCTGGGTCTCCGGAGTTTTGGCTGATCTGTGCACCGGCTACTTTTCCGGATAGAGCACCCAAAGTGTTGTTGGAGCCCGCACGCTCTAAGCTGCGGCCGTCTACTACGCCGATAGCGTTGCCCAGCTGCTTGCGCGTAGAGGTGGGCGAGTTGCCCGTGACGATCACTTCGTCGAGGTTGAGAATATCGCTGCTAAGGGCGACGTCTTGGACGAGGGGCTGTCCTTGTCGGATCTCCACAGCAGTGCGGTAGGTGGTGTAGCCCACGTACGATACTACCAAGGTGTATCTACCTTCCGAAGCCGTGCCCTCTAAGGCATAAAATCCTCGAGTATCGGTGGACGTGCCCACGCGGCGCTCGGCCAAAGTGACGACGGCACCGATGAGCGGTTCGCCTTGCTCATCCGTCACCGTGCCTTTGATGCTAAAGCTAACAGACTGGGCTGTTAGCGCAGCGGGCAAAAGCCAAAGCGGCAACACCCGCTTCCACAAGTACACTGAATGCTTCATAACGATAATGCGATTGGTTAGTGAATATTTTTCAAATTTTGACATATATGTTTCGCCTATGCAACTGCCAACACACTATCCAGCAAATCAAGGCGAAGGTCAAAGCAAAGAGTAAGGAGCTCAACTCGTTAGGCTTTATAAGAGCAAATACGGACTGATAAAGCCAGCGATAGGCGTTGACCTGCTCCTCGCCCTCTGCCCATCGGAAATGAAGGAGGGTTTTAACCAACACGCCCGACAATACATAGGCAAACAGGGGATTAGCGCCCAACACGATAAAAGGATAAGCGAGGCCCTGAAGGCGCATTATGTCGATAAGACCAATGCTGAGCGCCAACAGCAGCATCGACAATCCGCCTGTATATAGGACAAAAGAGCTTGTCCAAAGGCTCTTGTTGATGGGAAAGAGAAGGTGCCACACTCCGCCTAATACTGCCAACAAGAGGCCTATACTTCCCAATGTGTATACTGCTCTTAAAGGGCTCGCCCTTAATCGCTGCATCTGTTGTCCTGCCCACCAGCCTAACAGTACCGTTACTACTGCGGGCAGGGTGCTCAGCAAGCCCTCCGGGTCAAAGGGTATCCCCTTGCCTTTCCAAAGATGAGAGGCTCCTAAGAGGGCCAAGTCGACGCGTCGGACGAGATTGTCTTCTAAGGAAAAAGGGTCTGCGCTACTCGGCACGCTCCATGCTAATGCTACCCAATACCCGATTAACAAGCAGATGGCTGCCGCCACTTGACCGCGTAGAGGCAGGTAGAGGACGAGCAATGCGGCCAACCCATAACACAAACCGATGCGCTGCAGCACCCCCAATACGCGCAATTCCGACAAAGATTTGCCCCAAAAGGGATACCATGCCAACAACAGCCCTACTCCAAACAACAAAGCTGCCCGGTGCAGCGCTTTGCGCGTAAGTTTCGCTCTTCCCGACAAAGAATATTTGGAAAAGGAAAACCACATCGAAACTCCTACGATAAACAAGAAAGAAGGGAAAACTAAGTCTGTTGGCGTGCACCCATGCCAGTCGGCGTGGAGCAGAGGTGCGTACACATGGTCCCACGTCCCCGGTGTATTGACCACCAGCATGAAGGCTATCGTAAGGCCTCGATAAAAATCCACGGATAGATAGCGCATGCCCGTAAGGAGTAAGAGCCGCTTTCCTTTGACTTTGCCGAGGTCAATACCACCTCTCGCAGCAGCATTCTCGATAATCTTACCACCCTCCGCCTATTTCCGCAGATTAAAATTTTAAATTTTATTGATTTGCCTGTATTATAAAAAATTTTATTATAAAGTGTAGGTTTCGTCGTATCCGATTGCAAAAGTCAACACATCACAAGTTGAGTATTTGGTTAGCTGGGCAAATATATAGGCGATTTCGAAATGCAAGGTTCATTTTGTTGTTCGGTCCAAAGACCAAAACCAGAGCGAATAAAAGAGGCTCCAGGCAACTCCAGTGGATGTTTCAATGGTATACTCCACTAAGCAGGAGACGAAAAACATGGTTTGGAAAGCCCAAAACAGCCATTCTTGTTTGGAAGCACTCCATAAAAGCCCGCTCCAGGCGATGAGGCTGCACAGCAGCCCCACCAGGCCGGTCGAAGCCAGAAGATAGAGGAACTGATTATGGGGTAGCTTAAAGGTGTGAATGTGTTCCGGAAAATATTCTGCTACCACCTGTTTGATTTGCTCGGGAAGGTCGCCCGCGCCGACACCGACCCAAGGATGTCGCCTCCACAATATCCAGCCTGCATGTAGTGAGATCCACCGCTCTGAGTCCGAGTAGTTAGCCCCTTCGTGTTTGCTGTACTGTTTCCAGTCGTAGAGGGTATATTCCCATTTCTCTTGCATGCTGGGGAAAGCCCAAAAGGTGAAGGTAGCGACAAGAGCCGCTCCTATTAGGGCTATAAGTGCGGCTTTCCACCGGCGGGTGCGCCATGTCCAAAAGGCTAAGAGGAAGAGCATTCCGGCATAGAGTGCGGCTAATCCGCTGCGCACCGATAAGAAATGGATAAAGCCTATTAAAAAGATTACAGCCATACTTAACAGCGTTCGCTCCCAGGCGTAGCGCCATCGAAAATTTTCTTTCCACAGCCAGCCCCCGACCAGGATTGCCGTGGCCACCATCAAGCTAAAGCGAATATGGTGGCGAGGAACAGGTATAGGCTTTCCGTGCTCAATCCCATAAAGGATCGCCTCTTTGTGGAGGGCGTAATGGGCTGCCACCCCTATTCCTAGGAGCACCATGCAGTAGACGAGGAGGGACAAAATCTTGCCTTGTTCGTGCCGCGATAGAGGCGGCAAGTTGGCAAATACCCAGGGCAGCACGACGAACGGCAAACGCACCCGTACGCGCTCCAACCAGAATGCTTCGTCGGCCGACCACGCGCCGCTGATAAAGGGTATGAGCCAGAGCAGGCTTATGAGCCACAGCGGTTTCTGCTCAAACCAGGCAGTAAATGCCCGCCCTAAGGCCCCTTTCCACAAGATGGGCCATCGGGAGAAAGGGTCCAGAGCTCTTGCTTCGCAGTACCGATGCCAAAGAGCGCTGAATACCATGCCCCACATGCCCAAAGACAGCAGAAAGGGCGACCAGGGCATGCTGATGACGACTATCCCGGCCGAACATAAAGCCAACGACGTGGGCTGTAACAGCCCCTGTGGAAATAAGAAACGTGCCATTTTTGGCTTCAAAAATACTGCGCTTCCAAGTGGGCGCTTAGCCCGAAGAGCGCAAAGTCGTACTTAGCGGGATCCTCCGGGTCTAAGGCGCGCAACGCCTCGGTTAACTCGAGCACGGCCTTCCAATCCGTCTGTCGACGCGTGAGCAACCCTAAGCGTCGGGCTACGCGCTCCACGTGAACGTCCAGAGGCAAGAGCAGTTGCGCCGGTCGGATGCGCTTCCAAAGTCCAAAATCTACTCCGTTATTATCGCACCGCACCATCCAGCGCAAAAACATGTTTAATCGTTTGCAGGTAGAGCCGCGCTCGGGAGTGGGAATGTGTTTGCGCGTGCGCTCTGGGGCCCAGGGAAGGTTGAAGAAACTGCGGTGAAAACCTACCAGTGCGCGCTCGACGGTGAGGTCGTCCGGTTGCATGTGTTGGGTAAATGCCGTCTCTAAGGAGGTGTGCTGGCGGTAGTGCTCCTGCAAAAAAGCCAAAAAGTACAGCGCGTCCGTGGGTTGGAACGTGCGGTGGTAGAAGGTTGTAAATCGCTGGCGGTCCTCTTCGCGATGCCCTACAATGAACTCATAAGGCGCTCCGTCCATAAGTTCCATGGCGCGCCAGGTGCTCTGGATGATGGTTTTTCGTTGCCCCCAAGCTAAGGTGGCGGCCCAAAAACCGGCAATTTCTATGTCTTGAAGCCGATGAAAGCGATGCGGCACCCATATCGGATCGCCCTCAATGAAAGCTGCAGTGTTATAGCGGCAAACCGCTTGTTCCAAGTATGCTTTTAAGGCCGCCTCCCGAAGATGCTCTTTATTCATATGCCACGCCACTGACGTTTTGGCAGATTTTGCCCTTGGAAACTGCCAGAGAAGCTAATATTGCTTCTTGGCAAGGGTTTTGCCTGCTTACGTGTTTTCGAAAGGGAAAAATTTGCCGCATAAAAAGCGTCTTTCTCAATAAATATGCGCAAATCTCGCCAGGTTCGCGTGTTCTTTTATGCGTAAAGAGCGTCAAAAGCATCCGACATTTGCATTTGGATCCGTCGAATTTACAGCAAGCGGCATTTTCCCTGAGAGCGTTTTTTAATGAATGTATTGCAGAGATATGTTTGAAGATTGGTTATTGTCGGTGCAATCTGAAGATGAGCCGGATATCACGCCGATGTTTTCCTTAGACGAAGAGGATGAGGCAAATCAGAGCGAGCAATACCCGCAAGTATTGCCCATCCTCCCGCTTAAAAACACCGTACTTTTTCCCAGCATAGTTACCCCTATTACCATTGGTCGCGACAAGAGTATTCGAGCGGTTCAGCGCGCCTACGAAGAGCACCGATATATCGGCGTGCTTTCGCAGCGCGATATGAAGATTGAGAATCCGGGCTTCCGCGACCTGTACCACGTCGGTACGGTAGCCCGCATACTCAAGATGCTGCGCATGCCGGATGGCTCCACTATGGCCATCCTTCAAGGGCGCAAGCGTTTTCAAGTCCGCGAGATCGTCAGTGAAGAGCCCTACTTGTCGGCTTTGATCGAGTTGCTGGAATACACGCAGCCGCGCAACAAACTCGAGTTTCGCGCGCTGATCAGCAGCATTCGCGATACGGCCAAACAGATCATCGAACTCTCCCCCCACATTCCCTCCGAGGCCGTGGTGATGCTCAAAAACATCACCAACGATAACTTCTTGCTCAACTTTATCGTCTCCAATTTGAACATAAAGCTGGAGGAGAAGCAAGCGATCTTAGAGATCAACAGCCTTAAGGAAAAAGCGAACCGTATCCTCCAACATATGGATGCGGAGCTGCAGCTGCTCGAACTCAAAGACCAAATCGAAGCCAAAGTGCGCAGCGACATCGAAAAACAGCAGCGCGACTATTTCCTCAGCCAACAACTCAAGACCATTCAGGAGGAACTGGGACAAAACCCTCAGGAGGAAGAGATCAACGCCCTGTTAGAGCGCGCGCGCAAGAAGAAGTGGTCCAAAAACGTCGAGGAGGCCTTCCATCGCGAGATCAATAAACTGCGCCGAATCAACCCCCAAATCGCGGAGTACTCCATCGGCCTGACCTATTTGGAGACCTTGCTCGACCTCCCCTGGCAAGAGTATACCAAGGACGATTTTGACCTGCGGCGAGTTAAAGCCGTGCTGGACAGGGATCATTACGGCCTGACCAAGGTCAAGGAACGCATCTTGGAGCACTTGGCGGTACTGAAGCTAAAGGGCGACATGAAAGCTCCTATCCTTTGTTTAGTAGGGCCTCCGGGTGTGGGTAAGACCTCTTTAGGACAAAGTATCGCCAAGGCACTGCGCCGCAAATACGTGCGCATGAGCTTGGGTGGGCTCCACGACGAGGCAGAGATCCGCGGCCATCGCCGCACCTATATCGGAGCCATGCCCGGCCGCATCATCCAATCGCTCAAAAAATGCAAGAGCAGCAACCCCGTCTTCATCCTAGATGAAATTGACAAAGTGGGCAAAGACTTCCGCGGCGACCCCTCTTCGGCCTTGTTAGAAGTACTCGACCCAGAACAAAACACCACCTTCTACGACAACTACCTAGAGTTGGAATACGACCTGTCGAAGGTGTTGTTCATCGCTACGGCCAATACCCTCTCGACCATTCAGCCGGCTCTGCTCGACCGCATGGAAATCATCGAAATCGCCGGCTATTCGCAAGAAGAGAAGATGGAAATCGCTCGGCGCCACCTCATTCCTCAACAGCGCAAAGAGCATGGCCTAAAGCCCAATCAAGTGAGGATTACCGACCGGGCCTTAGCCCATATTATTCGCCATTATACGGCAGAGAGCGGGGTGCGTAACCTCAATCGCGAGATCGGCTCGGTGATGCGCTATGTGGCGAAAAAGGTCGCCATGGAGGAACCTTACGACGCAGTGATACGCCCCGAACATATCCACGATATCTTAGGGCCGACCAAATTTGATGCTGAGGTTTACCAGAAGCAGCAGGTTCCGGGTGTTGCCATTGGACTGGCTTGGACCAGCGTCGGCGGCGATATCCTCTTTATCGAGGCTAGTTTGAATAAAGGCTCGGGCCGCCTACAGCTGACGGGCAACTTAGGCGATGTGATGAAGGAAAGCGCTACAACTGCCCTGAGCTTCATCAAGGCTCACGCTGCGGAACTCTCTATCGACCCAGAAGTGTTCGACAAGACGGACATTCATATCCACGTCCCAGAGGGCGCTATTCCCAAAGACGGTCCCTCTGCTGGCGTAACGATGCTTACTGCCCTAACTTCGGCATTTACTCGGCGCCCAGTAAAGCCGTTTTTGGCTATGACGGGCGAGATTACGCTGCGCGGCAAAGTGTTGCCGGTAGGCGGTATCAAAGAAAAGATCTTGGCTGCCAAACGCGCCGGTCTTCGCGAAGTGCTCTTGTGCAAGGACAATCAAAAACACGTCTTAGAGATCGAGCCCGACTACATCAAAGGGCTAACGTTTCACTACGTCGATACGATGGCGGAGGTGTTGGATATCGCCTTAGGTATCCCGAAACCTACGCCCCCTGCTCCGACCAATGGCATAGAGAAAAAGAAGAAAAGAGAAACCTCTTCTGCCGAAATTACCTCTGGATAACCCTGTTTGGCACAGGCGCTCTTTACCTTTGCTAGCTGTGCCGTATTATTCTTCTCCTTATTCACGCAAAGAGACCATGTCTGATTTGAGAACGCTTATCTCGACTGCTCCGATCCCTACCCATATCGCTATTATCATGGACGGCAACGGCCGTTGGGCCAAGCGCAAAGGCCTGCCTCGCGTGTTGGGGCATCGCAGCGGGGTCAAAAGCGTGCGAGAGGTAACAGAAGCCGCTGCCGAGATCGGCGTTCGGTATCTGACGCTGTATACGTTCAGTACGGAGAACTGGAGTCGCCCTGCCGATGAGGTGTCGGCATTGATGAGCCTGCTGGTAGAAACGGTGCGTGCCGAGATAGACGACCTCCACCAAAACGGCGTCCGACTGCTCACTATTGGCGATGTCGATGCCTTGCCCGAGCCGACGCGCCGGGCTCTGTTGGAGGGCGTAGAAAAGACGCAACACAACACGCGCCTCACCTTGGTGCTTGCCCTCAACTATTCGGCGCGATGGGAAATCCTGCGCGCTGCGCGCACCTTGGCGGCACAGGCGGCTGTAGGGCATTTGCAGCCGGAAGCCATCGACGCTATTACTTTTGAGAGTGCGCTGTGCACGGCGGGAGTGCCGGACCCCGACTTGCTCATCCGAACGGGCGGTGAAACGCGCCTCTCTAACTTCTTGCTTTGGCAGGCGGCCTACACAGAGCTCTATTTCACCCCTACGTTTTGGCCCGACTTTGGCCGCATCGAGCTGTTTGAGGCCATTGCCGACTATCAGCAGCGCGAACGCCGTTTTGGCCGCATCAGCGAGCAACTCGTTGGTTAACAGGTATGAAGGACAAAGTTCGAGCGCTGGCACAGCGCTTTGGTGCGGACGTCGTCGCTTATCGCCGCCACCTGCACCAATACCCTGAACTTTCTTTTCAGGAAGAACAGACGGCACAATTTATCGCCCAGCGCCTTCAGGAATGGGGAGTGGAACATCGGGCTCAGGTGGCCGGCACCGGTATCGTCGCCTTAGTGCGCGGCAGGCGCCCGCACAAGCGAGCCGTTGCCCTGCGCGCCGATATGGATGCCCTACCCATCCAGGAAAATAACGAGGTGCCTTATCGCTCTCAACATCCGGGGGTCATGCATGCCTGTGGGCACGATGCCCACACAGCAGCCTTGTTGGGTGCCGTACGTATCCTTCAAGCGCTGCGCCAATACTTTAGCGGGACGGTTACATGCCTGTTTCAGCCCGGTGAGGAGCGGCTGCCCGGTGGCGCTAGCCTCATGATACAGGCCGGCGCTTTGGAAAACCCGCGACCCTCAGCCCTTTTCGGCCAGCACGTGTACCCTGCCCTCCCAGCAGGGATGGTGGGCTTCCGCGCGGGCGACTACATGGCCTCTGCCGACGAAATTTACCTCTTGGTCAAGGGCAGAGGCGGCCATGCAGCCATGCCGCACGATTGCATAGACCCTATCGCCATCAGCGCTCAAATCGTAGTGGCCCTCCAGCAAATCGCCGCTCGCTATGCCGACCCTGCCGTGCCCACGGTGTTGACGTTTGGAAGGATCGCTTCTGAAGGGGGGGCTACCAACGTCATACCCAACGCGGTTCGTTTGGAGGGGACGTTTCGCACCATGAACGAGAAATGGCGGGCAGAAGCCCATCGGCGCATAAAAAAAATAGCCGAGTCCGTGGCTAAAGGGATGGGCGGTGCTTGTGAAGTAACTATCGTCAAGGGGTATCCGGTCTTACACAACCACGTAGCGCTGACGCGTCGCGCTCGACGGTGGGCGGAGGACCTGTTGGGCAAAGACCGAGTGGTCGACCTGCCGGTGCGGATGACTGCAGAGGATTTCGCTTACTACTCTCAGCTGTTTCCGTCCTGCTTCTATCGTCTGGGCACAGGCAATAGCGAGCGCGGCATCATCGCCCCTGTCCACACCGACCGCTTCGACATCGACGAGGCTGCCTTAGAGACGGGAAGTGCTCTGTTAGCCTGGTTAGCCCTGTGCGAGCTAGAGCACCGGGCTTCTTCTTAGGGTGAGCGCGTCATTGTTGCTGGGCTTGACGCAACAAAGCTTCGGAGTCGCGCATCAGTTGCTGAAGGTCATTTTCGAGACTTTGGCGTTGTTGCTCCAGTCGCGCTTTGCGAGCTTCGTCTTCTGCTGCAGCTCCTCGCAGCTTCTTAGAGGAAGGAGGCGGTGTGTTGCGAAGGGCCTGTTCTTCGGCCTCTAAGACGCGCATCTGCTGCTCTAACTCGCCCTTTCGCCGTTCTAACTCACTTAGGCGCCGCAGTACGTTTTGGTCTAAGTATTGGGCTCCTTGGCGCAGCGACTGATACGCTTGGCCCAACTGTTCGAGCGCGCGGTCGTACTTGCCGGCGTCAAACTTTTCTTTCTCCGACCGCAGTAAGCCCCAAGTGTCTTGCAGTAAGTCGCCTGTTTTGCGAAAGATTTCCTTGGCCTGCTCCTTTTCCGCGGCAGAGCCGAAAAAGCGATTGTAGATGAGGATGCCTACCACTAAGAGGAGGCCAATTTTGATCAGAAAGCGAATCATGGTAATGCAAATTAAAAAAGAAGTTATCGCTTGTAAAGGTTGTAAATATCCTTCAAATGCAAGGTATCTCCATTGGAAAGCAGTATTCTGAGGTCGTAGCGGATGACGATGGGCGTTCCTACGGGAGCGTGGTAGTATACACGCCAGGCATCTGCTTCGCTGTAACCGATACAGCCGTTGGAGGAAGCCTTATTTAGCGATGCGGGATTTGTCGTAGGGTGTAGCATTTGTCCGTTGCGCACGCCGTTGATCTCCGTCTCTATCCAAGGGATGCGCGGCATGCGGGTGCGCTGTCCGTCGTCGCGCAGCGTGGAGCGCAGGCGTCGTCCGGTGTGCGGATCTACAAAGTAGGAAGGGTTCCGGTTGACGCGGACAATATGCCCGCACCCTGTCCGCGTACGCAAGTCTTCAACTCGACCGGTAACCTGCTGAAAACGGCGTCGATTCTGCCCTACGCGCACCGGAATGCTGTAAAGGGTATCTATGCCCTTCATAATGCGCAGGCGAAACTCCGGAATGTTTATATCCAGCCATAAGCTCGACAGATGTTGTTGCAGCTGTTGAGCCGTTGCCGTGTCGGGCACCCTGAGAGCCGCCCCTGGATGCAAGGCGACCAGCTGAGACGCATCTATCACCGTCTCGCCCTGCGCTTTTCGGTAGTAATAATCTGTGCCCGCCAGGGTGTCTATTAGCCACGGATTAGCGTGCACCAACAAGTGCTCGGTTAGCGGGTAAGGCGTTAGGCTGTCGAAGCGCGCCACTAAGCGATCCATTACGTTAAAGTATTCACCCAACGTGACAGGGCGGTTAAGCACATAGGTATACAGCGGCACTGCCGGTTTCTCTCCTAAAGCGGTGTCGGGCCAGATGACGGCGGTTCCCCTATCCGGCTCAGCAGCTGGAGGATTAGGCCGACAGGAATACAGCTGTCCTATGGCTATAATAGTGAGGAGGAATACCCGTCCGATAGGTATTCCCTCCGTGTGTGTCGTTCGCGGATGTTTAAGCATTCTTCGGTTTTTTAGACGGATTGCCATACGAATGAGATACTAAAAGCCCGTGTAAAAAAAGTCCCATTGTCTTGCGCAATAGTGCTTTCCTTTGTCTGCCCGTTTTGGCGAAAGTTTTTTCTCAAAACTCAAACTGTCCTGTGTTATGCTCAAGCGTTTTCTTTTCCTCGCCCTACTTACTGCCGCTTCTGCAGGTATCTATTCCTGCGTGCGCGACAACGGCGCCGATGAGCTCCTTCCTACCGTTTCTGAAGACGTCAAGGCCAAGATCGCTCGCTTAGGCTTCAACCCTAAAGATGCCTATGCGTACGAAAATGGTTACATCGTCGAAGGCGATATTTTTCTGCGCAAGCAGGATTTGGAGGCGGATCCGTGGTCTAGTCCTAACTTGATTATCGCCGGCGAAGAGCAGTACCGCACGTTCAACTTAGTGACGGGGCTGCCGAGAACCATCAAAATTAGCACTTCTGGCAACATCACCACCAACATCAGTAACGCCATCAACGCCGCTATTAGCCGCTACAACGCTGAAAATCTGCTCTTGACTTTTCAGCGCGTTTCTAGCGGAGGCAATATCGTGATCAAGATCGTCAACGGTGGCTCCTTCATTGCTGCGGCAGGTTTCCCCAGCGGTGGAAATCCGTATCCGGAGATACAGTTTAACCGGCAGTACCGCAACTGGAATACGAACACGTTGGCTACTGTATTTGCGCATGAGATCGGGCACTGCATTGGTTTTCGGCACACCGACTACATGAACCGCTCCTATAGCTGCGGCACAGGCGGCAACGAAGGGCAGGAAACTACGGGCGTGGGTGCGGTGCATATCCCCGGAACGCCCACTGGTCCTGATCCGGCTTCCTGGATGCTGGCTTGCATCAGCAATGGCGTCAATAGGCCTTTTAATTCCAACGACAGAACGGCGCTCAACTACCTATATTAGAGCGAAACTGTGCCGAACGGGCTGGCGGGGCGACGAGTTGTTCTCGATCGCCTCGCCATTTTTATGGCCTTACCGCTAATATCCCTGTTGCAAAAGGACGGGCATCCGACGCTATTTTCCAAAGATAATACCCCGGCGGTAAATCAGGTAGGTAGGTTTCCGTGCGACCCTCTTCCAGTTTTTGAGAAGCGACTACTTGGCCCAACGCATTGAACAGCTGCCATTGAGCCGGTAAGTACTCCGAATCGACTAATATGGTCATGGCTCGGTGCGGAACCACAGGGTTAGGATATACGCGGGCATGGGTTGGGCCGGAGTAGTAGAGGGATATGGACTCTGTGCTTAAAGCGGCGCTATTGGCCATCTTTAAGCGAACGCGATAGGTATTTTTTCCCGGAGAGACGTTTTCATCTTCATATTGCAAAGACAACGCCTTCGGCACCTGTTGGTACAGCATGCTCCAGTTATTGTGCCGCCATTTTTCCCAAAAAACCGAGTCTACGCCATGGGAGGCTCCTAAGGTCAGGTAGAGTACGGCGCGCGGGCCGGGTTCGTCTAACGAGCCCCAGAATGCTTGAAGATAGCATCCCGAATGTTGTTGTTCAATGCTTGGAGCTGCTGAAGGCAGCGTTTCGGCGGAGTCGAGGCGCACGGAAACGGCAAAATGGGTTTGAGGGAAGTGGTCTTTGTGCAAGAGCACGCAGGTGTCGGCGGTGAGAAAAAGCGGTTCTAAATAGTATTGCCCTAGCCCCCAAAGTCGGTATTGCGCGCGTAAATCAGCGGTGTTCCAACACAGCAGTATGGAGTCGGCGCAGTTTACCGCCACGCGCAGGCGCACAGCAGGGGCAATGAGAAAAGTGTCGGAAACCCATTGTTTTGTTCCGATGGACATCTGCACTTGTGCAGCGGCAGTGGTGTCGGGCAGCTGCCACACCCATGCGCCGTCTTCCAACGGCATGCTGTCGACTAAAATATGCCAGGAGCTGTCCGACAGAAGTCGATAGCTTAAGGTGCCATGGGTCTTGGGGCGGTTGTGCTGCCAGCGCAGCGCAAGGGGCTGACCACTCCATGCGCGTTCGCCGTGCAGCGGACTTTTCCAGGAAAACACACCGGCGGTGTCTAAACAGACCGCTGCGGAAAATGCCTGGCGTGCGGAAACCACCCTTTGCCCTACTATGCGTATAGTGTAAATGCCGGGTAGGGGCTTCAGAAGGTCGATGCGCTCTACATTGTTGAGCGTGTCGATGCCGCGCCGTGCGGGTTGACGCAGTGAGTCTGGATGAGGAGAGGTGTTCAACACCCAGGGATACCACCATGTCCCATCCGGTCCGACAAGCGCTATGTCTAAGTCGTTGACGAGCGCCTTGGGAGCGGCGGGCAGTGCGGGCAAGTCGTTCCAACACAGGACGACAGTGAGTCGGTGCACCTTGGGCGGCACATCAAAGGTCCACTCTGCATTTTGGCCCTCGGCTACAGTCCCTTGGAAGAGCGGGTGATGCTGGGCTGCGGCCACAGCGCGCTGGAGATTTAGGTTGCCGTGACCGCTGGTAAAGTCGATACCTGGTGCATCCACATCGTCGCAAGCGGATAGAAGGACAGCACGTACCAATTCGGATGTCGGTGTCCGTCCTCGTTTTTCCCGCAAGCATTGCTGCACTACGGCGCTTGCTCCGCTCACCAAGGCAGCGGCTTCGGAAGTCCCATTGGGACCATAAGCGACCATGTCGGGCTTTGTGCGACCGTCGTAAGCCGGCCCGCGAGAACTAAAGGGCTGTACGCTCCCAGAGCTGTCCACAGCGCCGACAACCAAGATGTTCTTGGCCATCTTGAAGTGCCCGGTTAGGTTGGCAAAGCCCTCGATACCGGCGTAAGGGCCTGCGGTAGAGACGCTGTCGCCGACATTGCCGGCAGAAAACACGTGCACCAGCTCTGGATGGGCCTGGGTGGATGCATCGAACGACAGGGCGTTGGGGCTGTAGTAATTTTCGATGGAGGTCCCATACGCGTGGTTTTGCACGCCGACATTCCAAGCCTTGTATACTTCTGGAGGGTCTGGGAGCAGGCCAACAAACGAAGAGGACAGCAAGTGCACGCCGCGAGCCACGCCGCGCCCTTCTGGATCTGAGGTGCCTGCGCCACCCACGAGCGTGGCCATGAGGGTGGCGTGGACACTTGTCTGGGGCGTTGAGGGTGCGCCGAACAACACGCGCCCTCGCAAATCCACATCATTGGAGTCGAATCGCTGTTCCTTAATGGAGACGACGCTCCCTCGGCCATCGAGCTCCGCCTGTTCGATGTGGACTGCGCGAATGTGGTTGACCGATAGGTCATGCCCCGGCACAGCGCGTTCGGGTTGAGGTGCGGCAGGAGCGCGGTCGATGAACATCACTTCACGCCGAGGGGCTATGTCTTTCCAAAACACTTCTGGCGGACAGCTCAACACCGCCACTCTGCCGGGAACATACCGATGAAGAATGCGCGCTGCGGGCACCTGCGACATCAAGTAGGTCTCAAAGGCAGGGATGTCGCGCACAACTAAGGAAAATGCCCTTAGTGTATCGGTGCTTCTAAGAAAAGGCGCGCATTTACCAGATAGCGCCTCGGTGGGTTGAGCCCACCCCCACGTCACTCCTATCCACAACCATCCGAAGAGGAATATACGCATACGCTTTGCAAACCTAAGGGATTTCTTCCAGCGGTGCCTCACCTATCGCTTCGAACAAAAAATCGCCTCGTCTGTCTACTCTGACCGATAACCGTCAGTGGATAGCAGAACTGCCGTACATTGGCCTCTTACTTAAAAGCAGAGCCGAATATGACCTGTCACGTCGCCTCGTTTCCGGAGTTCAATACCGTAAAAGACGATCCCATTGGTGTGCTTCACTACACGCTGCGCAATGGGCTCCAGCTGTTTCTATCGGTTAACCGCGACGAACCTCGCATATATACGGAAATCGCCGTGCGTGCCGGCTCTAAGCACGACCCCGACGACAGCACAGGGCTAGCGCACTATTTTGAACACATGATGTTCAAAGGCACTGACCGCTTGGGCGGCTTAGATTGGGAAAAGGAAAAGCCGCTGCTCGACCGGATCGAACAGCTGTTTGAAGCGCATCGCGCAGAGCCGGATCCCGAACGAAAGCGGGCATTGTACGCCGAGATCGATCGCCTTTCGTTCGAAGCGGCGCGTTATGCGGCTGCCAATGAGTACGATAAGCTGGTCAGCGCCATCGGAGCGCGCGGCACGAATGCTTATACGTGGGTAGAGCAAACGGTATACGTCAACGACATTCCCTCTAACGAACTTGAGCGTTGGTTTGCTTTGGAAAGCGAGCGTTTCCGCAGACCCGTACTGCGCCTATTCCACACAGAGCTGGAGACGGTCTTCGAAGAGTTCAACATCAGCCAAGACCGCGATTTTCGCAAGACGCTTCAAGCGATGCAAGAGGTGCTCACTCCTACGCACCCTTACGGCACGCATACGACGTTGGGCCGCGGCGAAGACTTGAAGAACCCATCCCAGACCAATATTTATCGCTTTTTCAATCAGTATTATGTGCCCAACAACATGGCCATTGTGCTGTGCGGCGATTTTGATCCTCAACAGGCCGTCGCCTTAGCTGAGCGCTATTTTGGGCACTTTTCTCCCAAACCCTTGCCGCCCTTTCAGCCGGAACCGCAACCCGAGCTGCGGCAGCGCGTGCAGCGCGACGTTTACGGGCAAGAACCTGCCTGGGTGGAGATGGGCTGGCGCTTTGGCGGAGCCAAAACCGAAGAGGTCCGACTGCTTCCCATCGTAGCGGGCATCTTGCACAATCAGCAAGCCGGCCTATTCGACCTAAACCTCATCCAAGCCCAGCGCTTGTTAGAAGCCTATGCCTATCCGCGCGTCTACGAAGAGTACAGCGCATTGGTGCTGTATGGAAAGCCGTGCGAAGGGCAACAGTTGGCCGACGTGGAACGGCTGCTTTGGGAGCAAATCGCTCATTTGCATCGCGGTGAATTTGAAGCGTGGTTGCCGCAGGCGGTGGTCAAGGACCTCAAGCTGATGGAAATAAAGCGGTTTGAAAAAAACACCGGGCGGGCGGCTGCGCTAACCAGCGCCTTTGTGTTGGGGCTTCCTTGGGCCGAGGTGGTGCACCGGTGGAAGTACTTAGAAAATGTGACTAAGTCGGATATTGTCGCGTTCGCTCAAAAATACCTCCGCCCCGACAATTACGTCGCCGTCTACAAGCACTGCGGCAACGATCCCTCCGTGATGAAGGTGGACAAGCCGCCCATCACTCCTGTGGAGCCTAACCGCACGGAATTATCGGCTTTCGCTCAGGAATTCCTTCAGCAAAGCCCGCCAGAGATTGCTCCGGAGTTTGTGGACTATCGGAAGCGGCTGCGCTCCTCTCGCTTGTTCCCAGGCGTGGTGCTGCGCAGCGTACGTCAACCCGACAGTCAGCTCTTCCGACTCTACTACCTCTTTGAAATGGGCAAAAGCGCCGACCGCCGATGGTCGACGGCGATAGGGTATTTGCCCTTCTTAGGCACCACTCGCTACTCGCCAGCCCAAATGCAGCAGGCGTTCTATCGCGCCGGCGTGAATCTATCCGCTTCTTGTCAAGGCGACTACCTCTACATCGCCCTGACCGGACTACAGGAGTCCTTCGACGAAGCCCTTGCTCTTTTAGAACATCTGCTGACCGATCTGCAGCCCAATCCGGAAGCTTTAACTAACTTGAAAGCCGACATCTTGCTGCGGCGCGCCAACGCGAAGAAAGACAGGCGCATCATCTTGCACAAGGCGCTGTACCACTATGCACGTTATGGGAAGCTATCGCCCTATACCGACCGGCTGAGCGCTGCCGAACTGGAGGCGCTGCAAGCAGAAGAGCTCGTCTACCTGCTGCGCCAGTTGCCTGCTTTTCGGCACGAGCGCTTTTACTGCGGTCCTTTAAGCCACGCTCAGGTGGCGCAACGACTGCGCGTCTCGCTGGTGCCTGAAGGAGGCGCTCTACGCCCACCCTTGCCGGGCCGCCGCTATCGCGAGCGCCGCGTCTACCGCGACGAGGTCTTCTTTGTCCACTTCCCGACAGTGCAGGTGGAGCTCCTGCTGCTCGTCAAGAGCCTTCCCACCTTTGACTTGGAGGCATTTGTCTTGTCGGAATGGTACAACCAGTATTTTGGCTACGGATTATCCTCTATTGTCTTCCAAGAGATCCGCGAAAGTAGGGCGTTGGCCTATGCTACCTATGCCCTGTTTGCCAACCCCGACCGGCGCCGGCTGCCGCATTATTGGCAGGCTTATGTAGGCACCCAACCCGACAAGCTGCGCGAAGCGGTCGAAGCTTTTCAACAGCTCCTGCGCGATATGCCCGTGTCGCCGCTACAAATGGAGCACGCGCGACAAAGCGTCTTGCGCCAAATAGCCGCCGGCCGCGTTACCCGCGCAGACATTTACTGGAACTGGCGCACCACTCGCCGCCGCGGCTTTTACCACGACCTTCGACAGGACATCTATCGCGCTGTAAGCCAAGCTCCCTCCGAAGCCTTAGTGCGCTTTCATCAACAATATGTGGCCAATCGGCCAACGCGCTGGCTCATCCTGGGCGATGAAGAGCGCATCGACTTCGATTACCTGCACAAAGCCATCGGCCCGGTTCGGAAGCTGACCTTAGAGGAAATCTTCGGCTATTGAGAACCTGCAGCGGCACAAAGCCTTCGTCCCCTTGCCGCTGAGAGGTTGAGGGCGCAGCTTCTTATTATTTTCGAATGAAGTACACAGCCAGCACAATCAAGGCAAATCCCACCTAGTGGTTCCATCGCAGCGTCTCGTTCTTGAAGAAGAACAGAGAGAAACCCACAAAGACCAATAGGGTGATGATTTCCTGGATGACCTTGAGGTGGAGCAGCGAAAACGGCCCGCCATTGCCCCGATAGCCGATGCGGTTGGCCGGCACCATGAAGCAGTATTCTAAAAACGCAATCAGCCAACTGGCGAGGACCACACCCAAGAGACCCGTCTTTTTGAAAAAAGACCACTGCTGAAATTTCAAATGTCCGTACCACGCAAACGTCATGAAGACGTTGGAGATCAACAGTAAGACGATGGTGAGGAGCCCTTTCATGGGGTGCAAAGTAAAGCGTTTAGCGTAACTGAAAGCGGCATCTTGGTACTACAGCATAGGACTGTCAAGAGGGGCAAAAACAAATAAGCGCAGAGCTATAGGATGCATGCTTCTCGACGAGAATGTGGCTCTCGCGAGCCCTCCCCTTGCCGTGTGTCCAGCTATCTCAGTTCATCCTAAAAAGTGTAAAGGTGCTATGAAAACTCGTTCCTTTTCTACGGCGCTCATCCCGCTGCTTTTCGCGGTGCATCTCAGCTGGGGACAATGCCTCGAGGACAGATGGCATGTCCGGACAAATTGCGAAAACGAGGTTCGAGCAGATGCCTACATAACCACAAAGGGTTCTACCCATTTTTGCTTAGGCGAACCAGTAACTATCGTGAACCGATCCAATGCCGCGGGCCAGGACGTTCGGACGTATGTGGATTGGGGGGATGGCACGCCTTGTCAGGTTTTCGAAGGGATTCCCGAAGTGTTGACGCATGTATATGCGCCTTCTGATGAAGTGCGCAGACGATTTTCTCCTGAAGGCATAGCTGTGTTCAGCGCGCGAGTAGGCGTGGAGGCGCAGTGTGTCTCGGGCCGCGCTAATTTTCACTTTGTAGAGCTCTCGATTAGTGTTTGGGATAAGCCCACTCTGGCGGTATCTCCTTCTACGGAAATGCTCTCTGTTGGGGAAAGTGTCGGTTTTAATAATCGCACAAAGAATGCCTTCCGCTATGAATGGCGAGTGGAGCCGGAAACAGATGCCTTTTTTGAAGAGCCCACAAACAGTTTTAGTGCCGATCCTATCCTTCACTTCGACCGTGCGGGTACCTACACGGTACATTTGGTAGCGGAAGGGTGCGGTCGCTCAGAGTGGAGTACTACCCTCTCAGTGCAAGAGGCGTCGACGGAGCTCTCGAATACAACGAATGAAGGTTGCTGGGTGTGGCAAAACCCACTCCCGCAGGGCAATACGCTGTACGATGTCTTCTTCATAAATGCACAGACCGGCTGGGTAGTAGGGATAAACGGCACTATTCTCAAAACCGAGGATGGAGGGCTTTCTTGGAAAAGAATAGCCGCCAGAGTAACGCCTAATTCACTGCAGTCTGTCTTCTTTGCAGATGCCCAGACGGGATGGATAGCAGGGACATCGGGCACTATTCTAAAAACCACAGACGGAGGTGTCTCTTGGGTGAAACAGAAGACCAACCTAACGTCTATGATATATGACATGCACTTTGTCGATGACCAGGTCGGCTGGGCCGTTGGTAGTATAGGCACTATTCTCAAAACCGAGGATAGGGGTGCGACTTGGAAGACCCAAACCTCTGGTACTAAGAGAGATCTCTACTCAGTACAATTCCTAAATGCCGAACAAGGATGGGCCGTAGGAGACTCCGGTATAGTTCTCATAACCGTCAACGGTGGAGCGAACTGGACGATGTACAAGGCCAATACGCCGAATGCGCTTCAATCGGTGCACTTCATTGACAGCTACCAAGGGTGGGCAGTTGGTGTCAAGGGCACGATTCTTCGAACCACAGACGGAGGGACAACGTGGACGCTGCAGCCCACCCCGGACACAACCAAAACGCTTTACGATGTTCACTTTGTGGATGCTCAGAGGGGATGTGCGGTAGGAAGTAGCGGCGTAATATACAGAACTGCGAATGGCGGGGCTTCTTGGACGACTCAGAATTCTGGAACTACTTACACACTTTACAGTGTCTTTTTCGTTGGCCTTCAGGACGGCTGGACTATAGGGATGGGTGGCGTTATTGTAAAATCCACAAATGGGGGTATCACTTGGACACCCCTCAGCTCAGGACCAACCAACTATTTAGCCTCTATTTATTTTGTCAATCCCTATACTGGTTGGGCGGTGGGCAGCGAAGGTCGCATTCTCAGGACGACGGACGGCGGCAACAGTTGGGTGCCTCAGTCTTCAGGAACTACCTTGGATCTCCTTTCGGTCTTTTTTGTGAACGAAAGAACCGGTTGGGCGGTGGGTACCAGTGGCTTCCCCCTCTATTCGACACCCGTCATTCTCAAAACAACGGATGGCGGCATTACCTGGAAGCAGCAAAAAGCCGGAGTATCCGCCGGACTACGCTCCGTTTATTTCATCGATGAGTATACCGGTTGGGCGGCCGGCCACCATGGTGTAATCTTGAAAACGACAGACGGTGGAGAGAACTGGGAGAAACAAGAGTCCAACACCGGGCAGCGCTTATACGCCATTTTCTTCCTCGATGCCCAAAAAGGGTGGGCCGTGGGTTACGAGGGAACGGTGGTGTCCACTACTGATGGTGGCACCACCTGGACGGTGCAGTCCTCTGGCACTACAAGGCATCTGGAGTCGGTTTACTTCGTAGATGCTCAAACGGGCTGGACTGCGGAAACGAATAGATGGCCGTTTGCGTCCAACTTTATATTGAAGACATTTGATGGCGGTGTTTCATGGGCTAGGCAGGGAGCAGGAACAACCTTAGACCTCCTGTCGGTTCGCTTCCTCAACAAACAGAAAGGATGGGTGGTGGGAGAAAGTGGGCTCTTCCGCGAAACAGTGAACAGTGGAACTACCTGGACATCGAAGTGGGTCGACACAGATAATACTCTTTCTTCGATCTACTTTATCGATGAACAGACCGGCTGGGTAGCTGGCTCATATGGTACCATCCTCAAACACGAGCCGCCGCATTACTGCACCAGTAGCAGTACCGAGGATAGCGCTCTCTCTGAAGACAATATTCGTTTATTTCCTAACCCAGCCACCGACCGTATCTTTGTACACAACAACGGCACCGAGTCCTTCAGACAAGTGGTGCTCTACGACTTGAGCGGTCGAATAGTGGAGCAGCGGCAAGTGACCGTTTCGGCTGGACAAAGTATCCCTCTTGAACTGCCCTCCGACCTGTCGGGTATCTACTTCGTTGAGCTGACTCGAGCCGATGGCCTACGTCTTGTCAAGCGCCTAGTGGTAGTACAACCTTAAGAAACGATGGGATGTACGTGGCAGTATAGATAGCATAGCTCGGTGTGTTTGGGCTTCGTGCTCAACACACCGAGCTCATACGTAGAGATGAGAGATGAAATTCTTTAAAAGGTCTCTGGCGCACTTGAAAGCATCTTTCGTCGCAGAGCGCTGTTTCGCTCCTTCTTCGGCGAAAAAGAGTGGTACCTTTGCCGTCTACAAACAGACGAGCGCATCTTTTGGCGATGAAGAACTACTTTTTGCTGTTATTGCTGGTGGCGGGCACCAGCGTGCTCGAAGCACAAAAAGCCAACCGCAGCACCTTGCGCGGCAACGTTTTCGACAAGGAGTCGGCACAGCCTATTGCCTTTGCCACGGTGCAGGCAGAAGGGCCAGAACAGCGCGGCGCCACCACCGACATCAACGGCTTTTTTTCGATAGCCGACCTGCCTCCGGGCACTTACCGAGTTAAGGTGACTTATGTGGGGTACGACGATTTTGTACAAGAAGTCGAACTCAAGGCCGGAGAGGTCGTCTACAAGAACATCGTCCTGCAAGAGAGCGGCCAAAGTTTGGAGGAGATAGTCATCAGCGGCAAGAAGGAGCAGGCCCGAAGCGAAGTACAGATCTCTAAGATTTCCGTCACGCCTAAGCAGATACGCTCGTTGCCCTCTACTGGAGGGCAGGCAGATATTGCCCAGTATCTGACAGTACTGCCGGGCGTTATTTTCACCGGCGACCAAGGCGGCCAATTGTACATTCGCGGCGGCTCTCCGGTGCAAAACCGCATCTTGTTAGATGGGATGACCATCTACAACCCCTTCCACAGCATCGGGTTCTTCTCGGTCTTCGAAACAGAGCTCATCCGGAACGTAGACGTACTGACGGGTGGCTTCAACGCCGAGCACGGCGGGCGCATCTCGGCTATTGTAGACGTAAAGACGCGCGAGGGCAACCGCAAGCGCCTGTCGGGACTGGTATCGGCCAGCCCTTTCCAGGCACGCGCCATTGTAGAAGGGCCCATCGTACCGCTGCGCGAAGACGGTGGCGCCAGCGTGTCCTTTGTGCTGGCGGGCAAACAAGCGCTCATTGACCGCTTGGGCAGGCAGCTGTACCCTTACGTCAACGACGGCGACGGCATCCCCTTCTCCTATCGCGATGGGTATGGGAAGCTCTCCTTCCTTGCGGGAAGCGGCAGCAAAGTCAACCTTTTTGGCTTCCGCTACGACGACGGAGTGCGCTTCGACATTGCCGATTTCCGCTGGCAAAGCAGTGGTGGCGGCATGGACTTCACGCTTATTCCGGCCAACTCCAACACCGTCATCAACGGCGTGCTGACATATTCCGACTACGACTCGCGCATTCAGGAGGCCGACCGGAGCCCGCGCACCAGCAGTATCGGCGGTTTCTTCGCGGGTCTAAACTTCATCAACTTCGACCGCAACAGCGAGCTGCGCTACGGCATCGAGCTCAACGGCTTCCGCACGGAGTTTGCCTTCGAGAACTTTCGCGGCTTGAAGATCGAGCAAATCGAAAATACCACCGAGCTGGCTTTTTTCCTGCGCTGGAAGCGCAAAATCGGCCCTCTGCTTATCGAGCCCGGTTTCCGCTTTCAGTACTACCTGTCGCTCAACGACATCTCGCCTGAGCCGCGCCTAGGGTTGAAGTACAACGTCTCCGATCGCTTTCGCCTAAAAGCGGCTGGAGGGTGGTACTCTCAGAACCTGTTGTCCACGGTCAACGAACGCGATGTAGTCAACCTCTTTGTGGGCTTCCTCTCAGGACCGGAAGAGACGGTTTACAAGCCCGGCTCTAACACGGAGCGCATCGACCACCGCTTGCAAAAGTCCGTACACGGCGTAGCGGGATTCGAGGTGGATATTACCAACAACATCGACCTCAATATCGAGGGGTATTACAAAGACTTTACGCAGCTGTTAGCCCTCAATCGCTTCAAGACGCTGCCGCAAGAGCCCAACTACATTACGGAGACCGGAAAGGCGTATGGTGTCGACTTTTCGGGCAAGTGGGAGGCGAAGCGCTTCTACGTATGGGCGGCTTACTCCTATGCTTTTGTCACGCGCTTCGACGGTCAGCAGGAGTACCCGCCCATTTTTGACCGCCGGCACAACTTCAACCTCGTTACGACCTATCAGTTGGGCGCTCAAAAAGAGTGGGAGGTGGGAGCGCGCTGGAACCTCGGCTCAGGGTTCCCTTTCACCCAAACGCAAGGCTTCTACACCATATTTAATTTCAGCGAAGGCATCGGCACCGATGTGCTTACGGGAAACGGAACGCTGGGTATCCTCTACTCCGATGTGCGCAATGGAGGGCGCTTGCCCTACTACCACCGCCTCGACCTTTCTGTGAAGCGCGTGTTTTCTTTTTCCAAAAGCACTAAGGCAGAGGTGGTGGCCTCTGCGACCAATGTGTATAACCGGGCAAACATCTTTTATTTCGATCGCGTGCGTTATCAGCGCGTCAACCAGCTGCCCATCTTGCCCAGCTTGAGCATGACGATCCAGTTTTGAGGTTATGGCATCCGCTAGCGAGTACAAGCTGACTCAATTTTCCCATGGTGCCGGCTGTGGCTGTAAGATTGCACCGGAGGCGCTCGACCGCATTTTGAGCGCCAGCAGTCTTCCAAGCATGGGTGAGTTTTCTCGTCTGCTCGTAGGGCACGAAGCCCGCGACGATGCGGCGGTGTGGGACTGGGGTGACGGCACTGCCTTAGTGAGCACATTGGACTTTTTCATGCCCATCGTAGACGACGCGGAGGATTTTGGCTACATCGCCGCAGTCAATGCCATTAGCGATGTATACGCCATGGGGGCTGAACCGCTTTTGGCCATAGCGGTGTTGGGTTGGCCGCTGAGCTTCCTGCCTGCAGAGGTGGCGGGTTTAGTCGTGCAGGGAGGGCGAAAAGCCTGTGCTGCGGCGGGCATTCCACTAGCTGGTGGACACAGCGTAGATAGCCCAGAGCCTCTCTTTGGTTTAGCCGTCAGCGGTCGGGTGCCGTTGAAGCACCTTAAGCGCAACGGCGGCGCGCAACCGGGCGCTCAGCTCTATCTCACCAAGCCGCTTGGGGTGGGCATATTGACAACGGCCCAGAAGTACGGCCTGTTGCGCTCAGAGCACGCGCACATCGCGCCACAGGTGATGAAGGTGCTCAACCGGGCAGGCGCGCACTTTGGCACCTTACCCTACGTGCAGGCTATGACAGACGTAACGGGTTTTGGATTGTTAGGCCATCTGTTGGAACTGTGCGATGCCAGCGGGGTGAGTGCGATAGTGCGCACGGCCGATGTACCGCTTATCGACGAAGCCGTGCTGGAGCTCTACCTCCAAAGTCGCTGCGTGCCGGCGGCGACCCAACGCAACTGGGACAGCTACGGACACCGCATCGCGGGGGCCGACGATGAGCGCTGGCGTGCCTTGTTGGCCGATCCGCAAACAGCCGGCGGGCTATTAGTGGCGGTAGCACCCGAACACACGGCCGACTTTGAAGCCGAAGCCGCTCAACAGGGGCTGGCGATCAAGCCCTTTGGCTTCTGTATCGAGCCGCAACAACCGGCCATCACGTTGGTGTGAACTATCTGTTTCGGTCGCGATACGCTTCCCACGTCGTGTGCTTGTACGCTTCTTCAGCGGCAAAACGCAGCTCTTGCAGCAAAGCCGGTGCCTCCTTATAGCCGGGGGAAATCATGATGCGCTCGAAGCGCTCATTTAGGTATACCATAGACGGGTAGCCCATCCGCCCATCCAACAGCGCATAAGCGAGCGTGTGGATGCCTTTGCCGTTCCCCGTCTCTACAAAGCCGAACACCTCGCCATTAAATCGGATTTCCCCGCGCTGTTCGGCATCTAACTTTACCGGATAAAAGTACTTATTGAGGTATTGTACCACAGCGGTATCGGAAAAAGTCACTTTGTCCATGCGCTTACACCATCCGCACCAGGAGGTGTATACGTCTACGAATATTTTTTTGGGTTGTTTTTGCTGAAGAGCAGCGGCTTCTTCCCAGGTGTACCATTTTATGCGGGGCACTTCTTGGCTCCAGGCAATGCAATGCGCGAGCACAAAGCTTCCGGTCAATGCGATAAGGATGCGAAAGGAATTCATGATGCAAAGATCTGTTTTAATGAGAGGCCTCCTGACCGCTGTGAGCAGTGCTCTCTTCTATCCATTGCTCGTAGTCTTCATTCGCCCGCACCTCAAAGCGCAAGATGCACGGGACGTGATAAGGATGGAGGGCGCGAATGGTGCGCTCCACTTCCTTCTCTTTCGTCGGAGTAGTTTTGAGCACCGATACCCATTCGCCCTCGCTGCAGATGCTCTGATTCCACCAATAGACGCTTTTTATGGGAAAGATATTCGCACAGGCCACCGCATGGGTCTGAACCAAGTGTTCAGCGATGCGGCGAGCGGTATCTTCGTCGGGGTGGGTGACGTAGAACATTAAAAAAGCCATTGCAAAAAAGCGTTCAAGCCTTGCGCAAAGGTCGTCAAAATCGTCGACCTTTCGGCTGATATTACACCTCGACCATGCGCAAGAAAATCTCCACCTTTTCTTTTACTTTGTCCAAGACAGGGGCGGAAGTGCCGGTGAAAGTGGTTTTCGAAGCGCGGCAAGGGTACCGATACGCTATTACGACTCGTGGGATCAATCTGCGTTTGCCCTCGAAAACAAGCAAGGAAGAGGTATTGTCGCACCTATTGCGCTTGGGGCGATGGCTTGAAGCGGTGATCGAGAAAAAACCCCATGCCTTGGACCACTTTTTACCTAAGGCATATACTGACGGTGCTCAGCTGAGAGTGGGGGATCGCCAATATACCCTTGTTATTCGGGCGGAGAAGCACCGCACTGCTTCCGCATACTTGGAAGGCCGCAGCATACACCTTTGCTTGAGTGCCGAGTTGACTGCGGCGCAACGGGCCGAAGCCATTTCCACTTTGATCGCGCGGGTGGTGGCAGTGGACTTCCAACCGGAAATCGAGCGGCGTGTTCGCGAGCTCAATCAGCGAACCGTGCAGGGAAGCATCCGAGCTATTTGCCTGCGCAACAACAGCCGCATTTGGGGAAGTTGTTCAACGCGCGGCGTCGTTCATCTCTCTACGCGCTTACTTTTAGCGCCTCGCCCCGTGCAGGACTATGTCGTCCTGCACGAGCTGGTTCACTTGGTGGAACCCAATCATTCCGAGCGCTTCTGGGCGTTAGTTGCCCACCATATGCCGGATTACTTGGAACGAGAGCGCTGGCTTCAGCAATACGGCAACACCTGCCGCTTCTAAGTATAGACAAATGGATAGGACAGCTTAGGAACCCCGCCTTTAGACGAAAAACGCGCTGTTTTGCCTACCTTCGCGCCGATAACGCTGTTGCCATGACAGGCTCCCTCCCTTCCGACAAGTTGTGCATTAAACATATTGCGGTTGCCGGCAACATCGGCGCCGGCAAGACAACCTTAAGCGAAATCTTAGCCCGCCATTATGGGTGGGATGTTCACTACGAGGATACCGAAAATAACCCCTATTTGGCCGACTTCTACTTGGACATGCGGAGGTGGTCGTTCAACCTGCAAGTGTTCTTTTTGTCGAGCCGCTATCAGCAGCTGTTGCGCATTCAGCAGGGCGACCGCACCGTAATCCAAGACCGAACTATTTACGAGGATGCCTACATCTTCGCCCCCAATTTGGCAGATATGGGGCTGATGGAGCGCCGCGACTTTGAGAACTACATCCATCTGTTTCAGTCGATTATCTCGCAAGTGCGCCCTCCTGACCTGCTCATTTATCTGCGCGCCAGCATTCCTACGCTGGTCGAGCACATTCAGATGCGCGGGCGCGACTACGAGGGCAATATCAGCATCGACTATCTCAAGCGCCTTAACGAGCGCTACGAGAATTGGATTTCTACTTACCGAGAAGGCCGCCTGCTTATCATTAATGTCGACCAGCTCGACTTTCAGCACAACAAAGAACACTCTGGCCGGGTGTTGGAAATGGTACAGGCCGAGTTACATGGGCTATTCTGAACGACCATGAGCAATAGGAACAACCTGTCTCATTCCATGGTAGAAACTCCCGAGCAGCTCGAGGCCCTTCGGGCACGGGCGGCCGAGATTGAGCGGATCTTGGATGACCTGTATCCCGAAGTGCCCATACCCCTTCGGCATGAGGATGCTTACACCCTTTTGGTGGCGGTAGTCCTATCGGCCCAGTGTACCGATGAGCGCGTCAACCAGGTGACGCCCCGCCTCTTCGCGCGAGCCAAAACGCCTCAAGAGATGATCCGCCTCAGCGTAGAGGAGATTCGAGAGATTATCAAACCCTGTGGGCTGTCGCCTACGAAATCGAAAGCGCTTTGGGAGTTGTCGCGCCAATTAGTGGAAAAGTACGGCGGTCAGGTACCGCGTTCTTTTGAGGCGCTGGAGGCACTGCCGGGCGTAGGGCACAAGACAGCGTCGGTAGTGTTGTCGCAGGCCTTTGGAGAGCCGGCTTTTCCGGTGGATACGCACATTCGCCGCTTAGCTGCGCGCTGGGGCCTAAGCAGCGGAAAGAGCGTAGCGCATACAGAGCGCGACTTGAAGGCTCTCTTTCCTCCAGAGAGTTGGAATAAGCTGCACCTACAAATCATCTATTTTGGGCGCGAATATTGCCCGGCGCGCGGGCACGACCCATCACGTTGCCCTATCTGTTCTCGTTGGGGTACTTCCTCTGCCTAATTTGCTGAGGCTTTTCCAAGCCAGTTGAGTCTTTTCCCAACAGGGGCGCAGGTGGGTAGGATCGACTATTTGGGCGTAGACAGCGCGCTCGCAAGCTTCCCAAGCTGCTGAGAGGTCGTCGAGAGCTGCTGAGGAGAGCCCCCGATCTGCCAAGGCTTGCAACGCCTCACCTCGGCTAAGCTGAGTAGGTGCAATGCGCAGGGCAGCTGCGACGGCCTGTTCTATCCAACGCAGGAGTTGGCGGTAGAACTCCCGCGCAGGCAACTGCGAAGACTGCCGCCCCAAATCGCGCAAGCGGGCTTCGAGCTGTTCTCGGCTGGGCCATGTCGGCGCAGGGCTGTCCGCAACAGAAACGGCTCGGTGCCGTCTCTGCTGGCGCCACAGCGCAAAGAGCCAACCTAAGGCAAGCACGGCGATCAGCGCCGCCACTGCAGGGGCCCATTCTTGTAGCTGTAGCCATAAGCGCTCCCAAATAGAGGAGGGCGGTAGTACGGGTCTTGTCGGCTCTAAGGCTTCTGCTGGCAATGCCTCTTGGCGGCCGGGAGTCACGGCAACTTCCAAGGGTTTTTCTACTTGCAGTCGCTGATATCGCCCACTATCGGGCTCGAAGAAGGCTATTGCCGGCGTGAGTGTGTAGTTACCCGCTTGTTTGGGCAATGCGGCATAGACCAGGGTCGCCTCGTGAATAAACTCGTCGCCGGTTTCGTACTCGTTTTGCTCGCGTATTTCGGGAGCAAGGGCCTCCCACCCTTGGGGAAGCGCTAATGTCGGCGGAGTGAAGCGACGAGCATCGCCATTGCCTCGAATGCGGACGGTCAGGGAAAGCACGTCATCGGTCGTGAGGGTTTGTTTGTCGGCGGCGACGCTCCAAGTGTAACGGCCCACTCCGCCGCAAAAATGCTTAGGTAAGGGTGTCGGCAGAGGGCGTATGGCGATTGCCACGGAGTCGGCAGCAATTACTGCAGAGGGTGTGCCAAAAAGTCCACTGCCGCGTTCGTCGAGCAATAGGCGCACGCGCGCCGAACCGATGATGAGGGTGTCGGGGCGCTGGGCAAAGAGCGCAGCCTCATACAGGGTACGCACAGCGTATCTCTTGCCGTATATCTTTTCGTATTGTGTGCGCGCATCAAACCGCCGGCGTTCGGTGCTGTAGAACCCTTCAAAGGAGGGTAATTCCAACAGGTCAACTTCCGACACACTCACCCGAGTGTAGAGCCGCAGGCGATAAAGGATCTGTTGACCTACCCAGGGATGCTCAGGAAACACGTCGGCGGCAATGAAGTAAGCGGGGGCTGGACTTTCCTTTCGAGAGCGATTTAAAGTGGGGGGAACGACGCGCACCAGAAAGGGTTGGCTACGCAGGTTTTGGCGCGCCGTCTGTGCTACGGCAGGTCCAATAGTATAGGTGCCTGCGGCTGGCGCCTCTATTTCATATACCCACGCCTGTTGGCTATATGCCTTGCCGTTGAAGAAACCCGCGCTGCGCACTTCGGCAGGGCCAGAGCGCACCTTCAGGCCGCCAAAATCGGGTGGGATAAAGCGCAGGGCTGTTTCGTTTCGAAGCACGAACGACACCTCGAAGCGCCTTCCTTCAACCACCTCGCGTCGAGGGCCGCGCGCTTCGAAGACAGGGCCCTCCGATTGCGCCCAAAGAGGGGCGATTGCAGCACCCAAATAGAAGCCCCAAAGGCAGGATGAAACCCGATGAACAGCGGCAAACCTCGGCATTTAGTCGGTGCGTTTAGGTTTGTATTTAGACCGCTCTAACAGCTGCTGGCTATCGCGCCATTGGATGAGTTCCTCTATGGTCGTATTCGGATGCCGACGCATATACGCCTTGACAATTTGCCACCCTACCCAACTGCCGATCTCACCGGGCGCCTCTTGAAATACCATGTCAGTGGCCGGACTCGGCATGACCAGCTTTTGATTTCGGTGACTAAGCGGTTCGTACAGCACTTTTAACTCCAACAACCGGGCCCATACCTCGGCCTCATTGGCATAGCAGCCAGCCAACTGTTCTTCCGTGTAACCCATCTTTCGATGCTCGGGTTCATCCGGCAATAACTGATCTAGTAGATAGAGAATCTTGCCATTCGTAATCATATGGTCTAAAATGCGCTCTTGAGGAGGTGGGCCAACCACACGACTGGCTACTGCTAGGCCGACCTTTACGGGCAGGTATTCCTTCGAGAATTGGCGGCGCAGGTACTTTGGAAAATACTGCGGGTCGTAACCGCTGAAGTTCTCGCCCAAAAACATATCCAGCCCGATCATGACCAAACTGTCGTTGACCGCATAAGCATCGCCGACAAACTCAGTGATAGCAACGACAAAGCGCAAGGAGGGGCGTTGTGGAAAAAGCACCGAATAACGATGGGCTAAATGTGCCAAGACGCGCGCTTGCTCTTCAAAGTCAGGAAATACCACTCGGCAAGAGTCGTACAGACGGCGAATTTGTGGGGCTAAGGCAAAACTAATCAGCGCTTTTTCGGGAGATGCATCGGCTTTTTGAGGATCTCGAGCGATCTCCTGAATGAAAAAAGGCAAAAAGTCGGGGTACTTGTGCGCCAACGCCTCAAAACCCTCCTGCAGTCGATTGGAGTCGAGGGCGATCAAGTCCTCGTCGAAGCGCAGGACTGTTGCAGGGGGGACATCTTCTTGGCAGCCCATCCACACCATGCTGAGGAGGGCTGTTAACCAAAACCATCTCTGGGTTAAAATCTTCGAGAGCATATATCGTCCAGAAAAGAACTGCGATTTTAGCGCCGATAAATCACAATAGAAATCCATTTCCCGGCACAAAAAAAACTGGATATGATGAAAAAAAATTTTTGGCTGTTGCTGTTCCTCTTTGTTTTTGTAGCCATTCGCCTATCGGCCCAATGGGTCGAGCCGTACAGCACTTTCCGTTTTGGTATTCACACTAGTCCTACGTGGTCGTGGATGCGCACCGACGACAAGCTGCTCGAAGGTACGCGCGTCAATTGGGGGATAAAGTTTGGCGTTCAGGGCGAATATTACTTTGCGCGCAACTATGCCTTTACGGCAGGTCTTGCTTTGGCACTCAATCACGGTGGAGAAATTCTGAATGGATACCCTCGAGCAGTGCTCCTGCCCAATTCCAATTTGAGCGATCCTTCCTTAGATACGCTGCTTAAGGATGCGCGTTTGCATTACAGTCTCGGCTATGTCGAGGTACCGATAAGCCTGCGTTTTCTCGGAGGGTTGGGAGAGGACTCGCCCCTGCGCTTCTATGCTGAGGCGCCGATTTTCACCTTGGGTTTCCTAAGCCGCGCCAACGGGAACATCCGCGGCAATGTGCCGATGCGCGCCGAGGACGAAAACATCAAGCGCGACGTGACCAGCCTGGCGCTGTCTTGGGGCTTTGGCGCTGGGGTCGAATACGAGATCAGTGCCAGCATTACGCTGGTCGGAGGGCTGCAGTTTCAGCAGCTGTTCACCGATATGACGACCAACAAAGGATCTGTATTGCCACCTAATGCTGCCGAATGGCGACGCGAGAGCTCCAAGGCGACGTCTAATGCTCTTACCCTGCGAGTAGGTGTATTCTTTTAGGGGAGCGCCGGTGCGGTTCGCTTTCGCTTTTCCCACGGAGCTTTGCTGCCGGGAGCGGGGACGTCTTCTCTGACGCGGATGCGCCGACCATTGACGTCGAAGGCCTCTAAACCGCGGCGCACGTTGCGCACAAAGGAGGGCGCCACATCGACCAAGGTGTGGGCACGCTTGATGTCGACTTTGCCGATGGCGTGTTTAGGTACGCGGCAGGTGTGGATGAGCAGCGAGAGCACATCCTTCTTTTGCAGGCCGTCCATAAAACCTACGTTGATAAACAGGCGCTGTAGTGCGGCGCGGCTGTTTCTGACTTGGTCGGATGCGTTCCCCTCTGCTCGGGTAGAGCGCGTTCGACCAGCACCGATATTAATGTCGGCCGCCTCTCGATAGTAGGCTAAAAAGCGGTTGAACTCGGCGCTGGCGAAACGCTCGATGAGTTCTTCTTTGCTCAAGTCGTGGAGCGCTGCGTAGATCTCAGCCAAGAAAGGCGCTATCTGGTCGCGTTGGACTTCCTGATCGCGAATGTTTTGGATGATGTGAAACAGCTGGCGCCGGCACACTTCTGGGCCGGTTGGAATAAGCGAGCGGGTTATGAGAATTCGGACGCGGCGCTCAATTTGGCGGATGCGCTCTTCCATTCTCGGTGTAATGATACTAATAGAAACGCCTTTTCGACCGGCGCGCCCGGTGCGGCCGGCGCGGTGTACGTACACTTCTGGCTCGTCGGGCAGCCCATATTGGATGACGTGAGAGATATCGCTGACGTCGATGCCTCGGGCGGCCACGTCGGTGGCGACGAGCAGCTGCAGGTGGCGGTCGCGAAAGCGCTGCATGACGCGGTCGCGATCGCTCTGGGCTAAGTCGCCGTGTAGCGCATCGGCGTTGTAGCCGTCGCGAATCATTTGTTCGGCTATCTCCTTAGCTTCTGCACGGGTACGGCAAAAAATCAGACCGTAGATGCCCGGGTGAGCGTCGACTACGCGCTTTAGAGCGTCGTAGCGGTGCTCTGGGCGGCATACGTAATAGACATGGGCGATGTCGGCATTGGCCTGTTGGCGCGAGGCGGTGCCGATCTCTATGGGCGCCGTCATGTAGGTGTTGGCAATAGCGCGCACCTCGTCGGGCATCGTAGCCGAGAACAGCCACAGCGCTTGGCGATTTTCGGCAGCATCTAAGATAATATCCAAGGCATCGCGAAAGCCCATGCTGAGCATCTCATCGGCCTCGTCGAGCACTACATGCGATACTTGATCTAGAGAGAGCGCTTGGCGCACTAAGAGGTCAACTAGTCGTCCGGGGGTGGCCACCACGATGTGTGCTCCCGCTTTTAGCTGGCGCATTTGGGTCTCTATGCTGGCGCCCCCATAGACGGCTACGACCTTGTAGGTTTGGGCAAAACGCGCGTAATTCGCCAGGTCGCTTGCCACCTGAACGCACAGCTCGCGCGTAGGACAAAGCACCACGGCTTGAACGCTCTTTGCCTGGGTGTTTAGGCGCTGCAACAGCGGCAACCCAAAAGCTGCGGTTTTCCCCGTGCCGGTCTGAGCTAGGGCAACTAAATCGGCATTAGAAGATAACGCAGCCGGAATCACTTGCTGCTGAATGGGTGTAGGGCTTTCAAAGCCTAAGGCGGCAATGCCCTTGAGCAGGGCTTCAGAAAGCCCTAAATCTTGAAATGTAGTCATAAAAATGCACTTCAGCGTTTTTTCTGAGACGCGACCACCTTACTACACATATTTCGTGGGCAAAGGAGAGCGCTGCCGGCGTCAGATGCGCATACCAGCGCAGGCAAATGATAGGCGAGAAGCGCGGTGGTTGTGGACTCAGGGAGATGACAATAACGATAAAAAAGAGCGGCGATTCCGGAAAGGAAGTCGCCGCATCCTATGTTAGCGGTCTGGACGGGACTCGAACCCGCGACCTCCGCCGTGACAGGGCGGCATTCTAACCGACTGAACTACCAGACCTTATCCGAAAAGCGCTGCAAAGGTACTCGAACGCACTTCATTCTCGCAAGACTTTTGGTAAAAAATCTTTCTGCAGTTTTTGCCTCTAGTAAAACCGTACCTTTGCCGGCGGTCTGTAGCCTCAAATGCTCTTGTCTTTTATTATCCATCAACTTTTACGGAAGAGGCTTGCACTATGACTTTCATGGATTTTGAAAAGCCGCTGGAGGCGCTCTACGAACAACTCCAGAAATTGCGCGAAGTGGGCGAGCAGGGAGAGATAGATGTCTCGGAGATGATTCGCGAGCTAGAGGCGAAAATCCAACAGAAGCGCCAGGAGTTATACGCCAATCTTTCCGGTTGGCAGAAAGTGCAACTGTCGCGGCATCCAGAACGTCCCTACACGCTCTACTATGCCAATACGATGTGTCGAAAGTTTATCGAACTACACGGCGACCGCTGTGGAGGAGACGACCACGCTATTGTATCTGGTTTGGCAGACTTGGAAGGGCAGACCATCGCCCTCATTGGTCATCAGAAGGGGGTAAATACCCGAATGCGCCAATACCGAAATTTTGGTATGGCCAACCCTGAAGGTTACCGCAAGGCGTTGCGCATGATGAAGCTCGCCGAGCGCTTCGGCTTTCCTGTAGTCACGCTTATCGATACGCCGGGCGCTTATCCCGGCTTAGAAGCGGAGCAGCGCGGTCAGGCGGAAGCCATTGCGCGCAACCTCTTTGAAATGGCGCAATTGCGCGTGCCCATCTTGTGCTACATCATCGGCGAAGGCGCTTCGGGCGGCGCACTCGGCATCGGACTGGGCGACCGCGTCTTTATGTTAGAATATACGTGGTATTCGGTCATCTCGCCGGAATCCTGTTCCTCCATCTTGTGGCACTCGTGGGACTACAAAGAACAGGCCGCTGAAGCGTTAAAGCTGGATGCCGAAAACATGTTGCGCTTTGGCCTTATCGACGGCATTTTGAAAGAGCCGTTTGGCGGTGCCCACAACAATCCGGAAGAGATGGCCGCCCGCCTGAAAGCGCATATCTTAGAACAGTTGGCCGAATTAATGCCTATGGACCCGGACGAACGTATTGCCGCACGCATTGCCAAATACAGCCGGATGGGACACTATCGGGAGCTGACCCCTAGCTCAGTTGCTTCTTCGTGAGCACTTCTATCTTTGAACCTATGCTGAGACAACTGCGCATGGCTATGCTTAGTCGCTCTTTGCGCCGCTTGGCAGAGCGCACTAAGCGCCGTCGCTGCCCCCACACCTTAGAAACAGCGCGCGCCATAGGGCTGCTTTTCGATGCCTCCGAAGAGGAGACGCGCCGCATCGTCGCTCTGTGGGCCGAAGGCTTTGCGGAGCGGGAACCGCGCAAACACCTGCATACTTTGGCATTTATAGACGATGACCACATCGTCGGTCAAACGCGGTTCCCCCAGTTTACCTTTCGGGATGCGCAGTGGCATGGGCGCGTTCAGAGCCCAGCTATTGAGCATTTCCTTTCGGAACCCCTTGATTTGTTGCTTTGCTACAATCCCCATCAACAGCTCCCAATACAATGGGTGGCGCTTGCTTCGAAAGCGAGTATGAAGGTGGGCGACACTCCGCTGGAAACGCACGACTTCGATCTGGTTATCGAGACACCGCCGGGGAAAGACGTGCATTTCTTTCTACGGGAAGTGGCCTTCTATTTGAGCAAAATCACTCCTGTTTCGCGTCATGAACAACCTGCGTGAGCGTTTGCGCGGCACGGGCGTCGCCTTGGTGACGCCGTTTCGCCAGGGCCGCATCGACTGGGAAAGTTTGGAAAAGATCATCGAGCATGTGTTGGCGGATGGAGCAGACTTTTTGGTGAGTTTGGGTACCACGGGAGAGTCGGTCACCGTCTCAGAGGCGGAGCAGCGCGAACTCATCGACTTTACCATCCGAGTCAACCGCGGGCGGGTGCCTTTAGTGGTGGGTATTTTTGGTGGAAACAACACGGGGGAGATCGTGCGTCGGATGCAGCGCTTCGACTTCGACGGTGTCGATGCGCTCTTGGCGAGCAATCCCGCCTACAATCGGCCTGCACAAGAAGGCATCTTTCGGCACTATATGGCCTTAGCCGACGCCTCCCCAAAGCCGATTATCCTGTACAACGTGCCCAGCCGTACGGCTTCCAACATCACGGCAGAAACGACGCTGCGCTTGGCGCATGCCAGTGACCGCTTCATCGGCATAAAGGAGGCCAGCGACGATATCTACCAGGTGTGCCAAATCCTGAAAGGGCGGCCCGAAGGCTTTTTGGTACTTAGCGGCGACGATTTCATCACCCTGCCTCTGATTGCCTGTGGCGGCGACGGTGTCATTTCCGTCATAGCTAACGCCGTGCCGCGCCTATTTTCCGATATGGTACGCGCCGCCTTGGAGCTCGACTTGCCTCAGGCTCAGCAGCTCAATTTGCAAATGCTCGATCTCTATCGGCTGCTTTTTGTCGAGGGCAATCCCTCTGGCATCAAGGCTGCTCTCGAGCTCCAGGGACTCTGCTCGCGCGAGGTGCGCCTTCCGCTTGTGCCGATGTCGGACGCTGGACAAGCACTCCTCCGCCGGGAATTGGAGCGCCTACAGGTATTGTGACGGGGAAGGTCGCAACCGACGGCCGGTTAAAAATCGCGCTCCTCGCCTTCTAATTCGTCCAAAGGCACGAGAGGAGCCGTTGCATTGGAGCGGGTAGAGTGACCCGTGGCGATTTTCTCTCGGATCTTTTTCTCTATTTCGGCAGCCACTTCTGGGTTGTCTTGCAAAAACTGCTTTGCCGCATCGCGCCCTTGAGCAATTTTTACACCCTCATAGCTGTACCACGCCCCACTTTTTTGGATAACATCTAACTCAGTACCCAAGTCGACGATCTCCCCAGTCTTGGAAATGCCCTGTCCGAAGACGATATCGAAGGTGGCGACGCGAAAAGGCGGGGCCAGCTTGTTCTTGACCACCTTCACTTTGACCTGATTGCCTACTACATTGCCCTCTCGGTCTTTTATAGCTGCTCCGCTCTTTCGGATGTCTAAGCGCACAGAAGCATAGAACTTCAGTGCGTTGCCACCTGTGGTGGTTTCCGGATTACCGAACATTACCCCAATCTTTTCGCGCAATTGGTTGATGAAGATACAACAGCAGCCCGTTCGTCCAATTGCGGCAGCTAGTTTCCGCATGGCCTGGCTCATGAGGCGGGCCTGTAAACCCACTTTGGAGTCGCCCATCTCACCTTCTATTTCGGAACGTGGCACGAGGGCAGCTACGGAGTCTACCACGACGATGTCTACCGCTCCGGAGCGAATGAGGTTTTCGGCTATCTCCAGCGCTTGCTCGCCGTTATCCGGCTGGCTGATGAGCAAATTGTTGACGTCGACCCCCAAACTCTCCGCATAAAAGCGGTCGAAGGCGTGCTCGGCATCGATGATGGCTCCGATACCGCCCTTCTTTTGGCACTCCGCAATGGCGTGAATGGCCAAGGTCGTTTTGCCCGACGACTCCGGGCCGTAAATCTCGATGATGCGGCCGCGCGGATACCCGCCGCAACCCAAGGCGATGTCCAGGCCCAAAGAGCCCGTAGGGATGACCTCCACCTCTACGGCTTGTTTGTCGCCCAAGCGCATGACGGTTCCCTTGCCGTAGGCTTTGTCTAAGCGCTCAATCGTGGCTTGCAGGGTTTTTAACTTATCCTCTTTCTCTTTTGACATAAAAAGTGGAAATGTGGTTGTGATGAACGAAAATGAGCGCACAAAGATAAAACAAAATGTTTTTGTCTAAATCGGCCACTCAAATATACGGCGGATGGCGCGATGAATGACCCGCTCATAAAACAGAAAAAGCGATGCTCATTTGCACCGCTTCTGCTGTATCGTCGCATGAAAAAAGTCTACTCTGGTAGACCTTTCGGCAGCAAAGGTGTGGGTGAAAACGGCCCCGCTCGAAAACAAAAGACTGCGTTTCGTTACCTCGCTTGGGCCGAGGTTTTTTCATCCCTCCGGGAAGTATCTCTCTGAATATGAGCAATAAGAGGCGTTAGTGGGGGTGTTAAATGTTACCTATATCCTATGGAACGGTGCGCGATCATTTTAAGGGTTCTAAGTAGGTTTCTTCAGCGTAGATGGGGATTTCGGTAATGGCTTCGATATCTATTTGTAGGGAGATGTCGTCGATCCAGTTGTCGTTTCGAAAGGCGAAAAACCAGGTGCCCTCCAGGGGAGAGGTGCGTCGCTGCACGTCGTTGCTTACATTTTCTTGGAAGATGAAGGCCTTATACGGCTTGCCTTTTAGAAAAAGGTCTGCGTTTTCGCGAGATAAGAGGGCATAGTCGATCACTTCGCCGGTGTTGGGAACGGTTAGGTCGACGGCGACGCCCAACGCGAAGGCAGCCAGAGCTGTCTGTGGGGCGATGGCTAAGGCTTTGGCCGCACCCGATTGGAGGAGGTTTTTCAGCGTTTCCGCGTCTTTTCGGCGTGCCTCAGCAGTAGTCTGGCCAACAGTGATGCGGTATGCCCAGCGCACGGTGTGGGCGGGGAGGGAGAACTGATACATGCCCATGGGCTTTTGGATGCCCATCTTACTGGCGCTGACATTGACTTGACCGCCTAAGGAAACAACTTCTGTGCGTTTATCGACGAGGACAGACCGCTTTCGCTCGCGAAATTGGGGGTACTTGCTGACGTCCCAAGAAACTTGAGTATCGAAACGCTCGGTGAGCGGAGAAGAAGGGGTGCGATATAGGCGGATGCGGCATACTTTCTTCCCTAAGCCGCGTTCGCGAGCAATCAGCTGGTAAATACCCGTGCGAGGAATGCGCAGGCGGTGCTCGATGGCGGTGTCTAAGGCGTATGTGCTGTACAAGACCGGCCCATTGATCTGGACGAACTCTACCTGACGCACCTGCCGACCGGCAAGGAGCGCTATGCGCAGAAGCACCTCATCCTCTTTGGCGAAGGCATAGGTAAAAATATGGTCGCCATCCATCTTAAAGGTGTGATCGGCTACCAACACTGGGGAAAAAGGCTGGGCCCACTGGGCAGCAGCGTAGAGCAGGCAAAGAGGCGCAAGCAGGGACTTTTTTTTCATAGGCGTTTAGATGGGTGAAAGGGTGTGTAGCATCAAAAGCGCGTTGGGTCGAAGGCATCTATGGGCATCGACAGGGGTTTGTCGGATGCCAGCTCGGCCACCAGTTTGCCTGTGCCGGCAGCCAAGCTGATACCGAGCATGGCATGCCCTGTTGCTATGATGAGGTTTCGGTTTTGGCGAGCAAAGCCGATGTAGGGCATGCCGTCGGCAGAGAGTGGGCGATAGCCGTACCAGGCGCGTTGGCGGAGCTGTTGTTCGTCTTCCAAGGCGCGGACGCTCGGCGCGGCGGCGATGCCCGGCATGTACTGTTGGACGGCGCGCAGAATGCCCTGCACGCGCCGGATGCGAATACGGTTGTCCATGGGACCGATTTCCATAGTGCTGCCGATGCGCAGCCGTTTCTGCCAGGGTGTCAGGGCCACGCGCGCCTCCTTTAGGATGCAGGGATGGCGGAGGGTCCGCTCGGGGTTATCTATCGTCACAGAGTATCCCTTTCCGGGCATGAGAGGCAAATATTCGCCGATGAGGCGCGCTACGCGCGGCGACCAAGAGCCCGCAGCTAACACAAAAATGTCGGCATTGGAGCGCCCTTCTACTCCCTTTATGCGGTAGCGAATGGAGCGGATGGTGCCGTTTGCGCGCTCGAAACCCGTCACTTCTGCATTTCGCCAGATGCGTACGGAGCGGCTCTCCAGTGCTTGCGGCAGCTGTTCCATTAGAGCATTCGGATATAGGTGAGCATCGTCGTGGTACAGCACGCCGCCGCGCACTTCCAACAGTGCCTCCGGCTCAAGTGCGCGCGCTTGCTCTGCATCTAACACAGTAACCTTCAGACCTAATGCCTCGGCTTGGCGAGCCGTCTCGAGCTCGCTTTTTTCACCCTTAGGCGTGTTGTAGTACATGATGCAGCCCTGCTCAGTGTATTCTATGTTCAACAGGCCGGAGGATACCCACTGCTGCGTTTCCCGTTTTGAAAGCAAAAGGAGAGCGACCAAAGGCCGTATAGAGCGTTCCACATGAGCCCGCGTAGAGGAACGCATAAATTTCCACCCCCAGTCTATCAGAGACCAGCTGAAGCTGGGGCGGATGTAAAAGGGGCTATCGGCTTGGAGCAGCCACCACAACCCTTGCTCCACCACTCCTGGAGAGGCTAACGGTACAAAGTGCGAGGGCGACAGATAGCCCATGTTGCCAAAGGAGCAATTATTAGAAAGGTCGCCCTTTTCCAACACGACGACTTCCCAGCCTTCTTCGCGAAGAAACCAGGCGGCGCTTAGGCCAATGATGCCGCCTCCGATGACGATGGCTCGCATATATGAGACAAAGTAACGAATCGTTTGTCGCAAAGAACGCTCACAGGGCGAAATCGCTCACCATTCCACTCGCCAAAAATCGTTAAGGGGAGCCCTCCACTCATGGCCAGAAGCACCCATCCGGTGGCCTCTGTTACGGGCAACCAAGCGTCGCTGCTATCGCTTATGCCGATGCTGGAGCCGCAGAAAGCGGGGACCACCGCCTCTACTGCGGCGGGTAAAGCGCTTATCCACGGCTGTCGGGCTATGGCTTGGGCAAAAGTGTGGGCCATCTCGGCAAAGGTGCGCCAGCCGGGAAGGCTTCGGATGGCCTGCTCCGGCAAATGCCGCAAGGTATCTACAGGCAGAGCGCGAAGCGGCCAAGCAGAAGGGTAAAAGGCTAAGGTACCTACCTGTAAGCTGCCCACGGGAAATGCTGGCGCAAAGTCTTCGACACCAAAAGCGTAGTCTACCAGTAAAGCAAAGCGCCTGCTTTGGATGCCCCATAGCCAGGTGCGGCGCTCGCGCAAGTCCGCCTCTAACGTTTCTTGGACGATGCCGACAACTGCCCACGTGTCGTCCAAGCGTTCACCCTTTGTGCGCACGTCTTCTCTTTTAAAGGTAAATCCCAAAAAGGCTTCCAAATCGCGCTGCTGCCTCTCGTCGAGTCGGTCGCGTCGCTCGACGGCGCGCAGAGCGATAGCGGCGTCGGCAAGGACGGCTAAAAAAGGCTCGGGCTGTTCGGGATGCTGAGCAAATGCCTCTCCTGCCGTGCGGATGCGCCGGCTCAATTGCCGCAGCGAAGCGTCGGCCAATCGGGTCGCAATGAGGCGATAGAAATGCGGATCCTCAGCAGCGCAGGTGGCAATGCCGCGTTCTAAGACATCGTCGAGCCAGCGGGTGAGCTCCTCCAAGCCCTGTCGAGCGCGTTTCCAACGCAGCTCTTCCGCGTCGGTATTCTTTCTTCGGGCAGTAAGGCGAATTTGTGCAGACAGTTCAAAGGGCAGCCATTCTGGAAGAGTAGGATGTACTTCGAAGCAGTCCTCCTCCAGCCGACCGACCAATTGGGCAAAGGCCTGCACATGCAAGCACGGACGCGGGCGCAACGCGCAGGTGCAGAAGACCTTTCCCGTAGCGGTATTGACGGCCACCCAGTGTACCTGCTCGACAGATACAGGCAAAGCTGCCCAGCGCCAGTTTCCGCAGCGGGCATAGTGTCGAAAGAAGGCACGGTCGACCAACAGATCCGGACGCATTAGAGAGATAGCCCCCTTCACACCAAGGCGAAGCGAGGAGCAAAAATAGTGCAACGGCCGCCTCCAAGCCCTTGAACAAAAGCAGGCTGTTTACTCCTCTTCGAGGGCGTCGTCTTCGTTGGTCGCAAAGGTCTCCCCTTCGATGGGTTTGCGCGCCGTAGAGGGGTGACCCACAAAATGCTTGAGCATGATGACCTCGCGCTGAGTGAGCTCGCGGAAGGCGCCGCGCGAGAGGCCCTTTTTGGTGAGCCCTGCAAAGTAGAAGCGGTCGAGTTTTCGCACCCGATACCCTAAGGTTTCAAATAGGCGACGTACCACGCGATTTCGGCCCTCAGTAATTTCTAATTCGACAACGTCTTTCTTAGGTTGCTCTACCGAATAGCGTATCCAGTTGACGCGGAGTGGACCATCTTCTAGATCAACGCCTTGAACGATGCGCTCAAAGTCGGCCGAAGTCAGTGGGCGGTCTAAACCGACGCGATACTGTTTTTGGATTTGACTGCTCGGGTGCATTAGCTTGGCTGCCAATTCGCCGTCGTTGGTCAGCAACAATAGGCCTGTGGTGTCGCGGTCGAGGCGCCCCACTGGGTAGATGCGTTCGGGGAAATGCGGGTCTACAATGTCGAGCACCGTAGGGCGCCCGCGTTCATCTGCCGTGGTAGTGATCACTCCTTTAGGTTTGTTGAGCAGCACGTACACCTTGCGCTCCTGAATTTGCATCAGCTGCCCCTCGCAATGCACCACGTCGCCCTCCTGAAGCCGGTAGTAGGGTTCCTGTCGGACTTCTCCATTTACCGTTACACAGCCTCTTTCAATGTACTCTACAGCTTTGCGCCGTGAGGCGAGGCCACAGTGCGCCAGGTACTTATTCAGTGGCATGCCTGCGCCAGTAGGTAGCGGTGGCTTGGGCTTTCGCTCGATATGAAAGGTTTCTTTGGGAGCAGGTTTTCGGCCGAATGGTTTTTTCTTCATGCCGCTTCTTTGAGCGGGAGGGGACTCCCGATAAAGCTTCCTCTCGGTGTGGTCGCGCTGAGGGCGCTTTCCTTGAAAAGTACCTCGCTCGCGGTCTGCGGAAGGGCGACGCTCGTGCCGATGGGAAAACTTACCTTCTCGGTACTCGTGATAGGGGCGCTCTTCAGGTCTTTTTTCGGGCTCCGGACGCTGTTTCAGCGGAGAGCCCGCTAATGGCCGATGGATGCGGGGCCGGCGCTTTTTTTCCTCCATGATGAAAGATTTAGGGCATTTGCTTTTTTGGTGCAACAAAGATGCGGCTAAAAGTTGGAGTGGTGGCGGATGGGTAAGGCTTAAGTGAAAAAATTTTTTGCTGGCCAAGTGGAGTGTGCTCAGTTAGTAGCGACGGCGTCCGGCTTCGATCTCGGCCAGTTGGCGCATCAACCAGTTCTTGGGCATAGTGTAGGAGGTTTGGCTAACTCGTTGTCGCAGGCGAGCAAGTGTCTTTTTATCTGAAGGGTCGAGCATAGTGAGCTTTCTCACCAAATTCACAAAGTTAATGTACTCGCGCTTCAAGTTCTTAGAGAGCACCTTGTTGCGCAATAAAAAGGCACGGAAGCTGTCGATGAGCGAGTCCAAGGCCTGGATCTCGCCCATCTCGTAGTACGTGCGCACTAAGATGGACTTGGCTCCTAATGCGTATACTACGTCGCTGTATTCCACGTCGCGCAGGCATTCAAGGACACGGTCGTAATCTTTCTGGTAAAAATACACATATGCCAAGTTGAAGGTGCGGGCGTTTTCTCGGATGCGTTCGGGTAGATAAGGAGCGTATTCGCAGATAAATTGTTCTGTCCAAGCGTATTGCCCCGCCCCCAAACTGACGGTGATAAAATTTTTGAAGACGGGCTCCGGCAGCTGGCCGTTTTCGAGCAGCAAACCGCGATCCGCCATCTCGCGAATCAGTTCGAAGTATCGATAGTAATACTGCACGTTGCCCTGATTGATTTTAAGCGCACAATAGTTCTGGGCGATAAAAAAGCATTCCCTCTGATCGGTGCGCGACAGCTGGTGTCCTTGCTCTCTCAGCCGACAGAGCAGTTGGTCGAAGTGCGCCTCTTCTTCAGGGTAAGAGAGGCAAAGAATGATTTTTTGAAAAATGCGAATGAGCGGTACTTGGTCAAAGCGCGGGTTATCGAGGTGCTCCCAAAATCCAGGAACCATCAACAACTGGCACTCGCCGGCACGAAGCCCGCGGTAGAGCAGCCAGTCGATGTACATCTTGAGCTTCTGTATGAGGTAGAAAGACTCTAAGTAAAAATCGGTGTCAGCTAGCTTAGATGGGAAGTCCGGCGTCACTACCTGCTTGGAAGCCCGCTTGAGCGCGTTCCAATAACGGCGATGCCAAAGGGAATAGTACTCGGCACACTTTCCAGGGAGGGCTTCGAGCTGCTGGTCTAAGTGGCGCTCTGCTGCCGCTGTGTGTTTAGGTAAATCGAACCGATCCAAGGCGTCCAGCAGGTCTATCGCTTCATTGATGGGGTTTTGGCGACGCATTTCCGCTACCAAAAAGCGCTGTGCCAACTGATTCAAATCGGAAAAAAGCCGACGTAGAGAGAGGTCGTCGTATGGGCGATTTGGGTAGAGCTTCTCCCAGATGGCGCGTTTGTGTGGAGCGTTGAGTGTTTTTTCGGAGGTGCAGGAGTGCTCTCTTAGGGCGTCGAACAGCTCGACTATGTCGGTGCGCTCGTTGAAGTAAGGTGAGCACAGAAACTTTCGCAGTCGGCTCCGCTCTTGTTTCGAAAGAGCGTTCAAGAGGACAATCAGCTTGTTGCTCGACATGACAGAAAGGGAATTACGGGTTGGTTTAGGCACTGTTTTTCATGGAAAAATAAAAATAACGCTCCCTTTTTTTATACGACAACTCTTGAAAAATGTAATTGTTCTCTCTTTGGGCTCTTGGCATTTTTGTCTGGCGAAAAAGCAGGCGGTAGATAACAGAGGATAAGATGAATTGGCAAATTTTCTACAAGATAGCCTTTGCGGTGTTTTTGGCTGCTTTGCGGGTGTCAAGTTACAGCCAGTGCCAGCACTTGGGTGTTGTATTGGCGTCGGATACCGGTTGTGGGGCGCGACTGTTGCGTTTGGCAGACAGCACTGAGTTCGTGGCCGCGCCAGGAGTTCCTTTGCTTTCTGTGGGTAAAGTCGTCCGCTTTTCCGACACCTCTGCCTTGCTGCCCGCTGGATGCCCGCCGACGACGTTGCCGGTAAGGGCGCTGACTTGCGCAGCAGACACCCATTCCTGTGCCGCCTCATTTTCCTATGCGGTAAGTCCGCACAATCCGCAGCAATTCTTTTTCAAGGCCCATGTACCGTCGAATCCTGCGTCGCTCTACCGCTGGGATTTTGGCGATGGCGCTACAGCAGAGGGGCTATCGGTGGAACATACGTTTACCCAGGGGGGGAATTACGCTGTATGCCTAACAGCGGTCGATGGGAACAGCTGTCAGGCGCAGCAATGTCTTCTTGTTCCCGTGAGCACGGCTCAGATAGGTGGATGTGGGTACGAAATGCGGTTGGTGAACGAAGGAAGGCGAATTCACGGCAACTTAGTGCTGCAGGGGGCTATCGCTTCTTCCCTCAGGTCGGTTCGGTGGTTTCTGGAGAAGACGGGAGAAGTTCTCTCAGAGGAGCCCAAGTTTACGGCAGTGTTGCCCGGCGAAGGAGTCTACTCCATATGCGTGCAGTATGAGACAGAAGATCCTTCTTGCATAGCTGAGGCATGTCGCTCGTTTAATGTCCACACGGCCAATTGCGTGCAAGAGCCGCTGGCTCACCTGTCCAGTAGTACGCAGCCTTGTCCGTATCTGTTTTCCCCCGTCTGCGGATGTGACGGAGTGACCTACCTCAACGAATGTGCGGCTATGGCTGCTGGTGTAGCCCAGTGGTGGGTCGGCAAATGCAACGCCGCTTACGGAGGAGATTGCGCTGCCGATGTAGAGACAGAGGTGTTTACGGCATCGCCGACCAACGGATACCTGGTGCGCTTCTTTAACCGATCTATCGGCCACTACCACACGGTACAAATCGATTTTGGCGATGGCTCTGTGCCGTGGATAGGCTCGCCAGCCGATACAGCGATATGGCACTTATATAAAGAGGGGGGAGTATATCGGACAAATCTCACTGTCTGGCGTAACGACCGATGCGTATCATCGGTAGTACACGTCTTCAGCACCGACACGAGCAGCTGGAAGACTTCAAAAGCGCCCCCCATTACAGACTACGTCTTTGCAGGCGACGCCAATGGAGACAGGCGGGCCGATGTGTACGACATCCTGCCCATCGGGTTAGGCTTTGCTCAAACAGGGCCTCCCCGTCCCTTTGCCTCCGCCACATGGGCTCCTCAATTTGCTCCCAACTGGGCCAATACACCGGCTGCCGTGGCGAACTTCAAACACGCCGATACCGATGGCAATGGCGTTATCAATGAGTTCGACCGCATCGCTATCCAGCAGAACTATTCGCCCATATCCGCTCAAGTGGCCCCCCCTATCACGGCACCTGCGGTTCCGGTGTGGGTACACTTTCCCGAAGACTCCCTCTTGATAAGCACGCAAACACCTGAGCCCATTATCATTACGGCCAATATTCGGGTGGGCCAGGTAGATGCTCCTGCTCACCACTTGTACGGACTGGCTTTTGCCCTAAAGTATCCAGAATACGTAGGGCATGACCCCGAACTTCTTTACAGCAATAACGCCTTTTTGGGGCCACCCGGAGATGTCCTCTTGCTGTCGAGAGATCACTACTCGTTGCGTCAGATAGATTTGGGCTTCGCCCGGAAAAACAGGCAGGCGGTATCTGGGTACGGCACCATCGCTCGAGTGCACTTTAGTACCGATTTTGTTATCATTATCGATGTCATCGAGCGCTCGGGTTCTTTGCGGGTTCCTTTCACCGTACCGGTGGTCGGGGTTCGCGGCATAGATGTCGAAGGGAAAGCCTTGGCGTTACAGGGAGCGGTATTAGATACGCTGTGGTTGGTATTGGATAAGTCGATCAATGCGACAGCGCCTCCTTCCCATAGCTCACCGAGTGCAATAGTCTATCCCAATCCCGCTACAGAGGGCGTATGGGTAGCTGTCGAAAACGCCGTGCTGGAGCAAGTAGGAGTATACGACGTAGTGGGGCGTCTGATAGAAAGCCATCGCCCTACGGGTGTACACACTACGTATCTGTCCACGATCTTGTGGCCTAAAGGCTTGTACACCTTGCGTATCCACACGTCGGAGGGCGACGTAGAGAAGCGGGTGGTTGTGTACTAATGGGCTTAACGGCACCTGGTGCGTGTGCTGAGAGGAGCAAAGGGCGGTGCGTATAAGGCAATTTGCTACGTTTGTGTGGCAAAATTACTCGTGTATGCGTCAAACGTATCAGGTTGTCTATGCCCAGTACGCCTCTTTGGAAGCGCTACCGCCCGAGGATCAGCAGCTGGTAGCGGCAGCGCGTGGGGCCTTGTCCTTGGCCTATACTCCGTACTCAGGCTTCTGTGTAGGCGCAGCAGCGCGTTTGTCGAACGGAGCAATCGTCTGCGGTGCCAATTTTGAGAATGCCGCCTATCCCATGTGCCTGTGTGCTGAGCGCTCCACCTTAGCTGCCGCCATCTCTCGACATCCGGATGCTTGCGTGACAGATATAGCGGTAGCTGCTGCCACAAAAGGGCAGCTGACCAACACTCCGGCTACGCCTTGCGGCGCTTGTCGGCAGGTGCTCTATGAGGCTGAGCAAAAGTTTGGACGGCCCATCCGGCTCATCTTGCAGGGAAAAGATCATTCTCTCCTCGTTTTTGAACGCGCAAGCGACCTCTTGCCCTTGGCGTTTGGCTCCGAGGCGCTGGGCTCGATTTAGAGCGAGTCTAAATTGCGGAGGTGCAAGGATATCGAAAAAACGGGCTCGAAACGTTTTTTGTTGAAGCACTGTAGTTTTGCGAGACTTCGAAAATCTCACTGATTAGCAGGGTATCTCACTTCAAGTTGAGCGATAACCATGGGTTGGTTCACTAAGTTTATCACCTCTTCTATAGGTCAAAAATGGGTCATGGCCCTTACGGGTCTATTTCTGACGCTCTTCTTAGCTGTCCATTTGGCCGGCAATTTGCAGCTTCTCAAGCAGGATGGTGGAGAGGCGTTCAATACGTATGCGCATTTTATGACGACAAACCCACTCATCAAGACCATATCGTATTTGCTGTATGCGTCCATCCTGTTACACACTGTCCAGGGTTTAGTATTATGGCGGTACAATCGAGCGGCGCGCGGGCAGCAGCGCTATGCGGTGTCGTTTTCGCATACTAACGAGTTTTCGGCGCGCAACATGGCGTGGTTGGGCATCATTCTCTTCGTTTTCATCGCCATTCACCTGTACCAGTTCTGGTTTGAGATGCACTGGGGGCAATTGAATATGATTCGCTATCCTACCTATCCTCATGAAGTCAAGGACCTGTATTCCTTGGTGAAGGCTACGTATCAGGATTTTGGTTTTGTGGCTTTCTATGTGGTGTGTATGGCGGTAGTGGGGCTGCACTTATGGCACGGCTTCTGGTCGTCATTCCAAACCTTGGGTTTAGGGCACCGCAAGTACCAGCCGGCTGTTCGCTTTATTGGAATGGCATATTCTATCCTGATTCCGCTTTTATTTGCCGTTATTCCGGTTGTTATGTACCTGCGCGGATAGGGCAAGGTCAACGAGGTTTTAACAGTTAAACTGCGATGCGATATGACAACTGCCGAAATAAAAAGGCTGGACGCGAAAATTCCGAGCGGTCCGTTGGCAGAAAAATGGGAAAACTACAAGGGACACGTCCCCTTAGTCTCGGCTAATAACAAGCGCCGCATAGATGTGATCGTGGTAGGGACAGGGCTGGCAGGGGCTTCTGCGGCGGCTTCGCTAGGCGAGCTCGGCTACAATGTGAAAGTGTTTACCTTTCACGACAGCCCGCGCCGGGCGCACTCTATCGCTGCACAGGGAGGTATCAATGCTGCGAAGAACTATCGCAACGACGGCGACTCGGTGTATCGGCTGTTTTACGATACGATCAAGGGCGGCGACTATCGCGCTCGCGAGGCTAACGTTTATCGGTTGGCGGAGGTGTCGGTCAACATCATCGATCAATGTGTGGCTCAGGGCGTGCCCTTTGCGCGCGAATACGGCGGGTTGTTAGACAATCGCTCCTTTGGAGGGACGCTGGTCTCTCGCACCTTCTATGCGCGCGGACAGACCGGGCAACAGCTGTTGCTCGGCGCTTACCAAGCGCTGAGTCGCCAGGTGTCGCTTGGGTCGGTGAAACTGTACAATCGCCACGAAATGCTGGATGTGGTGATCATAGACGGCAAGTGTCGCGGGATTATCGCGCGAAACTTGCTGACTGGCGAACTCGAGCGCCACAGCGCCCATGCCGTCGTGTTGTGCACAGGAGGCTACGGCAATGTATTCTACCTGAGTACCAATGCCATGCTGTGTAACGCCACGGCCGCTTGGCGCGCCCATCGGCGCGGCGCCTTCTTCGGAAATCCATGCTTTACCCAAATACACCCCACCTGTATTCCCGTATCGGGCGATTACCAGTCTAAGCTCACGCTCATGTCGGAGTCGCTGCGCAACGATGGGCGGTGTTGGGTACCTAAAGATCCGGCTGATGCCAAAAAACATCCCAACGAAATCCCTGAGGAAGCGCGCGACTACTACTTAGAACGACGCTACCCCGCTTTTGGAAACTTGGTGCCGCGCGACATCGCCAGTCGCGCTGCAAAAGCCGAATGCGACGCCGGAAAGGGTGTTGGCCCGACCGGCTTAGCCGTCTACCTCGATTTCTCCGACGCTATTAAGCGCCTGGGGCGAGAAACTATTGCTGCGCGGTACGGTAACCTTTTTGAAATGTACGAAAAGATTACCGGCGACAACCCTTATGAGGTGCCCATGCGCATTTATCCGGCCGTGCATTACACTATGGGCGGCTTATGGGTCGACTACGAGCTAATGACGACCATTCCTGGGCTGTACGCCGCTGGTGAAGCCAACTTTAGCGACCACGGAGCTAACCGACTAGGCGCATCCGCTTTGATGCAAGGGCTTGCCGATGGCTATTTTGTGCTGCCTTACACCATTGGCGCCTACCTCAGCGGGGAAATTCGGACAGGCCCCATTCCCACCGATACCCCGGAATTTGAGCGCACTGAAAAAGAGGTAGCCGACCGCATCCACCGCCTGATGAATATCGGCGGTTCGGAGAGCGCCGAGTCCTTCCATCGCCGCCTGGGCAAGATCATGTGGAACAAGTGCGGCATGTCGCGCAACGCCCAAGGGCTGCAGGAGGCCATCAGCGAGATCCGCGCGCTGCGCGAGGAGTTCTGGAAAAATCTCTACGTGCCCGGTCGAAGCGACGAGTTCAATCCCGAATTGGAAAAGGCTTGGCGCGTAGCCGACTTCTTGGAGTTGGGCGAGCTCATGTGTATCGATGCGCTCCACCGAAACGAAAGCTGCGGCGGTCATTTCCGCGAAGAATACCAGACGGCGGATGGCGAAGCCCTGCGCGACGACGAGAACTTCATGTATGTCGCTGCATGGGAGTGGTGCGGGGAAGATGCTCAGCCGCGGCTCCACAAAGAACCGCTGGTCTACGAAGAGGTGCAAGTGGCTCAGCGCAGCTATAAGTAATTCTATTTCTTAGAAAAATACTTTTTGAGGATATGAAACTTACGCTGAAAATTTGGCGACAAGGCGGTAAATACAAAGGAGAATTCGTCACCTATCAGCTCGACAATGTCAACGAGCATATGTCCTTTTTGGAAATGCTCGACGTGCTCAACGAGCAACTCATCCGTCAGCGCGAGGAGCCGGTAGCTTTTGAGCACGACTGCCGCGAGGGCATTTGCGGCACTTGTTCCTTGGTCATCAACGGCCGCCCCCACGGCCCACTCAAAGGCACGACCACTTGCCAGCTTCACATGCGCCATTTTCGCGACGGCGATACGATTGTCATCGAACCGTTCCGCGCTAAGGCTTTTCCCGTAATTCGCGACCTGGTCGTCGATCGGTCGGCTTTTGACCGGATCATCCAGGCGGGCGGCTACATCAGCGTGAACACGGGTCAGGCGCCTGAGGCGAACAGCATCCCTATTGAAAAGGAAGTGGCCAGCCGTGCTTTCGATGCCGCCGCTTGCATCGGATGTGGCGCCTGCGTGGCGGCTTGCCCAAATGCATCAGCCATGCTGTTCACGGCGGCGAAAGTGAGCCATCTGGCTCTGTTGCCACAAGGGCAAGTAGAGCGAAAGCGCCGAGTACTGCGTATGGTGGCGCAGATGGACAAAGAGGGCTTTGGCCGCTGCTCCAACGTTAAGGCCTGTGAGGCGGAATGCCCAAAGGAAATCTCCGTTTCCAACATCGCGCGGCTGAACCGCGAATACCTCTTCGCAGCAGTGGCGAGTGAAACGGTCGTTTAAATTGAAGCCATCCGGCCGGGCTTTCAACGAGCGTTTTCCCTCGGCGTGGGAGGGAGGGCTCTTCGTATTTGTTTGCGATGGCGCAGCAAATGCGCACTGAAAAAGTCGAACATCCCTACCCAACTGAGACGCCCCACTAAAGGGTGTTTAAATACAGCCCTGTCGCACAAACCGTCGGGCATGGTTTCCAGAAAAGTCTTCCAGTGGAGGTTGACCTGGAGCCATTGTTGGCGTGTCTGCTCAAGCGAGGCATAAGCAGGCAGCTTCGACTCGCCTACGGCATCCGGTGCCTGAAATTTAAACGGTGTGTATAAATACAGCCGAAGCGCTAAGCATCGCCCATATTCTTTCCAGCTGGCCTTGGGCATTTCCGGTTGGAAATGGAGTTTCTTTTGGACGTATTTTAAAGCGAGCTCTTCTACCAGTATCAAGTGATGCAGCACTTGCATAGGGGACCATTGCCCTGGAGCAGGGGAGCGATTGAGCTGCTCGTCGTCGTATGGAGCCATCTCCTCCAAAAGAGCCGCCACCCTATGCCTGTAGTCGGCATTTTTTTTAAGAATGTCCGTTTTTCGCATGCTAACGATTAACTTTGTTTTTCACAAAAGAGAGCGTTGTCGCTGCTTTCTCAGCGGCTTGTTTTCTTCTAAAGTGCTGGGCCCTCATATGCGGGTGTAAAAAGCTCTCCTTGTTTTGAAACCCAAAGTTGCTTGTATTTTGGCGGTAGCGCGCTTTCGAGCGCTTCTTTCTTTTCAGCTGTTAGGTCTGTTGTCGATCGAGGCTTCTGCACAGGCCGCTGGAAAGACTGCCACTTACATACGCCGAGCCGATACAGTTTATGTGGAGGCTGTGGCTTCCGCTGGCGAAACTGTCCCCGACCTATTGGCGCGCTATGGATTGGACGGCTACACGTGCAATGCCACCCAGTTTTTTCGGATCAATGGGATGCGCGAGGATTATCGGCTGAGCACCAATGCTGTATACCGCTTGCCTATTCAAATTGTTGCTTACGACGGCAAAACCGTCCGTTCCACCCTGGGCATCGACAGCTGGCAGGTGGCGATCGATATCGTGGAGTTTAACAAACGGGCATTGGCCAAAGGGTTGCGCGAGCGCTCCTTCTTAGAGGATCGCCAGCTGTGGGTGCCGTGGCATGCCTTACACTGTCGCGACGAGCAACTGTTGGCCGTGGCAGCAGGACTAGCTCCGGCAGCCCTGTCCGCACCCTTAAAGAAAGAGGCCTCCAATGCCACGGGAAAACGCATCTTTCCCATCTTTGGGCCCGAGTACCAGCATGTGCCGTTGCTCAGCCAGCGCCTCAAGGGACAGGTCTTTTACATCATCAGTGGCCACGGCGGCCCCGACAGCGGCGCTGAAGGCAAACGCGACGGCCATACCCTATGCGAAGATGAATACGCCTACGACGTCGCGCTTCGCCTCACTCGCCTCCTGCTCAGCCATGGAGCCATCGCCTACATGATCGTTCGAGATAACAACGACGGCATTCGCAATGCGGCCTTTCTGCCCTGCGATAAGGATGAGGTGCTTTGGGGAGAGAAAGCCATCCCCTACGACCAAAAGGAGCGACTCATGGACCGCAGTCACCTCGTCAACCAACTGGCTGAAGTACACCAAAAGGCCGGAGCCCCAAAACAAACCGTCGTAGAGATACACGTGGACTCCCGACAAAAAGCTAAGGAGATCGACGTCTTTTTCTATTACCGACCGGGCTGCGCCCAAAGCCGCGCCCTTGCCCTCAACATGCACCGAGTCATGCAATTGAAGTACTCGCGTTACCGCGCCTACAAGGCTTACAAAGGCACGGTTAGCGAGCGCAGCTTGCTCACGCTGCGCGAGACCCGACTGCCGTTGGCGGTTTATATCGAGCTGGGCAACATCCAAAACAGCTGGGATCAGCAACGCCTTATCAAACCGCGAAACCGCCAGCTCCTAGCTGAATGGCTCTTTCAAGCTTTCTAAAAACATCTGCAAAAAAATGAGGACGCTCCTCCTGGCAGCGGAAAGAGACATCCTCAAAAAGGCGCTGAGCGGCTCGCTATGCGCGGCCGCCCGTGAGTTCGTCTTGCAGTGCCTTTAGCTCATCCCATTTCTCATCGGCGGCTAAAGCGGCTTGGCGCGGCCACGTTTCCGGGTCGTGCACGTTGAACTGCGGCCCTGCAGCTTCTAATATTTCGCGCAAGCGATAAGGCGAGGTCATCGACAGCTGTTGCCAGGTTTCGATGCCGGCCTGGCGGAGCACTTCGGCAATCTTGGGGCCGATACCTTCGACGATTTGGAGATCGTCCCACTTATACTGCTTGCCGGCAAAGGTGATCGTGCGCACCGTTTCGGTAGCGGGTGCGGCGGCGGCTTTCTTCCCCTTGTCGGTTTGACCCAGCTGTTCGCGCAAAGCGTTGCGCTCGCTTTCGCACAGGATGAGGTCGTCCTTGGCCTTGCGCAGCTCTTTTCGGCAGGTCTCCAAATCCGCCTCTACTTTAGCGATGTCCATGCGCAGCTTCGTGATAGTTTCGGTTTGTTCTTCCACCTTTGCTTTGAGCTCGGCATTTTCGCTTTGCAGGTGGCTGACTTTGTAGTAGATGTAGGCGGCGATCCAGCCCAAGAGGAAGGGGACGATGCACAGGGCAAGGGCTACCGGCAAGTTTTCGGTGAAGCTGTTGAGCAACAGGTATGATAGAAGCATGGCGTTGAATTTGTTTTGATGGTGTGTGGTCTACGGTTTGACGGTGATGACGACGCGGCGGTTGCGGTGGCGCCCATCTTCGGTGCTATTGTCGGCTACGGGTTCGCGCTTGCCGCGCGACTCGACGCGGATGCGGTTGGCTGCGATGCCGCGTTGGATGAGCACATTGGCAATAGATTGGGCGCGTGCGCGCCCCAACTCCATATTGACTTCGTCGGTGCCCACGTCGTCGGTATGGCCGACCACCAGGAAGGTGGCTTTAGTATTCTTGTGCTTTTCGACGAGTTTTTTCAGGTATTCCTCTACCTTAGGATCCTTGTCGTACTCAGTGGAGCGGAAGGGGAAAAGCAAGATGACGTCGTTGTCGGCCTCGATGATAGCGCCTTCTTCCATAGCCAACACCATCTTGATCCATTCGTAGTTAGCGGAGGGGAGGGGCGGCCCTCCTTCCGACAGCGCATCTTCAACCGTTTTACTCGACACTCGGATGCGGCTTTCGGGCAGCTCGGGCATCATGAGGCGCTTGATGGCTTCTGCGCGGGCCAAACCGAGCCCTTCGGGTTCGCCCGGTCGCTGCCAGCCGGTGATGAGCAGCGTGTCGCCCTGCCCGCCTCGCCCTAACAGCGCCTTTTTCCAAGTGGCGAAATTAGCGTCGGCCTCGGGTGTATCGGCCAGCCATTTGAAGAGAGGTTCTCCCGTAGTCTTTGCAGCGCTCGCAGGCGGCTGTGCCTGTCCGTCGCAACACTGACACACATGGCAGTGCCAAAAGCGGACGGCCCACACCGAGTATCCCACAAATACCAGCAATACCAACCATAGTGGAATTTTACTCATAGGTGGAGTGGTTTTAGTATTTGTATGATGTTTGGGCAAATGTAATCATCTCAGCAGAAATGTCGCCTACTTAGCGAAAAAACTTCTCACTGGATTTTTTAGTTGGCGGCTCCTTAAGAAGGCATTCGTCTGCAGAGGCAAGCCATCGCCTACAGCAGCGGAGGGAATGAGCTCGGCCTGCGGAGCGCTCTCTTTTTGTGGGCGTCCGCAGGTTTTGTTTGGAGATACTACCTTGTGCGCAAAACCGCTGCTGTATATGCGTCGAGGCGCCCTTGCTTTGTTTGCCGGGCCATTTGCTTTCTTAGTGCTGGCTGCCGTCCCGTTGTTTGCCGAGATGACCCATGCTGCTCGTCTCACGTTAGGTGTCACGGTATGGATGTCTATTTGGTGGATTAGCGAAGTGGTACACGTGACGGTTACGGCCCTATTGCCCTTAGTGCTTTTTCCGCTGTGCGGTGTGCTGCCGCTTCGAAGTGTGTCGGCAGAGTTTGGCAGCGAAATCATCTTTTTGTTTTTGTCGGGGTTGCTCTTTGGGCAGGCTATTGAGCGGTGGAGCCTGCACACCCGCATCGCTCTGTACTTAGTAAGCCGCTTAGGACACCGCCCAGCGCACATCGTATTGGGTTTCATGGTGGCGACAGCCTTTTTATCCATGTGGATCTCCAACACCGCTACGGCGGCGATGATGACGCCGGTAGCTATAGCGGTATCGAGCGGCCAGCGCGAAGAGGAGGCAATGGGCGGCACCAACTTCCGCAAAGCCCTCATGTTGGGCTTAGCGTATGCGTGCTCTATTGGCGGGATGGCCACCCTTGTCGGAACGCCCACGAATGCCGTCTTTCTCGGCTACGTTAGGAGCGAATTGCAGCGCGATGTCAGCTTCTGGCATTGGTTTGCCTTTGCTTTTCCTTTTGCTGTCTCCTTGCTGCTGCTGTGTTGGTGGCTGCTGATGCGGATTTTTCCGCCGGGTCGGACCTCTTCTTCTGAGGCCGCACATTACAGCCGTGCACTTCGGGAATATCTGAGCGAGTTAGGGCCGCTGACTTCGGCTGAACGGCGCCTAATGCTGCTGTTTGGCGCGGTCATCCTGTGTTGGCTGACGGGTTCGCTGCTGTGGTACCGCTGGGTACCCAACAGCAACGACGTGGTAGTGGCTGTTACCGGCGCTATACTCCTCTTTGTTGTTCCGGCCGGCAAAGCTGCACCGGGTCAGCCGCTGTTGAACTGGGCGGCCGCCTCGCGCATGCCTTGGGGCGTGCTGTTCTTTTTCGGCGGGGGCTTAGCGTTGGCGCGCGGCTTTGAGTCCAGCGGTTTGGCGGGTTGGTTGGGCGGGCAAATGCGGGAGCTGGGCAATTGGTCGCCTTGGGTTATTGCCTTGGTGGTATTTGCAGTCGTTTCGTTCATCAGTGAGATCGCTTCCAACGTGGCGACGGCCTCCATCATGATGCCGGTGCTGGCGGCTCTCGCGAGTGGTATTGGACTGGATCCGTTTGGCTTGTTGTTAGGGGCGGCCATTGCCGCCTCCTTTGGGTTTGCCCTCCCTGTCGCCACGGCTCCCAACACGATCGTCTTCAGCTCGGGCTACTTGCGCACACGCGATATGGTTCGGGCAGGGCTCCTGCTCGACGTGATTGCAGTGCTGTTGCTGTTGGCTTTCGCGCATGTTGCCCTGCCGTTGGTGTGGGGCTTGCGCTTAGGGCACTGAGGCTATGGGTTGGTTAGGGGTACAGCAAGAGGGCATAGACGGGCAGGTGGTCGGATGGGTAGCGGCAGTTTTTAGAGTCGCTCAGAACGGCGTATTTGCGCACGCGTAGGTCGGCAGAGGTGAAAATGTAGTCGATGCGCAGCTCTACCGGCTCGTGGAAGCGGAAGCCGTTAAAGGTACCCTCTGGGCCAAAGGCGGGCTCCTGGCTGTGTGAGCGCGCATCGCGGAGCTGCCGGGACAGCATCTGGATGGGCTCTGTGCCGGGACCCGCATTGAAGTCGCCCATTAGCACCACTGGGTAGCGCTGCGGATTCATCTCCTCTATGCGCTGCAGCAGGAGGGAGGCCGACTTGCGCCGAGCCTCCCGCCCGATATGGTCGAAATGCGTATTGAACACCCACAGGTGGCGCCCCGCCACTGTGTCTTTTAGCAACGCCCACGTGCAGATGCGCGGCAAGGCGGCGTCCCACCCTTTCGATACTTGATCGGGCGTAGGCGATAGCCAAAACGTTCCGCTCCGCTCAACCACAAAGCGGTCTTTTCGAAAAAACAAAGCGGCGTATTCACCTGCCTCTCGGCCATCGTCTCGCCCAACGCCGACCCAGCTGTACGCCGACAGTTGCTCTTGTATAAAATCCAATTGGTGCCGAAGAGCCTCCTGTACACCGATGATGTCGGGAGCGTAAAAGCGCAACTGCCCTACCAGAAAGTACCGCCGCTCCGCCCAGGCGTTTTCGCCATCGGCGGGATTGTCGAAGCGAATGTTGTAGGTCAGCACGGAGAACGGTTGAGCAGCCGCCGGCACGGCGCAAAACAATAGGAGCAACCAGACGAGCACAAACAGCTTACCCATCGACGTCAAAGATATGGAGGCTCTGCACTTGCTCCAGTTTTTGGATATAGAAAAAGGCGGCTACCGCACACCCGGAAGCCGCCTTCGAATATTTTGTGAAAGGTCTTTTTAAACGATTACGCTTTTGCCTTCGCTTTCTGAGGCACTGGCCTGCTCGGTGCGCTCTTTTCTTCCACCACTTTTCCGCTCAACACGCGCTCTTTCGTCAGATCGACTACCAGCGAAGACGCGATGAAGATGGAGGAGTAGGTGCCAAAAAGGATACCTACTGACATGCCGAAGGCAAAACCCTTGGTAGCATCGCCGCCAAACAGGAAGAGGATGAGGGCTGCCGCTAATGTGGTGCCAGAGGTGATAAGCGTTCGGCTCAGCGTAGTGTTGATGGCCATGTTGAAGACCTCTTCCTTTGGACGACCAATATAGGTGTTGATAAACTCCCGGATGCGGTCGTACACAATCACCGTGTCGTTGACGGAATAGCCGATGACGGTCAAGATACACGCCACAATAGCTTGGTCGATCTCTAAGGAGAAAGGCACAAGACCGTGCAGGAGGGTAAAGAAGGTAAGCGTGATGAGCACGTCGTGGAAAAGCGCCAGCACGGCACCTAACGAAAACTGCCAGCGGCGGAAACGCACCAACAAGTATAAGAAGATGAGGCCGAGGGCCCAGACGGTAGCGGAAAAAGAGGAGCTGCGAATGTCGTCGGCGACCGTGGGACCTACCTGGCTCGACGACAAGATGTGCGTGCCGCTGCCGTCGGTCTTCTTGAAGTTCTCCAAGCTCGTCGAATAGCCCGCCGCCGCGATGCCCTCGTGCAATTTGGCAATAACCTTGTCCATCACGTCCGGACTAGTGTCGTCGACCAGGTATGAGGTCGTGATGTTGTAGGTGTTGGTCGTGCTGATGGCCTTTACCACCGGGTTGCCGCCGAGCGCCTGGCTCAGTGCCGGGCGCAATTTGTCCAGAGATACGGGTTGGTCAAACTGTACGTTGAAGGAGTAACCCCCCTTGAAGTCCACGCCCAGTTCGAAGCCGCGCGTCAGATAAGAAGCCACTCCTATCAGCGTGATGGCTGCCGAAAACAAGTAGGCGTACTTGCGCTTGCCGATCCAATCGACATTGATCCCGACCAGCCACTTTTCCGACCAGGGATAGCTGTAGGTCATTTCCTTACCGCGAGCGAGCCAGGCCTCGGTGATAAGGCGGCTGACGAGCACGGCTGTAAACATGGTGCTGAAGATACCGACCATCAGCACGGTGCCGAAGCCTTTGATGGGCCCCAGGCCGAAATACATGAGGACGAATGCCGTCAGCAGAGTAGTCACATTGGCATCGATAATGGCCGGTAATGCGCGGGAGAAGCCCGTCGCAATGGCCTTTATGCCCTCCATGCCGGCGCGCATCTCTTCGCGGATGCGCTCGTAGATGATGACGTTGGCATCGACAGCTGTAGCCAGCGTCAACACGATCCCGGCGATGCCGGGCAGGGTTAGCACCGTACCCATAGAGGCTAAGGTGCCGATGATAAAGAACAGGTTAGCCAACAGGGCAATGACGGCTATCACCCCGCCGCGCGCATAGTAGGCGATCATGAAGGCGCACAGCAACAATACCGAAAGCACCATCGCTATGAGCGATTTTTGGATATTGTCTGCGCCTAAAGAGGGCCCTACTTGGCTTTCTTGCACGATGCGCGTACCGGCCGGCAGCTTACCCACCTCCAAGATGTTGGCCAAATCTTTGGCCTCTTCTAAGGTAAAGCCTCCCGTGATGGAGGAGTTGCCGCCCTCGATGGGGTTGATGACGCGCGGGGCACTCACCACTTCGTCGTCTAACACGATGGCAATTTCGCGGTTGCCGCCTTCATAGGCTTGGCGCGTCATCTCTGCCCAAATGCGCGCCCCCTCGTTATTCATAGACAGGCTAACCGTCACCTCGCCCGTGTTGGGATCGGGCTGCTCGCTGGCGCGCGTGACCACGCTGCCGTCTAAGCGCGGCTTATCCTGATTGCGCCATTTCTTCAGGGCATACAGCTCGTATTTGCCCGCTACCGAGGAGTTTCCTTCGCGTTCGGGGACAGGCTTCAAGCTCCAGCGAAACATTAAGTCTACCGGGAAAAGCGCCTTGATGTCGGGCCGCTCCAGCATTTCGGTGATGCTCCGCATCTTGTTCTTGTCGGCGTAGCCGATGACGACGCTGCGCGGGTCGTTGGCGCGCACCAGTTGGCGAAACAGCGGGCCATCCCCCTCCGGCGTAGCCGGCTTGTCCACCACTTGTATTTCCGGCGTGGCCGAAGAGTCCACCTTGCCATCTGGGCCTTTTGGATACACGTATATCGTGTCTTTAATCGTAGCCAGCAGGGTAGTATCGGCTGCCAAGAGCACCTTCAACCGGTTGTCGGCTGCTTCCAAAGCCTGTGCAATACCCTCGTCGCCGTAGCGGTACGTGTCCCAAAACTCTAGCTTAGCGCTTCTTTGCAACATGCTGCGCGCCCGCTGCGGGTTGTCGATGCCGGGCAGCTCCACCAAGATGAGGTCGCGGGCAGCATCTAAGCTGACGTTGGGCTGCACGACGCCGAGCTTGTCGATGCGCTGCTTGAGGCGCTTGTAGGTCTCTCCAACTGTCGTGTTGGCCAACTCGCGAATAACGCGAAGCACTTCGGCGTCGGGCGAGTCAAAAGTGATTTGGCCGCGCAGCGTCTCGTTGCGCGCAAAGATGGAAGCCAGCGACTTTCCTCCCCCTACCTCTTTCCATGCCTCCGCAAATAAGGTGATAAAATCGCGCTGCTGGGATTTCTGCAAGTTTGCCGCTTTTTCCAGCGCCTCCAAAAAGGCCGGGTCGGTACTGTTGCCCGAAAGATTTTTTACAAAATCTTTTAAATCTACCTGAAGCAGCACGCTCATGCCGCCTTTCAGGTCTAATCCCAGCGCCAACTGGCTCTTTTTTAGGTCGGTATAAGTGAATTTCTTAATGAGCGGGATGGAAAAAACCGTCTCGCTCGACATCGAGTCCAGATAGGCGCTGTAATATGTCTGCCACGATACCGCCGGGTTTTGGGCATGGCGCTCGTCGGCGTATCGCGCTGCTGCGCTCTCAATATTGCTCGTAGGGATGATAAGCAAAAACTGGTATAGGCATACTACCGTCAGCGCGATGAGGAAAAAACGTACGATACCTTTAATCTGCATACCGAGTCGTTCAGGTGAAGAGAAATGCAAACAGTAAAAAGCGCGCAAATATAGGGAGATAAAGCAATGCGCGAGTGAAATGAAAAAACGCACCTTCCGCCATACAGTCAGAAGGTGCGTTTCCGTTGGGGCGACTTGGCTTTTCAGGATGATGGCGACTGGTCCTGGGTCGTGCGCTTTTTGAAGTACTTGGGCGATACGATGAGCAGTCCGAACGACTCGCAGTCGTCTTTGGTCGTCTTAGCGTGATGCGCTCCGTGTGCTCGTAGGATAGCGCGCGAATAGGTGCTGTCGAGTTGGCGGAACCACTTGAACCGCTGATGGATGTAGACGTCGTGAATGAGGAAGTAAGTCAACCCGTACAGCGAAATGCCGACCCCTATGAACAAGACCCAAGTGTGTTCCGTCAGCCCCCCGATGAGGTAGCATATCATGCTGGGGATGGCAAACACCAGGAAAAAGCGGTCGTTCTTTTCAAAGAACCCGTGCTTTTCGTGCCGAGGTTTGTGGTGGTCTTCGTGCCAGCTCCAAAGTGGGCCGTGCATCAGGTATTTGTGCGTAAACCACGCCATGAACTCCATGCCTATGTAGGCGCCCAGGGTGATGAGGAGATAAAGCAGCCAAGTTGCCATGCGTTTCTTTCTCTTTTTTGTCTGCGATAACAGCGCGGATGGTGCAAAGTTCGCAAAAAAGGCCTTATGCCTCTAAATGGAGTTTGGCGGCGACGGGTTTCTCGACGCGAATAGGTTCAGGGTGTAGCGATTGCCCATCGAGCACTTGCTCGTACAGCTGCCAATATTGCTGGCTCATGCGGTGAGCGGAAAAGTGCTCGATGGCGTATTCGCGGCAGCGCTTAGGCGAAAAGGTGTCGGCACTGTGCCGAATAGCGTCCACCAGCTCGCTTTTGCGCACCGATAGGCAACCCAGCTCCGAAAAGCAGCCGTCTACTCGACCCTTCCACGTGTCGGCGAGATGGCTCGTTTTGCCGCAGACAATTTCAGGCAAGGCGCCAAAGGGCGTTCCGAAAATGGGGCAGCCCAAATATAGGCTTTCGATAGCCGGCAGTCCAAACGGCTCATGCCAAACGACGGGAAAAATCAGGCCGAGCGAGCCGCTGATGAGCGCGATGCGCCCTTGGCGCGGCATCATGGCGTGGAAGCGCGCGTAAGGGCTCAGCGACAGATACGGTCGCCGCATTAGCGAGAGGCGTCGACTGCCGATGACGTGCAAGCGCATCTTCGCTTGGGCAGCAATAGCAATAGCATCCCTCAGGTTGCGCCCCGGTAGCGGCGTCTCGGCCAAGAAATGAAAATAACTGCGTTGCCAGTCGACAGGTATTTCGCCGTAGTCGCGCGGGTCTAAGCCCGGATATACATATACTTGCCCTCCGTGCTGCGCAGCATGTGCAGCCGAGAGGAAAACCGTGTTGGCGTCCAAGAGGCAAGGTTTGGCGGCATTTTCAAAGTAAGTAATCAGATAGGGCTTGGTCATGCCCTGCAAGGCTTGAGCAGTGGGATGATAGAAAAAATGCACCAATGCTGCTTCCTTAGGTATCTGTGCAGCGAGCGGCTTGTCTGACCGAAAAGGCAGCGTCAGCGCGTGCTTACACTCCGACCCTTGTTGCGCCAAGATAATGGGTTCCCAGCCCGCCTCCGATAGCTGCCGAGTATGCCACCACAAAACGCGTTCACTTTCACCGTACTCAGGAGTGGGTATAAGCCGGTCGAGGACAAAAGCTATCTTCATATTGAATGGAATGCAGCATTTCAGAGGGCCACAGCTAAGAGGTGCTTTGTACCTTCCTATTCGTTGGGCAAAGAAAAGCCCTTCTAAGGAGGGCTCTACCATCCGATAGCGATGGTTTTAGCCAACAGCATCTTTTTGCCGTCGGCCGATGCACCTCATTTAAACTGCGCTAAAAAAGGCAGCAAGTGACCTAGCTTCCTGCGGGCAGACTGATGAGTGCAGAAACTCCCTAATTTTCAGGTGGAAGGTTTCAAAAAACATTTGGGTTTTGGAAATCAAATGGCTCTCCATTTTTCAAGTAAAGACGGATGAAAGGTCTTCGACAGATCGGAGAAAAAACTAAGGCGCACTTAGCCTTTCGGTAGATGGCGATGGGGGCTATTTTTTAAGCCCATCCCTACAGACGAAAGTTTCCAGCGTTGTGCCCTCGACGTTTTCTTTGAGGAAAGCACCCCTGCAGAAACGAATGACAAAAGCGCGAGGTTTGTCGCTTTTTTAGGGCACTTTAGGCGCGTTTTGTCCAGCGGACTTGAGGTGTTCGAATGAAGTTTTGATGTTGAACCTGTGTTTGGAATAGCCACAGGCCAGCTATCCTATCCCACTTCCAATTTTATCCACCGGAACCAAGGTTTTTCATATAGCTTTTCGCGCCCAATCACGGCGTTTGCCGGCCGCAGCGTGCCCGGGATGAAGCGAATAGTGCAGTTGGTTTGGCTTCCATCGACCGCTATAGCTTTCCAAACGGCAATGGCCATTGTGGACACAGGCTTGGATAAGAGCGGCCATCAAACAGATGCAGCGGTCAAATGGTCTCTGGGATGAACCGGGTATAACCGCGTGTAGAAATTTGAGGATATCGCTGCAGGCGCTTTAGCGCGTGGAAGAGAGATTTATGCGCAGAAAACATAAGTCTCCTCTCCATTTTTTCCCGATATGCCGAAGAACGAACACCGGATTTTTTCCGGAAAAACGTGTATTCCTTTTAAAAATATAACGCCATTCAATATGAAAAAAGGTTGACTCTTCATTTTTTATTCTGCTGCTTGACGGATTGAGTGCCTGCTCTACTGCCGAGAAGCCGCCGGAATTTGCCAGTCGCTACAAGAATGTTTATGCTGAATTGCCCGGAGCGAGCGGCGGTATTGGTGTGCACTACGACATGCGTCTGAAACGCGGTCGTATGGACGGGCCGGGGTTTAAAGCTGGTTTTGGCGGTGGTGCACTTTCACTTAGGTCCGATTCACAAGGTTTAAGAGCGCGGGCTGGGGGCGTATTTTTCCCATTAGAATTCAACTACCTCAAAGGATCTTATCGAGGTTCTATAGTCATTGGCGCAGGTTTGCAGCCTGTGTATGTCGGTATCACTCACATAAGGGGGGAATGACCCCGTTTATAGCGAAGGGTGATTCTTGGCAGGCGGCTATGTCAAGTGGGGATGGCGCTTTCAACCTGTTGAAAGCTCAGGTTTTATGGCAGAGACTCACTGGAACCCCTATTTTATGAGGGCCTATGGCATAGTCCCGCTGCATGTGGGATTAGGATTAGGTGTAGGGTTTAAATAACAATGGTTCGTGAATAACAATGGTCTGTTGAGATTTTAGGGCAAAAAAAGTAGAAGCTGTAGGTTTGGATAGTCAACTCAAAACACCCAAATTTTTACCAAAATTTATTTGCTTGTTTGGATGTGACTCGAAAGGGAATAAAAAATTACTCGGCTATGCTTTAGGCAAAATCGCTGCTCAAACTCAAACGGACTATTGCTTCGGAGCAACCCAACATTTGTATTTCCAGAGGGGATGCGTCGGATATTGTTTTCCGGCCTGCTACAGGGATAGAGGTTAGGCTTCTCCGAAGCCGGTATGGGTAGATGGTGGTTGCGTGGGGGCTACAAAGGTTAGGCCTCTCCGAGGCCGGAGTGGGTATTTGGGGCGTACGGTTTGGAGGTGTGAGGGATAGCGCTTCCGGGCAGTTTAGTCCAGAGTATTGTAACTTTGGAAGATTCTATTTAAATTTGCTCATCCTTGTGGCAATTTGTTGTGTTTTTAGGTCTTGAAAAAGAATACGCTGTTTTTGCGTTGGTTGGCCGTGTGTTTGTTATGTGCTGCACTCATAGGCGGCATAACCCTTATCGTTCGCATGATTCACTAAACCAAACCTTATTTTCGCTATGCAAAAGAACATGGGTAATCTCGATCGCGGTGTACGCGTTGCCGTTGCTATTGCAGCAGCGGTACTGTACTTTGCTGGGATATTGACCGGCACGATAGGCATTGTTGCCTTAGTGGTTGCGGCAGTGTTCCTGCTCACGAGTGCTGTGGGCTTTTGCCCCTTGTATCGCCTGGTAGGGGTATCTACTTGTCCCACCTCATCTTCTGGACAGGCGTAACTTGCCGTGCTCCTCAAAGAAGTCTGCTGCGCCAGTCAGGTCGACCCTGTTGCCTGTTGGCGCGGTTTTTTTGTTAAGGCGCGGCGAAGGCTCTCAATTTTTCCGAAGTTTGCTGCTCGACCAACCTACCTCTTTTCATGCCCTCGATAACAGATATTGACTTCAAAAACAAGCGCGCTTTGGTGCGAGTAGACTTCAACGTGCCTTTAGACAAGGACTACCGCATTACCGACGACACGCGCATTCGCGAAGCCCTTCCCACCCTTCGGCATATCTTGGACGCTGGTGGCGCTCTCATCCTCATGTCGCATTTAGGGCGCCCCCTGCAGAAAACCTTGCCCGACGGCACTATCTACCGCGAAAGATTCACCCTGAAACATCTCGTACCGCATTTGCGGCGCAAGCTAAAGGCAAGGGTATACTTTGTGGACGACTGTGTAGGGCGAAAGGCTCGGGCCAAAGCCTCGACCTTGCAACCCGGTCAAGTGCTTTTATTGGAGAATCTCCGCTTCCATCCCGAAGAGGAGAAGGGCGACCCCAACTTTGCCCAGCAGCTGGCCCAGCTGGGTCATATCTACGTCAACGACGCCTTTGGAACGGCCCATCGCGCTCACGCCAGTACGGCTGTCATTGCCCAGTATTTTGGCCCGAGCAATAGATGCTTTGGCTTTCTGATGCAGCGCGAAATCGAAAATGCCGACCGCATCTTGAAGCACCCAGAGCACCCCGTCACTTGCATCATCGGCGGCGCAAAGGTGAGCGATAAAATCCTGCTCTTAGAGCGCCTATTGGACTTGGCCGACAACATCATCATTGGAGGCGCCATGGCGTACACCTTCTTTTTGGCTAAGAAGGGCGCTGTCGGAAACTCGCTGGTTGAGCTCGACCGCGTCAAAGAAGCTAAGGCCTTTCTGCAGAAGGCCAAGGCAGTAGGCGTGAAAGTGCTTCTTCCAAAAGACTCCGTGTGCGGCGATCGCTTCGCTGCCGATGCGGCTTCAGAGGTCTTTCCAAGCCAGCGCATCCCAGACGGTTGGATGGGTCTGGATATAGGGCCCGCCGCCATTAAGGCGTTCTCTCGAGTTATTCGCCAAAGTAAGACCATCCTCTGGAATGGGCCGATGGGAGTTTTTGAGTGGGCACCTTTTGCCGAAGGCACGCGCGCTATTGCCAAGGCAGTCGCTCGCGCCACCGCCAAGGGCACCTTTTCTATGGTAGGCGGCGGAGACTCGGTAGCGGCCATCAATCAGCTGAAGCTGGGCAGGAAGATCAGCTTTGTGTCTACGGGTGGTGGCGCCATGCTGGAATATTTGGAAGGGAAAGTTCTTCCCGGCATCGCAGCTATTCGCGGCGAATAGCCCTGCTTAGGTTTTTTAGGTATCGCCTAACGGCGCGCTGTGGTGCACAGGTGTTCTAAGAGCGGCGCTATCTCCGTCTCGTATTGAAGGCGCTGGATGGGCTGCTGGCTGTAACGGGCCCGCTCGAACAGCCGAGCGGCTTTCGCAAACAGCTCTGCTTGAGGCCAACCACGCAGCTCCCTCACATATTGCCGGTTAGTTTTTTCCTGAGCCCACTGCAGAAGACCGGCAGCTGAAAGGCAGTGCACGGTTAAAAGGAAGTGCAAGCGCACGGCTTGGTTGTAATCGCCTCGCTGGAGTGCCTGCTGAAGGCGCTCCGACAACACTTCAACGCCCCACTCCCGTTCTATTCCCTCCTCTGATACAGCGTTGTTGGCTGGCCTCTTGTCCAATCTGCGGTTCTTAGGGGCGCGATAGCTCGCGATGACCAGCCACACTACCAGCGCTACCACCCCAGCAATGACGACGTACTGAACGATATCGGCAAGAGGATGCTGAGAAGGCAGGGGCGTCGAAGGAGGGATTTGCTGGGCAGGAGGAGAGGGCCTCTCTTGTGGCGGCTGCTCACCGCTGTAGTCGAGTCCCGCAACGGCTTTTTCCCAGACCTCCGGCGCAATGGTGCGCGTTGTCGCTTCCTGTGCCGAAGCGATGCCGGCTCCTGCCGAAAGCGCAACCCAAATGAGTGAGGTTTTTATGCCCACGGAAACAAAGATACGTCCCCTCTAGGTTTAGATACAATTGGCCGAACAAGGGCGGCGCCACATCTCATTAGCCGCGCTATTTCTCAGCACTCGGTGAACGAACTCCGACAGCTAAACGCGTTGGGTGATGGGTTGGTGTGTTTACTGGTTTGTTTGAGAAGCGTTATTCGCCGCTACCTTACATTGGGTTGTTTGCGATGGCAACTTATCACTCAAGGTGATGCCGCTCGGTTTTTTCCGAGCGGATAAATATGAATTATCCGTACTTTTACTTTTATATTGCTCATCGCCTATGACGTATCTAAATCGCCGCGATTTCTTAGCATTGCTGGCCAATCGTCCGCGCAATGGTGCAGATGAAGTGCTTTTGGCAACGGCGCTTTCGCCAGAGCTCATAGCGCGCACGGCACAAAGGTCAACACATCCGTTGACTAGTGGGCTGCAACCGTACAGTGGCCCTTGGACGCGCGCTCAGGTGATTCATCTGTTACGCCGCACGCTGTTTGGCTTTACAAGAGCCGATGTGGACTACTTTTTAAGTATGCCTATGCCTCAGGCCGTGCACGCGATCCTGAATGCGCCGTACACACCGCCACCTGGGCCCGTCAACGACTACAACCACTCGAACTTCACTGACCCAGAAGTGCCTTTTGGTCAGAGTTTTCTGCAGGCGCCTTTCCATCCGATGGCAGAGCCCTATCGCATCGAAAGCGTGCGCGCATGGTGGCTCCGCCTCATACTCGACAGTGGTCGCAGCATTCGTGAAAAGATGACCTTGTTTTGGCATAACCACCTCCCCGTGCAATTTTTTTCAGTGCCGTTAGGCAGCGCGCTGTATCGCTACAACCAAACGCTGCGCGACCATGCGCTGGGCAATTTTCGCGGCCTTATCCGAGCGGTCACGCTCGACCCGGCCATGCTTTTCTACTTGAACGGCTACCTCAACTCGCGTCAAGCACCCGACGAAAACTATGCCCGAGAAATTCAAGAGCTTTTTGTCATTGGGAAAGACCTTCCTCAGCACTACACCGAAGACGATGTGAAGGCGGCCGCTCGTATTCTGACGGGCTGGCGCACGGATGGCTTCACCGTGTTCTTTCAGCCTTTCTTTCACGACTCGGGCGACAAGGTGTTTTCCGCCTTCTACAACCACCGCGTCATCAAGGGGCGCAGCGGCCCCGATGCCGGCGCCATAGAGTTAGAGGAGTTCCTCGACATGCTTTTAGAGCATCCCGAAGCGGCGCGTTTCATATGCCGTAAAATTTACCGGTTCTTCGTCTACCACGAGATCGGTCCCGAAGTGGAGCAAAACGTCATCGAGCCGTTAGCACAAATTTTTCGCGAGCAGCATTACGAGATTTTGCCCGTATTGGAGGCGCTTTTTCAAAGCGAGCACTTCTTCGATCCGCTTCAGTACGGCGCTGCCATAAAGAGCCCAATAGATATGACTGCAGGGCTCTTGCGCGGTTTTGGCGTATCTATGCCGCCGGCCGACCAGCTTACGGATCGGTTGTTTATTACCTATCAGATCAATGCGGCCATGGCAGCGATGATGCAGCATTTGGGCGATCCGCCTAACGTGTCGGGTTGGCCAGCGTATTATCAGAAGCCGCTCTTGCATAAGAGTTGGATCAACACAGCTACCTTGCCTAAGCGCGCTGAAGCCATCGAGGCGCTGTTGCACGTCGGCGTGTTCGGCATAAATAGCCGCATTGTTATCGACCCGCTGGCGTGGGCAGCTGGGCTGAGCCATCCAGAGCAGGTGGATGCTCTCATCGATGAGTCCTTAGAGCTGCTCCTAGGTCTACCGCTTTCGCCGTCGGTCAAGGATACGCTAAAACCCGTTTTACTGTCGAACCTACCCAACGAAGCCTACTGGACGTACGCCTGGCAGCTATGGTCGGCCGATCCTGACGACCCAGTCTTATCGGGTACCTTGCGCGTGCGCTTATTAGCGTACCTGCAACGCGTGTTGCAAATGGAAGAATTTCAGCTGCATTAGCCGGTCTCTCGTTCATCTTAAATCACAGCAAAAACATGAAGCGCCGTTCTTTCATTAAAAACACCGTGGCAGGCGTAGCCTTGCCTTCGCTGCTCAATGGCTTTGGCGTTCGGCTGCATGCTGCAGCGCCGTTGGCGCGTTGGGCTAATGTCCTCGATGCCGATAGTGATCGCGCTTTGGTAATTATCCAATTGGACGGAGGGAACGATGGCTTGGCAACGCTGTCGCCTTTGGATCAGTACGATCGGCTAAAAAAGGCGCGTCCGAACATTGCCCTGCCCGAGAACCGGTTGTTGTCTTTGACCGGCACGGTAGCGTTGGCGATGCATCCGGCTTTTGAGGGGATGCGCAACCTATATGAAGAGGGGCAAGTGCGCATTGTGCAAAATGTGGGCTACCCCAACCCAAATCTCAGCCATTTTCGCGCTACCGACATTTGGATGTCGGCTTCGAATGCCGACGAATTTATCGGCAGCGGATGGGTAGGGCGCTATTTGGCCTACGAATATCCTAACTTTCCGGTGGGCTATCCCAATGCTACTATGCCGCATCCGCTGGCAGTGGAGATCGGATATTCCATGTCGCTTAGCCTCATGGGGCCTCAGACAGCGATGGGCTTCGTCATCCCCAATACCGATGCGTACTACCAACTGCTGGCCGGAGAACAAACACCAGCCCCCGATACGCCGGCTGGTGAACAACTTGCCTATATCCGAACGGTTGCCCTGCAGTCGCGCGTATATGCACAGGCCATCCTCGATGCCTCAAAAAAAGCCACTAATTTGGCGATGTACCCGGATACCCAGCTGGCGGCTAAGCTGAAGATTGTTGCTCGGCTTATCGCCGGCGGTCTAAAGAGCCGCTTCTACTTAGTCAGTATTAGCGGGTTTGATACCCATGCTCAACAGGTTGACTCTTCCGATCCTACTCGCGGGGTACACGCTAACTTATTGCGCGAGCTGGGCGATGCTGTATGGGCATTTTGTCAGGATTTACAAGCGTTGGGCATAGCCGATCGGGTGACCGGAATGACCTTTTCGGAATTTGGTCGCCGCATCACCAGCAACTACAGCGATGGCACCGACCATGGCGAGGCGGCGCCCCTCTTCCTTTTCGGCACTTCGATATCGGGTGGTGTGACAGGGAGTAACCCTAAACTTCCTCTCAACCCTACAGTTGGAGATAATGTGCCCATGGAGATAGATTTTCGCTCGGTGTATGCTGCGCTATTGCGCGATTGGTTTTGCGCGCCCGAGACGGATATCGCCGGCATCCTGCTACACCAGCACGCTTTTGTCGATGGGCTCTTTCATAGCAGCGTGGCTTGTGCTACCTCGCACACGCGTGCAGAAAAGAAGGAGATACAGCAGCCCATGCTCGTGTGTCGCCCTAACCCTTTCCGCGATGTGCTGCATTTAGAGTACGAAAGCTTGGGCGCTCCTACATTTGTTCAGATGCTCGATGCGGCTGGCCGCTTGATCGCTACGCTTGTCAGCGAGTGGTTACCTTCAGGCCGCTATCAGCTGCGCTGGGACGGGGGTACTCTGCCTCCGGGTATGTACCTGTGTCGCTGGGTGAGCGGCACGGCACAGCAAACCCTTCGCGTGCACAAACTCTGACCTCGCGCGCTGCTTGATCTAAGGTAACTACTCCCATTGCCGAATGACCTTAAACCCGCACGAGTCCGTACGGGAGTCGCTGTATTTCTCCTTTCCCTTCCGAGATCTTTTTGATCAAAAATTAGCCCTTCCTCGAAAAAGTAGTCGCCGAGCTGTCCAAAAGCTGGAACTTTGTAGTAGGCTATGCGCAAAATTTCTCTCGTTTTTAAAAACAATAGTCTCGTGATTATGCGAATAACGACCTTTTGGGCCTGCCTTTTTGGGCTAATGAGCGCCCTGAATGCTCAGCCGGCACTGAATTTTTGGAAACCGATAGCGGCATCCGATATGGCGTTGCCGGAGGGGGCCCGCCGCACGGTGGAGCCTTTGCAATACCGGACGTACTGGTTGGATTATGGAGCCCTTGTGGCTGCCTTACAACGGGCGCCGATGGAATTTACAGAGGCGGCGCGTCAGCAGCCGCTGCGCATACAGCTGCCCACTGCGGAAGGCGCTCTTCGCACGTTTCGCGTGTGGGAGTCGCCCATCATGGCTCCTGAGCTGGCGGAGCGCTACCCGGAGATTCGCAACTACGCCGGACACGCGGAGGATGACCCCTCTGTGCGCGTTCGCTTAGGCGTGGGCTATCAGGGCTTTCACGCGTTTGTTCGCGACGCGCAGGCGCGCATTCAGTCGGTGCGCACCTATGCCGATGGACAGCGCTCCTACTATGTGGTGTACCGTGAGGCGGATTTGCCGCGCGAAGAGCTGTTTCAGAGCGGCATCCCTTGCGGGGTGGTAGACGACGAACACAGCGAGGAAACGTGGGAGCGGCTTTTAGAAAACCAGCAACGCCCAGTCCAGGAGCGCAGCAACAATCCGGCGCCTATAAGGACGTATCGAGCAGCCGTTGCAGCGAAGGGCGAGTACTCGCAGTTTCACGGAGGGACTAAACCGCTCGTGTTGGCAGCCATCAATACTGCGCTCAACTATATCGTCAACATTCAAGAGCCGGATTTTGGCGTGCGCTTGCAGCTAATCCCGAACAACGACCAGATCATCTTCTTAGACCCGAATACCGACCCCTACTCGGGCGAGACGGTGGGCGACTGGATGAGTCAGAACCCCGGAGCCATCAACCCGATCATCGGCATCGATGCCTACGACATTGGCCATGTGTTTGCCCGATACGTTACGGGTAATCAGGCCGGTGTGGCTGGAGGGCGCGCTTGTAACAACCTTGGCAAGGCGCGCGGAGCCTCCTCGGCGCCTAATACCAACACCGAATACTTTTACCGCGTGGCGGCCCATGAGTTGGGGCACCAGATGAGCGCCAGCCACACGTGGTCAAACTGCCCAGGAGCCGAGCAGCAGCTGGCTCAAGGTACGGCTTTTGAGCCGGGCAGCGGCAGCACCATCATGTCGTATGCCGGCGCTTGCGGAAGCAGCAACATCCAGGGAGATGCCGACTCGTATTTCCACTTAGCTTCGATTATCCAAGTGCGCAATTTCGTCACTCAAGACGAGGGCGCTACCTGTGGAGGTGAAATCGACTTGGGAAATCGCCTCCCGACGGTGAGCGTCAATAGCCCTAAAGGCGTCGTCATCCCTATACAGACGCCCTTCCGCTTGACCGCTGAAGGTTCGGATCCCGATGGCGACCTGCTGAGGTATTGTTGGGAGCAGTTCGATACTGGGCCCAGCACGCCCCTCGGGCAGCCTTCGGGGACGGCTCCTATGTTTCGCTCCTTTCCGCCCACCACAAATGCCACACGCTTTTTGCCGCGCTTACAGGTGGTGGCTGACAACGCTAACTCCATTACCGAAGTTATCCCCACCTACAGCCGCAACTTCACCTTCCGCGTCAGCGTGCGCGACGGGAAAGGCGGTCAGGCGTGGGACGAAATCCGCTTTTCAGCCAGCGAGCTCGGTGGCCCCTTCCGCGTGGACTATCCTAATATCAACGGCCTGGTTTGGACGCAAGGCCAAGACCAGGTGATCCTGTGGGATGTCGCCAACACGGATAAGGCGCCGTTCAACTGTCAGCGCGTCAACATCCGGATGAGCACCGATGGCGGCCTGTCGTTTCCGATTTTGTTGGCATCGAATGTGCCCAACAAGGGGCGCCACTGTATTCGCGTGCCCAACATCACCAGCACTGCCGTGCGCATCATGGTAGAAGCTGCCGACAACCTCTTCTTCGACATGTCGAACGCCAATTTGCGCATCGAGGCGCCGGCGCAGCCAACCTTTAGCCTATGTGCGCCTACGGTTTACGACACCGTCTGTCTACCCGCCGCGCACAGCAGCATCATCAGCACGCGCGCTGTGGGCAACTTTAGTAGCCCAATCACTTTAAGCGCGCTCAACTTGCCAGCAGGGGCTACCGCTACCTTTACGCCTAACCCCATACAGCCGGGAGAAGATGCCGTTATGGAAATTACTTTTCCTGCCGGTCAGTCGGAGGGCACCTTTGAGGTGGTGATTCAGGCAGAGGCCGACACCTTAAAGCGCACGTTTAACAAGCTGGTGTCGGTCTTCTTCAACGACTTCACGGGGCTGGCGCTGTCGAGCCCAGCGAATGGCGCTGACGGACAAAACCGCGCGCCGGCATTGCGCTGGAACGGCAGCCCCAATGCGAATGCCTATCAAGTACAATTGGCCACCAACCCCTCGTTCGAACCGAGCACCATCGTGCTGGATGAAGACAACGTTACTGCCGACACGTTTCAGGTGCCCTTGCTGCTGGAGAAAGGCTCGGTCTACTACTGGCGTATTCGCCCCATCAACGAGTGCGGCCGCGGCGAATGGGTAGGGCCCTTCGCCTTTGCCACCTTGGTCGACGTATGTTCCAAATTTGAAGCCTCTGACCTGCCCAAAAACATTCCAACCAGCGTCAGCACCATCGACTCCAAAATCAACGTGCAAGCCAATGCTATCCTTAGCGATGTAAACGTCACTAAGATCCGCGGGAACCACCAGTTCTTCCGCGACTTGGAGATGTCGCTTATCAGCCCGTCCGGCACGTCGGTGTTGCTCTTCAAGCAAAAATGCGGCGGCTTCAACGGCAACTTCAATTTTGGCTTTGACGACTCCAGTCCCAACACCTTTGTTTGCCCACCGGTAAACAACGGCACGCAGTTCAAGCCCGAACAGCTGCTCAATGCATTCAACGGTCAATCGTCTAAGGGCACCTGGAAGCTGGAGGTCAGGGACAACGCCGTCAGCTCGGGCGGCACGCTGCTCGAGTTCGAAATAGAGCTGTGTTCTGGCAGCTCGCTCAACCCGCCGCTATTGGTCAACAAGCTGCCGCTGATATTGGACGCGGGCACCAACGCGCCCGTCACAAGCGATCTGCTCAAGACAGAGGATAGCAACAACTCTGACGACCAGCTGCTCTACACCCTCATGAGCAAGCCGCAGCACGGGCGCTTGGAACTGAGCTGGACCGGCGAGATGGAAGTGGGCGCTCAGTTCACCCAGGCGCAAGTCAACAGCGGTGCTCTGCGCTACTTCCACTACGGCGCCAACGCATTGCCCGACGAGTTTTGCTTTACCGTCACGGATGGCGAGGGTGGTCTCATCTATGACTGTCTGCCCATACAGCCGCGCTCGGTGAGTACGCGGGAGGTACCGACCCTCGACTTTTCCATCGCGCCCAATCCGGCAACGGATCAGGTGCGCCTATTCTTCGGCGAGGCGCTGTGCTCTGAGACGCGCGTGCGCCTCTCGGATGCCTCGGGGCGCGTCGTCAGCGAGCACCGCTGGGGGGCAGGTCAAACCGCTGCGGTCCTCTCGTTGGAGCGCTTACCCGCCGGCGTATATGTGTTGACGGTAGAAAATGCCGAAGGAGTGGGAGTGCGCCGCTTGTGTGTTCTCCGGTAATTTCAGCGACGATTAAAGAGGGTGTCTGGTGCCCTGAGAAGCGCGGATTTTTCCGAAATTCACCGCCGTAAATGGCCTACCATTCGGAAAAGTCTGCGCTTCTTTTTTGAGCGCGATAGCTGAGGCTTTTCTCTGGGCCAATGTGGGGGAACGACAGATGCAAGAGGAATTTCTCCACTTTGTGTGGCGCTGGCGGCGCTTTCAACAGGATAGCCTGCAGACAACGGATGGACAGGCGTTGGAAATAGTGCATCCGGGTGAGCCCAACGCCGATGCGGGGCCGGATTTTTTCAATGCTCGCATCCGCATTGGCGACACCCTATGGGCCGGCAACGTGGAGATACACGAGCGCTCCTCCGAGTGGTATGCCCACCACCACCACACCGACCGAGCCTACGACAGCGTCGTGCTGCACGTGGTCTTTGAAGAGGATGCTCCGGTCACTCGTGCCGATGGCCAGCGCCTGCCCTGCTTGGCGCTGCGCGACCGGCTCTTTCCCCGTTTGGTCGATCGATATTGGCGCCTAATGAGCGCTCGCGAGTGGGTGCCTTGCGCATCGCGCATAGCAGAAGTCTCTTCGATGGTCAAAGTGAGCTGGCTCGACCGCTTGGCGATAGAGCGCCTCCAAGAAAAGACGGAAGAGGTTGCCCGGTGCGTAGCAGCAACCCAACACCAATGGGAAGAGACTTTTTATCAGCGAGTAGCCTACGCCTTAGGTCTGAAGATCAATGCGGAGGCCTTCGAAACGCTGGCGCGCATCGCGCCGCTTCATTTGCTGGCTCGACATCGCGACCACCTCCTGCAGTTGGAAGCGCTGCTCTTTGGCCAAGCGGGATTTCTTGGCGATGTTCCTGCCGACGATTATACGCGGGCTTTAGCAGAGGAATATCGATTCTTGCAGCACAAATACCAACTGACACCTATGCCGGCTCATCGTTGGAAGTTTTTTCGCCTTCGCCCCTCGGGCTTTCCCACGGTGCGCATCGCGCAGTTGGCAGCGCTGCTCCATAAAGTGCCGTTGCCCTTTAGTGCCGTATTAGAGGCGGCCGAACCTGCTGACATAGCGCAGCTGTTCGATATCGAAGTCAGCCCCTATTGGCAGACGCATTATCGATTCGGCAAAGCTTCTGCTGCGCGGAGAAAGCCGATCGGCCGCGACCTTCTACAGCGATTGCTCATTAATACCGTAGCGCCCTTTCTCTTTTACTACGGCTGTTACCAAAACAGCCCCCCTCACCGGGAGGCGGCCTTGCGGCTGTTGGATGCCTTGCCCCCAGAGAAAAATGCCGTGCTCGACCGCTGGGCGCAGCTTGGGTTGACCCCTCGAAATGCTGCCCACGCTCAGGCTCTACTCCACTTAAAGACGCGCTATTGTCAGACCTTTCGCTGTCTGCAGTGCGCTATTGGCACCGCTTTATTGCGCTAAGGACATGATGCTTTTTCTCGCTCGATTTTTTTCCGTTTTAGGACACCCGCTGCTCGTTCCTACGTATGCCTTGGTGGTCTTGCTGTTGGCAGCGCCCTATGAGTTTGGCGTCTACGCCCTGTCGGATAGCAAGGCACTGGCCTTGCTATTGTATGTGTTTGCAACCACCGTCCTTATTCCTGGAATAGGCATTGCGCTGATGAAGCCCTTGGGCTTGATACAAAACCTACAGTCGCCCGAGCGATTAGAGCGCATCGGGCCGTACATTATTGTCGGTGTTTTCTACTTGTGGCTGTATCAAAACTTAAGAGTGGGCACTCAGGTTCCTGGGTTGTATCGCACTTGCGTTTTAGGCGCTGTTCTGGCCTTATTTGGCGTTTTTTTTACCAATATTTTTACCAAGGTAAGTGCTCATGCTGCCGGCATGGGCGGGTGGATAGGTATGCTGCTCATTGAAGCCGCGGTTTGGCCCAATCGACCGATAGGGGGAATGGTGGGCGGGTGGTGGCTTCAGATAAGCCCGCTTTTCCTGTTGGTTAAGGGCGTATTGTTGGCTGGTGTTGTGGGCTGGGCGCGCCTGTATTTGGGCGTGCATACTCCTCGACAAGTGTGGTACGGATACGCCATAGGCTTTCTTAGTGCGCTAATAGCCTGGTGGTGGCGCTAAAGCGCGATGTGCTGGCGTCCAACGATAAACGCCCGGCGCTCTCCTTTGAACACCGGGCGTTGCTGATCTGACTAACGTTTGTTTGCCTGCATCGCCTATTTAGAGTGCTGCTCCACTGCGATGCGAAAAAGCGAACGCTGCGACTAATGTTGCCAAAAGGTTAGCTTTCCTAAGGACTCTGCAGGTTTACGTGTAGAAGGGCTTTCTAAAAATGGGGGGCAGAGGCAATTAGATGTAATGCGGTCTTTGTGATGCCCGATACAAAAGTGCGCTTATCGCCATCTTTACCTATCCGGGCAAACACGCGATTTGAAAATCAGGGAAAACCCGGATAAGCCTATCGGGATTTCACGGGGACGACTACCAGCGTGCTTACGCCCTGCCCCAGAGCCGTCTGGACATTCATTTCGCCTTGAATAAACTGCACGCGCTGCCGCAAGTTGTCCGTGCCCATACCCTTTGCGACGTTGGCGGGGTCAAAGCCGATACCGTTGTCCTCCACTAATAGGGCGACGTCGTTGCCGTTGCGGGTTATCTGAACTAAGATTTCGGAGGCCTGCGCGTGCTTCAAGCTGTTTTGAAGAAGTTCTTGGACGATGCGGTAGCAATTAAGCGCGATAGTGTGCTCGAGGTCGGAAAAATCGCCAAAGTGCTGAAAGTCGATAGCGGGCCCGTTAGGTGTGCGCAGGCGAACGACTAAGTCGTGTACGGCTTTGACCAGGCCGAAATGGCTTAGGGAGCTGGGCTGCAGGTTGTGTGCAATTTGTCGGGTTTCGGCGATCGTGTCGGTGAGCAGTTCTTTTATTCGGACAAAGTCTTCGCTGTCGTTCAGTTGGGGTACCTGCGTGGTTAGCCCTTCTAAGCGCATGCGGATGGCTGCCAGCAGGCCGCCGACGCTGTCGTGCAAGTCGTGAGCGATGCGCTTGCGCTCGCTTTCCTGTCCTTCCAGCATGCTTTGCATCGACTCGATGCGCAAGGCATCCTCCAACTGCTGAATGGTTTGTTGGTTGATTTTTTCGCGTTGTTCGGCAATTAGGCGGCTAGTAGCGAGCCGGTGGCGATAGTCGCGTACGATAAAGAAGAGGGCTAAGGAGAGAGCAGCTAGCGCGATCAAGATAGCGTAGAAAAAGTTCTGCTGTTGGCGCTTCGACTCTTTGATGCTTTCGAGGGTTTGGTCCATCTCTTGGAGTCGTTGAGCGCTTTCGCGCGCTTGGTACTGAGCGGCCAGCCGTTGCGAGATGGCGGTGCGCTCGCGGGTGAGGATAGTGTCGGTGAGCTGCATGTGGCGCTGCGCGTACAGCAAGGCCATGGATATGCTGTCTAAGGCTCGGTAGACCTCAGCCAGGCGGCGATAAACGTCGCGGCGCAACAGGTCGCGCGTGTTGTGGATATTGTTTTCGAGGCGTTGTAAAAAGCGGAGAGCCATATGGTAGTCGCCGCTCAAGTAGTTGAGGCGGGCGATTTGAAACTCTGCATCCAACACTTGTTGCGGGCGCTGGGAGTACTTGGCCAGCTCCAGTACGCGAAAGGCAACGGAGATAGCATCGCGATAGCTCTTTTCCTCTGCTAAGCGCTGAATGTCTTCCGACAGAATGGTAATGAGCAGCAGGGTATCGCCCAAGGCCAGGCCCCGCTCTCGAAATTGCCGCCGCAACGCAGTAGCTCGGGCGACATCGCCGCGCTGCTGATACACACGTGCCATCTGAGCCAACAAAAGGGTTTCTAAGCGCTTTTGCCCTCTCTTTTTGAAATACTGCAGGGCCTCTTGCTGCATGGCCAAGGCCTCATCTGTGTTGGTTCGCTCCGTCATTCGAGTTGCCAGCTCGGCGCGGGCGCGATGGTAAGCCAGCGTATCGCCTGACTTAAGAAAAAGTCCGACACTGCGCGCTAAATATTGAAAAGCCGAGTCGCGGTTTAATCCCTCCTGTTCGCGGTAAAGCGCCCACTTGTACCAACCAATGGCTTGTTTTCGCACGTCGCGCTGGAGGATACCTTCCGAAAGCAACTGCTGTATCTGTTCAAACGTCAGCGGCTCTTCGAACCAGTCTACTTCCTGTGCCCAAAACGCCGACGGCGCGCTCAGCAGCAGGCTCGCCCAAAGACGCAAGAGCAGACGCCGACATTGGTGTGTTAGGCCCATCGATGAGGTTTAGTCATCTAAGAGTTTCCAATAAATCGCAGCCTTGACAAGGCCGGCGGTGTTTCGAGCGCCCAACTTGGCCAGCAAGGCAGCTCGATGGCTTTCCACCGTCTTCTCCGATAGAAATAATTGTGCCGCAATTTCCTGGGTGGTGCGCTCGTCTACGATGAGTTTGAGCACCTCGCGCTCCCGACGGCTGATTTTGGGCGGCTCCTTTGGTGTCCCACTTTTGCGGTCGCGCATGAGGCTTTGCATCATAGTGTCGGTCACTTCTTTAGAAAAGTATGTCTTGCCTTCGACTAAGGCGCGGATGGCCTGGCACAGCTCTGCTCGGCCGGTATTCTTGAGCACATATCCCTGAGCGCCGTTGGCGAGCATGGCGCTGATGTAGCTCTCGTCTTTGTGCATAGAGAGCACCAAAATTTTTAAGGAGGGGCAGCGCTCTCGTAGGACTTGACATACTTCTATCCCCGACCGGTCGGGCAGGTTGATGTCCAACAGCAACACGTCGGGCTGCACATCGGGAACGCGCTGTAGGGTCTCCTCCGCATTGCGCGCATAACCGCACACCTTGAAGTCCGGCTCTTCGCTCAGCAAGCTTTCTAAGCCTTCCGCAAACATCGCGTGGTCATCTGCGATGAAAATACAAACATTTCCCGCCGTCATGGTGGTGTGAAAAATAAGCCCTTACTACTCCTGCAAAGATATCCCATGCCGCGCATTTAAGGAACAGGTTATCCCCAGCGAAAGCCTCATCGCAGCGCACTATCTTTGCGCGCTCTTTACCCTAACGCACTATGCGAGATAAACTCCAGGCGATTCGCGACAAGTACCTGCATTTGGAGGAGCAGCTGGCCGATCCTACCATAGCTGCCGATGCCGAATGCTCTAAAAAAATAAGTAAAGAGTACAAGAAACTGCAACCCATTGTGGCGGCATACGAGCGCTATGAAAAGGCCCTAAGCCAGTTGACGGAGGCACGCGCTATGCTAAACGCTGATGACCCGGAGCTGCGCCAGCTGGCGCGCGAAGAGGTGGAGAGTATGGAGGAACACCTTCGGCTGTTGGAAGAGGAAATTAAGGCGCTGCTCGTCCCGCGCGACCCAGAGGACGAGAAGGATGTCATCTTTGAGATCCGCGCCGGCACCGGCGGCGATGAGGCGGCCTTGTTTGCGGGAGATTTGTATCGCATGTACACGCGCTATTTTCAGCGCCAAGGTTGGCAAGTGGAGGTCGTAGATGAAAGTCCCGGTACGGTGGGCGGATTTTCCAAGGTCGTCTTAGAGGTCAGCGGAGAAAACGTATACAGCAAGCTCAAATTCGAGTCGGGCATCCACCGCGTGCAGCGCGTTCCTGAAACCGAAGCGAAGGGGCGCATCCACACGTCGGCCGCCTCAGTGGCCGTGCTCCCGATCATGGAACCCGAAGAAGTGAACATCCGCAAAGAAGATCTCCGGCGCGATGTGTTTCGCTCTAGCGGCGCCGGTGGCCAGCACGTCAACCGGACGGAGTCGGGTGTTCGCTACACCCACCTACCCACCGGTCTGGTGGCCGAAAGCACCGAGAGCCGTTCGCAGCACAAAAACAGCGAGATTGCACTGGGCCGACTCTTGCAACAGTTGCGCGAATTGCAGCAACAGCAGCAACATTCCGCCTTAGCCGCTCAACGCCGCATCTTGGTGGGCTCAGGCGACCGTTCCGAGAAGATCCGCACGTATAACTGGCCGCAAAATCGGGTGACGGACCACCGTCTGGAAGGCGACCAGAAGAACTTCAACCTGAACAAAATCATTGAAGGAGAATTGGATGAGCTCATTGAAGCCCTCACGCTAGCCGATAACGCTGCCAAGCTGCAAGCGGAAAACACCTAGAATGTCCTCGCGACGTCTTCCCAGCAAGGACTCTGCGGCAAAGGTGCTTCCAACACCAAAGGAGCGCGCCGCACAGGATGCTCCAATTGAAGGCGCCGACTGTGCAGTCCAATCGCTCCTGTTGGCCAAGGCGCTGCCGCGCCGTATTTCACATCGCCACTGATGGGGCACCCCACAGCAGCTAACTGGGCGCGTATTTGATGGGGGCGACCTGTGAGAGGAGATACTTCTAATAAGTGCCCCGCTTCTGTAGAAGCCAACCACCGGTAGCGGAGCACGGCCTCTTGTGCTCCAGGGGTTTGATCTCGTACTACCTTGGTTCGATTACGCGCCTCGTCCTTAAGAAGATGGTGCCGCAACTCGCCCGCTTCAGCAGGAGGCGGTGCAATCACGATGGCCCAATAAATTTTTTCTATTCGCCGCTCCCGAAAAGCGGTCGTTAGGCGACTGAGCGCCTTACTTGTGCGCGCCAGAAGTACTAAGCCGCTTACCGGCCGGTCTATGCGGTGAACCGGATGCAAGAATACCGCGCCCGGCTTGGCGTATTGCTCGTGCAGGTACGCTTTTCCCCAATCCAACAGCGTCGCATCGCCCGTGCGGTCGCCCTGAACCAGCCACCCTGCCGGCTTGTTGAGCGCCAAAAGGTGATTATCTTCGTAAATAACTATGCTTTCTCTAACCATTGGCTACTCGCCTTGCCCGAACGACACCTTCATCTTCGATGCGCTCGTCCACCAAAAAATCGACACCGAAGGTCTACATTTTGTGCCGGTATTAGAAGATATCGAGGCTCTCAACCAGCGGGCCTTTGCCGGAGAACTTCGCGTTACTAAGCTCAGCTACCACGCTTTTGCACATCTGACCCATCAATATTGCCTGTTGGATGCGGGCAGTGCTTTGGGATACGGCTGCGGGCCACTCCTCATTGCTCGAAAAAGCCTAAGCGAGGCGGAGCTTCAGGCTGGCCCAGTAGCTATCCCCGGCACCCTAACCACAGCCAACTTCTTGTTGAGTATGGCTTTCCCTCGCGTGCAAAACAAAGTAGCGATGCTGTTTTCCGACATCGAAGAGGCCGTCCTACAGGGGAGCGCTGTGGCGGGACTCATCATCCATGAAAACCGCTTCACCTATGCTCAAAAGGGACTGCACTGCCTGCTCGATTTGGGCGCGTGGTGGGAGCAGAAGACCGGTTCACCCATTCCCTTAGGCGGCATTGCCGTGCGCCGCGACATGGACAGAGCCCTCCAGCAGCGCATAAACCGGGTGCTTCGGCGCAGCGTCGAGTATGCCCTTGACCATCCCGATGACCCTATGCCGTACGTCCGAAAGCACGCGCAAGCCATGCAAGATGAAGTGATGCAGGCCCACATTCGCCTGTATGTCAACGACTTTTCGCGACAACTCGGTCCCCTCGGACGTCAAGCGATTGTCCAAATGTTTCGCATGGCTAAAGCAACGGGCATCGTCTTCGATTTCCGCGAAGACTTTTTTATAAATTAGACAAAAATTTCATTTCTGGCATAGTTTTCGCCCATACCTGGCATGTGTGTGTAAGTATTGTTTTTTAGAATTGGAAAATTCGGGGCGCGTGAAAAGTCACGCGCTTTTTTCTTCTTACCGCATAGCGTTTCTCCGAAAACCAAACGCAGCTTGCCGAGTTGCCTAAATATCTCGACCTTTCTTCAAGCCGGAGAAACGGCCTCGAGTAGTATAAGGCTAGTCGAGCGTTGCTCAAGGGAAATCGACTACCCTGGGCGAGAGGGTGCCTATCGGCTCAGCTCGAGACCACCTCGGTATTTCTGCTCCCATCTCGCTAGCCGCGCTTGTGCTTAACTCACCTTAAAAAGAGAGATCTACGCGCTCCAGCCCTTTGAGTGCCAGATGTTGAAATGTTAGATAGGCAATGCTTTTTAGAAAACGGCAGTTTTTATCGATTGATCGGATTATTCTTTTACTTTTTTGGCAAATTTATTGGTAAGTGCCATATACCGCTAATAAGGTACAAACACACAGCGCTCTGAATTTTTCACCAAAGCACACACGCCAAAGGACAGTTATGGGACATTTAAGTCTCTACAACGAAATGGTGCTATCGCGCTCAACCGAGCCAGGGGGCTGCCGAAATGGCCAACAAAGGGCATCCTCATAAGCAACAGTACAAGAAGGCCGAGCAAGCTTTGGAGCATTGGCGAAAGATCATGGTCAGTTCCTCAGTCACATTTCAAAATATCCTATTTTTTATTTTTATAATATAAGAATATTATTCTGAAATAGGATATCTTCCGCGCGTTGGTGGAGGAGGGCAATATTTTCGCGGATACACCTTGGCTGCGATGGCTGGCTATTCTCATATTTTGCCTGCTTATCAGCGGTTGGGCTTTGATGACAGCGTATTTTATTGGGAGAGGATGGGCAGAAGATGTGTACATGTGGGAGCGGTGAAGCTACGTGCACATTAGAAAGACAAAGGCTCCGCCCCCTGTAAGGGATGCGGAGATGGAACGGCAAAGAAAGTGGTCACAAGAGTTAGCTATTATTTCAGCGCTCCTCCTGATCGGCGTAGTGGCAGTAACGGCATATCTTTCTTCGATCTCGCTTAGCTGTAGAAGTCGAAGAAGTAGAAAGCTTGGGTTTTCTGAGCTTTGTGCTTTTAATTCTACCCATCGTTGCACTCATTGGAGAGCTCTTTACAGAAGACTATATCTGGCGTTTCTTTGAAAGGCCTTTTGATGCAGCGAGTAAAAAGACGGAATTACGAGCAATTTCAGATCTACAAAAATTCCTGTGGTCGACTCGATGCTGAAGCAGTAGAATACGCTCGAAAGGCATGCTTACACAACGACTCGTACAAAATGTCGGAGGACCTATCTCGTTCTTTTTTGCGCTACCAGTACCGAAGTATTCAGGACGACAACTACATCGACCTCTTCTTTAGCAAAATCGTTTTCCAAATCCGCGGACACAATCGCAAGGCGATAAGCTGCCAAAAAGTATTTGGCATTTTACCCAACGGATCTCGAACGGGCGACTTCCTCACCGATGAAAACGGAGAGAGGCGATCCTTTACTGGACCGGCGGCTGGGATCACTTAGTATCGCTCTGGATAGAGAACCGCGAATTCTTAGGCCCCTTCCACGCCGACAGCCGGCACTTTATCGACTTGCCTAGTCCGGAAAAGTAAAGGTTGAAAACGGATTTGACTCCCTCATATGCGACTAGCGAAGAGAGCGCTGTTCGGGATCTTAACTATCCTTATCCTAAAAATCATTCAACTGTACGAGCTATTACTATTATGTGCACTTCTCATGTTGTGTGCCTATATCGAAGCAAGGGGTTTTACACGCGCTACACCGCCTCCTCACCTTGTTTTTAAGGACACTCCTATAGCCTTAGCTATTGGCGAAGATATCAGCGGCTCTTTTGTCCAAAACTTTAGTATAACTTCGAAACATATCCGCCAACTCTCCGAGATCATTAAGCGATCTGGCCGAGGCGGTGTTATGAAGTTTTACGTTATTGGCGACCCCGCACCGGCAGGGTTTCCCACGTGTGTCGTAGAAAGGAAGTCTGACACGATACCTAAACCCAAGTTTAGAAGCGAAAATCTGTCGAAACGTGCTCAAGAAATGCGGAAGAACAGAGAATAAAAAAAGATCAAAGCGAAAAACGAAAAACCGACCAAGAAAATGATAAAGTTATAGATGCCTTTGTGAAAGCCTGTGCAGATGCTGCAAAAACGAGGAACGAAAGAACACCGATCTAGACGGTTTTTTTTGAAAAGCCAGCTGTTTTCCTGAAGGGAGACAGCGTCAAAGACCACGATAAATGGCTGTATTGCAATACCGACGGCGTACACGACTTGGGAGGCGGTAAACCCAAAAAAGTGCAGTGCGAATGGCTGCCGACTGGTGTGCGCACCTACTTTAGCGGTTGCAAACCGAGTTTTCCCTGCTTAAACCACACGGACCGAAAGCTGCTCTCCGATCCGGGCGAGTTGCTCGCTGTTTTTCGGAGAGAAGTCCAGTCGGGAGCAAAATAACTCTACGCGCCGTTGTCTGTATCGCATTTTTGCGAAGAGCGAAAACGTTTCACCTTTCTCTTTTACTTTCGCCGCGCGAGGAAATCACAGCTAACTAACCGTACGAATAGCTATGCAAGGGACACCTATCTCTATTAAGCGCGGTAAGCTGCGCGTGCCTGATGACCCAATTATTCCCTACATCGAGGGCGACGGTACGGGCCCCGACATTTGGGCAGCGGCGGTGCGCGTCTTCGATGCGGCCGTTCAGAAAGCCTTTGGAGGAAAAAAGCGGATTGTCTGGAAAGAAGTCCTTGCTGGCGAAAAAGCCTTTCGGCAGACCGGTGATTGGCTGCCCCAAGAAACGCTGGATATCATCAGCCAACACAAAGTAGCTATCAAAGGACCGCTAACGACCCCGGTAGGAGGCGGCATTCGCTCGCTCAACGTCGCCTTGCGCCAACAGCTCGACCTCTACGCTTGCGTTCGCCCGGTGCGTTGGTTCCGCGGGGTGCCCAGTCCTGTCAAGCAGCCCGGTTTGGTCAACATGGTGGTCTTCCGAGAGAACACGGAGGATATCTACGCCGGCATTGAGTACCTCCAAGGAAGCCCTGAGTGTCAGAAATTGCTCCGCTTCCTTCAAGAGGAGATGGGCGTGAAGAAGATACGCTTTCCCGACACCTCTTCCTTGGGGGTAAAGCCGGTGTCGGTGGAGGGCACAGAGCGCCTGGTGCGCGCCGCTATCGACTATGCGCTAAAGCACCAGCGCAAATCCGTAACGCTGGTGCACAAGGGCAACATCCTTAAATTTACCGAAGGTAAGTTTAAGGATTGGGGCTACGCCCTGGCCGAGCGTGAATACGGCGATCGCGTCTTCACGTGGGCCCAGTACGAACGCATCAAAGAAAGCGCAGGAGAAGAGGCGGCTAACCAAGCCCAAAACGAGGCCGTCGCCGCTGGAAAACTCATCATCAAAGACGTCATCGCCGATGCCTTCCTCCAACAAATCCTGTTGCGGCCCGCAGAATACGACGTCATCGCTACCCTAAACCTCAACGGCGACTATATATCCGACGCCTTAGCGGCCCAAGTTGGCGGCATCGGCATCGCACCGGGGGCCAACATCAACTACCTCACCGGTCACGCTATCTTCGAGGCTACCCACGGCACTGCGCCCAAATACGCCGGCAAAGACATGGTGAATCCCTCTTCGGTGATCCTATCGGGCGTGATGATGCTCGAGTATTTGGGCTGGACAAAAGCCGCTAAACTCATCATCAAAGGCTTGGAGCGCTCTATCCGCAGCAAACGCGTCACCTATGATTTTGAACGCCTCATGAAAGGCGCAACCCGACTCAAATGCTCCGAATTTGGCGACGAAATCATTAAAAATATGGGATAAGCGACCTCGCCCCACTAGCATATCGCCGATGTAAAAGGAATTTTTAAAGAAAATGTTTTAAATTTTTTGTTTTTGATTGCCTTTGTGGTCATCTTTCACACTCAAAACAAAAGATGCCATGAAGAAGCACCTAATTGGAACCCTTGTTGGCGGAGTCATCCTGTTTGTTTGGCAGTTTCTATCCTGGGCAATGCTTGGGGTGCATCGCTCAGAGTTTACCCATACTCCGCATCAGGAAGAGATTTTGGCCTTTCTGAGCGAGCGCTTGGAAGCGGAAGGCTCGTATATGCTTCCTACACCTCCTCCGAGCGCTTCTATGGAGGAAGAACAACGGTTTATGGAGCGGTATATCGGTCGGCCGTGGGCGCACGTCACTTATCACAAAGCGCTGAATATGAACATGGCAGTGCCCATGCTGCGCGGGTTGGCTGCCGACCTGTTGGCGGTTTGGCTCCTGATATGGCTATTGTTGCAATTTAAGCAGTTGAGTGTGCGCAGGGCAGTACAAGCCTCCGTAGGTATTGGGCTCATTGCCTATCTGACTGTGCCTTATCTGAACAGCATTTGGTTTGAGACCAACTCTTTGGCTTATCTCATCGATGCGATAGTGGCTTGGAGCACCGTAGGGCTCTGGGTGGGCTGGTGGATGATGCGCTCGCAACCATAGCCGTGTATGCTTAGAACCACCAAGGAGAGGGTACGGCCTCCTTTTTGATGAGGAAAGCGCGTTGGCGCATAAAGCGCTTCATGGCTGCGGGCCCCATGCGCGTGCCGCCAATGCCAGACATTTTAAACGACTGCTTCTCGCCTTCGTGCACCAGAGCGGTCAATGCGCACTCGTTGATAGAGATGGCGCCTGCCTCGATCTGCTCTCCTACGCACAAGGCCGTTTCCCAGTCGCGCGCAAAGACTGCCGCACTTAAACCGTAGATGGTGCTGTTAGCCAGCTGAACGCCTTCCTCTGCGGTGCGAAAAGGCATGACGGGTATGATGGGGCCGAAAGTTTCTTCCGTCATGACCTTCATCGTGTGGTTGACGTTAGTCAGGATAGTAGGGCGGCAATACCAGCCGCCTCCTTTCTGTTCGCACCGGCGGCTGCCGGTGAGCAGTTGCGCTCCTTTCTCGAAAGCATCGCGCAGGTGTTCGTTGATGATGTCCACCTGACGCTCCGAGATGACGGGCCCGATCTGACCGTCTTGAGGAGTAGGGAAGGCAAGTTGCTGTTGCTCTGCACGCCGTTTTAGGTTTTCTAAAAAAGGCTCTATAACCGTCTCTTGGACGTAGACGCGTTCGATGGAGAGACACGACTGGCCGCAGTTTACTGTGCTGCCCCACAAAATGGAAGCTGCCGCGTGATCCAAGTCTGCGCCTTCCAGCACCAAAGCTGGGTCTTTTCCACCCAACTCGAGAAAGCAGGGGATGAAGCGAGCAGCACAGGCAGCGTAGACTTTTTGCCCCGTAGCTACACTGCCCGTAAAACAAACTAAGTCTACTAACTCGATCAGCTGGGCGCCTGTGCTGCCATCGCCCGGCAGGAAAGTCAAGACGCTGGATAGTTCGGGGACTTCGCGAACCGCAGCCATCAGCGGCTCAATAAACCGCGGCGTAATTTCACTGGGCTTTACCACCACGCTACATCCCGCCAAGAGTGCCGGCAAAGTGTCGATGAGGCCAAGCAATAGTGGAAAGTTCCACGGGCTGATCACGCCGACAACTGGAACCGCCCTTAGGTCTTGGCGAATATGGATGAACGGAATGGAAGAGACCTTGTCGGGCGCTTCCTGAAAAAATCCCTCCGCGATGTGGCACCATCGGTCGATACTTTGCCCGATGAGCTGTACCTCTAAAACACTCTCGTGATACCGGCCGGTATCGGTGGTCAACGCTTCAACAATGGCCGCTTGATGCTTATTCACAGCGGCCTTCCAAGCTTGCAGTACGGCGATGCGCTCGCCAATGGAGCGGCACTGCCATTCCCGCTGATGTTGGCGCAACCGCTCAATGGTTGCTGCCAACCCTGACGCATCGGGTAACGCGAAAGAGTAGTCCTTTTCTCCTGTGAGGGGGTTTCTGACCCAATATCTCATGGCGGCGTGTTTTCGGCAATCAGTGTCCAACCAGAAGCAACCTTTCGAATATTGAGACCTATGCGTTTGGCAGCGGGGTCTGCCCAAGCATACGCCACGGCTCGGCTGTTCCAATGAAGTCGTTCCGGCGGCTCTTGATAAAGAGCCAATTTCAGGATAGGCGTGCGTCGATTGTGTACCAGTTGGGTAAGCTCGACGGTGTACTCTCCAAGGGTGCCGTCTGGGAAGCGCAAGGGTACTGCTCCTCCCTGGTCGTGGAGTACCAGCCCTGTGTAAAAGAAGACGCTGTCCTTTCGGATGTGATCCATCGGATATTGGATCCACCCGCTAAAGAAGCGGCATTTGAGCAACCGATACGGCTCTTGGTCTTCGCTCCTAAAGAAATGATTGTCCAGTATTAGCAAGGTGTCTTTCTTAAGCACCCATAAGTGTTCATCCTTTGGCGAGAGGGAGTGACCGCGAAAAGCACCGTCGGCGTACGTCCACAGCAGCGCGATAGGGCCCGTTGCCGCGCCAACACCCTCTACAGAGAACTCGGGAGCAAGGATAGTCTGTAAGCGGCCATCCGTGCGCTCTTCTAAGGTCAAAGTGTAGCGGGCTAACAGCTGGCGCTGGTCGCCAGAGTAATATGCCGCATGCCATCGATCGGTAGCGCTGTCGCGCTCAAAGGTAACGTGCACGTGGCGGTGCGGATGTGTTGTAACTACTCGGTGGCTCTCTGTCTCTGTATTTTCCATCCAGCATTGCTGGAAGTTGTTCCATGCACCTGTCAAATAGCGTCGAAAGCGGTCAGCTTCTCCTTGCGCCGACGAGGTGTAAGAAAACCCTAGAACAAAAAGAAGGAGCCCCATGCATTTCCAGCCGCTCAAAGGAGACCTTCGTCGCCTCTCCTTTGTGCAAGTCAATAAGAAATAATGATGCTTATCCACGGCATCTTCCTTCGCCAAACGCATTTCCATTTCTTCGCTATCGCTATGATCACCCCAAAAGTATGGTGAACTTAGTTAACTCTATATTCCCGCTCCTTAAATATTCGGAATGCCGAAATGGAGATTTTCGCGGAGAGCTAAAACATTATCTATTCTGCTTTCCGTACCTTTGTGCAGGGAAATACACTTGCGGCTTTTAGCGTTATGCAATTGACTAAACACAGCAATATGAATATGAATAGGTTTTGGTTTAGGCGATGGCCACTGGGCGCCTTACTGATGTTCGCCGTAATGGCGTTAAGCAGCTGCCATAAACACGAGGATACTGCAGCGGGAGAAGTTACTATCGAAATAAAGTCACCGCGCGAAGGGCAGCAGTTCCATCAGAGCGAGCAAGTTGCTATTGACGCTATCATTTCGAGCAAAGAGACGCTACACGGGTGGGCAGTGGAGATTCGCCGAAAATCGGACGGCACAGTGCTCTTCGCCAAGGACGATCACGACCATAAGCGTTCTTATACCATCTCATTGACGTGGCAGAACAATCTTACTGAGCATACCGATCTAATTTTAGAGGTATTTGCCCAAATAGATCACGACGGCAAAAAGGTTTCCAAGAAGGTGGCTTTTCACGCCCATCCATAAGCGATTGAGCCTATGCGCGCTGGCCTATTGACTCGCGCGTCTGTACTGGCAGCGGTAGCCAGCCTTGCATGGTATTGCTCTTCGATGGCAAAGGTGGGGGAGGCGTCCAGTCCGCCGGTGCCTATAGAGAAAGCCTTGCTGTGGGAGGTCCGTGGCCCAGGTTTGAAGAAGCCCTCGTATTTGTTCGGCACCATCCACCTCATTTCGAAAGAAGAGTTCCAGCTGTCTTCTGCGGTACGCAGCGCATTGGAGCGCGTTGAGAGTATTGCTTTTGAGGTAAGCCTTCAAGAGCTTGCTGGTGCTGGCTTGCCTCAGTTGGCCAGAAAGATGCTCATGAGCGGTAACACGACCCTGCGCGATCTGCTCTCGGAGGAGGACTATGCTTTTGTGCGTGAGCAGCTGCTCCAGCGCAGCATGCTGCCCATAACGATAGTAGAGCGTATGAAGCCCATGTTCACTGCTTCCCTGCTGGAAGGCGGGCAAGAAGGTGTTGGAAAACAAGAAGCGATGACCTCGGTAGATCTGGAGCTGTATCGCTTAGCGCGCAAAGCGCGTCTATCGGTACGCGGCTTAGAAACCATCGAAGCGCAGGTGGGTATTTTCGACAGTATCCCCTATCGAGTGCAGGCGCGTTTCTTAGTAGAGCAGCTGCGTCAGCACGGTGACGAGGGAGGAGAGGCATTCGAACAGGTAATGCGTCTTTATCGGCAAAAAGACATCCAGGCGATGGAGTCCTTTGCGATCGGTTCGTTTGGCCAGGACTCGCTGTTTCAGCATCTCATCCTGTACCAGCGCAACCGCAATTGGATACCGGTGATGGTGCGCATGATGCGCGATCATCCGACCTTTTTTGCCGTAGGAGCTGGTCATTTAGGCGGAGCTAACGGCGTAATCGTCCTGTTGCGTCAGCAGGGTTTCCGCGTGATAGCGATAGACTAAGGTCGCTTACTGGACGACTACGGCCAATAAGCGACCATCGGGGCTCACTGCAATGCGGGTAATTTTCTGCACCCCATAGGCGCTCAGTTGAGCTATCTCTTGCCAAGAGGTCTGGCGGCGCGGGTGGAACTGCAGCAGGCGGCTGCCCTGTCCGGCTAAGAAAGAACCGTCTGGAAGGACGGCAAAGTCTTCGCTGCCGTTAGGCATGGCAATAAGTGTTTCGGCCTTGTGTTGATGTAGGTCATACCGTTTTAGGAAAGAGGTAGTGTCGCTCGTTTTCTGCACAAAGGCCAGCTGATTGGTACCGACTTTTTGCAGACAGCGGCCCACATGCGTAGCGATGCGACGAGTAGGGGTGGCTGAAGGCGATGCTAAGGCGAGGGAATGCCGATTGTCCGCTTCCACCAAGAAGACGGCTATTAGGGAGTCGCGCAGCCAACAATGGTACCCTACATTGGACAAGTTAGGCAAGAGCAGATAGCCGTTGCTGCGTCGGTCTAAGGGTAGGGCCCATAGCCGTTGGCTGCCGTCGGCCTCAACGCGGACGACGGAAAAATGCCTGCCGTCGGGCATCCGGTTAGGAGAGTATTCGGGCGTGCGCGTGGCTGTAACGCGTGTCAGCGTGTTGAGCAAGAGGTCAAGGGCGTAGATATCGGTTTGGGTCGTGTCGGAGGGCTCCTGAACAGTGAGGTAGAGTTCAAAAGGAGAGAAAAACTGCGGCTGGTTGTTGTAGCCCTTTGGATTGAAGGCGGTCAGGAAGCGCGGCCCGAAAGGATGCCATACGCTGTCGGAACGCAGGTTGAGCGAGAAAAGCAGGATGTCGGAAGGCGGCAATTGTTGCCCGGCTATCGGCGCCACTCCTGCGCACCCTATTAACCAAGTCCAAAACAGAATGCGCTTGCTCATCGGGCGAAAATACGCTAAAGCGGCACATCGCGTTCTTCGAGGAGAAAAAGACGACAGGAGCTGTACCTATTTGTAATCAAAGACGGACAGGATTTGGGCGCACAGCTGCAAGTCCTCCAAAATATTGGAGGCTACCACTACGAGGCGCTCAGCACTATGGGCTTGAAAGAGGTTGTGAAACCAACGGATACCCTCTGCATCCAGATTAGTTGTTGGTTCGTCTAACAACACGATGCCAGCCTCGGTGCACAGCGCTAAGGCCAGCCGAACGCGCTGCTTCATACCGGAGCTGAAGAAGCGCAGGGGTTTCTCTTGTACCCGCCGCATACCAAGTAGGTCGATCACTTCTTTGGCGCTCAAGCCCTTGCGGAAGGGTCTTAGGCGACTGTGAAAAAAGACCAATTCGCGCAAGGTGAGTTCCTCGATCAGCTCAATATATGGGGCGGCCATACTTACATGGCGATATAGGAGGTCGGTGCCGAGTTTTTGGCCGTTGTGCTGAAAGCAGATTTCGCCCTGCGACAAGGACAGGTGGCCTGAGAGGATGCGCATCAGCGTCGACTTGCCTGAACCGTTCGGGCCAGCCAACCCATATCGTTGGCCGGCTTCGAGGCGATAAGTCAATCTGCGAAAGATCCACTCATAGCCGAAGCGCTTACCGGCGTTGGTTAGTGCAATGACTGTGCCTTTCGGTGAAGGGGTGAGCAGAGGGGCTTCCTGCATTAGTCTTCGTCGGCCATGGTGAGCTGATTTATTGAGCGCATTCCCTTCATAATGCCGCGCCGACTATTTCGAATGAACTCCACAATTTCTTCGCGGTAAGGCGAGTGCGGTATTTGCTCTTCTATAGCGGCAACGGCGCGCTGTAAGTTGGTATGGCGTACGTACAGCAGCCGATAAATATCCTGGATGTGGTGGATTTCCTCTTGAGAAAACTGACTTCGGCGCAGGCCAACGCGATTTATCCCGGCGTAAGAGAGCGGCTCACGCGCAGCCACCACGTATGGAGGTACATCCCGACGCACCAAAGAGCCGCCGCTAATCATTACGTGTGCGCCGATGCGTACGAATTGGTGCACGGCAGTCATGCCGCCTAAGCGCGCATAGTCTCCGATATGGATATGGCCGGCTAAGGTGACGCTGTTGGCCAAGATACAGCCCTGGCCAATAAAGCAGTCGTGGGCTACATGCACATAAGCCATCAGCAGCGTGCGGTCGCCGATGACCGTGCGCTGCGCCTCCGCCGTGCCGCGGTTTAGCGTGCAGCACTCGCGCACAATCACCTCATTGCCGATTTCTAAGGTGGTATTCTCTCCCTTGTATTTCAGATCCTGAGGAATAGCACCTACTACAGCACCGGGAAATACCTTGCAGTTCTGTCCCATGCGAGTGCCGTTCATGATGGTAACATTGTTGCCTATCCAGCACCCATCGCCAATAGTTACGTCCTCTTCAATTACACTAAAGGGCCCTATGGTCACATTCTTACCGATTCGCGCCTTGGGGTGTATGTGGCGCATGCGCTTTGACATAAAGAACATGTATGGGAAAAATTTGAAGTGAAACAATAAACCCGGCGACATACTCGGTAAGTCTTCCACCGCAACTCACTCCTTCGTGCGCCGTACGATTTGGGCAGTGAGCTCACCTTCTGAGACGATCTTGCTGCCCACGTACGCTGTTCCCTGCATGTGAACGATGCCCCATCGAATAGGTTCAAGCAATTCCATTTTCAAGATGAGCGTGTCGCCCGGCACTACCTTAGCCCTGAATTTTGTCTTGTCGATCTTTAAAAAGTAGGTGTCCCAATTGTAAGGATCCTCTACAGCGTTCAGCGCCAAAATTCCCCCCGTTTGGGCCATGGCTTCAATTTGCAAAACCCCTGGGAAGACGGGGTTTCCGGGGAAGTGGCCTTGGAAGAAGGGTTCGTTGATGGTAACATTTTTAACGCCGACCACGTAGGTATCGGTCAATTCGATAATCTTATCTACTAAGAGGAAAGGATATCGGTGCGGCAACAGCTGGCTGATGCTGACAACATCGAAGAGCGGCTCCTTGTCGGGATTGTACTTGGGGATCTTCAACAGCCGACGCTGTTCCATGAAACATTTGCGCAGCAGCTTAGCAAACTCGATGTTAGCCGTGTGCCCCGGCTTTGTAGCGACGATCTTGCCCTGGATGGGTTTGCCTACAAGGGCTAAATCGCCAATGACGTCGAGCAGTTTGTGGCGGGCCGGCTCGTTGGAGAACCGCAGCTGCACGGTGTTGAGCACGCCTTCCGACTCGATCTTTATCGATGGTTTGCCCATCTTTTGGGCCAGTCGGTCTAGCTCGCTTTGTTCCATCAGCCGATCGGCAATGACAATAGCGTTGTCTAAATCGCCGCCCTTGATGAGGCCCATGTCCAACAGCTTCTCCAATTCGTGTAAGAAGACAAACGTGCGGCAGGGAGCGATCTCGGTTTCGTATTCCTTTAAGTGGTGTAAAGAAGCGTATTGAGGTCCTAAGACTTTGGAGTTGAAGTCGACCATCACCGCCACTTCGAAGTGTTCCGAAGGGAGGGCGAGCAGTTCAGAGCCCGACACCTCGTCTTTATAGGCCAACGGCTCTGTAATGACAAAGTATTCGCGTTCGGCGTCTTGCTCTTCCACGCCGGCCTGGCGCAGCGCCTGTACGAAAGGCAAAGCCGTGCCGTCCATAATAGGCATTTCTGGGCCGTCTATTTCCAGGAGCACGTTGTCTATTTCCAAGCCGGCCAGAGCCGACAGTACGTGTTCGACGGTGGCGACCTGTACTTCGCCTGAGCGAAGCGTGGTTCCTCGGTTAGTGGACGTGACGTGGCGGATGTCGGCAGGTAGGATAGGCTGTTCGGGCAGGTCGACGCGCTGCAGCTGATAGCCGTGATTAGGTGGCGCCGGTTTGAACGTCAGCTGAGCGGGCTTACCCGTGTGCAAGCCTACTCCGCGAACGCTTACCGAACGCTGAATGGTGGTTTGCTTCATCGCATTACTTCGTATCGTTTTTCCAAGAGGCGAAGGTAAGGAACATGCGCAGTAAGCCATCCAGCTTCTATGCGGGAACTGGTGTGCCCTTAAAACTCTGTAGATAGCCGTATGCGCACTCCCCACCGCGCGACGAACGGATGGTCAGTATAGGTGAAGCGGTGCAGCAGATCGACGCGCAAGAGACCGAAAATGTTGGCCACGCCCACACTTCCCTCCATGTATGGCACTTTCCCTAAGGTATGCGACAGCGGAGTTCCGTCCGCGTAGGCGGGCAGATGGAGCAAACGGTTTTCGCCATTCGGTTGATTGCGCGCACTCAGCCCTCCCCACAGCGCCTTGACAGTAAATACTTCGCGCCACTTGAGCCTCCGCAGCAAGGGAACACGCCCAAAAAAGACTCCACCAAAGTTGTGATAATAGCTGACAGCGGCGTAGCGGTCGCTGATGAACTCCATGAAGTTCATCAGATTGTACGACTCTCGCTGATACGTGTAGGTCTGATTAGCGCGGTGAATGAAGAGCATCGGATAGGGCGCCTGGCCCAAGACCCATCCGCCTTCCACAATAGCGTAACCTTGCCCAATAATAGGGTAGAAGAAGGCTTTTCGCAGGATGGTGCGCACCACGTGATAGTTGTATTCACTGCCCAACACTCCTCGAATACCGGCGTCGTAGGCACATTCTACAATAGGGTATTTAGTCAAGATGGGCTTACGATAGTTTGGCCCGTCGTAAAACTTCTCGTTAGGCGCATAGCGCAAGCGCACACCGACCTCACTGGCCGTGAGATCTGTCCGATAGCGCATTTCGCCTTGGTCAGTATAGTCGAACAGCAGTGCTCCTGCCGGATTTTGCCGCGTATTGCGCAGGGTCGCTATCCAAGAAAAACCGCTTAAGAACTCTCGGCGATACTCTAAGCCGTATGTGTTTTTATAGATCATGCGGTCGTTAGGTCCGCGCTTTAGCGAGAGAAAAAGGTTGTCTTCGTTGACGAATTGCAACGCCTGGCCAGGGATTTCGATGTCGCTCTGGTACCACAGGCGCAAGTGATGGATGGGGAAAAGCCGCACTTTTTCTGGGCTAAAGGAGTAGGTAACCGCTCCCATGCCCTTCCAGCGCTGGTCGCGAAAGCCATAGGCGGCGTATCCCTCCAAGGCCACTCGCTGGCTAAAATCGTAGTTGGTGCGCCCGCCAAAGCGCAGGCGGAGCCCCTCGATGGGGTTGAAGCTGTAGAATACGTTGGCAGGACCGATGTCGATACCGCCCACTGCGGTGTATCCTTCGAACAAAAAGCGCACATTTCGGATGAAGCGCTTGAAGGCTCGGTCTCGATTGAGGCTGTCCATAGCCTGCTGAAGCCCGGTCTCGCTGCGCGTGAGGGCTATGTGGCGGTGTTGCTCCCAGAAAGTCTCGCCGCGCCCAAGGGCGTTGCTGTCGCGCAAGACAGCGGCGACTGGACTAAATAGGGAGTCGGCTATCGGATGGTTGAGGCGATAGTTGCGGCAAGTGGTCGTCTTTACTCCCAACAGGGAGCGCGTGTTCTTGAAAGCCGTTAAGCCGAACTCGACAGAGACCTCGTTATGGCGAAGCATCAGCACTTTGCTGCCGTCCTCCGAAGCCACCCAGGCGTATTCCTGCACCAGGCGCATCTCCTTAACCCAGTTGAGATTTATTTCCGGAGGCACTCCCACCTCTACGCGCCGAAGGGCATACGTACTGTCTAAGGCAATCCACAAATACCCCGTAAAAGCCACATCCGACTTGACGCGCGGAGCAAAATACAGCCGAATACAGGGGGTGTCGTCCACCAACGTTGTGTCTTGGATGTAGAAACGATATAGGCTGGGCGAAAGCGGATGAAGCGGGCCAAGGAAGCGGGTGTTGAGCAACTCTATGGCCCCATCGTAGAAGTTGACGTCGGTGTAGAGGGCGTCTAAGTAGTTAGAAATTCCCGCCAGATTGAAAGCGTCTTCGAAAACGACATGCCGCTCGCCTCGCACGTACTCGCGGCGGGTGCTCGTGGCGCCGCGGTAGTAAACGTCGGAGAGGGTTTCGCGCAAGTAGAGCAAGACATTGACCTTGTTGTTTTGCTTATTGGTGTCGGCGTGATGGAACAGCACTTTGAAGCGTTTTAACAGAAAGTGGTTGCGCGTTTTTTCGTTGACGTCGTTTAGAGCGATGCCGAGCTTTTCGTATTTTTCATACTGATAATACGAGAGGGCTTCGGGGCGATTTTTCTCCTTGTTTTCAATGGCTTTTCGAATGAGCGCTACGGCGGGATTATCCTTGTTTCGATAGTGCTCTACGCGCACCGTTACTTCGCGCAGGGCAGTGGTTGCCTCTCGCAGCAGTACGCGAAGCACATTTTCTTCTCCTGGGCGTAGGGGAACATCTTGAGCCGTATAGCCCACATAGGTAATGCGCAGCGTGAGCGAACCTTGGGTCGCAGTGCTTAATTGGAAGTAGCCCTCTGCGTCGGTTCGTATACCTCTGTTGTCTTCTAAAATGCGCACGGTGGCGAAGGGAAGCGGCTCTTCTGTTGCGGCATCGAGCACTTGCCCGCGCACGCGGGTGCTCAGTTGGCCATACCCAGTCAAAGGAGATAGGAGAGCGATAAAAAGCGACAAGTAGAAAGTGCGAAGAGGTTTTGTTTGCATAATGTTCGTCTTTGTCAGAGATTATTTCGTATAGATGTTTTTTGGAATGGGATTACATGTGGCAGAGAATGTTCATTCCTTAACTGGGCTACAGATAGCGCCTTAGCCGATGGAGTAAACTACAACATCTTTTTTAAAGGCGGTTGAGGGGGCAGAAGCATTGCTTTCGACGCAAAAACATGCCGCTATTAGCGTAGATGATAGAGCGATGCTATACGAGAAATAGGAGAGAAGTTCGGCGCTTCCACAGAAAGGACAAAGCGGGCAAGCCGTTACTCATGCCCAAGCAATTTACAAGTCCTCGGAGGTGGGTTGTTGCGAAGTACATATGCACAGGTATTAGGGCCATAGCCAATCAAAGGCGCGCCACAAAAGAAAGGCGTAGATGCCGGCCAGTACGTCGTCGAGCATTACGCCCCATCCGCCTGGTAAGCGCTCTAAGTAGCGGATACCCAAGGGCTTTGCTATATCGAACACTCTAAACGCCAAAAAGATGGCGCTCCATATTTTCCATTCGACGGGTGCTGCCCATATGGCGACCCACATGCCTAACATTTCGTCTAATACCACGGGCGTAGGGTCTTTTCCCCAAAGGACCTCTGCACGAGGGATACCTATCAGACCAATTACCCCAGCTGCTGTTATGGCTATAGCTAAAGCGATAGGGAAAAACTCAGAGGTGACGGCATGCAGGGTGGCGGCCAGCATTAGCGCCAGGGCGGCGGCCCAAGTGCCTGGTGCCAACGGCAGCCATCCCGTACCGAAGCCGCACAGAAACCACCACAGCCATCCATCGGGTTGCCTATAGCCAGTCATGTTGTCGATACCAGGCTATGGTTTCCTGCATGCCGCTATATAGGTCATATTGGGGCTCAACATTTAGAAGGCGAAACGTCTCTGAAGCCTCGCACCACCAGTTGGCCCTTCCCAACTCGCGCAACTTCTCGCGATGGAGTGCCGGCATTTTGCCGCGCCACCGACCCACGCCTTCGTTCAATGCCGCTACCACCCACACAGCAGCAAGCGGCAGGCGAACTTGGCGCGTGCGCCGCCCTAAAGCAGCGCGCGCCGCCGCCCCTAAGGCATCGGCGGTGTAGTCGCGTCCGTCGGTGGCGACGAGCTTTTGGCCGTTGGGACCTCGCATTAGCGCGGCTATCATCAGCTCCACCAGGTCGCCTACATAAATAAAGCTCACCTGTTGCGGGCGCCGTCCAATATAGATCTCCCATCCGCGGTCGACTAGCTGGACGAACTGGAATAGGTCGCGGTCGCGCGGACCAAAGACGGCCGTAGGTTGGAGCACTATCCAAGGTAGGCGCTCTCCTAAGACTTCTAAATGTACCTCTGCCGCTCGCTTGCTGGCGCCATAAGTAGTCACTGGTTTGGGTGGTTGCCCTCGCCAGATGCGCTTGCCCTCTTGAGCGGGCCCTAACGCAGCCAAGCTGCTCAAGAAGAGAAAGCGCTTGGGCCGAAGATCGGCTTCTGTCAGGACTTCAGCCAAATGGCGCGTATAGTCGGCATTGATGCGGAAATAGTCTTCGGCGCGGAGCGCCTTGGTCGTACCCGCGATATGGGCGACGTAGTCGAAGCGCCCGGCTTGCTGAAGCGCTTGCCGAAGCTTTTCCGGCGCGTCGTAAGGCAGGTGGATAAACCGAAGGTTTAGCCCCTCTAAATGAGACCGGTCGCTGTGAGGGCGCACGGCGGCTGTCACTTCCCAACCCAAAGACGCTGCTCGCTCTGCCAGCGCGCTTCCGATGAAGCCATTGGCTCCTGTAATTAGCAGGCGGTTCATGCAGTCTTCTCAATGAGGTTCAGGTCGGGTGTAGACTCATCGCTAAGCGGCACACCGCCGCGCTCTTTGCGCACGATGCGAGAGAACAGGCTAATCTCTTGGCTAAATAGAAAACGCAGCAACAGCCGCGTGTACGAAGTATGGCACTTCAGATGGTCGTAAAACTCCGGTGCCATGGCGCGCAACTTGGGCAGGTTGTTCCAAGGCACAGAGGGCATGTCGTGGTGCTCGTTGTGATAGCCGACGTTTAAGTTTATAGTGTTTAGCCGACCGTAGTAGCTGTACGTCTCCTGGTCAGGGTCGAGCACCAAGTAGTGCTCCTGGATCCAGCGGGCTCCCAAAGGGTGAAGACCGATAGAAAACATAAGGCTCAAGCCCAGGTAAGCGAAGGCCTTCCACCCCCAAAAGTAGATGACTGCCGCATCGAAGGCAAACTGAACTACCACGTTCAGGATGACCCATCGGTCGATGAGCATGGCCTCCTTACAGCGCAACACCCGAGCGGCCTGAAAAAAGGGATAGAACAGCAGCCACAGCGCTTTGCCAATGAAGTAGTGATTGATTAGGCGGGCTTCCCAACGCGAAGGCAGGTCGGCATCTAGTTCGTGCACGCCTTGAAAAGCGTGGTGCTTGAGGTGGTAGTTCTTGAAGGAGATAGCGGAAGGCAGCACTGTGGGCAGGTTGGCAAAAATGCCTGCATAAATATTCCACACTCGTCGCTTGAAGATGAGATTATGCGCCGCCTCGTGGATACACACGAACAACACATGCGCTGGAAAAGCGCCGACAAACCAAGCTAGTGCCACGATCCACCACCAACTCTGCTCGCGCAGCACATAAGCCATAGCTACTTGAAAGGCCACGCATACGAAGATAATCAGCGCTGTCCAAGGGTTCTTACCTATGAGGTGGCGCACTTCAGGGTGGCGCTCTAAGATACTCCGCGTCCGCTCGCGGTGAGGCTCCGGCCCTGTTTTGTAGCGAAAATCTTTTTTCTTTTGCTCCATATCGCTATAGCATTTTTTCGTACAGCCGGTAACGGCGATACACGCGGGCGCCGATGTGCTGTAAGGCGCGGTTCATCAGCGCGTTGTTTTCTAAGATCCAAGAGGCTTCCCCACCGGTGATGCCGCGTCGGGCAGCCGCCTGTACCGTGCGTACGTAAAAGCAGACATCTATGCCCAAGCGCCGGTACTGGGGCAGCGTGCCCAAGGCAATGACGCGCGCCGTGCGGATGCGCCGTAATCCCCACAGCAGATGAAAAATGCCAAAAGGAAAGAGTCGGCCGCGCTTTAGGCGAATGAGGATTTCGTTGACGTTAGGAATGGTGATGGAGACGCCGATAGTTTTTCCCGCTTTCTCTGCAAAAAAGACCAAGTTAGGGTCGATGATAGGGCGCAAGTCTTTTGCAATTTGGCGGATTTCGCGCTCCGTCATAGGCACAAAGCCGGTGTTTTCGGCCCAAGAAGCGTTGTACACCGGCAAGAAGCGGTGCAGTTCTTCGGAAAAGCGCCGCATGTCTATCCCTCGAACCGTGATGCCGCGTTGAGTCAGGCGCTCTTCGAGCGCGGCGCCCTTTTTGAGCACAGCGACGGGAAGGTCGTCGGGTGCTATCCAATAGCACAGCAGGTCGACGTGTTTGACAAAGCCGGATTTTTCCAAGAGAGTGGCGTAGTAAGGCGCGTTGTAGGGCATCATTACTACGGGCGGCTGGTCGAAGTTTTCCACCAAGAGGCCACAGGTCTCGTTGGTAGAAAAGTTGGTTGGGCCGATGACCTTGTGCATCCCTTGCTGCCGCAACCATTCAGCAGCAGCGGTAAGGAGGGTTGCGGCAGTGGGCTCGTCGTCGACTACGTCGAAAAACCCAAAAAAGCCCTCTTGCCGCCCTGTAAAGGCAATGTGGTTGCGGTTGAGAATGGCGGCGATGCGCCCCACTGCGCGTTCACCTTGGTAGGCCAAGAAGTAGGCGGCGGTAGAGTGTTCGAAGAAGGGCGACTTCTTCGGGTTGAGTAATGCTTCTTGCTCTGCAAAAAGCATAGGCACATAGTTTTGATCGCCCTTGTACAAGTCGTGTGGAAAATCGATGAATGCCCGCAGCTGGCGGCGGCTGTCCGGATCTACGCGCTCGACTCGTATCATATCGATGCGACGTCTACTTTGTCCATGTTCAAGATGCCCAGGTCGCGGGCGTGCCGAGTAAGCACCTCTACAGCGCGCTCAATCTGTTGGAAGGTATGCGTTGCCATGAGGGAAAACCTAATGAGCGACTCTTTGCTCGGCACGGCAGGCGACACTACAGGGTTGATGAAGACACCGTCATCGAAAGCCCTTTTCGAAAGCGCAAACGTCTTCATGTTATCGCGCACGTAGAGCGGAATGATGGGCGACTGCGTATTTCCGATTTCGAAACCGGCCTCTCGGAAGAGGGTCATCGCGTAATTTGTATTGGCCCAGAGGCGATCAATCCGCTCTGGCTCCTCCTTTAAGATTTCTAAGGCAGCCAGCACACTGGCGGCAGCCGCCGGCGTCATGCTGGCGCTGAAGATGAGGGAGCGCGAGTGGTGCTTTAGGTACTCGATGATGGCCTTAGAAGAGGCGATGAACCCGCCCAGGGAAGCGAGCGATTTGCTAAAGGTGCCGATTTGGATGTCTACGGCCTCATGGATGCCGAAGTGCGATCCGGTGCCAATGCCCAATTCGCCGATGACGCCGATAGAGTGCGCATCGTCGCACACTACCACGCAGTTGTATTGCTCGGCAATCCGCACAATATCCGGCAGATGGGCAATATCGCCCTCCATGCTGAAGATGCCGTCTACTACAATGAATTTCAGCGCATTCCTGTCTACTCGAGACATCAAGCGTTCCAAATCCTCCATGTTGTTGTGCCGGAACTTCCGCACTTGAGGCGTGAGGCATAGTCGCGTTGCATCGATGATCGACGCATGTACCCGCTCATCGATAAAGACGTAGTCGTTGCGGCGCACTAAAGGGGATAATGCGCCTAAGTTGGCTTGGAAACCGGTACTGTACAGCAATACCGCTTCTCGTTTGAGGTAGTCGGCCAACGCTTCCTCTAATTCGATATGAATACTCAGCGTGCCGTTCAAGAAGCGAGACCCCGCACAGCCGCTGCCGTAGCGGTCCACCGCTGCTTTTGCCGCCTCCTTTATTCGCGGGTGGTTTGTCAGACCTAAGTAGGAATTCGAGCCAAACATAAGCACGGGCTTTCCCCCTATCCGCACTTCGGTATCTTGTTCCGACTCGATGACGCGGAAATAGGGATATACTCCTGCTTGGCGGGTTTCTTCAGCAGCGGTGTAGGCTTCTGCGCGTGTGCGTAGCATTTGATTCATACCCATGTGCCGTTTAAAAGTGATGAGAATAACGGAAATCCGAATCGCCTACTTCGGTGGCGATTTTTTGCCAAAAACAAAGGTAGTTTGAAAAATAAAATCCCAAAGAGGCGAGCTTACGCCAAAACCTCGATCGGGTTGTTGGAAGTGGTGCAGCATGTGGTGCTGCTTAATGCGCTGCCAGAGAGGGTGTTTCCAGTGTAGGTGATGAACGGCGTAGTGCATCATGTCATAACACAGATAGCCCAACAGAAAGCCGGCGAAGAAGGGGTAAACCCGAGGCGTTCCCAATAATCCATAATACAGCCCAAAGAACAAGATGGCCAGCGGGAGGCTTACTACCGGCGGCATCACTAAGCGCAAGCGGTCGTTAGGATAGTCGTGATGCACGCCGTGAAAGATGAAATGGATCCGAGCCCCCCAACGCCCGGGCGGCATCCAATGAAAAACAAAACGGTGCAGTATGTATTCTACGAATGTCCAAGCAAAAAGACCTCCTATGAACCATCCCGCCGATGTCCAGCGCGCCTCCGAATGCCACAAGCACCAACCCACCACGGGAAGGTACAGCAGCAGGGGAACGGAAAAATGCACTTTCGAAAGGGCCTCCATCCAATCACGCTTAAACATGCGGACGGAGTCCTGACTGGTGGAAACAAACAATCGTTGGCCGGTCATACTTCTGCTACATTTATTATTTATTGAGTGTCTCAAAAAAGCGCAAAAAAGCGCTCTCTTCAGATGAGTGAAGAAGATAGGGATGAGCGGGAAAAACGCAAATCGCAGCAGATGTGTCTATTAGCAGCTCGATGGCATTATCCTGAGAAACTGCGTTTGGTTGGATTAAATACTCGCGGCACGCGCAAAGTTACGATGTGTTTTAACACGGATTCGGTCTACTTTCCGGAATAGGGTAATCGCGCCGAGATAGAGCGGGCCAAGGTGATCTCGTCGGCATATTCCAACTGGCCGCCAAAAGCTACGCCGCGGGCGATAGTGCTGACCAAGATGTTGAAAGGAGCCAGCTGCTGAGAAAGGTAATACAGGGTTGTTTCTCCTTCGATGGTTGGGCTGATAGCCATGATAACCTCTTTTACTTCGCCCTCAGCTACACGCTGAAGCAACCCGGAGATGTTTAAGTCCTCCGGGCCGATGCCCTCTATGGGCGAGATTACTCCACCCAGCACGTGGTACAGTCCTCGGTATTGTCCAGTATCTTCAATAGCCATAAGGTCGCGAATACCTTCGACAACGCATATCAAGGTGCGGTCGCGGCGCGGATCGGTACAGATGCTACAGAGTTCTGCGTCGGAGAGATTGTGGCATAGGCGGCACTTGCGGATGCTCGAGCGCATCGCTAAAAGGGCCTCCGCTAATCGCTCTGTTACGGCAGGCTCTTGTCGAAGCAAGTGCAAAGTCAGCCGCAAAGCAGTCTTTCGCCCGATACCCGGTAGGCTGGCGAATGCTTCCACTGCCTTTGCAATCAGATCGGAGGAGAAATTCATACGCGTGGCAAAGATACGCTGCTCTGCCTTTGACTTGCCCTGCACCCATCGGTCGAGGTTTATCGCCCGTTAAAAAGTGACGGCCCACCTCTTTCAGCGGGCCGCCACATGGAAAACTACCCTGTCATGTCCTGTCTATTTTCTCGACCTCAGTGGAATGCCCAGTACGGGTATATCCGAGTGGTTGGCCATATCCTCGGTGAGGCTGCCAAACAGCAAGTGAGACAGCCCTTGCCGTTGATGCGTGCCTAACGCAATTAGGTCGGCGTGGTGCTCGCGGGCCACTTGCAAGATGGCTTGCTCTTCATTGAACGTGTTTCCGCCGATAAGCACCGAATAATTTTTCAACTCTGCTGCCTCAGCCATTTCTTCTGCCTTGCTTTTTACGGCGCGGTTGCTGCCTAAGCCGAGTGGGTCGTTTAAGTACAGCAGGTATACGTCGAAGGAGAAGAGGGCTTGCCACCGCCCTACCTCTTGTAGGGCGTGTAGTTGCTCGGGGCGCAGCGTGGTAGGCACGACGGCGCTCTGTAGGTGAAATAGGCGTGTACTTTGAGGTACCGCTAAGACCGGACAGGGCGCTGTTCGAATCACCTTTTCTGTGTTAGAGCCTAAGAAAAACTCTACGGCTCCCGTAGCGCCTTTTGTCCCCATCACCACTAAATCTATCGCTTCTGCCTCCACCATGCGGCGTATGGCGCTGTGTAAAAAGCCCTCTTCCACCGCACTTTCAAAAGGCACGGCCTCTGTTCCTGCTTGAGAGGATAGGGCTTGCTTCAGTGCGTGAAGCGCTGCCGCAGCGTTCTCGTGATAGGCCTCTAAATCAAAGGCTTGTGGGACACTATAGTCCGGTAGCGGTGGCGTATAAGCCACGGCTGTATTGACGTGCAGCAGCATTACGCTGGCCTTTGCTTTTTGCGCGAGGTATATCGCCACTTCCGCTGCCTGTCGCGCGTTAGCGGAAAAATCGGTTGGAACGAGAATTTTTTTCATACGCATCTTCGATAGGCAAAGATGTCGAACACTTCTTTGGCTTACAGATGATGGCCATCAGGTCTCTGGCTGAGAGATGTCAAACGATCGGATAGGGATAGCGCACGTCGGTAAGGGCTAAGCCGTGTGCCGGTACACTAAAGCTTTTGCCCAGCGGCTGTTGCTTCTCTAACGCTGTGCGCACGGCATCAAGCGACAGCGCTCCTCGCGCAACGGCCAGGGAAGTGCCCACAATGAGGCGCACCATGCCGCGCAAAAAGCGGTTGGCGGCGATGTGGAAGACGAGCTGCCCTTCCTCAGGGATCAGCTGCCATTGCGCCAAAAACAGACGGCATCGGTAGTGCGTATTGCCGCCGTCAACTTTACAAAAGGGAAGAAAGCTATCGTACTGCAACAGTAGGTCTGCTGTAGTCTGGAGGATGTCGAGCGGATAGGAGGTGGCCTTCGGCAAAAACCAACTGGTCTCTTGATCAAAAGGGTTTTTGCGCAGCGAGATGTAGTATTGATAGTGCCGCTCGATAGCGTCGTAGCGCGCATGTGCTTCGGAAGGCATGGCCTTGGCGGAATACACGGCGATATCTTCCGGCAGCATGCCGTTCATATTGGCCAGAAAAGTCTCGGGCAGGGCTCCTTCTGCGTCGAAGTGTGCTACGTAATAGCGAGCATGTACGCCGGCATCGGTGCGTCCGCAGCCCACTAAACCAATGGGTTGGCGCAGCAAGGTCGTCAGTGCTTTTTCCAACACATCCTGAACGCTCAAGGCATTGGCCTGGCTTTGCCAACCCGCATACCGCGTCCCTCGATAGGCTAACGTGATGAAGTAACGCATGCGCTATCCTCTTCCAGCAGGAGCTTGTTGCGGCAAAGATGCGCGAAAAATTCGCAGCCCTTACCTCATCATTCGGATCAGTATATCTTCAAAATGGTCGCACTCCAAGACTAAGCTTTCTACAACGGTTTTAAAATAGCCTTGGTCGAGCAGCCGAATTTCGGCGTTGTGCATACAGGAGAAAACGTGTTTTCCTTTGATCTTTTCCAAACACCAGAAACCCACTTTTCGCTCGGCGTTGCGCTGGAGTAACAGCGTCGACAAGAGATGAGGGATGTTTTGTTCCGAGTCGAAGGCGGCGAGGCTGGGCACGGAAAACTCCAGCGTTGTATCGTAGCGAATAATAAACAGCATTTGCTGGCGACCAGAGTCCATGTTAAAGCGCAGCACCGCGTTTTGGCTGCTTAGTTCGGCTACCTTCCAGCCTATGGCATTGCAATAGCTCTGAACAGTGCTCGCGAAGTTGGCGCCGGAGAAAAGTTGATCTAAAGGCATAAGGATCGATTGATTTGTTTTAAAAAAATAGCAAACTTCGAAGAGCACTGTTTCGTTTTGGGTCAAAAGTAAGATTTATTTTTACAGTTGCGTCCTTTTTGAAAAATTTCAGTTTTATCGTTTTCAAGAGATATTATCGACATAAAAAAAGCCCCGGCGTTGTGCCGAGGCTTCAGGACGTGATCCCGATGGGACTCGAACCCATGACCACTTGATTAAAAGTCAAGTGCTCTACCGACTGAGCTACGGGATCGTAGTAAAAGCGAGCGCAAAGATACCGGGTTTCTCTACATGGAACAACGAAGAATGAAAAAAATTTGGAATTCCTCGTCGAGAACAACTACATACCCAACATTTGATTAATAGGTTTTTTGTCTGCAGGATGCTGTTTATATGAACAAAGATACTATTTACCTGGTTTCGGATAGCGTAGAAAAGATATTTTTTTGTTGCCAAAGAATGCGGATTGCTGCAGCAAGAAGTGATCTTTGTCCGGGTAACTTATGGGTAGGTTGCTCTGTAAACAGGGCGCAAAATCGGTAAGCTATGGAATCGAAAAGGCAGAAACAAGTGGGCGAACTCATTCGGCGGCATTTCAGCATGATCCTCATGGAAGAGGGAAGTCTGATTTACGGTCGAGACAAATTAGTTACGGTGACTGAGGTAAAGATGACTCCCGATCTGCTGGTAGCGAAGGTGTATATCAGCGTGTATGGAGTGGAAAACAAACAGGAAGTCATCTTGGAGCTGGAGGAGCATACGGCTCGCTTGCGCCATGTATTGGGCAGCCGCATAGGGAAAAGCTTGCGCCGCGTACCTCAGCTGGTTTTTTTCTTAGACGATACCGTAGACGAAATGTACCGCGTAGAGGCGCTGCTTGACCGCATTCAACGAGAAGACAACGAGATAAAGTCTTCGTAGGTGCGATGAAGATAGGCCTTTTTTTTGGCTCTTTCAATCCGATCCATATTGGCCATTTGATCATTGCCAATTACATGGCCACTCAGACTGATCTAAATAAGGTGTGGTTGGTAGTTAGTCCGCATAATCCGTTGAAGGTCAAAGCGTCTTTGGCGCGCGACTACGATCGCTTGCATTTGGTCCGTTTGGGCATTGGCGATAATCCGCTGTTAGAGGCTTCCGCTGTGGAATTTGGTTTGCCTCGCCCCTCCTACACCGTGGATACACTGACTTATCTGTGGGAGAAATATCCGGATCGGGACTTTGCTTTAATCATGGGAGGTGACAATTTGGCCACCTTGCACCTGTGGAAAAACTACGAGGTGTTGCTCGAGCGCTGCGATATCTACGTCTATCGGCGCCCGTCGGTAGAGTTAGGCCCGATAGCGCAACACCCGCGCGTGCGTATTTGTGCCGCGCCGCTGCTCGACATCTCCTCCACGTATATCCGGGAATGCTTGCGCACGGGAAAGTCAGTGCGGTATCTGGTACCCGATGCGGTGCTGGAATACTTAGAGGGAAGCCGACTGTATCGGTAAAGAGCGGGCTTGTTTCTTAAAAAGTGACCGCTACCGGCAGCAGCGCAACGATTACCTTTGCCAGGAAAAAATGCAATGCTTCCTAAATGATTATCGATATGACATCAGGAAATGGTGCGAGCGCCCCTGCTAAGCGCTCTGCTCGTGAAGATCGCTACCAACACCACGACTATTATGCTGTGGATGAATTGCTCTCGCCAGAGCATCTTCTTGCCCGCGAGGCGGTGCGCGAATGGGTAAAGTCAGAGGTAAGCCCTATCATAGAAGACTATGCCAATCGGGCCGAATGCCCTACACATTTATTTAAGGGACTTGCTGAAATTGGTGCCTTCGGCCCTACCATACCCACTGAATATGGAGGAGGGGGTATGGACGAGATTGCCTATGGGGTAATTATGCAAGAGCTGGAGCGAGGCGACTCTGGAGTGCGCTCTATGGCCTCTGTTCAAGGCTCGCTGGTGATGTATCCTATCTATAAGTACGGCTCCGAGGAGCAGCGCCGCTACTATCTTCCCAAGCTGGCCTCTGGCGAGCTGATTGGCTGTTTCGGTTTGACCGAGCCCGATCACGGATCCAATCCCTCGGGTATGGTCACGTACGTGCGTGACGATGGGGATGCCTACATTTTGAACGGATCTAAGATGTGGATAACCAACTCGCCGGTGGCCGATATTGCCGTGGTGTGGGCCAAACGCGAAGACGGCAAAGTCATCGGACTCATCGTGGAGCGCGGCATGAAGGGCTTTTCTACGCCGGAAATTCATGGGAAGTGGTCTTTGCGGGCCAGCATCACCGGAGAACTGGTTTTTGAGGATGTCCGCGTGCCTAAGAAAAACGTCTTGCCCGGTGTGGTGGGTATGCGCGGCCCGCTCAGTTGCCTGACGAAAGCGCGTTACGGCATTGCTTGGGGGGCCATTGGTGCGGCTTTGGATTGCTACGACTCGGCCTTGCGTTACTCTAAGGAGCGCATACAGTTTGGAAAGCCCATTGGCGCCTTCCAGCTCACCCAAAAGAAATTGGCCGAGATGATTACGGAGATCACCAAAGCCCAATTGCTCGCTTGGCGCTTAGGCGTTTTGGCCAATGCCGGCAAGGCGACGCCTGCCCAAGTGTCTATGGCTAAGCGCAATAACGTGCTTATGGCGTTAGAGGTGGCTCGAGAGGCCCGACAAATTCACGGCGGCATGGGTATCACCAACGAGTATCCCATCATGCGCCACATGATGAATTTGGAAACGGTGCTCACTTACGAGGGTACGCACGACATCCACTTGCTCATTACAGGCCAAGATATCACCGGCTTTGATGCTTTCAAATGAGTGCTGCGGTGGGCTGCGCCCTAAAAAATGCTGCATAGGCGACGCTTCGAGTAATGTTACAGACCTAAGCATCATAAATCGGAGAGGCGTAGCGTTCATGCAGGACGAGAGTGCCGAGCGCTTTCGGCATAGTTTTTTCCTCTTTCCGAAAAAATGAGCGACATCGACATGCGTATGAGACAGGCTGCAGTTTCAATGATAGGGGTACTGGCTGCTGTAGGGACGTTTCCCTATGGGTCGTCTGCCCAAAAAGAAATTCCCTTCAGTAACCCTTCTTTTGAGGAAGACTCCACCTTTTGTTGTCGAGCACCGCGCGGTTGGTATAACTGCGGAGCTCCAGACGAGACGCCGCCCGATGTGCAACCGGGTTATTTCGAAGTAACTAAGTTGCCTAAGCACGGCCGCACTTACTTGGGATTAGTGGTGCGCGACAACGAAACGACAGAGGCTGTCGGACAGCGATTGGCTCGCCCTTTGGAGGCCAATGAATGCTATGAGTTCTCAGCCGACTTGTGCCGCTCGGAACTCTATATCAGCCTAAGCCGCACCACCGGGCAACAAGTGAACTACGCTACACCCGTGGTGTTGCGCATTTGGGGAGGCAATAGCTACTGTGCCAAAAACGAACTGCTATACGAAACAAACGTCATCACTACCACTCGCTGGCTCACTTACACCTTCCGCTTGCATCCCAAAAAAAGCAATCACACCTATTTAATGCTTGAGGCTTTCTACAAGACACCTACGCTCTTTCCCTATAACGGAAACATATTGGTCGACAATCTCTCCCCTATTCGCCAGGTCGAGTGTAACATGCCGGCCATGCCCGATGTCAGCACTTCTTCCGAAATAGTAATGGTTAAAAAAGGAGAGGATACCTCGAAAGCGGCTATTGGTTCCATAAACAGCAACAAGCCATCAAAGCCTAACACTCCATCCGTAGTGACAGTATCTACTCCCTCCACCCCGAGTGTAGAGCCGATCTCTCGAGGTGCTCTGCGAAAGGGCGCTACCTTCCAGCTGAGCAATCTCTATTTCGACGTCGATAAATACCAAATAAAAGAAGAGTGTATTCCCGCGTTGGAGACGGTCTATAAATTCTTAATGGAAAATCCAGATGTCGTTATCGAAGTGGGTGGACACACCAACAATCTCCCTTCAGAGGAATTTGCGCGCACGCTTTCTACCGACCGGGCCAGAGCAGTGGCCGAATGGCTTATCCGCCGAGGGGTACCCAAGGAGCGCGTGCAGTACAAAGGGTACGGGAAAACGCAGCCTATAGACACGAACCTGACTCCAGAGGGGCGTAAGCGAAATCAACGGGTAGAGTTCAAAATCTTGTCGATGAATAATTAAAAAACTGCATATACCGAGCTAAGTTTTGCAGGGAGCCTCATCTGAAGCGCCTTTCAGGTGAGGCTCCCTTTCTTACTCGGCAAAAAACACTATTGTTCAGGCAGCGTTCGGCAGCCCGTATTCGTTATACCCTTGGTTTTACCCAAGACCGACGCTTACAAGCAAATTAATCCAAAGTCTTTTTTCACTAACCATGATAGCCACCATCTCCTACATGCTCTTATTGGCTGCCATCTACACAGCCCGCAAGGTAGCCACTGCCATCAAGGAAGAAAATACGCCTTGAGTGTTTCCCTCCGATTTTCGCCAGAAAAGTGCTTCACCCCTGACTTAAGGAGTGGTCCGTTTACACCTGTGCTATCGAGTTACGCGGCGGAGTGCTGGCATTTGCTGAGTTAGGCGAATTGTGCACCTGTAATATCGTTTTGTCGGCGAGTTGTCAAAACAAAGTTTCGCGCTCTGCTTTTTTGGAAAAAAATGTGCCGATAACCTATCTTTATCGCTATCTTTAAGGCATTAAACCAAAAAAGTCGGAGCACATGTCTTGGTTTTTTCGCTTGTCTTTCCCCATCCTAATGGTTGCTCTTTCGAGCTGCAGCGCGCAGAAGCAATTGCGGCAGCGCATTACAGGGACGTGGAACGTTGTCCGGTACGAGATTCTCTACCCCTCTGGGCAGCGCGAGGAAACACTCAATGTGGGTACGGTTATCTTTTACCGCAACGGCAGCGGCGACAACGATATGCCCATTTTAACGCGCTTGCTGCGCACGCCCAACACGCGCCGCTTCGCTTGGAAGAACACCGATCAGAGCGTAACCATCATTAGCGAGAACACCTTCTTGGCCAAATCTTGGATCGTCGTGGAAAACCGCCGCCACCGGCAGGTATGGCGATCCACGACCAACGAGCTGATTCAGACGATGGAGCTGCAAAAAGTGCGATGAGTGTAATTGCTAGCTGCGAAGCAGCAGTTCGGCGCCTTCCTCTCCTACCAAGGTACCCAGGGCGACTCCCATGCCGCTTAAGCGGACAGCGACAACGATATTGGGCGAATAGCGCTCGACGATGGGTTTTTTCAACGGCCCAAGGCCCAAGATGCCGGTCCACCAGGTGTCGATTTCCGCAGGGTACTCGGGACAAATGACGGATCGCAGGAGCTGGGCCAGCGCGCTGCGGATGAGCTCGTTAGGGCCGAACTCACTAGTAGTTTCGCCCGATCGGTCGAGGTGGCGGCCGCCGCCGAGCAGGATGCGGCCATCGACGTCGCGAAAATAAAAGTAGCCGCGGTCGTAGTGAAAGCAGCCGCGAACTTTCAACCCTGGAATGGGCCGAGTGATGAGCACTTGATTGCGAGCGGGCGTTACCTCTATGTCGGGCATCAGCTGCCGGGCAAAGCCGTTGACAGCCACCAAGAGGCGTGGGACGCGAAGCGTCCACCCGGCCGCTGTCTGAATAACTACCTCGTTGGTTTGGTCCTCCACGCTTTCCACAGCGATGCCGTTAAAAATGCGCACGCCGCTTTCTGTGGCAATGTGGAGCAGCCGCCTCATCATTTTTCCCGGGTGTAATTGCCCTTCAGGACGGTTGAGGATGAGGTGCGCTACCCTGTTGAAACCAAAGCTCGGCAGCTGCTCATCCGCCAACACATAGGGCTGCGGATGTCCCGTGATAGCTCCGATCATTTGGTTGAAATAGGGCATGCGCTCGCAGCACTCGCGGAAAGTTTCTTCCTCCTCTTCTGTAAAGATTTCAAAGCCGCCGCTAGGGCAAAAGTCCATGTGGACATCGCCCACCAGCTGTCGCAAGCGCAAGAGTCCTCGCCAGCGCTTTTCTACTAAGGCGAATACTTCGTCTTCCGACAAGCGCGCCATGTCGTCGATGAGTTCGGTCATTGAGCCGTAGCAAGCAAAGCCTGCATTGCGCGTGCTGGCACCCGCCGGCAGCGCTCCGCGCTCCAACACGGCTATGTTTAAATTGGGTTGTTGGTGCTTGAGGTGGATAGCAGCGGACAAGCCTACTAACCCGCTGCCGATGATGGCCACGTCGAAATCCCGAAAAAACGTTTCTCGCTCCCAGTAGCTGAGGTTGTATTTAAGCATGGTATCTATTGTCGCGATGTATTGCTTAGGAGCATGCGGCTTATTCGCGCTGCCCCGTCGCCGCTTTTTCTAGCGCCTCTATTCGGATTTTAAACAAGTATTGCGGTGTTTGTCGATATAAGTTTCGATAGAGCTCGAGTGCGCGGTGGAGGTGCGGTTGGGCGGGTTTGGCAATGCGGCTCAGCTCATAGCGTACGTCGGCGTGTTCGCGATCGGTGCTGGCCAGCGACTGCAGTCGGAGGAGCTGCACTACGGCTTCGCTATGGTGGCCTTCAGCGATTAGGATTTGAGCGTGCAACAGCTCGGCCGCAAAAAGCAGCTCGCGATTGTCTAACGATACCGCTATGCTTCGACCCTCTTCCCAGAGGAGGCGGGCGTTGGAGGTGCTGCCTGTCTGTATCTCCGTCGCCCCCTTTTCCAAGAGGGACTGTGCCAAAATGAGGCGGTTACCCGTTTGGCGCGCCTGCTCGATGGCTTCGGAGTAATACTGTAGGGCGCGTTGGAAATCCCCCTTGTAATGCCAACTATCTCCCAAGGTATTTAGCGCTTTAGCCATGCCCTTCTTATAGTTGATTTCGCGCGAAATAGCCAGCTCCTGCTCTGCGAACTCAATAGATCGGTCAAAGTCGCCCATCAGAGCGAGGAGATCTCCAATCAAGCCATGAGCGAAGGCTATCCCTCGTTTGTCGCCCATCTCCTGACAGAGCTTGAGGTCGCGCTGGTACATGTCCATGGCCTTGCCAAAATCGCCCTTCCTCTCCCATATGGTTCCGATGTTTCCCACACAGATGGCTGTATTGAATTTATCGCCCAGTTCTTCTGCTAAGGCGAGGCCCTTTTCAAAGCAAATGAGGGCATTATCTAAGTTGCCTTTTTCTAAATATATAATCCCTAAGTTAGTGTACAGCGTGACGAGGTTTCGCTTATCGGCGATGCGTTCTGAAATGTCGAGTTGCTCTTCTATGATGCGGATGCCCTCATCGTAGTGACCTAAGTTCATGAACACGAGGCTTTGGGCGCCTACGACCGGCGCGTTTTCCGCCTCGCGTTGCCGCTGACAGTTGATGTGAATAGCTTTATCAAAGTGTTTTTGTGCCGAAGCGTAGTCGCCCTGTCGAAAGAAGTAATCGCCAAAAATGGCGTGCACTTCGGCCAAGCCTTTTGGGTTTTCGGCAGTCTTAAAGTAGCGGGCTGCCGCATTTAAGTGTTTTCGCGCCTCCGGATACTCGCCGCGCAAGACCAAAAGACGTCCTAAGTAGAGGTGGCTAGGTCCTAAAAAAGTGGCATTTTGCAGCTGCTGAGCCTTGGATAGAGCCGTTCGATACTCCTCTTCGGCTTCCTGCCATTGGCCTATGAGTCGGTGCACCTCGCCTTTGCGCAAGTGCAGCTTGATGCACTTTTCTATCTTGGCCGGTTGGTGGCGAAGGCGCTGGAGCAACTTTCCGTAATATTGGATGGCTTGAGGGTTCTGATAGTTGTGTTGGGCATATCGGGCGGCTTTTTCCAGGTATCGGATGGTTTTGTCTTCGTTTTCCGCTTGTTCGTAGTGAAAGGCTAAGTCGATGTAACGCTCTTCGGAGTTGGGGTAGAGCTGTTCTATCGCTTCGGCGATGAGTTGATGCAGTTCGCGTAAGCGGGTGCGCAGTTGCATGTCGTAGGCCGCTTCGCGCAAGAGGGAGTGACGGAAGATGTAGCGCAGCTCGTTCATGGCGTACCAGATCTGCCATTTTTCGGCGGTCTGAACCTGTTCGCGCAAGACGCGGTCTATGTCGCCATTGTGTCGAGCGAATTCCTGTTGGCGCGCTAAGACGGCGGAGAGCACCGGCAGCTCGAATTCGCGGCCGATGACGGCGGCCGCTTTTACCGTTTCTTTGACCAGCCCGCTGAGGCGGTCGATGCGCGCCATCATGATTTGCTTGACAGAGTCCGACAGATGAACGTGTTGCTCTTTGAGTCGCCACGTTCCATGGATATTTTCCAGCAGCTCCGCCTCTCGGAAGTAGTCAAGCATTTGCTCCAAATAGAAGGGATTGCCTTGAGTCATGCGCTGGAGCAGTTCCTGCAGGTCGGAGTGTATGGCTGCGCCTAAGCGCTTTTCGGCGAAGGCGCGCACGTCATCAGCCGACAGGTAGTTGAGGTCGACCTCTACTGTCGGCACTTGGAGCTCTTGGAGCAAGGTGGAGCGAAATACGGGGTTTTTCGTGCCGTCGTCTTCGTAGCGGCTGGTAGCCAAAAATAGAATGGGATAGGCTTGGGCGCGCCGGATGAATTGCGCGAGAAATTCGCGCGACATGTCGTCGAACCAGTGGGTGTCTTCGAGCGCTATAACAATTGGCTGCAGAAGGGCTTCAGCCACAAAGAGGTTGGCCATGGCCAACAGGGCGTTCTGATAGCGTCCGCGCGCATCCAGCTGGTCCCACAGCGATCCGGCCATGTGTATCCCTACTAGTCCAGCCAAGACACTTTCCGTGCGGATGACTTCGCGGCGAACGGCCTCTGCTTCGGGATGGGAACTCGCCAGCAAGTCTTGGATTAGTTCGCTCAAGCTCGAGTGAAACAGCTCGAGATTGCGCTCCGACGAATTCTCGGAGCTTTGCTCGAAGTAGTTCTTCAGCAGGTAGACAAACGGATTAAAGGGCTTCCTCAAGATTTGGTCGCTTTGGCAGTGTAGCCAGCTGACCGCTGTGGTATCGCGCAGGGATCGGCGCAGTTCGTAGCTGAGGCGGCTTTTGCCGATACCCGGTTCTCCAAAAATGAAGGCTACTCCAGCAAAGCGCCCTTCGCGCAGCGGGGCGGCGAAATCTTGCAGGGTCTTGAGTTCCTCCTCCCTTCCCAAATATTCGCCGCTGAAAGAAGTGTGGCCGGCCAGATTGCGCCCGCTCAATGAGTAAGTGGGAATTTTGCCCGCAAAGCCTTTATAGGTCTCTTCTCCGCGATAACTGAACTTGAAGTTGCGGTTGTGTTGGACGTTTTCGTCGGCGATCACTTCGCCCCAGTTGGCGCGTATCATGAGGCGGGCGGCCAAATTGACGCGCGCTCCTACAGCGGCGTATTGGCAGCGCTCTGCACTGCCGATGACGCCAGCAAAAGCCAAGCCAGAGGATATGCCTATGCGGTAACGCAAGGTAGCGGGGGTTTTTTCGCGCTGCAGGTCTTCCTTTAATGCGGCGATAAATTCTAAGGCCCGCTCCGTGTTGTTCTCAAACGATACGGGCGCCCCAAAAAGACAGCACATGACGCCGCCTTTGTCGCCAAAATCGATTTCCTTGAAGTAGCCTCCAAAATTTAGGCTTTGCTCGAGCACCACCGTGGCAAAGGCATCGAGGTCTTCGTGCAAAGGCAGACCGTCGAAGGATAGAAATACGCTCACTACGTTTCGGAATTCGCCGGTGTTGCCCTCTGCAAAGGCTTCTCGCGGCATAAAGTGGGCGATGATAGCCGGGTCGGGCGCTGGCAGGGCGACGGGGCGCTTGCCCAACTCCGCTAAGGGTACAGCACTCATGTTTAGGGCAAAGTAGGAGCCTCTCTGGGCATGCACGGCCAAGTGCCGATCGGCATTTAGCGATAGGAAAGCTGCATCGCACAGCACTTCCAGACTGCTTGCCTGTGTCTGAGCTAAGGCGCTCGACTCGATAGGTGTTCCTCGAAAATAAAAGCCTTTGCGCCGTTGGCCGACGATACCCCATTCCACCTCGCCTGCCGATAGGCCTATCTTAATGCCTATGTGATGCTCCCCGACGACGGAGTCGGCCGAGTGCTGCTCTTGGAGAAAACGCTGGAGGATGGTCTGTGCCGTGCTCAGCACCTGCCCAGCCACTTCTGTTTGAGGCTTCTGTTCCGGAATGGGAAAGAGGGCAGTGAAGCTGTCTCCGGCGAAGTAAGGGATAAATCCGTTCTGCTCGTATACCAGTCGGATAGTGGGTTGAAAGATGTGGTTAAGTACCTGAGACAGCTCCTCGGCGCCTTCGGCTTCGCGCTGCATTAAGCGCTCCGTAAGCCGGGTAAAGCCGCTTAGGTCTACGAAAAGCACACACGCTTGCATGCAGCCGTGCATCAGGCCGAAGCGATAGTTCTCCTGAATGAAGTGCGGAAGAAAGTGTTTCAAGACCTATCCCAGGTTTGACAGCAGGGCACAAGGTACAACGAAACGCTATTTCCCAGCCCCTCGTTGTTTATCGAAAGAGCAAGGTATGCTCCAGCTTATATACGTACAAAAACGAGGCAGCCAACGCCTCCAGGAGGATATTATCTCCCCTGATAAACCTACCTTCGCCGACAAATAGGCTTTGCCCACTATGCAACCCATTATACGCCTGACCAACGCTAACATTTGCCAATCGGATGGGCGGATAGTGTTGGAAAATATCAACCTGACCATCGGTACGGGTGAGTTTACCTATCTCATCGGCAAGACCGGCAGCGGTAAAACCACTTTGCTCAAGACGCTATATGCTGCTCTTCCGCTACTTAAGGGGAGAGGAGAGGTGGCCGGCTTTGACTTGACGACCATCTCGCGACACAATGTACACCTTTTGCGCCGCCGATTAGGCATTGTCTTTCAGGATTTTACCCTGCTGACCGACCGCAATGTGGAGGAAAACCTTCTATTTGTCCTGCGCGCTACCGGTTGGGAAGACCCCTCTGAGATGAATCGCCGCATAGAAGAGGTGCTAGAAGGCGTACAGCTGAGCCATAAGCGCCACTCCATGCCTTTTGAGCTGTCGGGCGGCGAGCAGCAGCGCATCATGTTGGCGCGGGCTCTGCTCAATCGACCTGCCTTGCTCATCGCCGATGAGCCGACGGGTAACCTCGACCCGGAGACCAGCGACGACGTTTTGCTTCTGATGCGCGATTTGGCTCGCACGTACAACACCGCAGTGCTGTGTGCTACCCACGACTACCGCATCTTGCAGAACTTTCCGGCTCGCATCGTGCGCATCCGAAGCGGCAAACTCATTGAGGAGGACGGCTCTGCGGCGCAGTGAAGCGGGTCAGGGTTCAAAAAAGCCCGCGCTAGAGCCCACCCATTCCTTTCCCATGTTGTAGCGCACGCCAACCATCTCCCCTTTACTCATGCGGATGAGATTGTTCACCAAGCGCGGGCGATCCCATCCCTCTGCCCACAATACCATCATGCGGATCTCGCACTTAGCCGGCTCTTGTGGGTCGAGGGTCTGTACACAAGGCGCATAGGGCACTTTGCGCTGTAAGATGTACTCTGTGGGATGGGACACCGCTGCGATATCCTCTGCGGTAACGTTGACCTTGACGCCTTGGCCGGAGAAGGAAAAAAGCGGTTTGAGCACCCAATGCTCCAAGTCGTCGGGAAGGCGCTCCAGCGCGCTTAGAAAATGGGTCTCCGGCACGAAGGGCGATTTCAGGAAGGGAAGGGTGTGCTTAGAAATGCGGAAGAACCAGTTGGGGTGGCCTACCCATTTGGCATGTACTTCCGAGAGGAGGTCCCACTCTCGCGGTAGGTCGGCGCGCCGGTCGAGTTCGTCGAAGATGATGCGGTTGTAGATGCGCTCGATCGCTATTCGGCGCCCGGCTTCGTTGATGTAGTAAAGGTCGCGGCCGCTGCGTTTCACTTGAGAAAGGCACAGCACGCGTATGCCCAAATACTTGCGCGTGCCCCAAAAATCGATGCGCGTATTTTGTTTTTCGGGCTCGATCTCCAGTAAAACTACATTTTCGGGTTTGGAGTCGCCCACAATGATGTCGCGCAACAGGGCTAAATAGCTATCGGAGTCCAAACCGCTAAAGAGATGGTGAAAGTCTTCGGGAATGTCGAAGTGTTTGCGATAAGCGCTGGCTAATAGATGCTGGTAAAAGTACAGGGAAGGGAATCCCTGCAATTCAATGAGTTGAGGCGTCAGCTCGCCATTGGCATCGCGACATATGCCGAAGTCCAGCTGCAAGAATATCGGATGTTCGGCTTCGTTGGGCACGCGCAAATGCGGGGGTATAGCGGCTTCGCTTTGTTGGCGAAAATCAGGGTGGGCAATAACCTGCAGGATATCGTCTACTCCTTGTAGAAGTTTGCTTTTCAGCGACTTGGGAATAAATACGGGGGTTTCGCAAACGCGAAAAGTGACCGACTCTCCCCACTCTGTGTTCATCGTTTCTAAGAAAGCTCGGTACTTTTCCGGCGTGAAGGCAGCGTTGAAGCGTCGGCGCAATTCGGCGTGCATAGCGGGTACAGTATGGAAAACAGGAGGAGTGTCTGATGATTGTGCAATGATACGTCAAACCATGCGATTTGCGCGAAAAGCCTCTTATCCGGTTTTTTTGGCTACCTTTGTGCTGGCAAAGCAATTAGCATATTCCGCTCAATTATAAACTTAAACCTTGGTGATATCACATGCCGGACAACACCCATTCTCAACCTACGCTCAATATTGAACTGCCCGAGGATATAGCGGAGGGGACTTACTCCAATTTGGCTATCATTTCCCACTCCAACGCTGAGTTTGTAGTAGACTTTATCCGGTTGATGCCGAACGTGCCTAAGGCGCGGGTGAAGGCGCGCATCATTTTGACGCCGCAACACGCCAAGCGCCTGCTCTTTGCGCTCAAGGACAACATCCAGAAATACGAGATGCAATTTGGGAAGATCGAAGAGCCCGAGCATCCGCACCTGCCTCCGATGAACTTTAACACGCCGCCGGCGCAAGCATAACCTCTACAGCGCGACCGCTTCGCCGAGTTGGGGGATTTCTACCGCGGCGAAGCCGTAATCCAGGAGCGCCTGCTGCCAGCGTTGTTGGCGCTCGTAGGTGCCGTGGGTGAGCCAGATTTTCTGCGCGCTGGAGCGCTGGTTGTGGAGGAACTGAAGCATTTCCGTTCGGTCGGCATGCGCGCTAAACGAGTCCATCACCTCTACTTCAGCGAGCACTTGTTTGTTTTTGCCGAAGATTTCGAGGTATTTAGCGCCTTCGCGCAGCAGTCCACCTGGGGTATGCGGAGCGCAGTAACCGATGATGAGGAAGGTAGCGCGCCAATTTTCGATGTTGTTATACAAGTGGTGTCGGATGCGGCCGGCGTTCATCATTCCTGAGGCCGCGATGATGATGCACGGCTCGCGCCGGTGATTGAGCTGCTTGCTCGCCTCGACAGACCGGATATGTTGCAATCGCTTGAAACCAAAGGGATTATCGTTTTCCAAAAGGTATCTGTGCAGCTCTTGGTCGAAGCATTCTGGGTGCTTGATGAACACCTCTGTAGCATCGACGGCTAAAGGGCTATCGACAAATACGGGCACTTTGGGCAGACGTCCGAGGTGTTCTAGTTGGTCGAGCATGTAGACTACTTCCTGAGTACGACCTACGGAGAACGCAGGGATGATGAGCTTGCCTTTTTTTTCTACACAGGTGTGGTGAACGACTCGGTAGAGATGCTCCATTTCGGCTGGAGCAGCTTCGTGCTCGCGATCGCCGTAGGTACTTTCGCAGATGAGGTAGTCTACCTCGGGCATGGGGAGCGGGTCTCGAAGGATAGGGCGTTGGGGTCGGCCAATGTCGCCAGTAAAGCCAAAACGCACGGTGCGATCGCCTTCTTGGATTTCCAAAGTGATGGAGGCGCTGCCCAGAATGTGTCCAGCGTCGCGAAACAGCACGCGCACATGCGGGTGAACGCGAAACCACTGTTCGTAGCCGAAGGATGCAAACTGGTTCATGGTTTGGTGAACGTCATCGGCGGTATACAGAGGCTTCCGTTCGGGTGTACCTGGTGGGCGGCGTTTGTTGTCGTAGTAGGCATCCGCTTCTTGAATCTTAGCCGAGTCCAACAACATAATGGCGCACAGGTCGCGCGTGGCGTGCGTCGCGTAGATAGGGCCTTTGAAACCCTCCGCTACGAGCTTCGGGATGCGCCCTGAGTGATCGATATGGGCATGACTGAGGATGAGGCAGTCTATCTCGCGCGGAGAAAAGAGCCATTTTTCGTTGAATCCTTCCATGGGGTGGCCGGCTTCGTCATCTTCGCCGCCCTGATAGAGGCCACAGTCTAACAAAATGCGAAAGCCGTCGTTTAGGGTCAGCAAATGCGATGAGCCCGTCACCTCGCGCGCGGCGCCGCAGAATTGAACCGTCATATCTGAAGGAAAAGCGCTTTGTTTGGGGCAAGGTACGACCGCTGCCGCCTTTTCTGTAGCTCCTATCGAGACAAAAAGAGCGCACACGTTCGTTCCATCGCTCAGACGAAATCGAGGAGGGCAAAGGGCTGTCCTAAGATAGGCGGTGCCGAAGCACCGAGCCAACGCTCCAACACGGTGGCGTATACTTGACGGAAATCGATAGAAAATTTTAAATCTCCTTGGTCCAAGTCGCTCAAATTGGGCAGGTCGTTGAGCAGTCCCTTGCGTCGCAATCCCCCTCCGAGGAAGAACATCTGGTTGGCTGTACCGTGGTCGGTACCTCCACTGGCATTTTGGGCTACGCGGCGGCCGAATTCAGAGAAGGTCATTATCAGCACGTCGTTCCAGCGATGTTGGGCTTTCAAGTCAGCCGCAAAGGCGCTCAGCGCACCATCTAGCTCGCGCAGCAAGCGCTCATGCTGAAGCAGTTGGTTGATGTGCGTGTCGAAACTGCCTATGGAAAGATAATACACGGCCGTTTCGGCATCGCCCAAAATGAGAGAGGCTACTGTTTTTAATTGTCGTCCCAGCTTTGTGTCTGGATAGGTATGGGAGGAAGGCTTTACCTGACTTTTCTCAAAGATATAGGCAGCGGAGGCAATGGCTTCTGTCATGGTCTTGTATAGATATCCTATAGGTGCTTCGCCGTGGAGTTGGGTCGCTCCGGCGGCCGCATATTCGGCAAAGTAATCGCTTCGCGTAGTCGCATAGAGGTCGGCGGGGTGATGCAGTGCCAATCCTTTTTGCCGTTCGCCTTTGAGCGCCAAGCTTACAGCGTCGCCCATTTCGACGGCTGGTGCACGGTAGGTCTGCGGCGTACATTGGGCATCTAGGTAGCGGCCCAACCAACCGGTATACCAATACTGGTCGGAAGGGCTGGCGCTGTGCCAGATGTCCATGCTTCGGAAATGGGAGCGGTCGGGATTGGGATAGCCGACGTTGTGCAGCACAGCAAGGTCGCCGCTATCGTACAACCGCTGCAGACCGCTCAGCGCTGGATGTAGGGCGGCTTCATCGGTCAAGCGCAGCGCTTCGGCCGTTTTGATGGCAATGCGGGGGCGCGCCCGGTAATAGAGGTCATTTCGGATAGGGATGACCGTGTTGAGCCCATCGTTGCCTCCGCTGAGTTGGATGATCACGAGTATCCTTCCCTTTGTGGGTAAGGCGCCCGGTCGAGCATATGCTTGTAAAAAGCGCGGCATCCAGAGGGAAACCGCGGCCAAAGAAGCGGTTTTTATAAAGGTACGGCGTCGGATAAGCATAAATCTACTTTGAATGCAATGGAAATCAGCACATCTGATATTCCGGGGTAGCCATTAGATGAAGGACGGCGGTTTGGAGAAGGGTTTCCCGAGAGGCCGTTTGCAAATGCCGAGATATAATGCCGAGTTGTGCTTCGGAGGGGGGCACTTGCCATAGGAAGTGCGCTAAGGTCGATAGAAGGGCTTCGTTGGGCGTATCGGCAAACGCTTCGAAGAGCGGCTCCCAATGTGGCGTTGCGTTGAGGCGGCGGCGTAGCCGTTCGGCTCGTCCCTGGCCCATGCGCACATCGTCGTCTTGCCCTATATCCAAGTCCAAGGCCTCACCTGCCGCTAACAGATGCGGGAGGCGTAGGCGCAGCATGAGCGTCGCAGTATCTATCCAGGCGCGGCCTCCAGGCCACCCCGCTACATTAGGCGGATGCATGAGCACCTGCCCTAAGGCGCGCTGAAGCAACAGCTCTACTTCAGGGTCGTCTAATGTAATGGGCAATGCGCGCCGCAGGCCCACCCATAGCAGTACAGGTGACTTGATCTGTTGGCCGATGTTTTCCGCGTCGTAGAACCACTCCGCCGTAAAGATGTCGCTGAGCAAAGCGCTAATGTCGTAGCCGCTTTCGTAGAAGCGATTACCTAACCACTCAACGCGCTCTGGCGGTACTTTCTCCTCATGGACAAAGAAGCGGTACATCTTTTGAGCGATGAATCGCGCCGTCTGGCGCTGTTCGAGCAAGATGTCGAGCACGTCATCGCCATCGAAGCGACCAGTGTGCCCAAGTATGGTCTTTTGGCCGTTGTCGTGCTGGTGGGAGCGAAAGACGAAGGCACCCTCCCAGTTGAATCCCCAGCCCGTGAAAGCGCGCGCCGCTTCTTTAATGTCGTTTTCAGTGTAGTGCCCGCGGCCGAGCGTGAACAGTTCCATCACCTCGCGGGCGAAGTTTTCGTTGGGTTTGGCCTTGCGGTTTTGCTGGTTGTTTAAAAAGGCCAACATGGCAGCGCTCTTGGACACCGCGCGCAGCAGGTCGCCAAAATTGCCCAAGGCGTGCCGGCGAATGACGTGCAGCAGATCCTGCTGAAAGACGATGTTGAAGTTTCGGCTGGCAAAGTGACCGTGCCAAAAGAGCGCCACCTTTTCGCGCAGCTGCGCTGAAGTGTACACCATTTCTTCCAACCACATCAGGTTGAGGCTCTGCAGCAGCTTGCGGCTCTGGGCGCGTTGCTGACGGCGCTCTTCGGGCGACAGCTCTTCTACGCGTACGAATTCGCCTACCCCCATAAACAGTCCGCGCACGACGTCGTCCGTCACGAATAATTCCTCCGGCGGCGACATCGACTGCTGAAGCAGTATTTCCCATCCCTCCTCAGAAGAGCGATGCCTCCACTTGGGCCAATCTATCGTGGCCGGTCCGAATCCGGCTCGCCACAACAGGTGCTTCAATCGGCGCTGCGACTCTACCAAAGTCATTTGTAGGTGAAGTGCTTTACCGTTAAGATAACGCTCGGCTGCAGAGGTTTAATCTCTCTATGAAAATAGGTTTTTCGCACCGCAGTTCACTCCCTTCACAAGCATTGCCTGTCTTCATCAGCTTCGCTGAAGCAAATCCATGTGAGTTGATGCGGCAGAATTTAAGTTATGTTAAAAACTTGATTATCAAACATTTTTGAAAACGTAAGTCTCAAAAAAGCGCATTTAAAAGTGCTTGGAAATTCGCTTTTCTGTCCTTTCAGACGCCTCGGGCGCCCTGCACTTTTGTCTCGTCAATTGAGTAATCGCCCTCTGTTCATTACAAATAATTTTATCATGTCGCGATCTACTACTATGAGAGTTAAAACGAGTTTGGGTCCAAGGCAGCTGAGTGTTCGGCGTGGGTTGCAGCGCATCCGCACCGAGGTGATTTTAGGCTCTCCCAGCGCCAATTGCAGCGGCGTGGGCATTTGTCGGGTAATGGCGTACGGGGAAGGGGCAGCTCCCGAAAAAAAATGTCCATCGGTGACGGCTTGGCTGAGCGTTACCGAAACCAGCCGGCTGCGCCTGGAATTTGAAAAAGCAACATTGAGTCGGGAGGCCCTTCGGCAGCATTTCCAGTGGTATCTTTTTCAAGTCATGGAGCCGTACGTGATTTCTTATCGATTGCTGCGAGGGTTGACCATTGCCCAGCGGACTATTCGCCCTGGTGTGTACCTAGTGTGGGCTACCCATACCCATCTCATTGTGGAGTTCTGAGCTGCGAGGAAGGCAGTTCGATCATGGTTGCTCAATACAAGTTTGACGCGCTAAGACAAGCATTTCGACTTGAACGAAGTTTGGCTGAATTGCAGAGAACTATCTCTTGAAGGGGGTAGAACCCTCGCCGCAATTACCGATTACAGCCTGAGCATGAGACCTTTCTGTCTACTGGAAGGCAGAGGATATGCACTTGCTGTGCTGCAAGAAGCACAGCTTTTTGCCCAAAAATACGCGCTACAAAAGGAGGAGCGCGCAGGAAGACTGTCCAATGGCTAACACTAACATTTAAATCACTAATCACTTTTAAATCAGGTAATTGTCATGCGAACGCTTAATCGGTTTCTCAATCGAGCCCTATTACCCCGCCTGTTTTGGGTACTTATCGTTTCCTGTGCCTTGTATGCTGTGCACGGGCGCTCCAGTGCTTCCCTGGTTTTATTTAGACCGATGCATATGGAGAAAGCCTCGGCCCTTTCCGTCACAGTTGGAGCCAACGGTCCCCTATGTGTCGGCAGTACTCTTCAGCTGAGCGCAGTAGTGACCAACGGCACCCCGCCCTTCACCTTTACTTGGAGTGGCCCAGCAGGGTTCAGTGCCTCAGCGCAAAACCCCACGCGGGCAAATGTTTTGCCCTCCCATAGCGGCACGTACAGTGTGACGGTGCGAGATGTTTCGGGACTTACTGCAGCAGCCTCCGTAGATGTTCAAGTTTTCGCTGCTGCAATGGCAAACGCTGGCCCAGACAAGGCGCTTTGTCCGGGTACGCCGCATTTGCTCGGCGGGGCAATTGGTGGAAGTGCCACCTGCGCCGTATGGAGCGCCTCTGTTCCGGGCGGCATGTTTGTCCCCAATCCGCAGATGCTCAACGCCACTTACGTACCACCTGCTGGTTTTACAGGAAGCATCACCCTCACCTTGACAACAAACGACCCGCCAGGGCCCTGTCCAGCGGCCTCTGACCAGGTGGTGCTCACCTACGCGACTCCCGGTGCACTCGCCTGCAACGATACCGTGTACATTTCGGCACCGCCCACTTGCCCCGTTACCGTAATGCCAGACATGGTGTTAGAGGGCGATGTGTTGGATGATTTGTATACCGTTACCGTGTTTGCCGGCCCAGGCCAAAGTTTGGGCAATACGGTGTCGGCACAGTATTTTGGTATCCCGCTTTCGGTTCGGATTCAGGATAATTGCTCGGGTAATTTCTGCAGCACAACGGTTATCATTAGGGATGGATTACCTCCTGTATTTAGCGCTTGCCAAAATATCACCTTGCCCTGCGTAGTTACCAACTTTACTCCCGGCTATTTGGATACCGTGCTAAAGGTACCCGGCGCGCGTCCGGTAGTAGCCGACAATTGCACGCCTGTAAGCCTCAGCTACCAGGATCTTTGGGTAAATGTAGGATGCACAGACACTTTCCAAGGACAGAGCGACCTGACCGGCTACGTACGCCGAACTTGGACGGCTGTCGATGCTTACGGCAACACCTCTTCGTGTCAACAATACCTGTATTTCAAGCGATTGCGTGCCCAGGACTTGACCTTGCCCTCCGATGTGACGGTGAGCTGCGACAATGTCGCGACCGGTCTGTCGGTGACAGGTGCTCCGTCTTACACGTTCAATGGAGTAACGTACGATCTCAGCAGCAACAACGCCTGCGGAATAGGCATCCTTTTCTTCGACCAACAGAGCGCTCAGTGCGACGGAGAGTATGTCATCCTCCGCACATGGCAAATCGTCAACAGCACTTGCCCCGACTCCTCGCTAACGGCTATCCAACATATTCAGGCCATTTACGCTGTGGATGGGCAGCCGCCCGTGGTGCAATGCCCAGGCAATTTGACCGTGAGCACAGACCCACTGGAGTGTTGTGCTACGGTCGACCTCCCCGATGTCGTAATAGAGGATGCCTGCAGCCGTATACGCGAGACTACTGCCATCATTGCGGTTCGAGATCCTCTGACCGGTGGCGTAGTGAGTCAAATAGCTATTCCAGCACAGCTAAATAACTTCTCCGCAAACAACCCTGCTAAAAAAGATACCCTCGCTGTTTTCGGTTTAACGCCTTGCCTACCCGTTGGACAGCATACTGTCCAGTACATTGGAGAGGACGCCTGCGGCTCGTCGGAGGTATGTGCTTTCACGCTTTCGGTAGTCGACTTAGTGCCTCCCGTAGCTGCCTGCGTCGAGCTGACTCAGGTGTCGTTAGGCGCTAATGGGATGAGTCTAGTAAATGCTGCTGCGTTCAACAGCGGCTCCTATGACAATTGCAGCCCCTTGTCGTTTAAAGTGCGGCGCGCAGCGGCCAACAGCTGCCAATCCAATGCGGAGTTTCACGATCAAGTGAAGTTCTGTTGCGAAGATGTCGGCGACACCATCGAGGTGGTACTGCGCGCATACGACGTGCCGGTACCGACGGGCGCGATAAGCCCTGCTCAGTTTGAGGCGCGTTCAAACGACTGCACGGTAAAGGTGTTGGTTTCCGACCAGCTTAAACCCGTATGCTTGCCGCTGGCCAATGTCACCGTGAACTGCGAGAATTTCGACGGGACGCTGTGGTCTTACGGCAAGGCGACGGGTGCTGACAATTGCTGCATCGATACGGCATTTGAACTTACGGTGCTATGGAATCAGTTCGACACCTTGTGCTCGAAGGGTACGGTCACGCGCCTCTTTCAGGTCAGCGACTGTCATGGGCAGACGAGCACTTGTGCCCAGCGCATCTTTGTCGAGTATCGACAGCATTACTACGTGCGTTTCCCGAACGACGTCATCCTCAACACGTGCAACGGCACGGCAGACTTTGGACAGCCAGCTTTCTTTGCCGCCGATTGCGAGCACGTCGCCGTTTCTTATACCGACCAACACTTCTCAGTGATACCCGGAGCCTGTCAACAGATCGAGCGCACCTGGACAGTCATGAACTGGTGCACGTTCGATCCCAACAAGGGATGTACCCTGGTGCCTAACCCAAATCCGCACCCTCAGATCGACCATGCCTCTAACCTTACCGGCCCAGTAGTCGCTCCCGCTGGCACGCTGTTCCCTTGGACACCCACAACGGTCAAGATCAGCCCTAACGACGCTCAGCCTACCCAGTACAGTCAATACTGGTCGGAAGAGGTAAACTGCTATCAATACAAACAAATCATCCGCATCCTCGACGGTCAAAAACCTCTGGCGCTCGACTGCCCTCCCAGCGCCTTAGACATTGCCGACCTTACGGACAACGACCCCGATCTGTGGAACCAGTCCTATTGGTTAGACGTGAAGACGCTGTCCAACGACATGTGCGAAGCTCCGGCTACGCTGCGCATCTCTGCCACCGACGACTGTTCTAAGGATAATCTGACCTACCGCTACCTGCTCTTCTTGGATTTGGACGGCAACGGCTCTATGGAGACCGTCATCAATAGCCAAAATGCGGAGGCAGGAGTGGTGTTCTACAACAACGCGGGGAATCCGAATTTCAGCGGCGGCACTGCGCGCGTGTTCGACCGCCGAGCGGTGCCGGCTAATCAGAAGTATCGCTTCGCCTTGGAGTCCAGAACCGACGGCACTGCGCGCACGGCCCAGGTTCGCTGGAACACTGCCGCAGCGCCGGACGTCTTCTTCGACCCACAGCTCCCGCACGGTACGCACAAGATCAAGTGGTTCATCTCCGACGGCTGCGGCAACGAGCAGGTGTGCGAATACATGTTTACTATCCAGGATGGAAAAGCGCCTACCGTCGTATGTGCTAACGGTCTGAGCGGCAACATCAGCATAGACAAGACGGCTGTCGTGGAGCCATCGATCTTCATCCAAAGTTCCTCCGACAACTGCACGCCTACGCACAAATTGGTCTACGGTATCCGCAAGAAAGGTAAAGGAACAGGCTTCCCGTACTTGTCTAATGGCGCTCCCCAGACCTCGGTCTCTTTCGACTGTACAGAGCTGGGATTCCAGGCGGTAGAAATATGGGCTAAGGATATCGTGGGGAATACGGACTACTGCGAGACCTTCTTCCACGTGCAGGACAACGACCAGCAGTGCAACAGCGTACAAGCAACAGTTGCTGGAGCTGTCTTCACCGCAGACGGCTTAGGGCTGGAAGAGGCGCATATACACATCAAGTGCGAGAGTGTTAACGGCTCGCCGATACTGACCAAGAAGGAAACCACCGACTCAGAAGGACACTACGTGTTCGATAAGGCCGTTCCTATCGCCGTCAATTACACCCTGACGCCGACCAAAGACAACGATCCCCTTAACGGCGTCACTACCTACGACTTGGTGATCATCAGCAAGCACGTCTTGGCGTTGGAGCCCTTTACCTCTCCTTTCCAATACATCGCGGCCGACGCCAACAATAGCCAAAGTGTCACGACCTACGATATCCTCGACCTGCGCAAGCTCATCTTGGGCATTTACGACAAGCTGCCCAACAACACAAGCTGGCGCTTTGTCGACAAGTCCTATTCCTTCCCCGAACCAACCAACCCGTGGAAGGAAGCGTTTCCAGAAAGCAAGTCGGTGTGGAATTTCCAGGCGCCCCGCATGGAGGACGACTTTATGGCCGTCAAAATCGGCGACTTGAACGGCTCTGCCATACCCAACAGCCTTCTCTTTACAGATGAGCGTTCCAGCGGTACTTGGATGCTCGACGTGGCGGATCGGCTCGTTAAGGCCGGCGAGCAGGTTTCTGTCGCTTTTTCTGCCGCGGCTGCAGCGCTGGGATACCAGTTTACCCTGCAATACAGCGATCTGGAGTGCCTGAGCATTGAACCGGGAGAAGGTTTGACGGCGGAGTACTTCGCTCATTTTCCCGATCGGAAAGCCATTACCGCTGCGGTAGACCGTCCGGCAGGCGCTGGGCAGCTGCTTTTCACCTTGCATTTCCGCGCGAAGGCGGCTGGTCGATTGAGTCAAATGCTGCGATTATCCAACAGCATCACTCGGGCTGAGGCCTACTCGGCGACGCAGAGCAATGAGCGCTTCGAGGTGCGGCTGCGCTTCCACAGCGATACAGACTACGCGGTCGCTGAGCTGCCCTTCGAGTTATACCAAAACGCACCCAACCCTTGGGCGAACAGGACGCAAATTGGCTTCTACTTGCCAGAGGCTGCGGAGGCCACCCTAAACGTCCACGATGAGGCTGGTCGTTTGGTCTTCTCGCAGACGGCTTTCTATCCGCGCGGATACCACAGCGTGTCCCTCGACCGCAGCCAGCTGGGCGATAGGGGTGCCTTCTCGTATACTCTGACTACCCCCTTCGGCAGTGCCACGCGCAAGATGGTCCTTGCCCGATGAGTGCGCAATTCTGACAAGACGTTCGCATTTCAATACCGTACCTCAAAGGTTTTATCTCACGATAAGATCAGTCTTTGAGGTGGCCTCTCCCTGACGTGGGAGAGGCTTTTTGTTTTTGAATATCTACCGACAGGGGGATAGGTATTCTCGAGCAGCGGCGAGCAGTTCGGAGGCACTGCTGGGCTGTATCGTCAGGCCAATCCACTGGGCGACGACGTGAAATACCGCGGTGGGCGAGGCTGCTAAGGGGGCTTGCACAAATAGCGCCCGGGCTCCGGCAGACTTTGACAGCTTATTTCCCGCCGCATCGGTGAGCAGCGGATGGTGTAAGAAGCGGATGCGTTCGAAGGCGCTCCAGCCAGCGCAACGGGCCAAGTATTGCTGTGCGCGAGTAGAGGGCTCTAAGTCGCTACCGCGAATGACGTGAGTAACCTTGAAGTGCAGGTCATCGACCGCAGAGACCAGTTGGTAAGCGGGGATGCCATCGCGGCGGCGCACGATGAAGTCTGGCGGCAGCTGTTCGGGTGGGCAGGGGCGCGGTGTTCGGATGCGCCACGCCACGTCGGGATCTTCTAAGGAGCACGCTTGGTTGCGGAAGTGGTCGGGATAGTCGCCGCCGAAGAGCCGCAGCTGGCGGCGCGACTTGCCGCAGGCAAAAAGGCACTGCTGTTCGCGAAGGGCCTGTAAGGCCGCCTCATACAAGGGCAAACGCTTCTGCTGAGACCACTCCCGCTCTAGCTCTAAGGCCGACAGGGGGCCTTCGTCCCAATCCAACTGTAGCCAGTGGAGCGTATCGAATATGTTTTGGACGTACTCTGGCCGCCGGCGCTCGACATCGATGTCGTCGATACGCAGCAGCAGTCGGGCACCTGGGCAAAGGCGAGCTCCCAACCAATTTAAGGTGAAGTTGACCGCATTACCTATGTGCAAAAATCCCGAGGGCGTAGGTGCCAAGCGAAGGCGGCTGTCGGGCCCTATAGTGCGAACAAACGACCACCACGCCTGCGCAAATGCAGCCGTACCCAACGCCATAGCTGAAGCTACTGGGGTTTGTTCTGCTCAAAGCGCTTGATGAGCTCTTCCAACGGCGTGCCCAGATTTTTCAGCGCCGCCCGTACATCGTCCGCATATTCTGGGTCGTCGGGATAGCGCTGCAGGAAAGCCTCGTAGGTACTCTTCGCGTTGTCTAAATCGCGCAGGTCGTCTTCGTAAATGATGCCCATCATAAACAGGGCGAAAGGTGCACTGCGCTGCTTCGGCATCTTTTCCGCCACGTAGTAATAAAGCCGTAGCGCTGTATTCGACTGTCCGATAGACCGCGCTAAGCCGCCTGCTTGTACATACAGCTGCGCTGCCTTATTCGGGTCGGGTTCTTCGATTAGGATGGCGTATCCTTCAGCAATCTGAAGAAATTTTTCGGCCGCAGTGCTATCGGGCGTATTGCTGCTCATCAACTGGCGGTCTAAACGCGCCAAGCAGGAGTCTAACCAACGCGTATTTTGTCCTAAGACAAAGTTCATTTGGTCGATATCGTCGGGATTGCGCGACAAGTCTGGGGTTGCCCGATTTTTATACAGGCGCCAGATGCGAGCGAGGAGGCCGACGGCGTCAGCCACATCTTGATCCTTTCCGTGTTCCCTTATTGCGGCGGTGGCGAGACGGACTGCTCCGACGTTATCGCGCTCGTGAAAAAATTTGAGTTCTGCTGCGCGAGTTAGGTAGCGCACGTTGTCGGAGTGCCGATTGGGGTGCGCATTTACCGCTTCTTGGTAAAGCGCTACTAATTCCGCGACCGTTTTAGGATCGGCTTTTTCCCGTAGTTGTCCCTCTAACGCTTCGATTTTCGCTTCATACGATTTTCCGCAAGCACTCAGTAGCGCAATGCTCAGGGCAAAATACAACCATCTATTTCCCATCATATGCCTATTATTTGTCAAAAGAAAAGGGGCAGCAGCCTTTTTAGCAAAGTACGGTCGAGCCCGTCCAAGTCATGGCTCTTCTATGTAAGTGAAGGTGCCGAATGGACTTTGGACGACAACGCTTGGGCAAGAGGCAGCTTCTACATGGCCAACGACTTGGGCAGCAATGTTAAAATCGGCGGCGATGCGGATGATTTCGTTCGCTATTGCCGGCGCGACGTATAGCTCCATGCGGTGTCCCATATTGAATACGCGGTACATCTCGGCCCAGTCGGTCTCACCACTGGCCTGTATGAGGCGAAATACGGCAGGAGGATCAAAGAGCTGATCTTTGACGGCCCGGGCTTTTTTAAGGAACTTCAGCACCTTAGTTTGCCCGCCTCCGGTGCAGTGGATGAGGCCATGGAGGTGCGAGCGATAGCGCTCGACGATGGCGTTAAGCACTGGGGCGTAGGTACGCGTGGGGGAAAGCAGCAGCTGTCCTACGGTGAAAGGTTGCCCATCGGCTTCCACCGTTTCGGTCAGATAGTGGGGCCCACTGTATACCAAGGTCGACGGTATGGCTGGGTCGTAGCTTTCTGGATAGCGTTCGGCGTATTCTCGGCAGAGCACGTCGTGGCGGGCAGCGGTGAGGCCATTGCTGCCGATACCGCTGTTGTAAGTATTTTCATAGACAGCCCTTCCAAAGGAAGCTAACCCTACGATGAGGTCGCCCGGCTGGATGCGGTTAACTACTACTGCGCTTCGGGCCATGCGGGCGAAGGCGGTGAAGCCCACGTCGATAGTGCGCACTAAGTCGCCCACATCTGCTGTCTCGCCGCCGGCTAAGTGTAGGCGGACGCCCCAGGGGCGCAGATGTTCTGCAAAGTCTACGGCGGCTTGGATGATGGCGCTCAATACTTCGCCTGGGATGTGGTGGCGGTTGCGCCCAATGGTGTTGGAAAGCAGAATGTCGCCAAAGCAGCCCACACAGGCCATGTCGTCGAGATTCATGACGATGGCATCTTGCACGATGCCGGCCCATACCGACAGGTCGCCGGTTTCGCGCCAGTACAGGTAGGCCAAAGCAGCTTTAGTGCCGGCAGTGTCGGCGTGCAGCAAGGCGCAAAAGTGCGGATCGCCTGCAGCTACATCGGGCAAGATTTTGCAAAAAGCGTCGGGAAAGAGCCCTTTGTCTACATGCCGCAAGGCTGCATGCACATCGGATTTGGATGCCGACACGCCCCGCCGGCTGTACTTGGAGGTCGTTGCCATGTTATGTTACTTATCCCAAGCGCGAAAGCGGGCAGTTTGTTCATATATATGGTACAAGATGGCCTTGTCGAGGTCGGTGAAATGTTGATTGCGGCGCTGCAGCACGCGTTGAGCGGTTTCACACGCCTCGGCAAATTGATAAGTCCGGAAGCCAGCCTCTGGCCCTCCCCAAGAAAAGTCGGGAATAAAGTTGCGCGGATAGCCTGCGCCAAAGACATTGGCAAAAACGCCTACTACTGTGCCCGTATTAAACATCGTATTGATGCCGCACTTGGCGTGGTCGCCCATGAACAGGCCGCACAGTTGGGTGCCGGTGGGCACAAAGCGCCCTTCGGCGTAGTCCCACAGCTTCACTTCGCCGTAGTTGTTCTTCAAGTTGGAGTTGTTCGTGTCGGCGCCGATGTTGCACCATTCGCCGATGACAGAGTCGCCTATGAAGCCTTCGTGGGCCTTGTTGGCGTTTCCAATAAAGATCGAGCGCGTCACCTCGCCACCTACTTTGCAGCCGGAACCGATTGTGGTAGGACCATAAATGCGCGCGCCCATTTTCAACAAGGCTCCTTCGCAAATCGCTATGGGCCCGCGCAGTAGGCAGCCTTCCATGACCTCGGCATTCCTGCCGATATAGATAGGGCCTTCCGTGGTGTTGAGCACGCAAGCCTCGATGCGCGCACCTGCCTCGATGAACAGACGCTCCGAGGGGCCAACCAGCCGATTGGACTCAGGCAACGGAGCTGAGATGCGGTCGCGCGTTATCCATTCAAAGTCGGCAGCTATGGCTGCACTATTTTGCTGCGTCAGGTCCCAAAGATGGCGGATGTGAACGGCTGGTATGTCCGCACTTAGTTCTACGCCCTCCAATTCGCGCACTTCCTCCTCTTCTACCAGCGCTTCGAATTGAGCGGCGTCTAAGCGCGTAGCCACCAGCTCGCCATTAGTCAAGAGTGCCTCGCTAAATCCGAGCTGTTCGATGCGGCGGTACAATGCTTCATTGGGCAGGATGCCGGCGTTGATCACCAAATTTTCGCTCTCTATGCGGATGGGATATTTCTCCTGGAGGTATTCCTGAGTAATGTAAGATGCGGAGGCATTTAGGTAGCGCTCCCATTTACCTCGGAGGGTAAAGATGCCGAGGCGGAGTTCCCCCATGGGCCGAGTTGCGGTCAGCGGCAGGAGGTGATTGCGCGCGTCTGAGTCGAATAGAATGAGATTTTGCATTTGCCCGTCAGGAGGACTTTGTTTGGCGCAAAAGTAAAAAGAACCGCGGAGGCCAGCACCTCAAGTGCGCACCTCCGCGGTAGAGCTAACCAGAAATTCGCCAGAGTATCGCTAAGAAATTACTTAGCGAAGCGGGTGTTTGCAAACTTCTTGTTAAACTTGTCGATGCGGCCTGCTGTGTCGACGAACTTCATTTTGCCTGTGAAAAACGGATGGCTGTACGCCGAAATCTCCATCTTTATCAACGGATATTCCTGGCCGTCTTCCCAAACAATCGTCTCCTTAGTATTGGCACAAGAGCGGCCCAAAAAGGCTTGGTCGGTGGAAATATCCTTAAATACCACCACGCGATAATTTTTTGGATGAATATCTTTTTTCATAAACCTAATTTGAATACTTGTTGAAAAGGGGCGGCAAAGGTAAGATGCCTTTAGCGCTTTTCCAAATCCTTTGCTTAATTATCTGTGGCTGTTGCCCGCTTCACGAGTGCGCGGTGGATCTTCCAGACTTGAGGTATGAGCGGGTGTTGACCGTCGTTCAAGACGACAAAGTCGGCCAGTGTCACTTTATCTGCTTCTGGCAGCTGGCGCTGCATGCGTGCACGCACCTCGGCTTCGCTGAGGCCATCGCGCTGCATGACGCGCTGAAGGCGCACGGCTTCGGGAGCGCATACGACAATGAGGGCGTCCAAGAAGCGGTGGCTTCCGCTTTCTACGAGCAGTGCAGCCTCCTTGAGCGTGTAAGGACAACCTTTGGCCGCTTGGGTTTCGTGCCATTGGCGGCTGTGTCGCTCTACTGCGGGGTGTACGATGGCGTTGAGGGCCTGCAGCAGGTGAGCATCGGCAAAGACACGGGCCGCTACATAGGCGCGCTGATAGGTGCCGTCGGGCAGATATGCTTCCTGTCCCAAGAGCGCTGTCACGTCGGCGCGCACCTTTGGGTCGTGCGCTATGAGCCATTTTGCCCAAGCATCGGCATTGTATACGGGGATGCCCAGCACCTCGAAAAGGCGGCATACGGTCGTCTTTCCGCTGCCGATACCGCCAGTGATGCCTACGCGAAGCGCTCTTACCATGGTTCGAGGTCGATGGTTCGACTATTCGTTTAACTGAAACCGCACGTATTTAATCGTCTTGCCCTCTGCCAGATGCATGCTCTCGTATCGCGTGCGAATACCCAGTTCCGGCCAAGGTAAGGGTTTGGCGTAGATATCGTCGTCGGCGTATATCAAGCAATAGGCGGGGTGGCTAGCTATGGTGTCGATAGTGAAGCGAAAAAAATCGGGGTCGTCGTGTTTAAGGTGTACTAATCCTCCTGGGCGCAAGATGCTGCGGTATTTATCCAAAAAGAAGGAGGAGGTGAGGCGGCGATTTTGCTTGCTGGGGCGCGGAAAAGGATCGGGAAAGGTGATCCAAATCTCGTCTACTTCATCGGGCCCAAAGAAGTGTTCGATCACCTCGATGCGCGTCCGCAAGAAGGCGGCGTTGGTCAGATGAATTTCCAAGGCTGTCTTAGCTCCGCGCCAAAGGCGATTGCCTTTGATATCGACGCCGATAAAATTGCGCTGGGGAAACTGCTGTGCTAAGGCTACAGTATACTCACCCCGACCACAAGCCAGCTCTAAGACAATGGGGTTCTCGTTTCCGAAATGGGCTTGGCGCCATCGCCCCTTCAGGTCAACCGGCTGCATGTCGACCCCAACGAGAGAAGGACGCTGTACGTCGTAGCACTCGTATACATTGGGGAAGGAAAGAATTTCGGCAAACTTCTGCAGCTTATTCTTTCGGCTCATGCCCTTACTCGGATTTGTTCAAAAGCGCCACAAGGTCTTGCCCTTTGGCCATCCGTGCAAGGGTGTCACCACGAGTATATCCAGCCGATCTGCCCTCCTATGAGGGTAGTGCCCGATAGAGGTTGTCCTTTTACGTCGCGATAGGCCAGTGGCCCTATCAGCACAGGTTCCACTGAGAGGGCGAGGTGGCGACGCCAGCGATATGTCGCTCCGGTAGAGAGCCAGTAGCTTAAGGCCGTAGGGCGTGCGGGCGACCACGTTAGGGAGGGTCTTTCTCCTGGGGGGAGCCGGAGGCGATGGTTCTCCGACGTAAATCGCCTCAGCTGCAGGTCATTCCTGAGAAAAACGTCCAGGCAGATGCCGGCCCGAATGGTCGCTCGCCAGCGGCCTTTGCCAATGCCGTAGGAAGCCAGTATGGGGAACCGCACTTGCCGGATGCGCTCAGTAGTTTCCATCCGCACCACGACGGGCTCCGTGTTTTGAGGCGGGTCGGATGGATTGGCAGCTTCCACGCGCAGGGCCACTTCTGCAGAGCCGGTGTGGGTGTTGAGCTGGTAGAAGAATTCGCGGTGTGAATGGGAGTGAGATCCTCCAGTAGGGGGCTTGTTGCCGTCCCCGAAGTGGAGCCGAGCGACGTGTGCCGTTGTGCGCGTGCTTTCTAAGTACGAGGCGCCGAGCTCGAGTCCCCAGTGTTCCGACAAGCGTTTGCCAAGGCGCAGTCCCCATTCCCAAGAGAGGCGATCTTCTTGAGGTTGAGTAATAAAAACAGGGCGCGGTGGCTTTCCTCCGCCGGGTCGCGGGGGAGATGGGGGTTTAGTAGGTAAGGCATGGGCGAAAAAGGCATATGCACCTGCGCTCCAGCCGCGCAAAGGACGCAGTGGTCGTATGGGCGATGCCGATACGAGGGCGTGCGAGCGCTGACCGATGTCTGTTGACAAAGATGGGGGCAGCGTCGGCAATGCCGGTAGCGGCGGCAGCACACTTAGAGTAAGCGGCAAGAGCGCAGCTATTTCCGTCGTGGGTAAAGTTTTTGCACTATCGGCTATTGTAGGGATACCGCTTTGATGCGTCGTAGACAAGGGGTGGGCAGAGGAGTTCTGAGCGGTTGAAGGATCTATAACGGGCTCATTTTGAGGTGGCACGGATGGGCTGGATACAAGGGGCGTCGGTGAGGTGCCTTGACCCATAGCGCGAGGTTCTAATATGGACTTGACCTCGCCAGTAGGGAGGTGGGGGATGATTTTGACGTCACGGGGAGCGTCTGGGTGGGCAGTAGGTCGAACGCGATTGGTTTGGCCAGTGGGGTCTAGGAGGGCGACGACCAACAGCAGGAGGGCTGCTGCAGCCGCTATGTGGAGGCGATAAGGTAGCCACCAAGGCTCCTTTGGTGCGCTTTCTGGCACTTCTAAGTCGGCCTCTATGCGTTCCCACAGATCTTGTGACGGCGCTGCCTCGTAATGACTGAGCGTGCGTCGGAAGTATTCCTCTAAGGGGTCTCGTGCGTAGTTTTTATTCTCTTCCATGCTATTCTTCTATTAAGCTTTTCTCGAGCCGTCGGCGCAAATACGCCTTTGCTCGGAGCAACTGGGATTTGGATGTACCCACTGAAATGCTTAAAATTTCGGCGATTTCTGCGTGAGAATACCCCTCTACGACGTAGAGGTTAAAAACGGCCCGGAAGCCGGGAGGGAGCTGTTGGATGAGGCGCGTCAGGCGTTCGGCAGAGGGCCTATCGAGGTTTGACGTAAAATCGCTTTGGTCAGCCACCTCCATATCTATATCGCCGTTTAAAGGCGCAGTAGAGATGCGCGAGCGCTGTCGCTCTAAATGCTGTAATGCCGTGTTGATGAAGACTTTGCGCATCCACCCTTCAAAAGGCCCCCTGCCGTCGTATTGCGCCAAATCGCGGAACACGCGGACAAAACCTTCTTGGCATAAGTCTTCTGCCTCTGCCCGAGAACGCACATAGCGCAGGCATAGGGCAAACATTTTCCCTTTATAGCGCTCGAATAGCGCTCGCTGAGCGCTCCGGTCTCCGCGCAGACAGGCTTCTAGTTCCGAACTGCTCATCCGCTAGCTTGCAGCAGTATCTTTTCATCCATTAATGGTCGGCCTCCGACCGCGGGGTTGCATGAGACCTCAATTTTCTAGTATCCAGATGATTTCCTTAACTTCATAAGTTTCTTGCCCCTTTTCGGTTCGCACCAATAAACGTCCATCGGGCAAAACATCTATAGGGGTGCCTTCAAAGCGCTGCCCATTAGGTCGGGCAAAGGTTTGGCATTGCCCTAAGCCCATTAGGTGAGATCGATACGCCTGGCGAATGGCTGCCTCGCTGCCGTTGCGCAGCTGCAAATAACGGTGCTCAGTCGCCTCTAGGAGCGTTTCGAGCACCGCCCCGCGGTCGAACAAGTGACCGCAAGCGAGCGCTAACGAGGTAGCGTGCGGCACATCGGCAGGAAAGCGGCACTGGTTGACATTCAGGCCAATGCCCACCACCACGTGCTGTATATGGGAGCCGTTCAAGCTGCTTTGAATGAGGATACCGGCTGTCTTGCGCCCGTCCAGATACACATCGTTGGGCCATTTGATGAGGGCTGGCTTTCCCGACACAGCGGCCACAGCGTCTCTTACGGCCAAGGACATGGCTTCACTCAAAAGCCATTGATGCACCGGGAGCAACCAATGTGGATACAAGATGACGCTCAACAGCAGGTTTTCGCCGGGAGCGCTGTACCATCGGCTGCCATATTGGCCGCGGCCAGCTGTCTGATTGTCAGCCAAGATAACCGTACCCTCAGCTGGTTCGCTTTTTGCCAACAACTCAAGCGCATAGTCGTTCGTGGAAGGAAGCACGTCAAAGGCATGTTGAACTTTGCCTACAAACAGGTTGTTCTTCATACGTCTTTTTAAGACGGGATCTTCTCCCTCTAAAACTCTCGGCTCAAAAGAAGGGATAATTATTCTAACTTTAGGGCGTTTTCGGATAAAAGCGTTCACTCAAAAAAGACATCAAAATTTGAATAGTATAAGTGCCATCTCTCTGCTTCAAGCAGACGACGTAGAACAACTTAACACCCTGATTATTGAGGGCATTCGCGACAAGAAAGGCAAGAACATCGTTCAACTCGACCTGCGAAACTTAGGCGACGCCCCAGCGGATTTCTTCATCATCTGCGAAGGAGACTCCAACACGCACATCCGGGCCATCTCCGACAGCGTCTACAAGAGAGTAAAAGAGGGCTTGCATACTACGCCCTCCCATATTGAGGGCACTTTCAACGCTCGATGGATCCTGATGGATTATTTCAATACCATCGTACACGTCTTTTATCCAGAAACACGTCACTTCTACGATTTGGAGCAGTTATGGGGAGATGCTCATATAACGGAGTTCTCCGAAATGTAGAAGGGCAATAGAAAAGCTTACCCATGACTAATAATAAGCGTTCGCGCAGCGACGACCCGCAAGAAGAATTGCGTCCTAGGCGGAATAATGCTCCTTCGGAAAATGAAGGGCCTCGTTTTAGTTTTACATGGATTTACATCCTCATCGGTTTAGCGCTGATAGGGCTCCAGCTGTCGCGCATGTTTGTTTCTCCGCCGACCATCACGTGGCAAGAGTTTGAAGAGATGTCGCTTCGAGGAGATGTGGCCCGTGTCGTGGTGGTGAACGAGAAGGTGGCGCGGGTCTTTATCAAGCCGGATAGCCTGTGCAAGTATTTTCAGCGCCTCAATATCGAAGACCGCGACGGCAACTGCCAACCCGATAAGGCTACTTGGAACTTCAATCCGGCCCAGATGTACATGACCTTTGAGACGGGGCCTATAAGCGTTTGGGAAAAACGCATGGCCGATCTGAATGCCGCCTTGAAGAAGAGCAAGCGAGGCGAAGTGCCCTACGACTTCCGCACAGAATCGAACTGGTTGGGCGATACTCTACCTTACCTCCTTCCTTTATTGCTGCTTATCGTGTTGTGGATATTCATTCTGCGTCGGGTGAGCGGTGGAGCAGGTGGAGCCGGAGCGCAGATCTTCAACATTGGCAAGTCGAAAGCGACACTCTTCGACAACAACTCGCGCGTGGATGTCACCTTTGCCGATGTGGCCGGTTTGGACGAGGCTAAGGAAGAGGTGATGGAAATTGTCGATTTCTTGAAGAATCCCAGGAAGTATACCGCTTTGGGTGGGAAGATCCCTAAGGGTGTGCTTTTGGTAGGGCCTCCCGGTACGGGGAAGACCTTGTTAGCCAAGGCGGTCGCCGGAGAGGCGGGGGTTCCTTTCTTCTCTATTTCGGGTTCCGACTTTGTGGAGATGTTTGTCGGAGTAGGTGCTTCGCGGGTACGCGATCTGTTTCGGCAGGCGCGCGAGAAGGCTCCCTGCATCATCTTCATCGATGAGATCGATGCTATTGGGCGCGCGCGCGGGCGAGGTGCCATTCAGGGCGGCAACGACGAACGCGAAAACACGCTGAACCAACTTTTGGTGGAGATGGACGGCTTCCCCACAGATAAGGGGGTCATCCTGATGGCGGCTACCAACCGCCCCGATATTCTGGACCAAGCCCTGCTGCGCCCCGGGCGCTTCGACCGACAGATCGGTATTGGCCGACCCGACCTTAAAGGCCGCGAGCAGATCTTCCGCGTTCACTTGAAGAATATCCGCATCGCTCCCGAAGTAACAGCAGAAGCCCTGGCAGAAATGACTCCCGGCTTTGTGGGTGCCGACATTGCTAACGTCTGCAATGAAGCTGCTCTTATCGCCGCTCGGCGCAACAAGAGCGCCGTCGATATGGATGATTTCCACTACGCCTTAGATAAGGTTATCGGAGGCTTAGAGAAGAAAAATAAAATCATCAGCCCAGAGGAAAAACAAATCATCGCCTATCATGAAGCAGGGCATGCCATCTGCGGCTGGTTCTTGGAACATGCCCATCCATTAGTAAAAGTGACTATTGTGCCCCGAGGATTAGCGGCCTTAGGGTATGCCCAATATTTGCCCAAAGAGCAGTACATCACACGCAAAGATAAGTTGCTCGATGAGATGTGCATGACCTTGGGCGGGCGCGCTGCGGAAGCTGTAGTATTTGGCAAAATCAGTACCGGCGCCCAAAGCGATCTGGATTTTGTGACGCGCATGGCCTACGAGATGATCATTAACTACGGCATGAATGAGCGCATCGGGAACGTATCCTACTACACCTTGCTCAACGAGTCCTACATGCGCCCCTTCTCCGATCAAACTGCCTACCTCATCGATCAAGAGGTCAAGCGCATGATCGATGAGCAATACGAACGCGCAAAAAACCTGTTGCGCGAAAAGCGCCGAGAACTGGATATTGTCGCTAAGGCTCTCTTGGAAAAAGAGGTGCTCCATCGGGCCGACTTAGAAGTCCTGATTGGAAAACGCCCCTTTGTCGATCCTACGCCTGGCGAAAGCGCTACAGCGCCTGCCTTAGAACCGAGCCGTACCGAGGAAGAAGATGATGAATAACGAGGGTTCACCTTATCGCATCGAGGAGCCGCAGCGCTTGATCGCTTTCAAGGCTGCCCTTCAAAGGCAGCGCATGCCGATTTATCGGAAGATTGTGCGCTGGGCGTGGCGCCTCTTTTTGGGAGCTGTCTTCGCGATCATCCTAACGATAGCAGTCATTAGCATGGTAGCTATCCCTTCCTTCCAAGAATTAGAGAACCCGCGGTCGGCCTTAGCGAGCGAAGTGCTGGCGGAAAACGGCGAGGTCTTGGGGCGTTATTTCGTAGAAAATCGTGTCCCCGTTACTTACGACGAGCTGAGCCCATATTTGGTTCAGGCGCTTATCGCTACCGAAGATGCGCGTTTTTGGCAACACAGCGGGATAGACGTGCGTGCTGTAGCGCGCGTGTTGGTGCGCACGGTGCTGTTGCGCGACCCGAGTGCGGGCGGGGGGTCCACCATCACCCAACAGCTGGCAAAAAATCTATATTCCGACCGGAACTTTGCCGGCATGGGCCGCCTTGAGAAGACGGTAGCGCTTATTTATCGAAAGCTCCGCGAGTGGATCACGGCCGTAAAGTTAGAGAAGCGCTACACCAAAGAGGAGATCATCGCCATGTATCTCAACCAGGTAGACTTTGTCAACAACGCCTACGGGATCCGAGCGGCCGCAGAAGTCTACTTTGGAAAGACGCCCAAGACGCTCAAGATAGAGGAAGCCGCTACGCTCATCGGCATGCTGCAGAACCCTTCGCGCTACAATCCAAATACCTATCCCGACCGCTGCTTGCGCCGCCGCATGGTGGTGCTTTTCCAGATGTGGCAGAACGACTACATCACAGAGCGCCAATACGACAGCCTCAAGGTGTTGCCGCTGGATATGAGCCGCTTCAAGCGCGTCTCTTTTTCCGACGATACGGCTCCTTACCTGTGTGCGGAGCTCAAAAAAGACGTGCAGGCCATTCTGGAAACGCCTGAGGCGCGCAAGCCCGATGGCGGCGTGTACAACATCTACCGCGACGGCTTGCGCATATACACGACTATAAATCCGGTGTATCAGCGCCATGCCGAGGCGGCGATGGCTCAGCACATGGCACAGGCGCAGCGGCGCTTCTTCCAGGTCTGGAAAGGGCGCGACCCTTGGACCTATAAAGGACGAGAAACCACGCCTGCAGAGATCGAATATCGCCAGGAAGAGCTGCGAAAATTGATGCGCTCCAGCGAGCGCTACCAGCTGCTGTGGCCCCGCTATATGGGCGAGATTAGCGACCGTATCCAAGCGGAGTTCCAGTTAGAGGTCCAAGATGGGGATATTGCCCGCATGTTGGCCGAGGAAAAAGACAGAAAAACGCTCAGCACCTACGTCGCCAAAGGTTGGCTGTCGCCTGAAAAAGCGGCCCAATACCGGCAAATTCTCAACAGTCGCTATTGGCCTCAGCTAAAGAAGCAGTGGCTGGCGCTGCAAGGCGCCATCACACAGCAGTACCAGCAGAAGGTGAAAATGAAAGTGTTTGACTGGGACAGTCCGCGCTTTGAAAAGGACACGGTCATGTCGCCTTACGACAGCTTGCGCTATCATCGGATGTTCCTGCAGGTAGGCATGTTGGCGCTCGAACCCGTCACCGGCGAGGTGAAGGCTTGGGTAGGCGGCATTCATTTTAAGTATTTCAAGTACGACCACGTGCGGGCGATGCGCCAAGTGGGGTCTACTTTCAAACCATTTGTCTACGCCACCGCCATTGCTCAGCAAGGGGTTAGTCCCTGCTTTCAGGTATACGATCAGCCCGTGACCATCCCAGCGCGCTACCAGGGCTTTAGCAACATCACCGATTGGACGCCTAAGAACGCTACCGGTACCTACTCGGGCAGTCTGTTGACCCTCAAAGAGGCGCTGAAGGGCTCCGTCAACTCCGTGAGCGCATACCTGATGAAGCAGCTCGGTAGTCCCGAACCGGTGCGCGGCCTGCTGCACCATATGGGTATAGACTCCAGCGCCCGTCGTCCCGACAACGAATACCGCATCCCCAAACAGCCCTCTATCTGCTTAGGAGCGGCCGACTTGACGGTTTGGGAAATGACAGCTGCCTACGCCACCTTCGCCAACGAAGGGATGTTTGCCCAGCCCTACGTCATCAAAAAAATCGAAGACCGCAACGGCCGCATCCTGTATCGCGCTTATCCGGAGGAAAATCCCGCCTTGCCGGCCAATGTCAACTACGTCATGGTAGATATGCTCAAGTATAACGTGAGCGGAGCGCCCGGCATACGCGAGCTAAAAAGCGAAGTCGGCGGTAAGACAGGTACTACGAACGACTATTCGGATGCCTGGTTTATCGGGTTGACGCCTACCCTTGTCGTGGGCACTTGGGTTGGGGGGGAAGACCGATGGATCCGCTTTTTATCCTTAGCTGACGGCCAAGGGGCGCGTTTGGCTCGGCCTATCTTTGCTTCCTTCATTAAACGCCTAGAACAAGACCCCAAGTCCGGCTACAACTATGTGGGTCGCTTTAAACGACCCGCTGGCGATTTAGAGATTGAAATCGATTGCTCTAAGTATCTGGATAGCCGCCCCACTCTCGATGAAGAGGATTTTGGGCGGGATCCCTACGGTACAACGGATACCACGCAAGGGGCTACCCGCATAAGACCATTGGGACGGCGAGTAGACGAAGGTTTTTAAAATATGGCACTAAAGCTTTCCGAAATCATCCAACGACGACGCGCTATTTACCCTAAAAACTATCTGCCCGATCGCCCTATAGAGCGCACCTATATCGAGCAGCTGTTGGAAAACGCCAACTGGGCGCCTACCCATAAGCGCACTGAACCGTGGCGCTTCCACGTCTTCCTATCGGCACAGAGCCGGAAACGCCTCTCGGAGTACTTAGCTGAGTACTATCGGCAGCACACGCCACCGGATCAGTTTTCAGAGGAGAAGATGCGCAAGATGGCCGAAAACCCGCTGCGCGCCGGGGCGGTCATCGCCATCGTCCTCCACCGTGATCCGCAAGAAAGCTTGCCCGAATTCGAAGAAATCGCTGCTGTCGCTATGGCCGTGCAAAACATGTGGTTGACTTGTACGGGGATGGGCTTGGGCGCTTACTGGAGCACTCCTCCCGCAGCACTGAATGCCCATGAGTTTCTCGGCCTTCAGCCCAACGAGCGATGCCTCGGCTTTTTCTACATCGGCTGGCACAATGCCCCTGACCTCCCCGGCAAGAGAGGGCCCATTGCGGAAAAGGTCGTCTGGCACGAATAAAAAAGAAGGCGATGTGCCTTTGCACACCGCCTAAACAAAACCCATTCTATCGTATGAAGCAAAACTATTATAAAGCCTTTCCGCTTCGAAAATTGACTCAACTGCCGTAGAGCGGCAGCGAATTCAAATTTCGAAAAAGGATCCGCTTGCGCGTAAAGTGCAGCACATTGGAGCGCTTCAGTTGGTTGAGCACTGCCGTTACCATTTGTCTGCTCGTGCCCGTCAAGTCCGCAATATCTTGGTGCGTCATGTTGTGTTTCACCAGCGTTTCGGTACCGATAGGCGTCCCTTGCTCTAAGCCCATCCGGTGGAGGAACTCTAAGATGCGGCTCCTCGAGTCCTGCAGTACCACTTTTTCGAGCTGGCTCTCCGTCTGACGCAGGCGAGCGCCCAACAGATGAAGCAACGATTGCGCGAAGGCAAAGTTGTGCCGCATCAAATAGAGCAGGGCACTCCCTTCGAACTCCAAAACTTCAGTGTCGTTCTGCATGGCAGAGGCCACGTCGCGCCAATACCAGTCGCCAACCAAACAGGACTCTCCAAAAAGACTGCCCGGCTGCACCACATACTTGACTATATCTTTTTTCTTGTCGCTTTTGGCAGCTATTTTTACCGTTCCTTTGAGGACATAATAGACCTTGAGCGCTCTTTGTCCTACTGTATAGATAACATCTTGCCGCTGGTACACCTGAGTGCGAGCATTCTTCTTTAAAAAAGCCAACTCTTCGGCCTTCAACACAGCAAAGAGAGGCACCTTTTCTATATCCGAAATTGCCTGACGAGCATTCATATTACACATGGATTTATGAAAATTTTTTTCGTTCAAGTCTTCATATTTTAGACAACCGAAGGAGGCAAATCCCCTAAATCCTTCTATGAAAAAATCGATTTAACCGGGAAAATTACCGGTAAGGTGTTAGCTGGGCGTTTGCTTTTGTCGTTTTCATCATGAACCACACTCCTGTTCTCCACCTCGATATCGACGATTTAGCGCAGCTCCGCCAAGGGTGTACGGGAGCACTGCGACGCCTTTTCGACCGGTACTACGCTCACCTGGTTTCCATAGCACAGGCTTACGTATCCGATGAGGCCCTCAGCAAAGACATCGCTCAAGAGGTCTTCACAGAGCTGTGGCTTCGGCGTCAGACCCTCCATATCGAACAATCTCTGGGCGCATATCTGCGCCGAATGACCACCAATCGAGCACTCAACCATTTAAAGGCGCGAAAGCGCATGGCTTCATACGACCGCAGCGATCAGTGGCATCACCTCCCCGACCCCTCACCAACCGATTTGCAACACAAAGAGTGCCAAGAGGAGCTCGAGGCCCGACTTCGCGAGGCTATAGCCCAACTACCCGAAAAATGTCGTATCGTCTTTATGCTCAGCCGCTTTGAGCGCCGATCGCATCGAGAAATTGCCGAGGTTTTAGGGATTTCTGTAAAAACTGTTGAAAATCAAATTCTCCGCGCCATGCATCTGTTGCGCAGGGCTTTAGAGAACAACTGGTTTTGGTTGCTATTTATCGCCGTAGGTTATTAAAAAAGCACTGGGGCAATAGGGGAAATCTACGCGACAGTTGTCTTAAGTACAAAGTAAATGAGATGTCGGACGAGGAACTTTTTACATTACTTCAACGGCAGTGGACGGGCCAGATCACGGCAGAGGAGATCGACAAGTTAGAGGCTTACTTAAGCCGCAACCCGCAGGCTGCTTCAATAGCCGAGTCATATCGCCTCGTTTGGGAAAAGGCGGCGATGCCAGCCGTGGAAGTTGTTGTCGATTTAGATGAAGAGTTTCGCCGCCTTGTGGCGCGTATCGAAGCGGCAGAGAAGGCGGCGGCTGGGACTTTTACGGTGGTTCGACCTTTTGCGCGCTGGTGGCGCGCGGCTGCTGCCGTTGCGCTAATCGGTGTGGTGCTCTGGCAACTTTGGCCCTCAAAGGCGGACGCCCCAATTTGGAAACAGGTCACTGCTGCAGTAGATGGCTATGAAGTAGTGTTGCCAGACCAATCTACCGTAGTACTGCGCCAAGGGGCAACGCTGGCATACTCGGACGAGACCTATGGCCGGCCCGAACGCCGCGTGCGGCTCCAGGGAGAGGCGCTCTTTACAGTACAGCATCTATCCTCGCAGCCCTTAATTGTAGAAGCCGTCTCGGGCAGTGAGATAGAAGTCGTGGGCACAAAATTCAACGTACGCTCGGATAGCCACCAAACCGAAGTACTCGTGTGCGACGGCAAAGTACATCTATGGCCCAACGGTGTGGGCCGAGGAACACCTACCTTACTCGAGGCTTACGAAAAGGCGTACTGGGACGGAACACTTAGAAAGGAGAAGACCGCTCATCTCAACGATATTGCTTGGTATACCCATCAGATGGCCTTCAAAAGCGAGCCATTGGAAAAAGCGCTTCAGTCCTTGGCACTGTATTACAAGGCAACATTAGAGACACAGCGCCTGCAAATACCCAACTGCCCCTATTCGGGAAATATTTCCCTGAGTCGCCAACGGTGGGAAGACGTCCTCCGGTCGGTGGAGAAGATCTACCGCGTGCGCTGGAAAAGGGTGTCGAGCGGAGCATATCGATTAGAGGGAGGGGAATGCCCATTACAATAGGACTCGGCGGTGCTTTTTAGCGCCGGTCGAACCACTTCACCAAAAACGGATGGCTGAATACAGAAAGGAAGATAATGCTGACGCCCCAGTAGAAGCCCGGCGGCATCTCTCGGTGCTCGCCAAAGAACAGCCCGGCGAGAAAAACGCCGTACACGGGTTCTAAATTTACGATTAGATTAGCAGCAAAGGCGGAGAGCTTGCGCATAGCCACTAAGGTGAGGTAATACGGCAAGAGGGTGCATCCCCAGGCCAGAAGCCCCATCCAGAGCCAATCCCAGGGCAAGGGTCGGATAGGCACGGCTACTCCGCTGAGCATAGCGCCTCCTAACCCTACCGAGCAAATGATTAGGCCACCTAACAGCTCCACGAAGCTCATAGTGAGGGCTGGAGGCCCTTCGGTATCGATGAGGCGCTTGTTGAGCACGGAGAAGAGAGCGGCTAAGAAAGCAGCCAATAGCCCTACCCCAAAGCCGTCGCGCATCGACCAAGCGAGGTGCCCTAAGATGAGGCCCATTCCCGGGATGACCAACACGCCAAGCGCCAGCTCATACCAGCGCACGCGTTGGCCGAGCAGCAGCGGTTCCAAGAGCGCCGAGAAGAAAGAAGCAACGGCCATGCTCGCCACGGCTACCGATGCGTTCGATAGCTTGATGGCCCCATAAAAGCACAGCCAGTGCAGCCCTACCAGCATCCCGATGCCGAGCATCTGACCCATCGCGCGACGCGAAAGGGTGCGCAACTGGGCCTTGGGTAAAAACCACCACAACGCGCCGCAACACAGCGCTACCCGCCACCACACCAAGGGCAGGGCAGACAGGCTGATGAGCTTGCCTAAAATGGCGGTGAACCCCCACAGAAACACGCAAAAGTGGAGGTACAGGTAGGCGCGCAGGCGATCTTCCATGGTGCAGGTCGGCTCGACAAAAACGCGGCAAAAGTAGCTCTTATCCTTTCTACGGATAGCGCAATCTATCTCGACGGCCCGCCTTCACAAAGGCTTTTACCTTTGCGGCCGCCAAGCATCTGTCGTTCCGAGTGCGAATGCTAAAAGATGCACTCTTATTGCTAAGATGAAAAAAGAGTCCGCTATGAAGTTTGCCACCAAAGCTATCCACGCCGGCATAGTGCCTGACCCCAGCACGGGAGCCATTATGACCCCCATTTACCAGACCTCTACCTACGTGCAAGCCGCCCCGGGCCAGCATAAGGGCTACGAATATGCCCGTACCCAAAACCCCACGCGCAGCGCCTTAGAGAAAAACTTGGCCGCCCTCGAAAACGGCACAGAGGCCATCTGTTTCGCTTCCGGATTGGCCGCCCAAGATGCCGTCATCAAGCTGCTGAAAACGGGGGACGAGATTCTGTCGGTCAACGATTTGTACGGAGGTTCGTACCGACAAATGGTACGCGTATACGGTGCTTGGGGGCTCAAAAGCCGCTTTATCGACATGACGCAAGCGGATCGAGTAGCGGAGGCGATCCGCCCAGAAACACGCCTATTGTGGATAGAAACGCCAACAAATCCCATGCTCAACATCATAGACATCGAAGCGGTATGCGCCGTAGCGCGCCGACACGGCATCTTGACGGTGGTCGACAACACATTTGCTTCACCGTATCTGCAAAACCCGCTCGACTTAGGGGCCGACATCGTGTTACACTCCGCCACCAAATACCTCGGCGGGCATTCGGACTCGGTACACGGATGCTTGGTCGTTCGCGATGCTGAGCTGGCCGAACGCCTGCACTTTACCCAAAACGCCTCCGGTGCTGTGCCCGGGCCAATGGACTGTTTTCTCATCTTGCGTGGCATCAAGACGTTGCATTTGCGCGTACAGCGTGCTTGCGAAAACGCCGAAGCCGTCGCCCATTTTCTCAGAAGCCATCCCAAGGTGTCGCGGGTGTACTGGCCAGGCTTTCCCGACCACCCTAACCACGAAGTGGCCAAGCGCCAGATGCGCCTATTTGGCGCCATGGTCTCGTTCGACCTGTTGGATAACACGTTCGAGGCGGCGCTGCGCGTTTTGAGCCGTACCCAGCTCTTTTCCTTGGCAGAGTCGCTAGGCGGAGTAGAGTCCCTCATCGGCCATCCGGCCAGCATGACCCATGCCAGCATTCCGCGAGAGGAGCGCCTGAAAGTAGGTCTGACCGACTCGCTTATCCGCCTCAGTGTCGGCATTGAAGACGCCGAAGATCTCATTGCCGATTTGGATGCGGTGTTGTAGTTTTGTCGGTGCCATGAAAGACTGGAAATATCTCTTTGCTTACTTGCTGCCTTGGAGTATGGCGTCGGCTCTTCTCTATCAGGGGCCATGGGCATGGAAGACACCTGTCGTTAGTTTTGTCGTTCTTCCACTCTTAGAGCTGTGGATGCCTCAATCTACGGAAAACGTGCCGCCGGAGGAGGAGGAGCGTCGCTCGCGGCGCCGCTTTTTTGATATATTGCTCTACTTGAACTTTCCCATCTTTTTTGGCTTGACGGGCTGGTATTTGTGGACAGTGCAGTACGAAGTGCTCAGCTGGTCGGAGTGGTTAGGTCTGACGTTGGGCGCCGGCATCATTGTTGGGGCGATAGGGATCAATGTGGCGCACGAGTTGGGGCATCGCACGCGCCGCTATGAGCAGGTGATGGCAAAGTGGATGTTGATGGTAGCGCTGTACCAACACTTTTTCATCGAACACAACCGCGGGCACCATAAGTATGTGGCTACGGAGCGCGACCCGGCGACGGCGCGCCGCGACGAGTGGCTGTTTGCCTTTTGGCTCCGCTCCATCATAGGCAGTTGGAAGAGCGCTTGGCAGTTGGAGCGCGAACGCCTGCAGCGGGCTGGGCTGCCCATATGGAGCCTACACAACGAAATGCTGCGCTTCCTCTTTTGGCAAACGGCCTGGTTGGTGGCGGTGGCAACCGTGCTGGGCATGAAAGCCTTAGGTGGCGCCTTAGCCATTGCCCTTATCGGCGTATTGCTTTTAGAGACGATTAACTACATCGAGCACTATGGACTGCGCCGGCGCATCCTGCCCAACGGACGACCAGAGCCCGTTCGGCCCGCGCACTCTTGGAACAGCAACCACGAATTGGGGCGTATCTTTTTGTACGAGCTGACGCGACACAGCGATCATCACTATAAGGCTACACGCAAGTATCAGATACTGCGGCACTTAGATGAAAGTCCTCAACTGCCCTTTGGCTATCCCACTTGTGTGTTGCTGGCCATGGTGCCGCCGCTGTGGTTTCGGATCATGAACCCGCGCCTCCCTACCGATACAGCTGCTACAACTTCCTCCAACTGATATATGATGCGCAACACTATCCTGTGGGCATTGGCTCTATTGGGAATTGGAGCGATGCTCTATTTTTTTGTTAACATCGCGGCCTACATCGCGGTGGCGGTGGTGTTGGCGACGTTAGGTCGGCCGATAAGAGACTTCTTCAAAAGGTATGTGCGCATCGGGCGCTGGCGGATGGGGCCTACTACGGCGGCTTTGCTCACCTTAGCGTTTTTCTTTTTTATTCTTATCGGTTTTTTCCTGCTCTTCGCTCCGACCATTACCGCCCAGATAAGGCGCCTCTCTACCGTTAACTACACGGCTTTGGGCGAGAAGCTCAAGAAGTTGTCGGCAGGGTGGGATGCCTGGCTGCATCAGGCAAACCTGTTGCCGGCGGAACAATCCTTAGGGCAGCGCTTTCAAGAAACCGCTCTGAGCCTCGTTCAGCCCGAACTGTTGGGCAGCTGGGTCAGCAGTTTCCTCTCTGTTGCCAGCAGTGCAGCGCTGGCGATCTTCTCTGTCTCGTTTATCCTTTTTTTCTTCCTGAAAGAAGATGATCTCATCACTGGCGTTATCTATTCACTGATGCCTGCTCGTTGGAAACGCAAAACCCTCCACGCTTTGGAGGAGGCGGGAGCCGTACTCACGCGCTATTTGCGCGGCTTGGTGCTCCAGACCTTGTCGTTTATGGCCATTGCCTCGGCTGCCCTTTGGCTTTTGGGCGTGCCCAATGCGTTGGTGTTGGGCATTTTGGGCGGTCTCTTCAACGTCATCCCTTACTTAGGGCCGCTCATAGGCATTGCTGTGGGTTGTATTTTTACCCTCATACATTTTATCGAGGCCGAATTTTCAGTGATCGGCTTTTACCTGCTCAAGGTGGTAATTGCTTTTGGTTTCACCCAGCTGATCGATAACGTGCTGCTATACCCCTACATCACCTCAGCCAGCGTTCGAGCGCACCCTTTGGAAATTTTCCTGGTAGTTCTGGTCGCCGCTCAGTTGGGAGGGCCGGTGGGCATGATCATCGGAGTTCCGCTTTACACCGTAGTGCGTACGGTGGTGGGGGTATTTTTCAGCGAGTTTCAGGTCATTCAGCGCTGGGCGGGGCGTGGAGAAGTTGAAAAAGAGGATAAGAACGCCACCTAAACCACCAGCAAGCAGCGCGGTGCTCTTACCTTTGCCGCCGCTGCAGAGCGGCCCTTGGTGTCCAATCTTTGTAAATGCGCTATGTACCGAACCCATACATGTAACGACCTGCGGCTCAGCGACGTGGGCAAAACGGTGACGTTGGCGGGCTGGGTGGCCCACACTCGCGACTTAGGCAAGCTCACCTTTATCGATCTGCGCGATCGCTACGGCATCACGCAATTGGTATTTGACGAGGAAGACAACTCTGTTCTTTGTGAGCGCGCCCGCAAGCTAGGGCGCGAGTTCGTCATTCAGGCTACCGGCATTGTGCGCGAGCGCTATAGCAAAAACCCCAACCGCGACACCGGCGACATCGAAGTTCAAGTGAACGAGCTCGTCGTCCTAAACCCAGCCAAAACGCCACCCTTCAGCATCATTGACGATACCGACGGCGGCGATGACCTGCGGATGCGATACCGCTATTTAGACCTGCGCCGCCCCTGCGTCCAAAACAACCTGCTGTTTCGCTCGCGCCTGAGCTTAGAGACGCGCCAATATCTGGCTGCACAGGGTTTTGTAGAAATAGAGACGCCCTTCCTCATCAAATCCACTCCGGAAGGGGCGCGCGACTTTGTCGTGCCGTCGCGCATGAATCCGGGGCAGTTTTATGCCCTGCCTCAGTCGCCTCAGACCTTCAAGCAGATCCTCATGGTTGCTGGTTTCGACCGCTATTTTCAAATCGTCAAGTGCTTTCGCGACGAAGACCTGCGCGCCGACCGCCAGCCAGAGTTTACCCAGATCGACTGCGAGATGGCGTTTGTCCACCAGGAAGATGTGCTGCAGACCTTCGAAGGGCTGACGCGACACCTCTTCTTGTCCTTGTTAGCTATTGACTTAGGGCCGTTTCCGCGCATGACTTACGACGAGGCGATGCGGCGCTTTGGCTCCGACAAGCCCGACTTGCGGTTTGGGATGGAGTTTGTCGACCTGACGGCGTTGGTGCGCGGTAAGGGCTTTGTCGTTTTCAATCGCGCTGAAAGTGTGTTGGGCATTTGCGCGCCGGGCTGCGCCGCCTACAGTCGGAAGCAGCTGGATGAATTGACCGAATGGGTACGGCGCCCGCAGATTGGCGCTCAAGGGCTTGTCTACGTGCGCTGGGAGACCGATGGGTCGATCAGGTCGTCGGTCGATAAATACTTTACGGCAGAGGAGCTCAAGGGTTGGCTGCGCGCTGCCGGTGCTCAGGCGGGCGATTTGCTCCTGCTGTTAGCCGGGGAGACGGAAAAGACGCGCAAGCAGCTATCGGAGCTGCGCTTAGAGATGGGCAGTCGCTTAGGGCTGCGCCCATCCGACGTCTTCAAGCCGCTGTGGGTGCTGGACTTTCCTCTGCTGGAATGGGATGAGGAAGAAGGGCGCTTTTTTGCCATGCATCACCCCTTCACTTCGCCAAAGGCCGCCGACATTCCGAAGATGGACGCTGACGATCCCGCCGTGCTCAAGAGCATCCGAGCCGATGCTTACGACCTGGTTATCAACGGCGTGGAGATCGGTGGTGGGTCTATTCGCATTCACGACCGAGACTTGCAGAGCCGGAGCTTCCGCCTGCTCGGGTTTACGGCCGAGGAGGCGGAAGCACAATTTGGCTTCCTGTTGGGCGCCTTCGAATACGGCGCTCCACCGCATGGCGGCATCGCCTTTGGCTTCGATCGACTCTGCGCTGTGATGAATGGGGCCAGCTCCATTCGCGATTTTATCGCTTTTCCCAAAAACAATCAGGGGCGCGACGTCATGATCGATGCGCCCAGTCCCCTCACACGGCAGCAGCTCGACGAGCTGGGCATTGCTGTGGTAGCGGAGACGGCGCCCGATAAAGCGTAAAAAACCGCTGTTTAGAGCGCTTGGTTCGCTTTTGGGCTGCAAAAAGGTGCTGGCCCTGTCGGAATGGTCTACCTTAGCTCAGCCATTTGGTCATTATTGTTCGGGTCGAACCAAGCTTGTCTGTGTTATGCGGTATATTGGGGTAACCTTGCTGTGTTGGGGCGTCTTTTTCACCTTGAAGGCGCAGCCCTTTCCAGGCCACTTTTTTCGAGCCATCGATGAGTCGGCTATTTTGCTGCCGGAGGGCGCGCAGCGCAAGCTCATTCCTCGGCGCTATACTACCTATGTGTTGGATACCGGCTCGTTGCAAGCCCTCTTGCGCCAGGCGCCTCGGGAGTTCACGCCGGAGGCTCGCCAGCGCCGATGTATCGTATACCTTCCTCTGCCCGATGGTACCCAAGAACCTTTCTCGATATGGGAGACATTTCAGGTAGAACCTACTCTGGTGGAGGCTATGCCTTTTGCGCGGACATTTGCGGGCGAAGCGCTCTATCGCCCCGGGATGACGGTTCGCATGAGCTATACGCTGCGCGGCCTAAACGCCTGGATCTTTTGGCCCGACCTCAGCCTCTCGATCGTGGAAGTGTATGCTTGGGGGCAGCGGCAATACTATATGGCCTATGCCGCCGAAGATCTGCCTCCGGGGGAGCGCCCCTCCGAACCGATGCAGCGGCTGGTCGTCGAGCCATCTGTATGGATAGCGCCGTCCTCACATCCGTATGTGCCGCCTGTATCGATGCGCGGCCTTTTAGAGCAAGGTCCGGTACAGCTTAAGCAGTATCGCCTCATTATTTCTACTACGGGAGAGTTTGCGCAGGATCACGGCGGAACGCGCGAGCAGGTATACTCGGCACTGGTGGAACACGTCAACCGCATCAATGCGCCCTACGAGCGCGACTTTTCGCTGCGCTTTGTCTTGGTGCAGGCCACGCTCGCCACTATCTTTTTGGAGCCGGCCACCGACCCCTTTACTGGCCCAGATAACGGCGCTTTGGCGGCGCAAAATCAGCAGGCGCTGGCCCAAGTGGGAGTCCCGCCAGCGGCGTACGATGTGGGCCATGTCTTTGCTCGCGGTGGTGGCGGTGTAGGTGGCTTGGGGGTAGTGTGTCAACCCAGCAAGTGGTTGGGCTGCACTTCGGGTAGCGGCTCTTATGGGTTGTTTTTCACCTATGTGGCGTGCCAAGAGTTGGGCCACCAATTGGGCGGTAATCACACTTGGAATCGCTGTGGCGGCTTTGCTGCCGACCAACGCGCGCCGCTGACCGCCTACGAACCCGGCAGCGGTAGCACCATCATGTCGTATGTGGGCGGCTGTGGCCCCGACAACGTGCAAAGCGCTCCCGACCTGTACTTTCACGGCGGCTCCATTGTGGAGATACGCAAGTACATCGACTTCGAGGGCGGCGCCCAATGCGGTACACTTACGCCCACCGACAACCAGCCGCCTATGGTGTCGCTGCCCTACATTAATGGCTTCTTCATCCCTATTGGTACTCCTTTCGAATTAGCGGGCAGCGCGGAAGACTCCGATGGCGACCCGCTGACGTACTGTTGGGAACAGATCGACATCGGTCCAGAGACGCCCTTAGGTACTCAGTTGGGCGACTCCCCCCTTTTCCGCACGCGCCCAGCCGTGTCGGCGCCCAACCGCTATTTTCCTCAGCTCAGCACTATACTAAGCGGCACTACCGACCCGCGCGAGCTCTTGCCGGAGTACACGCGCAACCTGACGTTTCTGCTCACCGTGCGCGATAACCGCGGTGGCGTAGGAGCGGCAGAGGTAGCTTTCCGCGCCTGGGGCGATGCCGGCCCCTTTGTTGTAGACTACCCTAATCGGAGCACCGACCGCTGGAACATAGGCGAATACGCGGAGGTGCGCTGGCAAGTGGCCAACACCAACCGCGAGCCGGTCAACTGTTCGCACGTCAACATTCGGCTCAGTACCGATGGCGGCCTAACTTATCCGATCACTCTGGCAGAGCGCGTGGCCAACGACGGCAGCCACTACGTGCGCGTCCCCAACATACCCACCACACAAGCGCGCATTCGCATAGACGGAACGAACAACGTGTTCTTCGACATCTCCGACCAAAACTTCACCATCCAATCGCCAACGCAACCCTCACTTACCCTGGGCTTAGACAACGACAGTGGGACGCTCTGCCTCCCCGCCGAACATACCGTGGTCATCCACACTGCCGGAGTGTTAGGCTTTCAGGAGCCCGTCTCCCTGACCTTAGATGGCCCCCTTCCGCCCGATGTCGTAGCCGTCTTCGACCGCACCACTGTGATGCCTGGCGAAGACGCCGTGCTGACGTTGGACTTCTCCGAGGTGAAAGTAGAGGATACCCTTACCTTTACCCTGCGCGCTACCGCCGCTGGATTTCCACCCATCGTGCGCACCATCGTCCTCGTTACGCTGCGCAACGACTTTAGCGGATTGGCCCTACTGCATCCGCCCACTGGCGCTGCTGAGCAAGCGCTGACGCAAACCCTGCGCTGGAGCAGAGGATTGGATGCGTTGACCTACGACGTACAGCTGGCTACAAGCCCTTCTTTTGAACCTTCCTCCATAGTCGCTTCTGTAAGCAACACTGCTTTAGACAGTTTCAAAGTCGCGGCCTTTCTCGACAAGGGCAAGGCGTACTATTGGCGCGTGCGCCCGCGCAACGAGTGCGGCATTCACTCCTGGACGGAGCCGTTCTTCTTCTCTACGGTTGCCGAGAGATGCTTTGTTTGGGAGGCAAATGATTTGCCCAAGAACATGACGGCCAACGGAAAGCCTGTAGTCGAGTCCAAGATAAATGTGCTCAACGGAGGCATTTTAAAGAACATGGAGGTGCGACGAGTGAAGGGGTATCACGAGTTTTTCCGCGACTTGGATGTACGCCTCGTCAGCCCTCAAGGCACGGAGGTCATCCTTTGGTCGGCGCGCTGCGGCAACTTCAACGGCTTTTTCAACCTGCGCTTGACGGACGCCGCCCCGGCATCCTTCCCTTGCCCTCCGCCCAACACTGGCGCGCCATATCGCCCACAAGAGCCGCTCCAAGCATTTACGGGCCAGAACGCTACAGGCGTGTGGACCCTGCGCGTCCAGGACACGCAAATTGGCGGCGGCGGCACATTAGAGCAGTTTCAGTTGGAGTTCTGTTCCGAAAGCAACCAAGAGCCGCCTTTTTTGGTGAATAATCTCCCACTCGAGGTTGAACCGGGCAACAACCACAGCATCGGAGCGGATCTGTTACTCGCCGATGACGCGGACAATGCGCCAAACGAACTTACCTTTACCTTGGTCACCGTGCCGCAACATGGCCATCTGGCTAAAAATTGGTCGGCACCTCTACAACCGGGCGACCAGTTCACTCAGGCCGACATCAACAGCGGCGCCCTCCGATTTTTCGACTACGGCAGCCAACGCGTCGACGGCTTTCTCTTTGTGGTCAGCGATGGCCAAGGCGGTTTCTTAGGCACGCCGCGTTTTGTCATCCGCCCCAAGACGGTGAGTATTCAAGAGGAGGTCGAGGCGGAACGAGAGCTCTTTCGGCTTTACCCTAATCCGGCGCGCGAAGTAGTGTGGTTGGCGCTAAGCACTCCGGCATCGATGTCGTTGCCGATGGCAGTCTTCGACTATACCGGGCGCGTGGTGATGCGTGAAACGCTGCCGGCCGGCACGGAGCGGCAAGCCTTAGCGGTAGGGCACCTCTCTCCAGGGGTCTATCTCGTTCAGCTGGGAGAGACGGTGCAAAAGATGACTTTGATGAGATAGCTACTTTGGTTTTGCCGTAAAAAGCGCATGTTTGCCGCGCATTTGTTCTGTCTAACGGCCCTATCGCGTCGCAATGTTCTATTTCTCTTGCACAAGGCAAATATGATTTATCAAAGGCTCCTCGTAAGTCTGCTCGTTTGGCAATGCGCAGTGTTATCGCCGCTCTCCATTCGGGCCCAAATCAAATCTCCGGATGAATTTTTGCCGCACCGGCTCGGAGAACAGTTTACGCCGCACCACCTGTTGGTGCGTTATTTTGAATATTTGGCGGCGAATGCGCCTCAAACGATGCGCTTGGAGCAATACGGCACAACTTACGAGGGTCGCCCCCTTTATGTCGCTTTTTTTTCAGCACCCCAAAACATTGCGCGTTTAGAGGAGATTCGGCTCCGCCATATTGGCATGTCGGAGCTGAACGGCAAGGCGGCTGTTGCGAGTGACTTGCCCCCTATTGCTATTGTTTGGTTGAGCATGAGCGTACACGGCAATGAGCCTTCTGGTTCGGAGTGCAGCATGTTGCTGGCCTGGCAATTGGCCACTCAAAGCGAGCCGGAAGTAGAGCGATGGCTCCAAAATACCGTTGTCGTTATAGACCCTTCGCTCAATCCCGACGGCTACGATCGCTACACGCATTGGTATCGGAGCGTAAGCAATCGGCGACAGACACCCGTGCCGGATGCGCGCGAGCACTTCGAACCCTGGCCGCGCGGGCGCACCAACCACTACTATTTCGACCTCAACCGCGACTGGGCGTGGGCCACTCAAATAGAGACCCAGCAGCGCCTCGAACTGTATCACCGCTGGCGGCCCCACGTACATGCCGACCTGCACGAACAGGGCGTAGATGCCCCGTACTATTTTGCACCCGCCGCTGAACCGCTCCACGAATACATTACGCCGTGGCAGCGTTCTTTTCAAACGGAAGTAGGCAAAAACCACGTGCGCTATTTCGACCAAAACGGCTGGCTATATTTTACCAAAGAGGTGTTCGACCTGTTTTATCCGTCGTACGGCGATACCTATCCGATGTTTAACGGCTCTATTGGCATGACCTACGAACAGGCGGGGCACTCCACTGCAGGGCGCGCTATCGTCACGACCGCGGGCGATACGCTGACCCTGCGCGACCGCATCCTACACCACCTGACCACGAGCCGCTCTACCATCGAAATCGCCAGTCAAAATGCCGCAGCCTTAGTCGAGAACTTTCGCAAGTACTTTGAGCAAAACGCCAGCAAGCCTCCCGGCACTTATGTGAGCTTTGTGATCAGCAGCCGTAACGATCCCAACAAAATCAATGCCCTATGCCGCCTGCTCGAGCGACACCGCATTCGCTTTGGGCGCTCGGGTGCGGTAGCGCGCGGGCTGAAGGGATTCAGCTACACAGAAAACAAGGATACGGTGTTCGACGTATTGGAAAACGACATCGTCCTCAGCGCTTATCAGCCCAATGCTGTGCTGCTGCAAGTGCTCTTTGAGCCGGAGCACCACCTAACGGACTCGCTCACCTACGACATTACGGCTTGGGCGCTGCCTTATGCCTATGGTTTAGAGGCGTATGCCCTTAAGCAGCGTTTGGAACCCAAGCGGCCTTTTACGCCTTTTCAAGCGCCTCCTGTGCGCATTGCGGCATCGCCTTATGCTTGGTGTGTGTATTGGAAGTCTGCTGCCGACGCGCGCTTCTTGGCCCAAGTACTCGAGCGCAACGTGCGCGTGCGGTATGCCTTGCAGCCTTTCTCCTTGGCCGATCAACACTTTGACGCCGGCACCTTAGTCATCAGCCGAGCAGATAATGCAGGGATAAGTGCGGAACTGGACGGCATCGTCCAAGAGGCTGCCCAAGCGACCAATGTGGTAGCGCACCCCATCTTCAGCGGCTGGATCGAAAAAGGGCGCGATCTGGGCTCTGAGAAATTCGTCCCCGTGCGCCGCCCAGAGATCGCCCTCCTGTACAGCGACGAGACCGACGACAACGCCTTTGGCCACTTGTGGTATCTCCTCGAACAAGATATAAATTACCCCGTCACTCCTATCGAGATACAGCGCCTCTCGCGCGTGCGTCTGAGCGACTACTCGGTCTTGCTTTTGCCTAATGGTCAATACTCCCTGTCGGAAAATACACTGCGTATTTTGCAAGAATGGGTACGCCAAGGTGGTCGTTTGGTAGTTATCGAAAGGGCTTTGGGCGCTTTTGCTAGCAAAGAGGATTTCGACATCCGAATAAAGTCGGAGCCTAAGAAAGATACCGTGGAAACCAGCGCTGTGCCCAAGGCCTATCAGTCGCACGAACGCGATCAGCTGAGCCAACAGGCACTCGGCGCCATTGTCCAAGTGGAAGTGGACACTACCCATCCGCTGGCTTTCGGCCTTTCGAGGCGGTATTTTTCGCTCAAAAACCACTCTCAGTGCTATGAGGTGGGTGAAAACACGATAGTACCTCTTCGCTTGGGCGAGACCTTGGTGATGCGCGGCTTTATTGGCAGTCGATTGAAACCGCGGCTAAAAAAGACGCCTATAGCCGCTGTGCAACGTATGGGAGAGGGGCAATTGATCTACTTCGTAGACGACCCCGTATTCCGGTGCTTTTGGGAAAACGGCAAGCTGTTGCTGTACAATGCGCTGTTCTTTTAAGCTTCTTGCCACACGGTTTCGCCTTCCAGAGTGATGTAGCGCCACTTGTCGTGGAAGTGAACAAGGGCTAACCCGTCTCTAAAAGGAGCGGCATGATCGAAAGTAGGCGGAATGAGCCAACTGCCGTCGGAACGCAGATAGCCCCATTTCCCATGGCTTCGTACCGGCGCGGCACCCTGACAGAAGTCGCCCGCGCATTCAAACTTCGGCAATATCGCTAAGCGGCCTTCGAGGTCGATGTAACCGTAGGCGCCGTTAATTTCCACTGGAGCTAGTCCCTCCGAAAAGTCGCCGGCCATGTCGAACGTCGGCGGTATGGCGATGCTCCCGTCTTGAGTGACAAAACCGCATTTGCCACAAAGGAAAGCCTTGGCCATCCCTTCTTTAAAGCGCACTGTAGAGGGCGGCGGTGGTAGTTCAAACTGTGGGCGCAACACTATGGAGCCGCTGCGGTCGATCAAGCCCCACAGTACACCCTCCACTACTACTGCTGCAGGGCCGTCGAAAGGCTGGCAGCCGTCCCATCTGGGCTCAATGGCAAACTGTCCGTCGCGAGCAATAAATCCACAACACCCTTCTATAGCGGCCGGAGCTAATCCTTGCCGAAACGCTCCGGCCGCCGTATAGATGGGGCGAAGAGCGAAGCGCCCCTCTCGGTCGATGTAGCCCATCCGATCCTCTATCCGCACCGCAGCCAGCCCCTCGGAGAAATTATCGGCCCAGTCAAAGCGAGCAGCGATCACCTCAACGCCGCGTTTGTCCACGTATCCCCAGCGCCGCACTACCTGTACTCGGGCGCGCTCTTCTGAAAAGGTGCCTATCGTTCGGTACAGCCGCTTTACGTACAGCCGCCCTACCGTATCGAGTAATACCCAGCAGTCGTTGAGGCGGACGCGGGCAAAACCACCGTCAAAGTCCGTGACTTCTAAGTATTGCGGCTCGATGACCACCTCGCCGGAGGCGCTCATAAAGCCGAAATAGCCTCGACGGCGAATCTTAAACAACGGCATCGTTTCTTGTTCGTGCGGTATCGCCTGCGGCATGGCATGCTGAAAAGCATGGCGACAGGGAAAACCCAGTTGCCTATTGCTGCTAATTGGCTGCGAAGATGCAACAAGGAGCTAAAATGACGCGCGGCGTCTTGCCCTACGCCGTAGAGGTGGGGCGAAAATATCGGGAAAGTGTCGATACTTTAGAGAAACCTTGCGAGGTTTGCGCGGCGAAAAGGGAACGACGCAATGTATCGCGAGTTTGAGCAGCTGAACTTACCCGCTTTTGAAGAGGAGGTATTGGAATTCTGGACGGCAGAACGTGTCTTCGAACGCTCGGTGCAACAGCGCCCTGTCGAACGCTCCTTCGTCTTTTACGAAGGCCCCCCTTCGGCCAACGGCATGCCGGGCATACACCACGTGATTTCGCGCACGATCAAAGACCTCTTTTGCCGCTACTGGTCGCTCAAAGGCTATCGGGTAGAGCGCAAGGCCGGCTGGGACACCCATGGACTTCCCGTAGAGCTCCAAGTGGAAAAAGAGCTGGGCATCTCGAAGAAAGATATCGGCCAGAGCGTCAGCATAGCGACCTACAACGAAGCCTGCCGAGCCGCTGTCATGCGCTACAAAGATCATTGGGATGCCCTCACGCGGCGCATGGGATATTGGGTAGACTTGGAGCATCCCTACATCACTTTCGACAATACCTATATCGAGTCGGTGTGGTGGCTCCTCCAGCAGCTGTACCAAAAACGCACGACAGCGGGCGAACCTTTCCTGTATAAAGGTTTTACCATCCAGCCTTACAGCCCCGCTGCAGGGACCGGCCTTTCGAGCCACGAACTAAATATGCCGGGCACCTACAGAGAAGTTACTGACATCTCTGTGGCGGCCATGTTTCGCGTGCGCCGCGATGCGGTATCGGCCTTTTTATTCGACACTCCGGAAGAAGCCGTGTACATTCTGGCTTGGACAACGACGCCGTGGACTTTACCCAGCAATGTTGCCTTAACCGTTGGGCCGGCCATCCCATATGTAAAGATACGCACTCGAAACCCTTACACGGGTCAACCCATCGGCGTAGTCTTGGCCGAGGAGCGGCTCTCTGCCTATTTTGACCCAGAGGCAGAGGGCTTGTCTGTAGATGCTTTCCAGCCCGGCGATAAGCTGCTGCCCTGGCAGCGCGCGTCCGCTCCGTTCCTCGGTCAGCAATTGGTAGGGGTGCGCTACGAACAATTGCTGCCCACTCCGGCTGCCCACACGGCTCAGCTGGAAGCCCATGCTTTTCGCGTTATCTCGGGCAACTGGGTCACTACGGAGGATGGTACCGGCGTAGTGCATACGGCTCCTTACTTCGGGGCCGACGACTTTCGCGCTTGTCGAGAGGCGGGCGTGCCCTTTATCGGTCTGCCCAACCCACTCAACCCCGACCTGCCGCTGCCCTTGGTCGACCCCCAAGGCAAGTTTGTCGATGAGGTTCCTGAGTTCGGAGGGCGCTATGTCAAAGCAGAGTACTACCCTGCAGAAGTGCAGCGAGATCCCAACTTTAAACCCACGGATTTACTTATCGCCCTGCGTTTGAAGGCAGACGGAAAGGCCTTCCGCATAGAAAAATATCGGCACACCTATCCTCATTGTTGGCGCACCGATAAACCTGTGCTGTATTATCCGTTGGACGCCTGGTTCATTCGCACCTCGGCCATGCGGGAGCGGATGGTCGAGCTTAATCGCACCATCCGTTGGAAGCCAGAGAGTACCGGCACGGGGCGCTTTGGCCAATGGCTAGAAAATCTTCAGGACTGGAACCTCTCGCGTTCGCGCTATTGGGGGACGCCTCTGCCGATCTGGCGTACCTCAGACGGGCGCGAGGAGCGCTGTATCGGCTCTATAGAGGAGCTGAAGGCCGAAATAGAGCGAGCCAATAGCGCCTTAGGTTTACAGCAATCGTTGCCAGCGGACTTACATCGCCCCTACATCGACGAAGTCGTATTGGTGTCGCCCTCTGGAAAACCAATGTATCGCGAACCCGACCTCATCGATGTGTGGTTCGACAGCGGAGCAATGCCCTACGCCCAGTGGCACTACCCGTTTGAACATCAGGAGGCCTTTCGGCGCCATTTTCCGGCCGACTTCATTGCCGAAGGAGTAGATCAGACGCGGGGGTGGTTTTACACCTTGCACGCTATCGCCACTTTGGTGTTTGACTCGGTGGCTTTTCGCACCGTAGTGTCAAACGGGTTGGTCTTAGACAAAAATGGAGAGAAGATGTCTAAGAGCAGGGGTAATGTGGTGGACCCTTTCCGGACTATCGAGACACACGGAGCAGACGCCACGCGGTGGTACATGATGTCGAGTGCGAACCCATGGGAGAACCTCCGCTTCGATGAGGAACGGCTTGTCGAAGTGCGCAATCAGCTGTTCGGCACGCTGTATCACACCTACGCGTTTTTTGCGCTTTACGCTAACGTCGATGGCTTTTTGCTCCATCAGCACCAACCCGTTCCCCTACAAAGCCGCACCGAACTCGACCGTTGGATACTGTCTTGTCTCCACTCATTGGTGGGTCAATACCGAGAGGCTATGGACGACTACGAGGTCACTCGAGCCTGTCGGCTTATTGAAAACTTCGTAGACGAGTACCTGTCAAATTGGTATGTGCGGCTGTCGCGCCGCCGCTTTTGGAAGGCACAGCTCAATACCGACAAGATCGCTGCCTACCAGACGCTCTCGGAGTGCTTACTCGTACTCTCTCAGCTCCTTTCTCCAGTGGCTCCCTTTTTTGCCGACTGGCTGTACCGAAACCTCACGGAGCCATCGCGTCGGGAGCAGGGCGAAGCGGTCTGGCCTGTATCGGTACACCTGACCGACCTGCCGCACCCAGATGAGAACAAGATAGACCGCGCTTTGGAGCGCCGTATGGACTATGCTCGGCGCATCTGCTCGTTGGCGCTCAGCATTCGCAAGCGCGAGAAGCTGCGGGTGCGCTTGCCCCTGGAGCGCGCTTTGCTCCCCGTGCTCGATGAGCGCTTTCAAGCCGAGGTGGAGAGCGTCCAAGACTACATCCTCTCCGAAATCAACGTCAAACGCCTGGAATACGTCACCGATGCTTCGGGCTTGATCAAGAAAAAAGCCAAGGCCAACTTTAAAACGTTGGGCACCCGTCTGGGTAAGCACATGAAGGCGGCCGCTGAACAGATCGCTGCCTTAACTCAAAGTGACATCGCCGCTCTGGAGAAAAACGGCTCGTTCGACCTGCAGATCGAAGGCCATACGTATTCGATCGCGCTCGAGGATGTCCTCATCACTGTGGAAGACTTGCCTGGCTGGAAAACGGCCAGTGATGGGACGGTTACAGTAGCACTCGACGTGACGCTTACACCCGAGCTGCAAGCAGAGGGCGTAGCTCGCGACTTGGTCAATCGCATCCAGAACCTGCGCAAAAACTTAGGCTTTAACGTCACCGACCGCATCCGCGTCGAGGTCGAAAACCACCCCGCCATACAGCCGGCCGTAGAAAAGTTTGGCGAGTATATCCGTCAAGAAGTGCTCGCCAACGAACTGGTGCTCGACGCTGCTGTCGAGGGCACGCCTGTCGAGTTAGAAGACGATGTTTGGGTGCGCATTCAGGTAGCGAGCCTTGAGCCTACTTCCTGAAGCGCTCAAAAGCCCGCTCGCTTGGCTACCTCTCGGATGGTTTCGGCATCGCCCATGGTGTAATAGTGCAGGCAGGGTACGCCTGCCGCTTTCAACTCGACAGACTGCTGCGCGCACCACTCGATGCCTATTTGCCGCACGGCTTCATCGTTAGGCGCTCGAGTTATCTCTTCCACTAAGGCTTGCGGGAAATTCACGAAAAACTTGCGCGGAATGCTGGTCAGCTGATGTCGGCGCGTTATAGGCTTCAGCCCCGGCACGATGGGCACATCGATACCGGCCTTTCGGCAGGCGGCCACATAGTCGAAATATTTTTGGTTGTCGAAAAACATTTGGGTGACGATGTAATGCGCGCCGGCCTCCACCTTCATTTTCGTGTAGTAGAGGTCGGTTTCTAAGTTGGGCGCCTCAAAGTGTTTTTCCGGATAACCGGCGACGCCGATGCAGAAGTCTGTCTTTTCTCCATTGATGATGTCCGGGTCTAAATAGCGCCCTTGATTCATATTGGCTATTTGGCGCACCAAGTCGAGGGCAAAGGCGTGGCCGTTTTCTTGAGGGACGAAGCGCTCTTCGAATCGGCGCGCGTCGCCGCGCAGGGCCAGGACGTTGTTGATCCCCAAAAAGTTGAGGTCGATGAGGGCGTTTTCGGTTTCTTCCTTAGAAAAGCCGCCGCAGATGAGGTGCGGCACTGCATCTACTTTGTAGCGGTGCATGATAGCGGCGCAGATGCCTACGGTGCCCGGTCGTTTGCGGATAGCCGCCTTTTCATAATAGCCCGAAGGGCGCACCTTGTAGATGTATTCCTCGCGGTGGTACGTGACATCTATGAAAGGCGGATTGAATTCCATGAGGCGATCTAACGTATCAAAGATGGCCTGCATGCTTCCGCCCTTTAAGGGAGGCAATACCTCGAAAGAGATGAGCGTCTTACCTTTGGCCTTTTCGAAGTGCTCCGTTACTTTCATGACTCGGCTTTTATGACATCGGCAACGGAAGTATTGGAAAAGATGGCGGCCTCGCGGCGGCGCTGCTCTCGCCGAGCCACCAGGATGCTGATCTCGTACAACCCGTACAAGGGCGTAGCCACAATCAGCTGCGACACCACGTCGGGCGGTGTGATGATGGCCGCCACGATAAGGATAGCGACAAAGGCATAGCGCCGATAGGTCTGCAATGCGCGATAGCCCACCAGCCCAATTTTGGTCAAGAAGTAAATCACTACCGGCAGCTCAAAGAAAAGGCCGATTGGAATGGTAAACATCGTCATATACGTCACGTAGGAGTCCAACGTAGGAGCAACTTCTGTGCCCGGTAGGCTATACCCCGCTAAAAAGTTGATGGAAAAAGGCGCGATGACAAAGTATCCGAAGGCTACCCCGAAGAGAAAGAGGAGGGAGCAGATGCCTACGACGCCGCGAACGGCCTTCCGCTCCGACTCGAGCAAGCCGGGTTTGAGAAAGAGCCAGAACTGCCACAGCACATAGGGAAAAGCCAAGATGAGCCCCAACCAGAAGGAGACGTATAGGTGTTGCATGAGCACCTCTCCTAACTGGCGGGTGATCAGTTGGAACGACACCGGCGAAAAGCACATCTTGTCGCCTAAACCCATCGCGTTGGAGAGGGAGCACAGGGCTCGATACGTGAAAAAGTCCGGTCGGCGTGGGCCAAACACCAAAGTTTCGAAGACCATCTCCTTTTGGATAAAGCACACGGCTCCCATCAGGAGGATGGCTGCTGCCGAGCGCAGGATGCGTTGGCGCAACTCGGTGAGGTGGTCGAAGAATCCCATCTCGCCCTCTTTTCGGAGCATTTTTTCCTCTTCGTGAAGCTGATCTAATGGCATAGCGCGCGATTTCGGGAGCAACCTATCTTGGCTTAGGGTGAGCGTAGCGGCAAAGGTACGCCGACCTGGTCGGCTCCAACATTAACGCTGTATGACGAGGAAACCGGTACGCGGTTTGTTTTCGGAGGGCAGTTTCACTACAAAAAAATACGTGCCGACGGGGAGGGGCTGACCGTTGTAGGTTCCTTGCCAGTCGTTCTGATAAGGGCGCGCATAAAACACCTGGTCGCCCCATTGGTTGAAGATGGCCACCTCGTTTTCAGCACCGCCTTCTCCACCACCTAAGCAATAGAAAGGGATAACGAAGGCGTCGTTTACTCCGTCGTTGTTGGGCGTGATGATGGTCGGTATGCGGCAGCTGTCGGCGGGTTCCACGTCGAAAAACAGCGTAGCCATGCTACAAGGGCAGGCCGGGTTGAGGTTGCACAACTCGTAGACGAGGCGGTCACGGCCGGTGAATGTAAGGTCGGGCAGATAGGTGAATATGCCCTTGCTCGGCTCTGACCACCGCCCGTGTTTGGGTGGGTCGAGCACGCGCACGGTAAATTGAGGGGGCACAATGTCGTTTTGCAACACGTTAAGTAAGACTTGTTGGCCATAGGCCACGCTGATGCTATCTTCGTTGGCAGTGGGTTCCAAGTCGTACGAAACCACTACGGTGTCGCGCGAGCGGTCGCCACATAGGCCGCCGTTGGTCTCCCAGACGAAGCGGTTTGAGCCAATGCGCAACCCGCAGGCAAAGGTCGTAGGCGCATTGGGAGCGTTCATCTTAAGCGCAGGGTTGCTTCCTGCGTCGAGATAGATCCACTTTCCTGTCTCGAAGGCTTCTAAAGGAGTGGCTTGCAGCAGGGTGCAGGAGTCGGTGATGCACAGGTTTTGGTCTTGCCCAGCAAAAGGCTGTTTGTGAATGGTATGCACCGTAACGGTGGCTGTTGATGGCGGGCATCCGGCTACCTGAAGCGTCCAGTCAAAGAAGAAAGTATTGGCGTTGGGCGGCAGGTTGCGCACCGTAGTCGTAGGATGGTTGGGATGATCGATGATAATAGGTGGGTTGAAGAGCGTCTGCCCTAAAGGCTGCTTCCACATACCCGCAACATTTTGCCCCGGTACAGCTTGAATGACCAGCGTGTCGGAGAAGCAAGTGATGTATAAGTCTTTCACCACTTGCGCCTCTTCAAAGGCGTTTACCCGTACCTGGACAGTATCTCGGCTGAAGTCTTTACAGGCGCCACTCGAAAGCGACCATGCAAAGCCATAAATATTGCCCGCTATGGCCCCTAAGACCTCTGTTGTGGCAGAGGGCTGATTGACAATCACTACGGGCGGGCCAGACACAAGCGTCCACCTCCCCGTTACTGAGGAAGGGGGCGGTGTTGCCGCCAGCTGAAGCGGGGTGGCATCGCAGGCGTCGAAGTCCAAACCAGCAAAGGCATTTATCCCCGCGGGTATCGTGTCTAAGTACACTGCAATAGAAGAAGAGAGCGCTGAAAGGCAGCCGTCCACGACAGAACGCACGTGGAAGATGTTGTTTCCAGGCACTAGGCTCGACAAGTCTGACAGCACAAAAGATAGGGCAAACGTGGGTGGCCCTAGTGGATCTTGGGTAGTGCCGTTGTACCAGATATACTGCGCTCCGGGAATGGCCGTTGCTGGAGCAATGCGAAGGGTTAGCGTAGCATCCGGCTGGCTTAAGCAGGCTGGGTCAACGGGTAAAGGCTGAGGTGCCTCTGGGCGCGTGCGTATTTGTACGCAGAGCGGTTCGCTCGCAGCGGAAGTGCAGCCGTTGACGGAGACCGTAGCGGAGTAACACCCTTCGTGCAGCATTTTATTCACCTGAGGGATGAACGGATCGCGCACACTGGCAGTGAACCCGCTCGGACCCGTCCAGTTGAACTGACCTCCCAGCACCTCTTGAGCCCACAGCAGCAGGGTCTGCCCTTCGCACACCGGCGCATTGCTGCTCAGGATCGGTGCCGAAGGAATGGGATATACCTGTACGGTCACCTCTTCAGAGGGCGCCGAGGCACAGTTGCCGATGCGGGCCACCACGCGATAGGTGCCGCTGTGCTGGAGCCCAGCGGAGGGGATATGCAAATTGGCAGCCGACTGGGTGACGGTTCCATATGGAGTGGCCCATTCGAAGACGACGTTGCTGCCATAAGCATTGGCATTTTGGACGGCAATGGTCAGCGGACTGCCTGCGCACAGCGACGGCACGGCGCCCAACAGTGGCCGCTCGGGCTGCTTCAGTACACTTAACACCACAGAAGCAGGCGCAGAGATGCAGTTGGCTGCATCGCGCACGACTACCGTATAGGTGCCGTTATTCTGGGTGCAAACGTTGGGAAGGATGGGCTCGGATTGGCTCGAAGCAAATCCGTTGGGGCCTGTCCAAGAATAAGTTAAGGGCGGGTTTTGGGAAAATACCACGGCCTGTAAGGCAGCATCTGTAGTGCAGTCCACGCACAGCGGCGCCGTATGAGTTACTGATGTGATTACCGGTGGTGCAACGACACTTACTGAAAGCGCTACCGACTTTGTGCAGCCATTGGGAGTGCTGGCCACTACGGTGTAGGTCCCGCTCACTGGTGTATTCGTACTGGCAACATTTCCAATAGCGAAAAATCCGTCGGGACCTGTCCAAGTGTAAGAGATACCCAAGCCTGTCGAATTGGCCGTCAGCGTGAGGGTATTGCCTTGGCATACCGGCGAATTAGACGAAGCCGATAGGTCGGGGAAGCTTTCCACCGTTACGATAAAGGCATCCGAAAGCATGGAGATGCATCCATTCTGGACGACTTCGAGTCGCCAGGCTCCAGTATGGGCTGTTGCCGAAGCCGAAGGTATATTTAATGTGTTCGTGCTCGTGACGGTTAACACCGCTTGAGGAGAGAACCAGCGGTACTCCGAAGCGTTGGGCACGTTGTTACACACCAAGAGGAGCGTATCGCCTGCGCATACCGCTTGGCTGCCGCTAATCTGGGGCTTGTTGGGTCTTGTGCGCACCTCTACCGTGGCGGTGGCTGGAAGAGAGGCACAACCGTTTACCGAAACCACCAAGTTATATGTGCCGGCATTGATGCTTTGGGCAGAATCTGTCACCAAGGGCGACTGTAGTTCGCTTGTAAACCCTGCCGGGCCACTCCAGCTGTAGGTGATATTGGTGCCTTGGACGGGCGTGTGCAGGGCGATAGGGTCGCCAGAGCAGACGGAAAGGCTCGAGGGGCTAATTTGGGCAATAGGTCGTTCCTGAACGGTGACCTCCTTCACCTCAGAGGGTAAGGACAGGCAACCATCAGCAGAAACTTTAACGTGGAAGGCATACAAGCCGGGTGCGAGATTAGAGATTTGGAAGATAGGTGCCGTCGTGTTTCCTAAGAGCACCGCACTGTCCGGCGTGCCGCGATACCACGAGTAGATTACGGTGGTGCCGGCAAACGGTTGTACTTGCAAGGTGAGCGTGCCTCCTTGGCAGATCAGGGCAGGGGCCTGCAAGATGGGTTGGTTAGGCAGGTTGGTGAGGTCTAAAAACACGCTGTTGCTCACCTCACACCCGGTGGGTCCAGTGATCTTCACCGTATAAGTGCCTTGGTTGGCGCTCGTCGTCGAGGGAATGATGGGATTGGGCTGCATCGACATAAAGCCCGCAGGGCCCGTCCATCGGTAAGTATATCCAGTATTAGGCGCCGGTGGATTGGCAAACAGTTGCACAGGGCCGCCCTCACATACGCCCTGCGTTACCGTGGGCTGAGGAGGCACCATTTCCACGCGCACTTGGGCCGTGCAGGAGGCGGTTTTCCCGCTCGCATCCGAAACGGTTAAGGTTACAGGGTATACACTGTTGGCCATGTTGCAGGTGAACTGGTTGGGCGAAACCGACAGCAATACATCATCTCCCGCACAGTTGTCTGTGCTGCCGTTGTCTACTTCCTGGGGTTGCAGGGTGTAAGTGATCGAGCCGTGCGGATTAGTAAATATTGTGATAGGCCGACATAGAGCCGTAGGCGGGACGGTGTCCAGAACAACTACCGAAAACGCTGCGCTTGCCGTGTTGCCTGCGGCGTCAGCCGTAGTATAAGTAACGGTATAGTTGCCCGGTGGAAGTGTTACCGAGGTGTTGTTCCCTACGAGCTGACCCTGTGCGACGGTCTGCGCTCCCCGAAGGATGCGGTAATCCACGCGGGCACAAGTGTAGCGCAGGACGACCTCCAACGCGCTGATGCTGTCCTGTCGAGCTGCATTTAGCGGGCTACACGGGTTCACGTGATCGCTGTAATTGACTACGTCGCGATTAGCCCTTAAGGAGAAGCTGGCTGTCCCGTCGGCCGCCCACGCGTTGATTTGCGCAGCCGACACGGAAAAGGTGCTCTCGTGAACGTCGGAGCACTCGCCAACAGGAGCGATAGTGGTTTGTCCCAACGTATCGCCGTTTTCAGCAATAACGTATAAGAATTCGCCATCTTGGCCAAAGTCGCCTCGGTAGCGCACGGTAAGGGTTCCCCCAAAGACAGCATTGGCCAGCAGCCCAGCTACCGTCAAGTTGGTGTGTTGGGGCACCCAGCCCGCATTGGCATCGTTCTCGAAGGTAATTGGCTGCATTCCAGAGGATACCACTATCGAGTCGCCAAAGGCACAGTTTTCCGAAAGGGTCGGGAAAGGCAATGTCAGGGAGGCGGAGCAGCTACTCGAGCCTACGTAGGCCGTCTGATGGGGCGGAGCCACAAGCGCAGGCGGTTCGGCATCATCCACTCGGATGATAGTAAGGGTCGAGGTGTTGTTTCCCGCGCAGTCGCTTACTTCGTAGTAAAGGGTATGTATGCCCGCCGTCAGGTCAAAAGTGGTGGCGGGAGGGAAGGGCTGGAGCGGCCCATTGTCGAGGGAAAAGTGTACCGAAAGGGGGCGATCCGGCGTTGCGTAAGTGTAGACAAGGCGAGCGCGTACCTTTCCGCCGTTGCAAAAGGCGTTGATGGCCTCAGGGCCGTTGCCATTCGGTGTTAGGAGGATGGCCAGCTGCCCGTCGGATAGCCAGTCGTTGAGCAACGGCGCCGGTAAGAAAAATGTGGTATCGCTAAAACCACACGATACGGGCGTAGTCTTCGTGCGCCCTAACAACAAGCCGTTTTCGCCGTAAACGTAGAGAAACTCCGAGCTCTGTTCGGCGTCCGCTCTATCCAGAGAAATGGTCAGGGCGCCAGTGGTCAGAACTGGAGCTTGAGGAGGCAGGTTAGGCGAAGGCCAGTTAAACGTCACAGGGTTTACGGGTTTTTGGTCGACGGGGGTTCCGCTCGGCGTCAACACGGCAGTATCGCGCAAGTCCACTGCTGTTGTCGAGGCGGTGCATTCGTCAAAGATAGACAGGAGAGCAGGTAAAGTCACCGTAGCCTCGCAGCTGCCCGCTGCAGCATCGATCGCCAAGGTGTCGCGGGCCACCACGACAGGCGGCACCCGGTCTTTGACAGCGATACGCTGTGTGTAGGTGCGCCGATTGCCGCAGTTGTCTTCAACCGTCCATTCGCGCAAGAGGACATAGTCGGTCAGATAGGCGCAGGAAGCGGGGTCGGGGTCGCGCAGTTCGGTTTCGAGAAAGGAAATGTCTACGGTTTCGTCGCAGTTGTCGGCGCCCACTATGCTTTCTGTAGCCGGAGGTTGCGGTATCTGTTTGCATTCCACTGTGACATCGGCAGGCACACCGGTCAGCTGAGGCGCCACGGTGTCCGCCACGTTTACCGTTTGTACCAACGTTCCCGTGTTTCCGCAGATATCGGTGCTTTGCCAGGTCAGCATCTTGATATACGTATCGCCGCAGCTTGGGTTGTCGATAACTTCGTTGATTAAAATAGGGTTCGAAGCGATACCGGTGCATACATCTGCCGCTGTAGGTGGAGGCGTAATAGGCGACACTTCGCAGAGAAGGGTTGTGTCTGTGAAGCCCGAGAAGGTGGGCGGCAAGTTGTCTACCACGTCGATGCGCTGCTGAACGGAAGCGGTGTTGCCGCAGTCGTCTGCGACGACGAAAGTGCGAACAATCGAATAGGTGTAGTGGGCACAGACATTTGGGTTAGGATCTTGATTGGAAAAGTCGGTTATCGTTAGCCCCACCACAGCACCACAGATGTCGGAGGCTTGAATTCCCTGACCCAGAACGGGGTGAGTAGGTAAGGCAAAAGTGTCGCAACGCATTGCGACATCCGCCGGATGGAGGGTGATAGTCGGCCGTGTCGTGTCGCGAACAACTGCAGTCTGGGTAGCTGTAGCCGTGTTGCCACAGTCGTCTGTGGCTGTCCAAGTAATGAGAAGGGAGTAGTTTCCTGGGCACAGCAGGTTTGTTATCGTCTCCGAACGGCTAAATGTCAAGGCTGTATCGCAATTGTCTGAGACGTATCCCTTTGGGAGGGGGACTACTGTGTTCGGGCAATAAAGGGTATCGGTAGGGATAGGCGCAAACACCGGCGAGGTGTTGTCCGTGATTTGAAAGCGCACAGTTCGGCTACCGATGTTTCCACAGGCATCTGTGGCGCGAAAAGTCACATCGGCATACCAAGCGCAATCGTGGGCGCGTACAGTGGGGTAAGGGCCGCTGCCAAATGTCCCGCTGCCCGTTTGGCCGTCCGATGTGGACCAAAGGAAATCGGTCCACGTCCAAGTGGAGCAATCGTCTGCGACGGAAAGGTTGCCGTGGTTGGCTATCCAGGTATTGAGGGCTCCTTGGTCGTCGTTGCCGCATTCCTCGCTAAAGGAACTGCCGGTAAGCACCGGCGGCACTGTATCGCGGGCGGCGAATACGGCCTGTCCCAAATAGGTGATGTTGTTACAAGCGTCGCGAGCGAAGAAATCGACTGCCACGGTAGCGCGGACTCGGTCATAGGTCTGGTTCCCTATCTGGACCGTCTGGCAAGCGCCACTGCCGAGCGCAGCTAAAAAGACCGCGACCACCTGGGCGGAGTCTACGGGTGTTCCTCCAATTTGCATAGTGTGTTGGAGCGCGGTATCCGGCGTACAGGAGTCACGCGCTATCAGCCCCGCTTTCCGAGCGATCCAGTGCGCCAAAGCGTTTACGTAATTTTGCGCAGGAGGGGAGCAAGCTACTACGCTGTCTTGAGGTGGACGCACAATGTCGGGGCCTTTATTATCGACGACGGTAAACACTGCTGTGCGCGTAGCGCTGTACCCACAGCTGTCGGTTGCGGTGAAAGTTACCGTTAACGGAGAAGGGCAGTGACCTGACAGTGCCGAGGGGGCATCGTTGGTGTAGGAGGCCACGCCAGAAGGATCTTCCGCCTGAAAGGCCGCCATCTGTGCGGCAATCCAAGCGGGATATGCCGAGTCGGCCTGGGTGCAGGGCGTTGAGCCGTTCTGTGGGGCCGATAGCACGGTGGGCGGCAGCGTATCTATCAAGATAGTAATCGTCTGAGTAAAAACGCCCGTATTCCCCGAGACATCGGTAGCCAACCATGTCCGCGTAAAAGTGCCGGCTGCACACAGCGGTGGGCGTTGACTCTCAGAGAAGGTCACAGTAGGGTTACCGCACGAGTCTACGGCGCCTAAGGTAGGCGGAGGTGGCACCACGTGAATAGAGGCGTAGGTGACTGCTGCGGGTGTGCCCGCCGTGACGATGACCGGCTTGGTCGTGTCTACAAAAAAGACGAAAAAGGAAAATATTGCCGAGTGCCCCTGGTCGTCGGCTACGTTCCAAAACAGCTGGGCCGTTTCGCCAAAATTCCACGGCGCATTTAAGTTGAAACCCGAGGCTGTCGGGTTGAATTCCGAAAGGGTAATGTTGGCTCCTATTGTAGAGGTTACTATCGGAGTACCTATATTGCCCTGGAGGACGTTCGTACAGGTAGAAGGATTTACAGGGATATGCGTGGGGCCGGGGTAGCTGAAATTAAAAAAACCCGGTTGAGCCAGCAGCGACTCAACAAGAAACATTTTAAAAAAAACCAGATAAGAACCGGTTTTTAACCAACAGATTTCGCGTAATCGGTTACTCATAACGCAAAATTTCGAATGTGGCGACATTACAAAATGCCCAAATCTTGGGGATGAGAAAAAGCAATAGGATTAAATGGGTGAAAATTCAGAGGGTTGCAGCATCTACGGAGGGTAGAAATTATCTCAGAAGGGGATAATACGCGCTGAGGTCGGGCAACCCTTTGTTCTTAAAGATTTGATGAGCTGAGAGAAGAGGTAGATTGCCTTGAAGCGGGAGCGCGATTAGAGGGATGAGACCTTTTTAAGGTTTTGCTTTCCATAATTTTGGGGAAGTTCGGTTTTTTTCTTAAAGAAGGAATAGGGCTTCTATTTTGTTAACAAGCAGCTGTTTGGCTATGCAAAAAATAGGCCATCCCTCGACGCAGTCGCAATAGGGTTTCTTCCAGTCCGAATAAGGCCATGGTTTCAAAGACGCCTGGGCCGTTTACGGTGCCTATTAGGGCCAAACGTAGCAAGGGGAGTATTTGGCCGGGCTTCACCTGGAATTCTTGAAGGAGTTGCTTCACTGCTGCCTCTATCGCATGGGCGTCGAAGGGCGTTATTCGCGGAAGCGCTTCCGCAAGCGCTTCTAAGGCGGGTTGAAGGGTTGGCGACCACTTTTGGCGAATGCTTTCGTCGTCGTACGTGCGCACAGGCTCGAACAAGTAGTACCCCTCCTCAATGAATTCTTTCAAAAGGGAGACTCGCTTCTTTAGGAGTGCGACTACTTGTTCCAGATACGGCAAGTCAGACCGATAGTTTTTGGCCGCAGCCAACGGTTGGAGGTACTGGGCCAACGTAGCGTCATCAGTAGCCTGGATGTAGTGCTGATTGAGCCATTTGGCTTTGTCGTAGTCGAAGCGCGCTCCCGCTTTAGAAACATCTTCCAAGGAAAAGAGCTGGACCATCTCCTCTAAGGTAAAAATCTCTTGGTCGTTCTTAGGATGCCATCCCAAAAGCGCCAAAAAGTTGAGCACGGCTTGAGGTAAGAACCCTTCCTCGCGAAAGCCTGTAAAGCTGTCTTCCAGCGTATTTCCCTTCCAAGCCAAAGGAAACACGGGTACCCCAAATCGCGCGCCATCGCGCTTGCTCAGCTTGCCCTGCCCCTCTGGGCGCAAGATGAGCGGCAAATGCGCAAATTGCGGCATAGCGGCTTCCCAGCCAAAAGCCCTGTAGAGCAGCACATGGTGTGCCGTACTAGACAACCACTCCTCTCCGCGGATCACATGAGTGATCTGCATCAAATAGTCGTCTATAACATTTGCTAGGTGATAAGTAGGCATGCCATCCGCTTTGAGGAGTACTTTATCGTCCAATTCGCTGCTCTGGAAACGCACTTCTCCGCGAATAAGATCGGGTATGGCGATCGCCTCTCCGGGTTCGACCCGCAACCGAACGACGTACGGGGTCCCGCACGCCAACAGCTGTCGTACCTTGTCTGGCGGTAAGCTCAGGCTGTTGCGTAAGCGCTGGCGAGTATGGTAGTTGTAGGCGAAAAAGCCCGCGCGCTGCCGTTCCGCCTCCAGCTCCTCGGGCGTATCGAAAGCATAGTAGGCCTTCCCCCGCTCAACCAGTACTTTAACGTGTTCCTGATAAATAGCCTTGCGCTCGCTCTGCCGATAGGGGCCAAAGAGGCCGCCAAACCCTACGCCTTCATCGGGCATCAAGCCTACCCACCGCAGCGCCTCTATCAAGTACTCTTCCGAGCCCGGCACATAGCGAGACTGGTCGGTATCCTCGATACGCAGGATAAAGGCGCCACCGTGCCGTCGAGCGAAGAGGTAGTTATACAGCGCGGTTCGAATGCCTCCAATATGCAGGGCTCCGGTAGGAGAAGGTGCAAAGCGTACACGTACACTCATGGGTCAAAGAGATTCATCTCCTTTTAGTCAGCCGGAATTTAATCCGCGACCTTTGCAAGGAGTTACTGTCTAAGAACATCCAAATTAAGGCAGCCGTTTATGGGTGTCAAACGTCTGAGAGAAAAGATGCCAAAACCTTTGCTGGGTGTTGGCTTAGCCCAGCAAAAGTAGGTTATCCTTTCGAATGCTGTTCGCTCATCCGCTTTAATGCTTCTTTACCCTATGTACTTTATCAAAACACCCAATATCATTCAGTCGCTTTGGCCGAATTTTTTGTGGCGAGTGCCCACGCAGGAACCTGTGCTTTATCTCACCTTTGACGATGGGCCGATACCGGAGGTGACGCCTTGGATACTGGATACCCTTCGCGACTTTGAAGCAAAGGCTACGTTCTTTTGCGTAGGAGAGAACGCATTGCGGCATGCCGGCATTTATCGACGTATTTTGGCCGAAGGGCACAGTACCGGCAACCACACATACAATCACCTCAACGGTTGGAAGACCTCTACGGCAGAATACGTCCGAAACGTTCACCGGTGTGCTCATGTCGTTCGCAGCAACCTCTTTAGGCCACCCTATGGGCGTTTGTCGCCTTGCCAACGCACCGCCTTAGAGGGCCGATACACCATTGTGCTGTGGGATGTCTTGAGCGGCGACTTCGACCAGAAAGCAGATGCCCAGCAGTGCTTGGAAAATATTCTTTGGAATGCCGATGTGGGCTCGATCGTGGTGTTGCACGATAACCGGAAGACCGGCAGTAAGCTGCGCTTTGTCCTGCCCAGACTCTTGCAGCATTTTTCTCAAAGAGGCTATCGGTTCGAAGGATTAAAAAATAGCCTGGCTTCGTAGAGCTGCCTATTTTCACCGCCAAAAATGGAGGAATGTTAGGCATGAGCTCACGCGTGTTCCCATTTACCTTTTGGGCACTGTTAGCCGGTTGGATATGCAGCTCGGTCGTTTTAGCCCAGCAGCCGCGCAAGCCCAGTGCCGCCGATCTGCACGATGCCATCAAGCGGCTCAGCGTGTTGGGTTCGGTCTTATATGTGGCTGCACACCCCGACGACGAAAATCAGCGCTTCATCTCGTATTGCGCCAACGAAAAGCGCCTCCACACCACCTATTTGTCCCTAACGCGGGGCGATGGCGGGCAAAACCTCATCGGCGCAGAATTCGGCGAAGCCTTAGGCGTACTGCGCACCCAAGAACTACTTATGGCGCGCGCTATCGACGGCGGGCACCAGCGCTTCACCCGGGCTAACGACTTTGGCTTTTCCAAAACGCCAGGCGAAACTCTGCGCATCTGGGATAAGGATGCTGTGCTGGGGGACCTGGTACAGGTGATCCGAGAGACGCAGCCCGACATTATCGTCAACCGCTTTTCGCACGACAAGAACACGCGCACGCACGGCCACCATACGGCCTCCGCTATGCTGGCCTTGGAGGGCTTTCACTTAGCTGGCCGAGCCGATGCCTATCCAGAGCAACTGCAGTGGTTGTCTCCCTGGCAGCCCAAGCGCTTGTTTTTCAACACCTCTTGGTTTTTCTTCGGTGGGCGAGAAGCGTTTGAGAAGATGGACAAAAGCCATCTGTTTTCCATAGATGCCGGTGTCTATTTGCCGCTAAAAGGCAAAAGCAACACCGAAATAGCGGCAGAGGCGCGCTCGATGCACCGGTGCCAAGGGTTTGGCTCTCTTAGTACGCGAGGCGAAACCTTGGAGTACTTCGACTGGGTAGCGGGCGATCGCCCTAAAGCGAATGATTTGTTTGAAGGCATTAACACCACGTGGACGCGTCTGCCGGGTGGCGCTCCCATTGGCGAGCTGTTGGCCCAGGTGGATCGAAACTTTCGCTCCGATCAGCCCGCGGCATCGGTGCCCGACCTGCTGCGCGCCCTGCAGCTCATCCGTGCCCTGCCCGACAGCCACTGGAAGCGTATCAAAGCGGCGGAAACGGAAGCGGTCATCCTCGGCTGCTTAGGCTTGTATGCAGAGGCAACGACAGCCGAGACGGGAGCATCGCCCGGCGAGGTGGTTCCGCTGCGCTTGGAATGCATCTATCGGTCGGCGCCCTCGGCCGATTTTCCTGTGGTACTTGAAGGCATCCGCATCGCTCCGGCTCTGTTTGATACCCTTTGCGCCCAACCGCTGTCGCTTAACCGCAGCTGGGTACATTCGCGCGCTGTGCGCTTGCCCGATACCATCGGTTTTACAGCGCCCTTCTGGTTGCGCGCGCCTTTCACCAACGGCATGTACGTCGTGGATACGCCGCAATGGAGAACCCTTCCGGAGACACCGCGCGCTTTTCGAGTCGTGTGGCGCTTCGCCATTGGGGGTGTTCCCTTAGAACACGAAACAATAGTGGCCTGCAAAACAGAAGCGCCGGACAAGGGCGAAATATGGCAGCCTTTCGACATCCTGCCGCCCGCCTTTGTGGCATTCAGCGAGCCGTGTTATCTCATTTCCCGAACCCGCTCCAAGGAGATCCCCGTCACAGTGCGCGTACAGGCGTTCCGCGACAGCATCACGTGCCGCTTGCAGCTGATTACGCCCAAGGCTTGGTCTGTTTCCACGCCCAACGGTCGCCCCGAGGTCTTCTTAGCGCGAAAGGGCCAAGAGGCGAGCTATACTTTCTCCGTGAGCGCACCGACCGGCCCAGATATGTCGCCAATTAGGGCTGTGGTAGAGGTTGATGGAAAGCAATACAGCGACCGAATGGTGATAGTCCAGTACGACCATATTCCCACCCAGCGCATTCTGCTGCCGGCCGTTGCCCACGCCGTTCGCTTAGACTGGCACGTGGCCGCTCGTCGCGTCGGCTATTACATGGGCGCCGGCGATGATGGGCCGGAGGCTTTACGCCGCCTGGGCTGCGAGGTAGTGCTGCTCGACGATAAGGATATCACTCGAGAAGGTCTGAAGGGTTTCGACGCCATCGTGTTGGGTATCCGCGCCTATAACACTCGCGAGGCGCTAAAGCACCATCAACCGTTGCTTTTCGAGTATGTGCAAAACGGCGGCACCCTCATTACTCAGTACAACAACAGCTTCGACTTGGTCGTACCCTCTGTATCGCCCCTGCTCTTGCGCTTGAGCCGGGTACGGGTTACTGACGAAACGGCGCCGATGCGCATACTGAAACCGGAGCACCCCGCTCTAACCTACCCGAACGCCATCACAGCTCAAGACTTTGAGGGTTGGGTGCAAGAACGAGGGCTATATTTCCCAGACCAATGGGATCCGGCCTTTACTCCTCTGTTGGCATGTCAAGATCCGGGCGAACCGCTCACAGAAGGAGCCCTGCTGGTAGCATCCTATGGGAAAGGGCACTTCGTTTACACGGGCCTATCCTTCTTTCGACAGCTCCCCGCCGGCGTCCCCGGTGCCTATCGACTGTTCGCCAACCTTCTTTCTCTAAGTGCTCAAAGAAGGTAGGTACCGTAAAGGTGTCACCAGATATCCTCGCGAATGCTTACGGGGACAATCCCTGCTACGTTCTGCTCAAACCAGTGGACGGGCGCTTGAATCTTGTCTCCGGTTTGTGTATCGCACTTAAAAAAAAGGTAGTAGAGCTGGAGGCAATGGTTCACCTTCTTTAGGAGGTGCTCTAGGGTCTTATCGGGATTTTCGCGCCGAAACGCCTCGCTTTTGTGCCCTAACCAGGCGTAGTAGGCGTCGTCGTGAGCTTCCACAACATCTAATACGGCGCGTTCATCCGTATACTTCTCTAAGAAACGCCGCGCAAGCGGGCCATGGTGTCGTGCCCAGTTGCGCGGACGGGTTCGCTCCTCAGCATACTTGAAGGTATCGTGAACGAGCGCGATGAGGCGCAGTTGCCGGCGCGTCTCCTTGGACAAGTGCTCGATGCGGTCGATATTTGCCCAGATTTCGCGGACGTGAAAGGCGATTTCGCCCTCTGGATGCCCAAATCGAGGCCTTCCCCAAAGCAAGCCGACTTGAAACTCTGGAAGGCTCAACAAATGCTGTTCTAATTCCGTCTCTGGCCGCAACAATTGCCGCAACTGCAGTGTTGTAGTATCTGTAGGCGATGAAGACGCTCTCTTTATCAATCGCTCAGCGTTGAAGAAGTCATCTTGAACGGTCATTGCGGCGAGTTGCGTTTCTGGGTATAGGCTGAAGTTAAAGAGAAGTTAAAGAGCGGATTTTGAGAAGCCAAGAAGGCCTGTAAATCGTTTTTTAAGGCAAAGGTAGGCCAACAAGCATAAGCGAAAACCAATTAGGACTGTAAGATGAGTAAATTTTGGTTTGCATTGGTTGCAGGTGCTGCCGGAGGGCTGGTTACCTTCGGTGCGATGAAGTGGACGGAGAGCCGAAAGGATGAAAAAGAGGTCTTGTCTGAACCTTCGGTTTCGGCGAATATGGTTCGACAAGTGCGTTACGAACATCCGGAGGGCGCTTTCTCCTTAGATTTTACTCGGGCGGCGGAGCGCTCCATGCCCGCAGTCGTGCATATCAAAGCTTCGGAGAGCCGCGAAGCGGCGGTAAAGCGCTATCGGCGCACCGACCCCTTCCAGTTTTTCTTTGGCGACCGTTTCTTCTTTTTTGAGGAGGAAGTGCGGCCGCGTTCGGGTACCGGTTCCGGTGTCATTTACAGCAGTGACGGCTACATCTTGACCAATAACCATGTTATTGAGTTTGCCGACGAGTACACCATTACGCTGCACGATGGGCGCGAATTCAAGGCGCGGCTGGTCGGCGCCGACGCCAACACCGACATGGCTGTGCTCAAAATCGACGCTACTGGGTTACCTGCTATTGAATTGGGAAATTCCGACGCCGTTCGCGTAGGAGAGTGGGTGTTGGCAGTAGGAAACCCCTTCGACTTGACCTCTACGGTAACAGCGGGTATTGTGAGTGCCAAAAGCCGCGATATCAACATTATTCGCCGCGGCGCGCCTATCGAGTCCTTCATTCAGACCGATGCGGCGGTGAACCCCGGCAATTCGGGTGGCGCGTTAGTAGACGTGCAGGGCCGACTCATCGGCATCAACACTGCTATAGCGTCGCCTACGGGCGCCTTCGCCGGATATTCTTTTGCTATACCGGTAAACCTTGCCCGGCGAATTGCCGACGACCTTATCAAGTACGGCAAATATCGCCGCGTCTATCTCGGCGTCGATATTGCCACCCTCGATGGGCATCTGGCCAATCAGTTGGGAATTCCTTTTGTCCCAGGGGTTTGGGTTAAGGATATCGACCCGCGCGGGTCGGCTGCCCGGGCAGGAGTGCGTCCAAACGATATTATCACGAAAATCAATGGCCGCAACGTCACCAATGTGCCCGAACTTCAGGAAATAGTGGCGCGTTCGAGGGCTGGAGAGACGATTACTCTCACCGTTATACGAAACGGCACAGAAAAAACGTTACAGGTTCCTCTCCGAACCTTAGGAGAATAGAAAAAAGATAAGTTGGTTTTTCGTTTTGTTTTGATGTGCCTGCTCTGCGCAATGCGGGGCAGGCTTTTTTATGGCCTGTGCGGATACAGGTAACAAAAAAGAGGGCTTAACTTAGAGGCGACTTGTCTCTAACCGCCTCATCGAAAATGCTATCATGCACAAAGCCATTTCTTTTTGGTATCGCTCCTTCTTCCTTATCGCCCTTGTGGCCCAGCAGCTGCCAGGATGGGCTCAGGGCGAAGCCACTGCCGTGGTGGGTTGTGGGCAGGAGCTCTTTCTGTACATCGTACGCGAGCACTATCCCCAGCTCTACGAAGATTTTGAGGCTACCTTCAAGCAATGCCGCCAGAGTGCAGTGCGCTCCGCTGCCGCAGCTGCCGAACGGAGCGAATGGGTAATTCCCGTAGTGCTGCATGTCGTCTGGAAGCAGCCGGAAGAAAACCTTCCTGACAGCGTTCTGCTCGACCAAATGGCCGTCTTAAATGAAGATTTTAACCGCCTTAACGCCGACACCGCCAACCTGCGCGCGATCTTCCAGCCCGTAGCGGGCAATGCGCGTATCCGCTTTCAGTTGGACGAAATTCGGCGAGTAAAGACGAATGCCAACTTCCAACTCAACATTTTTGACGGCAACTTGATGGCTAACCTTAAAAGCAGCGCTCAAGGAGGTAGCGATGCTAAAGATCCCTCTCGCTACTTGAATATTTGGATTTGTCGTATTCAGCCCATCTCCATAGCCGGCATTCCGCTCGGACAAATCTTGGGCTTTGCCTTTCCGCCTAACAACTTGCCCAATTGGCCCGCCAACAGCGGTGCTCCAGAGATCGGTCAGGATGGCGTCGTAATCGACTTCCGAACAGTAGGGCGCAACAACCCTAATCCTTTACCCCATCCCACCGAGCCGAATGCCAACCTGGTTATTCGCGGGCGGACGGCTACGCACGAGGTCGGCCATTACTTAGGTCTGCGCCACATCTGGGGAGATGGTGGCCTATTGGGGCTGCCCAACAATTGCAACCAGAGCGACGGTATCGACGATACGCCTTTTGCCAATGCTCAGTCGGACTTCGACTGCAACAAAAGTCGGAATACTTGTGTCAAAATAGAGCCGTATTACGGCACAGACATGCCCGACCTTGTCGAAAACTATATGGACTATGCGCGCGAAGACTGCATGAATATGTTTACGCGCGGCCAGGTCGACCACATGCGCGCGGTGTTAGCGGGACCGCGCAAAAACATTGTCGTTAGCACTGCTCAGCTTGCTTCTCAGCAGGAACTCCCGGCAATATATCCCAACCCTGCTCGTACGGCGGACTTCTGGATAAGTCTCCCTCCTGCTTGGCAACCGGCCCATTTGAGCCTGTGGAGCACAGAGGGACGGCTGTTGTGGGAAACACACGTCGAGTTCGCTCTGTTTCAGAGGCAAATGCGCGTCGCACTCCAGCCTTTGGCTGCAGGATGGTATGTCGTCCGTCTCCAGCAAGAACAGCGCCACTGGATAGGCAAAGTTTTTGTGCAGCCTTAGCCGGGCAGGTCGATCGCTCTGGTAGGTGTTCAAGGCTGGAGGAGATGGAGCCGCGCAGCGAGCGCTGCAACTCATTGAAAAGTTCATATCTGTTATGGAAGAGCGCCCGCTCAATGTCTTTGGCGAACCTTTGCGTCCGTGCAGCTTAGAGCCCTTGACGGGCTTTTATCGCGATGGTTGCTGTACTACTGGCCCAGAAGACAACGGTCGCCACGTAGTGTGCGCCATCATGACGGCGGAATTTCTAACGTTTACCTACGAACGGGGAAACGACTTGATCACGCCGCGCCCGATGTACCGCTTTCCGGGTTTACGCCCGGGCGATCGGTGGTGCCTGTGTGCGCTGCGCTGGAAAGAAGCCTTGGAGGCAGGCGTCGCTCCGCCCGTCGTCTTGGAAAGCACTAACGAAGCCGCGCTCCGCTATGTGACGATGGAGGACTTATTGGCTCATGCCTATCGGGAAGACACCGCTCCCTAGGGCGGTGCCGAGCTTCCTCAATCGGGCAAAGACCAGTCAATGGGCGGTAGCCCTTGCTTTTGGAGGAGCTCATTCGTTCGGCTAAAATGGCCACAACCCACAAACCCATCGCCGGCCAAGGGTGAAGGGTGGGGCGCTGTCAAGACGTAGTGCCGCGTCTCGTCGATAAGCGCTTTCTTTCCCTTGGCGAAGTTGCCCCACAGCAGAAACACTACGCCTTCTTTGAGGTCCGATAGGCGGCGGATGACGGCGTCGGTAAAATTTTGCCAACCGATTTTTTGGTGCGAGGTGGGCTTGCCTGCCTCCACCGTGAGCATGGCGTTGAGCAACAGGACACCTTGCTGAGCCCAATAGGTCAAATCGCCATGCTTAGGGATGGGAATACCTAAGTCGCGTTCGATCTCTCGAAAGATGTTTACCAATGAAGGGGGGATCTTTATGCCGCGCGGCACGGAAAAACACAGCCCCATGGCCTCGCTAGGATTGTGGTAAGGGTCTTGTCCTAAGATGACGACCCGCACCTGGTCGAACGGCGTCGTGTTGAACGCGTTAAAGATGAGCGGGCCGGGCGGATAGATGACTTTTCCGGCCTTCTTTTCTTGCACTAAAAACGCCTTGATGGCAGCAAAGTAGGGCTGCTGAAACTCGTCCGCTAAAACGCGTTTCCAGCTTTCCTCTATTTGGACGTTCTGAACTTTCTCCGGCATAGCTAGTGGCCCCGCGCAAAAATACATGCAGCCGTCCGCGCTGTCAAAACGCACCTACTTCTACTCCAGAAAAGTAGCCGGCACCGGCCAACAGCAAGATGATGACTCCTACGAGGATGCGGTAGTAGCCAAACACCCGAAAGCCGTGCCGGGTCAGGTAATGGATAAAACCCTTGATGGCCAGCATGGCCACGACAAATCCCACGACATTCCCTATCAAGAGCAGTCCCATCTCGTGCGGAGTGAACTGCAGCCGACCTTCGCGCCCGTAGTCCCACAGCGATTTACACGCCGCCGCAAACATGGTGGGCACAGCCAGAAAAAAAGAAAATTCCGCTGCTACCCGCGGGGAAAGCCCCTGCACCAGCCCACCAATAATCGTAGCAGCAGAACGGCTGACACCTGGTACCATGGCGATAACTTGAAAGAGCCCGATGGATACGGCTTTTTTCCAGCTCATCTGTTCAATGGTGCCGTCTGCCTTGGCGCGATGAGCAAAGAGCTCGTCTAAAAAGAGAAAGACCACACCGCCCACAATCAAGGCAACCCCTACGACCACCACATTTTCTAAGAGTTGGTCGATGAGCTTTTTCAGTAAAAAGCCGAAGAAGACAGCGGGTAGGAACGCCAAAAAGATGTTGCGGTAAAACCTTAGGGGTTGGCCAAAGCGGTCGCGATACAGGACTACCACCGACAAGATGGCGCCGAATTGTATGGTGACGGTAAACACCTTGACGAAGGGCTCGGAGGCAATGCCCATAGCCGTCGAAGCGATGATCATGTGCCCCGTGGAGGACACAGGCAGAAATTCCGTCAGTCCCTCTACGATAGCTAAAAGAATGGCCTGCAGCCAATTCATGGTGTGGAGACCTTAGAAGTGCCTTGCGCTTCCTCCTCTTTAGGCTTGAGGAAGATGCCTACGCCTACCAATATGAAACCCACTATCATGAGTATGGGCGCCAACGTGATGCGACGTGGGCTGTAAATGAGGTTCGGGTCCCAGGTGTTTGGGTCGGGCATAGCTCCCCCACTCATGGCGATTAAACCTAAGATGACCAGCAGGAGGCCAGCACCCATGACCATGAAATTGCGAGGCCCATACAGGAACGGCTCTCCCTTTTCTGTAAACCGCCCAAACCAACGACTTGAGGTGGATTTCCGCGACTCGTAGGGCCGAGCAGATTGCTTAGGCGCAGACCGAGGCGGCGTGTTGGGCCGACGTTGCGGTTGTTTAGCCATTTCGATGTAGTTTTTTAAAAAATCAGTCAAAGTCAGTATAATTCATCAATTTTCATCGAGAGAAAGCGACGAACAACAACGTAAGTGCTGAGCCCGGAGAGGAGTACTCCTAATAGAAAAAGCGCGAAGAAGACAATTAGGATGTCGTTGATATCGCGTATCTGCTCCCACTCCGGTATTTGCTGGGGTATCCAACTGATTACTCCGATAAGGGCGGCAATAGCCAACACGGCACTGATGATGCCGTTAAGGACTCCGCGGCGGAGATATGGCTGTAGGATAAAGTTCCAAGAGGCACCCACTAGCTCCTGATTCTTGATGATAAATCGGTTTGCGTACAATGCCAACCGGATGGTGTTGTAAATGATGACGATGGCCACAAAGAGCAGCAGCGCTGCTAACCCTAAGGTCGCACCGGCTAACAGGTTGAGATTTCGGCTGATGTTTCCAGTCTCTGTTGTCTCAACGTAGAGCTCCGCGATGAGTGTGTCCTGCTTGAGGGTTTCTCGCCATTGCTGTAGGCTATCGCGCTGGAAAAAGTCGGCTCGCACGTGAAACCGCACTATGTCGTGCATGAGGTCCGGCAGGTCGAATAGGAGGCGATCATCGCCCAAATCTTGGCGTATGGAGGCTGCCGCTTGTTCTCGCGTGATGTAGGTGATGGTCTCTGGTTTTACGAACGGCTCCTGTCGGATCTGTTGAATGATGCGGGCGATGTCTTCCTGCGGCGTGTTGGGTTTGAACTCGAGCCAAACATCTATCTTTTCTTTAAACAGCGCGACAATACGCCTACTGTTAAGTGCCAACAGCGCGAAGAGGCCGGTAAGAAACAACACCATGGCCATACTGATGATCGCAGACAGATAGGTAGGGCGGCTGCGCGGCATAGGAGCGGTGAGTAAGGCAATAACGCCGGCAAAGGTGCGGCATATCTTCTAAATGCCCAAAAAGGGTCAGTACGCCAGGAGGCGGCGCAGCTGTTCGCGCAGGCGCTGTATGGGGAAAAAATTCTGTTCCAATGGTATAGCGAAGGGCACCGGTGTATCTAAGCTGGCTGCGCGAACGATAGGAGCGTCCAAGTACTCGAAAAGGTGCTCGGCTATCCAGGCGGCGATTTCCCCGCCGATCCCGCCAAACAGCGTGTCTTCATGCAAGATGAGGACGCGGTTGGTGCGGCGCACGCTGGAGGCGATCGCTTCGTAGTCGAGGGGCAAGAGCGAGCGTAGGTCTACGATATCTGCCGATATTCCGAGCTCGTCGGCTGCTGTTTCGGCCCAGCGCACGCCCAGTCCGTAGGTGAGGATGCTCACATCGTCTCCCGTGCGCACTTGGCGCGCCTTGCCGATCGCAACGGTGTAGAAGCCTTCTGGTACTGGGCCCGACAGGCTTCGGTAGAGGGCCTTGTGCTCAAAATATAGGATAGGGTTAGGGTCCTCAAAGGCCGCTAGGAGGAGCCCTTTAGCGTCGTGGGGCGTGCTCGGATAAACCACCTTTAGGCCGGGCACATGGGTAAACCACGCTTCGTTCGATTGGCTGTGAAAGGGGCCGGCGCCGGTACCCGCTCCAGTGGGCATGCGGATGACCACGTCGGCATGCTGTCCCCAGCGCCAGTGCAGTTTAGCCAAATTGTTGACGATCTGGTTGAACCCACATGTGACGAAGTCGGCGAACTGCATCTCTACCATGCTCTTCATGCCTTTTAGGCTGAGCCCTAAGCCGATGCCAATGATGGCGCTTTCGCACAGCGGAGTGTTGCGCACGCGCTCGCGCCCGAATTCGTCGACAAACCCCTGCGTAATCTTAAACACGCCGCCGTAATCGGCAATGTCTTGCCCCATGAGGACAAGCTGTGGGTGTCGCCGCATAGCCTCCCGTAAACCTTCAGTGATGGCGTCGATAAATCGCATCTCGCGCGCCGGCGCCTTCGGTGCTGTTGGTGGCGGTGCGGGGGCATACACGTCGCGCAATTCTTCTTCGGTATTGGGGACGGGGTCGGGCTCGGCGAACATGATCTCCACGGCTTCGAGGATGGCTTTCTGATGGCGCTCGCGTACAGCCTTTCGGTGCACCTCCGTGAGCACGCCCTCCTGTATCAACCAACGCTCATAGTTTTGAATAGGATCTTTCTGAGCCCATGCCTCCATCAGGGCTTTGGGCACGTACTTGGTCCCGCTGGCCTCCTCGTGTCCGCGCATCCGAAAGGTGATGCATTCGACGAGCACCGGCTCTGGGTGGCGCCGCAGCTCTTCTGCCAATTGCCGTATTGTCCGATATACCTCCAGTACGTTGTTGCCGTCGATCTTGACGCCGCGCATGCCGTAACCGATGGCGCGGTCTATCAGGTCGCGGCAAGCGTACTGCTCCTGCACTGTGGTGCTCAAGCCATAGCCGTTGTTCTCGATGAGAAAGATGACGGGCAGTTTCCAAACAGAAGCTACATTGAGGGCCTCGTGAAACTCGCCCTCGCTCGTGGCGCCCTCGCCGGTGAAGGCGAGCGATACGCGCTCTTCCTTGCGGAGCCGGTGCGCTAAGGCCACTCCAGCCGCTAGGGATAGTTGCGGGCCCAGATGCGAGATCATGCCGACGATATGGTGCTCCAAGGTGCCGAAGTGAAAGGAACGGTCGCGCCCCTTTGTAAAGCCTCGGCGCTTGCCTTGCCACTGACAAAAAAGGCGGTCGAGCGGCACTTGCCGAGCGGTGAACACGCCCAAGTTGCGGTGCAGAGGAAAGATGATCTCGTCGGGCAGCAGCGCACACGTCGCCCCCACCGCTATGGCCTCTTGCCCTATGCCGCTAAACCACTTGCTGATGCGCCCCTGTCGCAACAGATTGAGCATTTTCTCTTCTATCTGGCGCGGCAATACCAGCTGCTCGTAGAGGTACAGCAGGGTCTCGTCGGAGAGTCCAGTACGATCGAAAGCGATGGCTTCAGCTGTCATACGCAGTCGCGTGCGCTAAGCGGGCGCGAAGGTAACGCCTGTATCAACGTTGAGAAGAGAAAATTTGTGCCAATACCCTGCAGCGCGCTATTCCGAGCGCCTCGCTCGCCTCAAATTGCCATACCTTTGTCCAAAACTTATCGTCCACGTGCACTCAAAACACTTGCACTACCCATGAGGAAAAAAACTTTTCTGTGCTTTGCTATTTTCCTGAACGCCATGCTTTTAGGAACAGAAACGACCTTCGGGCAAGTCACTCCCAGCGGCGCTCCTATCATTCCGATGCCTACGGGCGACGTGCGCAAAAAGGCGCCTCAGCCCGGCACCCCGCCCAAAATCCAAATAGGTAAAGCGGCCACCAAGCAGCTGAAAAATGGCCTTACCGTCATCGTGGTGGAAAACCATAAACTGCCGCGAGTTTCATTCCGCGTGTTTGTCGATTTCGACCCCGTACTTGAGAAGGAGGCCGCAGGTTACGCCGATATGGCCGGCGAGTTGCTTTCCAAAGGTACGAAGACCCGCACAAAGGAACAACTCGACGAAGAAGTGGATTTCATTGGCGCTACGCTCACCTCCGATGCCAATGGCGTATCGGGTGCTTGCCTGAGCAAACACACAGACAAGCTGCTCGAGCTGCTCGCCGATGTGCTGCTCAACCCGGCCTTCCCTGCCGAAGAATTGGAAAAAGCCAAGCGGCGCGCCGAAAGCGGGTTGGCTGCCGCAAAAAACGACCCCAACGCCATTGCCGCTAACGTCGCCAACGTGCTGCGCTACGGCAAGGACCATCCCTATGGGGAAAACATGACCGAAGAAACGCTAAAGAAAATCACCCTCGACCAAATTAAACAGTACTACAACACATACTTCAAGCCCAACATCGCCTATCTGGTCATTGTCGGCGACATCAAGCAAAAAGACGCTTTTGCCAAAGCAGAGGCGTATTTCGGCAAGTGGAAGAGGGGTGTCGTGCCCCAACATTCCTACCCCGTTCCTCAGGCTCCCGAAAAGACTCAGGTTGCCTTCGTGGACAAGACGGGGGCTGTGCAGTCGGTCATTAACCTCACCTACCCTGTGGTGCTGCCGCCCAACCACCCCGACGTGATTCCCGCTCGCGTCATGAACACCATCTTGGGCGGTTACTTTAATAGCCGCGTCAATGCCAACCTGCGCGAAAAGCACGGCTATACTTATGGAGCGCGTACGTCGCTTTCGTCCGACCGACTGATAGCTGCCTTCTCCGCTACCGCTAGTGTGCGCAATGAGGTCACCGACAGCGCCATCACCCAACTCTTACTCGAGTTGGAGCGCCTGCGCAACGAACCCGTTCCTGATGACGAGCTCCAGCTGGTCAAAAATGTGCTGACGGGCCAGTTCGCTCAGAGCTTGGAACAGCCCGGCACTGTAGCCCAATTTGCGCTGAACATTGCCCGCTACAAGCTTCCCGCCGACTATTACGAAAACTATCTGAACAACCTGCAAAAGGTGACGCCCCAACAAGTGCAGGAAATGGCGCGCAAGTACGTTCGCCCAGACCGCGCCTATATTCTGGTGGTAGGCAACAAAGACGAGGTGGCCGAACGACTGAAGCGCTTTTCGGCCGACGGTCAGACGCGCTTCTACGATCCTTATGGGCTCCCCGTAGAGCCGCCTAAGCAGACGGTGGCGGCTGATATGACCGCCGAAAAAGTCATCCAAAACTACCTGCAAGCCATAGGCGGAGAAGAGGCCCTGGCCCGGCTGCGCGAAGTAGAGAGTACCTTCGAATTTGCCATCCCCAACTTTGGCACTATGGAGATGAGCGTTCTGCAAAAAGACAACAATAAGATCGCCGTTCTCACCAGCATGCAAGGGCAACTCATGAGCAGCCGCATCTACAACGGCGGCAAGGCTAAAGAAGACGGCATGGGCGGTAGCCGAACGTTAGAAGGAGACGAACTTGAAGACCTCAAAGAGCAAGCCTACCTGTGTAAAGAGCAGGCTTATCTCTCTAAAGGCTATCGCCTTACCTTGAAAGGCATTGAAAATGTGGGCGGAAAAGATGCCTACGCGATTACGGTCGAGCGCCCCGACGGCCAAAAGAGCAATGAGTTTTACGAAGTGGAGACGGGGCTTAAGATTCGCGAAGTGCGCACTGAAACGGATATGAGCGGGAAGCCCACAACTATTTCTACCGACTTCTCGGAATACCGGGCGGTAGAGGGCGTGCTCTTCCCCCATGCCATCACGCTTACGGGAGCCTTTCCCTTCCCGTTAAAGGGGGTACTGAAGAGTATCAAAGTGAACAGCAATATTCCTGACTCGGCCTTTGCTGTTGAATAGCAGCCTGAAGTGGCCGTGTGCGTCGCCTTTGCACACGCGTGCAAGGGCGACGCGCATACATCCAAGTAGCTTAATCAGAAAAAAATCCAGTTCATTATGCTAATGCACATTCTCTTACAAGCGGCACAAAATGGAGGAAATCCCTTTATAGGCCTGTTGTTTCCGCTGCTCATTCTGTTGGTATTTTGGTTCTTTCTCATTCGCCCTCAGGTGAAGCGCCAGCGCGAACAACAGAAGTTTATCGACAGCCTGCGCGAGGGTATGGAGGTGGTCACCAGTGCCGGCATCATCGGGAAAGTGACTAAGATCGACGGCAATGTCGTGCGCCTGCTCATCGACGAACGCACCTTCATTCGCGTCCTTAAACAAACCATCACGGGCGAGTTTAAGCCATAGCCTATGCGCGCGCTTCTTATCTGTGTGGGGTTTTTGTGTGCTTGTACCGGGACTGCCCAAAGCCCTTGGGCTCGTGCAGCGGGAAGTGGCTATCTGCAAGTGAGCTTTTACACTATCCCTACCTACGACGCCCTTTTCGGCAGCGGTGGAGAAGACATCGAATTAGTGCGCTACGTCACCGAGCAGACCCTCCAGCTGTACGGCGAATATGGCCTCACCTCGCGCACTACGGCCGTACTTTACCTGCCGTTGCGCATGCATCAGCGCGGCGCTCGTACGGATAACCCGCCTTTTTTCATTATTCCTACTGAAGGTGGGCAGATTTCGGGCATCGGCAACGTATCGCTTGCCCTGCGCCACCAGCTGCTGTCTGGTCCATTGGCGCTGAGTGGAAACTTGCGCATCGACTTGCCCAGTACCGCTCAGCAGTCGAGCACAGGTCTGCGGACGGGCTTTGACGCCTTTACCTTTCTGCCCTCCCTCAGCCTGGGGCAAGGTTTAGGGCGCGCCTACTGGTTTGTTTATGGTGGGCTTGCTTTGCGGACCAATCGGTACAACCACTACCTCACCGGAGGTGCCGAAGCCGGTTTTGCTATTGGCCCGCTGTGGCTTATCGCCTTTGGCGAACTTGTCTTGCCTCTCGAAAACGACCAGCGCCCCCTCAACCCTACGCGCACGCTAACTGGTCTCTACGAAAACAATCAGGGCTGGCTGTCGCCCGGCGTCAAGGCCATCTGGCAAGCCACTTCGCAATTGGGCATCGTCGTCTCCGGCGCTGGAGCACTCTGGGCCCAATACGCGCCTAAAAGCCCCAGCGTCGGCATAGCGGCTTTTTTCCGATGGGAGTAGGGCGATAGTGCTTTGCTCGTAGCTGGATAACGAGACCACTACTCAAATTTAACGCGAGTAGAGTCAGCATCTTAACTTCTTCTGGCAAGATTATTGATCCTGAAGGTTTGGCGAAATGAGGAGCGTTCCTTTCGTGGTGAAAATCTCTGTCAAAGATGTTTCTAATCCGACAAAGTAGAATTTATCCCCTTGCGAGTAGGCCTTTTTTCTCGATTACACTCCTTTTTCTTGCGGTTTACATCGCTGATGGTTTCCTGTATCGGTCAGAGTGCGACGCAGAAAGGAGGTTCCTCTTTTCGCATCCGAATTTTTCGGAGGTAAGCGGAGGAGCTGTTTTACCAGAGAGGGCAGCAGCCCTGGCACCGGGGTGGAATCCCTTGGGTATCGGCTTAAATGCCGAAGTACTTGCCATAGCCTTGTCGGAAGGCGATGTATACGCAGGCGGCGGCTTCACCAACGCAGGAGGGAACGGAAATGCCGACTACATCGCCCGGTGGGATGGAGGTACCTGGCATGCCTTAGGCGCGGGCCTCAACGGCCACGTGTTGGCCATCGCTGTATCCGGCTCTGATGTGTATGTGGGCGGTATCTTTACCAACGCTGGGGGCAATCCTAACGCCAGCTATATTGCTCGGTGGGACGGCAGCACTTGGCACGCCTTAGGCTCGGGCTTAAACGGTCCAGTTGCTGCCATTGCTGTGTCCGGCACCACGGTGTACGTGGGCGGAAACTTTACTGATGCAGGGGGTGATCCAAATGCGGACTACATAGCGCAATGGGACGGCGGCAGTTGGAGCGCCATGGGTCCAGGGCTGAACAACGAAGTGCGCGCTGTCGCTGTCTCGCCTGGCGGCGATGTATATGTGGGCGGTAAGTTTACCAATGCCGGCGGTAACCCCAGCGCAGACTATATAGCTCAATGGAACGGCGGCTCATGGGATGCCCTGGGCTCCGGACTGGCGAATAATACGGCCGAGGTATACGCCATTGCTACCTCCGGCGCCGATGTCTACATCGGTGGATGGTTTACCAATGCCGGCGGAAACCCCGATGCCGACTACATCGCCAGATGGGACGGCTCCTCTTGGGAAGCTCTAGGCCCGCCAGGCTTAAACGACGTCGTCTACACTATTGCCGTTACCAGCGGCGGCGGCGTATTTGCAGGCGGTATCTTCACCGATGCCGGAGGGCATCCTAAAGGCGACTTCGTCGCTTATTGGGATGGAGTCTTTTGGGTTCCTCTCGGCGATGGGCTCAACCTCGGTGTCTATGCGCTAGCTACTTCAGGGACCAACACATACGTGGGCGGATACTTTTCGAATGCTGGAGGAAACCCTAACGGCGACCATATTGTTCGATGGGAAGGCATCCCGCTTCCTGTCGAACTCATTGACCTTAGGGCAACGGCTATGGACGATCGCCAAGGCATCTGCCTCTACTGGAGAACCGCCACCGAAACCCAAAACGCCGGATTTTACGTGGAATAGAGCCAAGACGGGCAGCGTTGGGAACAGATAGCGTTCATATCTGGGGAGGGAACTTCTCGCATCGAGAAGGCATATGCCTACTGCGACCAGCGGCTGCTTTCGGGGACCCATTACTACCGCCTTAAACAAGTAGACTACAGCGGCACTTTCGAGTATTCGCCTGTCGTCGTTGTGGAGATGAGCAATGGGCGCACGAACACCCTTGACATCTTCCCTAACCCAGCTTCTAATCACTTGAATTTGCATTTTGAGGCTATCTGCACAGGCGAGGCCGTTGTAACCCTATATGACGCAGAAGGTAGAAGTGTCCTATTTAACTCCTTTTTTGTCTCTGAAGGACTCAACCAAATTGTACTTCCAGTCCCTTCGCTGCCCAGTGGTGCTTACTGGGTGCGGTTGGAGCATTGTCGGTCGGTGCAGAGTAAGCCTGTGGTGTTGAGGCGTTTTTAGCGGGCCTGATGCCCTCAGAGGTTTTTTCCGCGCTGTGAGCCGATAAGCGCCTCTTGCTACCTCTTCAAGGGAATATCCCCATTTTTCGTTTTGAAAGGTTTTTGTACAGGGAGTAAGGAATGTGCAAAAATATAAGATGACTAAGGCGAAAGCGATCTAAAGAATGGAGGTTGGCACTTTTTAGGCCACTTCAAGCGCGTTTCGCGGAAGTAAACCCCGGCGGACTTGAGGGCTTGAACAAGGTTTCGCTTTTGAACCTGCCTTCGGAGTAGCCACAGGCTAGATATTTCAGGGCCGAGTTTTTCAATAGGAATAAAGGTTCTTTGTACGGCTTTTCGCGCCTCAACACGGCATTTGGCAGCCGTAGTGCCAATGGTGGGTGCGGTCGGTGCGCCGGGAATCGAAGCGGGCCGTCTTGCCGCCAAAGTCGGTGAGGCGGTCAGCGCAAGTCCTGACTGCAAATTCCCAGTGGTTATCTGTGTGCCATTCCATCGGGCTCTTCCGTCAAATTTTCCGTTGCCAAAAGCACTAAGCGGCATCCGGTAGAACAGAACGAGGTGACCGTTTGGAGCAGGTCGAGGTACATTTCTCGGGAGAAATGGCCTTTTTCGCCTGTTTTGACCAGCCAAGTCACAGGAACGGCAAAGTCTCTGCACAAGGCCAAGAGTATCAAAGTGGTGTTGGCGCACCCAGTCTGGCTACCGTAGAAGACGAGCGCGATCTCGCCCTTGGCCGCAAAGCCTTACAGAAAATGTTGGGCGAAGGGCAGGTAAAAACCCTGCCTATCCGTCCACTTGGTGGCCAGCTGGCGTTTTGTCCGTTAGAGCAAACTGGACTTTCGGGCTGTTTGGTAAGCTTGTGTCGGCTCGCTCTAGCGCTTTAAACGGCGATGGCAAACGGATACAGGCGTGGATGAGAGAGGCCCTCAAATAGATGCGGCGGCTAAGCTGTCTCTGTGGCGAACCGAGGATAATCTCGTGCAGAAACATTGAGAATGTCTTTGTAGGCGCTTTGGCACATGAAAGGAGGGACTTATGTGTCCAAAACACAAATTTCCTCTCCATTTTTCTTTTCCCGATATGTCAAAGAACGAACACTGGATGTTTTCCGGGAAAGTGTGTACCCTCTCTAATCCACGACGACGAAAAAATCCTTCAGCATGCCATTTCGTCTCTTACTCAATGTACTTGCCCATCGGGGAGTAGAACTACTATTTGGGTTAACAGTGCTCTCCCGTTTTAAAAATGTGGGTACAAGAAATTATTTTTCTCTGTTAGATTAGAATCAGTATTATCTCGATTGGTCGTCATTTGGTAGAGTAAAAGTTCAAATAAGCAAATCAGACAATATCGTAATAAAGTTCTAATGATTAAAAATCGGCCTGCATAGCGTTTACGCTGTGCAGGCTTTCTCTTTTTAAGGTGCCTTTCGGAAATGTTCCATCTTGAGATTACCTAAGCATTCGTTTTCAGAACTTTGCCGGGGTGTGAGAACGCGTGCGGCGAGAGGCGTTCTGTTTATCGCAGGGCTTGAGCGTTATGGGCTATTTGGACGAACTCAACAGCGTGCAGCGCGAAGCTGCGACAGCTACAGACGGACCGGTATTGGTGATTGCGGGGCCAGGCTCGGGCAAGACACGGGTGCTTACCTACCGGATTGCCTATCTCTTAGAGCAAGGGGTGGCGCCACGACAGGTGTTGGCACTGACGTTCACCAACAAGGCAGCGCGGGAGATGACGGAGCGCATCGAGCGCGTCGTGGGTGAGCGCGTCCGCTACATTTGGGCAGGTACTTTTCACGCCATCTTCGCCCGAATTCTGCGCGTCGAGGCGGATAAGATCGGATACCCACCAACCTTTTCCATTTACGATACCGACGACACGGTGAGCCTACTGCGCACCATCGTTCGAGAAATGGGGCTCGATCCGCAGCAGTACAACCCTAACGCTATCCGATCGCGCATATCGTTGGCCAAGAGCAACCTCATTACCCCGGAACTTTACCGCACCCATAGCGCTTTGATGGAGCAAGACCAAATGGCGCGTCGACCGTACACCGCGGACATATACGAGCAATATGCCGCCCGCTGTCGCCGGGCAGGGGCTATGGACTTCGACGACCTGCTGTTGCAGATGTATCGCTTGCTCCAGATACCCGAACTGGCCGAAAAATACCGCCAACGCTTTCGGTACCTACACGTCGACGAATTTCAGGATACGAATGCGCTTCAGTACGCGATCCTCTACCTGTTGGCGAAGTACCCCAGTAGCCCGGAGAATTTTTTCGCCGTGGGCGACGACGCTCAAAGCATATACGCCTTTCGGGGGGCCAGTATAGACAACATCTTAGGCTTTAGCAAGGACTTTCCTCGGCTGCGCATCTTCAAGCTCGAGCAGAACTATCGCAGTACCGCTCACATCGTAGCGGCTGCCAACGAACTCATTGCCCATAACCCGCGACAGCTGCCCAAAACCATCTGGACGGCCCGAACCGACAGCCAAAAGATCCGCCTCCTGCGCTGCCTCACCGACGACGACGAGGCGCGCCGCGTGGTCGACCTAATCTTAGAGCAAAAGAACCGCTTTCACCTGCGCAACGGCGACATTGCGGTGCTGTATCGCACCAACGCCCAAAGCCGAAAGTTTGAAGAGCACTTGCGGCGCCAGAACCTCCCTTATCGCATCTTTGGCGGCCTATCGTTCTACCAGCGCAAAGAAGTTAAGGACCTGTTGGCTTACTTAAGGCTAACGGTCAACCCCTACGATGAAGAAGCGCTGGTGCGCATCATCAACTATCCGGCGCGCGGCATTAGCGACGCCACGGTGGACAAGATTCGCCAGCACGCTGCGGCGCAGGGCATCCCGATGTGGGAAGCCCTGTTGAGTGTTGAGTTGCACGAGCGCGCCCGAAAGGCCGTGCTTCAATTCCGCACCACGGTAGAAACCTGGCAGCGGCGCGCCCTCAGCGAGCCGGCATACGCTGTTGCGGCAGATATCTACCGCGAGTCGGGGCTCCTATCGGTGCTAAAGAGCGATATCGGCCACGAGGAAGGGCTTAGCCGTTTGGAGAACACCAACGCCGTATTGGATGCCATTAGCGAGTTTACCGATGCAGCTGGGGTGTTGCCGCTCGACACCGATCAGGAGGCGCGTCCCGATAACTCCTTGGCGGCCTATTTGCAGACGGTCAGCTTACTGACAGATGCGGACTTGGCCAGCGACAGCGCCGACCACATCACCCTCATGAGTGCCCATGCGGCCAAAGGGCTTGAATTCCGCAGTGTTTTCATCACCGGCATGGAGGAGCTGCTCTTTCCCTCCTACTTCGCCTTAGAAAGCCCAGGCGGTTTAGAAGAGGAACGCCGCCTTTTTTACGTGGCGATTACCCGCGCCAAGGAGCTGCTCACGCTCTCCTACGCCAATACGCGCTACCGCAACGGGCAGTTGAGGGAGGCGTCTCCCTCGCGCTTTTTGAGCGAGATCGGTCGGGAGCATTACGAGAACCTCGGCGGCATTGGCTCTCGGCGCCCTGCTGCCGAGCCGGCGGCAAGCGTACTCGCTGCGGTAAGGGCGCGCCCTGCGATTGCTCGCCCTCCCGTTTCGGCTGAGGGCTTCGAACCCTCACCACCCGAAGCCATCGTCCCCGGCATACGCGTGCGCCACCTCAAGTTTGGCGATGGTCTGGTTAAGAGCGTGGAGGGAAGTCGCGAGAACCGCATAGCCACCATCGCCTTCGATCAAGATGAGCTTCCGGAGCGCCGGCTGGTGCTGCGCTTTGCCAAGCTGATGGCCCTGTCGTGACTTTAGTCGTCGAAGAGGTCTTCAATGACTTTTCCCGAACAACCGTTTGGACGCATGATGCGCAGCAAGGCGGCCAGGGTGGGAGCAATGTCGGTGATGGACACGGTTTCTACGGTCTGCCCCATAGGTATCTTCCATCCATACCACACGAGCGGCACGTGAGTGTCGTAAGGGTAGGGCGACCCATGCGTGGTGCCGCCTCTGCCAAAGTAAGCGTCGTCGGCGTGCCATCCGGGCTCCAGCAGAAACAACAGGTCGCCCGAGCGCTTCGGGTGCAAGCCGCGGCGGATCTCCGCAATGAAAGGGTACTCTGCCGGCAGGCGCATCGCTTCTTCCACCGTAAGCACATCGTAGACGCCCGGCTGCTTTCGCAAGAAGGCCTTTATAGCCTCCACTACGGCAGCGCGCGAGATGCCGAGAGCGTCTATGCGTTCTCGATAGAGCCAGATCTGTTGGTTCGCCACCGCTTGCACGAGGTCGAAGGCTACTTTGAAGCGCTTTTTCAACAAGGCGTTGAGGGTATCTTGGAGTGCGCTTTCGGGAAATACGCCTGCAGGTGCGCCGAGGTCGAGCAAGTGTGCCGGTGTTTCGGCGGCACCGTGATCGCCGGTGAGGAAAATCAACGCGCGTTCTTTTCCGATGCGCTCATCTACAAACGCGAGTAATCGAGCTATCTCTCGGTCGAGGCGCAAGTAAAGGTCTTGCACCTCTTCGGCATGTATGCCAAACTGGTGTCCGCAGTAGTCTGGCGCCGAAAAGCTCAAACACAGCATGTCGGGGTACTCGTCTTTTCCCAAGGCCATCTGTTCGATGGCTTCCAAAGCGAAGTCCAGGGTAAAGGTATTGCCTTCGGGTACGAAGCGAAGTAATCCGTATCCGTATTTGGAACCCAGGCTGTCGCGCCAAAAGCGGAGCGAGTAGGGAAAAGCGCGCGGCACGACGAGCGACATAGGTTTGTAGTCGCCAGCCTTGTATTTCTCCCAATTGTCGAAGCTTTCGGCATACGGCTGTGGATACAGCTTTTCCCAGAGACCGCTTAAGTAAGTGTGGGCCCTTTTTTGGCGGTTAAAGGCCATCACCCACTCCGGCAGGCCTGTAGAGTCGGGGTAATAAGTGGAAGTGATCCAGTTCCCTGTGGCGTCGTCAAACCAGTAGCAGGCGTTTGGGAAATGGCCTGCCGGCAGAATGCTGCCGCGGTCTTTTAGGCAAATGCCCACGACTTTCGACTGCATAGCAAAGGCCAGGCGCAATTCGTCGCTAATGGTGCTGCTCAGCAGCACGCGGGGAGAGTGTTGCCCCACTCTTGCTTTGGGCTCGTTTGCACCTACGGCATTCACTGTAGGGTCAGATGTTACGTAGCGCATGCGACCCATTTCGCGGTCAAACCACTCGTTAGCGATGATGCCGTTTACGGCGGGCGTCGTTCCCGTATATATGGCGGCATGGCCCGGGCCGGTGTAGGTGGGAGCGAAGTTGTAGAGCGCGTTTTCGCAAGAAAATCCCTCGTTTAGCAGGCGCTTAAAGCCGTCCGGCCCATAGAGCGGATAAAAACGATACAAGTAGTCGTAGCGCATTTGGTCTACTACGATGCCAATGATGAGGCGCGGGCGGTCGAGCGTTTCTTGGGCATATAGCCCAAGGCAGGTGGCAAGCAAACAGGCAAGGGTGCCTACTTGGCGCAGTATCATCACAGTGTGTCTCGATGTGGATGAACAACAAAGATAGATCGCTCTTTCGATTGGTGTGTTAAACCTTGATTACTTTCATTTCGCGCTATTTGGGAAGGGAGGGCGTCTTTTGAAGGCAGCAACTATTGCAAAAAAAAAAGCGGCGGCATCTTTTTGCCGCCGCTCCCATAGAGGCCGAAAGATTTGGTTTTCCCGCACAGGTCGGTGTGATGTCTCTTCTACTGTCGCGCGATGCGAATAGGAGGCAGTGTGCCTCGGTCTGTCTGAAGGCTGACGTAGTACAGGCCCGCGGGCAAGTGTTCGAAGGGCAGCGCGAGCGACTGTTGCCCCTCGGACAAGCGTACGGTTTGTTCGGAAAGTATCTGGCCGCCGGCGCTGAAGGTGCGAACGACGGCTGTCGTTTCGCCGGTGCGGTTTTCTATCCAGAGCGCGATGGGCTCTCCGCGCGTGAGGGTAGGTTGAGCGTATATGCGGAAAGCGCTGGATAGGGCTTCGTTGGTGCTGATGATGATGCCGCGCCGCACGCGTACGTTTACGGCGGCGCCTGCTGTGGCATCGCTGCCGTCTGTGCAGATGACGCGGTGGAAGAGCGCTACTTCTGCTCCCTGCGGCACGCCTGCGCTCATCAGCAGAGCGTCCAGCTCGCCCATGGTCAGGCTCGTAGTGAGGGCCGTGCCGGCGCTTTGCATGAAGACGATGTTGGCAAAGGCGGTATCTGTAGCCACTTGCCAGACGTAGGTAAGCAAGTCAGCGTCCGCATCGGTACCGGGAAGCCAGGCGATGTTCACCACATCTGTAGGCGCGCCTTGCACTTCGATGAGGCTGCCGGGCGCCGGCAAGGTGATGACAGCCGCTGTGGGGAAGGTATTGGGCTCGAGGAGCAGCTGCCCTCGCAACTCACCCGATGCGATCGCCGTGGTGTGAATGTTGGCGTAATACTCCCCACCAAACAGCGCCTCTATCTGCGGCGAGGTGAGGTCGAAGCGGTTTTGACTGGCTGTGAAGACACCGGATTTAAGGTCGGCTGCCAAAGTGGGCGTAAGCGGGAAAGCGACGCCGCCGTTGGTGCCGTTGACGCCTATGTGGATGTGGGCTCCTCCAGCGATGTTGGCGTCGAATTGACCGTCGAGGTTGCGGAAGCTGCCGGTGCAGGTCAGGGTATTGCCGTTTAGCTCCAATTTAAGTCCACCCAATCCAGCCGAGAGCGCAGCCGGCACTTCGTTGATGCCGGCTAAGCTGGTGTGGAAGTATGCCCCCGCCATGGCTAATACCTGACCGCGGAGCTCACCCGAAGGATACTTCTCTGTGTGGAGGTTGACGTACAGCATGCGTTGGCGGAGGGTGTCCCAGAGGCCACTGCTCAGAGGGAATGCGTTTTCGTCTGCGAGGAAAGCGCCTCCGCGTAGGTCGGCATCGACGTCTGCGTGAAGGTGTGCGGCGATGGGGCCGTTGCTTCCGGCAAATTGTGCGTGCAGGTGGGCTCCTCCTGCAATGTTCGGCGCGAAGTTGCCTTCCAAGTTGCGGAAAGTACCTACGCATACGGCGCGTTCGCTCCGCACCTCCAATGCGACCAATCCGCTGGCGCCGGTGTTTACGGCTGGCGACTCGCTGGCCCCAGAGAGAGGCGCCAAGAAGTAGGCAGCTGCCTCGGCCAACAAGTTCCCTCTGAGTTCGCCGGCCGGATAGCGGAACGTGTGGATGTTGGCATAGATGCCGCGCTCCAAGAGCATAGCGCGCTGTTCAGCGGTGAGTTCAAAGGTGTTCATTGCCGCAGGGAAGACACCGCTGCGCATCATGGCTCCCAATTCCGCGTGGAGGTGGGTCAGCACAGGGCCATTCTGGCCCGGCAGCGCTCCGTGCAGGTGGAAACCGCCGGCAATGGCTGTGTTGACCGGGCTCACCAAGTCGGCAAAGGCGCCGCAGACGGTGAGGCGGTTGCCCGACAATTCAGCGGCCAACGCGCCATACCCGCGAGTGGCTACACGGGGCACTTCCTGGGTGCCCGTCAGAGGAGCGTAGAAAAAGGCTTGGCTCTCCAACAGCAGTTGGCCGCGGATCTCGCCCATCGGATAAGCTGTCGTGTGAATGTTGAGGTAAGCACCTCGCCGTAAAAGAGCTGCTTTGACATCGGCATTTATCGTAAACGTATTTTCCGGCGCTAAAAATCGACCGCCCTTGCCATCGGGGTCTAACGTAGCCTTTAGCTCAATAGCGACTGGGCCATTCTCTCCAGGCATTCCAATGTGGAGATGTGCACCGCCCAGGATATTCGGGTCGACAGCGCCCTCCAGCCCCGAGAAGCTGCCGCTAACGACGAGCTGATCGTCGCGCCATTCGGCAATAACTTGACCGGAAGCGAGCCCAGTGACGAAGGGATACTCATTAGCACCGCACAGATGGGCTCGGAAGAGCACTTGAGGCAAAGCCACCACTTGGCCGCGCAGCTCGCCGGCAGCAAACGCCTCCGTATGGATATTGACGTAGGCTTGGCGCTCCAGCAGCGCTGCCTTCTGGTCGGCATTGAGGACAAAGGCATTTTCGGAAGCCAAAAATCGGCCACTTCTCATGTCGGCATCTAAAGTCGCCTTAAGGGCCAGAAGCACACCGCCGTTGCTGCCAGCTAAGCCCATGTGTATGTGGGCTCCACCAGCGATATGTCCGGCAAAGGCACCCTTCAACCCTGAAAAAGATCCACTTACCACCAAGGTGTCGCCGTGCAGCTCCATCAGTACAGCGCCCTGACCATCTGAATAGACAGCGGGCACTTCGTTGCTCCCGAACAGGTTAGCGCTCAGGTATGCATCGGCTTCCGGCAGCAGCTGGCCGCGCAGCTCTCCAGAGGCAAAGGCGTGAGAGTGTATGTTCACGTACAGGGAGCGCGCCATGAGCAGCTGCACTTGCGCTGCAGTAAGCTGGAAGGTGTTGAGTGCCGGTGGGAACGTGCCGCCCGTAGAGTCTATGTTGGGTACGGCCACCAAAGGAAACGCCACCGGCCCATTCTGCCCCGCATACCCTATGTGGATGTGGGCACCTCCGGCAATGCCCAAGTCTACGGGACCTAAGAGCCCCTCGAAGGAGCCGGATACGACCAAAGTGGTTCCCGTGAGCGTGGCGGTCACCTCGCCTTTGGCGGGAGTAGCGACAGGAAATACCTCTTGATGGCCAGACAGTCTCGCTTTGAACACCATCGGCTGAGGTGCCACATCCGGAACCACAGCCATCGCGCGCACGGGAATGCCCAACCCAATCGGGCCGATGAGGGTAGCCGCTCCTGTAGATAGGTCTACGCGAAAGAGGCGGCTGTTCGGATTACCGTCTACGGCGGCGCACAAGTACGCCGTGTTGCTGCCGTCGGCGAAAGCGTAGAAGATATCCAGGTCCGCCATGGTCATTGGCGTGTTCACGGTGATGCCGGAGGGCCCTACCGTATTTTGTGTGCCGTTGTTGGGCGGTATTTGCGTCGTAAGCACATTTAGCCCAGCGTCGTAGTTGTACAGGGTGGTGCTGGTCGCTCCGGCAAAACTGTTGGTATAGGCTCCAGTGGCGATCATGGGCGGGGTGCCGGCGTTGGGATCGGCAGCGGCGTAGGCCAAAGTGCCGTCGGTAGCCACTACGGCTCCGGTCGTGGGGTGCATGCGATAGTTGGCGCCGTTACTGCCCATGACGCGGATGCGGTCGACCGTAGGGTTGAAGTCAAAAGTAATAGCACCCATGTTGGGCTGAAGCATGACCGGTCCCATGCCGATGGGGGTGGCCACGCCAGAGGTGCGGTCGATGGTGTACAGACGGGCTTCTCCAGTAGATGCTTGGTATCCTATGGCATATAGCTCGCCGGTAGCTGGGCGAAAGTCCAGTCCGGCCACCACTTGACCAGCAGCAATCCCAGAAATGGGCGCGATCGTTCGAATTACGTCGGGAAGCCCTGTATCAAAGGAGATCAACTGATTTCCCGTGGTCGCAGCGTATGCCAATTGTCCGCTGATGGAAGGCGGCATATTGCGTTCAATCCGGAAGGCAATGTTGTCGACACCAACGGGAAGGGGCAGAGAGGTTAGGCTTTGGGCTTGACCCGTGCTGAGGTTTATCTGGAAGAATGCGGTCGTTTGAGTGGTGCTTTTCAACGTGAGCAGAGTAAAATTGCTCTGAGTGCTTTTGTCAAAAAAGATGTCCATGTCGACTACGTCCGAAGGGCCCGCGCTAATGCCGCAAGGTCCTACGGTATTTTGCGTGCCGTCGTTGGGCGGTATTTGGGTAGTCAACACATCCAGCATCCGGTCGAAGTTGTACAGCGTAGTACTGACGGCACCTATATAACTATTGGTATAAGCGCCGCAGACGATGGTCGGCGGGGTGCCGGCATTAGGGTCGGTAGCGGCATAGGCCAAGGTGCCATCGGTAGCCACTACGGCTCCGGTCGTAGGGTGCATGCGGTAGTTGGCGCCGTTGCTGCCCATGACGCGGATGCGGTCGACCGTAGGATTGAAGTCGAAGGTGATAGCGCCCATATTGGGCTGAAGCACAACGGGCCCCATGCCGATGGGAGTGGCCATTCCCGTCATGGGATTGAGAACATATAGGCGCGCTTCGCCTGTAGCCGGATTGTAACCTATGGCGTAGAGCTCTCCTGTAGCTGGACGGCAGTCTAAGCCGGCGATGGTTTGTCCTGGGGCAATGCCGCTGACGAGTGCAGTATTTATCGGTACGGAGGGAGCGCTAATGTCTAAAGTGGCCAATACATTGCTCGATAGGGCATACATAATTTGCGCCTTGCCGTGGAATACACCAGTGATTATCAGCATCAGTGCGAGTAGGAGGCGCTTTTTGAAAGAAGACAAGCAGTTCATAAGTGCGTCGTTTTTTGATTAAGTGATAAATGAGCCACCCCTGCATTAGGAGGGCAATTCCTCCTAAGCCGATGTGGGAGGTGAAGTAGTATGTGTTTATCCGCCGCGGACGCCTATACGTACGAAGCAGGGTGGCGGTTTGGTTTTAGGTAGGGCTCACTTGGGGGCGTTTTCACTTGAGGAAAAGGTGGCCGATCGTTATGGGGCGCACTTCGCCGGGAAGCATGCGTTCCAAGGGCGGCTCGCCCAAGCGCAACGCTCCAATCTGGACGCGAACTAAGCGCAATACGGGAAAGCCTACTGCCGCGCACATGCGGCGCACTTGGCGGTTTTTGCCCTCGACGAGGGTGATTTCCAGCCAGCTGTCCGGCACGTTTTTTCGAAAGCGAATGGGTGGTTGTCGCGGCGGCAAGTCGGGCGGGGTCACCATAAGGCGGACGCGGGCCGGACGAGTGCGGTAATGTTGTCCGCGGATGCGAATATCTACTCCGCTTTGCAACCGCTCCAAGGCGTCTGGGTCGGGTATCCCTTCCACTTGTGCCCAATAGGTGCGCTCGTGTCGGTTTTCTGGGCGCAATAGCCGATCATTTAAGCTCGGGTCATCGGTCAACACCAAAAGGCCCTCGCTGTCGGCATCTAAACGGCCCACGGGGTATACGCCTTTAGGCAAGGCGGGCGCTAATTCGATCAACGTTCGCTGCCCCGGATGATCCGGAGTAAATTGGCTGAGCATCCCGTAGGGCTTGTATGCTGCAAAGTACCGATAGCGCCGCATGACGGCACAAAGTTGCGTCACCAGCGCGGCCTCCGAGGTTCTTCAATTGGCGGAGTAGAGCTTTCGGCCGCGGCCCTTTTCGTGCGGAAGTGGCGCAGGTTGTACGTAAACGACAGCATGATGAAGCGCTGCAAGGCGTTGGTCTGTAAGTCTTCCACATACGTCTCGGTGACGTTTCGGCTGATGCTGCGGTTTTGGCCCAAGATATCGTTCACCGACAAAGCGATCTCGCCGCGCTCGTTTTTAAACACCTTTTTACCTATAGCCAGATGCCAAAGCCAGAAGTTTTGGTCAAAGCCCTCGCTTAAACCCGCGTTAAGGTTGTGCGTCAGGTCAGAACGCAATACAAGGCCTTTCCATGCAACCCAGTTAAAGCGGAAGCGAGTTATCTGGTTAAAATAGCGCGTGTTGCTGGCCGTTTGAAAAGTGTTGTTGGCTATGTTTGCGCTGGGGCGCACCGATAGGGTAAAGTCCAAGCGGTCGCTGACATTGCTGGCAAATGTCAAGCCTATGCTTAGCACGTGATTATACGCGAGATTAAGTGCATCGTTAATGAGCCCCGGCGTGCGCGAGTATAGGTAAGAGCCGTCTATATTAAAATTAGTCTTCAGTCCCTTGATTGGGGTGCCGTAAGCACCGAATAGGCGCACCGACCTATAGCCATCTACATTGACTGGTCGAGAAAGGCGGGCGCCGCGCGGCACCTGATACTGTTCCAACAAAGGGTGGTCGCTGTTGGCTAAGTAGGTCGCCGTAGCGATGTAGTCGTCGGTGAAGGTAACGCCTCCTCCAAGGAAAAGAGTAGTGCCTTTTTGAGGGTTGGAGGCCTGATAGCGGCCAAAGATGTTTTGTTGGAACGTTTGGCGCAGGTTAGGATTGCCTATGGTCAGTTGAACAGGGTTACTGTTGTTGAGCACGTCTTGCAATTGCTCAACAGAAGGCAGCTGGGTGCTAGAGCGGTAGAAAATCCGCACGCTTCGGGTGCGGTCGACGTCGTAGCGGAATGTGGCTGAAGGTAGGGCATTGAAGAACGTCTGATCGATGGCTGCTTCTTGCGGGAAAGTTCGGCGATTGGCCAAGGAGGCCCATTGAGTATTTAAGCGCACGTTAAAGTTCATCTCGCGCCCTTTGTTGTAGCTATACCCTGCGCCTGTTTGATGGGTAATGTAGTCATTGGAAAAAACGTTCGACAGCTGTTCGTTAAGCGCCGTGTAGCCGTTTGTTGGCTCTTCCCAGTCGAAGGTGAGGCGTTCGGAGGCCTCTTGCTGATAGCTGAGCCGATAGTTGAACAGTATCTGGGCATTTTTCCCTACCGGTTCGGTGTATTCGGCATTGCCGGCAGCGTTCCAATTTCCTATATCCAACGAGCTGCGCTGGTTGAGGTGAACGGTTTGCCCTTGTTGAGGGAAATCGTTTTGGGAGTCCAGCCACGAGGTGCCGCGCTTAGGCGCGTAGCCGCCGCTCAGGTTGAACGAAAAGGTGCGTCCCTGTTTAGCCATTCGGTGGCGCCACAGTAGGTCGCCGTTGACATTGAGGGCCGACAGCTCAGAGCGATAGTCGTTTAGGGTCTGGCCGATGAGGTCGTCGTTGAACAGCGTTTGACCAGAAGTGGCTGCGGTGCCCTCGTTAACTTGGGCGGTGAGGCGCGGGCGGAAGATGAGCGAATTCATGCTGTCTAGGCGGATTTCCACGCGCGCGTTCCATCGATGGTTGGTGTTGGCGTTGCGGCTGTCGCTACTTTCGCCGTATAGCTCGGCCAGGTCGCCTTGGCTGTTGAGGAACTGGCGGAAGGTGTTGTTCAGGGCAATAGCGTTCGCCTTGTTGAAGAAGTAGCTGGCCGAGATGTCGACTTTCTTCCCCCAGGTGTCGGAGTAGTTAATTCCTACGGCGGAAGTGGTGGCAATCCCCCCTTGAGGTCGCACCAAGAAGTCGCCTACGCCGCCACCGAAGCTACCACCTCTGCCGCTGGGTATGTTCCCTCCCCTCATTATAAACGTTCGCCCGCCGCCCATGCCGCCGCGGCTGCTGCCGCCCAACACGCCCAGTAGATCTTCTACAGCAAAATTTTGCACGTTGATATTGTTGGTCATGCCGATGAGAGCAATGCGCCGATTGCCATCGAAGAGGTTGACGTTACCCCCACCTTGGTAGCGATCTTCGTAGCCGTAGCCGGCGTACACTTTGCCAAACTGTCCCTGTCGCATGTCGCTCTTGGTGACGATGTTGATCGTCTTCGTCGTGTTGCCATCCTGGAAGCCCGTAAACTGCGCCTGCTCGCTTTGCTGGTCAAAGATTTGGACTTTATCGATGATTTCGGCGGGTAGATTGCGCAGGGCTGCCATGGGGTCGTTGCCAAAAAAAGGCTTTCCATCGACCAACACTTGGCCGACATTTTCACCTTGGGCTTTGATGGTGCCGTTTTCCACCGTGACCGAGGGTAATTTTTCTACCAAGTCGGAGGCATCGGCGTCCTTCATCACCTTGACAGCGTTGGCGTTGAATTCGGTAGTGTCGCCTTTTTGTTGCGCGATGGGCACTGTGCTTTTGACTTCTACGCCCTGCAGTACTACCGGATTGGGCTCTAATTTCAGCACGCCCAACAGCGCGTCGCCTTTCGAGAGCGTTACCTCCCGAGTAAGAGGCGTAAATCCCAGCGCTGTGATGACCAAGCGGTAACCGCCCGGCTCCACTGCGTTCAAAGCAAAGGCGCCGTTGAGGTCGGTGGCAGTGTTTTTGACAGCTTCGCCCCAGGGGTGCTGCAAGCTGACAGTGGCGCCCGGCACAGGTTGCCCTTGGTCATCGACAACGCGGCCGCGGATCGATAGCGATTGAGCTAAGAGGGCGGAAGTGGTCCACCACCATATTAATATTGCTGCGATTAGGTGTTTCATAACTTTAGTAAGTGTATTTAAGCGAGTACCACTCCAAGGAGGAGTGGCGGCGGGAAAAACCTCTTACGAGAGTGCCACCTACGAGAGGTGGCACTTCGAAAGGTAGGCGCGTTGTGTTTGCTAATTGCCGTTTGGGTTAGCGTCCCGGCTGTCGCTTTTTTTCTTCTTCTTATCCTTTTTTCCCGCGTCGGTAGAGGGCCGCTCGGTAGGAGGAGCAGAGCGGTTTTCGCGCGTGCCGCGCATTTGCCCGCGGTAGGTTTCCCACTTTTTCCACTGCTCTTGAGTCAACACGGCTTGTAGGGCCTCATCGTGCGCCTGTCGGATAGACATCATCTGTGCGCGCATGGCCTCCCAGTCCCCCTCGGTCTTTTGTCGGGCTTCGCGCAATTGTTGGGCGTACTTGAGGTTGATTTCGCGCACTTTGGTTTCCTGTGCCTCCGAAAGCGTCAGCTGCTCTTTCATCGCGAGGGTCTGCTGTTCTGCGCGCTGCTCGGGATTCATCCACCGCCCCCGGTCGCCTTCTTGAGCGCGAAGACCTGCAGCCCAAACAGTCGCAGTGACCACCAACCCAACTACTACGTGCCTGCTCATCATGCTTTCTTTATTCCTTGAAGTGCACTTGCTATACAAAAGTGAATGGATAAAAAATAGGGCAGTAAAAATTCCAATCAAAGGAACCTTTTTCTCAGCAAACATCAGGTTTCCCTCATCAAAAGGCCGAGCCCCGCGCTGCTGTTACGTTGAACGAAATCTGCAGGCGGCTGTGCTGCATACCTTCTTGATGGATTTATTTTGCGCGAAAGTGCATCTGCGAGCATCTTTGTTTCGCAATGAGATATTGGCCGAGGCGGTCGACATGGCTTCAAATCCTCTTTTGGGGCGCCTTCTGGGTGTTTGTCCCGGTGGTGCTGTTGGGCAATTGGGAAAATCCTGAGCGGGTGATGGTGCGCAGTGCGGTGGTGCTCACCGGCATCATCCTTACGATTTGGCTCAATGTAGAGGTGTTTATTCCCCGTCTGTATTTCGATAAAAAGCAGGCGCTCTATATACTCCTGTGCACCTTGTTGATAGTCGGCCTTGTCTTGTTGGTCAGCTGGGACGGCGCCCCATGGGCCGAATACTTTAAGCGCCCGCGCACGGCTCCGCCGCCGAGCCGGCCGCCCAACCTTGCCTTCAAGTATATCGCTACAGCCATGCCCTACTTCACCGCGCTCATTGGGAGCTCGCTCTTCGAAGTGGCGCGCTATGCCAACCAAAAAGAACGAGAAGCGGCTGAGCTGCGCGGAGAAAAGCTGGAAGCCGAGCTGAAGTTTCTGCGCTCGCAGATCAACCCCCACTTTCTATTCAATGCCCTTAACAATATTTATGCGCTGATGATGGCCCAGTCGCAGCGGGCGCCGGAGATGCTGTTAAAATTATCCGCTATCTTGCGCTACATGCTCTACGACTGCAAAGCGGAGCGCGTGCCCTTGTCCAAGGAGATCGCGTATTTGCGCCACCTTGTCGACCTGTATCAGCTGAAAGATAGTCGCGGCCTCAACATAGAGTTGGATCTCGACGAGTCGCGCCCACACCTGTACATCGCTCCGCTATTGCTGGTGCCCTTTGTTGAAAATGCCTTTAAACACAGCCATATAGAGGATCGGCAAAGCGGCTGGATCTGCATACGCCTACATACTGGAGACAACCACTTGGTGTTCGAGGTGTCGAACAGCATTCCACAGACCGCTCATGCCAAAGACGAGGTTGGCGGTATCGGCTTGAGCAACGTGCGCCGCCAGCTCGAGCTGGTGTATCCGGAACAACACGTGCTCGACATTTGCACGAAAGACAATGCTTTTCACGCCCATCTGTACATCAACCTTCGTCAAGAGCAGGCGCCGATCGTTTCGAGCTCTGTACCGTCATGACACCTATTCGATGTTTAGTCGTAGACGACGAGGAGTTAGCTCGCTCCCTGCTGAAGCTGTACATCCAGCAGACGCCGTCGTTGCAGCTCGTAGGCACTTGTTCTAACGCTATGCAAGCGGTAGGCGTGCTCCAGCAGGAGCCTGTTGATCTCCTATTTCTCGACATCCAAATGCCCGACCTCACCGGCATTGACTTGCTCAAGGCGCTGATCCATCGCCCTGCTGTTATTTTCACCACGGCCTACGAACAGTATGCCGTGGAAGGATACGAGTTGGACATCGTCGATTATTTGCTCAAGCCGTTCTCGTATGAGCGCTTCTCTCAGGCAGTAACTAAGGCGGCTGCTCATTTGAAAAAACGCGGGCCAACGCCAAGGGTGAGTGCGCCGGAAGTCAGCGTCGCCAAAGACTACCTGTTGGTGAAAGCAGAGCACCGCACCCATCGCATCCGTTTCGAGGACATACTTTACGTCCAGGGGATGCGCGAGTACGTGGCATTTTACTTGGCCGACCGCCGCCTGCTCGCCCTCATGTCGCTAAAGCATTTGGAGGAGTGTCTGCCTTCCGAGCGGTTCATCCGCATCCACAAATCGTACATCGTCGCTTTCGACCGCATTGAAGCCCTTGAGGACGATCACCTCGTTATCGGTGGGCAGCGGCTACCCATCGGGCCAAGCTATGTCGACGCCTTGAAACGCCGATTGCCCTGAATGCTTTTCAGCCCATATGCGCCAACAAGGGCTAGCAACCCTTGTCCTATCAGCAGTAAGAGATTGCCCCAGCTTTGCAGATACCACACGCACAGCGACACTCCTATACAGATGAGCACTAAAGCGCCGGTTGCCTGCATATGGCTTAACCCGCTAGCTATCAGCTCGTGATGGACGTGGCTGCGGTCTGCGCGAAAGGGAGAGCGCCCTTGCCCTATGCGCAGGGCAAATACGCGGATCAGGTCAAAGAGAGGGACGAACAGCACTGCTACGGCCACAGCAGGCCCTGCAGCGATGTGCCAAGGATGCGCATCGGGAAGGTGCCGATTGCTTTTTAGAAAAGCAAACGCTAATACCGTTGCCGCAGCACCGAGGAGCATGGACCCCGCATCGCCCATAAATATACGGGCTGGCGCCCAGTTGAAGTATAAAAAAGTGCACAAGCCACCCGACAGCCCTGCTGCAAATAGGGCCCACTCGAGCTGTTCCGCGCCGTACATCCAAAGGCCAAAGGCGGCACAAGTCCAAAGTCCTAAAGCGCCCGCTAAACCGTCTATTCCGTCGATCAGGTTGAAAGCATTGATGATGCCTACAGCCCCTATCGTCGATAGGGCTATGCTTTGCTCTGTAGTTAGCGCCCCGATGCCTAAGATGCCTTCTAAGTGCTCTATGCGCACTTCGCCCCAACCGACCAACAGTCCTGCGACGAACAGCTGTCCCATCAGTTTCTGCTTGGGTAAAAGGTGCCGCCAATCGTCTAACCAACCCAAAATGACTACTGCTGCTAAGGACCCTACCACCGGCACCGACACCGGTGCCCATGCGGCTAGTGCTGCAAACATGCCCACGGCGAAAGCAATGCCTCCAATGGGCGGCACTGGGCGCTGATGCGTGCTCCGCTCATTGGGCAGCGTGTAGAACTGTAGCCGAGCGGCGGCGCGTTCGAGGAAGAGCGCAGCTGCCCATGTGGCGACGGCAGAAGTGGCGAAGACAAGTCCGACAGTCTGCATGACGGCGGAAACGCCATGGAGGCCGCGTAAAGGTAAAATGCGCTGCGGGAAAACCCTTACGAGTGCCTTAGCGTAATGGCATCGTTTCGGTAGGCCTCTTCGGCCTCCTTCAAGAAGAACACGGTTCTTTCCATGTCGCTGCTTAAGATGCGGTCGGAAGTGAGAAAAGGCACCCTTTCTCGATAGCGTTGGCGAAGGGCTTCGATGAGCGGGGAAGAGTGCTTAGGCAGGCGAAAGTCGAGCGCTTGCATGGCAACCATAAACTCGATGGCCAGCACGCGCTCGGTGTTTTGTACGATGCGCAGCGCCTTCATCCCAGCGTTAGGCGCCATACTGACGTGGTCTTCTTGGCCATTGCTGCTGACGATACTGTCTGCCGAAGCGGGCATGCACAGCGTCTTACTTTGGCTGACGATGGCAGCCGCGGTATATTGAGCGATCATCATGCCGGAGTGCGCGCCCGGATTTTGGGCCAAGAAGGGCGGTAGGTCGCGCTGGCCGCTTAAGAGTTGGAAGATGCGCCGCTCGGAGATGTTGCCGATTTCCGAAAGCGCCAAGGCCATGTGGTCCAGCACTAAGGCAATGGGTTGTGCGTGAAAATTGCCGCCTGACAGGATGGCGTCCGTATCGAAGAAGACATTCGGGTTGTCGGTCACGCTGTTGACTTCGGTGAGCACCACATTCGCCGCGTATTGGAGCGCATCGCGGCTGGCGCCGTGTACCTGCGGCGTGCAGCGGAAAGAGTAGGGATCCTGCACATGGCTTTTAGGCAGGGTCGATAGAGGGCTTCCCCTTGTCCAGCGGCGAATGTTAGCCGCCGTCGTCTGTTGTCCCGGATGAGGTCGAATAGCGTGGATGCGCTCGTCCAAGGGAGCATGGTGGCAGAGAAAGGCCTCGAAGCCAATGGCCGCATTTAGGTCGGCAATATCCAGCAAGCGCAGCCCTTCTATCAGGCACCACACCGCGTAGGCTGTGGAGCATTGGGTGCCGTTGAGTAGGGCTAGTGCTTCTTTCGCCTGAAAGGTTATGGGCGCCCAACCTTTTTGGGCCAACACGACCTCGGCAGGATAGCGCTGCGCCTCGTACCACACCTCGCCCAAGCCGGCTAAAGGCAGGCTCAAGTGCGCTAAGGGAGCCAAGTCGCCAGAGGCTCCTAACGATCCCAACTCAGGCACCACCGGCAACACCCCTTCATTGAAAAAATCCACTAGCCGGTCTACCACCTGCTCGCACACTGCCGAATAGCCATAGCACAAGCTCTTTACTTTGAGCAACAACATGAGGCGCACCAACTCAGGAAGTAGAGGATCGCCCATGCCGGCAGCATGCGACAAGAGCAGGTTTTTTTGCAGTTGCTCGATCGCCTCCGTCGAGATGCGCACGTTGCACAGCGCGCCAAAGCCGGTGTTAATGCCGTAATAAGTACCTTCCTCGGCCTGCAGTTTCCGCTCTAAGTACGCGCGCCCGCTGCGAATGCGCCGCCTGGCCTCCGCCGAAAGGGCAATTTGGGAGGATTTCTCGCGCATTATGGAGGCCAGCTGGTATAAGTCTATAGGTTCTGGGCCGATGACATACATAATTCGCTTGTAAAAAGGTGGGCAAAAGAGCGGCGCAAAGGTAAGGGCTCCGTTATACGCTCGGTAAGAACGCGTTAAAAGGAGGTTAAACTCGATGTAAACGGCGCTGCATCCTTCGTTCACAACATACCCTAAACCAATTGCTCGAGAAGGCGTCTTGTAAAAAGTATTAACTAAATGTTGGTCTGTTCAGCAACCCATATTACTTCACCCGCGTCTAAAACCCGCGCAAGACCTACCTTTGTGCTGCCAAACTCGGACTAAAATACGCGACTATGTTTCGAAAATATGTTTCTACGGCCCTAATGGTGCTAACTTTAGCAGGAGCGGGCTTCGCCCAGCGCATTGCATATGTCGACATCAACGCCATCTTGGAAAGCATTCCCGAATATCAGCGGGCCCAAGAGCAGTTGGACAATCTAGCCACTCAGTGGCGCCAGGAGATTGCCCAAGAGCAGGACATCATCAAAGGGCTTTACAGCAAGTACCAGGCAGAGCAAGTGCTTTTGAGCGACGAGCAAAAGCGTCAGCGCGAGGAAGAAATTGTCAACAAGGAAAAAGAAGTGCGCGAACTGCAGCGCCGGCGCTTCGGGCCCGAAGGCGAGCTGTTTAAAAAGCGCGAAGAGCTCGTGCGCCCCATCCAAGAGCGCGTCTACAACGCTATTGAAAAGTACGCCATAGACCGCGGCTTCGAGTATATCTTCGAGAAGGGCTCCGCTTCAGGCATGCTTTATGCCGATAAAAAGTACGATAAAACCGAGGACATTAAAGCGATGCTTAAGCGAAACTAAACACCACAGGCGCTTAAGCTTAAGTTAGTGATTATGAAAAAGTCTCTTTTGTTTGCTTGCCTTTGCACACTGAGTAGTGTAGCCGCCTTTTCTCAAAAATTCGGCTACTTGAACTCCGCAGCTTTGTTGGCCGAGATACCCGAAGTAAAGCAGGCTGATGCTAATCTGAAGGCTTTTCAGAACCAGTTGCTCAAGAAAGGCCAAGAGATGGCCCAAGAACTGCAAGAAAAGGCCGCTGCCCTGGAACGCAAAAAAGAGCAGGGCACCATTTCTCCGCGCGACTATCAGGCACAAATGGCCAAGCTGCAAGAAGAAGAGGAGGTTATTGGCAAGTACGAGCAGGAAGTATACGCTAAACTGGCCAAGAAACGGGAGGAGGAGTATCGCCCTATCTTGGAGCGCGTCAATAAAATAATGGAAGAGGTGGCGAGGGAGAACGGTTTTCTTTTGGTGTTCGACAGCAACTCGAATGTGGTGGTGTATGCCGATGAGGCGCTCGACTTGACGCCACTGGTCAAGGCTAAATTGGGTCTTAAGTAATGCCGGGCCCCATAGGCATCTTCGACTCCGGCTATGGGGGATTGACTGTATTTCGGGAAATACAAGCGCGCTTGCCGGAGTACGACTACATTTACTTTGCCGACAATGCTCGGGCTCCCTATGGTGCGCGCTCGTTCGAGACGATTTACCGGTTTACCTGGGAATGCGTTAAACATCTCTTCGAGGTGGGATGTCGGCTGGTCATTTTGGCCTGCAATACGGCCTCGGCCAAGGCGCTGCGCAACATTCAGCAGCTACACCTGCCGCACTATGAGCCGTACTACCGCGTCTTAGGCGTGATTCGCCCCACGACAGAGATCGTCGGCCGATTTACTCGCAGCGGCTGCATAGGCATCTTGGCTACGCCCGGCACAGTACAGTCGGCTTCGTATCTCATTGAAATCGAACATTTTTACCCCACCCTAAACGTCTATCAGCAGGCCTGTCCTATGTGGGTGCCCCTAGTTGAGAACCACGAGCATGAGGGGGCGGGAGCCGACTACTTTGTCCAAAAAGACATTGCTGCCCTATTGACTCAGGATGCGCGCATCGATACCGTGGTGTTAGGCTGTACGCATTATCCGCTCTTGCTGGGCAAAATCCGGAAATATTTATCCAGTGACATTTATATTTTGCAACAAGGTACGCTCGTTGCCGATCGGCTGGCCGACTACTTGCATCGGCATCCCGAAATAGATGTGCATTGCAGCAAGGGTGGAACGTGCGCCTTTTATACGACAGAGGTGCCCCGCATTTTCGACGAAAAGGCTGGTCTCTTCTTAGGGTATTCGGTGCGCTCGCAGCACTTTCCCCTTTGAGGTCGGCAGTGTGGGCTGACATTAAAATTTAACAACAGACATCGCTTTTTCGCCTACTTTTGCGCCGGAAAAAGCGCTTTTGGTCCCGTAGCTCAATGGATAGAGCAATTGCCTTCTAAGCAATGGGTTACAGGTTCGAATCCTGTCGGGATCACCTGAAGATCACCGTTGGAAGGTCTCGACCGTCTCCTCGATGATGGAGCAGCAAGTGTCCATTTGCGCATCGTCGATGACGAGCGGCGGTGCGAAGCGGATGATGTTGCCGTGCGTGGGTTTGGCCAGCAAGCCGTTTCGAGCTAAGTGCAGGCAGAGGTTCCAGGCCGTTTGTCCGTCTTCGCTGTCGTTGACGACGAGGGCGTTAAGCAGGCCTTTCCCGCGGACGAGGCGTAGTAGGTCGGGGCGTTTTGCTACCAAAGCACTCATGCGCTGCCGAAAGACACGCCCTAAGCGTTCGGCGTTTTCGGGCAGCCGCTCCTCGCTCACCACGCGCACGGCTTCCGTGGCTACGGCACAAGCCAAGGGATTTCCCCCAAAGGTAGAGCCGTGCTCGCCGGGTTTGATGGTGAGCATGACTTCGTCGTTGGCCAGCACTGCGCTTACGGGAAGCATGCCGCCCGAGAGGGCCTTGCCCAGCACTAAGATGTCGGGCTTGACGCCAAAGTGGTCGCAGCACAGCATTTGCCCAGTGCGCCCCATACCCGTTTGCACCTCGTCGGCAATCATAAGCACGCCGTGACGCGTACACAGTTCGCGAACGCCGGGGATGTAGTCGTCGTCGGGAACCACCACGCCGGCCTCTCCCTGTATGGGTTCGAACATAAATCCCGCGGTGTTGGGGTCGCGCAGGGCTTTATCCAATGCGTCTAAGTCGTTGTAGGGAATGATCTCGTAGCCCGGCATGAAAGGGCCAAAGTCGCGATAGGAGGCGGGATCGGTGGAAGAAGAGATAGCCGCTAAGGTGCGCCCCCAAAAGTTGCCGCGCACGAAGACCATCTTGGCTTGGTTTTCCGGCACACCTTTGACGCGGTAGGCCCAATGGCGCGCTAATTTGACAGCCGTCTCTCCGGCTTCTACCCCCGTATTCATGGGAAGTATGCGGTCGTAGCCGAAAAAGCGCGTGATAAACTCGGCATAGGGCCCTAAAAGGTTGTTGTAAAAAGCTCGAGAGGTCAGGGTTAAGCGTTGCGCTTGGTCAATCAGGGCTCTCACGATGCGCGGATGGCAATGCCCTTGGTTGACTGCGCTATATGCCGACAAAAAGTCGAAATACTGTTTCCCTTCGACATCCCAGACGAAGACGCCTTGCCCGCGCTCGAGTACCACGGGAAGGGGGTGGTAGTTGTGAGCATTGTAGCGGTCTTCTAACGCTATCAGGCGCTCGGAAGCAGAGAGAGGTATGGCCGAAATTTCCATAAAAGAATAGGTATTTCGCGGCAAAGATAGTGGGCTGGTCCTGAAAGCCCTCGACCATGCTTCTCCGCTGCGGAGAAACATGGTCGAGGATAGAGGTACAAGGGCAGAGGCGTGCTCTTTATTGCTTAGGCAGCAGCAACCACAGGCGGCCGTAGCCGTTGATCTTGCGGGCCTCTTGGAGCCCTTTCTTGCCGATACCGCTGTATAGGTCGAGCCGTTTCGTCGTCAGGATAGCGCCGCCTCGGTCTTGCGCAAAGAGGATGCGGTATTGATAGCCCTTCAGGCGGCCGTTGGGCTCTACATCGGGGATCTCTGCCAGCAGGGTCGCTCCTAAGGGAATGTAGTTGGGATCGACAGCGACTGAATAACCTGCCGTAAGGGGGAAGAACCCGGAACCTACGACTTCCTGCGAGCTCATTCGCGTGAAGAAGACATATTTGCCGCCGCGACCCTTGACAGAGCCGCCAAAGCCGAAGTGTTCGCGCTTGCCGTCGGGATATTCCACCCAGCAAGAGCCCTGTAACTGAGCATCGGCCAGTTCGCGCTTGCTTCGAATCCAGGCCAACTCGAGCCCTTTGCCTTCTAAGGCGCCGGCTTCAATGGCTGCAGGAGAGGGTACGGGACCTTCTTCTGGGCGGCGAAGCAGCGGCACCGAAAACTCTGGTGTGCGGACGCGACTTGCCTCGATGATGGGCGTATAGTACCCCGTCACGCGAACCCGGTCGTCTTTCAGGTCGGTCTTCACCGCATAAAAATCGAAGCGGTCGAGCAGGGCCTCGGGTTGCAACACCTGGCAAGCTTGCAGCAGTTCCAACGTGCGCTGCATCTCCGCCTTGCTGATGCCTTTTACCGGATATTCCTTTACATCGGGGCGCTTCAAGTAATTCATTTGCTCGTACAAAGCCTGGAGCATGTCGGCGTCGTAAGGCAAATAGGGCAAGGTATCGGGTGTCGCGTGAGAGAGAACGTAGGGGTTAACCTGACGGCGAAGGATGAGCGGTTTGGTGCGCGCAGGAGGCGCCATCATGGCGATGCGGGCCAAGGCTTCCGAAGTGAAACTTTCTGACGCAACGATGCTGGCCTTAGCAGCTGAGGTGGGAGCCACCGACTTACTTCCCCAATCCAACATCAGCAATACCGGAGCAGCAGCTAGTAGGGAAAAGAACAATATCTTTCTAAGCATAGAAGCAAACCGAGTTTTGGGTTTTTGCTGAGCGACTAACCGCGGTCTTGACATCTGCAGCATTTTTTTGAGAAGTAAATCCGCGGTACAACCTCTTTGCAACCATATTTTCTGATAAAAAGAGAGAGCAAATGTACTGTTGTTAAAACGCGTTAATTTTTGTTTTTATTCTGAATTTGAAAAACATTAACAAGGTGTGCATTGAAAATGAGTTAGTTATGATGAGGCATTTAAAACTCGCTAAATACTCCACTTTCCGCTTTTGATCCATTCATTTATCATTAGAAGGGCTGCTACGGAGAGGGCATCGGTAATGCTACCATCGCGGGCCATGCACACGGCTTCAGCCAGAGGGAGTCGACACACCCGAAGCTGCTCGGTATGCTCGGGCTGTGCTTTTCCTAAAGTCAAATCTTGGGCCAAAAAGGCGATGGCCCGCTCGTCCGTTACGCTATTGGACAGGTGGAGTTCCAATAGCTTCGTCCACCGAGCGGCCTGAATACCGGTTTCCTCCATCAATTCGCGCTGGGCCGTGGCCAAAGGCGACTCATGGGCAGGGCATCCACCTTCCGGTATCTCCCAGCTATATTGGTCGAGGGGGTATCGATACTGCCCTACCAGCCACGTATATCCTTGACCATCTACAGGAACAACACCTACAGCAAGGTGCTTAAAATGTACTACTCCGTAGACCCCCGCATGTCCTCTCGGAGTGATCACCTCGCGGTGGGTCACTGCGATCCAAGGGTTGTCGTATACCTGACGTATCGATCTTGTCTGCCAAGGATTTACGGTAAGTTCGGACATCTGATATTGTTATTTAGTGCTGTTTCAAGGGCCTTTGTCGAATGCGCTTGATATGTTTATATTTTATCCGAATTTAGCGATGCGAATTCAAGCAATACTCTCCTTCCTGCCGAATGTAGGCGAAATTCCCCCCTCCAAGACGGATTCTGAAATGCGTTCTTATCCCGCCTTCGCCGACCCAGTAAATCGGAACTAGGCCGTTGAGGCGCTAAGACAAATGGGGTTCTCTGTATAGATGAGAGGAAGATAGGATGACTCGGCACAACGAGCGAGGTGAGGAACAAAGAATCATTGCATGCTCCTTACCAACAATCGTGCCAACTTTCAAAGTCTTCTGAATTCCCGATGAGAATTGTTGTTTAATCGCCTGCACCTCCCGCCAATTTCTTCACATATGAGGAAACGAAATTTGGCGTCATGAACCAACTCTACCGCATCTGCACGCTTCTTTTTACAGCACTCGCGCTGGTGCCTTTCTGGATGAGAGGGCAACTAACGATTGTGCTCAATTCTCTTCCGTCGAACACCCCCATGAACGACCCCCTCTACGTTGCCGGGTCTTTTAACCAATGGCAAGCTAACGACCCTAAAGCCAAATTAGAGCGCAATACTGCTGGGAAATATCAAATAGTGCTCTTCCCCGCGGTAGGGCCGGTGCACTTCACCTTCACGCGGGGCAGCTGGGCAGCGGCCGAAGGAAACAGCACGGCAGAGTATTCCGTCCTTCATGCCGTGCATTACGACGGTCAACCCAAGACAGTGTATGTTTCCTTGCTCAGCTGGAGAAATGCGCAACAAACGGCGTTTAATGGCGATAAAAGAGGTACCGTCGCGGTGCTGGACGACTCGCTGTACATTCCTCAGCTCAATCGGACGCGCCGCATTTTTCTCTACTTGCCGCCCGGCTACTACACTACTCCTCAGAAAAAGTACCCCGTTCTATATTTACAGGAGGGGCAGACCCTCTTTCAAGGAAATGCCTTCCAAAACGAGGAGTGGAGCGTTGATGAGGCGGTGGACGAATGGACCTTGGAAGGCAATTACGGCTGCATCGTTGTCGGCATTGAGGGTGGTGGACAGCATCTGATGAACGAATATTCTCCTTGGCTCAACACCGTATACGGCGTCGGCGGACAAGGTGCAGCTTATGCCAACTTTATCGTAAGTACCCTGAAACCATTTATCGACCAAGTCTTAAGGACGAATCCGGCGCGGGAGTATACGGGCATTGGCGGTGCCGGATTTGGCGCGCTAATTTCCCTTTATGCCGCTACGGAATACCAACACATCTTTTCCAAGGTGCTTCTCTTTTCACCGGCCTTTTGGTTCTGTGACGTGGCCCTTCAGAATCATGTTTTGGGAAAAGGGAAGCGCAACCCGATGCGCATGTACTTTTTGGTGGGCGGTCAAGAGCCCTTTTACGTGCTCCAGAGCATGCAGAACATCGTCAATGTCTTGCGGCACGTAGGTTTTGAAAACGGCGAGATAGCGGTCGATGTTCCGGCAGAAGGGCGGGGCGTTATCGCGTTCTGGCATAAGAAGTATCCGGTAGCACACGAGTGGCTTTTCGAAGGGCTTACGACCTCTACTGTGGGGAGCGCGGTGAGTGTCGGCTATAGCCTTTGTGTCTATCCCAATCCAGCGGTGGAGTGGATACGCGTGCGCTCGGCACACAGTGAGTGGCAGCAGGTGCAAATTATCGGCTTAGACGGTGCATTGCGACGCGAAGTATGGGTATATGGCGAAGAAGCCATTGCGGTGTACGACTTGCCGCGCGGCGCCTATGTGGTTCGCGTGCGCGCCGAGCGCTCTACCTCTTGGCGCACGGCTTCATGGTTCAAACTTTGAAGCGCTCACCGGCATCAAAAATGCAGCAACTCTTTCCCTTACGCGAGTCTGATCGAAGAGGGTGGCCCTTCCGCAGGTGGGGAGGGCTGTTTTGTTAATGCGCTTGGAGCCAGTTCTCGCCGACGCCTACGTCCACAACGAGCGGCACGTGCAGGTCGGGAAGGGCGGAGGTCATCTTTTCGCGCACGAGGTGTTCGAGTGCCTCTACCTCGTCTCGATGAGCGTCGAAGACGAGCTCGTCGTGTACTTGGAGGATGAGAAAAGAGCGCATACCCTGAGCGCGCATAGCCTTCCAGATGTTGACCATCGCCACCTTGATGAGGTCTGCTGCCGTCCCTTGGATAGGCGTGTTGATGGCCATGCGCTCTGCCATGCTGCGGTTCATGTTGTTGCGGCTGTGGATGTCGCGCAAATAACGCCGCCGCCCCAGTAGGGTTTCGACATAGCCGTTCTGACGCGCGAAAGCTACGATGTCTTCCATGTACCGCTTTAGTCCTGGATACTGGGCGAAATAGTTGTCGATCAGCTCCTTCGCTTCGGTGCGCCGTATGCCCAGCTGATTGCTCAAATTGACCGCACCGGCGCCATAGATGATGCTGAAGTTGACTGTTTTAGCGGCGCGCCGTTGCTCTGGGGTCACCTGGTCGAGCGGAACACCAAAGACGCGCGCTGCTGTCGTTTGGTGGATGTCCTGGTTTTTTCGAAAGGCATCGATCATGGCCTCTTCGTAGCTCATATGGGCGATGAGGCGCAACTCGATCTGCGAGTAGTCGGCCGACAGGATGAGGTACTCTTTGCTGCGCGGGATGAACGCTTCGCGCACGCGGCGCCCCTCTGCGGTTCGAATCGGGATATTTTGCAGATTAGGGTTTTGGCTGCTCAGCCGCCCAGTAGCCGTGAGTGCCTGGTTGAAGGATGAGTGTACCCGCCCCGTGCGCGGGTTAACCAGAGAAGGGAGTGCTTCTACGTACGTGCTCCGCAATTTTTGCAGCGCGCGGTACTGCAGGATGTCGGCACACACCGGGTATTCCGCTGCGAGCGAAGAGAGCACGTCCTCATCGGTGGAATACTGGCCACTCTTCATCTTCTTTCCCGGATAGGGGATTTTCAAGCGCTCGAAGAGCACTTCGCCCACCTGCTTAGGGCTCGAAATGTTGAACGTGTGGCCGGTTTCGGTCAGGATTTTTTGCCCAAGGGCTTCGATGGCTTCAGCCAACTTGCGGGAATATTTCCTTAGAAAGTCCACGTCGATGCGCACGCCAGCAAACTCTAAGTCGGCCAGCACTTGGATGAGAGGACACTCCACTTGGTGAAAGAGGCGGAGCAAGTTGGCCCCACCGGCTTCTAATTTGGGTTGGAGTACATCCTTGATTTGGAGGGCCAAATCGGCATCTTCAGCGGCATATTCCTTGATTTGTTCGAGCGGAACATCGCGCATATTGCCTTGGTGAGCGCCTTTGGGGCCAATCAGCTCCTCGATCTTTACAGGGCTGTAGTCCAAGTAGGTTTCCGCCAAATAGTTGAGGTTGTGGCGCAGTTCGGGCTCGAGCAAGTAGTGCGCCAGCATGGTGTCCCACAGGGGGCCGCGCAGCTCGATGCCGTAGTTTTTGAGCACGACGATGTCGTATTTGAGGTTTTGGCCGATCTTTTCAATGGTTTCGCTTTCGAAGAAAGGTCGAAACTCCTCTACGATAGCCTGCGCTGCGCTGCGCTCCGCAGGTATGGGTACATACCAAGCTTCGTGGGGTCTAAAGGCAAAGGAAAAGCCCACCAGTTCGGCTTGCATGGGCTCGAGGGCAGTGGTTTCCGAGTCGTATGAGACGGCGGCTCGGGAGAGCAGCTGTTCGAGCAGCGCAGCACGGCCCTCCGGCGTATCCACCAAATGGTATCGATGCGGGGTATTGTGGATGTTGCGGGAGGCATGGCGGATCGGCGCTCCAGCGCTTTCTGGGGCAGTAGTTGTTTCGCCCGCGAAGAGGTCGCCTTGCGTACCCGATGGCGGCGCTTTAGTGCTGGAAACAGGCGGTGGTCCACCGGCCAGAGGGTGTTTCAAAATGTCGTTTGCTAAGCTGCGAAACTCCAGCTCTTTGAAAATTTCCAGCAGCTTTTCTCGGTCGAAAGGCTCTACTTCGAAAGATTTCTCTTCAAATGCGACGGGGGCCTTGGTATCAATGGTTGCCAGCCATTTCGATAGCAGGGCTTGCTCGCCATACTGTTCGACAATTTCGCGCACCTTGCCCTTCAACGAGGCGGCATGGTTCAAGACATTCTCTACTGTATCGTACTCGGCCAACAATCGCGCGGCTGTCTTTTCTCCAATGCCGGGCAACCCCGGAATATTGTCTACGGCGTCGCCCATGAGCCCCAGCATGTCGACGACCTGCTCGACGCGTTGGATGTTCCATCGCTCACATACCTCCTCTTTCCCCCAAATTTCTACTTCTCCGCCTTGGCGACCGGGCCTATACAGGAAGATGCGGTCGGTCACCAGTTGCCCCATATCCTTGTCGGGTGTGACCAGGTAAATCCAGAAGCCTTGTTGAGCAGCCTGCACCGCTAAGGTGCCCATGACGTCGTCGGCCTCATAGTTCGGCACCACCAGCACCGGTAGGTTCATCGCGCGAACGATTTTCTCCACCCAAGGGATGGCCAGGGTGATGTCTTCCGGTTGGGCGTCGCGGTGGGCTTTGTACGCCCCATAGCGCTCGTGTCGAAACGTGCCGTCGGGTGGGTCGAACACTACGGCCAGATGGGTGGGTTGCTCGCGCAAAAAGGTATCCCACAACATCCGGACGAAGCCATGAATGGCCGATACGTTCCAGCCTTTGGAGTTGAACAAAGGTCGGCTGATGAAGGCGTAATGCGCCCGGTAAATAAGGGCGTGCCCGTCTAGGAGGAAAAGTTTTTTCATATCCATAAGCCGCCAGCGCTATCTCGAGGGCAAGAGACAACGCCATCCCTTGCAAAGATGAAGGTTTCTGCGCGTAATGGCCGACCAAATGCGGTGAACAGCGGTCAACGTAGATAGATGCCAGCCCCAAAGCCTAAGGGCAGACCTAAAAGGATCCACAAAACAAGCAAGAGCATCCAGCCTAGCCCAAAAACAACCGTATAGGGCAGCATCGTGGCGACTAAAGTGCCGATACCGGCCCGGCTGTCGTAGCGCTGCAGCAGTGCTACAATAAACGCAAAATACGACATCATCGGCGAGATGATATTGGTAATGCTATCGCCCACGCGATACACTGCCTGCGTAAATTCTGGAGAATAATTTAGCAGCATGAACATGGGTACGAATACAGGGGCCATAATAGCCCACTTGGCCGAGGCGCTGCCCATGATGAGGTTTACGGTAGCGGTTAACACGACAAAGGCCAAGGCGAGAGGGATAGGGCCCAGCTCTGCGGCTTTTAGAGCTGCTGCGCCCTGAATGGCCAAGATCAATCCGATGTTTGTCCAGTTGAAGTAGGCGACAAATTGGGCGGCAAAAAAGACGAGGACGATGTAGGCCCCTAACGTTTCCATGCTCTTGGCCATACCTTTCATCACGTCGGCGTCGCTCCTTAAGGTGCCGGCACCCCATCCGTAGGCGATGCCGACGAGCGCTGCTCCCCAAAAAAGCAGGGCAACGATACCCGACATGAAGGGCGAATGAAGGATGTCACCCGTTTTTGGGTCGCGCAGGTAGCCTTCTGCGGGCAACAGTCCGCCCAATAGAAAAGCCAAGAAGAGGACTGCCGCTACGGTGGCAAAGCGCAGGCCACGGCGCTCCGTGGGGCTGAGCGAGGCAACCGCCTCTCTTTCTATTTGCCCTTCGTAAGTGCCCAAACGGGGCTCCACAATGCGCTCGGTGACCCACGTGCCCAACAGCGCAATGAGCGGCGTAGAGGCCGCCATGAAGTAGTAGTTGCAGGCCGGATTGACCTTATACTCCGGCTGAAGGATGCGCGCGGCCTCCTGAGAGAGGCCGGCCAAGAGTGGGTCAATAGTGCCCAACAAAAGGTTAGCGCTGTAGCCGCCCGATACGCCCGCAAATGCCGCGGCGATACCCGCCAACGGATGCCGCCCTGCCGCCAAAAAGATAATGGCAGCTAAGGGGATTAGCAGCACGTACCCCACTTCACTGGCCGTGTTGGACATGACACCAGCAAAGACGACGACAAAGGTCAGTAGCCGGGCCGGCGACTTGAGCACGATTAGCCGCAGCGCCGCCCCAATGAGCCCACTCCCCTCCGCAATACCGATGCCCAACAGAGAGACGAGCACCGTACCTAAGGGCGCAAAACTCGTAAAGTTTTTGACCATATCGGTCAGTATGCGATGGAGCCCTTCTACCGAGAGCAAGTTGACTACCTGTATCTCTTTTTGTGTGCCGGGATGAATGACCCGAACATCCAACCCGCTGAGCAGCCCGCTGAGCAACACGACCAGCAGGGCTAAGCCCGCAAACAGCGTAGCCGGATGAGGCAGGGCGTTGCCCAACCGCTCTACCACAGCTAAGAAGCGATTAATCCAAGTGTTAGTCGGTGTCTTCATATTGCCTTGAAAAAACGCTCGTTCCGCTCCGGCTCAAATGTACATGGGTTTTTAGCAAATCCCTCAGAAAGAGCGTCGCCCTATTGTAAGTCACCTTTGTGACAAATGGTAACAAAACGTGCTCATCAGCAATTTATCAAGCTGAATAGCGCCTCTTGGTGGCACTAGATTTGTGCGCCAAAAGCATTGAAGAACTTTCCATATGTCCTATGAAAAAAACATTGGTTGTCTTTACTGCGATTGCCGGCGCAAGCTACTGGCTGGCTTGCGTACACGAACCCGAATGGACCTTAGATCAACAGCTCACCGATGCGCTCAACCGCTACTCTCGTACCGGCTCTTACGAGTGGTATATCATGCCGGAGAGCGATGACTATGCGGCTATCCCGTTTCAAGACCCTAAAAACCCGATCACTCCTGAAAAGGTAGAATTGGGGCGCTTGCTCTTCTTCGAAACGGGATTAGGTCTAGAGGCCAATCGCGAGGAGCTCAAAGGCACCTATTCGTGTAGCTCGTGCCATATTCCTAGTCGTTCATTTACCGCAGGGCGCTTTCAAGGCATTGCCGATGGCGCCATTGGCTTTGGCCGCTCGGGTGAAGGGCGCACCAAACACCCGCTTTATGCGGGCGACGATGTAGATGCCCAGGGCGCTCGCCCCTTGCCTACCATCAATCTAGCTTACGTCACCAATGCGCTGTGGGCAGGCTCTTTTGGCTCTTTCCACGTCAATGAGGGTACCGAGGCGGTGTGGAACCAAGACACCTTGACTGCCATTAACTTCAAGGGCAAGCATGGACTGGAGGCCAACAACGCTCGAGCCCTCATCGTCCACCGGCAAGTGATTAACAAGGCGCTCATGGATTCGTTGGGCTATACGCACCTATTCGACAAGGCTTTCCCCGAAATCCCCCTTGCCGAGCGCTACACCCGCGAGACCGCCGGAGCAGCTATCGCCGCGTACTTTCGAACCATCTTCACCAACCAAGCGCCCTTCCAGCGCTGGCTCAAGGACGAGCGCCATGCCATGACAGAGCAAGAAAAGCGCGGGGCCCTGCTTTTTTTCGACAAGGCGAGGTGTGTCAACTGCCACAACAGCCCATCGCTCAACAGCATCCCACATCAATTCTTTGCTCTCGGCGTCAAAGATTTGCATCAAAACGGATATACGGTCTTCCGCACCGGCCCCAACGACAAGCGCGTCTTAGGGCGCGGTGGCTTCACCGGTCGGCCGGAAGATATGTATAAGTTTAAGGTACCCCAGCTGTACAACCTGCGCGACGTAGGCTTCTACTTCCACGGCGCCAGCAAGCGCACCTTGCGCGAAGTAGTGGAATACTTCAACAACGGAGTGCCCGAGAATCCCGACGTCCCCCTCAGCCAGATTTCGGCCTTCTTCCGCCCGTTAGGGTTGACGGAAGCCGAAATAGACGACCTGACGGCTTTCTTGGAGAACGCTCTGTACGACCCCAACCTGGAGCGCTACGTGCCTAAGCAAACCATGTCGGGCAATTGCTTCCCGAACAACGACCCCCTTTCGCGCGTCGAAATGGGATGTCAGTAAGGCTGTTCCACTCTTGGGCAGGCTGCTGTAAGTGCAAGAGGAGAAGCGCATCCTACGGTGCACCGAGATGCGCTTCTCGTTTTTTGCGTCAGACTGCCAAAATGACAAGATGAAAGGGTTGGCACACTTTTGAACGGATAAGGTGCATTTTGTTTATCATTCGTTGGATTGAAAATATGCACGTTGCCACCCTGTCTACGGATATCCCTGAAAATGTTTTTCAGCCTGTTTTGTCCGACAGGACTTCTACTTCTGATGAATACCTGTTAGATGCCTATTCGCGCGCAGTGGTTAGCGTTGCCGAGCACGTCAGCCCTGCTGTAGTGCATTTAAAGGTGCAGGGCAAAGGGCGGCGCCGCTCGATGGGTGGCGGCAGCGGTTTTGTCATTAGCACCGACGGGTTGGTCGTTACAAACAGCCATGTCGTCAACGGGGCAGAGCGCATTGAAGGGACGCTGCCCGATGGGCACACGTATGAGGCATATGTAGTGGGCGATGACCCCGCTACCGACATTGCCGTAGTGCGTCTGCTCGGCACCGCGCAGCTGAGCACCGTCGCTTTTGGCGAGAGCCGTTGCCTGCGCGTAGGTCAGATAGCTATCGCCATTGGCAATCCCTATGGTTTTCAGTGCTCGGTCACGGCAGGTGTGGTCAGCGCCTTAGGGCGCACGCTGCGCACGTACACCGGTCGCCTAATTGACGATGTCATCCAAACCGACGCCGCGCTCAACCCGGGCAATAGCGGCGGACCGTTAGTGGATACGCATGGCCGCGTCATCGGCGTCAACACAGCCGTCATCTTGCCGGCGCAAGGCTTGTGTTTCGCTGTGGCAGCCGACTTGGCCCAATACATTGTCGGCCAACTTATCTTAGAGGGACGCATCCGCCGCGGCTTTCTCGGCATTGGCGCTCAGAACATTGTCCTGCCGGCACCTTTGAGTGCAGCACTTCGACTGTCAACGGGTCAGGGTGTGTTGGTGCAAAGTGTAGAGCCCGACAGCCCGGCCGCCCGCGCCGATTTGAGAGTGGGCGATGTGCTCGTTCAAGTAGATGGGCAAGCGGTAAACTCGGTCGATACGCTCCACCGCATCCTTACAGCCGACACCATAGGGCGTTCGTTGGCGTTGCATCTGGTACGCGGAAATACCCTCATAGAGCGGATAGCTGTGCCGGGCGAACTCTCCTGAGGGAGCAGCCTATGCTTCCAGACCCCGCGGATAGAGCCGTGCCAAAGCTTCCTGGACGACACCTCTATCCTCGGGATACGTAATGCCGTGCCAAGGGCTGTTGCAGGTATCGACGCGCACCCGAGCGCTGCCTTCGCGCAGCAGTTGGCTCACCGCACTGGGTATGTAAAACTCCGCCGTTGGGCGGTGGATGTTTTCCCGAACAAAGGCGCGGAACTGAGCATCCAAGGCTTCGAATAATGCCGGATGAAAGCCCCAAAAGTTCATGGATACCCATGTGTCGGCAGATAGCGAGTGGCGTTTGCCCGCTTCGTCGGCAAAGCAGATGCCCTCTTCGCAGCGCTCAATGTGCGTGCGTTCGACTATTTCAGTCAGGTAACCCTCTGGACTGACCGTACACACTCCGCGCGAAACCGCGCCGTTTTCCGAAAGGGTGTTGCCCAAGCGATAGGCCACCATGCCGAACAAGTTGGGAGTGCAGCTGTCTTGCAGAAAGCGCGCCATTACTCGGAAGGCTTCGGCGCCGTAATAATCATCGGCGTTGATGGTGGCAAAGGGCTCACTCACTTGCAGACGAGCTGCCAGAACGGCGTGCCCGGTGCCCCAGGGCTTCTGCCGTTGCGGCACTTCAGGCAGCCATCCCAAGGCGGTATCCATCTCTTGAAAGGCGTATTCCACGGGCATCCAGCGCTTTACGCGCGCGCCCAAGCGCTGGTGAAATTCCGCTTCAATGGCTTTACGCAACACTATGACGGCTTTCCCAAAACCCGCCTGGGCGGCTTCATAGAGCGAAAACTCCAAGATAGCTTCGCCCTTAGGGCCAACGCCATCGACTTGCTTCAGCCCGCCGTAGCGCGAACCGATGCCAGCGGCTAAGATGACTAAGGTAGGTGACATGAATACAGAGCGGATGATTGCGAGCATTACCTTTGCCCGACGCAAAGGTCTGAAACACATCGAAACCGACGTTGTCGCATGCAAAAAGTCTTTACCCTTTCGACGAGCAGCTACTGGCGCCAGATGGCGCTGATCGGGCTGCTCTTCTTCATTTTTGGCTTCATCACTTGGCTCAACGGCACCCTAATTCCTTTTCTCAAGCTTGCCTGCGACCTGAAATACGAATGGCAGGCCCTGTTGGTTACTTCGGCCTTCTACCTCAGCTATTTCTTTTTAGCCTTACCCGCATCGGCGATTTTAAGTTGGACGGGGTTTAAGAACGGCATGGCGTTGGGCCTGTTGGTCATGGCGGTGGGTTGCTTAGTATTTGTCCCGGCAGCGCAGACACGCGTATATGGGCTTTTTCTCTCCGGCCTTTTTGTACAAGGGATGGGTCTGTCGATCCTGCAAACGGCGGCAAATCCCTATGTGAGCATCATTGGGCCCTTGGAGAGCGCTGCTCAACGCATCAGCATCATGGGTATTTGCAACAAGGTAGCAGGTATTCTCGCGCCTCTCTTGCTGAGCAGCATCGTGCTGCGCGGAGCCCAATCGATAGAGAGACAGTTGGCGGCAGCGGTCGATGCTTCGGAGCGAGCAGCCTTGCTCGACGCGCTGGCGGCGCGCGCTATTCCGCCTTATTTGGTGATGGCCGGTGCCCTTGCCCTATTGGCGTTCTTCATTCGCCGCTCGCCCTTACCCGACCTGCATTCCGAAGCGGAAGGAGGGATAGCGGTAGCGAAGGCGAGAGCAGACTGCAGCATTTGGTCTTTCCCACACCTGTGGTTGGGCGTGTTAGCTATCTTCTTCTACGTAGGCGCTGAAGTCATGGCTGGCGACGGCATTGTGCTCTACGGGCGTTTTTTGGGCTTCACTTTGGACCAAACCAAATACTTTACCTCACTGACGCTCACCGGTATGTTAGCCGGCTATTTGCTGAGCATCGCGCTCATCCCTCGCTACATTTCGCAGCAAGATTTTTTGCGCTATTCGGCCCTATTGGCCATAGGGTTGTCGTTGGCTGCCTACGTCACCTCGGGCTATGCCGCTCTGACGTGCATTGCTCTATTGGGCCTGGCCAATGCCGTGATGTGGCCCGCTATTTTCCCCCTAGCGATCCGCGGCTTAGGGCGATGGACGCAGCTGGGCTCGGCGCTGCTCATCATGGGTATTGCTGGCGGTGCGGTGTTGCCGCAGGTATACGGGCTCTTAGCCGACAGACCGACGGTTGGGCCCCGCCTCGCTTTGCAGGCAGTGCTGTTGCCGGCATACGCCTACATCTTGTTCTACGCTTGGGGCGGATACAAATACAAACTTTCCGATGAGTGAGGTGTCCGAGTGTGCCTCGAAAAAAGCGGCACCCTAGCGCATTTCTCGGCAACTTCTCGGCGTTTTACATAAAATCACAAAAGGCAAAACAAAATCGACAGGTTTCATCTTTAACATTTGTATCGAAGAGTACCGTTGCCTACGAGAGCGATGAGAAGAATTGTTTTGTACGCAGGGTTTGTGGTAGGTTTAGGTGGCCTTACAGCCTTCGTGGCTAATGCCCAGCCTAATCCTGAGTTGGCGCACCAGTATTTTAAAAACGGCGAATACGAAAAGGCCGCCGAGTTGTACCGACAATTGTCGGAAGGCACTCGGGCTGTTAACGACCTTTACTTTGACCGCTATCTCTCTTGCTTGCTTCAGCTGGAGCGCTATGAGGAAGCGGAAAGTGCATTGAAGAGACAGCTCAAGCGAACGCCCGAAAATAGCCGGCTCTATGTCGCCTACGGCAAGCTGTATGAGCGCTTGGGCAAGACGGAGGAGGCCCGGGCCCAATACGAACAGGCCATATCCAGTGTCGCCAACGATTATTCGGCCATCTATACGCTGGCAGAGGCTTTTGCCCAAAACGCTCAGTTCGACTACGCCATACGGACTTACGAGCGCGGCAACCAGCTGGGCAAAGACCCGCGCCGCTTTGCCTACCCGCTGGCAGAGATATATCGCCGAAAAGGCGACATCCCTAAGATGATCGAGCAGTACCTCCTCCATTTAGAGGCCGACCCGTCGCGTATGACTTTGGTGCAAACACAGCTGTCTCGCTTCTTGCCTCAGGGCGATTACCCGGAGCTCCAACGCCAGCTGTATGCCCGCATCCAGGCCAACGATATGGTCGAGCTGGTCGAGCTGTTGGCGTGGTCCTTTGTGCAGCGCAAAGACTACCGCAGCGCTATGCGCCAGTACAGGGCCTTGGATAAGCGCCTCAACGAGCCGGGGCAACGCGTGTTTCAATTGGCCAACGATGCGGCTAACGCCCGCGATTACGAGACGGCTATTGCCGGATACGAGTACATCATTCAAGAGAAAGGTCCGAGAAATCCCTTCTTCTTCAGCGCTAAGCGCGAGCTGATGAAGACGCGTCGGCGGAAAATTACTGACGACTACAACTACACGCAGCAATACCTAAAAACCTTAGAAGCGGAGTACGAGCAGTTTATCGCCGAGTACGGACGAAACCGAAACACAGCCGACATCATCCTCGAACTGGCCGATTTAGAGGCCTACTACCTCAATGACTTGCCCAAAGCCATAGGCTTGCTCGACTCGCTTATAGCTATGCCGGGCATCTCGCGCCACTTAGTCGGCCGAGCGAAGATTAACTTGGGCGACTTCTACCTGATGAGCGGCGATATCTGGGAGAGCACGCTGCTGTACAGCCAAGTGGACAAGGACTTCCGCGAAGAGCTTCTCGGCCAGGAGGCGCGCTTTAAAAATGCTCGGCTCTCTTACTTTAACGGTGATTTCGAATGGGCGCAGGCGCAGTTCGACGCACTCAAGGCCTCTACTTCTAAGCTCCTAGCCAACGACGCCATCGATCAATCGGTGTTCATCATGGACAACTTGAACACCGATGCGACTACTGAGGCGATGGCTATCTATGCCCAGGCAGAGTTGTTGGTTTTTCAAAACCGCTTTGCAGACGCCACCCGTTTGCTAGACAGCTTGCAGCGAACCTTCCCTGAAACCAGCTTGCTCGACGATGTGCTCTATCTAAAGGCGCAAATCGCTGAAAGAAAGCGCGATTATGCTCAAGCGGCCGCTTTTTACCAGGAAATCGCCGAAAAATTTCCTCAAGACATCCGAGCCGACAACGCCTTGTACGCCTGGGCGCTTTTGTTGGAAGAGCGGCTGGGACAACCTGAAAAGGCTATGGAGTTGTACGAAAAAATCTTCGTCGACTATTCCAGCTCGGTCTTTTCGGTCGATGCCCGCAAGCGCTTCCGCATATTGCGAGGCGATAAAGTGCAATAGCGCTTTTCTATTCGCTCGGCTCGATGAGCACAGGCGGCAAAGGCGCTGTTTCCGCCTGTTTGACCCGGTACAGGATGTACAGCAAGATGAGCAACACGAGGATCGACAACAGCACCAGGCGGCCTACAGGGAAAGGCTCGCGCGTATGACGACGAAACATAGGCGATAATTTTCGATCGGATATCGGCGGCAATTTCTTAAATTTCATTTAATTCCCGCTTTGGGGCAAGCGAGATTACCTATGGTGGGTTTTGAGTAACTTGCCGTTGCCATGGAAAAACATTTGCAGGAGGTCGTAAGCCGACTTGACCAGGTATTTGCTTCGGGCGAGGCTCTTCTTCCAGAGGAAGAGGCGACGCTCTTAGCCCTCATCGCCGAGCGCGTGGCGGAACTGCTGGAACAAAAACCCGACTACTTAATGAGCTTTCTCTATCGCCTCGATGTGTTGGAGGAAAAGATTGCTCCAGTGATGCGCGGCCAAAGTGCCGAGCCGGTTCCGATGGCATTGGCCCGACTTATTTGGGAGCGCCAAAAACAGCGCATGCGCACCAAGCGCTCCGTACGGTCGCGCCCTATGAATGACCCTGAGGAATGGGCTTGGTAAGTCTATGGAGCTTCCTCACGCACGACGGCAATGCACTTGAGCTCTATGGCAATCGGTGTGGGAAGGCGATCGATGCCCACGGTGGTGCGGCAGGGCGGATTTTCTTTGAAGTACTCTGTGTATATTCGGTTGAACGTGTGAAAATCGCGCTCTAAGTTGGTCAGGAAGACGGTAACGTCTACCAGGTCTTCCCATCGCGCCCCGCAAGCCTCCAATACGATGCGCACGTTGCGAAAGACGGAATGCACTTGGGCTTCAAAGTCAAACTCGAGATAATTGCCGCTGGCGCTACGCCTTAGTCCCGGAACGTCGTCGGTATCAGGGTCGCGCGGCCCTATGCCGGAGAGGAACAGCAGATTACCCGCGCGGCGCGCGTGGGGATACAGCCCAACGGGTTTGGGTGCGTTGGGCGCGTCAAACGTCTCAGAGGTCGCCATAGGTCACGCGTGTTTTTTTTTTAGTCGAATTCGATGACATCGCCGGCCTTGTAGGTTTTGGACGGCTGCTTTTCTTGGGGCGCTTCTGTCGGCAGGTCAAATAGAGTAGCGGGCGAAGTGGGCTTATCTGTGGAAGTCGCCTCCAAAAGTATTTCCTCGACGTCGGAGGGCAGGCTATCGCACAGTTTGTTGCCTACGGCTTTCCATCCCTTTACGTCCATGAAATCACCCAAAGCCACTTCATTTACGACGGATTTGCCCTTGACGCGCAGGGTATAACGGAGGTGTGGGTTGGGTTTGACGCTGGCAAAGAGCAGCTTCGATTTGGGATGATCGGTGATAAAGGAAAAGCGTTCGCGCAGGCGTGTCGTCTCGATGCGGAAGCGCTTGACCATGGTCCAGCCCTTATGACCGTCGAAATGCACCGCATTTACCACGGTGTCGGGGTGAAACCTGCCGATGTGGAGCACCTCTTTGGATTCGAAGCGCTGCAGCAAGTCGGTATCTGTTAGCTCATAGGAGCCATCGCGGTACAAGACGAGCAACAGGTCGCCGGTGTCGAATTCGCCTAAGAGGTGCCCGCGCTCCTGCGTGTTGAGGCGGCCGGTGACCTCGTCGTACCAGACTTTTTGAGCGCCGATAGTGCTCTTGCCCACCTCCTTTTGCCGGATGCTTTTGACCGGGTATTTGGTCAGGATGTTGCCTTGGGCATCGCGCCCTTTGATGGCCAGCTGGCCGAAGTCGTAGTCAAACACTTTGATTTTCGCCGAGCAGCCCGGGCTTAAGGTGACGGTGATCACTTCGCTTTCGCCGTTAGGATTGGCTGTCAAGTAAAGGATGCGCGAGCCTTTGCTCCCTCCGCCCACAGGATATTCTTTATCGCGCGTGATGGCCGTCACGTTGAAGCGCTTGACCATGGTGCGCCCTGTCTTGCCGTCTAAGTAGACCATGTTGTAAGTGGTGCGCTCGTCGTTCTTCTTCCATACGCCCACGTGCAAGATGTCTTTGCCGACGAAGACCTTTTCGCCGATGCGCACGATTTTCATGATGCCGTCGCGGCGGAAGACGATGACGTCGTCGATGTCGGAGCAGTCTTGTACGAACTCGTCTTTTTTCAGGCCAAAACCGATAAAGCCGCCCGCGCGATCGACGTATAGCTTGGCGTTGTTGGCGACCACCTCGGCGGCGCGGATGTCGTCGAAGACAGCGATCTCCGTCCTTCGCTTGCGGCCTTCGCCGTACTTGTCGATGAGGCTTTGAAAGTAGGCCACGGCATATTCGGTCAGGTGCTCTAGGTGGTAGAGCGTTTCGCGCAACGCTTCGCCAAGTCGGGCCATCTCTTCGTCGGCCTTGAAGCTGTTGTACTTAGAAATGCGCTTGATGCGGATTTCCGTTAAGCGGACGAGGTCTTCTTGCGTCAAGTCGCGCAGGAGCTTCACCTTGTCGGTCTTGTGGCGGTAGTCTGGGTCGCTTGGTGTGAGGATGTAGCGCCTTAGGCCGGCCTCAATAGTTTGGAGTACGGCTTCCCAGCTCTCACATTCCTCGATATCGTGGTAGATGCGTTTTTCGATGAAAATTTTCTCTAAGGAAGCGAAGTGGAGCTTTTCCTCTAATTCACGGCGCTGAATTTCGAGTTCCTGGCGCAGCAAGGCCTTCGTGTACTCGGCCGAAAAGCGCAGTACCTCGTGAACGTCGGTAAATAGGGGGCGGCTCTCTCGAATGACGCAGCAGTTGGGGCTGATGCTGACCTCGCAGTCGGTGAAGGCGTACAGGGCGTCGATGGTGATGTCGGGGCTGACGCCCGGCTGCAGCTCGATTTCGATATCTACTTCAGCGGCCGTCTTGTCGGTAACTCGCTTGATTTTGATTTGTCCTTTTTCATTGGCCTTTAGGATGGAATCGATGAGGTCGCTCACAAACACGCCGTAAGGCAGCTCGATGATGCGGAGCGTCTTTTTGTCGACCTCTTGAATGCGCGCGCGCGCGCGCACTTTGCCGCCGCGCGCTCCTCGGTTGTACTGAGTGACGTCTATTAAGCCGCCCGTGGGAAAGTCGGGGTACAATTCGAAATCGCGACCCTGCAAGGCGGCAACGCTGGCTTGGCACAGTTCTATAAAGTTGTGTGGTAAGACCTTCGTGCTCAGCCCTACGGCGATACCCTCTACGCCTTGAACCAGCAGCAATGGAAACTTCATGGGCAACGTGATCGGTTCGCGCTTCCGCCCATCGTACGACATCTGCCAGCGCGTCGTCTGCGGGTTGAAGGCCACCTCTAAGGCAAACTTCGTCAGGCGCGCCTCGATGTAGCGCGGCGCCGCTGCCGGGTCGCCCGTTCGGTAGTCCCCCCAGTTGCCCTGGCAGTCGATGAGTAGGTCCTTTTGGCCGAGGTTGACTAAAGCCTCGCCGATGGCGGCATCGCCGTGCGGATGATACTGCATCGTTTGCCCAATGAGGTTGGCCACTTTGTGGTAGCGGCCGTCGTGCTGCTCGTACATGGCATGCAGAATGCGCCGCTGCACGGGCTTTAACCCATCCTCAATGGCGGGAACGGCCCGCTCCAAAATCACGTAAGAGGCGTAGTCCAGAAAGTAATTCTGGTACATGCCCGACAACGTGATGATTTGCTCGTTGCCGTCCATCGACGCGGAGGGGGGCACAGAAGTGTCTTTTTTCGAACGCGCCATAAGTTACCGCGAATAAGTGAGAAACGTACTGCAAAGGTAAGATACAGGGAGTATATTTTTAAAACTTTTTATTTAAAAATAAATGTTGGAAGAGCAGTTCGGCATCGCGCCAGAGGTTCCAGTTTTTCGTGTACAGAAAATGGAGCCGCTCGATCTCTGCCTCTGTAAGGGCTATGTTGTACGATGGGGGCAACAAGGGAAAAACTCCGCGAGGCAGAGAGGGGTAGCGTTTGCTTTGTATAGAAGGCGCATAGCCTATCCATGTTTTTTGCCCTAAACAGACGCGCCACCAATTGCGGAGGATGAGCTTTCTTTGGGAAAGGAGAAAAATCCACAAGGGAGGGAGAACCAAAAGCAGGGCGCAGGCGACGAGGTCAAAAATGCGCTTGGTGCGTCGGTATTCTGGGTTGTCGAGGCGGTACTGGGGGGCGACCGAGTACAGCTCTCCCGGACGGTCTTTACTGCTGCTGCCGATGATGTGGTTGCTTTGAGGCGGTAGCGTTTTGTAGTGGACGCGTGGACCGACTTTTTGCATGATGTCCAGCGTATGACTTATGGGCACATCGCGCGTGCAAAAGATCAGCTCATCGGCTTTGAAAACGCGCACTAAGGCGGGCAGGCGGGTCCATTGTTCGGGCGGTAGGGTGGTGGTGAGTTCCCAAGCGATTTCTGCGGAGGTTAACAGCCGACTGGCGCGCTCGCATTCGTCTGCTGCTCCTACGATGAGGATGCGGCGGCGGCGCACCTGCCCAATGCGCAAGCTGCGATACGCCAGGGCATACAGAGCGATCCGCAAGATGGTCAAAGAAAATGCTACCCAAGCGGCGCCCATCAACAGCAGTGCGCGCGAAGGGCGGAAGGCCTGATTTAAAAAGCCGTAGATGGCGGCTAAAAGGATAGACCCTAAGCCGAGGTTGCGCAGGAGTCGGAGCAGGTCGTAGCGCCAACGCCGGTCGTAGCTGCCGCCCAACCAAAGCGCCGCCAACCACACGGCGGTGTACAAGGGAAAGTTAAACCACAAGATCGAAGGCTGAAAATAATCCGGGTCTTTGTAGTAATACGCTGCCCAAAAGTCCTTCAAGCCCACCAGCCCAGTATACGACACAACGCCATCTAAGAGCGGCAGCCAAACGCGGTGCGCCGCCTGAGAGAGCAATGCCGCCATGGCCCGCAAGGCAATAGCTATTTGCAATAGGAGGGCTACCGCGCGAGCACCTCGCCGCCGAAAATGCTTGCGCGCGAAAATGATCATCGCCTCGTAAAAGCGCCGCACGTATTGAAAGCGGTCTTTTTGCGCGCTCTCGCCTTTGTAGTGCAGGACGCGTACGTGCGGAAAATAATAATTTGCAAAGCCTGCTTGCCGAATGCGATACGACAGGTCGATGTCTTCTCCGTACATGAAGAAGGCCTCATCGAGCAAACCGGCTTTCTCCAGGGCTTGGCGCCGTATGAACATGAAGCAACCCGCCAGAACTTCCACTGCCTGCGTCTGCAAGGGGTCGAGATGTCCCAAATAATACCCATTAAAGAAGACGCTGCGAGGAAACAGCGCCCCCAGCCCCACCATCTTGCAAAACGAAACCCACGGCGTGGGAAAGCCGCGCTTACTTTCCGGCAGATATTGCCCGCTGCCGTCTATCAACCGCACACCCAGGGCACCGGCCTCCGGATGAGCATCCATAAAGTGTAGACACCGCTCAAAGGTACCTTCCTCTACAAGCGTATCCGGATTGAGTAACAATACGTACTCCCCTTGGCTGCAGCGAATGGCCTGGTTGTTGGCCACGGCAAAGCCCACATTTTCCGCATTAACCAGCAGGCGCACTTCGGGGAAGCGGTGCTGCACCATGGCTACTGAGTCATCCGTAGAGGCGTTATCCACGACCCAGACCTCTCCCTTTATGCCCTCCATTGCCCGGCGCACAGAGAGCAAGCACTGCTCCAAAAAAGGGCTGACGTTGTAGCTAACAATGACAACAGAAAGACGCACGGCACAAAAGTGCGATGGCTTTGCGAGCCTATCGCTTCAAGGTAGAGCGCTTTTTTGTGCTTTCTAACCGAACGAGCCCTCCAAAATTTTTCCTTTTTTCCCACGCTTGCCGCTAACTTTGCACCTGCTTTTTTTTGATGTTACATTTTTGGGTTTTAAAAAACTGATTATCAATTTTTTGTAAAGAAAATGGCCTTAATCGGAACAATTCGCAAGAACGGATGGATCCTCATTGTACTCATGGTGTTGGCTTTAGGCGGTTTTATCTTGATGGATATTATCACCAATGCTCAGCGCTATGGGTCGGGCGATATCAACACGATTGGCAAAGTAGAGGGGATAGAAATAAAGCGCTCTGAGTTTGATGCTTACGAGAAGCTCATCTATTCCAATCCGCAGCCGGGTACCGGCTATCAAATCCGCCAGCAGGTTTGGGACTATTTTGTGGAGCGCACGCTGCTGGAAAAGGAGGCCGAAGCCATCGGTTTAGGCGTAGGCAAAGAAGAGCTGCTCGACTTGCAATTTGGGCAAAATCTCAGCCCTGTCATTCTGCAGCGCTTCGCCGGGTCTGACGGTCAGCCCAATCGGGAGCAGTTGAACAACATCAAAAATGCCATTGAGTCGGGTAATTTCACTGACCCGCTCAACCGCGCCTATTGGGCTACTCAGGAGAAAGAAATCATCACCGAGCGCCTTCAGGAGAAGATAAGTGCTCTGCTCACCAAGGCTATTTACGCACCGGCCTGGCAGGCCGAAATGGCGTATCGAGAGAGCAACCAGCGCGCTAACTTTGTCTTTGTGCGCATCCCCTACGACAAAGTGGCGGATAGCGAGGTTACCTTGAGCGATAAAGATTTCGAGGCTTACTTAAAAGAGAATCCGCGCCTCTACGATCAACCCGAGGAGACGCGCCTAGTCGAGTATATCGAACTCAACGTGTACCCCACTGCCAGCGACAGTGCGGCGGCCTATGAGGCAGCCTGGAAGTTGTGGGAAGGGCTGCGCGCTGCAGAGAACGACTCGCTGTACGTAGTAACCAACCGCGGTACCGTAGATAAGACCTATCGAAAAAAGGACGCATTGCCTGCGGCTGCAGCCGACTCGCTGCGCACGGCCCCGGTGGGCACGATTGTAGGGCCTTTCCAAGACCAGGGCAAATGGGTCATCGCCAAAGTTTTGGCTCGGAAGGTGGTCCCCGACTCGGTGCAGGCGCGCCACATCCTCCTGCGCAACGCTACTGCAGAGAACGAAAAGAAGATAGACAGCCTCATGCAGCTGCTCACATCGAAGGCCGCTACCTTCGACTCACTCGCCCGCGCCAACAGCCAAGACCCTGGGTCTGCCTCCAAGGGCGGTGACCTGGGCTGGTTTGCCGAAGGTATGATGGTGCCGGAGTTCAACGCCGTCTGCTTCTACGACTCAGAGGTGGGTAAATACTACAAAGTCTCTACGCAATTTGGCTGGCACCTCATCGAAGTGACCGGCAAGAAATTTCTCACCAATGAGCCGGGCGTCCGCCTGGCTGTGCTCGAACAGCCCATCGAACCCAGTCGGGAAACCCAACAGCGCGTCAAAGACAAAGCGCTTGAGCTGTTGCAAAAAGCTAAGACGCGTCAAGACCTCGTTGAGCTAGCAAAGAAGGAAGGCTATATGGTGTTGGCCAGCCAACCGTTGAAAGCCAACGACTATGCGCTCAATGCTTTTGGCAGCTCCGGAGAAGAAGCGCGCGAGATCGTTCGCTGGGCTTTTGAGAGCAAGACGAAAGTAGATGCCGTAGCCCAAGAGGTGTTCTCTTTCCGCGACCCCAACGGGGGGTATTTCGACAGCAAGTATGTTTTGGTCGCGTTGAAAAACATTACGCCCAAAGGAGCGCCCACGGTAGCCGCACTCAGAAACAATCCGCGAGCGGAATTAGAGGTGCGCAACCGCAAGAAAGCGGAAATTATCAAGCAAAAGATAGGGCAAAAGAGCGACCTAAATGCCCTCGCTGCAGAGTGGGGTGTTTCCATAGACTCAGCCCAAAACGTCACGATGACCCAAGCCTTTATTCCCACGGCAGGAGCAGAGCCTCGGCTGGTAGGTGCGGTTTTCCACCTCGGCAAAAAAGGCGCCACCACCAAGCCCATTGTCGGAAACAATGGCGTGTATGTCGCTCAGCTGTTGGAAGACATTCCTCAACTGACGGCACCTCCCGACTTGGCTATGTTCCGCCGCCAAGTAACCTCCGCCGCTTCTACCGGCACGCGGGTTGGCTGGCTTAACATTTGGCGCAAATACTCCGACATAGACGATTATCGGAGCCGATTCTTCTAAGCCTTCTGAGAAAGGTCTCTGTTGTGATATGGAGGAAAGGGCACTTCATTCGAAAATGAGGTGCCCTTTTGAGTTTGTGCCGCTCTTGATGTCATTATTATCGTTATGCCCTGCAAAGGCACTTTTCCTCAACCAATGGGTACGCCTGGATGCTTCCTAAACTCATTTTGCGACACGACTTGAGAAATGGGATGCCTGCCGGCCAAACAGGTGCCTATCCTTAGGACTTGGGAAACCACTTCCAAATAGATAGGTAGCCGTGTAGGTTGAGTGTTACTTATTGCTGAAAAAAAGGAGAGACCGCCTCACAACGATGCGTGAGACGGTCTCTTTTACGTTGGAAAGGGTTTAGCAGACCATCACGGCCGCTTCACGATGAGTTTTCTCGTCTGAACGCCGATATTTTCCGAGCGGACTTCGAGCAGATAGCTACCCGAAGGCAGGGTGCCCACCTCGATGCGCTCGGCATAGGTGCCTGCAGGCAAGTTTCCGAGGTTTCCTTCGTAAAGGATACGGCCATTTAGGTCGCGGATGGCGTAGCGCATCGGCGTCTGTTGACTCAACTCAAAGCGCATCCAAGTTTCGTGCACAGCGGGGTTGGGCGCCAGCTGTAGGGCGGAGAGCCGGTTGTCCAGCTCGTTCGTCCGCGTAAAGACCGGCAGCGGGAAGGTAGTCCCGTCGGCAAGTGCCACCCAGACGCCAAATTCCGGAGTGTCTCCCAAAAAGCCAGAAGCAAATACCGTGATGGCCTGTCCTCCCAAGGCGCTGATATCGGCGCGATAGGCTTGCACTACTGTGGTATTGTCGTTTGCTGGCGTCACCTGTATGATGTACTCCGCAGCGGGAGCGGTGATGTATTCAGAAAACTCGCCAAAGGCGATGTCGTCAAAGACCACCGGGCCGCCGGCCACCTGTACATCGACCTCCGGCGCGTTGGGCGAGCCATGGAAGAGCACCAAGTCTACCGCGCCTGGAACACTCGATTGGATGCGCGTATTGTCGTTGACGTACAGGGTAAAGGGAGTGTTGGGGTTGCCTACCACACCCGCAGCCATAATGGTATAGTTCCTTCCGGTCTCCAAACGGGCTATCGGTAGCGAATAAATCGCATCGTTTACAGAGGCGCTGTTCGATGGCGCTACAGACAGCGTTAGCGGCTCGCGTGCCGGCAAGAAAACGAAAGGCGTTGCCTGGCGGAAGGCAAAATTATCGAGGACGAGATCTGCCTCTAAGTACACATCTACGGTCGGACTTGGCGAGTTGTGGATCACTTGCGCTCGGGTTAGCGGCGCCAGCCCAAACACGAAGCCGTTGGACAATACCACCACCAAGTCGATCTCCGGCGACCCGTTTAGCAAACCCGTAGCCATGACTAAGCCAGTGATACCTTCTCCACCTGCCAGGTTAATCCCCCACGTGCCCACTATAGTGTTGGGTGCGCCGGCCGGAGTGACATCGACAATGAGTATGTCGGGATCCAGCGCTAAGTAATCGGTAAATGCGCCAAAGGCCAAATTGGACACAATGAGCGATCCATCGAATGCCGATCGGATGTCGACGGCTGGAGCGTCGGGCGAGCCGTGCAAGATGGCGAGGTCAATCTGGTTGGCGTCGGCAGCCGCCTCGCGCGCCTGGTCGTTGACCAGCAGTGTGAAGTTGGCCGGTGTACCGCTGGCTACGATATAGTAGGTCTTGCCGTTCTCCAGGGTAGCCGTCGTTGAGAAAAACGCATCCGAAGCGGAGGAGCTGTTTTCGGGCGCTACGGCCAAAGTTAGTGGTTCCTCGGCGGGCAAGTAGATGAAAGGCGTCGCTTGCAGGTAAGCAAAGTTGTCTAAGACGAGGAACCCATTGAGATAGACGTCCACTGTGGGCGAAGGTGCGTTGTGGATAATTTGCGCCCGAGCTACAGGCGTTTGCGGCAATTCGAGCACTACGCCGTTGGGCAGAGCCGCAAACAGACCAAAGCCAGGAGCCTGGCCTAAGAAACCGCTGGCAAAGATCCGGATGGCCTGGCCGCCCAAAGTCGACAGGTCTGCCAAGTAAGTGCCCACAATCTGGTCAACGCCGGCGGGTTTAATGTCCAAAAAGTAGAAGTCTTCCACCGGAAGCTCTGCATAGTCGGTAAAGGTGCCGTAATCTACGCCAGTAAACAGGTCGCCGAGCAATCGCTCCGCTACATCTACCGATGGGGCGTCGGGCGAGCCGTGTAGGACGCTCACTGCCACCCGGTCCGCAGGTACCGTTGCACGAGCAGCCGGGTCGATGACCAGCGTGAAGGGCCTTGTTGGGTCACCCACCACGCCTTGAGCCATTACGGCCAGCGTTCCGCCCACGGGCAAGTTGACGTCCTGGGTGAAGATGGCTTCAGCAGCAGAGGTGCTGCCTGCAGGAGCGATGCCTATGGTGAAGTCGCGGTCGGCGGGCAGCTCGACGAAGGGCGTGGCCGTCCGGAAGGCGAAATTTTGTAGCAGGAGCGTGTTTCCAGCATATACGTCCACCGTAGGCTCGGGCGAGTTGTGGATGACCTGCACGCGGGCAGTAGGCGTGGGCGGCAGTTCGACGACGGTGCCGTTGGGCAGGGCGGCGAACAGTCCGAAGGCTGGGCTTCCGCCCAATAGTCCGCTGGCGAATACGTAGGCAGCGGCGCCGCCCAATCCGCTGAGGTCGGCGCGGAAGGACGCCACTGCGTTGGGATCGCCTGCGGCGCGGATGGCGAAGTCGTACTTTGCGGGCGGCAGGCTCAGGTAGGGCGTGAACTCGCCGTAGGCCAAGTTGGTAATGACGCCGTTGGCCACAAACACTGCGTCCACATCTACGGCCGGCGCGTTGGGTGAGCCGTGCAGTACAGCGATGCTGACGGCAGCACTTGTATCGGATTTCTCCCGACCGCCATCGTTTATGTTGAGGCCAAAGGGCGCAGTCGCATCACCTAAGATACCCGAGGCAGTTACTACGTACGTCTTTCCGTTTTCTAAGTTGACTTCGAAAGAAGCAATTGTATCGTTAGCAGAAGTACTGTTCTCTGGAGCAATACCTATGACGATGTCTGTCTCGGCAGGAACAAATATAAAGGGCGTCGCTGTGCGAAACTCGAAGTTGTCAATTAGAAGAGCATCATCGGTATACACGTCTACAGTGGGCGCGATAGCATTGTGGATCACTTGCACACGGGCCACAGGCGACGCCGGCAGCTCCACCACATCTCCATCTTGGAGCACGGCAAAAAGGCCAAAGGAGGGAGTTCCGCCGAGCAATCCACTGGCCAAAACGCGTATAGCGGAACCAGCCAGCCCCGTCAGGTCGGCTCGGTAGGTCTGCACAATTGCATCACTCCCTGCGGGCTTAATATCCAGATAGTATACCCCAGGATCTACACTTAGGTAAGGTGTGAATTGCCCATAGGCCAGGTTGGATACGATCTTTCTTCCCGTGCGCACGACCACATCGACCGGAGGGGCGTCGGGCGATCCGTGCAGCACGTTGAGATCCACCTTGTTGGGATCGCTTGCCGTTTCCCGTGCCGCATCGTCGGCCAGCAGCGTGAAGGGCGTGTTGGGATCGCCCACCAGGCCGGATGCAGTGATGGCGTACGTCTTGCCGAGTTCCAACGTGACGTCGAAAGTCGCGATGGCATCGCCCGCTGAGGTGCTGTTTTCCGGAGCAATAGCGACCTGAAGCGGGACGTTGGCGGGTAGGTCGATAAATCCTGTGGCCGTTCGAAAGGCGAAGTCGTTCAAGGCCAGCAGGCCGTTGACGTATACATCAACGGTGGGATCGGGCGCGTTGTGGATGATCTGTACGCGAGCAGTTTGTGCCGTTATGACACCCACGAACAACGCGAAGGTGAACAGTAGGCTAAGTAGTGATTTCATATAAACAAAAGATTGGTTAACGATTTTATGGCAGGACGGAATTGGAATGTCGTCGTAAAATGCTTAACCCTTTAGGAAACAACGCATGTTTAAGAAGTGTTTTCTTAAGAGGTATTTTTAATAGACAAAAACGCTATTTTGCTAATTCTTGTCATAAATATATGGGGTGTATCCTTAAACATATTTCTGGGTACGCTGAGACACGAGGATACCCGGTGAGGGGAGCCTCACCGGGTCATTGGGGCGAAAAGGATATGAGGGCAAAAGGCCGTCTATCGCATCTTTATCGGAACAGGCCGAGCCATACCTCTTGCCAGTCTTTCCAGAAGAAGTCGTTCCAAGAGGAGTTGTGCCACAAAACCACCAGTTCTCCGCGGTGCTCTTGTACCGTTTTCCAAAGTGTTTGTAAACGCTCTGCCGCCTGTGCTGGCGTATACTTCTGATAGCGCGCAAAAGAGACGTCCATGGCGATGAGCGGTTTTTCGCGCAAGGCAAGGCGTTGGCGCGTAAGGATGTTGAACACTGGGAACTCGGAGCAGATGCCGCAGCGAAAGCCCTCTGTTTCGGGATATCCTAAGGTGCTATCCCAGCGCATGTGAGCATCGGCCCATTGCTGCCAGGTGTGCGGCACTGAAAAACACAGATAATGCTGGCGTCCGGTCTGAACAGGGGTGAGAGCGACGCGGCGCAGGGCGCTCAACTCGCGCTCAAAGGCGACCGGGTCGATATAGGCGCGCCGCGAGGGGTGAAAACCAATTACATGCCCGCGTTGGGCAATGCGCTGCAATAGTTGGGCAATAAAGGGGTGTTGAAGGGAGTAAGGAGCCTCTTTCGTCTCAGAGCGTCCACCCATGAAGTTGAAATGCCAGACCCGTCCTTGGTGCTCTGCAGCCGACATCCACGCGTCGAAAATATCGAAAGGGTCGCCCTTTTTTAAAAGGTGGTGGCGCATCCACCAGCGGGCCTCACGGAGATTTCGGCGTTGTAGCAAACTTCCAGCTAGCGTCCTACAGCGGTCGACAACGGACCACCACAAGCGCGGATGGTCTACGTCGCACGACAAAACTATGCGGGCAGAAGCGGTAGGTCTGGGCACGTTGAACCCCAATCGGGTCAGGGCCTGAGCCACAAAACGCGCGTACTCATTGACTATGGGGCGATGGAGAAAACCCGCACGCCAAGCTAGCGAGGCATGTGCTGGAAAACGGCCGTAGGCATCGCGTTGGGTTATGGCGACTTCCTCCCACCGCGTCAGCATGAAAAAGGTCGCTGCCAACACGTCGAGACCACAGCGGAGCCCTTCAGCAGTTTCTTCCACCAGCGGGCGCCCCCACAGGCCCACCACATCTTGACCGCGCTCAAAGGGCGAAGGCATCGTCCATACGCGCTGAGGCAAGTACTTTTCCTGGTAATAGGCTTCGCCTGGCGCTACGTTTTTCCAAAAATGTTCTTCCAAAAGAAGCACGCGCCCGCCGGGCAGCACAAGCCGGTATGCTGTTGCCGCCGGTGAAAAATCTAAGCGATAGGGCAGCTGGAGCAACTCTCCAAACAAAACAGCGCAAGCATAGGCCTTTTCTGCCTCGAAACCCATAGGAGCGACAAGCTGGATCACGGCGCGCTGGTTATTTTACGAGTGGAAAACGCATGATGAGCGCAGGTAAGCGTTAAGGATGAAGTTAAAAGAAGGTGTGCTTAACCTTGTTTTTCGCCTGCGTCGTTAGTTTTACAGCGAAAATCTCTCTAAAAGTCATTAGCGCTATTACCTTTGTCGCGCTAAACCTATTAGAAAGTATCCATCACAAAAATTTTTTCTTCAATGATCAAAAAACACTTCTACCGGGTCGCCTTTTTTGGGGCGCTGGCATTTTTGACATCCTCCTGTAATCCGGATCCGTGTAAGGACGTTGACTGTGGACTCAACGGCACCTGCCTGGACGGCTCCTGTGTTTGCGATGCAGGGTATGAGGGGGCATCTTGCGAGATAGAATGGGCCACCAAGTTCGAGGGCAGCTACTTGGGCAAGGATGTTTGCGGTGGCACTACGTACAATCTGACTAAGCCCGCAGTAATATCTAAGCGCAGCGCCACCGAGGTGCGCATCACTAACTTTGGCGGCTTCGACTCGTTTATAGATGCTCAAGTGACCAAGAGCGACGAACTAGGCTTTACGAATTATGAGGATCCTGCCGGACGCCGCTTTACCGGCTCGGCCAAGATTAGCGGTAATAAGCTCACAGGGAGCTACACAGTCACCTTCTCCGACGGCTCTTCGGAAGGCTGTACGTTCGAGTACACGAAATAGTGGCCTGAATGGGCTTTTTCTGAAAAAGAAGAAGTCAACCCATCGAAACGAGCGGCAAGCGGCGATGCGGTTGACTTCTTTTTTATTTTGATTGCGCCGTATACGTGCAAGAAACCGGTTACTGTACTTTTGCCACGGTGCGACTTTTTCAAATCGGTACATATGTTTACGATCAACATCTACTTGCGCTTTGCCCTAATAGTATTCGGTGTGGTGGGCGGTATTGTCCTGTGGGCAGCCCATGGTTTTTGGTATGGCTTTCCTTTTTTGCTAGTGGGTTTGTTCATGTTGGCGGGCTATTTGATGTTGGGGACGTTGATCTCAGCGTCTCTGTTGTTGAGTCAAGGGCGCGTAGCGGAGGCGGAAAAACGACTGAAGCTCACTTTTTTTCCGAACCTGCTGCTCATGGGCTATAAGGGGGTCTATCGGATGACGCTGGGCATGTTGGCGCTACAAAAAAAGGATGTGGCTACAGGAGAGCGGCTTCTCCAAGAGGCGCTGCGGATGACCCTGCCTTCAGATAATGAGCGCGGCGCCATTTTGCTCCAATTAAGTATGATCGCAGCGTCGAAACACAATGCGAAAGGCGCTCAGAACTACTTCAACGACCTAAAAAAACTCAACATCACCGAGCCCATGCTGAAAGAGCAAGTGAAAGAGCTCGAAAAGCAGTTAAAGCTGTTGACTCAGGCGACGCATTCCGGCATGTTAGGAGCAATGCAACGAGGCGGCTCTAAGCGGCGCATGCCGCGTATTCGTTAAGCTGACCTTGGTGTTTTACTTTCACTCAATGACTGCGGACAAACTGCTCTTTTGTTATGCAAATAGGAGTACCACGCGAGACACATCCTGCGGAAACGCGCACATCCATCTTGCCTTCTGACGTGGCGCGCCTGGCGAAGCTGGGCGCAGCGGTGTGCGTAGAGTCGGGCATAGGTGCTGCCCTGCGCCTGAGCGACGCAGAATATGAGAAGGCTGGAGCCACGGTTATAGCGGATCGGTTAGCGCTGTTGTCGGGCAGCGATGTGGTGTTGCGCTTGCGCAAGCCCGACCTTGCGGAGGTCAGTGCCCTCAAGCCCGGCTGCATTCACGTCAGCTACTTAGACCCCTTTCAAGAAAAAAAGTTAGTAGAAGCGCTGGCGGCGCGCGGCGTGAGCGCTGTGGCTATGGAGCTCATCCCGCGCACAACGCGCGCGCAAAAGATGGATGCGCTCAGCTCGCAAGCCAGCTTGGCTGGCTATGCAGCCGTTATTTTAGCGGCAGAGCGCACCGACCGCGTGCTGCCCATGATGACTACGCCAGCCGGCACGATCAACCCGGCGCGTGTCTTTGTCATCGGCGCGGGCGTGGCTGGCCTGCAGGCCATTGCTACGGCAAAGCGCTTGGGCGCGCGCGTGGATGCCTTTGATACGCGGCCGGTAGTCGCCGAACAGGTGCGCTCGTTAGGCGCGCGCTTTTTGGAGATCGACTTAGGGGAGACAGGCCAAACGAAAGACGGCTACGCGCAGGCGCTTACGGAGGAACAGCTGCGCATCCAGCGCGAGGCCATGGCGCGCCAATGTGCCATCAGCGATATTGTCATCACGACGGCTCAAGTCTTCGGGCGCAAGGCTCCGTTGATCATCACCAAAGAGATGGTAGCCGGAATGCGGCCGGGCAGCATCATCGTCGACTTGGCCGTCGAGAGCGGGGGCAACGTGGAAGGGGTGGTGCTCGGGCAAGAGATAGAGGTGGCTGGTGTGCGCATTATCGGCTTAGAAAACATGCCCGGACGCGTGGCTGCCGCCGCCAGCCAAATGTATTCGGCCAACCTCTACAATTTCGTAGATGAGTTCTGGGACAAAGAGAGCAAGCGCCTTGCCCTTCCATTGGACGATGACATCATCCAGGGGTGCCTCATCACCCATGAAGGGCAGATCCGCCGAATGCTGTAGTGGAAGTCTTTCGCAGTATTTTAAAAATCTCTTGTGCATGGAAGTACTCATCTTTTTACTCTTCATTTTGGTGCTGTCCATCTTCTTGGGCTTTGAGATTATTTCAAAGGTTCCCTCTTTGTTGCATACGCCGCTGATGTCGGGCTCTAACGCCATTTCGGGGGTCACTATCGTCGGAGCGCTGATTGCAGCGGGTCTGGGTGAGGGCGAAGATGTGGCTGCGCTCGTGGGAGGCGTCGCTGTGGCATTCGCTGCCATTAACGTGGTGGGCGGCTACTTAGTTACCGACCGCATGCTCAACATGTTTAAGAAAAAAGACAAGTAGCCATGGAGGACATTCGGACACTGCTCAACCTCGTGTACATCCTCTCCGCCATCACCTTTATTTTGGGTTTTAAGCTGATGGGGCGCCCTACAACAGCGCGCCAAGGAAATATCCTATCGGCGGTGGGTATGGCTGCTGCCGTTGTGGCGACGCTGCTGTTTCCCGAGGTGGTGCGCTACACGTATATCGCCGCCGGCTTGGCTCTCGGAGCCGTCATCGGTGCCCTCTTAGCGTATCGCACGCCCATGACCGGCATGCCTCAGATGGTGGGCTTGCTCAACGGCTTTGGCGGAGCCGCTAGCTTGCTGGTAGCTTGGGCGGAGTTCATTGCGCAGCCTCAACAGCCGGTTTATCAGGGCATCATCATTTGGATAACCGTCCTCATCGGTACGGTCACCCTATCGGGCTCGTTGGTCGCTTGGGCAAAGCTGGAAGAGCGCTTCATCCCTACTAAGCCCATCCTGTATCCGGGCCAACGAGTGGTTTCCATAGCGGTCTTGGTCGCTATCCTCATAGGCGGGTTCTTGTTCGCACAGAACACTGCAGCACCGATCGCCTCGCAGGTACTGGGTGGTGTGACTGCCCTAGCTTTTGTACTCGGCATCCTGTTGGTCATACCTATTGGCGGCGCAGACATGCCCGTAGTGATCTCGCTGCTCAACAGCTATTCGGGCATGGCTGCTTGTGCGTCGGGTTTCATCATTCAAAATAACCTCCTCATCGTGGCAGGGGCACTGGTAGGAGCCAGCGGGATCATCCTCACCCTCATCATGTGTAAGGCGATGAATCGCTCGGTGGCGAATGTCTTCTTGGGCGGCTTTGGAGCCGACCTGCCGGGCAAGGCGCAGAGCGTTGTGGGCGAAATCAAGCCGGTAAAGCCCGATGAGGCCTACCTCATCTTAGAGGCAGCCAACAGCGTAGTTATTGTGCCGGGGTATGGGCTGGCGGTCTCACAGGCGCAACACGCCGTGCGAGAGCTGATGGAAGCCATGGAAAAGAACGGCACTGAGGTGCGCTTTGCCATCCACCCCGTAGCAGGGCGAATGCCGGGTCACATGAATGTGCTGCTGGCAGAGGCCAACATCTCCTACGACGCCCTGGTCGAGATGGATGCCATCAACCCCACTATGGACACCGTCGATGTGTGTATGGTCATCGGCGCCAACGATGTGGTCAACCCCGCTGCTCAGGAAGATAAGTCGAGTCCTTTGTGGGGAATGCCCATCATCGAAGCCCATCGCGCGCGCACCGTTATCGTGATGAAGCGCTCCATGGGAAAAGGGTTTGCAGGAGTAGAAAACCCGCTTTTCTTTCGAAGCAACACGCGAATGCTCTTTGGCGATGCCAAAGCGACCCTTCAAGCTTTAGTGGCCGAATTTAAGAGCGGGAATGCTCAATAGTCTGCAGATGGAGTGTATTCTCATATCCCGAGTGGGCATAGAGAGGTGTCCTTGCTGCGGGAAGTAGCCGTGGAAACTTTTATCGAGACTTTTTCGAGCGCCAATGCAGCGGAGAACCTGCACAAGTACCTAAGTCAAGCCTTTTCTCCGGAAAAATTGCTCGCAGAAGTGCGCTGCCCAGAGAGCGAGTTTTATTTTGCTGCGCAAGGTGACCAGATCGCAGGCTATTTGAAGATCAACTTTGGCGATGCTCAGACGGAACTCAGTGATCCCCGTGCCCTTGAGATCGAGCGAATATATGTGCGGCAAACCTTTTACGGCTGTGGCATAGGTCAGAAACTTCTCGAAAAAGCTTTGCAGCGCGCCCGCGACAGAAAATTAAACTATATTTGGCTGGGTGTTTGGGAGAAAAATGAGCGGGCCATCCGCTTTTACCAAAAACACGGCTTTGTTGCTTTTGACAAGCACTTTTTTAGGTTGGGAGATGATGTACAGACGGATATTTTGATGCGGCTGACTTTGGCATAGTGGGAGGAGCGAAAAGCCGCGTTTCTCGCCCGGAGAACGCAGTACTAAGACTCTCGAGGATTTAGTTCATTTCCATTCACGTTCACCTAAAAACAAAGCGTCTATGCAATCCAAAAAGATTCTTCTGCCCGAGTCGGAGATACCTACGCACTGGTACAATATCATGGCCGATATGCCGAACAAGCCTTTGCCTCCGCTCCACCCGGCTACGCGACAGCCGGTAGGGCCGTAAGACTTAGCGCCGCTGTTCCCTATGGAGCTCATCAAGCAGGAGGTAGCTGCGGAACGGTATATCGAAATCCCCGATCAGGTGCGCGATATTTACCGCATTTGGCGTCCCACTCCGCTCATCCGCGCTACGCGGTTGGAAAAGGCGCTCAAGACGCCGGTCCGCATTTACTATAAGTACGAGGGCGCTAGCCCTGTGGGTTCACACAAGCCCAATACGGCTGTGGCTCAGGCCTATTACAACAAGCAGGAAAAGGTCAGACGCCTGACCACTGAGACAGGGGCCGGCCAGTGGGGCTCTGCTTTGGCCTTTGCTTGCGCTCAGTTTGGCCTCAAATGCGAGGTGTATATGGTGGCCATCAGCTACAAGCAAAAGCCATATCGGAAAATACTGATGAAGACTTTTGGCGCCAAGGTGTACTCGTCGCCCAGCAAGCGCACCCAAGCCGGGCGCAATATCTTGGCGGTAGACCCCAAATCTACCGGCAGTTTGGGTATCGCTATTTCCGAGGCGATTGAGGTAGCGGCCCAAGACGAGCGCACAAAGTACTCGCTCGGCTCCGTCCTCAACCACGTGTTGATGCACCAGACCGTTATCGGTCAGGAGGCGCTCAAACAGCTCGAGATAGCGGGCGATTTTCCCGATATCGTCATTGCTCTATTGGGTGGAGGCTCCAACTTCGCTGGGACGGCCTTCCCCTTCTTGCGCTACCACCTCGAAGGCTCCCGCCGCGTTCGCTGTATTGCAGTTGAGCCGGCCTCTTGTCCCAAGCTGACACGAGGGGTGTTCAAATACGATTTTGGAGATACAGCAGGCTACACCCCGCTGTTGCCGATGTACACATTAGGACACAACTTCAAGCCCGCCGCTATCCACGCCGGGGGGCTGCGTTACCACGGCGCCAGTGTCATCTGCAGTCAACTGCTCAAAGACGGGTTGATAGAGGCCGTTGCCCTGCAGCAGCTCGAGTGCTTCGAAGCGGGAGTGCTTTTCGCCCGGACGGAGGGCATCATCCCAGCCCCTGAAGCTACTCATGCTATTGCTCAGGTTATTCGGGAGGCGCAGCGCGCTAAAGAAGAGGGGCAGAAGAAAACCATCTTGTTTAACCTCTGCGGACACGGCTTCTTGGATATGCAGGCATACGGCGACTATTTCGCCAAAAAGCTCACCAACCACGAGCTTACAGAAGCGGAGCTGCACGCCGCCCTGCCTGAAATCGAAGCGCTGCAACCGGCGTGATGGGCAACAAAGAAAGATCCCCATCCAAAGCCGCAGTTCAGTGGACGGGGATCTTTTTTTATTTACTTTAGGATATAGCCGCTACTTTGCTTCGGCCGTCAGGGCATTTTTCGCCGGCATTACGGCGCCAAACTCATAAGCGGCCCATTGTACTTGCTCTAAAGTGTTCCCCGATAGCAGGGAAATCGTCTGGCGGCCAGCCGGCGTGAGACCTACTACCGTGTTTCCGTCGTTAGCCCCTTTCTGATAAGTCTTCGCCCAGTTGACTTGGTACGTTTGGATGTCGGCGATCAAGTTTTCGGTGATAGTGGCTTCGGTAATGGTCTCCGCATTGGCTCCAGCGACAAAGTGGGTCGCCAGGTGGTTGCCGGCTTTATCGAACACGCTGATGTGGTAGCTCTTCACGTTTTTGGTGTACAGGCGTCCTGTGTTGTACAGCACAGCGTAGAACTGTTCCGTCTCGAAGGCAGCTATCGGTTCTGGATGTACCGGCATGTGGTTGATGCGGGCGATCTCTTCAAGCATGGGCAAGAAGGAGTAATATTCCCAGTCGAGCAGGCGGGCATTCGAGCGGCCCGTCGAGCTGAGTAGCGCCTCTTGCAGCTGCTGAGCGTCGAAGCGATATGGGAGCGATGCTTTAGGAAACTGGGCCAAAAACTCCTGGAAGGTTGGCTCCTCGCCGTGCATTGGAGCACCGGCATAGGCAGCGCTCATAAAGAGTGTGAAGAAGAGGACCGGGATGAGGAAGATCGATTTCATTGCTCAAAATCGGTTTTGGATTAGATGGTTATTATTGAGGCGGCTCTGTGTATTCAACGGTTGAGTAGGCCGAAGAGTGCGCCGCGATTAAAAAGCCCGTAAGCGATAAAGATGCGCTTACGGGCTTACTTTTTCAAACGATGTGCCAAAGCCGTAGGAGCTAGGCCTTCTTAACAGTAGCAGACTTCCGAGCCGCCTTTTTTACCACATCTGCGTTAGTTTTTTCCAGAGAAATGACGGGTAGGCGACCTTGTGCAGCCTCGCGCACATAGGCACCCCACGTGAGGTTGCTCGCGCCGTCGCGGTGCGCTAAAGCGCGCTCAATAGCGAGAGTGGCGGCGGTTTCGACCACCCATTCGAAGTTTTCTTCGCCCACTGAGTCTACAGCAGCATCGGGAGCGGGGTTGCAGAAATCGATGGCGTAGGGGATGCCGTCGCGGACAGCAAACTCCACGGTGTTAAAGTCGTACCCTAATGCTTCGTTGAGGCGCAGCACATATTCGTGCATCTGGTCGCGCAGCGACTGCGGCACCTTGTGGTGGGCTACATAGCGCAGGTGGTGGGGGTTGCGCGGCTCGTAATCCATGATGCGCACGTACTTGCCGCCTAAGCAGTAGCAGCGGAAATAGCTGTCGAACTCGATGGCCTCCTGCAGCAGCATGACCAAGGTGCCGGTCTCGTTGTACGCCTTAAAAAACTCTTCGAAATTGTGCACCTTATATACGTTTTTCCAACCGCCGCCTGCATGGGGCTTCATGAACAGCGGAAAACCGCCTAAGTATTCGATGATCTTCTCCCACTCTAAGGGAAACTTGAGGTTTCGGAAGCTACGTGCACTGGTGTCGGGCGGCATCTCTTTGGAGGGCAGCAAGACGGTGCGCGGTACCGGCACGCCGATTTTTGTCGCCAAGCAATTGTTAAAAAATTTCTCATCGGCGCTCCACCAAAAGGGATTGTTGAGCACCGCCGTGCCGTTGAGGGCCGCATTTTTCAGATACGCCCGATAGAAGGGCACGTCTTGGCTGATGCGATCGATGAGAACTGCATACGGTGTAGGATTACCTTGGATGAGCTCGTCGACAAAAGCCGGCTCGGCATATACCCCTTGGATATTTTTACTGTTTACCCGGGCGACAAAGGCCTCTGGAAAGGAAGTTTCCTTCCCATGTAGAATTCCGATTTTTTTCATGTCTTTCGCTTTTTAACGGTCGTGTATATTTTTTTAAAAGTCTACCAACCCTCCCACTTGAACGCGTTTTACCGGAGGCGGCACCTTTACCTTTTTAGTAATGGTCTTTAGCTTTACTTCTTCGCCTTCAAATTTTGCCCACAGAGAGATCTGGTAGCTGCCTGCTCGCTTATAGGTGTAGCGCAGTTGACCATTGCGAAACACTTGTCGGGGGCTGCCGTCGCCGGGGTCGAGCTCGAAAATCGCCCCCGGCGAGCAATTGGTCAAACGGAACGTGAAGGGTTGTCCAACTTCAGGGTATTCCTCATCGCGGTCGACTAAATCGCCCCTAACGCGCTGAACCGGAGGGGCTTCAGGCTGCGGCGATTCGCTTTTCTGCGCAGCAGACTGCACCACAGAGCGCTCCTCCGATAGTTTAGCGGGAGCTTGTTGGGCCCACTGCAAGGCTATTAAGCCGCCCAAGCCAACAGCAATAAGCGCTGCGAGCAAAATCATTTCCTGCCGGGACTCGAAAAGATTGGAGAAGTTTCTCATAGACAGTGCGATGAACTGTACTTTATTCCACAAATGTACGGCAATACTTAGGGCATGTGCCGCTATCGCGGGTAGTTTTTAGGTGCGAAAGTGCTGCACGGGAAAAATAATCGAAAAGAAATGTCTTTTGCGAGCGATTACGCCTACAAGCACCGCATCTTTGCTCGGCAACAAAAAATACTTGGGCTTGAAAATCATCATTGCCATAGATGGGCACGCCTCGTGCGGAAAAAGTACCCTGGCAAAGGCTTTAGCTAAGGCGTTGCACTATGTGTATTTGGATACCGGCGCCATGTACCGCGCTGTCACGCTGCACTTGCTGGAGCACGGCGTGGATTATCGCGATCTTAAGGCGGTAGAAGAGGCCCTTAAGCATATCAACCTGCATTTTGAGCGGGTAGGCGAGCACAACCACATCTTTTTAAACGGCCGAGACGTAGAGCGCGACATTCGCACCCCGGTAGTGAGCGAGCACGTTAGCCAGGTGGCTGCCATACCAGCAGTGCGGCGCGCCATGGTGGCTCAGCAACAGGCCATGGGGCTGCGCCGCGGCATCGTGGCCGACGGCCGCGATATCGGCACCGTAGTTTTTCCCAATGCTGAGGTAAAAATTTTTCTGACGGCCGACCTCGATGTGCGCACCAGCCGCCGCCACTTGGAATTGGCGGCTAAAGGTATCGACGTCGACTGGGAAGAAATCCGCCGGAACTTGCAAGAGCGCGACCACATCGACTCGACTCGAGAGGATAGTCCGCTCTCCGTAGCGCCGGATGCGGTGGTCATAGACAACACCTTTCTGTCGGAGGAAGAACAACTCGAAAAAGCGCTCCAGTTGGTGCACGCCGTTCAAAAGCGCCTCGAACAGAAGCCTTCCTGAAGTTGCATCCCTCCGCGTATCTTTGGCAGCTGGATCCTTTTCTTCATGAAAAAGACGCCTTACTTGCGCGGCAGAGGCGCTCAGCTCAATCCGCCATCGCCCTACGAAAAGGCGGTACGCGATGCCGAGCCGCTGGATTGGGCCTTAGTGGAGGCCGAATGGGAGTCCGATGTGCTGCACACCCAATACTTGGAAACCCATCCCAAAACTATTCTCAACCGGGTAACGAGCTCGGACATTCCTCTGGAATGGAGCATGAACCCCTATCAGGGGTGTGAACACGGCTGTATCTACTGCTATGCGCGCAATACGCATCCCTACTGGGGCTACAGCGCAGGGCTGGATTTTGAGCGCAAAATCTTAGTGAAGCGCAATGCGGCGCAGCTGCTCGAAGCGACCTTGCGCAAAAAACAGTGGAAGGCCGCTCCCATCATGCTGGCCGGAAACACCGACGTGTATCAGCCCGCAGAGCGCCGCTTTCGGCTCACTCGCGCGTGCTTGGAGGTCTTTTTGCGCTATCGGCATCCCGTAAGCGTCATCACCAAAAATTGCCTGATCCTGCGCGACATAGATTTATTGGGGGCGTTAGCAGCAGACCAGTTAGTCCATGTCGCCATTAGTGTGACGACACTTAACGAAGAGCTGCGCCGATACTTAGAACCGCGCACGGCCACCGCAGCGCAGCGCCTGCGCACTATAGAGGTGCTTTCGGCGCGAGGCATACCCGTCTTTGCCATGTTGGCTCCCATCATCCCAGGGCTAAACGACAGCGAAATACTGCCTATGGCGGAAGCCGTCGCCGAGCGCGGCGCCTTAGGGATTGGTTACACGTTGGTTCGACTCAATGGAGATGTGGCGTTGCTGTTCGAGGATTGGCTGCGCAAAAACGTGCCCGATCGGGCCGAAAAAATCCTCCATCACATCCGCCAAACACACGGCGGAAACCTACACGACCATCGTCCCGGCGCGCGCATGCGCGGCGAAGGCCCTCTTGCCGATATCATTCGCCAGCAGTTCCTCCTTGCCCGCCGCCGATTTTTCGACCAACGCCAAATGCCGCCCTACAACTTGGATTTGCACGAGCGCCACAAAGATGGGCAGATGCGGCTCTTCTGAAATAAAAAGAGCCCCACGCCGCGAGCCTGACCGGATGGGGCTGACCATGAGATTATAACGGCGCACCGCCGCCTCTGTACAGGAAACTACACTTGGGGTCAAAACCTCAAAGTGGCGAATGCGACCTGTTATGGGTCGTAAGCGAGGATTAAAGGTGTGCGTTTGTACTTTGGAATCGGAAAACGGCGGTTGGGAAGAAGGAAGGTCATAAACCGAATAACTCGAGCGGATTAGGAAGAACGTTAGCCATAAAAGCCGATACAAAGATACAGGCGAAAAATTTAAAAGCAATAACCCACAAAAAAAACTGCCATCTCTCCTCAGCGCTTGTGCGCCGAAACGGCGCTGCTTCTTATGGAATACTGCCAAAAAAACACGTTTTGGAAGCGGGAGGGTGCCAAAACGTCAGATTTTACGCCGTGGCATGTTCATTGAGGAAGGCAGTGCAACTCAGTAAGTTCCTCGTTGCTTAAACTTTAATTTATCATGGGAAAAATAATTGGCATTGATTTAGGTACGACGAACTCTTGCGTAGCGGTCATGGTGGGCAATGAGCCGGTGGTGATTGCCAACGATGAAGGCGCGCGCACGACGCCGTCGGTAGTGGCCTTTTTAGACAACGGCGAGCGGAAGGTAGGTGCGCCAGCCAAACGCCAAGCGATCACGAACCCAAAGCGCACCATCTTTTCGATCAAGCGCTTCATGGGTATGCGCTACAGCGAGCGCCAAGATGAAATCGCTCGCGTGCCATATAAAGTAGTTCGAGGCGAGAACGACACCTGTCGCGTGGAGGTAGATGGTCGCGTCTATACGCCGCAGGAAATCTCCGCGATGATCCTTCAAAAGATGAAAAAGGTCGCCGAGGACTATTTGGGCGAGCCGGTTACCGAGGCGGTGATCACGGTGCCCGCTTATTTCAACGACTCGCAGCGCCAGGCCACTAAGGAAGCCGGTGCTATTGCGGGTTTGGAAGTCAAGCGCATCGTCAATGAGCCTACGGCGGCAGCCCTAGCTTACGGCTTGGACAAGCGCGACCGCGAGATGAAGGTAGCCGTGTATGACTTGGGCGGCGGCACTTTCGACATCTCCATCCTGGAACTGGGCGGCGGTGTTTTCGAGGTGAAGTCGACCAATGGCGATACCCACTTGGGTGGAGACGACTTCGACCAGAAGATCATTAACTGGTTAGCAGAAGAATTCCAAAAGGAAGAGCGCGTAGACCTGCGCAAAGACCCGATGGCCTTACAGCGCCTTAAAGAGGCCGCTGAAAAAGCCAAGATTGAACTGTCGTCGGGTTTGGAGACAGAGATCAACCTCCCGTATATCACGGCTGTGGACGGCGTACCCAAGCACTTAGTGAAAAAGCTAACCCGTTCGCAGTTCGAAAAGATGATCGACGACCTGGTTGAGCGTACCTTGGAGCCCTGCCGCAAAGCGTTGGAGGATGCAGGGCTGAAACCACACGAGATCGATGAAGTGATTTTAGTGGGAGGCTCCACGCGCATTCCGCGCATACAGGAAGCGGTAGAAAAGTTCTTCGGCAAAAAGCCTAACAAGAGCGTCAACCCCGACGAGGTCGTGGCGGTAGGTGCTGCTATTCAGGGCGGCGTATTGAGCGGTTCGGTTTCCGACGTGTTGTTGCTCGACGTTACGCCGCTTTCGCTGGGTATCGAAACGCTAGGCGGTGTCTATGACGTGATCATCGAGGCCAACACGACCATCCCTACGCGGCGCTCGAAGACATACTCTACGGCGGCTGACAACCAGCCTCAAGTAGAAATCCACGTCCTACAAGGTGAACGACCTATGGCGCGCGACAATCGCTCGGTAGGCCGATTCATCTTGGACGGCATCCCTCCGGCGCCGCGCGGCGTGCCGCAGATCGAAGTGACGTTCGACATCGACGCCAACGGTATCCTGTCGGTCACGGCTATGGATAAAGGGACGGGTAAGAAGCAAAATATCCGCATCGAGGCGAGCACTGGCTTGACCAAGGAAGAGATCGCGCGCATGAAAGCCGAAGCCGAAGCAAATGCTGAGGCCGACCGCAAAGCCCGCGAGCGCGCCGAGAAAATCAACATGGCCGATGCGCTGATCTTCCAGACAGAAAAGCAGCTGCGCGAATACGGCGAAAAAGTTCCGGCCGACCATCGCACCGCCATCGAAAACGCGCTCAACGAGCTGCGCGAAGCGCACAAGGTGCAAGATGTAGACCGTATCGACCGAGCTACTAAGGACTTGGAGGCGGCGTGGGAGAAGGCTAGTCGCGCCATCTATCAAAACACCTCAGCCACCGCCGACAATGGCCAAAGCGATAGCGCTAGCTCCCAAACCGACGCCGGCGCTCAAGACGTGGAATTCGAGGAGGTAAAGAACTAACTTATCGCCGACAACATACATGGGCCGCCACTGGGGTAACACCCAGTGGCGGCCCATATTTTTTGTCGCTCGAGAACCTCCTAAAGTTCGCACATTTGCCTTACCGAGACCAACCACACTCTTCCCAATGTACAAAATCGACATGCATACCCATATCTTGCCGGAGAAGCTGCCCAACTTCGCGCAGAAGTACGGCTACGGCGACTTTATTCACTTAGAACACCATCGCTCCGGTTACGCGCGCATGATGAAAGGGCGCATGTTCTTTCGCGAGATCGGCAGCAATTGCTGGGACCCGCGTGTCCGCATCGAGGAATACATGCGCTACCAGACGCCGGTGCAAGTGGTGTGCACCATTCCCGTGATGTTTTCCTACTGGGCTAAACCAGCAGACTGCTGGGACCTGTCGCGTTTTCTCAACGACCATTTGGCGGCAGTGGTGGAGGAGTATCCGGAGCATTACATCCCCTTAGGCACCATCCCTATGCAGGATGCCGACCTGGCTATTCGAGAGTTGGAGCGCTTGAAAACACTGGGTTTTCCGGGTATCCAAATCGGCTCCAACGTCAACCAGCGCAATTTGGGCGAACCGGAGTTCTTTCCCATTTTCGAAGCCTGCGCCGCTCTCGACATGGCAGTCTTTGTGCATCCGTGGGAGATGATGGGCCAAGAACACATGACCAAGTATTGGCTGCCTTGGCTCGTGGGTATGCCAGCCGAAACCTGCCGCGCTATCTGCTCATTGATCTTTAGCGGTGTAATGGAACGCCTTCCTCACCTTCGCTTCTGCTTTGCCCACGCCGGTGGCTCCTTCATTCCTACGATTGGGCGGATCCAACATGGCTTCGAATGTCGCCCCGACTTAGTGGCGGTAGACAACGACAAGCCGCCTCGGTACTATTTGGGCAAGTTTTGGGTAGACTCGGCCACGCACGACCCACAGTTGCTGCGCTACGTGCTCGATGTCGTCGGAGAAGAAAAAGTATGCTTAGGCACCGACTACCCCTTCCCGTTAGGCGATTTGGAGATCGGTTCCTTTATCGAGCGGATGGCGTTGCCTGCTCCGACACAAGAGAATATCTTTTACCGAAATACGCTGCGATGGCTGTATGGCTCCGATGCAATAGCTTAAGCCACTACATTGACAATGCGGCCGGGAACGACAATTACTCTTCTGACCGCTTTTTCGCCTACAAATCGACGCACAAACTCTTGACTTAACACCAGCGCCTCTATTTCTGCTGGGCTAGCGGATGCTTCGACGGTGATGTTGCCCCGAAGTTTGCCGTTGACCTGTACGGCATACGTAATGTGTTCGCTGGTCAAATAGCGCTCCTCCCATCGAGGCCAGTGGGCGTCGCAGACAGTGCTTTCGTGGCCGAGTTGGTGCCACAGCTCTTCTGCTAAATGGGGAGCAAAGGGCGCTATTAGCACCACTGCGGGCTCCAAAACAGCTCTTTTGTGGCATTTGAGGCCGCGTAGTTCATTCGTCAGGATCATCAAATGGCTCACGCACGTGTTGAGGGAAAAGCGCTCGATGTCTTCTGTGATCTTCTTAATAGCCGTGTGGAGTGCCCGCAACTCTTGGCGCGAAGGCTCATCGTTGCGCACCAGCCAGGTGCCTTCAGCATCAAAAAAGAGGCTCCAGAAGCGCCTCAGAAAACCTTGAATGCCCGTGATACCCTTCACATCCCACGGTTTGCTGGCTTCAATAGGGCCTAAGAACATCTCGTACATTCGAAAACAATCCGCGCCGTATTGCTCGATGACCTCGTCGGGATTGATGACGTTGTACTTAGACTTGGACATCTTCTCTATTTCGTAAGCGCACAAGAAGCGCCCCTCCGGCCCTACCTTGAAATTTGCCTTCTGAAACATGGGGCGCTGTCGGGCCTTTTCCAAGTCGAGAACATCGTCGTCTACCAAGGAGATGTCTACATGGAGTCGGCTGAAGGCCTCTGGCGAATACTTTTGGGTGAGCTCGTAGGAGACGAACAGCTGTTCTATGGCCGGTATTCCCTCAGCCATGAGGAAGGGGGCTCGACTTTGCAAGGCTTGGCGTATGCGCTCAGCAGTGCGTTCGGGTTCGTTGATGGAGGCAGCTAGCTCTTCTGTAAAGAGGATAAGCAGCCGCTTGCCATCGGCCTCGGCTGTTTGTCGAACGGTTTCGATTTTATCGATGTGTTTGTGCGAGACGACTTCGATGACTAGGTCGTTGGTGGCGAAGGCAAAGTCGTAAGTGAAGGACTCTTCAGCGCGATTGTGAGGGATGCGCATAGGTTCGAACTCTTGCAAATAGGGCTGCAAGACTTTTATCCAGAGGTATTCCTCGTAAAAGGACTCTCGAGCGCGATAGATGATGCTGGAGCGCCCTTGGATCATGCCTTGGTTGAAGAGCTTCTTAGCGTATTCGCGTTCCGGAACGAGGCCGAGGTCGTAGAGGAAATGGTTCCAAAAGCGGCTGTATAGGAGATGGCCTACGGCGTGTTCAGCTCCCCCGATATAATAGTCTACGCATCGCCAATATTGCAGGGCTTCTGGGCTGCAGAACGCCTGGTCGTTGTGCGGGTCCATGTAGCGATACCAATACCACGAGGAGCCGGCCCAGCCCGGCATCGTGTTGTATTCGTACTCGTACGACTCTTCCGGCGAAGGGCGATAGCGCCACTGTTGGGCGCGAGCTAGCGGAGGTTCTCCCGTCTCAGTAGGCAGGTACTTGTCGATTTCCGGTAAGACAAGGGGTAATTCTTCTTCGGGCAACAGATAGGGCACGCTATTTTTCCAGTAGATGGGTATGGGCTCGCCCCAATAGCGCTGTCGGCTAAAGACGGCATTGCGCAACTTGTATTGAATGCGAGCGCGACCGAGCTGGTGTTGCTGCAGCCATTCGATCAGCTTAGGTACGGCTTCTTCATAGGTGAGCCCATTAATGATACCGGAATTGATGTAGCGGCCCTCTTTAGTAGGGTCAGCGGCTTGATCTAAGTTTTTTTGGCGGTCTAAGATAGGCACGATAGGCAGTCGAAATGCCGTAGCAAAGTTCCAGTCGCGCTGGTCGCCGCTAGGCACAGCCATGATGGCTCCGGTGCCGTAGCCGACCAAGACGTAGTCGGCCACATAGATAGGCAGTAAGCTTCCGGTGAGGGGGTGGACGGCGTGGGCCCCCGTAAAAACACCCGTGACGCGCTTCACCTCTGCCATGCGCTCCCGTTCCGAGCGAGAGGCCACCCATTTCAAGTAGTTTTGCACCTCTGTCCATTGTTTAGGGGCCGTGATCTGAGCTACCAGCTCGTGTTCCGGAGCTAATACGATAAAAGTGGCGCCGTAGATCGTATCCACCCGCGTGGTGAAGACCTCGACAGAGAGGTCAGAGCGTCCCTCTACTGGGAAACGGACGATGGCGCCCACAGACCGACCTATCCAGTTGCGCTGTTGCTCTTTGATAGCTTCGGGCCAGTCGATTTCCTCTAATCCTTCCAGCAAGCGCTCAGCGTAGGCGGTGATGCGCATACTCCATTGCTTCATGCGCCTGCGCTCCACCGGATAGCCTCCGCGCTCGCTCACCCCGTCTTTTACCTCGTCGTTGGACAATACCGTCCCTAAAGCTGGACACCAGTTGACATAGGTCTCTTCCGGAAAAGTCAACCGATACTGGAGCAAAAACAGCTGTTGCTGCTCCTCTGAATAGGCATTCCACTCTTCCGCGCTTATCCGAGGCGTGTCGCTATCGCAAGCCGCATTTACCTGCGCGTTTCCCTCTTTCTCCAAGCGCGCTATCAGATGGGTTATCGGCAGCGCTTTTTGAGCGTCGTAGTCGTAGTAGTGCCGGAAAAGGAGCGAAAAAATCCATTGCGTCCATTTATAGTATTTCGGGTCGCACGTGCGTATTTCGCGGCTCCAGTCAAAACTTAGCCCTAAATCTTCCAGTTGTCGGCGGTAACGGCGGATGTTTTCTTCCGTGGAAACGGCAGGATGAATACCCATCTCGATGGCGTACTGCTCGGCGGGCAAGCCAAAGGCGTCGAAACCCATCGGATTGAGCACATTGAACCCGCACAGCCGTTTGTAGCGGCCAAGGATATCGCTGGCGATGTAGCCCAACGGATGTCCTACATGCAACCCCGCTCCAGAGGGATACGGGAACATGTTGAGGATGTAAAATTTGGGCTTATCGAGGCAGTCGGTCACCCGATAAACTTGGTGTTTTTCCCACCAATCCTTCCATTTTTTCTCGATTGCGCGCGGAACGTATTCCATCTCTGGGTGTAGTAAGAGAGAAGAAACTCGAGCTATTGATTTACTAATCGGGATGCATAGGCCTCCCGTTATTGCTTAAAAGGTGTTTTTGCCGCAGGATAAGCGCAAGAGAGAGTACTTAGGCGTTGAGCATCACCGGCATAATCAGCATAAGTATTTCGCGGTCGGTGTTGCTGTCCTCTACCGGCGTGAGTATACCCGCTCGCGAAGGTGTAGAGAGTTCCAACGTGACCTCTTCGCTGTCTAAGACACCGAGCATCTCCACCAAGAATTTGGCATTGAAAGCGATGCGCATAGGCATGCCCTCATAAGTACACGGCATTTGCTCTGTCGCTTCGTTGGAGAAGTCTAAATCTTGAGCGGAGATGGTGAGGGTGTTGTGGGTGGCGTCGAGGATGACCTGATTGGTCGTCTTGTTGGCAAAGATAGCGATGCGCTTCAGCGAGTTTTGAAAGTCGGTGCGCAGGACGGTGAGCCGGTTAGGGTTATCTACGGGAATGACGGCGTTGTAGTCGGGATAACGCGCGTCGATGAGGCGGCAGACAAGATGGACGTTGTCGAAAGAAAAGAAGGCGTTGGCGCGGTTGAAGGCGATGCGCACAGTGGCCTCTGCGGGCAAGGCGTTTTTGAGCAAATTGAGCGCCTTCTTTGGCGCGATAAAAGAGGTAGCCACTTCGCCTACGAGGTGGGGAGTAGTAAATTTCACCAACTTGTGCGCATCCGTAGCGACACAGGTGAGCTTGTTGAAATCCACCTGGAAGTACACACCGGTCATAGCCGGCCGCAACTCGTCGTTTGAAGTGGCAAAGACGGTCTTAGAGATTGCTTCTAAGAGGTATTTCCCGCCTATTTTCACCGCATCCACGTTTTCGGGTTGTGGTATCTCGGGAAACTGTGCTCCGCTTTCCCCAGCCACTTTATATTTCCCATAGGAAGAGGTGATCTCGACGGCTAAATTTTCTTCGTTGACCGACACGGTAATGGGCTGCTGCGGTAAAGCCTTAAGCGTCTCCAGCAAGATCTTGGCCGGAATGGCCACCGAGAAATCCTCGTCGGCTTGTACCTCCAAGGAAGTAGATATGCTGGTCTCCAAATCTGTAGCGCAGATGCTTAGTTTTTTGTCCGACACTTGGAAGAGGAAATTTTCCAAGATAGGTAGTACCGGGTTAGAGCCTAAGGCGCCGGCAGCCACTTGGATGTGCTTGAGCAGCTCGGAAGAAGAAACACTAAACTTCATACGAAACAATAAGAGGGTAAGTCAATAGCACTCCACAGACACCGGAGAACATCTCATCGAAGCAGAGCCCCCGCATTGTTGCAAAAAGATTTTCGGTGCAAAAGTAATTGGCCTCGCTTCGTCTGCGCACAAAAAAACGCGTTGAATACCGCATTTTGTTAACGAAACAGCTGCGCTGCCTTTCTGATGGCACTTATTAGAGGCCGCTGAGGGAATTTAAAAAGTCAAAAGGCCGAGTTATTGCTTGAAAAACAGACGCTCGCCTACCTTTGACGGCCATTTGAGTTGCCGTGTGGTTTTGACGCATATGAAGCTGCCCAGTCGCCGTCGGTCTCCCAAGCGCAGTGCTCCGCTTATTCGGCCAGTGGGTCGTTTGACCCTGCCTCGTCCGCAACAGATTGCCTTAGACAATGGAACGCCGCTGTATGTACTGCACTTTCCGGAGCAATCTATCTTAAAGATTGAGGTGATGTATTGGGCAGGGCGTCCTTGGGAGCAGCGCCCATTGGTAGCCCGCGCCACTTCGCGATTGGTTCGGGAAGGTACCCGAAACAGGAGTGCTACCGAGCTAGCCGAGTACCTCGATTTTTATGGGGCGGGTCTGAGCATACCGGTTAACCTCGACATCAGCAGCTATGCGCTCTATACCTTGCATCGGCACCGACGCGAGCTCATTCCCGTGTTTGCGGAGATGCTGTGTGAACCGACCTTTCCCGAAGCGGAATTAGCAACCTTCAAGCGCAACAGCATCCAGGAGCTGCTTATCGAGTTAGATAAACCCGAGGTATTGGCCTATCGCCGCTTGACGGAGTGTATTTTTGGGGCGGATCACCCCTATGGCTACAACTCTTCGCCGGAGGCTTATGCTGCGCTTCAACGCTGCGACTTAGTGGCGCACTTTGAGCGCTGTCACGTGCCGGCTAATGCCGCCATCATCGCCAGCGGGCAGGTCGATGACGAGGTGGTTCGGCTGCTCAACAGCACCTTTGGCCGAACTCCGCCCGGTGTAGCACCACCACTGCCGCCATGGCCCGTAACGGCGCCTTCTCCTCAGCGGGTTCACTTAGAACATCCCCGAGCCGCACAGACGGCTATAAAAGTTGGGCGGCGCATGTTTAACCGCCACCACCCGGACTACAATGCCTTTTCAGTGCTCAGCATCATCTTAGGTGGATATTTTGGCTCGCGCTTGATGAACAACCTGCGCGAAAAGCGCGGCCTAACCTATGGCGTCTATGCCACGTTGGATACTTTGTTGATGGACGGGTACTTTTACATAGCGACAGAGGTTAACGAGCAGCGCGTCGCCCTCGCTTTGCGCGAGATCTTCGCCGAAATGCGCCGCTTACAAGAAGAACCTGTAACCGAGATGGAGCTGAACATGGTGTGCAACTACCTGTCGGGTATGTTGCTCAACGGATTAGACGGTCCTTTGAACATCTCTGACCTCGTTCACACGCTCCTCTGTGAGCGCTTGCCGTTCGAGGCCTTCGAAACGCAAGTACAGGTGATTCAGGATATTACTCCGGAGCAAATACAAGTACTTGCTCAGCGCTATCTCAGCCCGGAGGACTTCTGGGTGGTTACGGTAGGTAAAGGGCAAGTTTCCTGGTAGAAGCGATGCAAAAAATGCTGTCTGTGGCGCAAACGGCCGTTAGACAATCTAAAAACCTCTGTAGTTTTGCGCGCGCTTTTTAGTCGAAAGGCCTTTTAAATCGAGAATACCTTGAACTTTTTCAAATTTTTCAAGCAGGAACTTGCCGTTGATTTGGGTACGGCGAATACGCTCATCATGATGGATGGCCAGGTAGTGGTGGACGAACCCTCTATTGTGGCCATTGACCGGCGCACGGGCCAAACCATAGCGGTAGGGCACCGAGCGATGCAGATGCACGAAAAAACTCACGAGAACATCAAGACGGTTCGGCCGTTGAAGGATGGGGTCATTGCGGATTTCCAGGCAGCAGAGGCCATGATCGAGGACATGATCCGCATGGTGGGCCGCCGCAACTCTTTTTTCAACCACCTCAAGATGGTTATCTGTATACCCAGTGGCATCACGGAGGTGGAAAAGCGCGCGGTGTTTGACTCGGCTGACCACGTAGACAGCAAGGAAACTTACCTCATCTACGAGCCTATGGCCGCTGCCTTGGGCATTGGCTTGAACATAGAGGAGCCTATCGGCAACATGGTCATCGATATCGGCGGAGGTACTACCGAGATCGCCGTCATTGCCCTTTCTGGTATTGTCTGTGACCAATCTATCCGCATCGCCGGCGACGAAATGACCAACGACATTATCGACTACATGAAGCGCGAACACAACGTCCTCATCGGGGAGCGTACAGCGGAACAAATCAAAATCCACGCCGGTGCAGCCATAGAGGACATCGAAAATCCGCCGGAAGAATATGCTGTAAGTGGGCGCGACTTGATGACGGGCATCCCTAAGCAGATACGGGTGAGCCACAGAGAAGTGGCGCGAGCGCTAAACGAGAGCATCACGAAAATTGAAGAGGCGGTACTGCGCGCTTTAGAGGCGACTCCGCCGGAGCTGGCTTCCGACATTTACAAGACAGGGCTTTACCTTACGGGCGGAGGTGCCTTGCTGCGCGGGCTCGACGTTCGCCTTCACCAAAAGACTAAACTGAAAGTGCATGTGGCGGACGACCCGCTGCGCGCCGTCGTCCGCGGCACCGGTTTGGCTTTAGAGCGCTCGGAGCAATATTCTTTCCTCATCGATCGCAAGAGCGTGTGAGACCGGCTTAAACACAGAAGAGCCGCCCGCTGCGCTTCTCCGGGAGCAGTTTAGAATGCCGACTGTCAGTGCTTTCCGTAACCAACGATGTATTCTCTTTATCGGTTGTTTGTGCGTCAAGGAGGGTTGATTACCCTGATTATAACCCAGGTAATCAGCTTCTACCTCATTACCTCGCAAAACAGCCCGCAGCAAGAGATTGCCCAGCGCACGTGGAGTTGGTACGCTAATTGGGCCTTAGAGTGGCGCAATCGCCTTTGGGATTATCTCGCCCTGCGCGATGAAAACCTACGCCTCAAGATGGAAAATGCGCGGCTGCAGGCAGAACTGGCCAACCAACGCGCTACCGATATCCTGAGGCGCGATACCATAGGCCATCTGCATCTTTCTGAGCAGGGTAAAGATGCGCAAAAAGTCTCGCGCCCGCAGTACGTGTTCATCTCAGGGCGCGTGATAGGGAACACTTTAAGCGGCCGCAACAATTGGCTTATCATCAATCGAGGCGCTAAAGACGGCGTACGCCCCAACAGCGGTGTCATCTCTCGAACCGGTGTAGTGGGTGTCGTCCGCCAAGTCTCCGACCATTTTGCTCTAGCTATGTCCGTGCTTCATCCGCAGACCAAGATATCTGCCGCAGTCAAGGGATATAATTATTACGGCTTACTGTTTTGGGGCGAAGATGACCCGAACTATTTGACTTTGTCAGATATCCCCTACCACCTGCCTATACACCGCGGTGACACCGTGGTGGTCAGCAATTACTCTCTCCTTTTTCCAGAGGGGCATCCCGCAGGGATCGTGGACACAGCCTACCGAATTCAGGGAAGCAGCTTTTTGCATATCCGCGTGGTGCCTACGCAGCCGCCCGCCGGCATTCGCGAAGTGTACGTGGTCATCAATCGATATGCCGAGGAGCTAGAGCGCTTAAAACAAGCGATGAGCAAAGAGCAATGAAAGGAAACTGGTTTTTTCCCAACTTGTGGCGCTTGTTATCGCTGTTGGCCATACAGGGCCTGATCCTATCGGGTATTTCGTACAATACAGATGGCTACGTGAGCATTCTGCTCTATCCGCTTTTCATCTTGCTGTTGCCGATCCTCATTCCGATTCCGCTGGCCATAGTGTTGGGCTTTTTGATGGGCCTTTTAGTCGATACATTTACCGGTACGATAGGGCTGCACGCTAGCGCTGGGGCGTTTTCCGCCTATGCGCGGGTGCTCATCTTAGAGCGCTTTGCTCCGCAGGGCGGGTACACGGGTAAAGAGCCCATTGCTGCGCCGGTTTATTTTGGGTGGCAGTGGTTCTTGAGCGTAGCGGGTGTTTTCTTTGCCGTGCACCTTCTTTGGTATTTCTCTGTGGCGTATTTTGCACCGGCTTATTTTTTTAGCAAGATTTTGCCGCAAATGCTACTGAGTTGGCTTTCCACACTGCCTGTGGTGGTGGTTTTGGTATGGCTCTTCAACCCGAGAAATTAGGGCGGTATGGTGAACAAGTTTCGCGAACGGCAGCAGGTGATCCGACGGGTGTTTTGGATCAGTGCGGCGGTCTTGCTGCTCAAGGCCGCTCAGCTGCAGCTGTTCGACCGCTCGCTCAGCCGCCGCGCCGACGCGACGACGATCCACCGCCTGACCATATATCCGCCTCGAGGGCTTATCTACGATCGGCACGACAGCTTGTTGGTTAGCAACAGTGCCGTCTACGACCTCATGGTGACATACAACCAGATAAGTCCGCGGATGGACACGCTGAAGCTGTGTCGCCTGCTTGGGATCACGCGAGCGGAGTTCGAAGCCGCGCTGAAAAAAGACTGGAAGAGCGGCAAATTTTCGCGCTCGGTGCCGTTCGTCTTTTGGAAGAAGATCCCTGCGACTACCTATGCCCAGCTGCAGGAATGTCTGTACGAATTTCCGGGGTTCTTCTTTCAAGTGCGCAACATTCGCTCTTATCCGTATCGAGCAGGAGCACACGTCCTGGGTTATATCAACGAAGTAGACCAGCGCGACATCGAGCGCAGCGGCGGTGCCTATGTAGCTGGAGACTATATCGGTGCCGCTGGCATAGAAGCGCAGTACGAAGAGCGCTTGAAAGGCCGAAAAGGCTTTCATTTTCTGCTCAAGGATAACTTAGGGCGCATCGTGGGGCGCTATGCAGACGGGCGCAACGACACACTGCCGATCAGTGGCGACGACTTGGTATTGTCTATTGATGCGCGCCTCCAGCAATACGGCGAGGCGCTAATGGCCAACAAGTCGGGCAGCATAGTGGCCATAGAACCGTCTACGGGCGAGATTTTAGCTATGGTCAGCGCGCCTACCTATGATCCTAACGTGTTGGCCTTGACTAACGAGCGAGGCCCTATCTTCCAGCGCCTCTACACCGACCCTCTGAAACCTTTCTTCGACCGCACGGTCATGGCCAAATACCCGCCGGGTTCCATCTTCAAAACCGTAGTCTCGCTCATCGGCATGCAAGAAGGCACGCTCTCGCCTCAGATGAGCAAAGGTTGTGGAGGGGGCTATTTCTACGCTGGGCGCTTGTACAAATGTCACGGCCACGGCCCTGTTGCCAATGTAGTCGATGCCTTGGCCTATTCGTGTAACACTTACTACTTTACCGAATTTCGCGATATCGTCGATAAATACGGCTTTCACACCCCACAAATAGGGCTAAACAAATTCCATCAATACTGCAAAGAGCTGGGTTTGAGCCAGCGCCTACATGTAGATTATCCCAACGAAAGCGCCGGCAATATTCCCGATGCCAAGTATTACGACCGCATCTACCCTAAGCACTTAGGGGGGTGGCGCTCGCCCACGGTCATGTCGTTAGGCATTGGCCAGGGAGAAATTCAGATGACCACTCTGCAGATGGCCAACTTAGCTGCTTGTATAGCCAACCGCGGCTATTGGTATACGCCCCACCTGGCCAAGCGCTTTAAGAGCGGTGGCGACATTCCTAAGCAGTATCGCCAAAAGCACCAAGTGAATATCGATCCGAAGTACTTCGAACTCGTCGTCGAGGGCATGGCTCAATGCGTCAATCGGGGTACGGCGCGCTCCTGTGCCCTTCCCAACATTCAAGTATGCGGAAAAACCGGCACCAGTCAAAACCCCCATGGCGATGACCACTCGGTGTTCTTTGCTTTTGCCCCTAAGGACAATCCCCAAATCGCCATCGCTGTATATGTAGAAAACGCCGGATGGGGTGCTTCTTATGCCGCTCCCATAGCGAGCTTGATGATCGAGAAATACCTCACCGACACCATCGCGGCGGCGCGCAAGCCCTTGGAGGAGCGGATGATGAAGGCCAATCTCGTGGAAAAATACTTGCAACAGTGCCAACCAGCTGCCCTTAGGGCAACCCCTCGCCCGGCTGTGCCCTCTCCGCTTCCGCCTACAGACTTTCCGACCGATGAGCCTGCTGGGCAGACGCCGCCAACTACAGCGGCGCCCAACGGGCAACGCCGTCGGTAGATCTTTTGTGCTGCCCCTATGTGCGTGCTCGAGGCCATCTACGTCTATCCCATAAAGTCGTTAGGCGGGATATTGCTGCGCGAAGCGCAACTAGAGCTGCGGGGCTTGCGTTACGACCGGCGTTGGATGCTGGTGGATGAAGACGGTCGGTTTGTCACCCAGCGCGAACAGCCCGCTCTGGCCCGCCTGGGTACAGCTTTGGAAGCCAACCAACTGATAGTCTTTGAAAAGGAAAATCCCTCTCGCCGACTTGCGCTGTCATTAGCGCCGGAGGCTGTGGCTATGCCCGCTCGCATCGTCCAGGTGTGGGGCGACCGCTGCCGAGCACAGGTCTACGAAAAGACGGTTAACGAGTGGTTTTCAGACGTTCTACACACCTCCGTACAGCTGGTTTTCATGCCGGAAGCCACTCGGCGGCTTGTCGACGGGCGCTATGCACAGCCCAGCACACCGGTGAGCTTTGCCGACGGCTTCCCCTACCTCATCGTTGGCCTGGCTTCGCTCGACGACTTGAACCGCAGGCTGCAGCAGCCGGTGTCGGTGCATCGCTTTCGCCCCAACTTTGTCTTCAGCGGAGGAGAACCCTACGAGGAGGATACGTGGACAGCGTTCGCTATCGGTACCGCTCAATTTCGCGCGGTTAAGCCCTGTTCTCGCTGTGCAGTGGTGACTATCGACCAAGATACGGGGAGCTCCAGTGCGGAGCCGCTTCAGACATTGGCCACCTATCGGCGCCAGGGGCACCGGATCCTTTTCGGACAAAACGCTTTGTGGGTAGGAAAAGGCGAGCATACTGTGCGAATTGGCATGCCGCTGACGAAAGCGTGTTAATGGAGCGGCGAAGTTCTCAATTCTTCGTAATTATGCCCAAAACTGGCGGGCGATGACACGGAGACGCCGTTACGGCACGGCATTGACAGACAAGGAGGTGCACGATCGGGAACATCGGCTGTGGTCGCGGCGCGATTTCTTGGCAACGGCTGGACTACTGGGCGCGAGTGCTTGGTTGTGTGGCGGCCTTCCCGTGCGCGCTTTTTGGCCCGGCCCTTTGGCTGCTCATCCGGCTTGGAACGACAACGACCGAGTTCTTGTTCTGATCCGACTAGACGGCGGCAACGACGGTTTGAATACGGTGATCGAGCGCGGCAACCCGCACTATCACCAGCTGCGGCCCACGTTGGCTATTGCCGATAGTGACCTGTGGTATCTCAGCCCAGAGTACGGTATGCCTCTGGAGACGCAGAGCTTGCAACCGCTATGGGCCGAAGGAATGATGAAGGTGATTTTCAACGTAGGCTATCCCGATCCTAACCTCAGCCATTTCCGCTCTTCCGACATCATCTATTCGGCCAGCGACGCCAACGAGGTAGTGGAGACCGGCTGGGTGGGTCGGTTTTTGGAAAACGAATATGCGGCGTTTTTGGAAACACCTTCATCCGTTCCACCGGCCCTCCAGATCGGCGTCCAATCCAACTTGCTGTTCAAAGCGGAGGACGCTAATATGGCCTTAGTCGTGAGCAGCCCGGAAGAGTTCTACCAGATAGCGCAAACCGGTCAGCTCTATCCGGTCGAGGGGCTCAGCAACTCGCTGCGCGACCGCGAACTGGCTTTTGTTCGCCAAACCGCCAACGCGGCGTTTCGGTATGCCGAGACGCTGCGAAAAGCGTTCAATTCCGGCAAGAATGAGGTCGACTACCCTGCGCCAAGTACCAACCTGCTCTCCGCTCCCTTGGCTATCATCGCCCGAGTACTCAAGGGCGGAATGGGAACGCGCATCTTCTTAGTCGACATAGCGGACTTCGACACGCACGTCAACCAGCGGGCCAACCACCTCAACTTGCTGTGGCAGTTGGCTACGGCGGTACGCGCCTTCTACGACGACCTCGCCAAAAGCAGCAATGGGCTGAAGAACCGCGTATTGACCATGACGTTTTCCGAATTTGGCCGAACCATTTACGAAAACGGCTCGCGCGGCACCGACCACGGCGCCGGCACCCACACCCTGCTTTGGGGTGGCGACATCGGCAGTGGATTGGTAGGTCAATACCAAGACTTGAGCAACCCCGACCCCATTCACGACCCGCCGCACAGCGTGGACTTCCGCGACGTATACGCCACAGTACTGCACCACTGGCTGGGCAACCCTTCCGACTTGGTGAACTATGTTTTGAGGCGTCCCAGTGCGCCCATCAACGGTTTAGTGCCGCCCGCGCCGATAGCTTTAGGCGATAACGGTAGAACTGCGCTCTTGGGTCATCAGCCACACCCACAACTCAGCAGCGCCTATGTTATCAAGTTTGCCATAGCGCAAGGCAGCGTGGTGCGGCTGCAGATACTTGACGCTGCCGGGCATGTCTTGCGCACATTGGTGAGCGACTATCGCGCTGCCGGCAGCTATTCGGCCACCTTCGCTCCGCACGAGTGGTACTTGCCCCCAGGGCGTTATCGCTATCGGCTCATGGCGAATGGGCAGGTGTTTGAACGCGCCCTAACGCTGCCTTGAGGCTATGGAGTCTTCCTATCTGCAGGTGTTTGAGGATTTCCAGCGGATTTACCGGCGGGCGCCTCAGGTGTGGGTGCGCTCACCCGGACGGATCAATCTGTTGGGCGAACACGTAGACTACAACGGAGGTACGGTGTTGCCTGCGGCTATCGACCGAGCGGTCGTATTGGCAGCTGCTCGCCGCTCCGATGGGCAATGTCGGCTGTGGGCGAGCAACTACGGCGCATCTTGTGCAGTAGATGGCCCTCCCGTTCGGCCTTTGTCAGAGCCCTTCTGGGCCAACTACCTGCTGGGGGTACTGGTAGCGTTTGGCTGGCCGGGTGGCTTAGACGTAGCGGTGGGCGGCGATGTGCCCGTTGGGGCAGGCGTGTCGTCCTCTGCCGCCGTGGGCAACGCCATGGCCGCAGCGGTCAATGCCCTTTTCGATTTGCGGCGCACGCCCATAGAACTGGCGCAAGTCGTACACCAATCGGAAAACCACTTCGTGGGTGTCCCTTGCGGCATCATGGACATGTTTGCAGGCATGATGGGGCGGCGCAACGCTTTCTTGCGCTTAAGCTGTCGAACGTTGACGTGGGAATACGTGCCTTTTTCGGGAACGGAATGGATGTTTGTGCTCTGCCATTCGGGCATAGAGCGCGGCCTAAAGGCTTCTGAATACAGCGCGCGTCGGCAGGCCTGTGTGGAAGGGCTATCGATATTAAAGCAAGTGCATCCCTCTTTAGACGCGTTAGCCGCTGCCCCATTGGCATGGTTGGAAGCCTGCCGGGAGCGCCTCGACCCCGTCGTTTTTCGCCGCTGTCGGTACGTGTTAGAGGAGGAGCGGCGCGTGGCGGAAGCTAGTGAGGCGCTTCGCCGCGGCGATATGGAGGCTTTAGGTGCGCTTATGCTTCAGACCCACGAGGGGCTTCGGAGCGATTTTGAAGTGAGCTGCTATCCGTTGGACTTCCTGGTCGAGCGAGCCATGGCCCATTCGGCCTGTGTAGGAGCCCGCTTGATGGGAGCAGGCTTTGGAGGCTGTACGCTTCACTTGGTGCACCAGCCGCAAGTCGATGACTTTATCGACTTCATGCAGTCGGCTTATCGGCACACCTTTGGGAAGCCCCTGTTCGCGTGGAAGGTAGCCCTCGAAGAGGGCGTCAGCGCGCACGCCTATCCTCCGCACATGAGCGAGGGGCGATAGGCAGGAGAGTGTCGACAGACGGCTTTTATGTTGCTCCCTACTGCACAGTTCAATTGAGGCGCGGCAGTGGGGAGGCGGGAAGGAAGACTTCGGCTGGCCCGTTATTGTTGGCAACGACCACGCACTTTCGACGGTTGGCCCCGCGCACTAAGGCCAAGTCGCGCGCCTCGCGCGATGCCAAAAAGCCCGCGGCGGCCGTGCCGGACCAACGGAACTCTCCTTTGCCGTTGCCCAATAAGAGTACCCCAGTGCCAGCATCGCAGCGGTTGGTTTCGTATTCAAAACCGTACTTGTTGCCCGCTAACAGCAAGTCGAGGATACCGTCGCCGTTGAAATCTTCGGCGACAATGCCCTGTACCGGCGACACCTGCGCTTGTAGCGGAAGCAAGCGCCGAGTGAAGCGACCGCCCTGGTTTTCCCACCAGCACGTCTCTAAGATATAGCAGTACAGCTGAAGCGACTCGTCTAAGTTGGGCCAAAGCATGTCCATAGTCGCCTTGGCATAGTCCTTAGCGTAGAGAAATTTCTTTTTCAGCACCGGGCAATGTTTGTGGACGACATCCTTCTGCAAAAGCGGATAGAGCTTGCCGTCTTCGTAGTAGGCCACAAAGGGGTCGAGTGTGCCGTTTTGGTCGAAGTCTTTAGCGAAGCAGCGCAGCGGGCTCTTGTCCGATGCCGTAAGGCGGGTGTTTAAGCCTAAGTTCCCTGTGATTAAGTCTAAGTCGCCGTCGCCGTCGACGTCGGCCGTAGCGAGGCGGAACCACAAGCCGTTGGTGTTGGCTAAGTTGAACTGCGCAGCAACATTTTGGAGTTGCCCGTTTTTCCATTTAAATACGATTACGGGCATCCATTCTCCGACCGCTATGAGTTCGGGCACCGAGTCGCCGTCGATATCGGCCCATTGTAGGTCGCTCACCATGCCGCAGCGCTCGAAGTCAGGTGCCACCTGCGCCGTTACATCGGCAAAGTGGGTGCGCTCGTTGCGCCACACCATGCTGCGCGGAGTAAGGGGCCACTTGCCCGGCTCCACGCGTCCGCCGATAAAGAGGTCGAGGTCGCCATCTCGATCGTAGTCGTAGGCCACCGCGCGCGAGCCAGCATTGGAGCTCAACGGCACGGCGCCGCGCGCGTGGACAAACGAACCCTTTCCATCGACGTTGATGTACAGGCGATTTTGAAAAGCCTGTCCCGAAGTAGCTTCTGCTCCGCCGCTGACGACGAAAAGATCCAAGTCGCCGTCCATGTCGGCATCGAAGAAGAGGGCTCCATGGTCTTCGTAGATCTTATCTTGTTCCCACACATCGGTTGAAGTGGGGCGAAAAGTGCCGTTTGCCTGTTGGAGATAGAGGGCGGCGGGGTGGTCGAAGGCATTGCCGATGAAAAAGTCTTCCAAGTTGTCGCCGTTGACATCGCCCACGGCCAACATAGGGCCGAGCTCGGTCACTTTCCAAACGTTCATCGGCCAGGCTTCAAAGTCGTTGTATTCGTTTTCCTTGTGCACAAAGCGCACCCCAGCGTTTTGGGGCGCCGGTACGAGCAGGGGCGGGTTGGACAGTTGCGGCTGAATATGGGGGATGTATCCGGCGGCATCGCTTTGTTTGAGCACCAAGCGCTGGTTGGTGCGCACGTCGGTAAGTGTTTGCGTTTTTCCATCCGGCCAGCGCACCACTAAGCGGTCGATGCGCTCCGTATTGCCTAAGCCGAAATGTATCAGATGCTCTACTGAAGAAAAGATGCCCCGCGTGGGAAAGTTTTCGGCGTATTGCACTTGTCCGTTGCTGTAATAAATGGCTACCGAGGTGCCGACCGCCTGCGTATTAGGCGCATTGCCCTGCAGTTTAATTTGGAGGTAGTGGCTGTTGGCATTCTTGCTAGCCAAGTTTTCGTATACAAAGGCGGGCTGTTCTAAGTTGTTGACCACCAAGTCCAAGTCGCCATCGTTGTCGAGGTCGGCCCAGGCGGCGCCGCACGACCAAGAGGCGGGGATAGTCATCCACTGTCCGCCTTTGTCGGCAAACGTCCAATCGCCTCGGTTTTGAAAGCAGAAGTTGCGCACTTTATAGGAGGGCAACAGGTTCATAAACGCCTCAAAGTCGGGAAACACTTCGCGCAGAGGGCGGCCTGCGGTGGCTTTAGCGATTTCGGGCATGTGGAAGTCGCGAAAGTCGCGGTCGGTGACCTCGCGGCGATAGCCGTTAGTGATGTACAGGTCGCGCAGGCCGTCGTTATCCATGTCGAACAGGAGGGTGCTCCAGGACCAGTCGGTCTGATAGATGCCGGCCAAGCAGCCGATGTCGCTAAAGGTGCCGTTGCCGTTGTTGCGCTGGAGCGTGTTGCGCACTACCGGCTCGAAATAGCCGTTTTGGATCAGGATGGTGTAGCTGCTTTGGCTGCCCGTACCCAGTAGGGTTTTGCGCCGATAGTTGTTGGCGGCCAACATGTCGGCGGTGACTAAATCGACTAAGCCGTCGTTGTCGAAGTCGGTCAGGTCGGTGCCCATCGTATGTTGGCTGCTGTGCTGGAAATAGTCGCGGATGTGGTCGGAAAACGTTCCGTTCCGGTTGTTGATGTAGAGTTGGTCGGGTTGGACGAAGTCGTTACCCACGTATACGTCGATCCACCCGTCTCGATTGATGTCGGTAGTACTGACGCTTAGCCCATAGCCCAAGTTCCAAATGCCGGCTTGCTGGCTGATGTCGGTAAAGCGCACCGGTCCGCCGCCCTTGGGCGTGTCGTTGCGGTAGAACCGGTCGGAGTCGTAGGTCGAGCGGGGGTGTAGGAGCGGGTGGTACTTGCCGTCGTCCCCCAAGCGCGCCTCTACCTTATTGGTATACACGCCCTCCGTAGGGTAGTTGAGCAGATAGACGTCTAGATCGCCGTCGTTGTCGAAGTCGAAAAAGTTGGCTCCGGTGCAAGCGCTCATGTCGTCGAGCCCGTATTCGCGGGCCCGCTCTGTGAAAGTGAGCTGCCCGTTGGCGTCTATGCCATTATTCACGTAGAGACGATTGCGCCGAACGTCGGACTTTTCCGTTCCGCCGCGGCATACGTAGAGGTCGAGCCAGCCGTCTCCGTTGATATCTACTACAGTGACAGCCGTCTCGAAACCCTCTTCGGAGCCAACGCCCGCACTGTCGGTGATGTCTTTAAATTTTAGCCCCCCTATGTTTTGATACAGCCGGTTTTTACCGTTGCTGCAGATGAAGTATAGGTCTACTAAGCCATCGTTATTGAAATCGCCTGCCGCTACGCCCCCTCCGTTGTAGATGTTGATGTTGGTGGTGATGTTGTTCTCGTACGTCTCTACGATTCGGTTTTCAAAGGCAATGCCGCATTCCGCCGGCGCTAAAAGGCGCAGCAAGGGTTTTTCCGCATAGAGCGTTGCTTCTCCTGCCGTTGCTTCGTCGCTCTTTGATGGGCGGCACGACCATGCACCTATTATTATTATTATTATCAGTGCGCTGAAGGCTATCGTTGTCTTGTACCAGCATCGTGCGGGTGTGTACGTCTTCGCCATAGAGCTGTAGTTCGATGTGAAAAAGGCCCTCAAAGATAGCGCTTAAACGGCGGCTGCTCAATGTATAGACATGCTCAAGAGCTGCAGGTCGAAAAATCTAAGACGTCAAAAAGGGTGGGCAGCTCCTTTTGACGACTTTTGCTGCCCTCGTTAAAAAAAAATGTAGAAGGGCTTGCGCTTTTTTTGTCTTTACAAATATATTTGTGGCCGTAAAAGTCTAAAGCATCTTAAGTCATCTCTTTTAATCCCACTTTCTCGTGAAAAGCTGCTTGCACAGCAAAGGGTAAGGAGGGCAAAAGGTTTCCTACTTTTTCTGCGGTTTTTCAGAGAAAAAGAATCGAAATGGCAAGATATTTGCCGCTATAAAGCGAAAGATCGTCTTTTTAATCTTTTTGTTTCAAAGGGTTTTCAAAAAATAGTCTCATGAAAAAACTTTACACTTTATTTCGTGTAAAATATTTGGGCGCTATACGCACGTAAGAGGGTGCGTATAGCGCCTATTTATTGTTTGCGACACTACTTAAAAACGTAATTTTTTAACTTAAAATCGCTTAACACATGAAAAGATCGTTTGCAAATCTCGTCCAGAAGTCACTGGTAGCAGCGTTACTCGTCTTCGGTGGGCTGCTCTGTAGCACTTCGAGCGTTGAGGCGCAAGTGGGAGCTACACAGGATTTGGATGTCAACTGGGTAGACCCGGGCGAAGCAATGACTCGAGTGAAGACCGGTGTATTGACGCTCCAGCAAGACCCGAACGTGAACTTCACGGGGTCGGACGCTTACATCCGGGCGTACTACTACAAGTCTGTATACCGCCGGTTGGAGTCAGGAGAACCCGTCTACTTAGCGGTGGTGAGCCCGCTGTTGCAGAATCCGTCTTCGTTTGTGGCGGCTGAGACTATTCCAGGCGTAACGCTTTCGGATAACCAGCGCCAAGGTCTGCTGAACGAAATGAAGAATTTGCTCAAAAACTGAACCGAGCGCGGTGACGAATGAAATCTTGTCTAAAATTCTTTAGCAGTAAAAAAAAACAACGTCTATCTCATGAAAAAGAGAAACACTACCTCGTGGGTAATGGCGTTCTTGGGATGTCTCGCGTCGTACGGGGCATTTGCGCAAACGAACGTCAACCACCCGTTCAATTTCAACGCCGGCACCTTTGTGAATAGCGGTGCGCCGGGCTTCTTTTACAACTATTACGACAACGGCGGCCCTGCGGGTAACTACTCGAACAGTCAATGTTACCTGCAAAATGCCATCACCTTTGCGCCCAGTAACTCAACTACCCACCGGACGCGGGTAACGTTTACCTCTTTCTCTGTGGAAAACGGCTGGGACCCGCTCTATATTTTTAACTCCAATACGGTGGGTACTAACTTAGTCAACGGCGGTGGTGCTGCCCCCATTGGTGTGGGCGCCGGTTGTCCTACTGCTCCGGCAGGTGGTTGGTATTCCTCGCCAGGAACTATCCTGGCAAACGACGGCGTCGCAGCCGTAGGTACCAACGCTTCTGAGGCACTTTCCTTCTCCTTCGCTTCGGATGGGTCTGTAACGTTCGCCGGTTGGGCTGCGGTAGTCGACCAGGTCGCTAAGATTCAGTGCGCCCTAGTTCAACCCGCCAACATCACAGTCAGCGCGTCTGCTACGGGCTGCCCGGGTCTTGTGCCGATCAACGCTCCGTTGGAGAACCCAAGCGGGTGTATTAATGCGAATGGTTTGACCTTCCAGTACAGTGTGAACGGCGGTCCCTTCCAAACGGTACCCTACTCTAGCCCGGTGACAATAAACGGCTTGCAGTTGGGTCCTAATGTCATCGTGTGGCGCATCGTTAACCCGGCAGACGGCTTGGTGGTTTCCGCGGTCACGCAAAACGTGACGGTAGTCGACCAAGTACCGCCGACCATCACCTGTCCGCCCAACGTGACGCTTAACCTCGGACCGGGTCTTTGCTCCACGTTCTATTCTTATTCGGTAGGGCTGACGGATAACTGCCCGTTCATTGTGCCGCAGTCGCCCGTTCAATTGCCCGCTAGCTTCGTGAACCATGGGAGCGGTACTGTTTTTACGCTCCAGGGCAACAACCTTCCGGGTGGTTATCTCCTCAACCTGACGAACAACAGCCCGAACCCGGCGACCATCACGGGCTTCGGCATCCGCTACGGCAACCCGGCCTTCGGTGCTGTTAACCCGCCCAAGCAGGTGCGCATCTGGACGAAGGCCGGCTCATACGTGGGCTTTGAGACTAATGCCGGTGCTTGGACTTTAGACGGCGGTGCTAACAAGGTGATTACGGCTATTCCGCCTTATTTCGCGACGGGTACGGGCCCGCTGGCTCAGGTATCGCTGAGCACGCCGCAAACCGTAGCGCCGGGCGCTACGCGTGCCTTCTTCATCTTCGGTGTCGATGCCTGTCCGGTATTCCACTATTTCATTCCTGCGGGCACGACATATACCAACGGACCCTGGACGATGCAAGGTGGTCCCATCGCGTTTACAGACTTCCCTGCAGCGAGCTACTTCCAATTGGGTGTTAACTCGGGTCCGAATATTCAGGTTAACTACAGCATCGAAATTCCGGCTGTTCCGACGCAAACGGCGGGCTTGCCCTCGGGTTCGGAGTTCCCCATCGGTGTGACGACAAACTGCTTCCTGGGCACGGATGTAGCGGGCAACACGGCAACTTGCTGCTTTACGGTGACGGTGAACGAGTTTCCGAACCCGACGAACAACCTCACGTGCAACGACAAGGTTCAGATTTCGCTCGACCAGAACTGCTCGGCCTTTGTCAATGCCGACCAAGTGCTTGAGGGCGGTCCGTATAAGTGCTACGACAACTACGTGGTGGAGGTAGACAAGACGCTGCCCTATGGCAACGGTCCGTGGATTCGCGTCAGCCAAGGCCCAAGCTTCCCTGGCTTCGGTGTACCGACACCACTGGGTCCAGACGATGTGGGCAAGACCTACCAAGTGCGGGTAACCGACCCCGCTACAGGTCAAATGTGCTGGGGCAATATCACCATTGAGGATAAGCTGCCACCGGTACTCCGCTGCGACGAGACCTTCATCGCGTGCAACGCCAGCTCGACGGAACCCTGTGTGGATCCGATCACCATCTTACCGACCGATCCGGTACAATTGCCGGCTTCGTTCGTCAACCACGGTTCGGGTACGGCCTTCACGTTGCAAGGCAACAATGCTCCGGGCGGCTACTACCTCAACCTGACGAACAACGACAACTTGCCGTTGACTATCACGGGCTTTGGTATCCGCTTTGGCAACCCGCAGTTTGGTCAGGTGAACCCACCGCAGACGCTGCAAATCTATACCCGTCCCCAGACGTATGTGGGCTTCGAGACCAACGCCACTGCCTGGACAAACGTAGGTCCGTCGATCGTTACCTCTATTCCTCCGTACTTTGCTACGGGCACGGGCCCATTGGCTCAGGCTCCACTGGCGCAAGAGGTGACGGTACAGCCCGGTGAAACGGTAGCATTCCATATCTTCGGAGAGACCGCATGTCCGGTGTTCAACTATTTTAACAATACTGGTCCGCAGACTAATGGTCCTTGGACAATGCAGGGCGGTCCGATCTCGTTTGGCCTCTTTGGCCCACTGTTCCAGGCGGGTGCGCAGTCGGCTCCGAACATTCAGGTGAACTTCAAGAAAGAAGCACCTCCGACCTGTTTGCCCAACGGCTTGGTGTTGAACGTAGATGCGTTCAAGATTGGCGACGCGACGTATCGAGTGAACCGCGGTGCGGGCACGCCGGTGTTGGATCCGTGCTCGGATGTGACGCTG
>JBBIKW010000002.1:0-374303 GCA_037445225.1 Lewinellaceae bacterium | reverse complement strand
AAAGAATCTACCTTGTGTCATGGGCGGCCGGGCGATGGTTTAAGTTTCGCAACTCAAAAGTACACCCGCTGGCCCTTTTTCTGTCTCCCCTTACCTCTGACTTTGGAGGGATTCATGCAACAAAGCCCCATCAAGCCCTAACCATAAGTCAGCAAATCGGGGACACAAACGGCATGGCAGTGACCTTGACGAATATAGGAGCCATACTATTTGAACAAAACCGCTATGAGGAAGCTCTACCACTGTTGCTGCAGGCGCGCGCTATTTTTGACAAAATAGGCTCGCCAAATGTGCAGGCGCCAGTGGGACATCTCGAGGCTATTGTCGAGCGCATAGGTGAAGACAGGTTTCAAGAGATCGCAGCCCAGCTGAGCGACACGCTGAGTGCGTCAGACCGCTGAACATACGCTGGTATCCATAAAAGCCCGTGTCGGGGAGTGTGCGGAGACGGCTGCGGGTTTTTTCCCAAGGCCTTCCGCCCAGGAGCGGGCCCAGCAGATACACCCCATTTAAAGCGGAGCAATTTTCAAGCTCATATCCAAGGGCTGAGCGGAGTGGGTCAAGGATCCGGCGGAGACGTAATCGACGCCGGTTTGGGCGTATCGGCGCACGTTGAACAGGGTGATGCCGCCAGAGGCTTCGGTCTCGACGCGGCGGTCGACGATGGCCACGCCTTCTGCCAGGAGGGGGATTTCGAAATTGTCGAACATGATGCGGTGGATGCCGCCGACCTCCAATGCGCTGTACAATTCGACCAAGTTGCGCACCTCGACGGTGATCTCCAAGTCGAGTTGGTGTTCCTGCAGGTATCGGTGGACGCGCTCGATGGCGGGTTGGATGCCTCCACAGGCGTCGATGTGGTTGTCCTTGACCATGATGCGGTCGTAGAGGCCCCAGCGGTAGTTTTCGCAGCCGCCGACATGGACGGCCCACTTTTCTAAGAAGCGGACGAGCGGCGTGGTTTTGCGCGTGTCGAGCACCTTGACCGGCAGGTCGCCCACCTCGACGGCAAAGCGGCTGGCGAGTGTGGCGATGCCGCTCATGCGCTGCAGGGCGTTAAGCGCCAGGCGCTCGGCTTGGAGCAGAGCCCGCGTGTAGCCCACCACTTCGAAGGCGATATCGCCGTAGAAGACGTCGTCTCCGTCGCGCTTGTGGGCGGTAAAGTCTGCCGTGGGGTCTACGAAGCAGAAGATATGTTCGGCCAATTCGATGCCGGCCACCACGCCGTAGTCTTTCACTTTGAGTACGGCTCGGCTTCGGTGCGCTTCGGGTATAGTGGCTAGGGAGGTGTGGTCGCCGGTTCCGACATCTTCGCGCAAGGCGGTGGCGATGAAGGCTTGGATTTGTTGGTCGGTAATGGCGGCTGGTCGCATGGTGGAAAAAGCATTTAGGCGGTGAGGTCATCGGGGTGGCCCTGAAAAATCAGGTTGTCGATAAGCCGCACCGAGTCGGCCCAGGCCGCAGTGCAGGCCACGACGAAAGGAGCGTCTTGGAGATGACTTACGGGGAGCAAGGTGTAGCCATCTACGATGTCGAAGTACTCTGGGCGCAGTCCCGCCTGTTGGATTTGGGTCATGGCCTGTTGTCGGATGTTTTCTGCGGGTGCTCCCTTTAAAAAGGCGGCGCGCGCCTCAGTGAGCGCTCGAAAGAGTACCGCGGCGGCGGCGCGCTGGGGGGCCGAGAGCCGGCGATTTCGGCTCGACATGGCCAAGCCGTCGGCTTCGCGCACGGTAGGGCACATCACCAGCTGTACGGGCAGCTGCAAACGCCGAAGCATTTCGCGCACGATGGTCAGCTGTTGAAAGTCCTTTTGTCCCATATACAGGCGATGGGGCGCCGTGATGTCCAGCAGGCGCTTTACCACCATCGCCATGCCGTCGAAGTGTCCGGGGCGGAACTGCCCTTCCATGACTTGGGTGAGGTGCCCGAAGTCGATCGGCACCGAGAAATCCTGCCCGGGCGGGTAGATCTCTTCCACGTCGGGCATGAATACAGCGCAGCAGCCCACGCGCTCCAAGAGGGCCTTGTCCTCCTCCGGGGTGCGCGGGTATTGGCGCAGGTCTTCCGGGTCGTTGAATTGAGTGGGGTTGACGAAGATGCTGACCACGGAGAGGTCGCCTCTGGCTTCGGCAGCGCGCACTAAGCTGAGGTGTCCTTCGTGCAGGGCGCCCATAGTGGGGGCAAAGCCGATGGTTTTGCCTGCGCGGCGCTGTTCAGACAGCCACGCCTGTAAGTCGGCAACCCTCTCAAACACGTACATGGCGCCTCAAAATTCGGCATTGCCCGGATAACGCGGAAAGGCAATGACGTCTCGGATGTTTTTCATGCCGGTCACAAACTGCACCAAGCGCTCGAAGCCCAAGCCAAAGCCCGCGTGTGGGCAGGTGCCAAACCGCCGCGTATCGAGGTACCAGGCCAGCTCTTGCTCCGGGATGTTCATGGCGCGCATCTTCTGGAGAAGCACATCCAAGCGCTCTTCGCGCTGCGAGCCGCCTACGATCTCGCCGATGCCGGGAAAGAGGATGTCCATAGCGGCCACTGTGGGGCCAGGTACGCCCTCTTGCGGGTCGTCTAAGCGCATGTAGAAGGCCTTGATGGCGGCCGGATAGTGGGTGAGGATGACGGGTTTTTTGAAGTGTTTCTCGACCAAATAGCGCTCGTGTTCGCTCTGCAGGTCGGCCCCCCAATGCTCGATGGGGTATTGAAATTTACCCTTTTTGTTGAGCGGTGAATTTTTCAGGATGGCTATGGCTTCGGTATAGGTGAGCCGCTCAAACTGGTTTTCCACGACGAAGCGGATCTTGTCGCGCAGCGGCAGGGCGGAGCGCTGCTCTTGCGGCAGTTCGCGTTCCTCCTCTATGAGACGCGCCTCTAAGAGCTGCAGGTCTTCCGGGCAGTGGTCGAGCGCGAAGCGGCACACGTACTGCAGCATCGCTTCGGCGAGGTCCATGTTGTCCTCCAAGTCGGCGAAGGCTATTTCCGGCTCGATCATCCAAAACTCCGCTAAGTGGCGCGTGGTGTTGGAGTTTTCGGCGCGGAAGGTCGGGCCAAAAGTATACACGTCGCCCAGCGACAGAGCGCCCAATTCTGCCTCCAGCTGGCCCGATACGGTGAGGTTTGTCGGTCTTCCGAAGAAATCCCGGCTGTAGTCGACGTGTCCTTCTGGCGTTTTGGGCACGTTTTCCAAGGGCAGGGTGGTCACGCGAAACATCTCGCCGGCGCCCTCGGCATCGCTGGCCGTGATGATAGGTGTGTGGAGGTAGTAGAAGCCGCGTTCGTGGAAGAATTGGTGGGTGGCGTAGGCCAGAGCGTGGCGCACGCGGAAGACGGCGCCAAAGGTGTTGGTGCGAAAGCGCAGGTGAGCGTGTTCGCGCAGGAACTCGAGGGTTTGCTTCTTGGGCTGCAGTGGATACGCCTCTGGGTCGCAGTCGCCGTAGATGTCGATGCGCTCGGCGACCAGTTCCACGCGCTGGCCCTTCCCTTGGCTCTCCACCAGCGAGCCCTGGGCTCCGATAGCGGCGCCAAATCGGATGCGACCTAAGGTGGTGGGATCCAGTTGCTCTGGGTCGATGACCACTTGCAGATGTGCGGCACAGGAGCCGTCGTTGAGCGCAATGAAGCGGTTTTGGCGAAAGGCCCTCACCCACCCCTTCACTACCAACTGCTGTCCTATGGGTGCTTTTCGGAGAATTTCGCTGACTTTCGTTCGCCTTATCATCGAGATTGCTGCGTGTATTTGATCTTTGCCCATAAGGGCGGCGTTTAGCCGCTCTTTGGCGGAGCGGCAAAGGTAGGAAAACGGAAAAAATCGCCTGGGTCTTTCAAGGCAGCGAGGTCGCCTTAGCACTTGTCGCGGCCGCCTTGGGCAGAAACACGTCCAAAGGGCGGATGGGGCGGCCGTCGGCCCATTGGCCCATGTGGCGCTGGGCAGGCGTATTTCCAAAGGCCACCTCTTTATAACGCCCGTGCCGGGTGTATTCGAGTAAAGCATCGCCCAACTTCCAATAGCAGTAGAAATCCACCTCGTCTAAGCGGCCGACCTGTAGGACGCGCAGGGCGGTATAGTTGCGCACGCCGGTGTCGAAGTCTAAGTCGTAGGCGTACGGCTCGGCGTGCGAGGCTTGTACCCATCGGTAGCCGTCGGTGTCGCGCCGATGCATGACGAAGTTGCGATGGGGTGTATGGACAGCCGTTTCAAACACCAATTTGCCGAACTCGTATCCAACCACGTAGTCGTCTTCGCCTACGATGACGAGCAAGTTGAGATCGAAAGGCAAGCCGGCGTAGTTGTCCAGGCGCGCTCCGTTAAGCGGGCCGGAGCCCGGCTGCGCCAACAGCATAGCCGCTGGCTTGGGGACGTGATGGCGCGCCCAATGCACGCCCAAATAAGCGGCAATCACACCCCCATAGGAATGGCCGAAATAGCCCACACCGCTTAGGCGAGGGCGGACGTGGTCGCCGGTTTGCAGCATCGCCAAGGCATCGCGAATGCCCTTAGCGGCATTGACCGGAAACCGGCTTGGGCTGGGCACCAGCAAGTTCTTTTGGTAGCGCGGATAAATGACGATGTTTCCTTTGGCTACCAGGTGCTTGATCCACTTACCGTAGGTCATCGGATTGTAGGCGCCGTAGCCGTGCAAGAAGATAACCACGTCGGCGGAGTCGGGTTTAGGGTCGGCGGGTTCGAAAAGCCAAAAGCCATCGGCTCGGCTGGCGGCGTCGTAAAACGCCACACTGCGGTGCCGGTAGTCGGCTCCTCCCGGGCCGCTCGCGGGCTGACCGGGGTAAGGCACTTCCTGTGCTGCAGAGTACAGTCCTCGAAAGGTTAGTAAAGCCATCCAAAGAAGGCGCATTGTCGTCAGGAAAACTTTTGTCAAACAGGTTTTAGGGCGTTTCGTTCACGACACTTATCCAAACGACGCGCTTGGTCGGCTCGTATCTTTTGGGAGCACTTCTTTTCCTGGCTCTGGAAAGAAGGGTTGCAGCGCTGCTTATTACCTTCGCGCCATGCGAGGATGGTCATTCGCACTGGCTTTGGCGGCAACACTGATTTTAATCGGAGTGCTTCGCACGCCCATCGACTTAGGAGGGCAGCGCTTGCCGGCATTAGGCGACTTTTTCAACCCGTTTAGTGGTTTTTGGCGCAACGCCGAACCTCGACAGGGGCCTGCATTGCCCGCTGAGGTCCGCCTGCCGGGGCTACGCGTGCCGGTGACCATTGCTTACGACGACCTGTTGGTGCCGCATATTTTTGCCCAAAACTTAGAAGATGCGCTGCGCGCCCAGGGGTATGTAACTGCTCAGCACCGGCTGTGGCAGATGGACATAGCGGCACGGCGAGCAGCCGGCCGCCTATCAGAGGTGTTGGGCGAGCGCACGCTAACCATAGACCGAATGGCGCGGCGGCGCGGTCTGCCTTTTGCCGCGGAAAACGCCCTGCGCGGTTGGAGGCGCTCTGCAGAGGGCATGCGTCTTTTGGAAGCGTATTGCGCCGGCGTAAACGCCTGGATCGACCAACTGCAACCGGCCAATTATCCGCTGGAGTTCAAACTGCTCGGCTACGCTCCCGAGCGATGGTCTCCGCTAAAGACGGCCCTCATCATCGAAAACATGGCCGAGACGCTGTGCGGAGGCGAAAACGACTGGCTGTCCACCCTCACTTTAGAGGCGCTGGGCCGAAGCATCTTCGACAGCTTGTACCCTGAATGGAACCCGCGACAGCGCCCCATCGTGCCCGACACGGGTCAGTGGCGCTCTATGAAAGGCTCTGTGCCATCGGGGTCGCCTCCTACCCTGCCCTACGGCTTATCCGAAAGGCGACCCATCGAAGAGTACTACCTCGCAGGTTCAAACAATTGGGCCGTTGCCGGCAGCAAGACCCAGAGCGGAGCGCCCATCTTGTGCAACGACCCGCACTTGTCGCTGTCGCTGCCTTCCATCTGGTTCCAGCTGCAGCTGCACACTCCGGAGATGAACTGCTACGGCGTCTCGCTTCAGGGCGTTCCCGGCATTATCATCGGCTTCAACGAGCGGGTGGCTTGGGGGGTTACCAACGCCGGTCACGACGTGGCCGATTGGTACCGCATTCGCTGGGCCGACAGCGCGCGCACTCAGTACCTCGTCGACGGAGAGAGGCGCTCTGTGCAATGGCGGGTGGAAACCATCGAGATCCGCGGACAAGCGCCCCTCATAGACAGCGTTCGCTATACTGTATGGGGCCCTGTTGTACACGACCATATCCCCGACCATCCGCTGCGCGACTGCGCGCTGCGCTGGGTCACGCACGACGAGCCCGATGCCGCCACCATGCGCTCGTTCCTCGCGCTCAATTTAGCCCAGAGTTACAGCGACTTTCGACGGGCCATTGCTCCGTACGATGCCCCTGCGCAAAACTTTGTGTTCGCCACCCAAAGCGGCGACATAGCGATAGCGGTACAGGGCAAGCTGCCGGCTCGGCGCCCGGAGCAGGGACGGTTTTTGCTCGATGGCAGTCGCCAAAGCGAGGCGTGGCCGGGCTTCATCCCCTTAGAGCAGCTGCCTGCACTGTGCTCGCCGAGTTGGGGCTTCGTCTCTTCGGCTAACCAACACTCTACGCCGCCCACTTATCCCTACTATTACACCAGCCGCGACTTCGACGACTACCGCGGCCGACACTTGTACGACCGCTTGGCCAGCCTTCGCCGAGCAACGCTCGACAGCATGGCTGCCATCCAACTGGACGACTTTAGCCAACGCGCAGCAGATGCTTTGCCCGTCCTATTGCGCCTGCTCCGCCGCGAAGCCCTTGACAGCGAGGGAAAACAGTGGGCCGAAGAGCTGTCTCGATGGGACTTTCGCTACACCGCCTCCTCTCGAGAAGCGCCACTGTATGAGGTCTGGTTCGACACCTGCTACGTCCGCACTTGGGATGAGATGCTCTCTGGCGACGGACAGGAGCAGCAGCTGTTGTTGCCCGAACCTTGGCGATTTATCGAGCTGTTAGAAAAAGAGCCGACCTACCCTTTCTTCGACCGGAAAGACACGCCGCAGCGCGAGACGGCTGCCGACATAGTGACCGACGCTTTTTTGCGCATGCAGCGCTTCTTTCGGCAGCACCCCAAAAAGCGCACGGCGTGGGGAGAGTATCGACCAGTATACCTCCGGCACTTGGGTCAGATTGCAGCGTTTAGCCGAGAGGTGAAGGTGGGCGGGCATCGCACCGCTCTCAATGCGCTGTCGAGCAACCACGGCCCGTCTTGGCGCATGATGGTCGAGCTCACTCAGCCGGTGCGCGCCCGCGGCGTCTACCCCGGTGGGCAGTCGGGCAACCCCGGCAGCCGCTTCTACGACAATCTCCTCGAGGCGTGGGTAGAGGGCCGCTACTTCGACTTGCTCCTGTTGCCGACAGCAGAGGCACTTCCGCCCGAACGAAGGTTTTCTCGTCAAATCTTGCGACCGCAATGAAACGCACCTTAAGTATTGTCGCTGTAGTGTTGCTCTTAGGCGCGCTGGGCGCCTGGACAAACGCACCGTGGTGGTTTACTGCCGTGTGGGGCGCGGTAGGAGGCGCATGGTTTGCCCGAACGAATGGGCAGAGCTTTTGGGCCAGCTTTTTGGGCGGTTTCTTGTTGTGGTTGAGTTTTGCCTTGGCGCGCGACATCGCCAACGGTGGCATTTTGTCTGCGCGCGTAGGGGCGCTCTTTATGGGCCTGCCGCGCTGGGGTCTATGGGGATGTACCGGTCTCATTGGCGGCCTGATAGGTGGGTTGGGCGGCCTGACAGGGCATCGGGCAAAGCAGTGGCGTACCGCGCTGATTTCGAAGCGGCAGCACCATCTCCCGCTGTGGGTTGTCGCCCTGACAGCCCTTCTTCCGCGAGAGGGTGCGGCACAAATAGAAGAGATAGTGGAGATAGAAAAAAGCGCTTGGCTCTGGCGGCAGGCGGTTTTAGAGCGCGGAACGACGAGCGGCGCCAATAACCGGTTGGACATCCAATATTGCCGCGCCCATTGGGTTGTTGACCCAGCTGTGCGCTATATCCGAGGCACTGTTGCTGTGGTCTTCGAGCTCACTGAGTTCGCGACGGCGCTGGAGTTTGATTTTTCGGAGGCCCTGATTATGGACAGCATCCTCTACCGAGGGCAGCCGCTTGTCTTTAACCGGCAAAAGGATGTGCTGACGGTCCATTTCCCTGCAGCACTTCCACCCTTTGTGCGCGACTCCATTGTCTTCTACTATCAGGGCGCTCCTCCAAGGACGGGCTTTGGCTCCTTTGAAGTAAGCCAACATAACGGCGTACCGGTACTTTGGACGCTATCGGAACCCTATGGGGCGCGCGACTGGTGGCCGTGCAAACAGTCGCTCGACGACAAAATCGACTCCATCGACATCTATATCACTACCTCTGCTGCCTACCGAGCAGCCAGCAACGGCTTGCTGCAGTCGGAGGTCGTCCACTGCGGTCAAAGGACTGCACACTGGAAGCACCGCTATCCTATAGCCGCCTACCTAGTCGCCCTTGCGGTGACAAACTACGAAGTGTTTTCAGACCTTATCTCTGTGGGCCAAGACACCATCCTCATGGTAAACTACGTCTACCCTGAAAGCGTCTCGGCGGCCCAGAACAGCATGAGCTATTTGGGCGACCAGCTTCGGCTCTTCAGCGCGCTTTTTGGGAAGTATCCGTTTGCCGCAGAAAAGTACGGACACGCTCAGTTCGGCTGGGGCGGCGGCATGGAACACCAGACGATGTCGTTCATGGGCAACTTCGGGTTTGAACTGGTAGCGCACGAGCTGGCACACCAGTGGTTTGGCAACAAAATCACTTGTGGCTCTTGGGCCGACATTTGGCTGAACGAGGGCTTTGCTACCTACCTGTCGGGGCTTTGTTACGAACACCTGCTGCCGCAATACTGGCACAACTTCAAGCAGGTGCGCATCAACAGCATCACCTCGCAACCCGGCGGGAGCCTGCGCGTAGACGACACGACCAACATTAACCGCATCTTTAGTGGGCGCCTCAGCTATGCTAAAGGCGCCATGGTGCTGCATATGCTGCGCTGGATTTGCGGCGACTCCCTCTTTTTTAGCGCCGTGCGCAACTATTTGAACGACCCTGAATTGGCTTACGGGTACGCCCACACACCCGCACTCAAGGCGCACTTTGAGGCGGTCTTAGGTCGAAGCTTGGACTATTTTTTCGACGACTGGTATACCGGCGAAGGCTATCCCTCTTATCAGGTAAAGTGGTGGCAAGGCTCAGACGGCACCGTCTACGCGCAGATAGACCAGACGCAATCGTCGGCCGCCGTTTCTTTTTTTGAACTCCCAGTGCCCTTGCGGCTCAAAGGAGCAAATGGTGAAGTGCTCGACGCGCGCTTAGACCACACTTTTAGTGGACAGTTGTTCACCATCCCAGCGGATTTCGAGGTGGTAGAGCTCCTCATAGATCCCGACCTATGGCTGATTAGTCGCGACAACAGCGCCGTACGCATTTCGTCGACGCCCCTGCTCGAAAGCGACGGCTTTACCTTTCAAGTAGCACCTAACCCTACTCCATCGCCCGTGCGCATATGGTGGGAGTGTGCCCGCGCTGTGCGGGCGACGTACTCCCTATGGACGGCGGAGGGACGGCTCATCGCCTTGCAAACAGCAGATTTGCCTGCCGGCCGCCAGCAGACCGACCTGGTCCTGCCCGCGACTTCGGCCGGCACCTACCTGCTGCGCGTGCAAGCCGACGGCAAGGAGTGGTGGCAAAAGGTAGGGCTGCGCTGAGGGCCAAAGGCGACGGAGCCGACTTAGCCGTGTCGAAGTGGGTTTGTCTAAGGGCCGATGGGCTGCCGACGGCCAAAATGGTCTATTTTTGCCGGAAAAATAGCGGCTTAGCGCCGCGTCGAAGAGAAGGAACTCGTCATGAACAAAGCTCTCGCTCAACCTCCTGTTAGTGGGGAGGAAAAGCTCATCGAAAAAACGCTACGCCCTAAGGTACTCGACGAGTTCAGCGGGCAGCAGAAGATCGTAGAAAACCTGAAGGTATTCATTCAAGCGGCTCGGCAGCGCGGCGAAGCACTCGACCACGTGTTGCTGCATGGCCCTCCGGGTTTAGGAAAAACCACGCTTTCTCATATCATCGCCAACGAGATGGGGGTATCGCTTAAGATGACCTCCGGCCCGGTGTTGGAAAAGCCCGGCGATTTGGCCGGCTTACTCACTAACTTAGAGCCGGGCGACGTGCTGTTTATCGACGAGATCCACCGTCTGAACACCGTTGTAGAGGAGTACCTCTATTCAGCCATGGAGGACTTCCGCATAGACATCATGATCGACTCAGGGCCGAATGCGCGCAGCATCCAAATTGCGCTACATCCCTTTACGCTGATAGGAGCCACCACGCGCATGGGCTTGCTTACGGCTCCGCTGCGCGCCCGCTTCGGCATCAATTGCCTGCTGGACTATTACGATGTCTCCACCTTAGAGCGCATCCTCTTTCGGTCGGCGGAGATCTTGAACATCCCTATCACACCGGAAGGCGCCCACGAGATTGCGCGCCGCAGCCGCGGCACGCCGCGCATCGCCAATGCCTTGCTGCGCCGCATTCGCGACTTCGCCCAAATAAAAGGCTCTGGAGTAGTCGACTGCGACATTGCCCGCTACGGCTTGGCAGCGTTGGATGTCGACGAGCACGGCTTGGATGAGATGGATAACCGCATCTTGAACGCCATCATCCACAAATTTAAGGGAGGTCCGGTGGGCCTCACTACCATCGCTACGGCGGTAGGTGAAGAGCCTGGCACCATCGAGGAGGTGCACGAACCCTTCCTCATCATGGAAGGATACCTACAGCGCACACCGCGCGGGCGCATCGCTACGGAAAAGGCTTATGCACATGTGGGCGCTGTGCCTCCCGGGCGCAGCGGTACCCTATTTGATCCTCCCCTTTAATCACCGGCGCTATCGGAGCCATTTGTTGCGGTCTGCCGCTGCACCCAACTGATCCCATGTGAGCACGAACTCTGTAATACCCACAACGTAGGGGGTTACTTCGTAGGGGTTGTAGGCCATGCGGATCCCTTTGTCCGTCACGCAAAAGTTGAGCGGGAAGGGGAGTGGAATATCGGGCTCAAGCAGGAGGTCTTTCAGGGAGAATTCCCCCTCAAAGAGGCCCTCTTTGGTGCGGTTGGCATCGAGAAAAGCCCTTTCCAGAATAGGCCGCACCGAGGCAGTATCGGCAATGAGCTCTGTCAGTTCTACAACGCGACCGGTTGCTTTGTGGAGGGTGTACAACTCGAGTTGCCCTAGGCCGTGAGCCCCTCCCGCAAACACGTAGCTGGAGAAGGCGACGGATAGGTATTTGGGTGCGTTGAGCTCGAGCTGGGTTTCCGCCATAGCGGTGTAGCGCATGTCTTTGAGGGAAGTATCCGCTGCGTATTCGCTTTCCAAATACTCGCTCAATCGGATGCCTATCTTCTCCAATCGCTCCGGCAGGGTTCCGGTGGGCTCTTCTCCGGCGGGCCATTCGCCCATGTCTAAGGTAGCCCATAAAAGGGCCTGTAGGGAGTCGGTGAGGCGCTTTCCCAAGGCGGCATCTGAGCTGGAAATCACCGGATACGCCACGTCTACTTCGGCGCATATGGAGTCGCGCACACAGCGAACGTACGTGTACTTTTCTATGCGAAAGTCTACTGCTGCGGGAATGGGGTCGGACTGACAAGCGTGGAGGAGGAGGGCTGCGTAAAGGCAGCCGAGCCAGGTGTGGCAGTTGTTCATAGCGATGATGGATATAGTGGGAAATGCGGATTACGTAGCCAGTCGGCGGGCCGTAGTGGGCATGAGGATGTGCTGGAGGCGCTCGATCGCCTCGTCTACCTCTTCCCGACAGTTCAGGTGAGAAAAGGAGAAGCGAATGGTCTTTCGCGCGGGGTCTGCTCCAATGGCGTCGAGTACGTGGCTGCTGTGTTGTTCCGCGCCGCTCGTGCAAGCACTGCCGCCAGAGGCGCTGATGCCGGCGATATCTAAGTGCAGCAGCAGGAGTTCGTTTTTGGGCGAAGGGGGAAAGGAGACGCTAAGGATGGTGTAGAGGTCATCGCCTTCTAGGCTGCCGTTGAAGCGGATATCTTCAAAGCTCTCGCGCAGGCGGTCGATAAAGTATCGGCGCAGCTGGCGGATGTGGTCTGTTCGCGCGTCCATTTCGCCGAGGGCCAGTTCTAAAGCTTTGGCCAAACCAACGATACCGCTCACGTTTTCCGTGCCTCCGCGCATGTTGCGCTCTTGCCCGCCGCCGTCGATCAAGGGGCGGACGAAGTTATCGGCGTTAATGTAGAGAAAACCTACGCCTTTCGGACCGTGAAACTTGTGAGCCGAGCCGACGAGGAACGACAGTGGCGTTTGGCGCACGTCAATAGGGAGATGGCCCACTGTTTGCACTGCATCGGTATGCAACAGCGCGCCGTACTGGAGGCAGAGGGCGGAGGCCAGGGACAAGTCGAGCAGCGCGCCGATTTCATTGTTGGCGTGCATGAGCGACACTAAGGTGCGCGGCGCATCGCCCTGCGCTAAGAACTGCTCTAGCTGCTCCAAGTCGGGGCGACCCACCGCATCTACGCGCAGCCACTCTACCTGCACGGCGAAGTCGCGGACAGCCGCTTCTACGGCATGCAACACGGCGTGGTGTTCTGTTGGACTGGTGATGATGCGGCGCACGTTCAAGTCGCGCACAGCGCACTTGATGGCGGTATTGTTGCCCTCGGTACCGCCGGAGGTGAAGAAAATTTCCGCCGTGCTCGCCCCAATGGCGCGGGCGACGGTCTTGCGCGCCTGTTCCACCAAGGCTCGCGCCCAGCGCCCTTCCGCGTGAATGCTCGAGGGGTTGCCGTAGTGCTCGCGCAAGACGGGCAACATGGCGTCGATCACCTCCTCTAAAAGAGGAGTCGTGGCAGCATTGTCAAAGTAAATGCGGCGTCTCATGGGCTACCGGCACGGGCCTATTTTGCCGCAAAGGTAGCGCCCTTTTTGCTGTCGCGCCTTTAAAAGCACGCTCCCTATGCACCTTGCCCCTGCCCGTCCTTCGCCGTAGCGGCGTATTTATCTATGGCTTGCGGGTCGTAGTGGACATTGATGTTGAGCCACATCAGACGCGAAATGCGAAAGATATAGACGAAGTTGATGGCCAAAAAGGCAATGAGCAAAGCAAACGCCGTGTTCAGCCCCCAGTCGAGCACCCAGTGAAAGAGCGCTACGAAGAACAGGCAAAACCAGCCCGTCCAGATATAGGAGATGAACATGGCTCCGTAGTAGTAGCCCGGTTCTGGAAAGTAGTTGAGCCCACACTTAGGGCAGCGCTCCAACATTTCGAAGGGCTTGACAAACGACCAGCTGCTCCACTCAAAGGTGTCGCCCTCATGGCAACGCGGACATTTGAGCGCGAAGATGCTGTACGCCTTGCTTCCTTTACCAAACATAGGCGCTTAAGCTTGGGCGGGTTCCATAAAAGGCTCTAAGGCGCGCACAATCTCCGCTGCCGACAGCACGCCCGAGCGCCGCCATACCGGCTTTCCATCGCGAAAGATGATCAGCGTCGGAACCGCCATCACCTGATAAGACGACGCAACGAGCGGATTGCGGTCGATGTCCAACTTGTAAATCAGGGCTCGATCGCCTACCCGCTGTTTAACGTCTTCTAAGATAGGTGCCAGCATCCGGCATGGGCCGCACCACTCCGCCGAAAAATCCACCAATACCGGCTTCTCGGAACGAATCAATTCAGAGAAGGTCATAATAGATTGCAGTTTTTTGTGTAATAATGTAGAGGAGTCTCCTCCTCCCACAGACAATGCAAAATTCGCTTCATTGCCCGCAATACTCGCAGGACGCCTTCGGGCTTTTGTGGTGTTTTTCAAAGGGCCCTCGCTGAGGATGCTCATACCTCATTCTGACGCGCGTCATCTGGGCTGAGGAAGGCGTTTTTTCACCTTTGTCGGAGCGTAAATCAATGACTTACCTATGTCGGCTTTTCGCGTATTTGCTGCTGCGCCCTCTGAGACTGCAGAGGAACTTTCGTGTTATCACTGCCATCAGCCCTGTCCCGACGAGGCAATCGAGGTAGAAGGCAAACACTTCTGTTGCGAAGGCTGTAAGGCGGTCTACGAGATCCTCTGCGCCAACGACCTGTGCGCTTTCTATCAGATCGACCCGCAAGCAGGGCGCTCCCTGCGCGAAGGCAGTGTTGGCTGTAACGACTACGCTTGGTTAGACGATCCCGATGTGCAGAAGCAACTCTTGCGATTTTCGAACGGCCGCGTAGCGCGCGTGTCTTTCCATTTACCCGCCATTCATTGCGCCTCGTGCATTTGGCTGTTAGAGCATCTGTACCGCTTAGACGCCGGCGTGCAGCAGTCGCGGGTGGATTTTCTCAAAAAGGAGGTATCTATCCTCTTCGACGAGCATAAGACTACCCCGCGCCGCATAGCCCAGACCTTGGCGCGCATTGGGTACCCGCCCGACATCCGTCTTCGCGATGTCAGCGCCTCGGAGCGCCCCGCAGAGGTCGATCGATCGCTAATGTACAAGATAGGTGTAGCCGGATTTGCCTTTGGGAACATCATGTTGCTCAGTTTCCCCGAATACTTAGGGCTGGAGCGGGAGCGCGACATGTGGTTTTTTCAGCTGTTCGGCTACATCAATTTGGCTTTGGCCGTCCCCGTGTTGCTGTACAGCGGACGCGATTATTTCCGCTCCGCATATGAGGGGCTGCGGCAGCGCTACTTGAATATCGATGTGCCGCTTGCATTGGGTATGGCAGTGCTTTTTGGCCGGTCGGCATGGGAAATCCTTACCGGCACGGGTGCCGGCTACATGGACTCGCTGGCGGGATTGGTGTTTTTCCTGTTGGTGGGGCGATGGTTTCAGCAGAAGACGTACCACCAGCTGTCTTTCGAGCGCGACTACCGCTCGTATTTTCCGGTGGCGGCCTCGCGCTGGCGCGCCGACGGCAGTGAGGAAGCCGTGCCGGTTCAAAAGTTAGCGGTGGGCGATGTCATTCGAGTGCGCCATGGAGAGCTGATACCGGCCGACGGCATCTTAGTAGAGGGCGAAGGGCAGATCGATTACAGCTTTGTCACCGGAGAGTCGGAGCCGGTCGGCGTTTCGCCAGGCGCGCACGTGTACGCCGGTGGGCGTCAGGTAGGAGCAGCGCTTAGCATCCGCCTGACGAAGCGGGTGGATACCAGCTACTTGACGCAGCTGTGGAACGATGAGGCCTTTCAGAAGGGCGCCAAGGGGCACGCGAGCATCCTGGCAGAGCGCGCTGGGCGCTACTTTACGGCGCTCATCTTGGGCGTCGCATCGCTGGCCTTCCTCTATTGGGCACCGCAAGACATGGGCATTGCCATCAACGCTTTCACAGCAGTGCTCATTATCGCTTGCCCATGTGCCGTAGCGCTGGCCATCCCGTTCACGATGGGAAACGTATTGCGCCTGTTGGGGCGCAACGGCTTTTTTGTCAAAAACACCCAAGTGTTAGAGGCCTTTTCAACAATAAATGCTGTCATTTTCGACAAGACCGGCACCATTACACCCAGCAACAGGGGCGTAGCGCAGTTTGTGCCGGCCAAGGGGCAGGTTCCATTGACGGGTGAGGAGCGCGCTGTCGTTCGGGCGTTGGCAGCGCAAAGCTACCACCCAGTAAGCCGCCAGATTGCCGACGCCCTTGGCGATGCAGTCTCCTCGCTTCCGGTGCGCGACTTTGTCGAGATAGCGGGCAAGGGCATTCAAGGCGTGGTAGGGAACCGACGCGTTCGCATAGGCTCCGCTGCCTTGCTCTTCCAGCGCCCTGCAGCAGAGGGAGGTCCCTATGTGGAGATAGATGGGATAGTGCGCGGGCGCTTCGACCTTCGGCAGCGGTATCGAGAAGGTCTGCCGGAGGTGATCCAATTTTTCCGGCAGCGCGGGCGCTCAGTGTGGTTGTTGTCGGGCGATAACGACCGCGCTGCTGAAGAACTGACCCCGCTCTTCGGAGCAGCCTCCCACCTGCGCTTTCACCAAAGCCCGCGCGACAAGTTGGCCTTTGTTCAACAGCTCCAATCCGAAGGGCACCGCGTGCTGATGCTGGGCGACGGGCTCAACGATGCCGGAGCCCTACAGCGCAGCGACGTCGGCATCGCCGTAACAGAAGATGCCGGCGCATTCACGCCGGCCTGTGATGCCATCTTAGACGCGCGTCAATTCAGCCGATTGCCGCAATTTTTGACCTTAGTGCATTGGGGGATGCGTACCGTCAACCGAGCCTACGTCCTGGCCGCATGCTACAATGTCGTGGGATTGAGTTTTGCCGTGAGCGGCCAACTGTCGCCCGTCATCGCAGCCGTATTGATGCCGCTTAGCTCGGTCACGGTAGTGCTTTTTGGCTTTGTTATGACGCATGGGAAAGCACGCCAGATGAGCCTGTAAATGCACCACAGCAAGTGTAGGTCCATATCGCCTGACAACTAAAGCAGTGGCGCGAGTGTTAGGCTATTACTTTTGCAACATCTTTGTGCGTCTATCGCTAAAGAGGAGGCAAAAGCAACCGAAAAGGTTGCGCTGCTCGTCATCATCTTGAAAACGTTTTGGCCCAGCGGCTGTACAAACAACCACTTTATGCGCACGCTGCTTATCGCTATCGCTTGCTGCTCGTTTGCGTCTCAAGCATATACCCAGACCGCACCTGAAGAAAAACAGCTCATTCAATTTTCCGGATTGGTGGTGACGAACTTAGACGGCAACATGGTGCCGGTACCCTATGCCACCATCTCGCTGCCGGAAAAGCACCGCGGCACGTATTCAGACCACCGCGGCTTCTTCACGATCGTGGTGGAAAAAGGCGACCTCATTCGCTTCAGCTGTGTTGGATTAGAGACCATTACCAAGCGCGTACCCGACACGTTGACTCAAGACCGATACTCCATCGTGCAGATCATGCCCCAAGACACGATCACCTTGCCGGAAGTGGTCATCTTTCCTTGGCCTTCGCGCGAACACTTTAGGATCGAGTTTCTCAAGATGGATGTCACTCCTGAACTTCAACGCATCGCTGCCGAAAACGTCGCCAACGAATACATAGCGGAGGCGCGCCGCAATCCCGACATGGTTCCCTACGGCGGCCGCGAAAGCGCCAACTTCTACCTCCGACGCCAATCGCGCGAATACGTCTACTTTGGCCAAACGCCGCCGATGAACATATTTAGCCCTTTAGCCTGGGCTGAGTTCTTCAAGGCGTGGAAAAACGGCGAGTTCAAGAAAAAACAGTGACCGTTAAGGTGAGCGATGACCTTTGCCGAGCGTGTTTTGGCTTTTTTTCGGCAGCTCACTCCTCCTGATATCCCCCTGCCGGAGGGCTTCTCCTGGCTGTTTCCGTACGATCAAGAAGAGACCAAACGCGTCATGGCGCTTTTTTACCGGCGTTTTTACGCCGACGAACACCCGCGCGCCTTCGTCTTCGGCATCAACCCAGGGCGCTTTGGCGCAGGCGTCACCGGAGTGCCGTTCACAGACCCTATACGGTTGGAGGCGGACGGAGGAATTCCAAATGCCTTCTCCAAGCGGCCCGAACTTTCCGCCCAGTTCGTATGGGAGGTGGTCCGCGCCTTTGGCGGGCCGAATAGCTTTTTTAGGCACTTCTACCTCACAGCGCTATTGCCGTTGGGTTTCACTTGTAGGGGGCGAAACATCAACTACTACGATGACCCTCAGCTGCTGCGCGCCGTGGGGCCTTTTCTTCGCTGGAACATCCGCACGCAAATGGCCTTTGGAGCGCGGCGCCACGCTGCCCTGTGCTTGGGAGAGGGGAAAAACGCACAGGTTCTTCGGCAAATCAACGCAGAGAACGGCCTTTTCGAGCGCATCCTCTCGGTGCCGCACCCTCGATGGATTATGCAATACGACCGAAAACGGAGGGCGTATTGGGTCGAGCAATACCTCCAAGCGCTGCACGCCCTGCAGTCGGAATGAGCCGCAGGTTTTACGGCAAAAGCCACTGCCCGCACTCCAAGCAAATGTGCTTAAATTGCCGCCCGAAAAAGGCGCCAATGCGCCTAACTCCGTTGCAGCATGCGCTTTTTGTTCAGCTTTTTGGTGGTTGTACTGACCCTAGCCTTCCTCATCACCACCGCTATTTACTTAGTCGGGCGCGTCCTGCGCGACGTCCGGTGGGCAGGGTCGAGCCCTTCGGCCTTTCGCGACGCGTTGGAACACCTTCGGCAACAGGTCAAGAAACTCACGCCGGAGCTGGTTCCGTGGGATGGCGAGATGTTTTCGCTGCTGTCGCTGCTCCGCAGTCCGGAGCGCAGCAAGGGGCGTTTTCAGCGGGTTACCCAGGGATATCTCCTCAGCATTTTTCAGGAGCCTGTCGTGGCATTTGCCGTTCAAGGTCAAGGCAACCACCGCATTGCTTTGGCACGCACCCACGACCGAGAATTTGCCTTCCGGCAGAAAGGCAAAAAAGAAGTGGAGATATGGCTTAACGGCAATCCCTTGGGCGTTTTGGTCGACAATACCCTGTTGTCGCCCGACAAAGGGGGGCGGCTGTTGGCCCGCATAGACGAGAAGCCGAGCGAGAGCTACAGCGAAATTTCCTTAGCCGATGGGCGTTCGATTAGCCTGGCCAATCGCGCACAGGCTAAAGGGCCTATCCCACGGGCTGTTGTATTGGCCGGAGCGCTCTCGCCCGAAGAGGAAAATATCGCCTTGGCCCTGACCTTACTGCGCTTATTGCCGTAGCTATCACGTACATCCACTTTGTTTGTCATGAAGCGACCAAAAAGTACGGCCAAGAAAGCTTCACGCGCTTCCCCAGCACAGTCCACGCCTGGCGCGGCCGCTATGGCAGAGCGCTTCCCCATTCTTTGGGCTGCAGGGTTGATGGCCCTTACCGGCGTCCTTTTCTCTCCTATCTTAGGCAATCAGTTTACCAACTGGGATGATCAGTTTTACGTGGTTGAAAATACCATACTGCCGGGCCCCGATTGGAAGCGGCTCTTTTCTGAGCCGGTGGTGTCGAACTACCACCCGCTGACCATCCTCACCTTGGCGCTCAACTACCAGCTGTCGGGTTTAGAGCCGTTTTCGTATTTTTTGGTCAATGGGCTGCTGCACGTGGCGAATACCGGCTTGGTATTCTATTTGACATGGCTGTTGGCAGGGCGTCAGCGCTGGGTGGCGCTGTTCGTAGCGGCTGTCTTTAGTCTGCATCCGATGCACGTGGAGTCGGTAGCTTGGATATCGGAGCGCAAAGACGTCTTGTACGCTTTCTTCTACTTGATAGGGCTCATTGCGTATTGGCGCTACTTGTCGAGCAGGCGCCGCTCAGCATACGGGTGGACGCTGCTGGCCTTTGTATTGTCGTTGCTCTCCAAGCCGGCGGCGGTGGCGTTTCCGCTAACCCTGCTGACCTTAGACTACTGGCATGGTCGTTCTTTCCGCCAGCGGCAGTTGTGGTTAGAGAAAGCGCCCTTTTTTGCCTTGGCGTTGGTCATGGGTATTATCACAGTGCTCATCCAATCGAAAAAGGCGATGGCCAGCATCGAGATGTATTCGTTGGTCGATCGGTTCTTCTTTGGTTGCTACACAATACTGGCCTATGTGGGTCGTTTCTTTTGGCCTTGGCCGCTTTCTCCCTTTCACCCCTATCCGCCGGCCAATGCTTTGGGCTGGCCCATTTACATAGCGCCGGTACTGCTGATGGCGGCTGCGGGGGCGATCGGGCATTTTCGGCGCTATCGCGCCTTGGTGTTTGGGGCGCTGTTCTATCTGGCCAACATCATCTTAGTCGCGCAGTTCGTCTCCATTGGAAACACGCTGTTGGCGGAGCGCTACACGTATGTTCCTTACATAGGGATCGCCTTTACTTTAGCCATGCTGATTGCCCACCAGCTGCCCGTCAGCCTGCGCAAGCCTGTAGGGTGGGCGGTGCTGGCCATCGCCATTGTGGGATATGGGTGGCTGACGCGCCAATACCTGAAGACTTGGAGAGATACCGAAAGCCTCTGGGAGACGGCTATTCGCCATGCGCCGAAGGCTACCGTGCCTCGCTCCAACCGCGCCCATCACTACTACCAGCTGGCCTTGCTGCCGGAAAACGCAGGCCGCATGGCCGAGCTGATGAAGAAGGCGGCGGAAGACTGCGATGCTGCCCTGGCGGTCAATCCAAACCACAAAGCCTCTTTAGACATCCGCATCCTCGTACACGTGCGACTGGGCGAATTCGCCAAAGCCCTGCCCTTAGCCGACCGCTATCGCAAGATAGCACCGCAAGATCCTAAAAGTCACGTCCTGTACGGCACGGTGCTGCAGCGGATGAAGCGCTACGACGAAGCCATTGAGGCGTTCAACCAAGCCCTCGCCCTTGACCCCAACAACGTCGACGCGTTGAATGGGCGCGGTGCCTCTCGCTTCAACGGCCGGAAAGAGTATCGAGAGGCATTAGCGGATTTCGAAAAGGCTATCGCGCTGCAGCCGACCAACGGCATGGCCCACCTCAACCGCTCGCGGTGCTACTACATGTTGGGCAACTGGGCCCGCGCGCGCGAAGACGCGGCCAAAGCGCGCGCACTGGGCACCGCGGTACCCGACGACTATTGGCAACTCATCCACCGCTGAGCACCCTAACCTTTGGCTTTAACTAATACGGCTCGTCTCTATGCAAAGCAAACCCTTAACTGTCCTGCTCTCCCTGCTTGCCCAAGTGGGCCTTGCCCAAGATCCGACCCCCTACGAGCCTAACTGGCGTTCGCTCGATAGTCGCCCAGTGCCGGAGTGGTGGCAAGATGCCAAATTCGGCATTTTCATCCACTGGGGCGTTTACTCCGTACCCGCCTATGCGCCGCCGGGCCATTATGCTGAATGGTACCAGCACTCTTTAGAGACCAACGCCCACGGCGGCAAGGTACGCGACTTTCACCAAAAGATGTTCGACGATCGCAGCTATTACGATTTGGCTAGGGACTTTCGAGCGCCGCTGTTCGACCCTGCGGAGTGGGCTGCGTTGATCGAGCAGTCGGGTGCGCGGTATGCCGTGCTGACGGCCAAGCACCACGACGGTTTCTGCCTATGGCCCAGTGCGGAGGCAGACCGCAGCTGGGGCTTTCCTTGGAATGCGGCTGTTGTAGGGCCGCGTCGCGACCTCGTAGGCGAATGGTTTGAAGCTATGCGCAAGACTTCCGTCAAGCCGGGCCTCTATTACTCCCTATACGAGTGGTTTAACCCCTTGTGGAAGCAGGATAAGAACCGCTACGCTTACGAGCACGCCCTGCCGCAACTGCACGACCTCATCACCCGCTACCAACCCTGGATACTGTGGTCGGACGGAGACTGGGAGGCCACGCCAGAAATCTGGCGCTCGCGGGAATTCTTGGCCTGGCTCTACAACCAAAGCCCCGTACGCGAATACATCGTCACTAACGACCGGTGGGGAAGCGGCACGCGCTTTCAACATGGCGGATTTTATACTCCAGAATATCAACCTGAATTGGCTTTCGAGCACCCCTGGGAAGAAAGCCGCGGCATGGGCGCATCGTATGGCTATAACCGGGCAGAAGATGCCGCCGACTACAGCTCTACTCAGTCGCTCATCTTGCAGCTGATCGACCGCGTTGCTCAAGGCGGCAACTTCTTACTCGACATCGGGCCAGATGCTACGGGGAAAATACCGCCCATCATGCAAGAGCGCCTGCTCCAAATAGGCCAATGGCTCAAGGTAAACGGCGAGGCCATCTATGGAACGCGCCGCTGGCGCGTCCCCTATCAATGGAGCGCAGGCAATATCCAACACAAGAGCGACCGCACCAAAGGCGATCAAATACTGAAACAGACCCTCAACCCCGACCCCGGCTATGCCGTAAAAGAAGTCTTCTACACCTATCAGCCCAAGACGAATACCTTGTACATCATATTGCCGCGCTACCCCAGCGATGGGCGCGTCGTGCTGCGCGACATACAGCTGCCCTATGGCGCGGAGGTCACCCTTTTGGGCAGCAAGAGCCGCCCGCGCATCGAGTTGAGCGGCAGCAACACTATCCTCAACCTACCCTTCTACGACCCTAACGCCTTTGTCGCACCGTATGCCTACGTGGTCAAAGTAGCCAACTACGGCGCCTACGTGGGCCCGCCCTCCATCGCTGTTCAGTACGACTCGCTGTCGGTCCGTCCTGTAGTGAGCCTATCTTGCGCCATGCCTGATGCCGCCGTGCACTACACGACGGATGGCAGCGCCCCTTCAGAGCGCTCGCCGCGCTACGAAAAGCCGTTTGTGCTGCAAGAAAGCGCCCTGGTGCGCGTGCGGGCGTTTAAGGCCGGCTTGCTTCCCAGCCGAGAAGACAGCCTGCGCGTCGAGGTACCCGCATTCATGCCCAGCTTATCGATGTACCGCCAACCTCAGGTCGGTTTGGTGGCCGAAGTAGTGCAGCCGCCCCAGTATACGATGCAGGGAGTGCTTCAGGGTTCTATTGCGAAGCGCTCTGTCGTCGGTGGCTTCGAGCTCGATCCCGCCTGTGCGCAGGGCCCATGCGGCATGATTTGGAAGGGCTACTTTTATGCGCCCGAGACGCGCGGCTACGAGTTCTCAGTGGCCTCCGACGACGGGTCGCGGTTAGACATTGACAACGTGACGATCGTAGACAACGACGGAGACCACGCGCTGCGCGAGCGAAGGGGCGTGGCCTTCTTGCAAAAAGGTTGGCACCAACTGCGCCTATTGTACTTCAACAGCGGCGGAGAGGCCGACTTGCGGGTGCTGTACGCCCCAATAGGACGCCCGCTGGCACCCATTCCCGCTCAAGCGCTCGGCCACTAACCTCATGCAAGTCCGCAGTACTTCGTTGTTCGATGTTGCCGTCGTAGGCGGAGGCATTGTCGGGTTGGCCACCGCATGGCAGATTTTGCAGCGCCGTCCCTCGACGCGCCTCATCGTCTTGGAAAAGGAGGCGAGGGTGGCCATGCACCAAAGTAGCCGAAACAGCGGCGTCATCCACAGCGGCATCTACTACCGCCCTGGCAGCCTGCGGGCGCAAAATTGCCTGCGAGGATACCGACTCCTGCTCGACTTCTGCCGGCATCACGACTTGCCCTATGCAATATGCGGCAAGCTCATCGTCGCGACAACAGAAGAGGAACGCCCTCCGCTCGAAGTGCTCCATCGACGAGGGCTCGAAAATGGGCTCACCGGAGTCCGCCTACTAAGCGGAGCAGAGGCCCGCGAGATAGAGCCATACGTAAACGCAGCAGCGGCCCTGTGGGTACCACAGACCGGCATTACCGACTATGGAGCGGTCGCTCGCCAGCTCGCTCACCTCGTCGAACAGGCCGGCGGCCTCATACGGGTAAACGCCGAGGTGGAGCGATTGACGCCTTCCTCGCAAGGGCTCCGCATCGGCGCGCGCTCCTGGGAGGGAACAGCCCGATATGCCGTAACGTGTGCCGGGCTTTACGCCGACCGATTAGCCCGCCGCAGCGGCGCCCAATTTGACGGCCAAATACTCCCTTTTCGAGGGGAATATTACGAGCTAGTACCCGAACGAACGCACTTAGTGCAACACCCCATCTACCCTGTTCCGAACCCCAATTTTCCTTTTTTAGGCGTGCACTTCACGCCCAAAATCGGAGGCGAAGTAGAGGCCGGCCCTAATGCTGTCCTTGCCTTTCGGCGGGAAGGTTATCGGCGTCAGGACGTTTCTTGGAGCGATCTGGCGGAAACGTTCGCTTTTCGCGGCTTTCGCCGCTTGGCATGCCGCCATTGGCGCGAGGGCTGGAGCGAGATACAGCGCTCCTTTTCCAAGAGGCACTTTGTGCACGCCTTACAGCGCCTCATTCCTGCCATCCAGCCCGATGACCTCATGCCGACACGCAGCGGCGTACGCGCTATGCTTTGTACAGCGGATGGGCACCTCTACGACGATTTCTTCTTTGAAGAGGGACCTCAGGTGTTGCACGTCCTGAATGCACCCAGTCCAGCTGCTACCGCTTCGCTGGCCATCGGCGAGACCCTTGCAGAAAAAGTGCTGCAACGGCTACGGTAGCCGCTACCCGTGCTCCGGACAGAAGGGCGACGCGCACTTATCAAAAGCATTTTCCATGGTGACCAATATCACTCCGGCGCGCTCAACAATGCCCATTGCTTAGTCGTTAACCAGGAAACTATACATGGTTGTATCATGAGGCGAGAATCACTATTGTTGGGCTTTTTGGGGGGCTTAGCCATCGGAGCGGCGTTGGGTATCCTTTTTGCTCCCGACAAGGGCGAGCGCACGCGCGAACGCTTGCGCCGAAAAGGCGAGGAATACTTGGACGAGATGCGCCAGAAGGTGGAGGATCTCATTGAAGAGATGGGCGAAAAATTCGAGGCGGCCGTCCGCGAAGCGACGCAGAACGGGCATCGAAATACTGCAGACGCCGGTGAAGCCTCCAGAGAGCAGAGCGCCTAAACCGTTCTTCCACTAACAGGTGAAAACGAACGGCAGAGGATGTTGCTACTCCGTCTCCGGCGCCAGCTGGGCGACGAGACCGGCGAGCACGGGGGTAAGGCGGATTTGACATCCCAAGCGGCTGTTGGGCTGCACGAAAAACGCCGAGTCGAGCATGGCTTGTTCGTCTTCGGAGGGATCGGGCAGCGGATGGTCGCTCAGTATATACACATGGCAGGAGGCACATAGAGCCATGCCGCCGCAGGTGCCCTTGACGGGCAATTGATAGCTCTTGCACACTTCCATGAGGTTGAGACCCATGTCTGTAGGCGCTTCAAGGATGTGCGGCTGGTCTTCGCGGTCGATGACGGTAATAGTAATTGTGTTTTCCACCATAGCCATGAGCGGGCTGCTCAAAAAGGCAGTTAGGAAGGTTGCCCTACTGGCAGCCCCTCGATACCGGTAACCGTAGTGTACTTGAAGGAGAGCTTTTTGTCGGGATGCACGACTTTAAAAGCGCCCTGGCAAGCCAGCGTCGCCTCGTGAAAGCCGCAGAGGATCAGCTTGAGCTTGCCCGGATACGTGTTTACATCGCCGATGGCAAATACTCCCGGCAGGTTCGTGCTGTAGTCGTGGGTATTGACAACGATGGCACCATCATTTAGTTGGAGTCCCCACTGTTCAATGGGACCGAGTTTGGGAGTTAGACCAAACAGGGGTAAAAAGTAATCGGCCTCCATATCGAAAGTGCCGCGCTCGTCGTGCTGCACAACGACGCGTTCCAAGTGTCCATTTCCGCTGAGTCCTACCACTTGAGCATTGGTGATGAGTTGAATGTCGCCGCTTTGAGCCAGCTGCCGGACTTTTTCCACCGAGTCGGGAGCCCCTCGAAACTCGCTTCGCCGGTGCACTAACGTCAGACTATGGGCTAAGGGGGCGAGGTAGATGGTCCAATCCAGCGCCGAGTCGCCGCCACCAGCGATGACCAAGCGCTTGCCTCGATATTCTTCCGGATTGCGCACGTAGTACGCCACACCGCGCCCCTGTTCGTAGTCACCGATGTTGGGTATAGGAGGTTTGCGCGGCTCAAAGGAACCTAGTCCGCCCGCGATAAACACAGCGGGAGCCACATGCACCGTTCCGCAGTCGGTAGCTACTCGCCACCGACCATCGGCATTCCGCTCCAAAGTCTCCGCCCGCTCACCCAAGGTAAAGCCCGGATGAAAGGGTTCTATCTGCTTGAGTAAGTTTTGCACCAGTTCGCCGGCCAAAATAGAGGGATATCCCGGGATGTCGTAAATGGGTTTCTTGGGATATATCTCTGCCAGTTGCCCGCCCGGCTGCGGCAACACGTCGATGAGGTGGCAGCGCAGCTTTAGCAGGCCGGCCTCAAAAACGGCAAATAAGCCTACCGGCCCTGCGCCAATGATGACGATATCCGTTTCAATATATTGATTATTCATGCCCATTGTATGGTCTCCTTTGTTGTGCGCTGCAAAAATCCAACATACCACCTAGAGAACTTCATAGCTTTAGCTGTTGCAGCGACTGATACCTATCATCTTCCCTGAAAATGGGGTGTGCGTTTTTCTTGGAAAGCGCTGACGCCCTCGCGAAAATCGTCGGTGGCGCAGCATGCGCCAAAAGCCTTCGCCTCGAAGAGGAAGCCATCTACTCCTCCCGATGCGAAATAGGCATTGACGGCTTCGATGACCTTTGCCACCGCCAGCGGTGCCTTAGTGGCTATCTTTAGGACAAGTTCCCGCGCCTTTTCGACCTCTTGACCGGCAGGGACAACGCAGTTCACCAGGCCCAAGCGCAGCGCCTCTTCCGCTCCAATCATGTCGGCTGTAAGAAGCAGCTCCAGGGCTTTTCCTTTGCCTACGTACTGCACCAAGCGCTGAGTACCGCCGTATCCGGGAATCAAGCCCAAGTTCACTTCCGGCTGCCCGAAGCGGGCGCGCTCACCGGCGACGCGCAAATGACAGGCCATGGCCAGCTCGCAGCCGCCGCCCAAGGCATAGCCATTGACAGCGGCCACCACCGGACGCGGAAAGCGCTCGATCAGGTCGAACACCTCTTGGCCGCGGCGCGCAAAGGCTTCCCCCGCCGCAGCATCTAACTGGCTAAACTCGTTGATGTCGGCTCCGGCAGCAAACGCCCTCTCGCCGGCCCCAGTCACCACCACCCCCTTCAAATCGGACAAGGCCAGCGCCTGCTCGCCGAAGAAATGCCGCAGCTCCTGCAACGTCGCCTGATTGAGGGCGTTCAATGCCTTCTCCCGCTGAAGGGTGACGACGGCAACGCCGTCTTGAATGTCTACGCGTAAATTTTCGTACATATCGGCGCTATTTTTTAACCCAGGATTAATCGTTCCGCCACACTTCGATCTCCTCCGACCGCCACTGAACAGATTTTTCTAAGCCATAGTTCTTAAGGCGGTTGTGGTAAAAGTAGAGCACGCGAAAGTTCGATGATACAATGGCCTCATCTTTAACGAAATAGAGCGGTTTTTCTCGGTGAAAAATACCCAACTTCCGCACGCCGTGCCGCACCAATTCGGGGGCGGGCCAATGAATTTCCTCCGACAGCCTGATTTTCCCTTCCGCCTCCCAACGCAACAGTTGCTCTTGCATTTGCTCCACGACCTCCACCACTACGCGGAAGGGGAAGCGGTAGTCGTCGGGCGGAAGGCGCAAGATGCCGAAGAGGTCGAGGCGCGGGTTTTGGTGCACCAAGATTTCGAAGACGGCGAAGGCGACCAGTTGGCTGCTTAGGACGATGTTTTCTACGGCGTAGCGCTCAACGATGCGCTCGGCCAGTAAGCGCGTGTATTCGCTTTCGCGCTGCTTGTCCTCGTTAATTTGCCCTTCCATGTGGCGGAAGTAGTCGCAAATGGATACCTCGCACCCTAATCGGTCGAAGCTGCGGCCTTTGCGGTCGACAAAGTTGCCCAGCACGTCCATCGGTTTGCCCACGCTGATGGCAATGTCGCTGGTGGTGGAGAAGAAGCGCCAGATATAGCGCAGCCAGCTGCGCACGCTGGTGCTTTCGTCGCGCAGGCGCAGGTAATGTTCTTTTCCGATGGCGCGCAGATGCTCTTCGATGAGGAAGGGGGCCTCCAAGACAAAATGGTAGCTGATGACCATGGGCACGATGAAGACCTTTCGGTCGCTGCCCCGTTGGCACAGGGCGCGCTGGGCTTCCACGGTAGTGCCCAACAGGCCCAGTTTGAGATCGCGCTCCAGCTCGCCCGACCGTGCGCGCGTACCGCCGGGAAAGAACAAGCTGTTCACGCCGCGCTCTATGCTCAGGCGGCTCATCGTTTTAAGCGTCTCCAAGTAGATGACGTTCTTCTTTCGGCGATCTACCCGATAGGCTCCTAAGCGATTCATAAAATAGGCCGCCGGTCCAAAGTTGTATAGGTTCAACCCTGCTCCGTAAGAAAAAGACGGCAACCCCATGATTTGATCCATGGCGTAGCCTACCAGGATAGAGTCTAAGTTGCTGGAATGCGTAGGCACGACCACCACCGTCCCGTGCTGGAACAAGCTGCGGACAGTTTCGACATCGCCCACCACGTTGATCCGCTCATACAGCTGTCGGCGACCGCGCCACAAGCTGGCGATACTCTTATCCACTGCCGCATTGAGCAGTCGGTTGAAAAAGACGGTGAGAAAGCGCCGCGCAAAGCGAAAGGTCGAGATGCGAAAGGTGCCTACAATTTCTTCGGCGTATCGGTGAATAATGCGGCGCAGGATCTCCTCCGCCTCAGCTTGGGCTTCTGGGTCATCGCGGTCGAGCGACTTTTGGATCAGCCGCTTGCTAATTTTGCTCCAAAACAGGCGCTCGTTGGGCGGATCCACCTTCCACGGCGACTCCTTGATGCGGATGCGCTCCTGATAGATCGTCCGCATGAGGATGTCTATTAACGCCGAAAACTTGCGAGAAGCGAAGCGCTGGAAAGTTACCTCCTCTATTTCCCGAACGAAATTTGCCCGATCTTGGCTCAGCTGATAGATCGGCCAATCCTCGATATTTTCGTATAAATGAGGGTAGATGACTACTTCTTTTTTCACGTTAGAGGCGTGTTTTTGGTGGGAAGACTGCGGAGTACTTGGTCGATATAACCCAGGATTTCTTGGCGCCCAGCACCGGTGACGGCTGAGGAACAGAAATGGGTAGGCAAGGGTTCCCAGGTAGCGCGAAGAGCTTCCAGGAAGGCCGCTATGTTTTCGCCTTGATTGACGCCCTTTTTGTGGCGGTCTATCTTCGTGAAAACGATGGCAAAGGGAACGCGCAGCTCGCCCAAGCTGTTGATGAAATCCAGGTCGATGGCTTGGGGCGGCACATTGGCGTCGATCAGCACAAAGGCAAGTGCCAATGTCTGGCGCTTGGCCAAGTAGCCTTCTATCATCTTCGACATGGCGCGCTGCTGACTCTTCGACAGCTTGGCGTACCCATAGCCCGGCAAATCCACCAAGTACCAGCGATCGTCGATGCTGAAGAAATTGATCAGCCGCGTCTTTCCGGGCGTGCTCGACACCTTCGCCAGGCCCTTTACGCCGGTGAGCATATTGATGAGCGATGACTTGCCCACGTTGGAGCGCCCAATAAAGGCAAACTCCGGTCGGCCTGTCTTAGGGCATTCATTCTCCGCCGAAAAGCTGGCAACGAACGTGGCCTTCCGAATCTCCATACCCTTTCGGATGTGCTAAGGCAAAAGTGGAGCGCAAAGGTACGTCTTTGCAGGGTTCTGCCGATGCGCGCGCTGGCCCCCCCTTCATCGAAAAATAAGAACAATCTATCCTTCTCCGCACTCGCCCCAAACTTAAGGAAGTGACTTATTCCCATTGCCTTATGGGCTGAGATGCGCTCTTCCGACTTTTTCTACGACTATACTGTCTTGTCGAACAAATACTTGAGGATAACCACATCGCGGGAAGGGTATGTCTTAATGGGATGCAAAATGCTGTAATGCATTTTTTGCGAAACGGCAAAAGATGCGGCGATTTTCCGACAGCAATGCATCTTAGCCAGGCAGATGCAGTACTTCTTGCGCACGTGGCTGGTTGAAAAACCGCTTTTGGCTTGGATGCTCGGCGCCGCAGTTCTCTACGGGTGGATGTGGCCCAGCCACGTACTGGTCGCCGATGAGGCGGCGTACTTGAGCGATGCGATTGGTTGGTTGGGGCATTTAGAGGGATGTGCCTTCGAAGGTTGGAGCGGCTATCCGCCGGGGACATCGTGGATGGCTGCCCTCTTCACTTGGGCGGCTGGTGTGCCGTCGGCCGCTCTGGGTGTGGGCGGGATATGTTGGCTGTTGGGCATAGGGGCATTAGGGTGGCTGATGGGGCGCATCCAATGCCCGCAGCAATGGGCGTTTTACCCGGCACTTTTCCTGCCCGGTCTCGCCCTGACGCGCTCGCTCATGAGCGACCTCCCCAGCTTTGCCTTATCCTGCCTCTTTCTCAGCTGTTACGTGTGCCATAGTGAGAGGCGCTGGGGAGCCCTCTTAGCGGGTTTATGTACGGGCGGAGCGCTCCTTTTTCGCGAGACCAACCTTTTGTGGGCCCTTCCTTTCCTCGTCGGCGCCCTCTTTCGCCGCCATCCGCAGGCAACCTGGTTATGGATGGGTTTTCTCTTAGGCTGCTTGGTACGCATGTGGTGGGCAAGCGCTTACTGGGGTGCCCCCCTGTACGTACGCGACCCCGGAGTGCCCTTTTCTTGGGCATTCCTGCCCCGAAACCTACTTTTTTACGCGGCAGCGCTCTTGGTGTTGTGTCCTGGGGGACTGTTCTTTTTGTTCAAAGGCAGGGGAATGCCGTTCTGGCCAGAGGCGTGTGCAGCAGTGGTAGCATCCTTGGGATTGTTTGGCTTGTACGGGTACGATGCTTGGGCTAAGAGTGGATGGTTCAAAGGGACGGTGCTGCAAGGTCGCTTCGTGTTGCCTTTGTTGCCGTTGTTGACGTTGGCGGCAGCCCACGCAGGTACCCTTCCAGCGATGCGCTATTTGCCCTACGTCGCCTTTGGGCTTTTCAGCGCCGTGCAGGTAAGCGGATGGCAATACCATCGGCAACAGGAGCGGCTTACGCAAGCGCTGCTGCGCTTACCCACCTCTATGCATTGGAGTCTGTCGTACGACGAGAGCCGAAAGTATCTCAACGCATTGTACGGCGACTGCTGCCTGCGTCCTTTAGCGAGCCGTACGCCACCGCCCTGCGATGCCTATGTACATCTATTCACGCGCAGCGACAGCCCCGACTGGCACTCTAAAAATGCCACAGCAGAGGCGATGCTGGAGCGCCTCGGCCGTGAAAGCCACCTGACATTACTCTTCGACCAATCGCTATTCGACGGCACGCGCCTGCGCATCTGGCACATGTCCTGCCCTCACCGCTCCCTTTAGCGCAGTAAAGACCGGATGCTCCTCACTATTTCCGCCGCACAGGCTACCTTCGCCCACCATCCGTTTTGAAAGAGTCGACCTATGAAAAGAAAAGTATTCTGTTTTTGGTTCGGGTTTCTCGTCTCCGGCCTCTTTGCCCAGGGCGGCATGTGGGTGCCGATGTATTTGGAGAAACACAACGAGAAAGAGATGCGCGCCTTAGGACTAAAGCTGAAGGCCGACCAGCTGTATGCGCCGAATCGGCCGAGCATTAAGGATGCCATTTGTCAGTTTAGCGGTGGTTGCACAGCCTCCATCATATCGCCTCAAGGGCTCCTGCTGACCAACCACCACTGCGCCTTCAGCACTTTGCAGCGCCTATCGACCCTGGAAAACAACTATGTCGAGAAAGGCTTTTGGGCCATGTCGCCACAGGAAGAGCTACCCTGTCCGGGTGAAACGGCCACCTTCGTCGTGCGCATGGAAGACGTCACGGCGTTGGCTCTGCGAAACGTTACAGAGGCCATGAGCGAGCGCGACCGGCAGTCGCAAATAGACAAAAACATCGCCGACATTCGAGCCAACGCCCGGCGCGAGCGATGGCAAGAAGCGGTGGTGCGTCCCTTCTACCACGGCAATCAGTATATTCTCTTCATCACCGAAACCTATACCGACCTGCGGCTTGTCGGTGCCCCACCCAGCAGCATCGGCAAGTTCGGCGCCGACACCGACAACTGGGTGTGGCCGCGACATACGGGCGACTTCGCCCTGTTCCGCGTCTATGCCGACAAGAACAATCGCCCAGCGCCATACTCTCCCGACAACCAGCCCCTTCAACCCAAGCACTTCTTGCCTATCTCCTTAGACGGGGTGGAAGAAGGCGACTTCACTATGGTCTACGGCTTTCCGGGGCGAACCGATGAGTACCTCCCTGCAATAGCCCTCCAACAGGTGGCTGAGGTGACCAACCCTACCCGCGTCGATATCCGCGATCGGGCGCTCAAGGTGCTCGACCGACGAATGCGCAGCGACCCAGCCGTGAAGATCACCTACATTGCCCGCTACGCCAGTATTGCGAATGCCTGGAAAAAGTGGCTGGGCGAAATGCAGGGACTGCGCATCTACAAGGCTGTAGAAAAAAGGCAAGCCTATGAGGCCGAATTCCTGCGGCGCATCGGCGAGCATCCCGACTGGAACGTGCGCTACCGAAATCTGTTGCCGCGCCTCAACCAGACCTATCGCGACATCGAGCCCTACGCCGATGCGCGTGACAACTTTTTGGAGACTTTTTTGCGCAACATACAGATTACCGGCGCAGCAGCCTTCGTCGGCAGCTGGCTCGCGGAATACGAAAAAGGGCAAACGGGTACCTTTTTGGCGCGCAAGACCGCTGTGGCCGAGCGCGTGCGAGAGGGGTTTGCCGGTTACATTGCCGATGTAGACCGAGAGGTATTTGCTGTGCTCATCGAGCGCTATGCCCAGAAAATGCGCCCCGAATGGGGAGCAGCCTTTGTACAGGAGATGGCCAAGCGCCACGGCGGCTTTGAAGGGTTGGCTCAATACCTCTATGAAAATTCTGTTCTGGCTGACTCCAACCGATGGAAGGCCCTTGTGGCCTTGCCCACAGCCGACTCGATCGCTCGCATTCTCCAGCAAGACCCGCTCATGGTCTTTTGGCGCGGCGTCTCGGCGCCCTACAACGACGAGGTAGCCCCCAAGTGGCAAGAGCTCCAGGGCACCCTAGCCCTCCTCCAGCGGCAGTATATGGCTGCACAGTTGGAGGTCTTCAAAGAAGAGCGCTTTTTCCCCGACGCCAACGGCACCCTGCGCCTCACCTACGGTCAGGTGCGCAGCTACAGCCCACGCGATGCCGTCCGCTACGAATTCCGCACCCACTTAAACGGGGTGATGGAAAAATACGTTCCAGGCGACTACGAATTCGACGTTCCGCAGCGACTCATCGACCTGTGGAAAGCGCGAGACTTCGGTCCCTATGCCCTAAGCGACGGACGCATGCCCGTCGCCTTCATCGCCACCAACCACACGACTGGGGGAAACTCGGGAAGCCCGGCGTTGGACGCGCAGGGCAACCTCATCGGCCTTAACTTCGACCGAGTGTGGGAAGGTACCATGAGCGACCTCTACTACGACCCGGCTATCTGCCGTAACATCATGGTAGACGCCCGATACCTCCTCTTCATCATCGACAAATACGCCGGAGCGGGATATCTGCTGCGGGAGATGCAATTGGTTACCAACAAAAAACGGAAATGAGCGAAAAAAATATCGACCGCCTGCAGCGCTTCCTTCGTAGGCGGTCGATGCCCTATCTTGAGTTGTGAGCGACAACTCCTTCAGATTACAGGTCTATGCGTAGACCGATGTTGTGGATGCCGCGGAAAATATTGGTGTTGCGATAGGCGTAGTCTACCGAAAGGCGGCTGTTGCCCTCTTTTTTGAACGGCGTAGAAAACGTGAAGCCGGCACTCAGGCCGTTGTCGAGCGTTGCCTCGGCGGGATTCTCCGAGGGGTCAAACTCAATCTTATACGCCGCGCGCAAGATGAACATTTGCCCTACGAAGAACTCCAATCCGCCACCCACCTGGTCGCGGGCAAAGGCGTTGGAAGTGAAGGTGCCTAAGAGCGACAGGCGATTGTTACGCCCTAAGAGCCAGTCGTAAGAGGCGCCGATGTTCAGTTGGGAGGGCAACTCGTATTCGGCGCTGCGCTGGTAAAAGGTGAGCGGATAGTTGAAGGTGGGGTTGGTGCTGCTGTTCTGCACGCCGAGCCCTTCGCCCTTGAAGCGCATCTTGCCGCCCACGTTGCGCAGCGAGATGCCAAATTTAAAGTTGTCGTTTTCCCCTGTGACATACTGCACACCTGCGTCTAACGCTACAGCGCTAGCACCTGCATTAGGGATGGATTCACTCACAAATTTTACGGCCACTCCTACCGATACCCGGTTTTCAAACAGGTGGCCATACGACAGGGTCATGTTGAAAAACGCCGGGCTAAACGTAGCGCCGGAGCCCTCGGGCACATCGGCTGAAGTAAGGCGAAGGTCGCCTAAGTTGAGCGAGACCAAGCTAATGCCAAAGGCACCTCGGCCCACGCGCTGGGCAAAACCGAGCGCATTGAGCGCCAAGTCGGCGCCTTCCAAATAGCGCGTGTAGTTGATGGCGATCTGCGTCCGCTCGAAGCGCGGTAAGCCCGCCACATTCAAGAAGAGCGCGTCGATACCCGTTACCGATGAGGTGTTTAGGGTATGCAGCCCAGCGCTGCGGGCCCACGGGTTGATGAGCAACTGGTTGGCACCCGCTTCGCCCTGGCGATCCGGATTTCCCGCCCAGCAAACGCCTGTCGCTACAAAAAGGAAGCACAGCCCTATGGTGCTGTGATATAGTTTCTTCATACGGAAGTAAGTGTTATGCATAGTGATAGTCGACAATGATGGAAGAAATGAAAGAGGGGGCGGAGCGCTCTGCTGTATGCGGGAAGCGCCCCGCCGCCATGCCGGCATGGCTACAATCCCGATGGGTCAAACTGGCGCGCAATACCGAACCACTTGATCGTCCGCTCTCCTAAACCCGGAGCATTTACGTGGATGAGATAGGCTCCACTGGCCACGGGAATACCTTTGCTGTTTTTCAAATCCCACTCTAAATCCGGACTAATCTGCTGATACGGCGCGTAGACCTCGTCGCGCTGATACTGGCGAATAAAGCGGCCGTCAAGCGAATAGATCGTCACCGTACACTTGCCCGGCAGGTTTGTAATCTTCACCACATTAGAGAACTGGTTCGTCTCATAGGGCGAGTAACCGTAGTAGGGGTTAGGCACCACCTTGATGGAGTCTAAGGCATTCTGTATCTGTACGGTGTTGAGCGCTGTCGACTGGCGCCCTTCGATCTTGAAGCGATACTTCGGATGGCCCGTCTTCTTGCCTCCGTCGGCATCGTTGTACCAGGTGTCGAAGGGGCGATTGACGCGCAGCTGAATAACCGTCTCGGTGGGGATGAGTCCCTCGCGCAGCGGCTTCATCTGATAGCCCGGAGCTAAGGTCAACATGCCGGCCCAGGCAATGTTGCGCATCTCGGTCTGCTTAAAGATGTCGGCTGCAGCGACAGAGGGAGCATTCTCTGGTGTCAGGCGCTGACGCAGAGCTGCGCAGCCGTCGTACGTCGTATAAGTGACATACACCCAGTGCTGACCACCCAAGATGAGGTCGTAATAATCCTGCGCTACATCGCCTACAACAAACTGATTCGTCGGATTCCACAGCATGTCTCGACCGGTGTAGCTGGGGTCAACATCCCTGCTGTAGACTGAGTTTTCACCGAAGAAGATGTTGAGGCGACGCCCCGTTTCCACTTCGATAGCGTAGCCCGGGAACCAACCCATGCCCAAACCGCTGCCGTCGGGGTCGGGCAACCCATCGCCGTCGGCGTCGGTCTTGCCTACAGAAGGCGCGTAGCGCGTGTCGAACGAGGTGCGCTTACGCGTAGGTTGGTTTGGGTTACTCTGCGTTTCAAGACCGGGTTTTTTCGGAAAAGCACTGCCCGTGTAGTACAGCGAGGCCGACTCGACGACAATGCACCGGCTCCACTTACTCGTATCTGGCGTGAGCACAATGTCGACGTTGGGAAGATTTGCCAGTTTAAAGTAGCGGCTAGAGGTGTTGGTAGGTTCTTGTCCGCCACCCACCACGGAAGCGTTTAGCGACGCCTGTTGCGGAGTCCATGCGGGCGTGATCATACGGCTATCCGTAGTCAGCACCCAATCGCAAAGGACATAAGGGACGAACCAGCCGTTACCTAACTTAGAGAGCCCTTGGTTAGGGTCGAACTCCTCGTCGCGCTCCAAGCGGCCTGTCTTCACATAGTTGAAGATGCCCGTCTCGTCGTCTGGAATGCCAAACAGCCACTGGACGTTGGGGTCAGCATAAGTAATGGTTGCGCCAATAGCGCCGTTAGATTCGCCCGGAGACGGATATTTTTCAGGATTGCGCTTCGACCAAGTAAAACTACCTGTCAAGGGCACCTGAGCAATTGTCACCGAGAAGCCGTATTGGGCGACGATCTGCTCGTTCAGTTCGGCGATCGTTCGCTCCGATGCGATGACTTCGCCGTCCGGCAGGCGTCGCAATTCCCAACGCGCATCGGGATCCAAGCGCTGGTCGTTAGGGTCACTATCGACAAAGTGCAGCTCGTACTCGCCGTCCTTCACTTCCAACGGGTTGAAAATAGTAACGGAGATGGGCCCTTTACCCGGCCGATAGGTCAGCGTCGTATCGGTCAGCCCCGGCTGGAAAAGTGCATTTCGACTTACTAGCTCCAATTCCAAAAATGTGCCGTTATTGCCCGTCCCCTCCAAGCGCGTGACGGCTACGCCATCACCGTACTGAGAGTTCAATACGCGGTCTACGATGGGGCGCGGCACTACGGTGTATATTGGGATCGGTCCAGTAGGTGCCTTTCGACCGGCCAGATACGGAAACTGCTGACCAGAGACAGGGATGTCGTAGGGCTTAAACGGACCGTACTGGTTGTAGCTGTAAGCAATAACGGTGTAGTAATACTTTCGGTGATTGATCAGCCGCTTGTCGTTGCCTGTAGCAAAGCGGTCTTCAGTGATGCGGAACGTGTGGCGCAGCCCTTGGTCGGCCCCTTGGACCATGAGCACGGGATAGTACACCAGGCGCTGCGGATCGTTGGGATCGCGCACCTCTTCCCAGTTGTAGATATCGGCCACGCCGTTTTTGATATCCACTTGTTGCACCAGGCGCGCCTTGCTCGGATCATTCAGGTCAGCCGGCGAGACGTTCGGGTTGATAAGCTGGTAGATAAGGTAACCTTCAAAGCGATATTCTGCCAGAGCGCGCTTCTCTGGGTCCGGACTCAAACGGAGGGAGTCTGGTGCGAGGAGATCAACCTCCCGGTAGCCTTCACGGTAATTGTTCGACACCGGGTTTTCATTAGTCAACACGGCAATCACCTCTCGATTGAGCTCGATCCAGTTGACATCAGGTGCATCAGGTCCATCGGCCAGCTCAAAGCAGTTGTCGAAGAGCCCTTGGGCAAACTTGTCGGCGCGAAAGAGCTGCTCCAAGTCTGGGCAGGGATAGTCGATGTCAGGAACCCACGGAATGCCGATGATTAGCTCGTTGACGGCACCTGGGAGGAGTCGGAAGGGGCCCGAAGCTTGAAGCGTGCGCCGATCACCAAAGGCAAGATTTGCTGTGCACATTGACCACCCGTTGGGGTCCTTAGGATCGTCGTGCAGAGCATAACGCGTCACGTTGGTATTCGCCAGGTCATATCCACTACCTCCATAAGTAAAAGGCGTTCCATCGCGCCAATACCCAGTGATGTAGCGATAGAACTCGAGCGGCAGTTGTGGGTCTGTCATAGCGGCAGGCCATGAACCTACGCTGGGATTGTTGTAGTAGATGAAAGACGACATGCCGATCTCTTCGCCGAACTCGTCTAAGGGACCTCGGAAATAGTCTACACCAATAATAGGCACTTGTTCACAATAAGTGGCAACACCGGCGCAATCGCAACCCGGCTGACCATCTGTGGCGTCTTGGTTATAGCAGTACATGAGGCTCTTGGAACTGTCGCAGCCGATGTAGTCGTCTTGGTAGCAGCCCAGGTCTGGGTCGATCCACATGGCGAAGAAAGTCGAGTCGATCAGGTCTACCGCGCGATTGATCAGCTTGTAGCGTTGGAACGTCATGTCGTTGAGTTCGTCATTAGTCACATACCCAAATGCCTGTACCTGTACCTCCATCTGGATGGGCACGCCGTTGGTACGCGCATGGGGAGCACCGCCGCCCTGATCGTTGTAGATCCAGAAGATCATCTCGTCGGGGAAGCGGTCCAGCGGGCAGCCGCGGATTTCGATAGAGGGATAGTCGCCGTCCATCGGATTGTACAGGCCGTCTTCGTTGGCGTCGTAGAAACCGGCCAGGCCTTGGCTGGTGAAGGGCAGCGGGAAGCCCCAAACATCAAAAAAGAAAGGATTGCCTCGCGAGGGCCAGCCCTTCAGACCGCGCGGGATATTTTCCGGCGAAGCCGTGCCGTTAGCCAAGTTAGAAAGGTGTTGGCGGATCTCATCTCCCGTCACCCGGAAGTGGCGATCCCAGTCGGCGCAGGCGCGGTCATCGGTGATACCCAGCTCGTTGAGCGGGCCGGGCCAGAAGTCGTTTCGCCCACCGGGTCGATAGTCCTGGGCTGCGATCTTGAGGTTGCCGGCAGGGTCTACCCCACCCAACCAGACAGAGCCGGCAAATAGAGAAGACACTTCGCGTTGCCCAGTGGCCGGATCCACCTTGGGTACGACGTAACGCCCGTCGTTGAAATCCCACCAGCAGTCGCCGCCGCCCAATAGGCGCGCACGCACGTTGTTGATCTCTTGGTCTATTTGAGAGCGAGAAGCCGCACAAACACCGCGGTATTGGACGCTTTTAGCGGCATTGTTTTTACCTATACTTTTAGGCCCTCCGGGAATATGACCTAAAGCCACTCCCGCCCACAGTATAAAGGCCGCAGTTATCGTTCCTATGAAGACACGCATGATTGATACCAAGTTTACGTTAAGTGATGTAGTTTGAGTCGCCCGTTTTTAGAACTGGAAAGCAGCACCTACATAGATTCGGCGCGGAATGGTGAAGAAGCCCGGGTTAAGCATAGCCCAAGAATAGGCGTCTAAGTAAGCCTGCACATTGCGCCCTTGGTCAATCACTCCTTGTAAGACCGATTGCCCTTCTGCGGTAGCCAAGTAACCGTCGTCAAAAGGCGAGCCCGTGACGGGGTACACGCTGATGACGTTTTGAGCGTTGAGCAGATTAGCTACGCGCAAATAGACGTTTAGGCTAAGCGGAAACTTCGGATTTTGATTCAGCTCGAAGGTCTTATCTACGCGCAGGTCGATGTTCGTCCGCCACGGCAGGCGGCTGCCGTTGATGGCGCCCAAGAAGCCGCTGCCTCCAAAACGCTCCGCACGTTGGCGAGCTGTGTAGGGGCGCCCCGACACCGCCGAGAACTGCACGTTGACGCCGAAGAGCGCTAAGATGTCTTTGCCCGCGATGCGCGGACCGTTGTAGCGCTTGCCCGTGTCGAAGCGATAATCAAAGATGGCCTGGATGTTGTGGCGCTCGTCGAAGGAAAGCGGGAACAGGGTGCGCAAGTTTCCGCGCGCAGTCAAACCGCGCTGCGAGTTCGCATCCGAGCCCGTGCCGTCGGCAAACTGCAGGGTGTAGGCCAAGCGTAACTCCGCGTTTTGCACGCGCCGCAGGTCGTATTGGAAAGTGAAGCCCTTTACCGTGCCAAAGTCGATGTTGCCGTATGTGTCGTAGCGCCCAATCGTTGGCACGAAGAGGATGGTGCGCCGCTGGATCATGTCGCGCAATTCGCGGTAGTAGGCCGAAAACTTGATGGCAGAGTTTTGGGTCAGGCGCTGTTGGAAACCCACCTCGTAATCCACCACGCGCTCCGGCAAGAGGTTGGGGTTGTTTGCTGGCGTCCGCCCCGGTACGTAGAAGTACAGGTAGTCCAAGGGCGTCGCCTCCCAGTTGCTAGGCGGCCGCTGCACCAAGATGTCGTAGTGAGCAAAGAAGTTTGCCTCATCTGAGATGGGGAAAGAGAAGGCCAAGCGCGGCAGCCAGTTGACTTGTGGCGTATAATCCGTAAATGAGGTGTTGGGGTCATAGCGAATGTCGAAGATGTCGTCGCCCGCAATGGTATCGCGCAAATAGGGCGCTACTACCCCACCGCCGAAGATCACATTGCCGTCGGGCGCCTGTGTGCCGTCGGCAAAGTACCAAGTGTCGCCGTTTCGGAAGGCCTTCACCGTCCGGTCGTTCGAGCTGACTACGTACACTTTAAAGGCGTCGCCAATAGTGCCTGGGCGCTGTCCCGCTCCCGGCACGGTGCGATAGAACTCGTCGGCACTCATGATCTCGTACAAAGAGTATGGGTCGCGCAACACTTTGGTGTTCAGGTCAAAGCGCTCGATACGCAGCCCTAAGCGGAAGATCATCTTGTTGAACACAAACTTATCCTGGATAAAGGCTGCCTGATAGAGCGGGCGCAGCGGTGCCACTGGGAAGGTGCGAATGCCGTCGGCATCGCGGGCCGTAAAGAAGTCGTTGAACGTCACGTTCCCCGTAAGTCGACGGCCCGTATGGTCGTAGCCGTAGTAATCGACAAAGTTCTGATCCGCCAACTCGCGCGAGGAAAACATATCTAAGCTCAACTGGCGCGGATCTAACGCATCGGTATTGACAAACTCTGGGAGACTTTGGCCCGTCAGCTGGCGCACCGCCCGATAAAACTTGAAGTCCGGCAGATCGATCACGGCGTTGGCATACTGAGGTACCTCGATACCTAACTCTGGAATGGGTATACTGCCGATCACTTTTGCAGTATCTAAGCCGTTAAAATGACCATTGGCCAACTGGCGCATCAAGTTCCATAAGCCAAAGGGCGCTAATCCATAAGAGCGGTCGACGCGTTGCTCGTTGAGCAGGCCGAACTGGAAGCTGTGCGTTCCGGTACGCCCCAGCTTGAGGTCAAAATTAGCCGAAGCGATGGCCGTAATAATATCGCTTTCACTGCGCGAATAAGAATTGAACACCTGGCTGACGTTGGAGTGCATGTTCGACCAGATGTTGTTGTACAGCGTGGAAAAAAGTCCATTGATGACGTAATAAGAGCTGAAATCCAGTGGGTCGTCGGTGTATTGATTATAAGCATTTAGATCGGGATTCGTCAGGATAGGTCCTGACTCATAGCCTACGAAGGCGCGCAAATTGCCGATATGGGCCAACTCGCCGTTGTTGTTGATGCCTGAAATGGGGCGCTCTTCAAAGTTGAAGCGCCCGATGTATCCATAATCGAAGAACCGATCTTGATGCCGCTGGTCATACTGCTCCGTGTTGCCGCGCTCAAAGCCGAATTGCAGCGTGTAGCTGACGTTGGAAATACCCACTCGGCTAGTACTTCCGCCGCCGTCGCTGCCCAAACGGTGGCGCAGGCGAGCAATGGTGCGATAGCGCGACGCATACGACGTTGGATTATTGTGACTGTTAAGCAACCGCCAAGAGCCCGAAGTGGGTGCCGGAGTGAACTGATCCGCCACATTGCGGTACGTGCCGGTCAAGCTGAAGTCTATGTTGTCCGACAGACGCAAGTCTAGGCGCCCTGTGAAGTCAAAATCGCGGCGCGCTTCAAAGGGACGGTACTTTAGGGCGTTCACGCTATCGCTTGTATACGTCTCTGCCCGCGGCACCAAGATACCGTTCTGCCTAACCAGCGGGTCTTTGATGAGTGTTTCCAGCAGCTCGTCCTTCACGCGGTAGACCGGCACCGCAGAAGGGCGGTCGTCTTTTTGCGACAGGTATTGAGCGGAAGCGCGAAAGCCCAAAATAGTTTTTGAAGGGCCATTTCCGCTGCGCCGCTTGATGATGGGGCCACTGACGTTGGCGGTGCCCAAAAACCAACCGTATGGATCCAAGCCGTGCGAATTTTCCACTTCCACCGTTCCATGGTAGACATCGGCCGGGCCCTTAGTAGTGATAGAGATGACTCCGCCCGTCACATCGCCGTACTCTGCACCCAGCCCTCCGGTCACCACCTGGAGCTGCTCGATATCCTGTACTGGCGGCGGCGTGCCCGCCACTCGAATGCCGTCGATGTAGTAGTTGGTGGCGTTTGAACGCGAGCCGCGAATGTTAACCACACCCCCATCGATAGAGGTCGTACCTGCCGTAGTGGCAACAATGGCATTTACGCTGCGGGTCGGCAGGTTCTTTATCTGCTCCGAAGTAAGCGTTTGGCCTCCGGAAGTCTTGTCCTGCTCGATAAGTGGCACCTTGTAGTCCTTTATAACCACTTCGGTCAGCACAGCGCTCGACGAGAGAGTAAAGTCCAAGGTGTTGATGATGTTGGCGATGACGCGCACCCCCGTCACTTTTTGGGTTTGATAGCCCGAATAGGAGACTTCGACATCGTAGTTGCCCGGGTCGAGGTTGACGCGATAGTTGCCGTTAAAATCCGTAGCAGTGCCGCGCACCAAGTCGGCGCCGCGCATCACCTTAACGGTAGCACCCAGCAAAGCCTCCCCTTGGTCATCTACCACTCGACCGGCAAGCACCGTAACGCCCACCTGAGCGAGGGCCCACTCCCCGACAAAGAGAAACGTCAGCAATAGGAGTAATGAACGTACCATAGAACAGATGTTGGTGGTATAGTTGTGAAACAAACTTTGGATTAGGCGGAAATTCACGAAAACGCTTCGCAGTATCCGGGCGCAATGATAGCAAAAGTAGATTATCTAAGCAGTAGAAAAAGACCGAGTGACTTTTTAACGGCACTTTTTACTCAACGGTTACTTTTACTTTAAGGATATCGCTGCTGTAATTTTCTGCAGCAGCACTTCGGCAATCCTACGCTTTGACTCGTGTGTCCACCCAGCGATGTGAGGGCTAAGGATAACCCGTTCGGAACGGTAAAGGCGCTCGTAAAGAGCTTGCTCCTCACGTGTAAAGGTTGGTGGCTTTTCGTTTTCGAAGACATCCAAACACGCACCGCCTATGGTGCCGCGCTCCAAAGCTTCTACGACGTCTGCAGTACACATACAGGCTCCTCGAGCCGTATTTATCAGAATAAATCCAAGCCGACATCTCCGAATGAAAGACGCATCCACCAGGTGTCGGGTTTCCTCAGTGAGCGGCAAATGCAAGCTAATGATGTCAGCGCGCCGTTGGATTTCCTCCAAGGACGTCTCCAGCACCCAAGGCATATCGGCAGCATAACCGGTTTTGTACTTGTCGTAAGCCAGCACCTGGACGTCAAAACCCGCTAATTTGCGCGCAAAGCGGCTGCCCGTATGCCCAAAGCCAATGATCCCGATGCACTTGCCGTCGAGCTCATTTCCCCGGTTGGCCTCGCGCAACCAAAGCCGCTGCCGCACCTGCCGATCAGCACGCAGTAAATGGTTGAGCAATGCCAGCAGCATCCCCAAGGCGTGTTCTGCTACGGCATTGCTGTTTCCCTCCGGACTATTCACCACCACTATGCCGCGCGATGCCGTGGCTTGACGGTCCACTATTTCCATTCCCGAACCTAAACGGCCCACAAAGCGAAGCCGTTGCGCACGCTGTAGAAGCGCTTCATCGACGCGAACCTTGCTGTTGATGATGAGCCCTTCATAGTCTGAGATAACCTCCGTAACTTCCTCTGGCAAAATAGTGGGTCTAAAGTGACACTCGTAGCCCAACTTTTCTAGGCCCTCTACCAGTACTTCGTGGCAGTCGTCCGTAATCAGCACGCGCCTCATTTAAACAACCTGCTTTTCGGAGCAAATGTATGTAGTTACATAAGTCGGGCGAAAGTTTCCAGCCGATGCGCCGTTTTGCAGGCTTCGGCGGCGCAAGACTCGTCTGCGTCAAAATGGGTACCTTTGCGGCATGTACCGCGCGTTTTGTTTGGGACTGCTTTGCGCCCTTTGGAGCGCTTGCCAACACACCGAACCCGCACCCAAAACGGTCGCCACCTTTTACGTCCGCTACCTCAAGCCCGAAGGGCAGGTGTTAGCGGAAGCAACGCTGCTGCGCCAACAAGGTGACAGCTTGTATTCGATAGACATATCCGAAGGCATGCGCTATCGCGGGGCGCTCATGCGCTTGATATCCGCCGAGAAGCGAAAAATCTACCGCCACGAAAGCAAGAGCACTTACTTCGCTGAGCATCCTTTCCAGTGGACAGACACTAAAGGGCAAACCCGGCGATTTTCCCTAACCATGTCGCCGCTGTTCGACGTTTCCTTAGGAGCCAGCAATCTGCCCATGAGCAAACCCGCCACGCTAACCTGGCACGGCCCACCCATTGCAGAGGGCGAGACCTGGGTAATCATGTGGGAGCACCTCGAGCAAGGGACGATTGTTCCCATGGAAATCGTCGCCACTCCGGGATTGGATCGGATCGACTTCCCAGCGGCGCAGCTGGCTAAACTCAACCCCGGCAGGTGGGCGTATTATGTCGTTCGAAAAAAAGTTTCTCGCCAGGAGCTGCCCGATATGAGCGTGCAGGGAATAGTCGAGTACTACAGCGACACCGATACGGTGACGTTGCGCCGTTAAGGATAGCGTTTTAGGGTGTTATCTGCTGTTTGGCTGCGTCGAGCGGCCTTTTCGCTAATTGGGGAAGAGAGGCGCACGCAGAATGCTTACTTTTGCGTTTGGCATGAAATTATTAAGAACAGACAGACATGAAAAAGGTACTTTTATTGCTGCTTTTAGCACTTCCCTTTCAGGCACATGAGCAGACGTCGACAAAAAGCCCCAGCTCTTCCGTCCGGCTAGTCTGCAAGATTATCGACAGCCCGCCCAATGCGAATAATATTTTCATCTATGAAAAAATCGGCTTGGCGACGCGCGAGGTAGCGCGCGGTGTGCGCCAAGAAGATGGCTCGTTTGTGGCAACAGTGGCCGTCGGCGAACCGCGCATCTATTTTGTGGGTTTCAACGACCTTCAAGCCGCTCCGGTGCTCTTGGGCAAAGAAAAGGAGATTACGCTGTGGGCCAACGCCCAACACATGGAGAAAGGTCGGACGGTAGGTTCGGAGATCAACCGGGCCTATGAACAGCTGCGCCAACAAGCGGAGCAGTTGCGCGTTAAAAATGAACAGCTCTTGAACGCTCAGCGCGATGCGCGCGTAACGCAAAACATCGACGGAATGCGCAGTGCACGCGAGCAGTTGAAAGCTCACAACGAGGCTAAGGCCAACTTCATCGCCGAGATGAAAAAGACCCAGCCCCTTCTGTGGCGCTCGGCTACCCTGCTCCTCTGGCCCGACGACGTTTCGGAAAATCCCACCCCAGCTTCCGAGGTCGAGTTCTACGCGCGCCAGTTTTTCGCCTACGCCGATTTGAGCGACCCGGGATATAACCAAGTGCCGGAAGTGTTCGACGCCTTTAAAAACTACGTTGCCTTCTTGCAGCATTTGGGAGCGCCAGCTGCTCAAGTCAAAAAAGGCCTCACGGAGCACTTATCTAAACTCCCCAAAGGCTCTGTGGCACACCGCCGCGCTTTTGGCGGAGCGGTGAAGGGGTTACAAGACGCCAATCACCCCGAAATGCTCGCTTTTGCGCAGAGCTACATCGAGACGTTCAAAGCCCAAGACCTCGGCGATGTGGCACTCTTGGAGGCGGAACTGCGCCGCACCTCAACCTTTACACCCGGTATGCCGGTACCCGACTTGGTAGGGGCTACGCCCAAAGGCGATACGCTTGCTCTGAGCAAGCTGAAGGGGAAATACGTGTTGATCGACTTCTGGGCCAGCTGGTGCGGGCCCTGTCGACGCGAAAACCCCAACGTAGTGGCGCTGTACAACAAGTACAAGCACAAGGGCTTCGACGTCTTCGGCGTCAGCTTAGACCGCGACCACCAGGCATGGGTGCGCGCCATCGAGCAAGACGGCCTTACGTGGCACCACATCAGCGACCTACAGGGATGGCGAAGCGAACACGCAGCCCTGTATTCTGTAAACTCCATACCGCAAACGATCCTTATCGACCCGCAAGGCCGCATCATCCAGCGAAACCTACGCGGCGAGCAGCTGGCGGAAAAACTGCGCGAGATTTTTGGTGAATAACGCAAGGGCTGCGCGTCTCCTATGAAGAGGATAGTGTGTGCCGCCGCGTTTTGGGCCGGCTATTGGGCTTTGGCTTGCGCACAAGTATTGCGCGTCCAGGTGCAGAGCGCGATAGGGGGAGAGCCCCTGCCGGGTGCCGCAATCGAGCTGACCGACAACCAGGCGGCCCAAAGGCTGCGCTTTGCTACCGACAGCGCAGGGCGCGTAGAGGTGCAAAACCTCTCTCCCGGCATTTACCTATGCCGAGTGCAGGCAGCTGGCCATGAGGAACTCCAAATACCCGAGCTTCGCCTAGTGGGCGGGCGGGATGTCGACCTCTTGCTCTCTCTAAAGCCCTCTACCCTCTCTTTGCCTGACGTAGTCATTCGGGCAGGTGCAGAGCGCCAAAGCCTTTTTCCTTTGGGAGAGATACCGCTGACGCGGGAAAGGACGCAGCGTTTTCCCGCCACGTTTTGGGATCCTGCCCGACTTGCCTTGGCCTATGCGGGCATTGCCAACGCCGACGACCAAGCCAATGGGTTGATCGTGCGGGGAAACAGCCCCCCACATTTGCGCTGGCGCTTAGAGGGCGTTGAGATCGTCAACCCCAACCACTTGCCTAACGCCGGCACGCTGAGCGACCGCCCTGCGACTGCCTCCGGCGGCGTCCTGCTTTTCTCTGCGCAACTGCTCGACAACGCTACCCTGCTGACCGGCGCCCTACCGCCCGGATATGGAGATGCGTTAGGCGGCATCATGGACATCTACTGGCGCAACGGCAATGCCCAGCGACGCGAATACACCGCCCAGGTCGGTCTGTTGGGAATGGACCTGGCTGCCGAAGGTCCGCTAAGTCACCGCGCAGAGCATTCTTACCTGTTCAACCTCCGGTACTCCACGGTAGGTCTGTTAGGGCAAATGGGCATATCGTTTGGCAATGAGCAAATCGACTTCTGGGATTACGCCTTCAAAACACACTTCAAGGGCAGAAAAGGCCATCGGTGGTCGCTCTATGGCGCTTCGGGCAGCAGCCGAAATCGCTTCAATCCCCCTTCCGACAGCAGCGCCGTCCGGCAGTTCAAGGATCTGTTTCATATTGACTTCTCCTCTCGTACAGGACTGTTGGGCACCACGTGGCAGTATACGCCCTGGGAAAAGACTGCGCTATTGGTGAGCGCCATAGGTTCGGCCCAGCGCAATGCGCGATCGGCAACAGCGCCCGACGTGTTTTCAGAGCAAGACAGTGCTTTGGAGGCTCGCTTAGGGGTTTCGATGCGGCTTTCCCACTTATCTCGACCCAATCGGCGCCTACAGGCGGGGTTGCTGATGCAATACGCTTTCGGAGAAATAAAAGCCGCGCGCAACGACAGCATCTTGTACGCGGCATCGGTAGGCACTTGGACGCTACAGCCTTGGGTTAACTGGGCAGAGATATTGTCCAACGAGCGCATGCAACTGCAGGCCGGTCTGCACGCGCTGCTATGGCGTATTCCCAACACCTACCCCTGGCAAGTGCGCCTCGAACCGCGCCTCACCTTCGTCCACCATTTAAGTCGCCGGCATCAGTTCGCTCTGCATGCCGGCCTGAATAACCAAACACATGTCCTCTGGTTCTATGCTTTGCACCCTCCTCGCGAAGGTGAAAGCCTCGACCGGCTGAGCGGTAACCCAGTGGCCTGGGCGTTCCAGACCTCCGCCCGCTACACCTGGACCTTGTCTGAATGGTGGCGCTTACAGGCCGAAGCTTTTTACCAACGCCATTGCCGCATGCCGGCGTCAAACGAGGTACACCTCGGCAACATCAGCGAAATCCAACGGCTAGGCGCTCTTACCGCAGAAGGCCAAGCCCGCCACGCCGGCATCGAAGGTACGGTGGAGCGCTTCTTGGGCGGCGGTTGGTTTGCTCTGTGCAACGCCACCCTAATGACCGTCCAATATCGAGGCATGGACGGCGTATGGCGCCAAAGCCGATGGAATGTGGGGCACATAGTCAACTTGACCGCCGGAAAGGAGTGGACGTTGGAGAGCGATCCCGCTGACGCGCGCACGCGCACTTTCGGCGTAAACGGCCGGCTGACTTGGGTGGGCGGACAACGCACTGCACCGGTGGATATAGCAGCCTCCGCTGCAGCACAAGCGACCCGCTACGACCTCTCTAAGGGCTATCCCCTTCGCCTGCCCGACTTTTTGCGCTTAGATCTGCGCATCTATTGGCGCCGCCACCTCGCCCAACGGCGCAACAGCCTGCTGGCTTTCGACCTGCAAAACGCCACGTTTCGCCAAAACATTGCCTATCTCTATTACGACCCCTTGCAACAGCGCATCCTTTCTAAGGCGCAGCTCAGCCTCGTGCCGAACATCAGCTGGCGGTTGGAATGGTAGCACCCGTAAAGGTGCACTCTATCGATTCATCGACTCCAGAAATTCCTCGTTGCTGGTCGTGTTCATCATGTGCTTTCTCAAGAACTCCATGGCCTCTTCTGGTTTCATGTCGGCTAAATAATTGCGCAGGATAAACATCCGCTGCAGGGTTTCCTTATCTAAGAGCAGCTCTTCGCGGCGCGTGCTCGATTTGGTCAGGTCGATGCTGGGGAACAGCCGGCGGTTGGCCAAATTTCGGTCGAGCTGCAGCTCCATATTGCCCGTACCCTTGAACTCTTCAAATATGACTTGGTCCATCTTGGAACCGGTATCGATGAGCGCCGTGGCCAAGATGGTGAGCGACCCCCCGTTCTCGATGGCGCGAGCCGCTCCAAAAAATTTCTTGGGCTTTTGCAGCGCAGTAGCCTCGACGCCGCCAGAGAGCACCTTGCCCGAAGAAGGCGCTACCGTGTTGTAGGCGCGCGCCATCCGCGTGATAGAGTCGAGCAGGATAACTACGTGATGCCCGCACTCCACCAAGCGCTTGGCCTTTTCCAAGACGATGTTGGCCAGCCGCACGTGGTTTTCGGCCGACTCGTCAAACGTCGAAGCGACCACTTCGGCGCGCACGCTCCGCCGCATGTCGGTGACCTCCTCCGGCCGCTCGTCGATGAGCAACACGATGACATAGCATTCCGGGTGGTTCTTCGTAATGGCATTGGCAATGTCTTTGAGCAAAAAAGTCTTGCCCGTCTTAGGCTGAGCGACAATCAGCCCGCGCTGCCCCTTACCGATGGGCGTAAACAGCTCGATGATGCGGTTCCCAAAATCGCGGCCCGTAGGGCTAGTCAACAAGTTGAACTTTTCCGTAGGGAAGAGCGGCGTCAGGTAGTCAAACGGAACGCGATCGCGCACGTCTTTAGGATCTAAACCGTTGATGCGCAGCACCTTGAGCAAGGCAAAGTATTTCTCTCCCTCTTTGGGCGGGCGAATGGTGCCCAACACGGTGTCGCCAGTGCGCAGGCCGAAGAGCTTGATTTGCGAAGGCGATACGTAGATGTCGTCGGGACTGGAAGCGTAGTTATAATCGGGCGAGCGCAAAAACCCATATCCTTCGGGCGACATCTCTAAGGTGCCCTCGCCTTCGATGATGCCGTCCAACTCGATGTCGAAGCGCCCCGATACGGGAGCAGTAGCGCGCGCAGCGGCCTTTTCCGCGGTCGGTGCGGCAGGCGTTTCTACCGTAGCGTTTTCAATGTTCGAGGCCGGAGCGGCCTCCTTAGAAGAGCTTTGAGGCATGTCTTTTCTTTCTACCGTTATCTGCGAGGAGCGCGGCGACGGAGAAGCCTCTTCTCTGTCGCTCTCTTTTTCTGTTGGCAACGGCGTCGAAACAACGGGTCCAGTATCCTGAACCGGCGCGCTCACCTGTACTACCTTCCTGGGTCGCTTGTCGCGCCGAGCAGGAGCCGCCTCTTCCTCCGCCGACTTGGGCTTCTCAATAACCACTTTGCGCCCCGGCTGCGGCTCCTCCACCGACGGCACCCGCTCACCGCCCGTCTTCTTCCCCGCTAAAGCCTGCTCATCCAATATGCGGTAAATCAGATCTTGTTTCGTCATCTTCTGGCATCCCTTGATACCCAAGCGGTGCGCAAGCTCCTTGAGCTCGGAGACCAGCATCTCATTCAATTGCAAGATATCGTACATAATACGCGAAAATATTCTGGAAGAAAGTAAGGCAAGAAACAACCTATTCGTAGGGTGCCTTGTCTCGCCTGCTGTATTGGGAAAAGTGTCGATGCGCAGGCGACGGGAAGGTACAGGCAAGCAAAAACAAGACCAACTGGAGGAAACGATACGATAGATGCAGAAACCGCCTGCAGCGAATTGTTGCTCTGGCCGCAGGAACTATATAAAACGGGCAGACGGATCTACCTCACTATGTTTATCCAATAAAATTAAGGGAATACATGTACAGGCAACGGTTGCCTACGTGGCAAAATATCGCGGGGTATGGGTGCAGGCTTTAAAACCGATGCAAAAGTAATACCTCGCCTGAAATTCGCTCTATCTTGCGCCCGCTAAAAATTCGGCATACTTCTATGCTTCAAGTTAAACGCATCCGCGAAGAAAAAGCGACCATCGTCAAGGGATTACGCAAGCGAAACTGGAGTGCTCAGCAAATAAAGGTGTTGGACGAAATCCTGAAAAAAGACGACGAGCGCCGCGCTTTACAAAAACAACTGGACGACTTGTTGGCGGAAAATAAACGCTTATCTGCTCTAATTGGCCAGCAGATGGCACAGGGCAGGCGAGAGGAAGCGGAACAACTCAAAGCGCAAGTGGCGAACCAAAAGGAGCGCATCCGCCAATTAGAAGCGGAAGCCGAGGCGGTAAAGCATCAGCTGGAGAGCCTGCTGTACACCGTACCCAACTGCCCACATCGCTCCGTGCCCAAGGGGAAAAGTGCAGAAGACAACAAGATATATCGAGACTGGAAAAAGCCCTTCCCTACTCTACCGCCTAACGCACTGGCACACTGGGATTTAGGTAAAAAATATCAGTTGTTCGACTTTGAATTAGGCGTCAAGTTGGCTGGGGCGGGCTTTCCTGTCTACCGCGGTAAAGGGGCTAAGCTGCAGCGCGCCCTTATCCAATTTTTCTTAGAAGAAAACATCAAGGCGGGATACGAAGAGATTTTGCCGCCGCATCTGGTCAACGCGGATACCGCCCGCGGCACTGGGCAGCTGCCCGACAAAGAGGGACAGATGTACGTGTGCGAGCGCGACGAGCTTTACCTCATCCCCACGGCTGAGGTGCCTGTGACCAACCTACTGCGCGACGAAATTGTGCCGGAAAAAGACTTACCCATCCGTTTTACGGCCTACACGCCCTGCTTTCGCCGCGAAGCCGGCGCCTGGGGGGCACACGTGCGCGGGCTCAACCGCTTACACCAGTTCGACAAGGTCGAAATCGTCCACATCGAGCATCCGGAACGCTCTTATGCCGCGCTGATGCAAATGGTGCGGCATGTAGCGCGCCTATTGAACAAATTGGAGCTGCCCTATCGCATTGTGCTCCTATGCGGTGGCGACATGGGCTTCACCTCGGCCAAGACGTTTGACTTCGAGGTGTGGTCGGGCGCCCAAGAGCGCTGGTTAGAGGTCAGCTCAGTGTCAAACTTCGAGACCTTCCAAAGCTATCGCTTGCAGTTGCGCTACCGCGACGCAGCGGGAAAGATCCATTTGGCGCACACGCTTAACGGCTCTGCCCTCGCTCTGCCGCGCATTGTGGCGGCACTTTTGGAGAACCACCAGACGCCTGACGGCATCCGAATACCTAAAGCCCTACAAAAGTACACGGGTTTTAAAATGATATCCTGAGCAGGAACTATCTTCGCGTATCGATTGTTTCCATAGTTCGAAAACTCAGAACACTACCCATGATTGGCATTATCGTTATTAGTGTCGTTTTCACCGTTATCGGCATGATTCTGAGTGGAACGCTGCAGAGCAAATTCCACCGATACAGCCAGATGCCGTTGCCCAACGGCATGAGCGGAGCAGAGGTGGCGGCGGCCATGCTGCGCGCCTACGGCATCTACGACGTCCGCATCACCTCGGTAGAAGGGCGGCTGACAGACCACTACAACCCAGCCGATAAAACTGTGAACCTGAGCCACGACGTGTACTACGGACGGAGCGTAGCGGCGGCCGCAGTAGCGGCGCACGAGTGTGGGCATGCGGTTCAACATGCTACGGCTTACAGCATGCTTCAGATGCGTTCGCGCTTAGTGCCGGTAGTGCAAATTGCCGCCTCCCTACAGCAGTATCTTTTTATGTTTGGCTTGGTGGGTTTTTCACTGTTGAACAATCCGGTTATCATGATAGTGGTGTTGGCGGCCTTCGGCGCTACCTGTCTGTTCAGCTTGATTACGTTGCCAGTAGAGTTCGACGCCAGCCGCCGCGCCTTGGCATGGTTAGATAACGCCGGCATTGCGCGTGGAGCAGCGTACGAAGGCGCGAAAGACGCGCTGTTTTGGGCGGCCATGACCTATGTGGCTGCTGCGCTCGCCGCATTGCTGCAGTTCCTGTACCTCCTCTTCCGCTTCCTTTCCAGCCGAGAATAGCAAAGGCGTCTAGACCTAAAAAGGCAAGGTACCACAGGCGGTTCAAAAACAGCGTCTGTGGTACCTTTGTTTTTGGCACGTTTAAGAGCGCGCTGCAGAGAACAATCACCGATGGCACCCGACATCCTGCATTTTTCGGACACGCATTTGGGCTACCAGGCCTTCGACCGCGTCGACGACACCAGCGGGGTGAATGCGCGCGAGGCAGATATATATGCCGTCTTTGAACACATCATCGACCGCGCCATAGCCGAACGGCCGGCGGTCGTCGTGCACAGCGGCGACTTTTTTCACCGCCCTAGCCCAAGCAACCGAGCGCTGACGCACGCCTTAGAACAGCTGCGCCGCCTCAGCGATGCGCAGATCCCCATTGTTATCCTCGCCGGCAATCACGAAACGCCGCGCACCTTCTACAACAGCCCTATTCTCCGCGCCCTGCGCACCTTACGCGGCGTATACCCTATCTTTAGCGAGGCGTGGGAGACTTACTGCTTTGACCAGATCGCAGTGCACGGCGTGCCGCACATAAACGATGAACAGGCGCTGCGCCGCGAACTGATGCGCATGGAGCCGCTCCACGACCATTTCAACCTGCTGTTGCTCCATACTTCCATGGGCAAGCGCTTTTTGATGGAAGAGTACGGCGAGCAAGCCTTCCCCTCCGACTTGGTGGAACGGCTGCAGCCCTTCCGATACATAGCCTTGGGCCACTGGCACAATGCCCAACCGGTCGGCGTACACCCCAATGCCTGGTATGCCGGCAGCATCGAGCGGCTCAGCGATACAGAGGTGGGCGTAGAAAAGGGATTTCTCTGGATAACCTTGTCCTCTTACGATGCTCCAAAGATCGCCTTTGAGCCGGTGCCTACGCGGCCCTGGCTTAAATTCGAAATAGAGCGCTGCCGCGAGCGTTCGGTCGAAGATATCCTGCACCAGCTGGCCGAGTTTGCCCGCCAACACGACACTTCGGCAGCCATCTTGTCTCTCCTTTTTAGCGACATTCGCCCGGAGCAAAACATCGAGCTGACCCACGCGCGACTAAGCGAGGTGTTTCCCGATGCCTTTCAATTGCTGATAAAACGGCGCACCTACACTGCTACAGAAGAGGGCCGCCTCGATCAATTGCAGCGATTTGACCGCTTAGAAGACATCTTCGCCGACTTTGTGCGGCATCGATGGAAGGGCAACCCCGCTGCTGTAGATGGCCTGTTAGCAAAGGCCACCTATTACTTTCAGCGCTTCGAACAGTAAAGCGGGTATGGTCTGCCTTCGTTAGACCATACCCGCCCCTCTACTGCGTGAGCAAAAGCGCTTACAGCTTAGTGATGCGCTCTACGGCTACCCCTGCTGCCGTTTCCACGCGCAGGAACATCAATCCCGGCCGCACATGCGTACTCAGATCGATCGAGAGTTGGTGTGTTCCCTCTGCCTGTTGCACTTGCTGCGCGTATACCACATTGCCAGCAGCATCTGTCAGGGAGATGCGCACCTCGCCAGCTTGGGACAGCACATAAACCGCTTGGACGCGATCGATGGCGACGCTGGGGCGCGCTGAGAGTTCAAAAGCGTTAAACAGCCCGTTTTTAGGCCCTACTGGGAAGGGCTGCCAAGTCAGCCGAATGGGCTCGGGCGACAGGTCGCGCCGATACGCTTCCGCTTCAGCTACCGCCGAAGACATGCGCAGCGCCCGGCCTAAGGTACCGTCGCTGAGGGCGCGGAACACCAGAGTAAACGTTTGAGCTTGGAGGTTCTTCCCAATGATGTAAGGGCTGAGCATAATGGGGGAATGCCAACACGCCGTGACGATCCCCGGCGCAGGCGAAGCGATGCACTCATCAGGAATGAGCTCAGGCAAAATGCTCTGCAGCAACAAGACCTTCTGGTCGTACTCCAGGGTAAACTGGAAGCCCGCTAGCTGCGCCAAGTCGGGCGTACGCAAACTGACGCGCACTTCCTCGCCTGCCGTAAACTTCTGGTCTTTAGCGACAAAGGTCAGGGATGCCTCGCCTCCGCGGTCACTCACTGCCAGCGGCTGAAGAGCGCTGGTGCTTGACGTGTTTAGGTCGCCGATCTTGTAGCCGATGAAGTCCGCCTTAGGCGCCGACATGGCGCCCGATATGCAAAAGAGCGGCGTGGCCGTCGGAACAGCGGATTGCCACGGCGCCTTTGGGTCGCTAAAAGTGAAATGCGCCGGTGCAAACTGCCACGGCTTAGGATATGCCGGCAGATCCTTCTGCACACCGAGGATGAGCTGGATCAACTGCTGTACGTCGGCTTGAGAGAGATCTCCCGACTTGTCCACATCGCCTGCCAAGAGATGATACGGCGAGCTAAACGACTGAATGCCGTCGATATGAGCGGCCAGCAAGAGCACGTCAGCTGTGTTGATGCCCGCCTTCACAGCGGCGGCGTCCAAAGAAGGCTCCAACTGATACTTGCAGCCGGCGGGGATATTGGTCGCCTCATAGATGCCGTCGGCATTAGTGGTATAGACGCTTAAGACTTTTCCATCCTTTTTAAGGGCGATTTGGACACCCGGGATGGGGTCATCGTCGGGCGATACCACCTGTGCGACCAGTTTGCTAAAGGGCGGACAAGAGCCCATGTTGTCTTGTACGTCGATGTACGCGAGGCAGAAGTCGGCATTGCCGCTATTATCGCGCCCCCATACTTCGACGGCTTGACTTCCCAATTCGCTGCAGTCGAAGGTCACCGTGTGGTTATTTGCTGGAAAGCCACTGCCTGTGCCGGCCTTGCGGATAGCGGTTTCCACCTGGTTGTTCGGCGTGCAATTGTCGGTCACCTTCAGCAGAAACATCTGGTCAGTAACCGAGATCATGCCCGTTTGCATGATGTTGACACTCAAGCCGTTCAAGCAAACTAACGAGGGTGCCTTGCAGTCTTTGGTAATAAATTCGTATTTGCAAATGCTCTCATTACCGCAGTTGTCGTTGGCAATCCATTCTATCGCGTGGGAGCCGTAAGGCAAGCCGAAACCGGTGGGAAAGTCAATCGTGGCAATGACCGTGTCACCGCTCAAGGTCTGACTAACCGGCCAAGCCCCAGGGCTGCTGCTGCTGATGTATGTTTCCATAGAGCCATTGCCGTCCAAGTCCAAAAAGAGGCGATATTTCACCACTAGGTCCGACTTAGAGCAGCCATCCGTAACCTTAATGCGCAAGTCAACTGGCCCTTCGCACTTGTCGATATGCCCGTTGTTGTACTGCTTTGGATCGTTGTTGGTGTAGTCGCAAAAAACCACGGGGTCTTGAGGGCAGTCGACGAATGTGGGAGCTTCCTGGTCAATTACTTTGATCACTTGGGTGTATTGCAAGTGCCCGCGATTGGCCGGAATGCCAAAAAGCGTAGGCCCTTCATCCGTATCGGGCGGATTTACAATGAACACTGGGTCGCGATTAGGGTCGTAGTCGCACCAGTAGATGAGCGTCCACGTGCGCAGGATCTTCTTACAGCCTCCCGTCTTATTCAGGTTGAATACCATGTCTTTGACGGTAATGCCGACGCCAAAAGGACAGCCCGGATACTGGTCGATAATGGGATAAATGGTGTCGGCTTGGGCTCCACACCCATAAACCGTAAAGTCGTCGGGAAACTTTACGCGATAGTAGCCGGTTTGGGCAGAAACTTCCAAAGAGAAGGCAAGGGTAAGACAGAGTAAAAAAAGTGTACGCATAGAGACCATGTTTTTTTTTCTGACGAAAATAAGGCTGTCTGCTTGATAAACAGGGTCTTCGAAGCGCCTCAAAAGCGTCGCTTTCCCGACGTTAAAGCTTTTATTTCTACGACGGGTAAGGTAAGTCTGAGGCTACGTCAGCCAGTTGCGACCAAAACTCCACCGATGCAACAGTTCCACTAACAGGGCCGAGACGAGAAAAGCCACTATTCCAGTCAGCAAGCCGCCCATGGCAATGGGTACGTTACTAAATAAAAAATAGTGCGGCTCTATTCGAACGCCCAAATAGCCGTTTTTTAAGACATCCAACACAAGCGGGTGTATGAAATACACACCAAAGCTCACTTCTGCGATGCGTAGTATTTTTCGGTGCAACCAAGAGTATCGCTGCGCGAAGCGTTCCCAAGAGTATTCGCGCAAGAAGAGAAACCAGGCGCTCGTCATGAGCACCACATTTGGGCTGGCATAGACAAAAGCGATGTCGTAGTATTCACCTTTTTGCGCGCTCAGCCACCAGGTCAACCAGGCGCTCAAAAACGGCATAAAAAGTGCGGATACGTATATCCATCGCTTTACTTGAGGGGCAGGGGAATAGTAACTCAAATAATAGCCTAATAGGTAGTAGCCAATATATCCGAACCACGAGAAATGCTTGATTATCAGTAAGTTGGGAAGGTACAGGTGGGCAGCATTGGAAATAAAAACGATGATTAAGAAATACTCCAAATGGCGACGGTCTGTGGCCTTCACCCATAATTTGAGGACGGGTGTGAGCAAGTACAGACCGGCGATCATGGGGATAAACCACAAGTGGAAGTAGATGTCTTCGTAGAAGATCTTATGGCTCACTTGGCTCCACGTAGGCATAGGGCCGTAAAGCAGCTGTTCGCGAAAGAGATAGAGGAGGTAGATACCTCCCCAAAAGGCAAAGGGGATGAGTACTCGGCGCATCCTCCGTTTTAGGAAAGCGCCCAGCGTTTCTTCGCGTCGACTGCTCAGCAGCAGCGCACCGCTAATCATGATGAAAAAAGGAGTAGCCCAGCGCAGATGAGCGTAGTACAAATCGGCTACGACAAACTGTGGGTGAAGCGCTGCTGCATCCTTGCCGTACCAATACAAATAGCCGCCGATTGCATGCATTTGAACGACAGCGAAGGCAGCCATAGCTCGAATATAGCTGGCATACAAGCGCTTGTGCTTAGAAGGAAGGTCGCTTTGAGGCGGCGTTTGCCCCTCTATGGGATGATGTCGTCCGTTCATATGGGGGCAAGAATAGCGTTTTTTACACTCTTCTTCGGGCAACTTGCAGTAAAGCGGCGCGCTACCTCCACACAGCAGCGCTTCCGCCGGGGCCGACGCTGACCTCGAGCAGGTTGGGAAAGAAATCCTTCAAGCTTTCGATGTGCGAAACGACGTAGATCTGGCGGAATTGCTCTTTCAAGTAGTGGAAGGCCTGCATAATTTCCATGCGGCGCTCTTCATCTTGGCTACCGAGTACCTCGTCGAAAGCTAGAAAGCCCGCCGTATGGGCAGCGCCGCTCAGGTCGAAGATGGCCTTGGTGATGGCGATGCGCAGGCACAGGTTGGCCAGGTCAACTTCTCCGCCAGAAAAGCGCTCGATGGGGTAAAACGCACCGCCATCGGAAATGGAAAAGTCGAAGTCTTCGTCGACGCGAATATTTTCGTATCGGCCGCGCGTGATGCGGCTAAATAAGGTGCTGGCTTCACGCGAGATGCTTGGGCCGACGCGGGTCAAGATTTCGCCTTTGAATTGCCCTACTAAAGCAGACAGCTGTTCGAGCTGCTCTATGTCGAGCTGCTGTGCTTGGATTTGTTCTCGCAACTGTGCATCGCGTTGCAGTCGTTCGCGGGCGCGCTCCACCTGGTTCTCTTGTTCTAAACATTCTTTGCCTGCTCGTTGGACGCGTTCGTTGTGCTCGCGCAGGGTATCGGCAAACGATGTTAGAGCATATCGAGCAGTCTCGTATTCCTCCGGGTTATGGCCCACTGCCTGCTGGGCTTCCAACAAAGTCTCTAGCTCTCTCTGCGCCGCCCCAGCATTTTCTTCTGCCTCTTGGTGTTCGCGCATTGCCTGCGGCAAGTCGCGGCCGAGGCGATTTTCGTTGTTGATAAATTCTAAGAAAGCGCCTTCTTCCTCCTTTACGCGCTGGCGAAATTGTTGGTAGTGCGCTTCGTCGAAGCTCACCTTTCCAATCACGCGGAGGATGGCCTCTTCGGCGGCGATATGTTCTTCCCATTTTCGGCATTCTTTTTCCCAGAGGCCTTTTTGCCGGGCATCTTCGTCGAGCTGTAGCCTTTCTTTTCGGAGGGCATCCTCTTCTTCCTTGAGCGCCTGTTCGCGCTGGCGCAAGACCCTTCCTCGTTCCGAAATGGCAGTTAGCTGCGCTTCCAACGCGCGGATGCGGATAGCCTCGAGCTGCTTAATTTCTCCTTCTAATGCAGACAGGGCGCGGTCGTATCCATCCAAGAGCGGTTGCATGCACGTTGGGCAGTGGCTGCTGCGACCTAAAGCGCGCAATTGCCTGAGCTGCTCTGTGCGCTCGCGCAGGCGGGTTTGCAGGGCGTTCAACTCTCCTCGTACACTGCTGTGCTGGTCCAAGGCAACCTCTATGTCGCGCTGTACGCGCAGAAGCTCGCGGCTCTTTTGCTCTAAAGCGACAGCGACAGCAGGCAGCCTTTCTACCTTGGCGGTTCGAAGCTCTACTTGCCGACGCGCCCGCTCCAACTCTTGCTGCGCTTGTGCCAAGCGCTCCGCACGCGCCCGATAGTTGACAAACTTCTGGTACTCCTCTTCGAGCTCCTCCAGCTGCTCTCGACGTTTTTTGAGGGCCTCAAACGCCGGGCGCTGGGCCTCTAATTGGCGGCGGAGCTGCTGCAGCTGAGCAATTTTTTGGGCCAACTGCTGTTTTTGGTGCTGCCATTGCTCCACGCGCTCGCGCATCTTCTCTATGGCCTGGGCCAACTCATTGAAACGCGACAACCGCTGCTGGGCCGCATCGAAGCGCGCCTTGATCGCCTGATACTGTTTGTTTACCGCTTCCAGCAGCGCCTGTTCCTTTTCCAGCTCGACGCGTTTTTGGGCCAAAAGCTGCTCGCCCTGTTCGATTTCGGCTTCTATGCGCTGCCTTTCTGCCTCGCTTAAAAGGGCCTGCGTTTGTCCTAAGATGCGATTTTTCCCATCGCGCGCATCCGCATTGATGGCCGCCTGCATCTCATCTAAGCGCTCCAACCCTAACATGCGCCGCACCAACTTTCGGCGCTCTTCGCGAGTGGCTTTGGTCAGGTCGTCCAACTCCTTCTGCCGCGCAAAGACCGACCGCTTAAATGCGTCGCGCTCCAAGTGCAGCACCTTAGTCACTTCCGTATTAACCGCTGCGGGAGTATGCGCTATGCGCATATCGTTTTTAAACAGCTCGGCGTACGGGGTTAGTGCTCGACCGCGGAATTCGCGCCGGACGCGGTAGAGGTGCTCTCCAACAAAAAATTCGAGCTCCAACGAGACGGTCGCCTTGGCATCGGCAAATGAAGAGCGGATCAGGCTCTTATTCACATCCTCTCGGCCGTAGAGGCAGTACAAGATAGCGTCAAAAAGGGTGGATTTGCCGGCACCATTTCGACCGATGATGCCGACCAGTCCCTCGCGGAACACCAAGTCGAGAGCGACGTATTGCTTGTAGTTTTGAAGGCGCAAGCGCTGTAGCAACATGTCGGCCGAAAGATAGGAGGAAGTCGGCACAGGCCTGTGAGGTCTTCCCTGCTGAAGTAGGTCTTTCACACCTATCGTTGAAAAAGCGAAGTACTTTTGCCCAGGATGGTATTGTGTATAACCATGTATTTATCTCCTATCGGACACTGGGGGCATTGGCGCTATTATTCGGGTGCGCTGCTCGCAGCGGCGTGGGTACTCTTGTGCGGAGGATGCCGAACGGCAGCTCGGACAAATGCGCCCAATCCCGGTGAGCAGTATCTGACAGAAGTGGCGACATCGCCTCCCCTTTCGAGCATCACCTTGCCCATTGCCGTGCCCGTGCGTCAGTTGGTAGATGCCCTCAATCGACGCACCCAAGGTTTGCTCTATGAAGACAATTCGTTCTCCGATAACGGCGGCGATGGTCTCATGCTCCGCCTTTGGCGAACCCAATCCTTAGAGATCGCCCTTTTACCGGAGGCGGTGCGCTATCGAGTGCCGCTCAAGGTTTGGCTCAAAAAACAGCTGCTCTGGGAAGAGGTCGAAATCGAGGGGGAGCTGGAATTAGGACTTAAGACGACTTTTGATATCTCGCCCGACTGGTCGCTGCGCACCCAGACGGCGGTAGAGTTTCACGAATGGCACTCGGCGCCCAAGCTCAAGACGGCTCTAGGCGACATCAACTTACAGCTGTTGGCCAACCTCATGCTCCAGCAAAGCAAGGCAAGCCTCGCACAGACGCTCGACCGCCTCCTACAGCAGCAGGTCAACCTGCGCTACTACGCGCAGATGGCCTGGGAGGCCCTGCAAAAACCCGTTCTTTTGGATACCGCCCAACAGCTGTGGGTAAAAACTACTCCGCTCAGCATCGGCATGCTGCCGCTGATTACGGCGGGCGATGAGCTGCGCACCGTTGTGTCCATTAGCGGCCACAGCGAAGTGGTAGTGGGCGAGCCGCCCGCCCTGCGACCCAGCACAGCACTACCTCTCTTACAGCGGCTGAGCGAAGCCAAAGACGAGTTCATCGTGCGGCTTTCGGTGAGGGTACCTTTTGCTGAGGCCGAGCGCAGAGCGCGCGCCTTGACAGTGGGACAGGTTTTCTCGTCGGGTAAAAAGCAGGTGACGGTGCAAAACGTGCGCCTTTGGGGCAATGGCGACCGATTGGTTATCAACACCACGCTCAGCGGTTTCTTTAATGGAGAAGTTTACCTCATCGGAAGGCCCATGCTGAACGCAGCGAAGAACTGCATCGAAATCATCGATCTGGACTTTCACGCCGAGACGCGCAACGTGCTGCATCGCACAGCCGCTTGGCTGTTCTCCAGCAGTTTTGAGCGGCGCATCCAACAGGCGCTGGTGTTTCCGTTGGAGGAAAACTTGCAAGCCCTGCGTTCGTCGGCCCAGCAATCGCTTCGGGAGTATGTCATCCAACCGGGCGTGGTGCTCCATGGCACGGTAGATACCCTGGCAGTCGAGCGCACTCGAATTACCTCGGCGGGTATCTGCGCAGACCTTTTCACTAAAGGGCAAGCGCGGCTGAAGGTTAACAGTCTGTAGTGCGTATGAAAACCCATCGGGTAATAGTCGGACTGACCGCAGCGGCTTGGATAGCGCACGTAAGCCTATCGCTACCGCTGTGGTACAGCAAGGCAGGGCGCACTTTTCCATTGCTCCCGCTTTGGGCAGAAGCGCACCGGGCAAGCAGCGCTCTGGCAGAGGCTATCGCCTTAGGAGCGATCGCAGCCGGCTTAATAGCTGCCACAGCATGGCCATATCGACGCGCATATTTGGCTTTAGCCTGCGGAGGCATGTGCGTCCTGGTAACCTTGGACCTCAACCGCGCACAGCCTTGGCTGTACTTCTACCTCCTCATTTGGGCGGCGCTCTTAGGAACAAAAGAGGCACGATCGGCCGAGCAAGCCGTGCGCTTGGTGGTGACCGGCGTCTATGCCTGGAGCGGCATCTATAAGCTCTCGCCGTATTTTGCGGAAGACAATTTTCCTTGGTTTTGCAACGCCTTCTCTTGGACGCGTCCTTTAGGCGCCTATCCTCTCTTGGGCTATGCCGTAGCCGCAGGCGAAGCCCTGTTAGCAGTGGGATTGCTTTGGCGGCCATGCCGCCCCTATTTTCGCTATATCGCCGTCTTGTTTCACCTCTTCATCCTTCTGGCCCTCAGCCCAATAAGGTTGAATTGGAACAGCGTAGTGATCCCTTGGAATGCCGCTATGGCGCTTTTAGTGTGGCTCCTTTTCTCACCGGAAAAGGGCGCCGCTGCTACGGCATCTCTGCCGCAACGAGTTTCTCCTGTAGTCTTGTTCGTAGGAGGATTGACCTGGGTCATGCCGGCGCTGAACGCCATAGGAGGATGGTGGCCCGAGGCGTTTTCTTGGAAAATGTACAGCAATACCCAGCCGGAAGCCGGCTTTTTTACGTCCGACGCCCACAAGCTGTGCCCTGAGGTACGAGCGGCGTGGCGAAAACACGCATGGGGCGGCACGCCGGAACGCTTGTTGTTCGACGATTGGGCCATGGACAACCTACGCGTGCCTATGTTCAACAGTCGGCGCACGCACACTCAGCTGGCGCAATACCTTTGCCGATGCTCTGGTGCAACGTCGAAAGCGGGTTGGTGGCGCATGGAAGTCGCCCCGTGGCGCCGCGGTGCGGAGCGCTGGCAAGAAGTATTGTGCACTCAGCGACAATGAAGCGGCAGAAAGAAAGCATCCTGTGGTCGATAACACCGAGCGACGATAATGGCCCGACGTCGTATCTTTTCGGCACGATGCACGTGCGCGATAGACGGGCTTTTATACATTTAGAGCACGCGTGCCGGTATATTGACGCTTGCGACATATTTGCAGCGGAGTTCGACTTTTCAGAGATGCCCACCGCCGCAATGGAATTGATATGGGTTTTGCCCGAAAACCTCTCCCTCCAACAACTGCTGTCGAGGAGCGCTTGGAAGAACTTAGATTTTTATTCGCGAAAAAAACTGGGCGCGCCAGCTGAAGCCCTTCAGAAGGTGCACCCAATACAAGTCCAGGTGATGTTAACAGAGGCGCTGCTATCCAATGAAGCGGAACACTCGCTCGATGAGACGCTGTGGCTATACGCCCAAAGCCAAGGCAAACCCACGACGGGCATAGAGACCTTTGAGGAACAACTGAACCTGCTGCGCAGCCTTCCGCTACAACCATGCGCCAAGAGCTTGACGTGGCTGCTCAAGAATTATCGGCGCCAACGCCAGCGCCTTAAAAAGATGATGCAGTGGTACGAGCAAGGGCAGCTTCGGCTCCTCTATCAGGCGGCCCGGCGCGACGCGCGCCACCTGCGCCGCCCTCTCTTGTTGCAGCGCAACGAGCGCATGGCAGAGCGCATCGCTGCCATCGCGTGCCAAAAAAGTCTCTTTTGCGCCGTCGGCGCTGCCCACTTAGCTGGCGGAAAGGGGCTGCTGCGCCTGCTCAAAAGAGCCGGCTTCCGCGTAAAACCCGTCCTTGCTCCGTGAGACGAGCGGTATTACTCGAATTATTCTATTGGCCCCCTACCTCGTGGATGGCGCTGGCCCAGCGCGCAGAAACGCTCTGGCTAGAGGCCTGTGAGCACTATCAAAAAGGCAGCTATCGAAACCGCTGCCACATCGCTGGACCTAACGGCATCCAGCGCCTGAGCATCCCGCTGCAAAAGGGTAAAAACCACCAAATGCCTATCCGCGACGTGCGCATCTCGTACGACGAGCCCTGGCAGCGCATCCACTGGCGCTCTATTCAAACGGCTTACGGCAACGCGCCCTTCTTTGAGCACTACGCCGATGCCGTCGCACATTTTTTAGAAAAACCCTACACCTTTCTCTTCGATCTCAACCTGGAGATTGTGCATTTTCTGGCCCAACAGTTCTCCTGGACAAAAGACCGCGACCTCACTAAAGATTACGTGCCCGCCCCCCTATTGTCGAACCAAAGCGCTATCCAAGACATGCGCGGCCAGATAACGCCGAAGAGGCCCTCTGCCTTTGCACTCTCTTACTACCCTCAGGTCTTCGAGGATCGGTTTGGCTTCTTGCCCGATCTATCTGCCTTAGACTTGCTTTTCTGTTGCGGCCCACTCGGCCTTAATGCTTGGGGTGCGGCGCCGGCTCCATAACGGAGGCCACTGCTTGCCCAGCTCTACCCAGAAGACGCTAACGAACGCTGCCAACATACACGTCGCCCACTCGGCCAGAGAAAGCGCCTCCATCTGAAAGAGCGAGCGAATAGGGGGAATACCGAGAACCGCCGCTAAAACGGCGGCCGCTATCGACAACACCAACCATAGTGTACGATTGGGATAGCGAAGCATGTAAGCTATGCTGTATTCAAAAGAGCGGTTGGCTAAGGATAGGAAAATATTGGCCGTCATGAGGGTGGTAAAGACGAAAGCGCGGGTCTTTTCTTCGCTGTGTCCTTGAGCGATGGCGTAGTGATACAACAGGAAGATGGCAGCCGTGATGGCAATTCCCTGTAAGAGGCTGATCGCAATCTCGGCCCAGGAGAACAAGTTGGCGTGGTTGCGACGCGGTGGCCGGCGCATCAAGTTGGGTTCTCCCGGTTCGTTTTCATACGCCACCGCACAGGTAGGGTCCATGAGTAATTCCATGAAGATGACGTGCACCGGGGCCAACATATACAGGTAGGACCAGTCGAAGAGCAGCGGGGTAACCACTATCAATACGATGGGCACGTGAATGCTAATGATGTAGCGGATGGCCTTTCGCAAGTTGGCGTAGATGCGGCGCCCCATCTCTATGGCAGTTATCATGCCGGCCAAATCGTCGTCGAGCAACACCATAGAGGCTGCCGCCCGCGCCGTCTCGGTGCCGCGTTGTCCCATGGCAATGCCTATTTGGGCCGCTTTGAGCGCCGGAGCATCGTTAACGCCGTCGCCGGTCATCGCCACTACTTCACCGTTGGCCTTTAGTGCCTCTACGATGCGCAGCTTTGCTTCGGGAAATACCCGAGCAAAGACATGGCAGTCTTGAACACACTGGCGCAACGCTGCCTCATTCATGCGCATCACCTCCTCTCCAGTAACAGCAGCGCCCCGATGGCGAAGCCCGCTTTGTTCGGCAATGTTGAGCGCTGTATCGGGATGGTCTCCGGTGATCATCTTGACTTGAATACCCGCAGCATAGAAGCGGTCGAATACCTCCCGAATGTTGGCCTTGGGCGGGTCATACAAGGCTACGAGCCCCTCGAACTGCCAGGCAAAGTTGTCTTGTTCCTCCGGCAAGGAGCCGCCCTCCCAATCTGCCGAAGCTACCCCTAAGATGCGGTACCCACGCGCGGCCAGCTGCCGCGCGACAGTCAGCACTTCTTGCCGAGTTTGTTCCTCTACGGAAGCGCAAACCGCCAAGATGCGCTCTACGGCGCCCTTTGCCGCTACGATGAAGCGGCGCTCCGAAGCATCGGTTAGCACGTGGGTCATCATCGGCGGCGTGCCGCTGAGCGGATACTCCTTGAAGAGGTGAAAGTCAGAACGGCGGTCTACGGCGCTCTGCCGACGGTAGGCTTCACCGATGGCTTGCTCCATAGGGTCAAATGGGTTGCGCTCGCTGGCCCACATGGCGTACTCCAAGCATTGGCCCTTGCCGGAAAAGTCGATCACCTCCGCTACCGTCATGCGGTTTTCGGTAATGGTGCCCGTCTTATCTAGGCAAATAACCGTAGCAGAACCCAAGCTCTCGACCGTTTTGGGCTGCTTGACCAAAATGCGCCGCTGGCTCATGCGATAAGCACCCAACGCCATGAAAGAGGCAAACGCCACGGGTATTTCCGACGGCAGGATAGCCATAGCCAGCGACAAGGAATACAGCAGCGCCGCGGCGACCTGGCCCGTGTATGCCAAATTGACAAAAAAGACCAGGGCAAACGCTCCTAAACCGACGTACAGCATCTGGCTTACGAAGTGCTTTAGCTGGCGTTGTAGAGGTGTGGGCTCTACCTTTATCTGTTCCAGAGAGCGGCCCAAGCGCCCTAATTCAGTGTTTTCTCCCACGGCTTCTACGCGCGCCATCCCCATGCCCGAGGCCACCGTGGTGCCTTGATATAGGCGATTTTCCTCCTTGCGCGTGCTTTTGACCACAGGAAGGGACTCCCCCGTGAGCAGGGACTCGTCTATGCTCAGGTCGTTGTTCTGTACTACAGTGGCATCAGCCGGAAGGCGCTCGCCTTCCGAAAACAAGATGAGATCGCCTACGACCAGCTCCTCTACAGGGATGGCCATCTCTCGTCCCTCGCGCCGAACGCGCGCCAACGGCTCCGAATAGCGCCGCAAAGCCTCTAAGGCGCGCTCACTGCGGTATTCTTGGGCTACCTCTATCGCCATCACAAATACAATGGCCACCACCATCAGCCAACCCTCGGTATAATCGCCTAAAATGAAATAGATAGCGCACGCGACCACCAACAGCAGAAAGATGGGCTCTCGAACGGTCTCCCATAGTATATGTCCGAAGCGGCGGCGTTTCTGCCAGGTGACCGTATTGGCGCCGAAACGCGCCCGGCTCTCCGACACTTGCGCCTCGGTGAGACCGTACCATTCCGATGTAGGAGGAGCAGAGCGAATTGTGTGTTGAGCCATTATGTAAGGGGTATTTTCTGGACAAGTCAGTAAGCCAGTGAAGAAAGTTTAGTGCGTCGTAAGCTTAGAATGCAACACCTCGAGACAACGCGCCCACAGGCGCTTAGCGTTGGTCGCGTCGTCGAAATGAGCGGCGCAGAACATTCGGGCTCTACGCCCCATCTCTACCAATTGCTCGCCTCGTTGGTAACAAGCCCGGATAACCTCCACAAAAGCCGCAGGGTAGTCGGCCACCCATACCTCTTGGCCATGCCGAGCGGGAACGCCCTCCAATCCCATAGAGGTGCTGATTACGACACGCCCCAAGGCCATCGCCTCTACGATTTTGGCGCGCATCCCTCCGCCAGAAAGCAACGGAACCACCATGACCGAGTGTGCATTGAGGAATGTCGCAGCATCAGGCACTTCGCCGTGCACCTGCACGCGCGGCACGCGCAGCGATCGAAGCCAGGCCGGCATGTTTCGGCCGGCTATGTGAAAGGTGAGCTCCGGAAAGGCCGGCAACAATAGCGGCGTCCACACCTCTCTCAAAAACCAGCGCAGTCCCTCTACATTGGGCGGCCAATCTAAGGAGCCGATGAAGCTCAGGCTAAGCGGTTGGTCAAAGCTGCGTTCATCCGGGCAATAGGCCGACAGGTCGACGCCTATGGGGAGCACCAATGTTGGTTTGTCCAAGTTCCACGCCCGAAAGGCTGCCACATCGCGATCGCTGATGCCGGCCAACAGATCGCCATCGTTTATGTGCCTCTGCTCGTAGCGCCTCAAGCGCCGAGCCTGCAGGCGCAGATAGGGCTTTTGTGGCCACGAACTGTTCGCCGAAAGGCGCTCCCAAATCTCGCTCTCCACGTTGTGTGGGCGCAACACCACCAACGCCTTGCTGTATTGGCGAATGATGGGAATATATGGAGTGAGGTATATTGTCTCCAAGAGCACGACATCAAAAGGGTGCTCCTGCAGCCATTTGCGCAAGCGTTGGGCAAAGTGCGGGCTGATGAACCGCTCGATGTGATACGAGCGTGTAGAAAAGAGGTTACGCAGCGCCGGCCACAGGCGGATGCGGTTGTCTACCGCTACCGATGCCACCCGTTCGTAGTGGCCCAAACCTTCCGGCACTGCATGCCCGGCATACCAATGCCGAAACGTATTCATCGCCAAAAGAGAGACCGCCCCTCCTAACCGATGCAGGGCGCGAGACAGGTGCACAATGGCCACACTCTCGCCATCTTTAATGGGATAAGGATATTTCTTACACAATTGCAGGAAGCGCATAGGCAAAGAGGGGTTTTTGATGCTTACAGAGCGGTCGCTCCGCGCATTTCAACCAGAGCGGTATTCGCAAAACGGTCCCGGCCCTATCTTTGCGCACCTTGGCTGCTCGAAAGAGCCGCCTTCTCCAGTCGCACATGATATTGGAAGCGAGAAATATCCACAAATCCTTCGGAAGGCTGCACATCCTCAAAGGCATAGACTTGTCGGTGGCACGCGGGGAGATCGTAAGCATTGTGGGTAAATCTGGCTCCGGCAAAAGTACGCTCTTGCACATCCTCGGCACCTTAGACCGCGCGGATAAAGGTGAAATCCGGATCAACCAAACCGACGTCCATCGGCTCGGCAACCAAGCCTTGGCAGCCTTCCGCAATCGACACATCGGATTTGTCTTCCAATTCCACCACTTGTTACCGGAATTCACTGCCTTAGAAAACGTCTGTATTCCTGGATTTATTCAGCGGAAACCCGCCGACCAGGTGCGCCGGCGCGCAGCGGAGCTGCTCGATTACTTGGGCCTATCGGAGCGCCTCCACCATAAGCCGTCAGCGCTGAGCGGCGGGGAACAGCAGCGCGTAGCGGTAGCCCGAGCGCTTATCAATGCTCCCGACATCGTCTTTGCCGACGAACCTACCGGCAACTTAGACAGCGCTGCTTCGGCCGACCTGCACCGCCTGTTGCAACGGCTGAGCCGCGAGCAAGGGCAAACGTTCGTCGTGGTCACGCACAACTACGATTTAGCCGACCTTTCCGACCGCTGCTTAGAGATGCGCGATGGCATACTCGTTCAAGCCTAACGCTATGAGAAAACCTTTTCGCCTGCTTTTGACCCTGCTTTGGCTGCTCAGCGCCTATGCTTGTTCCGACCGCAAAGGGCCATCTAATAGAGCGGTGGTGCCCTTCTCCGAACGGCCCAAAAACATCATCCTAATGATTGGCGACGGCATGGCTACGGCCCAAGTAAGCGCAGCGCTGTATTGGCGCGGCATAGGCCGATCGGTGTGGGAGCGCTTTCCGGTAGTGGGTTTTCACCAAAGCCACGCTTACGACGAGCGGGTGACCGACTCCGCCGCCGGAGCAACGGCATTTGCCTGTGGCCAAAAAACCAAAAACGGCGTCGTCGGCCTGGTACCCCCTAATTACGAGCCGTGCCGCACTATCTTGGAGGAATTGGACGCTCAAGGGTGGGCCACGGGCATGGTCGTCACCTGTTCTGCAACCCACGCCACTCCCGCTGCTTTTATCGCGCATCAAGATCTGCGGGCCTTTACAGAGTACATCGCAGAGGACTACCTCAAGACGGAATTAGATTGCTTCATCGGCGGCGGCAGAGGCTACTTCAACGACCGCCCTGACCGCCGCAACCTCCTTGACTCGCTGCGCCAGCGCGGCTATGTCGTCCGGTTTGGCACCGGCCTTGGCAAGCTACCGTCGGATGGGACGGCTCCGTTCTACCTGTTTACGGCCGAACGCGAACCGCCCGCGGCTAACGAAGGGCGTCGATACCTACCTGCAGCCACTACCCTGGCGTGCCAATACCTGCAAAAGCGCAGCGAGAAAGGCTTCTTTCTCATGGTAGAAGGCAGCCAGATCGATTGGGCGCTCCACGCTAACGACGCCAACTGGCTGAGAGCGGAGCTGCTCGACTTTGACGCAGCCGTCACAGCCGCCTTCGAATTTGCCCAACAAAACGGCGAGACCCTCCTGATCGTCACTGGCGACCACGAATGCGGTGGCCTCAGCTTGAATACTAGCGCCTCCGACAAAAGCTTCGAACCCGCTTTCACCAGCCGCTTACACTCCGCCACCATGGTGACCGTATTTGCCTTTGGCCCCCAAGCACACCTCTTCTCTGGAGTCTATCAAAACACCGATCTCTACACTAAAATGTGGCAAGCGCTCGGACTACAACCGTAATCTCTATCGACAATGCTGGAATTTGCCGATGCACACTTGCGCCGCCTGGCCGTCACTTGGGTAGGCAACGCCTCTCAAAACGAAGGCGTGTACATCCCGAAACAACTGCTTATCCCCCCTACCGATGCCGTGCAAAGGTGGCTTATGCGCACCTTCTTGAAACCCTTCGAAAAGTGCGCCGAATTCTTCTACTTCCACCACGAGGAAGATGTTAGCCACCACCCCGTGTACCAAATAGCTCACCTCCTCTTCCAAACGCCCGATGCGCTGCCGCAAGAAGCGCCTCGGCTGGCGCAGCTGCTCTACGCGCATTCCGAAGACAGCCGCATGGCGGGCGGCGAATTCTTCATCTTATTTTTAGAAAACGTAGTGCTGGCCGGAGAAACCACCTCAGCTATTGGTCTTTGGAAGGTGCAAAGCGCACAGCAGTTCCTTCACGTCGAACGGCAACCTGACCAGTATGCGCTCAGCGTTCGCAGCGGCCTGCTGCCCGACAAACCCGAGACCGCAGCGTTCATATTCAACTTGGACGAATTAGATGGCTACCGAGTGTGCGCTATTGACACCCTGTCCAAGTCCGACGAATGCTCTTTTTGGAAAGACGGCTTCCTGCGGGTTCGCCCAGTGGAAGACCATTACTTTCAAACCCGACACCACATTGCCTTGTCCAGCGAGTTCATCCGGCACCAACTGCCGCGGCACTCCGAGACGGACCGCGCCGACCAATTAGACGCTCTGTACCGATCGGGCCTCTATTTCAAGGAAAACGAGCATTTCGAAGCCGAACACTTTGCACAAACCCTATTCCCCTCTGAAGAACAACAGGCGGCGTTTCGCGCTTTCCGCAGCGAATACGCGCGCGCATACGCCGTGCCCTTAGTCGATCGCTTCGACATCAGTAAGCCGGCCGTCAAAAAAGAATTCAAGATCCTAAAAAGCGTCATCAAGTTGGACAAAAACTTCCATATCTATGTCCATGGACGGCGCGACCTCATCGAGCGCGGCTACGACGAAAGCCGCGGAAAAAAGTACTACAAAGTCTACTTCGACGAAGAGGAATGACAAAAGCGGCGTGCCGTTGCCCGCCAAACAGCAGTGAGCCCACCTCCTGCTTATAATACTAAACTAACTACAACCACATGGCTTCCTTCCTCACCACTTCCGGAACATCCAATGCTATAGAAGAGAAGCTCATTATAGAGGCCCATGAAAGATTGGACCTCCTCAGCCCTTATCTCAAACTGAGCCGAAACCTCTACGAGCGCCTTCGAGATGCCGACATGCGAGGCGTTACCATTCGCATCGTCTGCCGGAAGGTAGACTTAGATGAAGGCCAGAAAATATAGCTGATGGAATTGAAACACCTGCAGCTGTTATCCTGCGACAACCTCCACGCAAAATGTTACATGAGCGAGAAGGCCTGTGTGATTACCTCCATGAACATGTACGATTTTTCGGAGCACAACAACCGAGAGATGGGCATCCTACTCGAAATCCCAGGAGATTACCTGCTAATGGTAGAAGCCGCTAGCGAAATCCAATCGATTGTAAGGCATTCAGAATCGATATAGCTATCGGCCATAAGGCAACAATATCCCTCTTTTCCGGCCGCCACTCCCAAGGTCCAAGCGCCCGGATCCGCGGCCCAGCGAGTTGTTTCGTTCATCCAAAAGGTAGTGGGTGCGGCGAGCGACTTGCTTTCGAAGAAAGGGTTTTGCATTCGCTGCGGTATAGCCATTGACCACAACCCGCTGAAGCCCTTTTACTTATCCTGTTATCGAGAATGGAATGCGTATCAAAATCCAGACTACTCCGAAAAACACTGCCACACGTGTGGAAAGCCGCATAGGACCTCCTTTTCCAGGCCCCAATGCCGGCAGTGTTTCGGTCGAGGATAGGCCAAGAGGTAAAGCGCGGCCTTTAACGAGAGACAAAGTTTAGAGTTCTTCTGGCCCTTCCCCTACCCTATCGGCCAGGTAGTAGTTGTTTTCGCAAAGCGGGCGCAGTTCGCTTTCAATCCAGGGTCGGACAGCGTCGGCGTGTTGTTCAGGATACAGCAGGTGCACATTGGGGCCCGCATCCAGCGTGAAGTAAACAGGCAGTTGTGTTTCTTGCCGAAAGGCGCGCACCCGGTGAAGTACGGCCACCGTGTTAGGCTGGAGCAGCAGATATGGCGGTCGACTGCACATCATGAGGGCATGAAGGGCGAGTGCCTCCTCCTCGGCAATGCGCCCGAAGGTCTCTACATCTCCGCTGCGCAGCGCTTCCAGCAGCTGCACGGTATGGACGCGCGCCTGATTGTAGCGGCTCTCCGCAAAGAGATGCCCTTCCATAAGCGCATGGCCGGCGCTGCTGCTTACCGCTTTTTGCGCTCCGCTGATGACCAGCACGTCGTCGCAGAAAGTCTTAAAGACGGGGTGCAGCACCTCTTTTAAGGGTGCAGCACATTCATCCGAAGAGCTGGGCAATGCGGAGGTGAGCCCCCACAGCGCTGCATAGGGATATATCGATCGGCATGCGCTGCCGCTGCCCAAGCGGGCCACGAAAGAAGCTTTCCGGTCAAAAGCCTCATCGTCGGACAAGGTCTGAAAAAAACGGTGCTCCAACGAGCACAGGCACAGGGACAGAGCCGACATGCCTGAGGCGGAAGAGGCAATGCCAGTAGAATGCGGAAAGGAGTTGCGCGTGCGGACGGTCAGATGCAGTTGCCGCAAAAAAGGGAAAATAGGTGTAATAGTGTCTAAAAACGCCGCTACCCTGTTGCGAAAGGCCTCGTTGGGTCGGTCTTCGAAGAAAAAGGCGAGCGAAATGTCGGCAGTAGGCCGCTCTTTAAGGGCGTATTCCAGCGTCGTTTCCGTATAGGCGTGGGTGAGCGTAAGGCTTATCGATGGGTTCTGCGGCAGCTGGACGCCGCGCTTGCCCCAATACTTTACTATGGCGATATTGCTGGGACTCCGCCAACCTACTCGACTGGGTTCGAGTGTTCGAGAAGAGTCGAGGACCAAGCGCGGATTTTCGTACGTAGCCATGTATCGTCGTCAATACCCGTTGTTGCGGAGCAAAGATGCTGTCTTGCCCTCAATTGAAGACACCTCTCGACTTATTCGTTGCGTACCGGCAAGAAGGCATACTCGCGGCCGTAGCGGAGCATTTGCGCCACAAAGTCCGTCTCCACTTCTACGCGCACGTCCGTGATGTTGCCGTTAGCATCTCGCACCGGCACGAAACGCGGCTGTACGAAGCCGGCATACGGTTTAGTGGGCAATCCTGCGTAGCGGCTGCGCACCTCTTGCACCAAGGCGCTATCGACTCGAATGCCGTAGGTCTCTACCAGCACCCGAGCCGCTGCAAAATCGCCCTCCGACTTGATGCGCTGCACCTCGGCCAGCAGCTGCCCAAAGAGCGCGCGCACCCGACCGTAGTTGCGGATATCGACATAGGTCTTTCCGTCGCGTAACACCTTCACCACAGCGCTATCCGCTTGACCGCGCTCGAGCACCCAAGCGGAAACCAAATGTCGATTGCGCATGTGGTCCTGTTCGAGCTTTTGCCCCGGTTCGATGCGGCGCAGCTGCTGAAGCAACCCGTTGCGCAAATACTGATCGTAGCCCGCTTTGTACGCTTGCGTATCGGGCAAAACGCCCCACTCTACCATCTTCGGGTCGGGCAAGAAGTAAAGAGCCACCAAGTCGGCGCGGGCTTCTTCGAGGGTGCTGGCGTACTGTTTTAGTGTGGCGCTGGGCTGGGCCACTCCCGGTTTCAGCTGACCGCTCGCATGTCCAATAACCTCGTGCAAAGCTGTGTGTATCTTGCCCACCACCTCGCCGTAGCGCTCCGCCAAAGCAATTTCCGCCGAGTCGTGGGCAAATTCTGCGGTAGCCACGGCTCCCCCTGAGCGCGCGTAGGCGTTTTCTATATTGCTCAAACTGATGGATTTAGAGCCATAAGTCGCGCGTATCCAATCGGAGTTCGGCAGGTTGATACCGATAGGCGTAGCCGGTGCGCAATCGCCCCCCTCCATGGCCACATTGATGACGCGATACGATATGCCGCGCGCCTCCTTTTTTCGAAAAGCCGGCGCTACAGGGCTATGATCCTCGAAATACTGGGCGTTTCGGCTAAGAATAGCCATTTTTCGCGTTGCCTCCGGGTCGTTGTACTGGACAACGGCCTCCCAGTCGCCCTTATAGCCCTTTGGGTCGTGATAGACTTCGATAAATCCGTTGATAAAGTCCACTGAACTGGCAGTGTCTTGTACCCAAGCGATATTGTACTCGTCGAACTTGCGCAGGTCGCCAGTCTTGTAGTACTCGATGAGCAGGCGAATGACGCGCTGCTGCTGCTCGTTTTCGGCAAAGGGAATAGCCTTTTCGAGATTTTCGACGATCTTGTCGATTGCTGGGCCGTACATGCCGTCGCCCGCGCGCCAAACGCGCTCATAAGGTTTACCGCCCTTTACACCAATCAGCTTGGAGTTCAGCCCTACCATAGGTGGATTAGGGCCGGCTTCCCGCAACTGTTGTTGATAGAATCGATCTACTTCTTCCGAAGTGATGTTTTCGTAAAAGTGCACCGATGAGGTGAGCACTACGTCTACCCCAGCCTCTTTGTTGGTGCGTTTGGGTAAAAAAGTAGGGTCAAACACGACGCGGTAGAGCGTATCCAAAAGCGCTGCTCTTGTTTGCCCTTTCTCGAGCGGTAAGGCTGTCGAGTCGGAGCCGTTCACCAGCTCGGCAAAATACGCCGGAGAGCATTCGGGCAATATCTTGAACTCGTTGTAATGATGGTGAATGCCGTTGCTAAACCAAACGCGCTTTGCGTAAGCCTCGAAGGCTTTCCATTCGGGAGTGGAGCGATCGCCTTTCCAAGTATCGAATATAGCCTCTAATGTCTTACGAACTAGTAGGTTATACTTACAGTGTTGGTCGTAGATGATGTCACGCCCTGCCAGGGCGGCTTCGCTCAGGTAGTAGATGAGTATCTTCTGGCGGAGGCTCAGCTCATCCCAGCCCGGCAAGTCGTAGCGCAAAATTTGGATATCGGCAAAGGAGTCCACGACAACGCGTTGTTTCGCAGAGGCATCGAGCTGGGAGGGGGAAGGTCCTTGGCGACAGGAAGCGAGAAGGGCTATTGCCCAAAACAACCACGATCGGAGAGATACAGGCATAGATTATTAAAATTTAGAATAGCGATAGAAAAGAAATACGAGCGATCGGCTTGTGAGGCGCCATGAGTGGCGGTATTTTCCTGTTTTCCGAGGGCAAAGATAAACGAAAAAACCCCGCTCGGCTGATAAAGAGGCGCGAGCGAGGTTTCCGAGTGACCCGTACGGGAATCGAACCCGTGTTTTATCCGTGAAAGGGATACGTCCTAACCGCTAGACGAACGGGCCTTTTGCTTTTCGAAAAAGCGGTGCAAAGGTAATGGTCGCATCAGCACATTTCCAAATGCTCAATGGCTTTTTCGAAAAAAAATTCTAAAAAGTATAGCGCTCTAATAGGCGTTCGACCCGGCGCTGTATGTCGGGATCGGGTTCCAGCTCGGGGGCATGATGCGGTTTTCGGCGGGCATCGATCACAAGCGGGCCGCGGCAACCCCAGTGTTTGTGTTCCAAAAAGGCACCCACGCCATAGGTATCGTGGCTTGGGTTGGCGCGCGTAAAGGTTACCCATAAGAAATTGTTCAGCGTGGCAGCGGTAAAACGGCTGTCGTCCACCAAGACGATAAGAGCGATGTGCTCGAGGGGGAGGGGCTCGAACCAGCTGCACAACTCCTCTACCTGTTGGCGCGCGGTTTGTTCCACCTGGAAAGCCGGGGCTTGAACAGCCAATACTCCTGGCATGCAGAAAACGGGGCGGTCAAATCCCGGCGGCAGGGAGAAGCCTTCGGGCAGTACAGTGTCGAGGCGGCGGCGCCTTTCCCCTCGGCAGGCGATCACGACTTTAGAGCCAGCATTCCAGCCCGTGCCCGAATAGTCGAGCGTGTCGATAGTGGTGCGGGTGTAGAAATGCAGGTCGCGCGTCCAGTCGACGCGTTCCAAGACGTGTTGAAAGAAGCGCGGGATGTCGCGGGTATTGAGGCGCGGGTCGTCGTCAGCAGCGGCGATGAAGAGAAACTTCGCCAGCGACGTCTGTCCAGAGCCTAAGATGCGGTTGGCGATGGTGAGGATTTCCTCGGGTACGCGCTCGCGAAAAGGCATGTAGCGCTCGTAGCCGATAGCGAGCAGCAGCGGATGTACCCCTGCAGCATCGACGGCGTGCAACTCCTTAAGGCCGGGAAATTCCTGAGGGGTCAGCAAAGCCACCAGTTCGTGGATGAGCCAGCCGAAGCTGCTGTCCTCCTGAGGAGGGCGACCCACCACGGTGAAGTGCCAGAGCGGGTCTTTTCGGTGGTATACGCGATGCACGCGCAGCACGGGAAAGTCGTGTTTTAGGGAGTAATAACCCAAATGATCGCCAAAAGGTCCTTCGGGCTTTTTCACTCCCTTCAAAATTTCGCCCGTAATCACAAAATCGGCGTCGCTGCTGAGCAGGTAGCCGTCACGGCGCACGTAGCGGAAACGGCGGCCGCCGAGCATGCCAGCAAAGGTGAGCTCGCTTAGTCCTTCCGGCAAGGGCATGATGGCTGCAAAAGCATGGCTGGGCGGGCCGCCCACAAAGACACTGCACCGGAACGGCTCTTCGCGCCCGTTGTACTTTGTGTGATGTACGCCGATGCCGCGGTGCAGTTGGTAATGCATGCCCACCTCTTCGTCGGGAACATACTCGTTGCCCGAGAGTTGGATGCGGTACATGCCTACGTTTGAATGCAAGAGGCCAGGTTGATCGGGGTCTTCCGTGAAAACTTGAGGCAAGGTGATGAAGGCACCTCCATCCATGGGCCAGCTCTTTATCTGCGGCAATTGGCTAATCCGAGTCGTCCCATAAAGAATGGGCGGCGGAAGCACGCTGCGCATCGGCAAAGCCGCCAGTGCCGTAAACGGAGCCGTTGCGTAGCGCTGCGGCGCCCGGAAAAAAGCAGCGGGGTCTTTCTTCAGCTCGATGACGCGTTTGACGCGCTCCAACGTGTGCCGAAAGAGGAAAGCAGTGCGCTCAAAGGTGCCGTACAAATTGCTAACCGCCTGAAACGGGCTACCCTTGACGCGCTCGTAAAGAATGGCCGGGCCGCGGCGTTCAAAAACCTGGCGGTGAATTTCAGCCATTTCCAAGTCGGGGTCTATCTCCTCCCGAATGCGAAGCAACATGCCGTGCCGCTCCAAATCGCGCACAGCATCGCGCAGACTGACATAACTCATACAACGGCGATTTCAGCTATCGCCACAACAACACCCGTAGGGATATGGTTGGCCTGCTGAGCGCCTTCACTCGCGTATGTGCGCCAAATACACGTTCCGATAGCGCCCCTCGCGCAAGAGCGCGCGCATCTTCTTGATGCTTTCGCGCGGGCCGACATCTGCGGCCAAGTTGATGAGCCAATCGGGCAAGTTGCCACCTGGATTCGAGTACAGATAGTATTCCACTTGCACCTTTCCGGCTCCCGTGGGCACAATCACCCATTTGGAATGGGCGTCTCGGATGCGCACTACTCCGCTTCTTTCCGGCTCCATACGGGGTGCCGCTGTGCTGATGGAGGTCAGGATGCGGGTATTGGGGTCCTGGTCGAGGCGCGTGTGCATAATTAGATCGCGATCGCTAAGCGGCCAAGGAAAGTCGAGCAAGACGTAGTAATACATTTCCGTTTCCGAAACGCGCTTCACCAAGCGCGCTTCTGCTAAGCGATATCCCCAGCGCGGATAGTTGTAGACTTCGTCGAACAGCTGGGCTATGCTTGCAAGCGAAGCCTGCATGGAGGTGACTAGCTTCAGCTCGTGGACATCCGCCGTTTGGCGATAGTACACCTGAATACCGTCCTTATCGCTCCTCAATATCCAGGGAAGTTCCTTTGAAGCATTCTGGGCTTTTAAAAAGACAGGCACCCATGACACGAAGAGGAGCCAATAGGCAAGAGATAACGGATGCAACCTCATGGTGAAGATATTTACAGCGAAAACAGCGCCAAAAGGCTCTTCACCTTTCACAGTACGGGAAATTAGCTAGCAGTTATGGCAGGCACATGTTCAAATTGGAGGCGCGCCAAGGAGCTGTATATGCCGTCTTGACGTGCCCATAGCTCTTCATGCGTGCCTTGTTCTACGATGCGACCGCCGTCGAGCACGTAGATCGTATCGACAGCGCGCACGGTTGCCAGCCGATGGGCGATAATGATGCTCGTTCGCCCTTCCATCAAGTTGTCTAAAGCCTCCTGTACGACGCGTTCACTTTCTGCGTCGAGCGAAGACGTCGCTTCGTCGAGTAACAAGATGGCAGGATCGCGCAGGATGGCCCGAGCGATAGCGATGCGCTGCCGCTGCCCTCCCGACAGGCGGATGCCGCGCTCACCTACTACCGTGTCGAACCCTTGCGGAAACTGCAGGATAAAATCCAATGCATTGGCTTTGCGCGCCGCCTCTACCACCTCCTCTTCCGAGGCGTCTGGGCGGCCGTAAAGGATATTTTCTCGAATGGTGCCGCCGAAAAGAATAACTTCCTGTGGAACAATGGCAAAATGGCTCCGGTAAGAGGCCAAGTCGTACTCGTATATACTTGTGCCGCCCACCCGAATGGCGCCTCGATGCGGGCGGTGAAATTGCAGCAGCAGCTGCATGATCGTGCTCTTGCCTGCACCGCTCTGTCCTACTAAGGCCACCTTCTTTCCTGCGGGCACGTTAAATGACACGCCTCTGAGCACCTCCACATCGGGCCTTGTAGGGTAGGCAAAGTGCACGTCGATAAACTCCACTTGAGCGTTTAAGCGATCGGCCGGCTTGTTGATGCGAGGGCGTTCATCTACCTCTGTGGGCATACGGAGAATCTCGCGAATGCGCTCTGTGGCCCCTAAAGCACCAACCATCTCCGTATAAAAGTTGCCTAAACCCGCTATCGACCCCCCCACTACCGCCGTGTATGTGACAAAGGCAATAAGCTCACCCGCCGTCATCTGGCGCGTTTGCACCAGATACATGCCAAAGCCCAAGATGAAAAACAGCGCGCCGAAAAGCAGCGTGATGATAAACACAGCAAAGAGCGCTCGGCCAGAGGCATAGCGCATAGACACATCTACCACTCGCTCGTTAGCCCGATGATAGCGCCACACTTCGAACAGCTCGTTAGCAAAAGCCTTCACCGCGTGAATGCCCTGAAGCGTCTCGTCCAATATGGTATTGGCCTCACCCAAGGCCTCTTGACGCCGCTTCGATAGGCGCCTCACCCAACGGCCAAATATCAGAGCACCAACGACAATGAGCGGAAAGGTCGCCAGCATCACTCCGGCCAAACGCGGCGACATCCACGTCAACAGCCCAATGCCGCCAACCAAAATCAGCAGCTGCCGAACAAACTCAGCCAATATGAAATACAGCAGGTTATACAACCGCTCCACATCGTTGGTTAAACGACTGACCAGCTCTCCAACGCGGTTCTTTTCGAAAAAGACGATGGGCAAAGCCACCAACCGCTCGTACAACGCTCGGCGCACATCAGCTGTGCCGCGCTCGCTCACTACCGCAAAGAACCGCACCCTCAAATAGGAAATAACCCCCTGAAAGATGAGGACCACAACCAACCATAAACCAATCCGCTTGAGGTCGAAATCCACCACTACTCCCTGAGCGACATCGAGCATCTTTCCAATGAGGTACGGAAAAAGCATGAACACCCCGCTCGAGAGAAACAGCAATACTAATCCCCCTAAAAAATAAAATCGATAGGGTCGAATGAACTGCAAGACATAAAGCGCTTCGCGCAGCGCCTCGCGCGACAAGCGCGGTCTGGCCGTGTCTGACAAACTCATGAGCGCAAAGTTGCTGTAATAAACCGAAGGTAAGCGGAAATGTTTTGGGTGCGTTGTCGAAGTTTCCCATTTACTTTGCTTCCAATATCTCTAAACCCGCATGAGCACGCGTTTACTGGCTCCGATCGCTCTCCTGATACTGTGGAGCATCATCTGCTGGCGTTGGTACGTCTGCGGCATCAAAGAGCGGTGCAACAATACGCCCTCTCCTGTGTCGATCGGGGAAGCAATACCCTTTCCTGTAGATACATTTGTCCAGAAATCCGATGGCTCGCCATCTCCGCCAATTTTCGTAGAACCGCTTCCACAGCCCGAGCCTCCTGCCGACGTTCCAAACGACATCGATCGCGTATCGATCGATGCCCAACCCGACTTGGTGCTTATCCACTTCCCCTACAACTCCACCCGACAGCAGGATGCGGCCGCCGCGGAGGAGTATCTGACGCAGCTGGCCAACCATGTGAAGAGCACCCGACAGAAGGTCATCATCACGGGCCACACCGATAATGTGGGCGACTCCAAGAGCAATGACCGCTTAGGGCTGCAGCGCGCCAACGTCATTAAACAAATCCTCGTCAAAAAGGGTGTGCCTGCTGAGGATATCGCCTGCTATTCAAAAGGAGAAAGAGAGCCCATAGCTACTAATGATAACCCGCGCGGCCGATACAAAAATCGCCGCGTGGAAATTCGATTAACGCCTTAATCTCGTCCAAACAGAGGGTTTTCAACCGCTCATGCCATGTTTAAACAAAATATTTTTGAAGGACCCGGAACGGGTACATTCAGCACACACACCTTCGAGATCCTCTTGATGTTGGCCGTCGCTGCCCTCATCGGGCTGTGGATGGGATGGCTGTTGTGGGGCCTCTATAAGCAGAAATACGAACAGCTGCTCTTAGAGAATACCAGCCTACGCGGAAACCTCGAAGCCCTGCAAAAAGAGATCAAGGAGATGAAAGACGGCTCGGCCACATTGGAGACCGACCGCGCTTCGTTGGAGGCGCGTATCGAGAGCTTGACTTGGGAAAACAGCCAACTGCGAAAAAGGTCGGAGGCGCTGGAAGGCGAACTCGAACGGCTGCGAGCACAAGGCCGACAGATGGCCGCAGAGCTGGGCTGGAAAATGCCTCCAGAAGGCCCGTCGGAGGAAGTCCCTTTAGAAATAGACCACTCGGCAGATGTTCTCGACGAGGGCGATATCTCGCTGGGCACAGCCGCCGCAGCAGAACCGCCTTTTGACAGCGCCATGAGAGCGAGCCAACGAACATTACCTGTAGATGTTGTTCCAACGCCCGAGCAAGAAGACCCCAACATCATGCCCTCCGACGTTCAAAGCCAGCGCGATGCCGAAGCCAAACAGACTGCTGAACCGATGCCAAACACCGGCACTCCATCTGAGGGCATACGCTTCATAGAGCCGGTACCGCGCGGAACCATGATCCCCTTAGAAGAGCTAACCGAGCCTCCTGTCATTGTAGAGGGCCCAACCGCTGAGGCTTCGACGGAGGAAGACACTTCGGGCCCCTCCGTCGCCGTATTGGGCGGCCCCTTCGACGACTTGAAAGTCATCGAGGGCATCGGCCCCAAGATCGAAAAGCTGCTTTTCGAAAAGGGCATCACCACCTATGGCCAGCTGGCCGCCACCTCCGTGCAACAGCTCAAAGACATCTTAGCAGAAGCTGGGCCGCGCTATGCCATGCATGACCCCGGCACTTGGTCGGCCCAAGCACTCTTGGCGGCTAACGGCGAATGGGAAAACTTAAAGGCCTATCAGGAGTTCTTGCACGCCGGTAAGCGCCCGGAAAAGCCCTGACGCTCAGCGAATCACGATCTCCCGAATATAGGGTTCTCCCATCTCCTCATTGATTTGAGCGCGGATCTGTTCTCGAAGCATCGACAGCTCTTGGCGCAGCGGAGCCGACGCGAGGGTCAGGTACAGTACGCCCTTGCGCACGCGCACGTTGGAGGTGTACGCGCTAATCGTCTTGCCCATCCGCTCATGCCACAAGGCGCGCACGCGCTCGTCCTTTAGGCGCTCCTCTAAATGGTACTCGCGCAACAGGAGCTGCAGGGCTTCCCGCAGCGATAGCTCGTTGTGCCTCTTCATTGCTTTGCTCAAATCCGCTAGAGTTCTACAAAGATATCCTACTCAACCGGACAACATCCGTTGCTTTTGAAAATATCCGACCTTTGTCGCTACCACATGCTTTCCCTCTTTTTTGCCCGACGCTACCTTTTTGCCAAGGGGAGCACCAATGCCATCCACATCATCTCCGGCATTTCGGTCTTTGGCATAGCTATTGGCACGGCAGCCCTCATCTTAGTGCTGTCGGTATTTAACGGCTTTGAAGACCTGTTGTCGGGGCTTTTCGGCTACTTCCATCCGGAGATAAAGATAACTCCGACCAAGGGAAAGGTTTTCGAAGTAGATAGGGCGCTCTTAGAGCGCTTGCGGCAGACGCCTGGGGTAGCATTAGTGAGCGAGACTTTAGAAGAGATCGCCTTTTTTGAATACGAGGGTTCTCAGGACTTTGGTGTACTTAAAGGTGTGGATACACACTATGCGCGCATCAACGACATTGACTCGACCATTTCCGAGGGGCGCTATGCTCTAAGAGCGGACGAAGACATCTACTATGCCGTCGTTGGGGCGGGTATGAGCAACAAGTTGAAGTTACATGCCGAACGCGCTGTTGCTCCGCTGCGGGTCTACATGCCTCGGCACCAGCGAGGTCCCATGGACCAGCCCTTTCGCACCCGCTATATCTATCCGGTAGGCATCTTTTCGATTCAGCAAGAAATTGATAATCAGTATATTCTGGCTGATCTATCGTGGGTGCGCGACCTGTTGGACGTTCCCGACGGCACGGTGTCTGCCCTGGAAGTGCGCTGCACTGCCGGCGCTGCGGTATCGGCAGTGAAGCAGCGTTTACAACAAATTTTAGGCGAGGGCTTTGTGTTGCGCGACCGATACGAGCAAAACGAAGCCTTTTTTAAAGTAATGCAATTGGAAAAGTGGATGGGGTTTGCCATCCTAACCCTAATGCTCGTACTGATGGCGTTCAACATGGTAGGGGCTCTTTGGATGCTCGTGTTAGACAAACAGCGCGACATTGCCACGCTGAAGAGTTTGGGAGCTGACGACGTCCTAATTCGGCGTATCTTCATCGGCGAAGGGCTGTTGCTGACGACGCTGGGCATGCTTATCGGCATGTTGCTAGCCATAGGTCTATACGCCGCTCAAAAGCAGTGGGAGTTGATAGCCATTCCCGAAGGATTCGTCGTGAGCAGTTATCCCATTGCAATGCGCGCGTGGGATTTTGTCCCCATAACCGCTACGGTGCTGCTCATCGGCTGGCTGGCGTCTCTACTGCCGGCAGCGCGCGCCGTACGCGTACCGGCATACTGGCGCGAGGAGTGAGCCGATGTACGACTGGCGCTTGTCCATGTAAAAGGCGCCGCGCATTTTAGCGGCATGAAACGCTCCCTACTTTTCTGGTATTTTGCGGCTAAACAGGTATTTGCTGCACCGATACACGCTCAAACAACGACAGAAAGCCATCACCCCAACCCTACCCTTCTCGGCATACGCGGACACTACGGGTTCATCATCCCGCATTCGCGCGAGCTTATTGCCGCCTCCGGTACCAAACCCTATGGCTTAGAGGTCAATATTCAGTGGGTCGAAGCGCGACCCGAACGCACCGAACGCACCGGAGTAGTGGCCAAACGCGGGTTTGCGTTTCACTATTTCAACTTCAACAATCCTAGCGTCCTGGGCTACAGCATAGCCTCGGCAGCGTACGTAGAACCCATGTTTGGCGCAGAGAAGCGATTATACAGCTCGTTACAGACCGGCTTGGGCATTGCCTTTGTGAGCAAGCGATACGATGCGCAGAGTAACCCCACCAACCTCTTTTTCAGCACGCCCATTAGCCTTTTAGCTATGCTCAACGTGCACGTACACTATCGCCTAACGGCGCGATGGGAGGCTACCGTTGGCTTTCACTACAACCACATCTCGAATGGCGGCATGAGCTTGCCCAACAAGGGCATGAATTTTCCCACCTATAACGCTGGAGTAGCTTACGCCATTAAACCGGGGCTAGTGCGGCGTGCGCCGCGCTCCGACTATTGGAAGCAGCAGCCGCGCCATTTCGCTTGGGTACACGCGGTAGGTTCGATAAAGACGGTGCTTGCCGACGGCTCTTTTGCCCATGGCCGACCGCAGTGGTTGTTGGGCGCTACGGCGATGGTGGGGCGCCGCATAGGGCGGCTGAGCGCGCTTTCGGTAGGCACCGAGTGGATACACGATGCTTGGAAACGCGCCCGTCTAGACCAGCGAGGCGACTCGCGCAGCGCTTGGCTGGGTGGGCTATTGGTGGGTCACGAGCTGTTAGCCGGGCGCGTGCGTTTCAACATCCATCTCGGCGCCTACCTCTTCCATCAGGCGCGCGAGACCGACGCCGTCTATCAACGCTACGGCCTCTTCTATACCGTGGGCGAACACTTGCTTGTAGGCAGCTCCCTCAAAGCTCATCGCCACGTGGCCGACGTCTTCGACGTGCGCATTGGGTGGCTTTTCTAAAAGCCCATCCTACGCCGGTGACAAAAGGGCAGTATTTCCGATACCTTTGCGTGGCACCAACGTTTTTTTGCTATGAGTACTGCCCACCACTCCGTCCTGTCGCAGCGCGTCCTGAATTTGGCAGAGTCTGAAACCCTGAAGATGGCTCGCATGGCGCGCGAACTGCGCGCGTTGGGGCACGACGTTATCAGCCTCAGCCTCGGCGAGCCGGACTTCGACACCCCTCTCCACATTAAAGAGGCCGCCTATCAAGCCCTCCAAGAAGGATACACGCACTATACTCCAGTGCCAGGACTTCCGGAACTGACCAAAGCCATCAGCGAAAAATTCAAGCGCGATAACCAACTGGACTACCGGCCCGAACAGATCGTCGTCAGCAACGGCGCCAAACAATCCATCTACAACATCTGCCAGGCGCTACTCGACCCCGGTGACGAAGTGGTCATCTTCGCTCCGTATTGGGTGTCTTATTGGGAAATCGTCAAGCTATCCGGCGGCACGCCAGTGCCTGTGTATGCCGGTGTAGAGCGCGAATTCAAACCCACGCCAGAACAGCTCGAGGCCGCCATCACTCCGCGCACGAAATTCGTCCTCTTCTCCTCGCCGTGCAACCCCACCGGAGCCGTTTTCGATCGCAACGAACTGCGCACCTATGCCGAAGTGCTCGAGCGCCACGAACACGTCTATGTCGTCAGCGACGAGATCTACGAATACATCAACTTCACTCATGAGCACGTCAGCATCGGCAGCTTCCCGCAGGTGCGCGACCGCACCATCACCGTCAACGGATTCGCTAAGGGATTTGCCATGACGGGCTGGCGCTTGGGTTATATGGGAGCCCCCAAGTTCATCGCCGATGCCTGCTCTAAGATTCAGGGACAAGTCACCAGCGGAGCCGCCGCCTTTAGTCAGAAGGCCGGTGCTGTAACTCTGCTCAGCGACCTTAGCCCCACCTACGCCATGCGCGAAGCCTTCCGACAGCGCCGCGATATCGTGCTGTCTATGTTGGAAGAAATCCCCGGCATCCGAGCCAACCACCCGGAAGGCGCTTTCTACGTGTTTCCCGACATCAGCGCGTTCTTTGGAAAAACCGACGACCACGTGGTCATCCAAAATGCCGACGATTTCTGCGACTACGTGATGAACAACGCCTATGTAGGGCTAGTGTCGGGCACCGCCTTTGGCGACCCTAACTGCTTTCGCCTCAGCTACGCTGCCTCTGAGGAACAGCTGCGCGAAGCCATCCAACGCATGAAAACGGTGCTGGAGCGCTTGCATTAATCCGCTATATGAAGAAGTATCCGCGGAGGAGGAAGTTTTGGGCATTCATCTTTTTTCGAAGTCGGCTCATTGGAATCATCCGTCTGCATCCCCTCTAATAGGCGCGTTCGTCTCGGCCCTCAACAAAGTTGATAAAGGCCCGATTGGCCACGCGATTCCCTCCCGGCGTGGGGTATCGGCCCGAAAAGTACCAATCGCCGCGGTTTTTCGGGCAGGCCTGATGCAGTGCCTCTAAGGTTTGAAAGATGACTTGCACTTGCACCTTCATGCCTTTGGGCGTTAGGATCTTAGCGATGCGCTCGCTGATATCGGTATACGAGAAGTGATGATAGAGCGGAATAACTTCGTTTTGCACCATCTCCACCGGCAGCTGCTCGGAGGCTTTGCACCGCAGATAGGTTTCCTGAATAAGGTGCTCTTGCCGAGTTTCGCGCAAGAGTTCGATGAGCGCCTGAAAGGCCACAAAGTCTGCCATCTTGCTCATGTCGATGCCGTAGCAGTCGGGATAACGGATCTGTGGTGCAGAGGAGAGGATGATGATCTTGCGCGGCTGGAGCCGGGCTGCAATAGTGACGATGCTGTCGCGTAGAGTTGTTCCGCGGACGATAGAGTCGTCCAGGAGCACGAGCGTGTCTTGGCCGCTGCGCACCAAGCCGTGGGTTACGTCGTACACGTAGTTGACCATGTTGTGTCGACTCTTGAAGTCGGCGATAAAGGTGCGCTGCTTCTCATCCTTATGAATGAGTTTTTCCACGCGGGCCCGGCGTTGGAGGATGGCCCGAAGATTTTCCGGAGTCAACTGCCCTTTTTCGGCCAAGAGCAAGATTTGCTCCTCCTTCCAGCGGCTTATTTCGCGGTCGATGCCTTCTGCTAAGCCTTGGAAGGCGATTTCGGCAGTGTTGGGTATAAAGGAAAACAGCGTGTTTTCGAGGTCGAATTCGATGGCCTCGAGGACAGGTCGGGCGAGTGCTTCGCCGAGCTTTTTGCGCTCCCAGTAGATCTCTTGGTCGTTGCCACGGCTGAAGTAGATGCGCTCAAAAGAACAGGCTCGGTATTCGCGTGGCTCTGAGAAAGGCAGTTCGCTCACCTTGCCGTGGTGTTTGATGATGAGGGCGTGGGCGGGTTTCAATTCGTGTACCTCTGAATAGGGAGCGTTGAACACGGTCTGTATGGCGGCACGCTCTGAAGCGGCCACAACCACTTCTTCGTCTTGATACCAATAAGCCGGCCGGATGCCGTTCGGGTCGCGCAACAGAAAGGCATCGCCATGCCCTAGCAAACCGCCCAACACATAGCCGCCGTCGAATTTCTTGCACGCGCGGCGCAATAGGCGTTGAATATCTAAGTTGTCGAAAATGAGCCGGTTGATCTCTTGGTTGGTGTAGCCGTCGGGCTTGTACCAAGTGTGGAGGCGCTGCACTTCATCGTCCAAGAAGTGCCCAATTTTTTCCAAAACGGTAACCGTGTCGCTCTTTTCTTTGGGATACTGTCCTAACTCGATGAGCTCCTCAAAGAGCTCGTCGACATTGGTCATGTTGAAATTGCCGGCCAACAAGAGGTTGCGGTTTATCCAATTGTTTTGCCGGTGAAAGGGGTGAACGCGCTCGATGCTGTTGTCGCCGTGCGTGCCGTAGCGCAAGTGGCCCATGAGGACTTCTCCAGCATACGGCGCATGGGACTTGAGCCATTCCACGTCCTTGAGTCGGTCGGGCGGCAGCTGCTGGAGGCGGCCCCACACCATTTCGAACAGGTCGGTCAGGTAGGTGTTTGGAGTGCTGCTGCGCTTTCGGCTGATGTAGCGCTCGCCCGGTTTAGGGTGTAGTTTAATGACAGCGAGCCCAGCCCCATCTTGACCTCGGTTGCGCATTTTTTGCATCAGCAGCTGCAGCTTGTGTAGGCCGTAGAATGCCGTGCCGTATTTTTTCAGGTAAAAATCGAGAGGCTGAAGCAGTCGCACTATGGCGATGCCGCACTCGTGTTTGATCAGGTCGCTCATTAAGTCCGGAAAGCGGTTGTCAGGCGGGTGTGCAAAGGTACGCCAATTTCCCGCATTTATGACGGGCTCGAGGAGCCCTGGGCACTCCCTTTGGTCACCAAATATGCCGATTCGACCGAAGTTCGTTTAGGATGGGCACTTTCAGGCGCTCTGCTGCTTGAAGAAGCATGTCCTCGTCAGAAGGGAAAGGAAGAGGTATATTTCCGATGCGGGAACAGCTCTCTGGGCTCAGGGCCCGGCGGTCGCCGCGGAAGGTGGCGGAGTAGTGCTCAAAAAATACCTCCGTGCTCATAGGCTGGCGGAAAAGAAGTGCGCCGCGATTGTCGCAGATCTCTAACGCCCCATCCAAACGCGCCGCCTTTGACTGATAGACCTCCAACACCTCAGCGTGCACGCGGACTATGCGCGGCTGCTTGAGGTCGTTGCCCAATGAGTCCTTGCGCACATTGCCGCGCTCATCTAAGACGTATTCCCAGCCCTCTTCTACGTCTCTTTCCTCGGTATAGGTGCGCTCGCGGATGCGCTCTGGACTAACATCGACATATTCCAAGGCAAAGATAGCGCGATAATCCAGCATCATGTTTTGCGGTGGCCCAAGATGGAAGCGTTTCCACTGTGCATTGAGACCGTCGATATTAAACGCCAACAGGTGGTCTTCGAAGCGCGCCGGCAACAACTTGCTGCTCCAGTTGGCGACCTCAAATCCTATCCGGGTGGTACCCAGTGCAACTGCTTCTCGCATTAGCTCATCTTTGTCTCGATAGTGCCTAAAGTAGCGCTCCTCCAAATTGCGGAGCTCCCAATAGGCTTGTCGAGCCGCCTGGCGATCGCCCTGACGCCCTTTTTCAAGCAAGGTCCTTGCGCGTTCGTAGAGGTATTCGGCAGCGCGCTCGCGGCTTTCGCTCTCCATCTGATCGATATCGACAAAATCAAAGTGCGCTCGATAGCCATCTTCCGATATCAACGGCAGGAGCGGCTCGATGCGGCTTTGTTGCTGCCCTACTCGCCGATGTATTCGGTTTATCCGCCCCCACTCTTCAGGGCGTCCGCTTTGGGCCAGCTGGCGCGCTGCACCTAAGTCGCGCGCTTGCGCCTTAGCAAAGGCGATCTCCAAATCTTTGACCAGCTCCGTCTTTTTGTGCTTCTTGCCGCTTATGTGCCGCAGGGCCAGCGATATGGCTCCGTCGTAGTCGCCGCTATGTAGCGGCGCGGGCTCTGGCAGGCATGCCCAAACAAAACCAACAGCAGCAGAACAAAAACCTTACTTCGGCTCAGCATGGTGTCTTTCATTTTTGTCTATCTGAGCCGCAAGATAGTCCACCTTACTCCTCCCCTTTGGTGAAGAAAGCGTTATTTAATACTTCCAAAATGTTAAATATTCCAATTTTTACACAAAAAATATCGGTTAATTGGGATTTCATTCTAAAGCACCCCGCTCATTAGGCGAACATCTACAAAAGTGCCGTTTTCGTTTTGAACGTTCAGCTGATAGGCATAATGCCCTGCTGGCAAACGCATTTCTGTCAATGAAACCGGTACTCGGTATACACCTGCAGATAAGGTGTCCCGAAGCAGTTCTGCCACCTTTTGCCCGTTTATATTCCAAAGGCTAAGCACAACTTCTGCCGCGCCAAAGAGCTCGAAAGGTATTGCCGTAGTGTTGCGAAAAGGATTGGGCATGTTCTGGCCTAAGACAAAGTTTTTAGCATTCTCTTTTTCTAAATACCCGGCATGGCTGGTACCACTGCCCTGTACGGTCACTTCTAAAAACGAACGATAGCCATTGATGTCGGGGTCGGGCTCCAAGGTAGCCAGTTGGTAGGCGTAGCCGTCAGCAAAAATGTTGTCGTCTTGAAAATTTCTTGGGTCCACTCCCTTAGTGTAAAGGGCTGGGTATGCCTGGTAAAGCGCATTTTTTGCAGCAATAGGAAAGGTCAGTTGAGATATAGCCGCATAGGAAGAGCTGACGTACACCTGAAAATGAATATGACAGATCCGGCCGGTGTACCAGCCAGGAAAGATGGTCAGGAACTCCACCTCTCCGTTGCTATCCGTAATTTGGTAGCCGCGCAGATAGGTCAGCCCCGCTTGGCCGGGGTTGTTAGGTTGGCTATATCCAGAGTACAGGCCGTCCTTGTCGCAGTGCCATATGTTGACACGTACGTTGGGCATAGGCAAGCAATTGGCGGCACCTAAGATACGCAGCTTGAGGCGAAGGGGTACCCCGGGTTTGCCTTCTCGGATGTCTTGGCGAAAAAAGTAAGGATTAGCGCTCAGGTCAAGTGGGAAGGGGCCTGCTGTCTCCGTAGGGATAAGTACACAATTTCCGCCGAGTGCTGATCTCTTGGCATATGTCGGCCAAGCAAGAGCTCCCTGTATCTTGAAGGTACTAGCCAGACCGAGTAAACCGAGGCTTTTAAGAAATGTTTTTCTTCGCATAAGGTCCGATTTTTTTTCTGTAAAAAGGTCGACAACGTCTCAGCACGGTTGCACGAAGGACAAAAGATTTGGTCGATTTTTAGCGAGGTTCCTGCGATTGGTATCGTTCCTTTGCCGCAGTTATCGAAAGTGACGACGACACAGATTGTTATATGCGCATCCTTATCCTCGGCGGCGGAGGCCGCGAACATACCTTTGCTTGGAAACTGGCTCAAGACCCCGGCTGTACTGTTCTGTTTATCGCGCCGGGCAACGCAGGCACGGCGCAGTGTGGCACCAACCTCGATGTGTCGCCTACTGACTTTGCGGCCGTCCGAGAGGCGGTGTTGCAGCAGCGCATCGACATGGTCGTGGTTGGACCGGAAGAGCCACTGGTTCGCGGCATTGTCGATTTCTTTGCTACTGATGCAGCGTTGGCCCATATCCCCGTCATTGGTCCTTCTGCCCAGGGTGCCCGTTTAGAGGGCTCGAAGGCTTTTGCCAAGGAGTTCATGCAGCGCTGGGGGATCCCCACAGCACCGTATCGAGAGGTGTCGACCTTGGCCGAGGGGGAGGCATTCTTGCGCACCCTCTCTCCGCCTTATGTCCTCAAGGCCGATGGCCTCGCCGCCGGCAAGGGCGTGCTTATCCTCGACGAATACGCGGCGGCAGTGCAGGCATTAAAGCGCATGCTTGCCGGTCAGTTTGGCGAGGCCAGCCGTCGCGTAGTTATCGAAGTGTTTCTACAGGGCGTGGAGTTCTCCGTTTTTGTGCTTACCGATGGCCGCACTTATCAACTCTTGCCCGAAGCCAAGGACTACAAGCGCATTGGCGAAGGCGACACTGGACCCAATACCGGGGGTATGGGTGCTGTCTCGCCAGTGCCTTTTGTGGATGCCGAGCTGAGGCGAAAAGTAGAGGAACGCATCGTAGCGCCTACTATTCGAGGGCTGCGCGAAGAAAAGATCCCATATCGCGGCTTTCTGTTTTTCGGCCTAATGAATGTAAGCGGAGACCCTTACTTGATTGAATACAACTGCCGCATGGGCGATCCGGAAACACAAGTGGTCTTCCCGCGCCTAAGGAACCAATTAACAGAGCTCTTTCACGCCCTGTTGACGGGCCGCTTGGCGGAAGTGAACATAGAAGTAGATCCTCGAGCAGCCGCAACGGTGGTACTTGCTGCAGCAGGATATCCGAGCGACTACCGAAAGGGAGATGTCCTCGCGATAGCACCTCACGCCGACTGCTTGTATTTCCACGCGGGAACGAGACGAGGCGCCGATGGCCGCCTATACACCCATGGAGGGCGAGTTATGGCCATCACTTCGCTTGCCGACAACATTGCCGAGGCTGCATATCGCTCTATTCAAGCCGCAGCAGATGTGGCTTTCGAGGGCAAATACTATCGCCACGATATCGGGCGCGACTTGTTCACCGACAAGGAGCCCTAAGAAGTTGTCCACCGAATGGTGTATTCATATGCTTTGGACGGCTCAGGTGAGGCTGCACCGGAGGCGGATGGACTTTCTACCACTTCGTACTGAATGCTTATGGGCGAAGGAGCTGGCGTTTGAGGTTGCGGAGGACGCCTAAATTGAATGTGTATTTTTTTGTGGTGCACTACGCGCAGCCCTCGGGTACGGCGCACCTGAAAGCGCAGCAGCCGCACCACGCGCAGCGCCTCTTCATCGCACCCGTATCCTAAACCCTTGATTACCTGGGCATTCACCACTTCCCCGTCGTCGTTGATATCGCACAGCACGATGACGCGCCCCTCTACCCCTGCTGCTAAGGCTTCCGCCGGATAGCGCAATTGTTCGTAAATAAATTTACTCATGGCTTTTGGCCCACCGGGATACTCGGGCGGATGGATAAAATCTTTGTCCTTTTTCTCTCGCTCCATAGATAGGCATTTCCGCTATCCGCGGCGAAGATAACCACTCGGGATTTGGTAAAAAAGAAAACAGGCAGAGCAGTGATGCTCTGCCTGTCGAAGCATCCGTTTTTATGAACCGAAACTACTTTTCCTCGTAATTGAACGGCAAAATCTTCGAGTCCTTCACCGTAGATAACGTCATGAGCGTTCTTAGCCGCTCAATTTCTTCGATCTGGCTAAGTGTCTTAAAGAGCAACTGTTCGTAGGTAGGCAAGTCTTTACAGATGATTTTCATCAGAAAGTCGGCTTCTCCGGTGATGATGTAACATTCAGTGATCTCGTCGATGCGGCTGATCTTGTCTAAGAAATTATTGAGCGCGTTTTCCCGCTTCCAAGCTAAGGAGACGAGAACAAAGGTCTTGACATTCAGCCCCAACATTTGGGGGTTTACCTGTGCGTGATAGCTGAGGATGACTCGGTTGTTTTCCAACTTCTTGACTCGCTCTAGCGTAGGAGCAGGCGATAAACCGATCTTTTTGGATAAGTCTAAGTTGGTGATCTTGCTGTTTTCCTGAAGAATCCGAAGGATTTTCAGGTCTGTTTTATCAAGCTTATCTGCCATAGCGAAATAGAGGTTAAAGAAATTATATTTTGCCTAAAAAATGTCTACAAAGGTACGGGCTTTACAAATAATGGAGAATACTTTCGGAAATTATTATCGGTTAATTTTGACAAAAATGCATATTTGACCGTTTTCTGACTTTCTTTGTCGGACAAAGGGATGCGCCTGAAAACAGAAGCAAAAATTTTCTTTTAAAAAATGCGAGCCTTCAAATAGTGGCCTTAAAAAAGCCAGTTCTCCAAAGGAACTGGCTTTTTTGACCAAATAGATAAAGCCGGAAAAGGCAACCTTCTTGAAAAAGTACGGCTGTGCCCATTAGGGGAAGATGCCCATGGAAATGTAGTCGCTGGCTATCTTACGCAGAGCACACACAAAGGCGGCCGTGCGCATATCGGGAATAGCCGGCTTCTTCTGCCAGGTTTCGCGCACTTGCTGATAAGCATTGGTCATGGTATCTTCCAAGCCAGAATTCACCAAGTCAATCTCCGTCCCTCCCCGAGTGAGAAACTCTCGATCGCGCTGAGTGACTTGCTTGCCGGTGAGCTCCTCTACTTTGTTGAGCAGTCCCGTGAAGGCATTGCGCTGGAAGCGATTCTCCAAGCGCCCAAAGCGGTGGTGCGAGAGGTTCTTCAGCCATTCGAAATAGGAGACTGTCACACCACCGGCGTTGATGTAGAAGTCCGGCAAGATAAGGACGCCTTTTTTCTGAAGGATGATGTCTGCCTCCGCAGTGATAGGGCCATTAGCAGCTTCTGCGATAATTTTAGCCTTTATCCGATGGGCATTCTCCAGAGTGATCTGGTTCTCCAGTGCTGCGGGCACTAAGATATCACATTCGAGCTCTAAGGCTGCTAAGGGATCGCCAATATGCTTGGTTCCTGGGAAACCGATAATAGAGCCGGTTTCTTTTCGGAATTCCAAGAGCTTCTGAATATCTATGCCGTTAGGGTCATAGATAGAACCTTCCCGCTCGGATACGCCAATAATCTTGACATCGCCCTCCTGTTGACTAATAAGACCGGTGTTGCTACCCACATTACCTAAGCCTTGGATGACCATCGTCTTGCCGGCGATGCCGGGCGAAAGACCAATCTTCTTCATGTCGTCGGCATAGGAAAGGCATTCGCGCAGGCCATAGAAGACTCCTCGACCGGTAGCCTCTGCGCGGCCGCGGATGCCGTTCTGGGTGATGGGCTTTCCTGTGACACAGCCAATGGAGTCGATTTCGCCGTGGCGGAATGCTTGATACGTGTCTAAGATCCAGGCCATCTCGCGTGGCCCAGTGCCATAGTCCGGAGCAGGTACGTCGATGCCTGGGCCAATAAAGTTCTTCTTGATCAGCTCCGTAGTGTAGCGACGGGTGATATTCTGCAGTTGTTCAAGGGTGTAGTTGGCCGGATTAATCTTGATTCCGCCTTTGGCGCCGCCAAAGGGTACGTCTACGAGCGCGCATTTGTACGTCATCAGGGCAGCAAGGGCCATGACCTCATCCTGGTCTACCATTTCCGAGTAGCGGATCCCTCCCTTGGTAGGCAGGCGGTGATGGCTGTGCTGCACGCGGTAGGCTTCGATGACCTGATAGTTGTCACCAACGCGGATAGGAAAGCGGATCTGCAGTACCAAATTGCATACCTTAATCTGCTCTACCAATCCACTCGGGATATCGGTAAAGGCAGCGGCCTTGTCGATGTACTGCTCGACGCTTTTGAAGAAACTGACTTTGGCACTCATGCATCATCCTTTTTTGTTTGGTGCTCTAATTTGGTTAGCTTGCGCTCGAGCCGAACCAAGTAGCCCACGATACCCAAGAGGATGACGAGAAGCGTAGCCACTACGACGTAGATCTTCCCTGTCTCTCGCATAAAATCGCGGTTACCCTCGGCGAAAGCAGCGGGCAAAGATATGCCCACCCACAAAAGAAAGGTCAAAATTTTTCGATCCATAAAAAATTAAATCTCTTTGAGAAGAAATAAAGACGGCATATGATGATAAGAAATACGGGTTACTCTAAGCCCATGGCTTTGTCGTGGAGGCGTTGATAGCGAGCGCGCAAGTCGGCTATCCAAAAACCTAAGAGCGTCCAACCCAAGATGGCCGGATAAAAGACCAGCCGCATCGTATTGTCCAAGTCTTGCGAGCCGAAAGCGGGGTTGCCCTTAGCCCCTGGGTGCAAGCTGTCGAACATGCGCGGCAGGATGTAAAGCAAAGGTATAAGCGAGGCAAAGGCAAAGATGTTGTAAACCGCCGCTAAGCGGGCGCCTTTCTCTGGGTCGCTGAACGAGCCGCGCAAGATGAAGTAAGCGATGTATACCAGTAGGGCTACAGCCGTCATGATTTGCTTGATGTCGTTGCTCCAAGGCTTTCCCCACGTGTAATTCGCCCAGACCATACCGCTGGTGAGGCCCAGTATGCCAAAGAGTATCCCCACTTCTGCATAGGCCGCCGCCTTGCGGTCGAACGCCAACCGCGATCGGCGCAGGTATTGGAGACTATACCACACCGATGCGGCAAATAAGAAAAGCAAGACAAACCACATGGGCACGTGGAAATAGGTGTTGCGTATCGTCTCGTACAAAATATTCTGATAGGGGAATGAAAAACCCTCTTGCAAGTGCAGCTGCGCCACCGGGTCGGCCGTCCAGGCGCGGTCTAAGGGTCCTTGCAGCGTGTCCACTCGGCGGAGGGTAAAAGCCGCCGGCAGCAAGGAAGCTCCGGCAGTGGGATGGTCTACCAACGCGTTGAGCAAGACAAAAGGCTTGTTGTCGGGCAGGGTAGCCGGCAGGTCAAATACGGCCTCCATAATGGTGTCGTTGACGACCTGCACTTTTTTAGCCCTCAAAGCGCGCTCATCATCGTAATACAGCCAAACGCGTATGGGCTCGGAAGCCGGCCGGGCAAAGAAGGTATTGTAGCCGAATAATCGAATGGAAACCAGCTGATTGGCATCCGCCGCATTGGGTTCTACGCGCTCTATCCCCGACTTTAGCGGCACTAAAAAACCCGCTACGATGGTGTACACCAACAAGACAACGGAGGCTATTTTCCACCACATACGACTTCGCTTTTAAAGAAAATCAATCTCTCCATATATAGGGAAATAAGACGAAAACCAGGGCCAATAAAATAGCGTCGATAGCCAATAGGTTGCGGATATCGGGCCACGGGTTCATCGAAAGTTCCAAAGGAGCAAAGGCGGCGGCCGATAAACGCAGCAGGGTCAGCAAGATGGGCAAAACCACAGGAAAGCTCAAAATAGCGACCAACGTCGCGCTGTTGTCCGCTTTTGCCGCTATAGCCGAAATAAAGGTGAAGGCAATAGAGAAGCTCCAAGCGCCCAACACTAAGGTGCCGCCAAAAAGAGGCCAACGCTGTACGGGGCAATCGGTTACTAAGGCAAAGGCAACCAGGGCCAGCCCACTTAGCACCACCAATAACAGCGCATTGTAGACGATCTTAGCCAGTACCAACACCGCCGGATGCGCCAGCTGATAGTAATACAGCTGACGCGCGCCGCTCTCGCGAACAAAGCTTTTAACTACCGCATTAATGGAGGCAAAGAGAACTATCAGCCACAGCAGTGTATTCCAAACCGGCGGCGTGGGTTTTGCGGAGGCAATATACACGACAAAGACCATGCTGACGACATAAAGCACAATACCGCTTACGGCATAGCGCTGGCGCCATTCGAGCACGATTTCCTTGTGCAACAGCGGTAGCAGGCTCCCCCAATCCATAGCGGTCCTTAGCAGGCGCTTATTTGACGGCAAAGGAACGACAAAACATCGGCCCATTAACGCTGCACTCCCTTTCTTCGCTCAAAATAACGACGACCATGCGGACAGCGCTCACGATTACCGGCATTTGCCTCCTACTAGCGGGTATTCCTAACGACGTCTCGGCCCAAAGTGTAGAAGACTTAAAAGACCCCACCTTCAATTTCGCTCTACAGGCAAGCCTCATTACGCCCAGCACGCTCTTTCGCGTGCGCAATACCGTGCGCGAGGAGGATGGCGTGCGCTACCAAATTGAGCCCAATGCGGGCTTTCAGGTGGGCGGGTTGGCCATTTTTCGCCTCTCTTCGCGGTTTCAACTGCAGGGTGGCTTCTCCCTGCTGTTGCGCCGATACGAGTGTTCCGCTGCCTACGGAGAAGAGCGGCTGAGCACCCGCCTGAACACTACGCTGTACGAACTACCTATCCTCATCGCTTACTACCAGCGGTTGAGCAAGCATTGGCTGCTCTCCGTGGGCACCGGAGTCAACTTTCAAACGCTGCCCAGCGACTTGGGCCGTAGGCAAGGGCATCTGCAGGTGGTAGCTCTCCACAAAGCATTTGTGCTGCCGGCCAGCCTGACTACTTTCGGCTTAGAGTTTCGCGCCAAAGAGAGGGGAGGCTTCTTTGCAGGCGTGTCCTATTGCGTTACGCCCTTCCACTTGTACGATACTGTGTTCTTGAGCAAATTCGACGGCAAGGAACGCACCTACGCCGTGCCCCATGTGGGCGACTACTTCAGCTGGGTACTGCGATATTACTTAGACTGACCCGCATGCGTCGCGCGCCTATCTTTGTCGGCACTCTATCACAGAAAACATGCATTGCTATTGCTTTTGGCGCACTTGCAGCGGGCTCGTTCTACTCATGCTCGCCATCGAGGGGAAGGCCCAAACGCCACCGCTGTCAGCACAGTCATTAGGGCAGTACTTAGTCGAGCGCTGGAGCGTACAACAGGGCGGTAGCCCTGTACACTTAGCCATACGCCCCTACAGCCGCGAAGATGCTGTAGCCTTGGCGCGCTCTGTAAAAGAGGGCACTTCTGCAGAACCCGCCTCGATGCGATGGGACGTCCAATACGTATTCGACGATAACAACGAGTGGCTCGTCGTCGCCGGCGACACGGCGCATTACCGGCGCTCGCGAAAGCCGTTAGTCAAATATCTCTACCCTACGCCAGCACACCTCTTCGAGGTGAACACGCCGGCTTTCCGCCTCCGAGCCAATCCCGTGCTCCATTTATTGGTCGGACGGCAGCAGTTGTCTCCACACCTGACTTTTATCAACCAGCGCGGCTTAGAGGTGCGCGGCGACGTGGATGGGCGTGTATTTTTTTATACCGATCTGTTGGAAACCCAGGCACAATGGCCCCATTACGTCCAGCATTGGATAGATACCTACCAATCCATTCCCGGAGTGGGCTTTTTCAAACCCTACCGCAGCCGATGGTTGCCTACCACCAACGCCTATGACTACAACATCGCTCAAGCAGGCGTGGGCTTTCGCCTCTCGCGCCACGTAGGCGTGCAATTGGGGCACGGCCGGTTTTTCATTGGACACGGACAGCGCTCGCTTTTCCTCTCGGATGTAGGTAATGTGGCCTTTTTCCTCCGCCTGAGCACGCGGGTGTGGAAACTACACTACCAAAACCTGTTCTTAGAGCTGAGCCCGATCTCCACATGGGCGCCCCGCCCGCCCAATAACCTTTTGCCTAAAAAATACGCCGCCATCCACTACCTCAGCGTAAAACCCGCACCCAATGTCGCCGTGGGCTTTTTCGAAGCGACGGTGTTCCACCGCAGCCGTCAGTTCGAGTGGCAATACCTCAATCCAGTGATCTTCTATCGGACGGTAGAGGGCATGCTGGGCAGTGCAGATAACGTCCTGCTTGGTGTCGAAGCGCGATGGGACATCGCCCGACGGCTCAGCCTATACGGCCAATTTTTGTTAGACGAATTCTTCACACCCGAGCTCTTCGGCCGCGACCGCCAGGGCGGCTGGTGGGGCAACAAATACGGCGCCCAAGTGGGCGCGAAATACTTCGATGCCTTCGGCATTCCCAACCTAGACCTCCAGGCAGAGGTAAATGCCGTACGTCCGTACACCTATTCCAGCTTCGACTCGCTCAACAGCTACACCCACTACTCGCTGCCCTTAGCCCATCCGCTATGGGCCAACTTTCGCGAAGTGCTCGCCATTGGGCGTTACCACCCTCATCCCAAATGGCTATTCACGGTGCGCCACCTCCGAGCCCAAACCGGCGAGGACCCGGTAGGGGAAAACTGGGGCACTAACCCCATGCTGAGCAACGTATCGCGCGCCCAAGACTACCAAAACTACATTGGCCAGGGCATCCATACCGACATCCGGCTCTGGGCTCTCGACATCGCCTGGCAGTGGCGACACAACCTCTTTTGGGAAGTACAATGGCTGTGGCGCGCCAAGCGCAGCGCCGCTCCCGACAGAAACACCGATACCCAACTCTTTTCCGTGGGCTTGCGCTGGAACGCTTGGTACCGTATGGCAGACTTTTAGGCTCCTCGAGAGCGGAGCGACCTATCGAGCCATTTTTCGATAGATTTCCGCATATGCTTGAGCGATGGCCGACGGCCGATAGCGGCGCACATTCTGTATGCCCTTTTGCACCAAGTGCGCGCGATAGGCAGCATCTTGGATGACGCGCAGCACCCCTTGCCGAATAGAGGCGACATCGAAAGGATCGACAAAACAAGCGCCTTCCGGACCGGCTACCTCGGGCATGCTGGAACCATGCGCAGTGACGACCGGACGCCCCACGGTTTGGGCTTCTAAGATGGGCATTCCAAAGCCCTCCCAAGTAGACGCAAACAGGAGCAGATCGCACGCTTCGTAGGCGCGAACGACAGCCGCCTCGTCTAAGTCGGGCGTATGCTCAAAAGCAACGCCGCACTGTTCTAAGCGCTGCCGCTCAACCGGCCCAATCAGGGCTACTATATGCAAAACGCATGGGATGCCGCGCAGGGCCTCAATATGACGCAGTAGGTTTTTGTTGGGGGCCGACCCAATGTGTAAGATGCGCGGACACTCGGCATTGAAGGGCTTTGGACAAAAGCGAAAGTGCGGCGGTATGGCGCTGGGTATGACCGATACCTTAGTAGAGGCACACCCCGTGTAGCGCACAACTTCTGCCTTTGTAGCTTCTGATACGGTCACTACATGGCGGCAATGGCGCACTGGCCAGCGCAACCACAGCTGCGCGAGAAGCCACCGTTTAACGGGGTGCGGATGGCGCATAAAGCCGCAGTCGTGTATTGTCAGAAGAGTTTTGCGGCCAGGTAGGAACAGCGCCGCGAAGTAAATATCGCCGCTAAGGTGGTACACCTGTGCATAGAGGCGCCGCATTTGCAGAGCAATGCGCACGCGAGGCCAGAAGTCTCGACTGGCGGCTACGGCTACGACCCTTTGCACGCGCAGGTCCGCCATAGCTTCCCAGTAAGGCCAGAGCGCTCCAAAGGAGCGTTCGATGCTGTAGTGGCCGTGTCGGCTGGGTTTTCGAAAGATGACCTGCACGTACCTCTGCTCTTTCGCCTGGAGATACTGTCGCGCGATGTTTGTAGCGTCAAAATCGCGCCGCACTTGGTCGGGCATCTGCTCACGGATGCGCTGGCGTTTGGCCGCATCCATCAGGGCGCTGCGCAACTGATCGCGCCAAGCCGCTCGGCACAGCGGCGCACACCAGCCGGCATCCCACTGCTTCACATACGCAGATAATCCCACCTGGTCGCTCACCAGCACTGAGGTCCCTACAGCTAACGCTTCCACCACTACTACGGCAAAGTTTTCATTTTGAGAGGGCAGCACCAACACATCCGACTGGGCGAGCAAGCACCACTTTTCTTCATCAGTGACCCATCCGCGCCACTCGATGCAGTCGGAAAGACCCTTTTGGCGCGCCAACTGCTGCATGCGCTGTCCGAAGGCTGAGGTAATGTCGCCAGCCACAACCAAACGCCAGGGCAAAGGTGCCTCGAGTTCCGACAAGGCGTCGAGCAACAGACCAAAACCCTTCTTTGGATCGAGGCGCGATAGATACAGCAGCTGCACAACTTCTCCAACGCTCAGCGCCCTGCTCGGCAGCACCTCCGGCAACGACACAGCATTGGGCAAGCAGAGGATGTCTTGCCATGGCGATAGTGCCCTTAGTTCGCCTTCCTCCTGAGGTGTCGTCGCTATCCACCGAGCTCGAGCCAACAACCACTGCCCTACTGTGTGCTGAAAACCGCTCCGCCAGGAATATCTTAAGGTATACGGGCTGAGCATGCCGTGCGGAACAAAAAACGTCTGAAGACTGCGCCATCGGCAGATGAGCATCGCCCCAAAAACTACCCAGTTCCACCACGAGTGGACGTAGATAACATCGAACCGAGGTCCCTGTTGCCACAGCGCTCGCCAAAGCCCGGGGCAAAAGTGCGTGTGATCGCCCGTCCAGCGGCGAAAATAAACAACACGCACCCCACTGATTTCCATAGGAATGCCCGTGGGCACCGAGAGTTCTTCAGCCCCATTGGCTGTGGTAGTAAATACCCAAACCTCTGCGCCCAAGGACACCTGCCGTTCTGCCAACATGGCAACAGAGTAAATGATGCCCCCGTAAATAACCGCTGGCTTGTACGAGGGGACAATATGCAAGACACGCGTAGGCATGTTTCCGTCTTTGTGCGCCCAAAGATTCGATCGATTCCTCAGTTGTTCCTTGCCCTGAAGAAAGTACTTCCCTCGAAGCAATAGGGCGAGCCTTCTTTTTCCACCACTACATCCGCTCCAACCACCTACATTTGCCCGCATCCACCGTTCTTCGCCATAGACCATGCGCAAAAACTGGATACTCCTATTCGCCTTTACAGCCCTCTGCGCGCATGCATTTCCGCAAGCAACGCGCAAGCTGACCATGGCTGACGCTATTCTCCGCGGGCGAACGACCCTGGCACCGGCATCTCTGAGCCAGCTGCAGTGGATACCCCAATCCGATAAGTTTTCCTATGCCGTTGGCGACCGCCTCTTGTGCGTACGCGCTACCGACCTCCAAACCGACACCTTGGAGGTGCTCCGCGACATCAACGCCGAGCTCCTTCGCATAGGGGAAGAGCCCCTGACAGAGCTGCCCGCTGTAACATGGTTAGATGAGCAGCGCTTTCGCTTTCGAACAGCGGGAAATGTCTTCACCTATTCTCCTGCCACTAAGGTGCTGAGGAGCCAAAACCGCTTTCCTAAAGAGGCGCAAAACATCGATATCTGTGAAAAGACCTCTTGGGTCGCTTACACCCAAGGCGATGGTTTGTGGATCAGCATCGGAGGAAAAGAGTTGGGCGTTGCCAAAAGCGAGGAAGACGGCATCGTATACGGCAAAAGCGTACACCGAGAGGAGTTCGGTATCCAAAAGGGTACCTTTTGGAGCCCATCGGGCCGATACTTGGCCTTTTACCGCATGGATGAGCGCATGGTCACGCGCTACCCTATTTACGTGCTCGACTCGATGCCCGCACAGGCGCGCTACATTCGATATCCCTTCGCCGGATCCGCCTCTCACCACGTCACAGTAGGTGTGTACGATACGCGAAGCGGCCAAAAATGGTACTTGAAAACTGGCGAGCCCGCTGAGCAGTATTTGACTAACATTGCCTGGAGCCCCGACGACAAATACATCTTGATAGCCGTGGTCAATCGCGCCCAAAATCACTTAAGGCTTCGGCTTTACGAAGCCGCCACGGGCAAGTTTGTGCGCACCATCTTGGAAGAAACCGCCGACAAGTGGGTAGAGCCGGAGAACCCTCCGCAATTCGTACCGGGCTCCACAGAGGATTTCCTTTGGCAAAGCGAGCGTGACGGCTACAACCACCTGTATTTGTATAATCTTTCGGGTCGCCTCCTTCGGCAGGTGACTCGGGGCAACACTCCAGTTACGCGCTTCTTGGGCTTTTCTCCCGATGGGCGGCAGTGTTTTTACCAAACAGCCGATGAGAGCGGCTTAAACCGCTATTGTTGGATCGCCGAGACATACGCTGACCGGCCTCCGCTCACTGTAGGCACCTCTGAGCCAGGAATACATCAAGCCCTAATCAGTACTACTGGAACCTGGGCCTTAGACGTCCTTTCAGCTGCCCATATCCCCCGCGTCGTTCGCCTGATAAACATCGGAGGCAGCACTCCCCTGCGAACCATCTTTGAAGCGCCCAATCCTTTAGCTGACTTTGCGTTGGGCTCTACGCGACTCGTCTCGATAGCTTCTCCCGGAGGGCCTCAGCTAAATGGCCGCCTGGTGCTGCCACCCGATTTCGACCCTCTTCAGAGATATCCCGTCATCGTGTACGTCTATAATGGCCCTCACGTACAGCTGATTAGCAACACATGGCTCTACGGAGCCGACCTGTGGATGCATCGGCTAGCGCAAGAAGGCTTTATCGTGTTTACCTTAGACGGCCGCGGCTCGGCTCACCGCGGCTATGCTTTTGAGAGCGCTATCTTTCGCTGTTTAGGCGACGCCGAGCTAGCAGACCAGTTAGCTGGCGTAGCTTATCTCAGAAGCCTGCCCTATGTCGACACCGCGCGTTTAGGGGTGTATGGGTGGAGCTATGGTGGCTTTATGGCTACCTCTTTGATGACGCGCCCCGAAAGCGCGCAAGTGTTTCGCTGCGGTATTGCCGGCGGCCCGGTGTTGGACTGGCGCATGTATGAAATCATGTATACCGAACGGTACATGGATACGCCAGCGGAAAACCCAGAAGGATACGAACGCAGCAGCCTTTTCAACTACATCGACAATTTGAGCAGACGGCTGATGATCATCCACGGCTCTTCCGACGACATCGTACTGCTGCAGCACTCCCTGCGCTACGTGCGCGAATGCGTGCGCCACAACAAACCGATAGACTTTTTTGTCTACCCAGAGCATGGGCACAACGTGCTGGGACGCGACCGCGTCCATCTCTTCGAGAAAATCGAGCGCTTCTTTGTCGAAAACTTGCGGTAGCTCATAGCCGGACTGCGGCTATCTTTAGCTGAAAAACCGACGCTGTATTACCGAACTATGCCGGCCTCTACCTCAACATCTTCGGCGGTTGTGGACAGATCAAAACAGCATGTCCTCACCTTGGAGCTCTTTACTCCGGAAGACGACTCCCGTCCGGTGTATATCTCGGGGAACTTCAACGGTTGGGCAGTGCGCGACGAGCGCTATCGAATGACGCGCCTCGGAGAAGGACACTACATCTATACCTTTGACAGCGTTCCCGAATTAGAGGGGGAACCTTTTGAATATAAATACGTAAAAGGCGGATGGGAGAGCGAAGAGCTCAGCAGCGAAGGGTTGCCGCGTATGAACCGTCGAATGGAAGTGCCCAAAGGAAAAGTGACCGATGTCGTACCGCGCTGGAAGCGCCATGCCGACTGGTACGATCCCAAGTACTTCCCCGATATCCAAGTGATTTCCAAGCGCTTTCACGTGCCGCAGCTGCGTCGCCGCCGCCGCATTTCCGTCCTGCTTCCTTGGGACTACGCCCAATCTCAAAAGCGCTACCCCGTACTTTACTTGCAAGATGGGCAAAACCTATTTGAGGATGAAGCGCCTTTTGGCACTTGGAGCGTCGACAAACACCTGGCAGCACTAGCCCAACGCGGCAAGGGCGACCTCATCGTGGTGGCCATCGATCACGGCGGCAGAGAGCGCATTAAAGAGTACATGCCCTACGATACCCCAAAATGGGGCGACGGCTTAGGGCAGGAGTACGCACGCTTCCTGACGGAAACCCTCAAACCGTTTGTCGATGAAAACTTTCGAACCTTACCGGATCGCGCCCACACCGGCATTGGGGGCAGCAGTATGGGGGGGCTCATCAGCATCTACGCCGGCATCCTCTTTCCCCAGGTCTACTCCAAATTCCTCATTTTTTCCCCGTCCCTTTGGGCTGCTCCCAACTTATATCGCGAGCCGCTTCATTTTGCCGCCCAGCCCAATACGCGCATTTACTTGTTTGCCGGCGGCAAGGAAGGCGCCACAATGGTACCCAATGCCGAGCGCTTCGCCCAACTGCTGAGGCGCTGGTCGAAAAATCCCAACGCCATTCGCCTGGAGATCGACCCCGAAGGACGGCACAACGAGGCTCGATGGGGGCAAGAGCTCCCCAAGGCAACCGAGTGGCTCTACTTCTCCGAATAGTTGGCTCCTCCCATGCCGTGAACTTATTGCTTCACCACGCGTATCGCTTGCTGGCGCCCCGACTGCTGCAGCATTATCCAGTACACCCCCGGTGTTGGGAAAAGCGCAGTTTCTATGGAGAGAGTACCCCCTTTCGTCGTTTTCTCCCAAAGCAGTCGGCCTTGAGCATCCACCACGCGCACGTGGGCAGGCGCCTCCTCTTCGCCCCATTGCAGCCGAAGGCCATCGCTGCCGAAGGGATTAGGGAAAGCCCGTAAAGCTTCCATTCGTCGCTCAATAGACGGCTCTACTCCGTACAAATACGGCATTTGGAGCTCGCCGTTTGCACCAAACGCTATCGAAACGGTAGGATTGTCGCTCAAAGACACCGCCCGAAGCAACTCGCCGCTTCGATGGGCGCGAAAACGCACGCCAAAAAGCGGAACGGGAGAGCTGCCATCGGTAGTCGCTGTGGAACGCAAAAAACGCGGATTTTCCAAGCAAGCCGTCAAGCAAGAACGACCGCAAGGGCGAAGGGCAAAGTGATGGGAGGTAAGTCCTTCGGCTAACGGCTCCACTTCTAATACGTCCACTTGCAGCGGGTCGAACAGCAAGGTCCACTGAGCGGCAGTAGTAGCTTCCCAAGGTGCTGAGAAAATAGCGCGAAAGACTTCCCCCGCCTGAAAAACGCGGTTTTCGAGGTACAATGGCCAAGGAGTTCGCAAGGAGACGGCAGGTTTGTCCTGGAGATTAAGCGCGGCAGATCCATTGACATCACCTACGCGAATGCCGACAAAATCGATGGCCTGGGGCTGCGCGCCCGGCGCCACGCTCACTCCTTCTGGAAATGGCGTCGCAAAGGGATTGTTCGGTTGCGGAAATACAAAATTTGCCGGCACAAATCGCCATAGTGGACTGTTTAAGAGCGTCGTGTCGATACCCAGGATAAGGCGGCGCAAGGTCACAATGTCGAAGGTGGTCACCGACTTAGAACCGTTGGCGTCGGCGGCGATGATGCGGTATGGAGAAGGTAGCAGCTCTATGCCGAGAATGTGCCGATTGATGAGCAGCAGGTCGAGCGTGGTGAGGCCATTGAGCGGGTCGTCTGATCGCCAGGGACGGAGCGTTTCGCCCAAGCAGGCGGCGCCCATCGGTATTCGATACTGGCCCGTTGCGTCGGTAGTAAAGAGGGGGTCCGAACAAAGCGCAACTCCAGCAATGCCCTGGTTTGTTTCGCTGTATATCCTTCCCTGCACAGCAAAAGCGGGCGAGCTAGGCAACAGGTGGAGCGAGTCGAGGGGAAAGGTCCATAATCCTCGCGCGTACGATGCGGCGAGGAGTTGTTGGCGTACTGGGTTGAGTTCTAAGTCAAAGACAGGCACGAAGGGCAAAGCTGCTCCCAGACGCTGCCACGAAGCGCCGCCGTTCTTGGTGTAGTACACACCAGCGTCGGTAGCTACAAAGAGGATGCTGTCAGCGTGGTTAGGCAGTACGAGGATGTCGTTGACCGGCAAATTCGGGAGGTCGCCGCTAATGTCCACCCAGGTAGCTCCATCGTCGTCGGAGCGATGCACGTGTGGAATGCGCTCATTGTCCCGAAAGCCTGAGTGCGTCACAAAGATGCGATGCGCCACTGAAGGAGAGCCGACGACCGAGGTAACATAGCGATGGGGAAGCCCTGCGCTGATGTTCATCCAGGTGCCGGAAGGCGTTCGACGCCACACCAATCCATCAGAGGTGCCGGCTAATAGTTTTTCCGCCAGCAGAGGCGACTCGTCTAAGCAGGAGATCGTGTGAAAGCGCGGCCCATAGATAACGCCGCGCGTCAAGTCGCCCGATATAACGCCCCAACCCGTACCGCCTTCTGAAAAGTAAACGCGATAGGTGCCCGCATAGAGGCGCTCTACCGAGTGGCGACTTCGAAAGTAGGGCATGTCCCAATTGCAGCGGTCGGGAGTGCCCAAACAGGGCGGAGTGTGTTGCCACGTCTGCCCTCCGTCTGTTGTCTTATGAATTTCGCCGTTTTGGGTTTCTACCCAAAACGTCAGCGAGTCTAAGGCGTGAAAGGCGCAACGAAAACCGTCGGCCGGAAAGACCGACTGCCAGCTGTTGTAACTTTGGCCATTGCCGCGCTGGATGCCGTTGTCTTGGGCACCTCCGTAATAGAGATGGGGCTGGTGTGGGTTGTATGAAGTGCGATAAAACTGCGTGGTGGGTAGATTGAGGCTCTTTCTCCACTGGGATTGGCCTGGGTCGAGCCGATATACTCCTCCGTCGCAGGCAATATAACGCCTACCGGAGGGTGTAAACTTCAGGTCGTGAATATCCGCATGCGTCCCGGAGGCGATTAACCACTGCGTAGAGTTGGCGGGCTTGCGCCACGCTATGATGCCCAAAAAATACACTTCCTCGTCGTTCTGCGGATGGAGGCGAATTTTCCCAAAATACCAGCCAAAATCACCCGCTGCTGTCTCGATAGCCGACACGTCGATGGGTGTCCAACTTAGACCGCCGTCCGTAGTTTTGTAGAGACTGCCAGTCGTTGCGAGCGTGTCGATGTAGACCACGTAGAGCTTGTTCGGGTTTTGTTCCGACATAGCCAAGCCGGTGCGCCCATTGCGGCCAGTGGGCAGCCCGCCCGTCAGCTGTGTCCATGTTTGCCCTCCGTCGGTCGTCTTGTACACCCGGGCATGAAGGCCGTCGATAATCGACTCCTGATTGCTGCGGATGCGATCCCAAAAAGACGCATACAGAATATCGGGCTGTTGGGGGTTGATGACTAAGTCACTGGCACCGGCCTGGTTGCTGACAAAGAGGACTCTCGTCCAAGTCAGCCCTCCATCCGTGCTCTTATATACGCCGCGCTTGTCGGTGCGCACGTAGGGATTGCCCATCACTGCCGCGTACATGATATTGGGATGCAGCGGATTTATCTGAATTTTAGATACAATACCCTCGTCGCCCAGCCCTAAGTAATGCCAGGTCTCACCGCCATCAAGGCTGCGGTAAATACCGTGGCCATTGAAGACATATGCCGGAATGTTGGGATCGCCCGTGCCTGCATAGACGATATTTGGGTTGTGCGGATGGTAGACGATATGCCCAATGGCTAACTCGGGGTGGTCGTCGGCAACAGGGCGCCAAGTTAGGCCGCCGTCCGTCGTCTTAAAAATCCCGCCTGCAGAAAAGCCGGCCAAAACAATATCCTCATTTTGCGGATGGATGGCCAAGGTGTTTACGCGCCCAGCGACGTTTCCAGGACCTTGTAGCGTCCAGTCGGGAAGTGCACTGTTTTCCGCCCTCCAGGTGCGCGGCCGCGATCGCTCAAAGGCCGTTCGCAGGGCAACCACGTTGCGGCGCCACCCGTCAGCATCGAACGTCGGATCGGGATACGAGCGCTGAAAGGAAAAGTGGTCGAACGGTTCCATCTTCTGACTTAGCGCCGCTGGCTCCTTCCGCTCCGCTGAGGACGAGCACCGACACAAAGGCGCTAACAGCCCCAACGCGCCCAACGCACATCCTAGGAGCAACAGCCCCTTGATTACCTTATCCACTCGCATACGCCTCATCTGTGCAAATATCACACCATTGAGGCACTTTTACCGAGAGAAAACCGCCCTGCTGCGCTCAAAACTCTCGAGCTATGCCGCATATTTGCGCCCTGCATTACTTTTCGAACAGGCGCACCATGGCATACGAATACAAGCTACCCTCCCTAGGAGACGGCGTTGTCGGCAAAATAACGGAGATCCGCGTTAAGCCTGGAGAGTCCGTTGTCAAAGAGCAAGTCGTAGTAGTTGTCGGCACCGACAAAGTAGACGCTGAAATGCCCGTTGATGTAGACGGAATCGTCGAAGAAGTCCTAGTCAAAGTCGGCGACGACGTCACCGAGGGCACCCCTATCCTTCGCATAAAAGAGAGCAACGGTGCGGCAGAGCAAACACCGCCACCCCAGAAGGTGCCGGCACCTGCCGAAACAGAGCACCCGGAGGGAGAAAAAGCAGAAAAATCTTCCGAGCCCCTCTCCTCTGCAGCGCCCGAGAGCAAGGAGACGGCGCCAACTCCATCGGCCAAAGGGCCGCTGCGAGCTAGTCCCTTAGCGCGCAAGCGCGCTAAAGAGTTGGGCATTGAACTCAGCGCGATAGCCTCTATCACCGAGGGCGATCGCATTTCGTACAAGGACGTCTTAGCCTACGTCAAGCGCAAGATGGATACCGCTGGCGGAGCGGTCTCCGTCGTCGGCGCAGCAGCGCATCGCCCGTTGCCCGACTTCAGCAAATTTGGCCCTGTAGAGCGCCAAGCGCAAAGCCGCATCGGCGTCATCACCGCCGACAACATGGTATATGCTTTTAGCACTATACCGCACGCGTGGATCGCCGAAAAGGCGGACGTCACGCGGCTGGAACAACTGCGCCAACAATACAAAGACCAGGTTAAGGCGGCTGGAGGAAACCTGACCACTACCGCCCTCCTGGTAAAAGTCGTGGCTACCCTCTTGCGAAAGATACCGCAGTTCAACGCCAGCTACGACGCGCAAAAACGCGAAATCATCCTAAAAAAATACTACAACATCGGCGTAGCCGTCGACACGCCGCGCGGCTTGCTCGTGCCGGTTATAAAAGATGCCGACCGAAAAACCCTCACCGAAATCGCCGTAGAGCTGACCGAGCTGAGTGCTCGAACCCGAGAGGGCAAAAACAAACCCGAAGATCTTCAAGGCGGCACCTTCAGCATATCTAATATCGGCGGCATCGGCGGCGTGAACATGCACTCTATCGTCAATTGGCCCGAAGTGGCCATCCTCAGCGTGACAGCCGCTCGCCACGAAGCCGTCTGGAACGGTGCGACTTTCGAGCCGCGCCTCCTTATGCCCATCACACTTGGATGGGACCATCGCGTCATCAACGGGGCCGATGCGGCTCGCTTTCTCCAGCAGCTCAAGGCTATCCTGGAAGAGCCGTTCTTAGGTCTACTTTGACCCCTACCCTTCGGATAAGGGCTCTACCTCTTTGCAAAAAAAGCGCGCCACCAATGCCGCTCGTCGGCTGTACAGAGGATCACATAGGAGCCCAGCGGCAAAGTACTCACCGGAATTGTCCATCCTTCCACTGCTGAAGTGGCGCCCTGCAGGCACGTGCGCCCTAACAGGTCGCGTATCTCCCAAAAAACTGTCGACGGTCGATGCTGCTCGAGAGCAGCTAAGCGCACATGTACCTCTTCGGCAGCCGGCGAGGGGAAGAGGCCAATGCCGCCTTGTTCAAATACGTAGACATGCCGGACGATGCTGTAAGCAGCTGAGCCATCTGCATCTATCAGCTGCAGGCGGTAAAAATTATCTCCAGGGATAGGTGCTTCGTCTGTAAAGGTGTACTGACGCCGCCCCTCTGAATATCCCGCCGCGGCTACGCGACCGATAGTTTGAAACACTGCGCCATCCTCGCCGCGCTCTACTTCAAACCAGGCGCTGTTGTGCTCCGAAAGCGTCTCCCAGCGCAGTTCCACTTGCTGTTGCTGACTCAATGCCTCGAAGCGCAGCAGCTCAATCGGCAAAGAAAAGTTTTCGCCTACGGCAAAATCGTCGATGCGAAAATTACGGGCGGCGGCGCAACCTTCATTGGCCTGGGTGACATAGGAAAACCGAAAGCGCAAATTGGCGACGTTTTCAGCTGCAGCGGGTAGGTCGTAAAAGACCGCATCCCACGCGGTAGAGGAACCCGCCGCTACATCCGACGAGACCAGATTCCAATTAACACCATCGCTGCTCCATTCTAAGGCAACGCTGTTGGTATAGGCATTCGACCGGCGCCGCCCAAAGCCCACGCGTATCCCTGTGCGCCCTACCGTACTGATGACACCGCTCACAGTGAGCGAGACCGTCTGGCTCAGCGGCACGCAGTCGTTCATGCGCACATTAAATCCACCCGACGCCGGCGGCGGATTGTAACCGTTGCTGGGCGTCTCACTGGAAATCAAAATGCGACCGTCGCTGGCCGACCATCCGGCAGGAAAAGAACTGTTGGCAAAGGGCTGTAAGTAAAAGATCTGCGCCGACAAGGCGAGATTAATCATCGCTAAAAGTAGGGTAAAAATGCTTCTCATAGATGTTGCTGGTGGAGAAAAGCCAAAGTAAAAATAGGCAGGGAACACGAAGGTGTGAGATCTGTAGGTTATACTTCAATAAAACTTAACGTCACAACCGTTCAATAGAGCGCTATGCCTGTGAGAGACCAGTAGTATTAACGACTGGCCAAGCGAAGGCATCACAGCTATTTCGGGGACGCACTCCCTCTCTTCCGCTGCGCAAATGCCGCGCCCTTAGTGCCCGTTTTTGAACGCCATATTCCCATATGCTCGATACCCTGCCCAAAAGAACGGGTGAGCATACAAAGGGTACTGGCGCATTAGGGCGATCTGAGCTGCGCGCAATGCGTCGTCCACAGAAACGCCCTGCCGAAATTGGCGGTAAAAATCGGCCATCAGGTATGCGCTGCTTCGGTCGTGTGCTACCCACTGAGAGGCAACGACACTGCGCGCACCAGCGTACCAGAAACCTCGCACCAGCCCGATAATCCCTTCGCCGCGGAGCAGCTGCCCATCTCCTGCTTCGCAAGCCGACAATACGACCAGGTCGGCACTTAACGACATAGCGAACAAATCCTTTACCCCGAGGAGCGGCCCGTGCCGACTCACGGCGATAAACGAATGGTTGCCTTGGCGGTTGTCGGCTCGGCTGTGCGTTGCCAGATGCAGCACCCGGTAATGGGCGGCTGTAGTAAGAAAGCGATCTAAAGTAGCCTCCTCTCCTATCCACTCCTCGCCTTGCATTAAGCTCGCCGCAGCGCGCACTTCTTGAGCAGAAAAGGGCAAATAGCCGAAGTTGTCGGGCAAGCCATTAGTAGCAGGCGGCTCAGCAAAGGGCGCGATGCCCAACCAAGATTTGGTGGCCCAGCGCCGAGTGGCTGGGCTGTCTTCCGTTAGCAGGGTCGGCGACAAGCAGTAGCTGATGCTTTTTTCCAAAAGCCAAAAGGGGTAAGTGCGCCAATTATCGGGGTCTGCCGGTTTGTTCGTAAGCAATGCACCAAACGGCAGACGCCACCATCTGCCGTCGGGGATGATGAGCACGCGTTCGGGCAACAACGGTGCAATGGGAGCCAACAGTTGGCGATACAGTGCTTGCGCTGTAAAGAGATAGGTCTCTAACGCCGCATCGTATAGCGCATCGTCCGGAGCGGAGTGAGTGTGATAGGCGGTCAACGCGCGCAGGTATTGTTCTTGCAGCGAGAACAGGTCAGGAGTAGTAGGCAATACCCGAGCGTAAAGGGTATCGGCAGTGCGCACAAAGGCATACAAGGTCGTAGCAGTGTGGCTATACAACAGGAGGGCCTGTCGGGGAGCCAAGGCTTTGCGTATCGCAATACTGGAGCTCCCCTGCGCTGACCGAGACAGCTGGAAGTAGTCGGGGTACTCGCGCTCGATACGGCGCAGAAGCGCATCATAGTCATTGCGCCAATCGGTTATAAAGGAACTAATGGCCAATAACTTTGGATTCGCATAGGCATTGGCCCGAAAGCCAGACGCGTCTAAATGTTTTTCCGCAGCCAAGATGCGCTCGCGAAGGCCCTGTTCGGCCTCGATCAAGCTATCTGGCACGCCGGCAAAGTGCAGGGCGCCGTTTTGGCGAATGGCTTCGGCCAACAAAAATGCCTTGCTTTTGCCTGCAATTTCAAAGGCGGCTTCCGCATGTTGCGGGTCGCCGGTAGCCACAAAGAGGGCCATACGCGTATCGAGCCAATGCTCTAACACCAAGTGATCGCGGTCGTACAAGATTTCGCGCGAGCTGTTGACGGTAACCTCCGCCACCTCGCGGTAGAGTGTTTCAGCCGCCAGAGCCGCGTACTTTTCGGCCATTTCCAACGCAGCAACGGAGTACCCCTCTTTCCTATTCGTTTGGTATAGGGCTCGGGAATAGAGCAGGCACAGCTCGCGGAAATAGTCGCGCGGCAGCACCTCGCGCGGCGTTTGCAGGGAGAAGCCGACGGCGGAAAAAGCTGAGTCGGCATGCTGCAGACATCCTTCCATATCGCCCTGAGCCAGTCGCAGCTCGGCCAATTTGCTGTGGATACGGAGTAAAAACACCCGGTAGTCGGCCGAAGGTGTAGCTATAATGAAGAGCATATGGCGGTAATGTGCCTCGGCCCGCTCGTACTGGTACGCCTGTAAGCATGCCTCGCCCAAGACCTGAAGGGTAGCGAGTAGGTGAAAATCGCGTTTCCCGTAGCGCTTCTCCTTAAGCGACAAACACGTTTCGAGGTGTTCAATAGCTGCCTCGGGCTGCTGCTCATTTAGGTAAAATTGCCCAAGGTCCTGTAAAAACTGGATGTAGTCCAGCGTCTCGGTTCCTTCTCGGGCATAGATTTCCTTTGCTTCGAGGAGGTAGCGCAACCCTATTTCTGAAGCCCCTGTTCTTTGGCAACATAATCCAATCTTGACGAACAGGTCGGCGAAATAGGAGTCGCCCGGCTTAAGTCGGTCTTTTAGATGCGCCAGGGCAAATAGGTAGTGCTCTTGAGCGCGGGCAAAGTCGCGCAAGCCAAACCACGCGTTGCCGAGATGGTAACCGCAATATCCGAGGTTAAGGCTATCGCGGCATTCGACGTACGTGGCCAACGCCTTCGTTAAAGGAGCAAGCGCCGCAGTAAACCGCTTCTCTGTGTTTAAAGCAGACCCCGTGCCGAGATAAATATCGGCTATGCGGGCGGCGTAGCGCGCGCTGTCGGATCTGAGTAAGGCAAGAGCTGCCTCAAAATGCTCGTATACGGCTTGAAAGCGATACAGCTTGCGCAAACACAGGCCAATATGGTAGTGGCAAATGGCCTGCCAGTAGGTGTCGCCCCCCTGTTCAAAAACGCGCAGCGATTGGCAGAACAGGTCGAGGGCTGCATGTTCCTCGTTCAAGTCGCGGTAAGCGCGCGCTACGAACAGACGAGCATGAGCGGTCTTTGGATGGTCAGGGCCGTACACACGGGCATATATAGCCACCGCTTTATTAGCCATGGCCTTCTCGGCATCGTACCAATGCTCGCGGTGGTACTATCGAGCTAAATCAATATACCGGGCTGCTTCGAGTGTATCGGCCCACTGGTTGGGCTCCTGCGCTACAACCCGACCCATTCCCATGAGGAACGACAGGCCCAAAAGTCTCCATGTTGCGCGCGTAGTAGGCATGGTTCATCACTTGTCCTGAGCTAACTCTTGCGCTACATCAAAGTACGGATGGTCAGGCTGAGCGAGGATAGCCCGAAGCTGTTGCTGAAAGGCCAAGGCTTGCTTTGGCAGTTCGGCGTAGCGGCACAGCAGCAATCCCCATTCGGCGGCGTAACGGTACTGGCGACTGCGCTGCGCGATAAGATTGGAAAACCGCTCGGCGGCTTCGCCGTAGCGTCCTAAGCGAAACAGGGCGTGTGCTGCCCAGAATGCCGCGGTTTGGCTGCGACTACTGTCGGCCCGCTCGAGCAGGGCAAGCGCTTCTCCATAATGGCCTTCGGTATAGGCCTGTTGTGCCCGCACCACCGGGTCATCCGGCACCGCAGTAAGGGTGTTTCGGAAGGTGGGGAGCGGCGGATCGGGTAGCAGTCGCGCTGCACGACGTCGGTAGTACTCGGCCGGACGAGAAGAGGCCATCGGGCTTGGAGCGACCTGCCTTTTCGGAGGTTCGGATGCCTGCGGCAAAACCGACCGGTCGTTCAGCTCGGCAGGCGGCAACGGTGCTGGGTCGGTACGGATAGCTAAATACCAAATAATGCCGGCCATCCCTATCAGGCTAGCCAGTGCCGCAGCTACGAGGAGGAACCGCATGTTAGGAGCTGTACTTTGCCGCTTCTGAGCGCGCCACCGCTGCAGCAGCTTGCGGGTGTCTTCAGCTATAAGCAGCTCAGACACGGCTATCTCGACGCGTAGCTGGGCCGCCCGCCGAGCTAACTGCGCATCGGCAGCCAGCTGTTCAGCAATAGCAGCCCGTTCTTCCGGGCTACCCTGCCCTTTTAGAAATGCTCGAATTTGTTCGTCAGGCAACACCACTCTCACGGATATCTTGTAAACTTAGGGGTAAAACCAGTTCCATTTCTTTTCCACCAATGCCTTCAGCCGTTTCCGGCAAATAGACACTTCCTTTTTGGCTACGCTGCTGTTGGCATAACCCGCGCGACGGGCAATTTCCTCCATAGATAAGTCTAACTGGAACATTTTCAAAAGATTACGACATTTATCATTCAGCAGCTTCAACACCTTTTCCAAGCAGTCGAGTCGCTCGTCGAGTAAGGATGCCAACTCAGCATCTTGAGTAGGCAGCGGCTCTGGAGGCACCTCCCAATACTGAATGCCGCTTCGGCCGAGCTTTCGCTGCTCGTTGAACCACTGCCACCGCACGATGCCCGTGAAGAAGGCCTCCAAGGAACCCTCTCCCCGATAGTCGCCCAGCCGCAGCTTGCGGTCGAACACGATAATCGCTTCCTGAAACACATCCTCTCCATCTTGTCGGTTGCCACCATGCTTGCGCACATAAGCGATACACCATTGTCGAAGCTGCTCGTTGTCGAATAAAGCGCGCAGCACTGCCTCTCGCTGAGAAAGATCAAGCGCACTGGGTATAGCAGACAAAACTTCAGATTCGGCCATGGATGATATATACTACATATTCAAAAAAGGGGCAAGTGGTTACCATAGAGCAAAGAAAATATTTTTAAAAAAATCTCAAAAAAAAACGGTAACCTATCGCTTATCAAGATAACAATCTTTTTGCAGGACGAAGTTCTGTTCTGTGAAAATAAGATTCTATGAAATGAAAATGTCCTCCAGATTGTTCGCCCTGTCCTTCTTCTCCCTTTCTCTGCTGTCTGCGACGGGCATCTTATTGGAACAGCGCTCTTGAGCTATTCGCAGACACCCGATGAGCCGAGCTTTGATCCGAACGCTACACAATAGCGATGCCCACTCCTCCCCTGCGCTTACCTGCATACCGATCTCTTCCGTCAGTGTTTGCTTAGGTGGCATTGCAGATAGGTGGAGTACTCTCTACGAGCCGACACCGACGCGGTCATGGCGTCTGGTAAAACTAAGGCCTGTCCAACTCATCAAAATAAAATGAAATTCATATGATAAAGCCCTTTTTCTGCAAAAAAGCTGCTCAGGCGGCACTGTTGTGCGCTTATTGTCTCTTCACTCCAGCACCTGTTTGGAGTCAATTTCAGCATTTCTACGGCACCGGATTGAACAACCATTTTACTAAAGTAGTGCCAAACAGTACAGGCTACTACATGTTAGGTGGTGACGAATCGAGTGTCGGCGCCCTGAACCGTGCCACCGTCACCCGCCTCGACGCCAACGGCAACCACCAATGGACTTTGAGCATGGCCACGCCCTCCAATTGGACGGATGCTGTGTTGCTGCCGGGAGGTGAGCTGATGGTGGTCGGCCACTCCCTGCCTTTTGACGCCAGCGCAAAAAGCATCATTGGCAGGGTGACGCAGGCAGGCGCTTTCGCCTGGCTGAAATCCTACGACCACCCTGGAAGGGATTTTTTCAACCGGGTGGTGGCCCAGGCGGGGGCTTATTACGTGCTGGCAGGTGAATTGGAACCATCTGGCCCTTTCGACAATGTAGCACTCTGGAATTTCACGGCAACAGGCACTTTGAACTGGAAAAAAACCTACATCAGTTCCAACGACGATGAGTTTGTCCGTGACCTGGTGGCCATTCCCAGTGGAGGTCTGCTCATGGCCGGCAACGATACCAGAGGCTTGATTTACAGCACGGACAACAACGGCGACATGACGACCACCGCCGTCACCATAGACAACCGGGTCTATCGGGACGTGGAGGCAAATTCATCGGGTGGGTTTTATGCTGCTGCTACCAATTTTCCAACGGGACAAGGCTATCTGCAAAAATTCGATGCCGGGCTGCTACTGCTGTGGGAGGTCAGAATCATGGAATTGACTTTTATCAGCCAGGTTTGGGAAGGCTCACCCGGCGATTTATACGTCACCGGCGTCGGCAATTTTGGCGGCCAACAGCGCACCGTGATTATCTTATTGGTGGATGACCCCATCAACGGACCTTCGGTCTCTTGGGTGAAATACCTCCACGCCGGCAGCAGCCAGACCGGCGGTTCGGCCTGGTACCTGCCGCCCAACCAATTGGCTTTTACCGACGCCAGGGTGCTGCCGACGGGTTTCGGTCTGACGGACGCCAATCTCTCCGTGAGCAATCTGGCCATGAGCAATGCCTGCGAGGTGACCATGACAACCGCCACCTTGTTGTTTACCGACCCGGTGCCCAATGGCCCGCAGACTTACATCGCAGAGCCTATCCCCGCACCCAACCCGGTCAACATCATCGAGTCCTCTTCGCTAAATTGGCAGCAGGGGGTGACTTGCAGCCCGGATTTGTATGCAGAAGTAATCGGTACTGTTTACAGAGAATGCAGTGGTCTGCCTTACAGCCTTCAGCAGACCTTGCCTGGAATAAGGGTACAACTTTGGGACCTCAGCGGCAACCTGGTCCAGGAAGTGCTGAGCGATTCGTCCGGGCAATACCGACTATACGACTTTCCCCTGGGAATCTACTGGTGTCGGGTCGTGCAGCCACTGGGCTGGTCGCCAAATGTGCCGGCAAGCGGAGAGTATCTGCTGGACCTGACTGATTCGCAACAGGTGGTACGGGACTTTGGGCTGTGCCCGACCTGTTCTTGCGAGTCCATTTCATTGCACGCCCAGCCTGTGCCCGATCCTTCTGCCACCTGTGCTTATGTGGTTCAGCTTTCCACAGGTTACGAATTTTGTGCGGACTACATAGATTTTAAATTGGAAACAGGCTCAATAGCTGAGGCTGTCCTGTTGAGCGGCGATTTTATCCTGGAAATCTTAGACAGCCAGTTGGTTCGGGTGTTTCCAGGTGCGTCGGGTGTGTGGTGTTCTTCTGTTCTTGGGTGTACAGCCTTCCTGCGGTTTGGATTTGAACTCAATGGAACTGACACCGTCCAGCTAAAGGTAATTTCAGAAATCAGCGCCGGCGGTACCGACTGTACCAAATCCTTGCTCTTACCCTGCCCCGCACCGACGAGCCAGGCGGACTGCTGCCCGATGGGGATGATGAAATCAGGAATAGAGCTGGTACAGAATGGCGATTTCTCCACTCCATCGCCCCTGAATATAGGCCCGGATTATTCACTCTTAATTACCTCCTCACCAACGAATTGGGGCCAAGGTTGTAAATACTTAAGGGTAAATACCAATTACTTGGTGGCAAACCCTTTGTCTGGTTGGAGTTGCCTCGCTAAATCGGGTGACCCAGTGAACGATTATTTCCTGGTATTCAATGGTTGTCACGTTTCCGTTAATGCTCCTCCCCAGGATTTCATTGCATGGCGTCAGCCGGTAACCATCACACCAGGCAGTAAGTATTCCTTCTCTGTGTGGGCAAATAATTTAGCTTTCCCAACCAATAATACCTACGATCCCAACATACAAATCCAGATTGTAGAAAATAATTCATCTATAGTTGCAGCAGCGAACATGGTTCTTAAGGAAGTTCCGGATCAATGGGAATTTATTTGCCTGAACTGGACTGCTCCCCCTAACGCAGCAAGCAATACCTATACGCTGGAGATACTTGACCTGAATAGCATAAACGTCTATGGCAACGACTTCGCCCTGGATTGTATCAGTTTCCAGGAATGCATTCCCATACCACCCTGCGTATGCGGCACTTATTCCAACATGAGTTTTAGTCCCGATCCAGGCACTCCCAATCTTCCCGCCGCATGTGGTGATACGCTGTTTGCCAAGTGCGACGGACTCAATCCCTGGGAACTGAAGGGGGATTTCCAATGTGCCGGTACTTGCCCCGACACCACACAAATGTACTGGATGCTAACCTCACCCAGCGGTTCGATGAGTAGCGGTTCCATGATCGCCACGCCGGGGTTTGGCATTACGATACCGGCTTCTGCTTTCAACGAGTCGGGCTGCTACCAACTGACGCTGAAAGCCATTTGTGGAATGGATACCTGCCTCTGTGATTTTGTCGTCAAAGTAGAATGCGACACCTGCATCTGCCAGCCCAGCCTCACGCTATCGTTCGGTGGGCAGGATTACCCGGTTTTCTGCCATCTCCATGTCGGCCCCATCCTATCGCTGTCATGCCCGGCCAAGGATGTGTCCGTCGGTGGGTTCATGGGCTGTGTGGACGTTACAACAGGCGAGCCGTGCGATGAAACGGAAGTCCTCTGGGAGTTGGTAGGGCCAGATACCGTTTTGGGGGGCGGTACTACCACCAATTTCACCCAATTCCTATTCCCGGCTGATTGGGTGGATGCCCCAGGTACGTATTGCCTGACCTTGACGACGATTTGCAAAAAGTCTTTTTGTCCACCGGAACAGGACACCTGCGTTTGCAAGGTGACCTGGATTCAGGAAGAATGCCCCGACTCCTGCTGCACCACCCTCGATGCTTTCTGCGAGCGCCTGGAGAACAACGTCACCCTCACGGTGGACAATGACTCCTGCAAGGCAACATTGAACGTGGGCAACTTGCCCGCCTGCGATTTCATCCAATGGGTGGATTGGGGCGACGGGCATCAAGACCCCGGCCCGCCCAGCGGCGGCATGGTGATGCATACCTACGCAGGCAGTGGTACTTACAGTATATGCTACCTTGCTATCGAAGTGGATACAAATGGGTTGTTTTGCTTTGAGAAATTGGTTTGCGACACCATCGTAGTGGATTGTGATTCCTGTTTCTGCGGCCACTTCAGCCATATGTTTATGCGCCCGGGCGAGACCCTGCCAGGCAAACCCGTCTTTTGCGACACGACCACCGTGTTGATACCCTGTCCGAAGCCTGGCAAAAGCATCCAGTTCACCGGCAAGTTTCAATGTGCAGGCACCAACTGCCCGCCAAAGACGACGGTTTTCTGGAATTTGATACGCTTGCCCAGCACTTCTGTCATGAGCGGCAGCACCCCGGCCAATCCCTATTTCGGCATTAACATCCTGCCTGCCTGGTATGGCACGCCCGGCCATTATGAATTGCAGCTCACCGCCTACTGCGGTTCAGACACTTGCACCTGCATCGTCCGATTCACGGTGGACTGCCCCGACCCTTGCCCCTGCGATCCGACAAACTTCAGCAATGCCGTGAAAAAAGGTTTTTCCTCCGTCAGTTCAGGGGTGAACTGCAAGGCTTGTTTCGTGCCGGTGGCGCTGAACGACTGCGACATGGTGTCCTGGTACATTGGAAATCTGAACAACCCGCCCCTGGCTATGACAACCGGCAGCCAACCCTTCTGCCACCAATTCAATGGTTCGGGATTCTTCACCATTATCATGGTAGCAATGAGAAAACGCATAGACGGCACCGTGTGTGCAAGCGACTCGATTTCCAGGACCTTCAACATTGCGTGTATTCCCATTCTCTGCACCAATCCCGTTTTGGCAAATCCAGGTTTCAGTCAGGGCGCTGTTTCCGGAGTGTTGGGTGTAAGTGGCGCCTCCACTGGCTGGTCAGTAGCTACCGGGCAACCCAGGGTGGTGGAAGGTTCGGCGGGCAGCCTTGACACATGGACGATTTCCCTGTCCGGCAACTACGAGGCTACGGATGCGCTCATGGCCAAAGATTCCATTTGCATGGAAAGGGACACAGGGATGATGACCATCCGGGCAAGGGCCGAATCTGAAGCCCGGGCACGGCCCTGCGACATTATGGTGGTAGATTTTTGCCCGAATTGGGTACTCGTTGACAACCGGGTTTCTGTGCCCATCCCCTTGTCCACCTTCGATTCCTCTGATTGGATGGATATTCAGATACCTTTCGACCTGAACGACTACGTACCGCTGGACTCCTGCGGCAATCCCATGCAGGGGGTCGAAGTGCAGCCCGTAATCTATGTGACCAATGCCCTGGGTGATGCGCAAGGCGGAGCGGATACCCGATCGGTGGTGGAAGTGGATTATTTCTGCTTTGAAGGAAAGTTGTTTACGTTGGTTAAGGTCCTAAAAAAAGGTTACGATGTGCGTTTGTATCCCAATCCTAATCCCGGCTACTTCACCCTCCAACTGCCTAACCCTGCCGTTCAGAGCATGAGCATCCGTGTCACTGATCCGATGGGGCGCATCCTGCTCACCCAAAACGCTGAGCCGGGCAACGCATTCCACCTAGTACAAGCCGCAGAACTGCCCGGGAGCCTCTATTTTTTGCAAGTGGTGTTAGATGGGCACATACTAGCTGTGGAGCGATTTGTGAAGCAGTAAATGCTGTGAAGTTTTGGCGCTGCTCTAAGGCAATATGCTCTTGGAGCAGCGCTTCCATCTTGCCGCAATGCCTTCACTTTAGACGCCTACTCCTCGAAGAGCTCTGCCTTTACCGCATCGATCTACACCGGATAAGCACTGCCGGCATTCCAAAACAACAGTGTAGCGCTATCGAAGCGCTCCGTGGGAATTTGGGTATCGAAGCACACGTATCGCGTTTCGCCGCCCTCTACGTGGCGCTGCAGGCGGATCATTCTTTCTTTGACGATTTGGTCGCCCCTCTTAAAGCGGATCACGAATTGAGTCATGCGCCACCATTCGTTTTCTCGCGTAGCGCACCGAAAAAGGCAAGAGCAGCGCAGCCAGCCGCGCTGTCCGTAGTAGAGAGGGATGGGAAATTCTGGAGAAAATTGCCGTATGGTATCGAGCACCAAAGACCGATTCCCTAATATCGGATGGTCTGCGGTAGTGGCGCGCGTGGTGTCGGCGTCAAAGTCTTCGGAAAATAGCAGTTGCGGATTTCTCCGCGCTTTTCCGCGGTAATCTTCCGGAGTGTCCAACAGTTTGAGGTCGTCGGTGTCTTTCTTGAAGCGACCTATTATTCTGCACACATATGCTTGGGTCATCTGTTCAGGCACAAACAGACCGCCTCGGTGCGCCTGATGGGTCCACCAGAGGTTCAAGTAGCAAAAGACCGCGGCAAGGGCACCGAAAAGCCAGCTCCTACCTCGATGGCGCACTGCCCAATCCCAGAAGCTTGCCATCCCAAACGCCCACAGGGGGTACGACTGCACCAGCGCGCGCTGTCCGAGACTTCCGCCGTACCACCAGATGTCCCAAGCGGAGGTAACATAGAGAATGAGCAAACAAACCACCGAGATCGTCGGAAAAATTTTCGGAAGTCTCCGGCGCAACAAGAACAGCCCCGCGACGGCAAACGCCATCATAGGTGAGTACACGAGCCAGCCAGCGCGTGCGCTCCAAAGTACGTTTCCGATATGTGGTGGAAACCAAGTGAAGCCTTGATCTTGATAGCTGTACACCACCCATTCTCCGGTAGCGTATTTCCAATAAACCAGTTGTACACAGATTAAGCTCACAGCCATCCCCACTGCCAGCAGTGCTTTTGGCCAATGCTGCCTCCAGAGCTTGAGCCGTTGTCTAAAACTTTCCTTCGAGTAGAGGCCCCACAAGAGGGGAATTAGCGCTATCAAGATCTCGGTGGGGCGGGTGAGCGTAGCCCAGCCCACACAGAGACCGATGACGGCAGCTAGCGGATAACGTGGAACCTCATAAAACCGGATAGTGCAGTAAATCAGGAGGGCACACAGCGCAAACAGCCAATTGTGGGTCATGGCTCCGGTAATACTCGCGTACTCTAAATAGTTGGAGCCCAGTACTAAACACAACAGCACTAAGGCAACTATCCTGTCGGCGAAAAATACCAGCAGCGACTTGCGCAAGAACCATAAGCCTAAGGCAGCGACCAACAGGCTGCCCCAGCTAATCGCCGCCTGATAGGGCAGCGAAAATCCATCGGCTTCATAGCCGAGCGGCTTGGCCAAAATATGCGCCGTCCAGAACCAAGGCAAAAATTGAAGCGCTTGGCCCATCGAGTACTTCATCACCCAATTGCCAGAGGAGTGCTGATATGCAAATCCCGGCGGTGTGGGGCAATATTTTTGTTCGATTTCTGGCCACCAGCTCAGCTGCTTGGCGTCTTTGTAAATCAAGAAAGCGGGAAGGTAGGCGTAATAGCCAAAGACATCCCAGCTGAGGGTCGCTTCCGAATGCGACTGCTTCCACTTCGGATAATAGAGCACGGCAGCTACAAAAAACAGCGCAAGGCATGCCCAATAAGCCCCCTTTGAACCGAACCGAAACATAGGAAAGTGTAAGAGCACCCCACAAATCTAATTACAAGGAAGGATAGGGGTGGCCTCAAACATCCACAGCAACGAGTCGCTGTGGCAGCAGAGCGCGCTAGGGGCACCATTTTTCTACTCCGCCGCGTCGGCCGAGAACAGCCATTTCTCCAAAAGGTTGCACCAGATATGCCCAATCAAGATATGGCACTCCTGGATGCGCGGCGTATCCGTACTGGGCACGCGGAGGCAAAGCGTACACCGTTCGGCTAGCTGTCCACCCGTAGCGCCGGTCAAACCGACTACGGCCATGCCCTGCTTCGAGGCGCTTTGCGCTGCTTTCAATACAGAGGGCGAATTCCCCGAGGTGCTAATGGCTACCAGCACATCGCCCGGACGCCCGGCGGCTGTTACCATACGGGCAAAGACTTCCTCGTAACTGTAGTCGTTGGCCACAGCAGTCAGGTACGAGGTATTTACGTGAAGCGCCTCGGCGTACAGGGGAGGGCGGTCGATGTAAAAGCGTCCCGACAGCTCGGCGGCAATATGTTGCGCGTCGGCGGCGCTGCCCCCATTCCCACACAGCAGCACTTTTCCGCCGTTTCGGTAGGTCTGATACAGCAGAAGCGCGCTCTGCGCGATCGCATTCAATAGGGTTGGGTCTTGAAGTAAAGCCTGCTTAACGGCGATGCTCTCTTGGACAAGGCGGCGAAGTGCCGCTTCTACCTCAAAGGGCTGTGACATAACGCATTATCGGGATAAGAAGCCATCTCGGAAGGCAAAGGCAACGGCTCGCCAGCGAACGCTCCAGCGCCCCATATCGAGCACGAGGGCTTGCCGCTCGCTCCAGGGCAAAGTTCCGCGCTTTTCGGCCAACTGGCGATAGTGTTGGAGGCAAAAACGCGTCAACACCGCCAACATCTCCGCGACAGCGAGCGCGACAGCACCTTTGCGCGGTGAAGCCACGGCGGCCATCGCCGCTGTCAAGCGCTCCCAACACTCTTCGAAGTGGGCGGCGAGTTGCTCCCATTGGCCATTGCGTAGCCAGACATGGGCCGGCGTGCGCAGCCCTCGCTGGGCGTCGTGCCATACGTCAAAGATGTCGTCGCTGGCCTGTACCAAATTGCCCAGGGCTATTGCCGCGCAGCGCTCTGCAGCGGTAGGCAAAGGATCTAACAAGAGGCGAAAGAGCAGCACGGCGTGTCCGCCCTTCTGAAGCGCCTGCTTAGCAAAGGGTTCACTCCAATGGCGAGTACTCGTTTCCATTCGAAACAGCTGGAAAAGGTGCTCTTCAAAAAGAGCAACGGCGGCTTTGGGCAAATGCTCTTGCATTTTGCTCCAGAAAAAAAACAGCACTCCAGAGGGATCCGCCTGTTGAGCAAAAGCGCGGAGAGATGCCGCAAGAGCACCTGCTCTTAGTTCAGCCTCAGCAGAGAATGCATAAGGGGAGACTGCCTCAGCACTGTCGTCGAACAAGGCCGACAGGATAGCTAAATGGGCAAATCGATCCATTTCGCTGCGGTGTAAGGGAAAGCCGCGTTGGGCAGCAAAAAAAGCGCCCAAGAAAAGCGCTCCTCGAAAGTAGTGTCGGCATCGGCGCTGCTGCTGGAGCGATAGCTGCCGCACTTCCGAAGGCAAACCGCGAAGACGCAACCAGAGGGCCGCGTAAACTTGATGTCCGAGCAGATAGGCAAGGGCCGAAAACACCACAAACCAGCGTCGGACTAAGCGCATGGACAAGTAATTTCTAATCCATCGTATCCGAGCGAGACGCCGTTAGGGAGCTCAGCGCTCACCTCGCGGGCCAGACCGAGTTCGTGGCTGATGTGGGTAAGCCAGGCGTGTTCGGGAGCGATCTTGTGGACAAGAGCGAGCGCCTCCTCTAATGTCAGATGCGTCGGATGGGGCCTGCGGCGCAGAGCACTGATGACTAAGTAGCGCGTCCCCTTGACCTTCTGCAGCTGATCGGGCGGTATCGCCTTGACATCGGTCAGGTAGGTCAATGGGCCAAAGCGAAAGCCCAAGATAGGCAAGTGGCCGTGCCAAATGCCGACGGGTTGGATGTGCAAATTGCCCAATTCCAACAAAGAGTCGGCCTCGATGGTGTTCAGCTCGATGCGCGGAAGACCTGGCCCTGGCGAGTCGAACACATAGGCGAATCGAGAGCGGACGGCCTCTGCGACGCGCGGCTGCGCATAGACTGCTATGGGGCGTCCGGAGCGAAAGTTGAATGGGCGTACGTCGTCAAGGCCGATGACGTGGTCGTTGTGTTCGTGGGTCAGCAAGATAGCGTCTAAATGGCGCACCCGCGCCCGCAGCATCTGTTGGCGCAGGTCGGGTCCTGCATCCACTAGGATGTTGATATTTTGCCAACTGAGCAGGGCCGAGGTGCGCAGTCGGTGATCGCGAGGGTCATCGGAGGAACATACAGGGCAATCGCATCCAATCACCGGGATGCCTTGAGAGGTGCCGGTACCCAGCAGGGTTAATTTCAAGTTATCCGCCTGGACTTGCATTGTTATTCACATCGCCTACCTTGACGCCGATGAAGTCGGCGCCCTGAACAGATTGCTGCAGGTTGGTAAACTGCAGCTGCTCCGCCGGCAGGCCGCCTTCAAAGGGCCGAGTAGGATCTGCAAAGGTGGCCGTTGCCGGAAAAAAGCGCCACGAAGGTACGATGGGAAAATTCGCCACCAGGGCAAGAATTACCCTACGGGCGTCGAGCAAGTCCAAGGTAGTGACGGAATTGCTGCCGTTGACATCGGCCGCGATGATCTTCCACGGCGAGTCCATCGGCTCTATGTTGAGAATGTGTTTGTTGACAATAGACAGGTCGAAGGTCGTCAAGCCATTGACGGGATTGGTATCGCGAACGGGCCGCACGGTGTAGTTGAGCCCGGCATTCAAGCCGCCAAACAGATACTGTCCGTTGGCGTTGGTGCGCACAACGGCGTTGGCGCCTCCACTCAGCTGTATCTCCACATTGGGCATGGGAGCCCCCCAATGGGTGCGCACCATGCCGCTGATGCTCAGCGATGAGGGAGCGGGTTGTGGATAACCGTTCTGAACGAGCGGCTGGGTACCTAGTGGGTCCAACCAATCGCGCAGGCGGGTGGCGGGCGTACTGCCCTGATCCCAAGAGAGATCGAAACGCCCAAACCAGCATCCGCTGACCGTGCAGGTATTGGGATCTAAATTCCCACCGTGCAACTGCCCCACCACGCGTTTGTTCTGATCGAACAAGACACAGCCCGACGAGCCGGGTTGGTAGATACCTTCATCGGGGACTACCATCCAATGCGTATTTGGCGGTGAAATGCCAAAAGCGCCGCCCCAGTTAATGGCTTGCGGAAAGACTGTTGCTGGATCGTTGTCGCGTGAAATCTTCTTGATGTCGCCGTTGGGGTGATGGATAAAGGTGCTGTTTTGTACCGTATTATTGGTAGCCGGCGTTCGGTTCCAGCCGTTGAAGTACACGTTGTAACCGGCGGGGATAGGGTTGAGCTTGAGAAGGAGAAAATCCGTTTCTTCCCGATAAGCGATCCGCTGACACCCTAACACGGAACTGCGAGGCGGCTCAGTAGAGGGATTTGAGCAACCCGTGGCCTCATAGTGAAAGTCGAAACGCCATAGGTTGAAGTTTGGGGAAGAACCGATGATTTGGCAGTGGTGTGCTGTCAAAAAGTAGGGTTCCGCCGTGCCAGCGGTATTGGCCAACAAAGACCCGGAGCACCAACCCGCCCCATTGGAAAAGATCATCAGGACGCGCGCCACTCCGCGCTTTTCTGCTTGCCAATTTTGCCCTAATGGACAGTTGACGTTGATATGGCACGGGAGGGCATTGCCAAAGTCCTCCGGCTTCCCTTCCGGCCAAAGTCCCGCCGGATCGTACACGTAATCGATGCGGTTTAAATGAATATCGGCCTCGGCCCGACTACCCGGCGCAACAGCCAGCTCCAAGATTGCTGTAGGCCCAGGTACTACGCCAATGAGAAACTCACCGCTGGGCAAACAGCTTTTCTCAGTATAGGCACCCATCACATAAGATTTCTCTAAGTTGTAGGCAAAAAGTCGGCACCCCGGCGGTAAGGCAAATCGATCGAAAAGCAGCAATAGACCCAAGGCGTTGGGCACCTCTACAGCACAACGCCACACGCGCTCTCCGCTGGGCAACACCACCCAGCGCCCCGCTTTAGCAGGTGATACGTCTACTGCGGCGGGCACCGGAACGGCAAAACGACTCTGGTCGAAGCCCTTAGCATCATCGGAAAGCAGCTGCTTGATATCGTAGCCCGACCAGGACAGCACCTCTAAAGGACCGGTTGCTTCAAAGGCAGGCGCGTTTTCGGGTAAAAAACTCGGCGGAACGCCGCCCTCACTCACTTGAGCGGCAACCCTAAGGGCGAGGGAAAGAGCTAATACGGGGAGTGATCGGTAAAACTTTGCCATGGGATGAACGAACGGTGTGCCTATGGATCCGAATTGCAATGGGAGGATTAAGTAGTTCTACATCTGGGAAAAAATCGGGCCAAAATACGCTAAACCCACGGCGGCTTTAGCTATCTAACAAACAGGTGTAGTGCTGTATTTTATGCTACAAAGCACATTTAAGATATCCTTTCGCAAAAGTTCACGTGAAACATGAAACACACCTATCCTTTCTTAGCCAGTTTCTGCTGGCTGGTTGTTGCCGGTCTGTTTGCCCCTGCTTACGGCCAGCCTCTTCCTCCCATGATGCGCCTCTCGGACGATGGGTGCCACCTGTTGACCGGCGACCGACCACCACAAGGGCTCTACGACTCGGCCACCATTCGCTCGCTCTACTTGGACTTTCCGCAGCCTAACTTCTGGTCGCTCATGACCCAAAACTACACGACGAAGACCGAATTACCCGCCAAGATGACCGTAAAAGGCTTGATCTACGATAGCGTGGGCGTACGCTCCAAAGGCGAGACCTCCTACGCCGGAACGCAGAATTCCCCAAAAAAATCCTTTAACATTTCGGTAGACTATGCGCTTCCGGAGCAGCGCCTTATGGAGTATAAAACCCTCAACCTCAACAACTGCTTTCAAGACCCCTCTTTTCTGCGCGAAGTCTTCTACTTGCATCAAATTCGACGCCAAGTCCCAGCAGCAAGTGCCAACTTTGTTAACCTGTATATCAACGGGAAAAACTGGGGGCTCTATGCGAACGTGCAGCAGATGAATAAGGATTTCTTGGAGGAGTGGTTTTTTTAGCAACGACGGCGCCAACTGGCGCGCCTACCGACCGACCTCACTCGACACTTCCGGCCCAAGCCCAGGTGGCGGCTGGGGCGACGGAACCGCCGCGCTCAACTACTTGGGTGCCGCCCCATTGGCTTATCAACGCTACTACGACTTGAAAAGCAGCGATATCGACTCTCCGTGACATTACTTGGTCAATACGTGCCGCGTGCTCAATAGCACTCCTTTGAGCGAGCTGCCCCAAGTGCTGCCCAACGTGTTGGACATCGACCGCACCCTTTGGTTTTTGGCCTCAGAAATCGCTTGGACCGACGAAGACAGCTATGTACACAAAGGTAAGATGGATTACTACGTCTACTACGAACCGGAAAGTGGCCGAATGGTGCCGATGGAATACGACGGCAACAGCGTATTGCTTGGACAAAACAGCAATTGGAGTCCCTTTTACAACGCCAACAAGGTCAACTACCCCCTCCTGAATCGCCTCTTGGCCATGCCCCACTGGCGTCAGCGCTATCTCGCTCACCTGCGCACCATCCTTCAAGAAAGATGGCTCCGGGGCAATGTTCCGCTATGTTGGACGACTATAAGTCGCAAATTGCTCCCTATGTGCAAGCGGATCCAAAGAAGCTGTACTCTTACGCCCAATTTGAAAACGAAGTAAGTATCTTAAAGAACCGCCTCGACACTCGCCGCAACTCTTTACTCAACCACCCTAAGGTGAATCAGGTGGCCCCTGCCATATAGGCCATCTCGCTCCAAAACTCGGCCGGCGAGCTCTGGGAGAAAGCGGGGCCTAACGAAGTGACCTCTATGTCACTGCGCGCATATATTCCGACGTTGGCGTTCACAGTGTCAACCTCTTCTACTCTCCGCAGCTAGGTGGCCAGTTTACATCCGTATCGATGTCCGATAACGGCCAACACCGCGACGGTGCTGCTGGCGATGGAGTTTTTGGCGCTGAACTGCCGGCTTTTCCTGCCGACGCATACGTGCGGTTCTACGCCGAAGCCGTTGCCAATACCGATGCTCGCACGGTAGCGTACAAACCGCCCGGTGCAGAGCACGATGTATACGTCTATTCGGTTAAGGCCGATACCCATGCCGACGCAGCAGTGGTCATCAATGAACTCATGGCCTCCAACGCGACCACGGTACAAGACCCACAAGGAGAGTACGAAGATTGGATTGAGCTCCATAATCGAACCAACCAACCTATAGACCTCAGCGGCTACTATCTTACGGACAAAGCCGATAACCCGACAAAGTTTAAAATCCCTGCCGGTGTGCCCATCCCAGCGAACGGCTATCTCATCTTCTGGGCGGATGAGAATGGTTCGGACGGACCTACCCACTGCAACTTCAGGCTCTCAGCCGACGGGGAGCTGGTTCTTCTGTTCGATACGGCGCTTACCTTGGTCGACTCAGTTACGTTTGGCCCACAACAAACCGGTAAGGGCTATGCGCGCGTGCCTAATGGGGCGGGGCGTTTCCGCATTCAGGCGCCTACTTTTGCGGAGAGCAGCGATATTGTCGGTACGCATGCCACTATGAGGCCGCACGCGGGTTTGCGGGTTAGCCCTAACCCTACCGCTGGCAGCTTTGTAGTAGAAGTAGAGCGCCTGTTAGGCTCCACTCCCATAACGGTCTTCGATGTCCATGGCGCATCGTCTGGCAGCAGCCCCTCAAGGGGCTTCAGCACCACTTTTCCGTATGATGGCCCAATGGAACATATTGGATAATGTATGGCGGCGAGGTAGTCTCGATACAACTGCATCGCTGAACATACGCCACCCCGAATGCGTCGGTATGCTGGGAAATTAGGCAGCATACCGACGCTCTTGGCGCTTCAGCAACTTCGAGGCAGACGATAAAGGCGAAGGGTTACTCCTCCCTTATATCCGACCCATTGTTGTTGCTGCGGGATGCTTGTCCCGTGACGACCTGCAGGCGTTCAAACTCGCGTATCCCCGTACCTGCTGGTATGCGCTTTCCAACAATAACGTTTTCCTTCAAGCCCAACAAGTTATCGCACTTCGCTTCGATGGCGGCAGCACTCAATACCTTGGTAGTCTCCTGGAAGGAAGCGGCCGAGATCCAGGACTCAGTGCCCAAGGACGCCTTAGTGATACCCAGGATGATCGGCATAGCGGTGGCGGGCACTGCATCGCGATACTGCACTTCGCGCTTGTCGTTGCGTTTGAGGATAGAGTTTTCTTCGCGCAAGTGGCGCAGCGGTACCAGCATCCCCACGCGGAAGCGGGTGCTGTCTCCCGGATCGGTCACGTATTTCTTGTCGAAAATCGCATCGTTGGTATCGATAAACTCGTTGCGGTCTACGTGCTCCTCGGCTAAGAAGTGCGTATCTCCCGGGTCGATGATTTGTACGCGGCGCATCATTTGGCGCACGATCACCTCGATATGCTTATCGTTAATATTGATACCTTGTGCCCGATAGACCTCCTGCACACCATTAACCAAGTAGGAAGATGCGGCGAAGGGTCCTTTAATAGCTAAGATGTCCTTGATAGACACCGCTCCATCGGTTAGAGGCGTACCTGCGCGGACAAAATCGCCTTCTTGCACTAAGACGTGCTTAGATACCGGGATGGAGTACTTGCGGCGTTGGCCATCCTTAGCTTCGATAATGCACTCGCGGCTGTTGCGCTTGACTGGGCCGAACGATACGATACCGTCGATCTCGGCGACGATAGCCTGGTTGGATGGCGTGCGGGCTTCGAAGAGCTCGGTCACCCGCGGAAGGCCACCGGTGATATCCGCAATTTTTCCAAGCTTGCGCGGTATCTTGACCAGTTGGCTACCGGCTTTAATCTCATCGCCATCATCTACAACGACGTACGCTCCTACCGGCAACGTGTAACTTTTCAGCTCCTCCCCTGTCTTGGGATCGATGATGCTGATGACCGGTATTTTTCGGCGACTCTTGCTTTCGATAACCACCTTCTCGGCAAAGCCTGTCTGGTCATCGCGCTCTATGCGGTAAGTTACCCCTTCTTCGAGGTTGTTGTAGCGGACGATACCGCCGAATTCGCTCACGATAGTTGCATTGAAGGGGTCCCACGAGCAGATGCGCACGCCCTTGTCCACTTCTTGCCCTTCTTTGACGTAGAGCGTCGAGCCGTAAGGGACGTAGTTTTGGGAGAATACCCGACCCGTCTTGGGGTCTACGATGCGCACTTCGCCCGTTCGAGAGATGACCACTTCTACGGCTTGCCCCGTGGCATCATCTACCGAAGCGACGGTTCGCACGGAGTCGAATTCGACCACACCGGCATAGCGGGCCACGATCTCATTTTCGGCTTTGCCCACCATAGCCGTACCGCCGGTGTGGAAGGTGCGTAGAGTCAGCTGGGTACCGGGCTCGCCGATGGACTGAGCGGCAATGATGCCTACGGCATCGCCTATCTCAGCCACTCGCCCTGTAGCGAGGTTTTTGCCGTAGCACTTGGCACAAACGCCGCGCCGGCTTTCGCAGGTGAGCACCGATCGGATGGTCACAGTTTCAACTCCTGCATCTTCGATAGCTTTGGCAAGCTTATCGGTAATGAATTCACCCGCCGCGACGAGCAGCTCTTCGGTATCGGGGTGATACACGTCATAAAGGCTAAAGCGACCCTTGATGCGCTCGGAGAGCGGCTGAATGATCTTGTCGCCCTCGCGCAGCGCGGAAGTGTCGATGCCGCGCAACGTATGGCAATCTTCTTCGCGGACGACGACATCCTGCGCGACATCGACCAAGCGGCGAGTAAGATAACCGGCATCGGCAGTTTTCAGAGCCGTGTCAGCCAAACCCTTGCGGGCGCCGTGTGTGGAGATGAAGTACTCCTGTACCGAGAGCCCTTCCAAGAAGTTCGACAGAATGGGGTTTTCGATGATCGCCCCTCCTGTATCGCCCGACTTTCGGGGCTTGGCCATGAGGCCGCGCAACCCACACAATTGCTTGATCTGTTGCTTCGAGCCGCGCGCTCCCGAGTCGAGCATCATGAACACGGGGTTAAACCCTTGCCGATGTTGGCTCAGCTCTTGCAAGAGCCGGTCGGTGATGCGGTTGTCGGCATACGTCCACTTGTCGATGATCTGGTTGTAGCGCTCGTTGTAGGTAATGAGGCCCATATTATAGTTCTCCCAGACCTCGTCGACTTCTTGCTGAGCGGCCTCCAACACCATCTTTTTAATCTCCGGCACGATAAGGTCTCCAAGGTTGAAGGACAACCCAGCCTTGAAAGACCAGCCGAATCCCAATTCTTTGATACCGTCCAAGAACTCGGCAGTGCGCTTTAAATCGGTGCGCTGTAGGATGTCAGCGATGATGCCCCGCATATTGCGCTTCGTCAGCAGCTCGTTGATAAAGGGGACATTCTCCGGCACGATCTGGTTAAAAAGCACGCGCCCTACCGTAGTCTGGGTACGGCGCATCACCAACCGACCATTTTCCTCTACCGGCACCCGGCATTCGATAATGGCATGCAGGTCTATCTGTCCTTCGTTGTAAGCGATCTGTACCTCCTCGGGCGAGTAAAACCGCCGGCCCTCCCCCTTAACAGGGTTGTCGGGCGTCGACTTGCGCTCTTTGGTGAGGTAGTAGAGGCCCAACACCATGTCTTGCGAGGGTACGGTGATGGGAGAACCGTCCTGCGGGTTGAGCATGTTGTGGCTCGACAGCATGAGCACTTGGGCCTCCAAAATAGCGGCATGGCTCAAAGGCACGTGTACGGCCATCTGGTCGCCATCGAAGTCCGCATTAAAGGCACCGCAGACCAGCGGGTGTAGTTGGATAGCCTTGCCCTCTATAAGTCTCGGTTGGAAAGCCTGGATGGACAGACGGTGCAGCGTCGGGGCGCGGTTGAGCAACACGGGGTGGCCGCGCAAGATGTTTTCCAAAATTTCCCAGATAACCTGGTCTTTGCGGTCAACGAGCTTTTTGGCCGACTTGACCGTCTTTACAATGCCGCGCTCGATAAGCTTGCGGATGATGAAGGGTTTAAACAGCTCGGCTGCCATGGCCTTGGGCAGACCGCACTCGTGCAGCTTAAGGGTAGGACCAACGACGATGACGGAGCGGCCCGAATAGTCTACGCGTTTACCCAAGAGGTTTTGGCGGAAGCGCCCTTGTTTGCCCTTGAGGATGTCGGAGAGGGACTTAAGGGCCCGGCCGCCATCGGCTTTGACCGCGTTCGACTTTCGGGAGTTATCGAATAGAGAGTCAACCGCTTCCTGCAGCATGCGCTTTTCGTTGCGCAAGATCACTTCCGGCGCTTTGATCTCGAGCAAGCGCTTAAGGCGATTATTGCGGATGATCACTCGGCGGTAGAGATCGTTCAAGTCCGATGAAGCAAAGCGACCGCCATCGAGTGGTACCAAAGGCCGCAGATCGGGCGGGATAACCGGAAGGTAATGGATGACCATCCACTCTGGGCGTTGTCCCGACGTCTCTAAGCCCTTGCGGAAAGCTTCGACCACGCGCAGCCGCTTATTCGCTTCGGTCTTCTTTTGCTGGCTTGTCTCGGAGTTGGCCTCGTGGCGCAGCTCTGCCGCCAAAGCATCGAGATCGAGCGTGCGCAACAAGATCTCAATGGCCTCCGCCCCCATCTTCGCGATAAACTTGTCGGGATGCGTATCGTCGAGATGCTGGTTGTCCTTGGGCAGCGTCTCCAAGATTTCTAAGTACTCTTCTTCCGTAAGCAGATCCATCTTAGCGATACCGTCATTAGCCTTAATTCCCGGCTGTATGACAACATAGCGCTCATAGTAAATGATGGACTCCAGCTTCTTTGAAGCCAACCCTAGCAGGTAGCCAATCTTGTTGGGCAGGCTCTTGAAGAACCAAATATGTACGACCGGTACCACGAGGCGAATATGGCCCATGCGCTCGCGCCGCACTTTCTTTTCGGTCACTTCCACTCCGCAGCGATCGCAGACAATGCCCTTGTAGCGGATGCGCTTGTATTTGCCGCAGAAACACTCGTAGTCCTTTACTGGACCAAAGATGCGCTCGCAAAACAGGCCGTCGCGCTCAGGTTTGTAAGAGCGGTAATTGATTGTTTCCGGCTTAAGCACTTCGCCGTAGCTGCGTTCCAAAATATCTTCTGGCCCAGCCAGGCTAATGACAATACTCTCGAAGTTTTGGTCGGTCTTGTTGCTCTTTTTCTTGAAAGGCATATCGAGTACAGTTGAAGGAGTGGTTAGAATGAGTGGAGCGCCCTGCTTATGTTTTCTGTAAAACGTAAAAGACGCTCTGAGGTGCGATGCGTTGCCACAGGTTTTTGGGGTGATAGTGCAAGTTGAAAGCCGTCAACCGCGACAGGAAGGCATCTACATAAATATACGCCTTGTACTCCGTTAGCTGGACATTGAGCCACTTGCCGACGGTGCGCTGCAAAAAGGCATTCATAGCCAAGCACAGCGTTTCCCGCACCACTTTGAAGCCCAGCTCTGCGATGCGCTGTCGGAAAAAGCCCAGCGGGATGCCGCGCTCGTGTTTTGTCAGCATGGGCCGCGGATAGCGCCAATCGCCCATAGAATGGACGGGTTCGCGGATGAGTAAGAACCCTCCGGGTGCTAAGCACCGGTGCAGTTCGCGTAAGACACGCGAAACATTTGGGATGTGGTGCAAGGTGCTAAAACACGTTTGAAGATCGAAGGAGTTGTCTGCAAACGGAAGGGTGCCGTCTATTGCAGGGCGATGATAATGCAGGGGAACGCCTCTCAAGTCTGCGCGCTTTAATCGCTCGGAAGGTTCGACTATGTCAATGGTTCCGATACGCGATAGGACCGGCAAGAACTCTTCGCCCGTAGCTGACCCTAAGCCCATAGCGCGCGCGAAGAAAGCTTCTTTAGGCAGATGGCGGTAGCCGTAGAACACGTTGAGCGGATGATAAGAATACCTACCCTGAGCTTCTGCCCAGCCATACTGCTCAACCAATTGCGCATACCCTTCCCGCTCGTCCTCGTACCAAGAGGCGATTTGCTCTAAGGGCAGGTCGTCGCCGTAAAGGCGCTCCCCAGAAAGGTATACCGCAATGTCCGTCATGGCCTCAACGTTTGCGCGATACGAGCAAGGCGTTTCTTAAGCGTTGCGCTCTTTATTTTCGTTTTTCTTCGGCGCTTCTTCCTCCAAAAACTTCACGTCTAAGGCCAAGCCGCGGAGTTCGTGCACTAAGACGTTGAACGACTCAGGAATATTAGGCTCGGGCAGGTTATCGCCTTTGACAATGGCTTCGTAGGCTTTGGCCCGCCCTTGGATGTCGTCGGACTTAAACGTGAGGAGTTCCTGTAGGACGGTGGAGGCGCCATATGCCTCGAGCGCCCAAACCTCCATTTCTCCGAAGCGCTGGCCACCAAACTGGGCCTTTCCGCCTAGGGGCTGTTGGGTGATGAGCGAGTATGGGCCGATAGAGCGCGCGTGCATCTTGTCGTCGACCATATGGCTCAGTTTGAGCATATAGATAACGCCCACGGTAGCTTTCTGATGGAAGCGGTCGCCCGTTTCGCCGTCATACAAGTAGGTTTGGCCCAGTTCCGGCAACCCAGCGCGTCGTAGCCATTCTTCAATGTCGGGCCTTTTGGCTCCGTCGAAGATCGGAGTGGCAAACTTCACGCCCAAGCGCTCGCCGGCCCAACCCAGCACGGTTTCGAAGATTTGGCCTAAGTTCATCCGCGAGGGAACGCCCAAAGGGTTGAGGACGATATCCACCGGGGTGCCGTCTTCCAAAAACGGCATGTCTTCGATGCGCACAATTCGGCTGACAATGCCCTTATTTCCGTGGCGCCCTGCCAGCTTATCGCCTACCTTAAGCTTGCGCTTTTTGGCTAAATAGACCTTAGCCAGCTTGAGCACTCCTGCGGGAAGTTCATCGCCGATGCTGATGTTGAACTTCTCGCGCTTGTAACGCCCAATCTCCTCGTTCACCTTGATGTTGTAGTTGTGCAAGAGCCGGGCAATCAGTTGATTGATGTGCTTATCGCTTGTCCAGTTGGTGTAATCCACCCGGCTGTAGTCGATTTGCTCCCGCAACACCTGAAGGGTTAACTTGGTGCCCTTGGGCACCATCTCCTCGCCGTAGATGCTGCGGATGCCGTTGGTTACCTTGTCCTTTACGAGGGCCTGCAGTTTATCGACCAAAATAGTTTTGAGCTTGTTCAAATTGACGGCATGCTCGTCCTCTAAGCGGTCGAGTAAGATCTTTTCCTGCTCTTTTTGCGTCTTGTCCTTTTTAGCCCGGGCAAAGAGCTGGCGGTCGATGACCACGCCGCTGATACTGGGCGGCACCTTCAACGAGGCGTCTTTGACGTCGCCCGCCTTGTCGCCAAAGATGGCGCGGAGCAGCTTCTCCTCCGGCGTAGGGTCGGTCTCACCTTTAGGAGTAATCTTTCCGATGAGGATATCGCCCTCTCTGGCCCAAGCGCCGATGCGGATGATGCCGTTTTCGTCCAGGTCCTTTGTCGCCTCTTCGCTGACGTTGGGTATGTCGGCCGTGAGTTCTTCTTCGCCCAGCTTGGTATCGCGCACGTCCAATTCGAAGTGCTCGATATGGATCGATGTGAAGATGTCTTCCTGCACGACGCGCTCCGAGACCACGATAGCATCTTCGAAATTATACCCTTTCCAAGGCATGAACGCGACTTTGAGGTTTTGGCCTAAGGCCAGCTCGCCGTTTTCAGTTGCATAGCCCTCACACAGGATATCGCCTTTTTCTACGCGTTGGCCCTTTCGGACGATGGGCTTCAAGTTGATGCACGTTCCTTGGTTGGTCCGCATGAACTTGGTGAGGCGATACGTCTTGCGCGCATCTTCGAAGGAGACGAGTTGGTCTTCCTCAGTGCGGTCGTAAAGGATGACTATCTCGTTTGCATCCACGTATTCGACTACCCCTGAGCCTTCAGCGTTGATGAGCATGCGGCTATCGCGGGCCACTTTGGCCTCCAGTCCAGTGCCCACAATAGGGGAGTGAGGACGCACCAAGGGCACCGCTTGACGCTGCATGTTTGACCCCATAAGGGCTCGGTTAGCGTCGTCGTTCTCCAAGAAGGGAATGAGGGAAGCCGAGACGCCCACGATCTGGTTGGGGGCCACGTCGATATATTCTATCTCTTCCGGTGAGAGAATGGGAAAATCGCCGTGCTCTCGGCACCGCACTCGGTCTTCTAAGAAGGCGCCTTTTTCGTCGATCGGCGTGTTGGCCTGAGCGATCTTGCAGCGGTCTTCGGCTTCTGCCGACAGATAGACAACCTCCTCGTCCACTGCCACTCGACCATCCACCACGCGGCGATAGGGCGTCTCGATAAAGCCCATTTTGTTGATCTTAGCGTGGGTGCACAGAGTGGATATCAGGCCGATGTTGGGGCCCTCGGGCGTCTCGATTGTGCACAGGCGGCCGTAGTGGGAGTAATGCACGTCGCGCACCTCGAAGCCGGCGCGCTCACGGCTTAAGCCTCCTGGACCAAGGGCAGAGATCCTGCGCTTGTGCGTGATTTCCGAGAGCGGATTGGTCTGGTCTAAGAACTGGGACAGCTGGCTCGTCCCAAAGAAGGAATTGATCACCGACGACAGTGTGCGGGCGTTGATGAGCTCGGTAGGCGAGAAGACCTCGTTGTCGCGCACGTTCATGCGCTCGCGAATGGTGCGCGCCATACGGGCCAGTCCGACGCCAAACTGCGCATACAGCTGTTCTCCTACCGTTCGAACGCGGCGGTTCGACAGATGGTCGATATCGTCTATCTCGGCCTTATTGTTGACCAGCGCTACGATATAGCGCACGATAGCGATGATATCTTCTTTGGTCAGCACTAAGACGTCAAGAGGGATGTCCAGCTGCAGCTTGCGGTTGATCTTAAAACGGCCCACTTCTCCGAGGTTGTAGCGCTTGTCGGAGAAGAAGAGCTTTTCGATGATGCCGCGCGCCGTTTCGTCATCGGGCGGATCGGAGCCGCGCAGCTGGCGGTAGATATGGGTGACGGCTTCTAACTCGCTAGAGGTTTGGTCTTTCTGCAGAGTATTATAGATGATAGAGAAATCCTCTTCGATGTCTACCCGTTGCAGGATGATGGTGGGCACCTCCGAGGCTAATATTTGCTCGATGTTGGCTTCGTCGAGCACCACATCGCGCTCCAAGATGACTTGATTACGCACGATGGTGGCGACCTCTCCTGTGTCTTCGTCGACGAAATCTTCGGGCCAACTGCGCAGCACGCGAGCAGCCAGTTTTCGGCCAATGACTGCTTCCAAGTTTTCGCGGGTGCAAGGCACCTCCTCGGCTAAATTGAACAGGTCAAGGATGGCGCGGTCGCTGTCGTATCCGATGGCGCGCAGCAAGGTGGTAACTGGAAACTTCTTTTTCCGGTCGATATAAGCATACATGACTAGGTTGGAGTCGGTCGCAAACTCCATCCATGCCCCTTTGAAGGGAATCACGCGTGCGCTGTAGATCTTCGTACCGTTAGGGTGGTAGCTCTGTCCAAAGAAGACACCCGGAGAGCGATGCAGCTGGGAGACAATAACCCGTTCGGCGCCATTTATGACGAAAGTGCCCTTGGGCGTCATGTAGGGAATGTTGCCCAAAAATACGTCCTGTTCGACCGTTTTAAAGTCGATGTGCTCCTCATCGTTGCACGAGAGGCGCAGCTTTGCTTTGAGCGGGACCGAGTACGTCAATCCGCGCTGCATGCACTCTTCGATGGAATAGCGCGGCGGATCGACGTAGTAGTCCAAAAATTCCAAATTGAAGATGTTCCGAGCGTCGGTAATGGGGAAGTTTTCCTTGAAAACTTTGTAAAGTCCCTCCGTCGCCCTGTTCTCTGGAGGTGTTTCTAGTTGAAAGAACTCTTGAAACGACTTCAGCTGGATCTCGAGCAGATCCGGGTAGTGGTCGGCCAGTCGAATTTTACCAAAATGGATGCGCTCTTGAACGCCTGTTTTGGGGTGTTCCCCATTAATAATGCCGTGGTTGGTCATTGTAGCAATTTATACTAGTGTGCTGTAGGCTTTTCCGGCCAGAAAGATGTGACCGAAGGGCAGAGAAGAGATTTCAAAGAGAGAGGTCGTTCGCCGTTTCAAGACGAAAAGAGGCTTAGTGCATTTGAGATGAGACACCTCAAAGCACTAAGCCCAAGTGTATTCGATAAGTGAAGAATCCGCGTAGAACATCCGTAAAAGAGAAGACAACAGAAGGGAAGGCATTAACACAAGAGTGAAGATCTCGAAGAAGGTCTTTCGCATATCTCCACCGTCAAAGGCTCCTTCGGTCGCGCTCCTACTTCAGTTCTACGGTAGCTCCCAGTCCTTCGAGGGTGGCTTTGAGCGATTCGGCTTCTGCCTTGCTTATCCCCGTCTTAATGGGGCTTGGAGCGTTGTCGACCAAGCTCTTAGCTTCAGCCAGACCTAACCCCAAGAGGTTCTTCACTTCTTTGATGACGTTCAGCTTACCTGCACCGGCATCTTTCAAGATGACATCGAATTCCGTCTTCTCCGGAGCAGCCTCTGCAGCTCCACCTGCAGCGGCACCCGGCACTGCCGCAACGGCCACGGCGGAGGCAGCGGGCTCGATGCCGTATTCGTCCTTTAGGATCGCAGCCAACTCATTCGCCTCCTTAATCGTGAGATTCACTAATTGCTCAGCAAGTGCTTTCAGATCTGCCATTTTGTCGAAATGTTTAAAATGATTCGCAAAGTTAAGAAAAAGTAGAAATAGCGTTTTCAGTGGTGTATTGGCGGTTTTTCGTATAAAAGTGCATAAACGAGATGCTTGGAAGCCGTAGAGAATAGCTTACCCTTCGCGCTCGGCAAGTGTCTTCACGATACCGGCCACCTTGCTGCCCGAGGCTGTGATGAGTGCGGCTAAGTTGCGCGCAGGTGACTGGAGTAGGTCCACAATTTCACCGATGAGCTCTTCCTTGCTCTTTAGGTTAACTAAAGCCTTCAGCTGGTCATCACCGATATAGATACTGGAGTCGATGTAGGCCGCTTTTAAGATGGGGCGTTCCGCCGTTTTGCGAAACTCTTCGATTAATTGTGCCGGCGCTTTCGGATTGTCGCAGACCAAGAGGGTAGTCGGGCCGTGTAAGCTGTCGTAGAGAGGTTCGTAGGGGTTGCGGCCTTCTGCTGCCAAGGCCTCTAATGCCTTTCGGATAAGGGTGTTCTTGGCGACTTTTACCTTCACTCCCTTCTCAAAGCACATGCGCCTAAACTTATTGATCTGCGCTACCGTCAAGGTAGACGAGTCGGCTAAATAAAAAAAGGCGGTGTTGCCCAACACCTCTTGAAGCTCTGCAATAGCGGCGCTTTTATCTTCGCGTGTCATGGTGTGGATTTGCTTTTTGAACTACTGCCGTTGGCAAATGCGTTACACTTTGATTGACTTGGGATCCACCGCAATACCGGGGCTCATCGTACTGGCCACAGCTATCGACTTCATATACGTTCCCTTGGCGCTGGAGGGCTTCATACGCACCAGCGTACTTATGAGCTCGTGGGCATTTTCGGCGAGTTGTTGCGGTGTAAAGGAGACGCGCCCAATGGAGGCATGCACTATGCCGAACTTGTCGACGCGAAAGGCGATCTTGCCCTTCTTAACCTCCTGTACTGCCGCAGCAATGTCGTTGGTCACAGTGCCTGTCTTGGGGTTGGGCATTAAGCCGCGTGGCCCTAAGATACGGGCAACCTTACCCAGTTGAGCCATCACATTGGGCGTGGCGATGATCACATCGACATCCAGCCAGCCTTCAGTTATTTTTTGGATGTACTCGTCCAGACCCACATAGTCGGCGCCAGCAGCTTTCGCTTCATCGGCCTTCTCCGGTGTGCAGAACACCAACACGCGCTTGGTCTTACCCGTACCGTGCGGCAAAGAGACCGTTCCACGCAGCGCCTGGTCGGCCTTGCGCGGGTCTACACCTAAACGAACGTGTACATCTACGGAGGCGTCAAACTTGGCAGTGTTAACCTCCTTTACCAGGGCCATAGCTTCTTCTAAGGAGTATTCCCTGTTCCTATCGACTTTACCCTCGACGGCTCTGCGCTTTTTTGTCAGTTTTTTCATGTCAATGCTTTTTTAAAGGTCAAACATTTCGGTGGGCCGAAACTCCCTTTATAGAAGAACGCGATGTTATTTTTGCCAAGGCGGAGTGCCTTCGATGGTCAAGCCCATGCTGCGCGCGGTACCGGCGATCATCTTCATGGCAGCCTCGATAGTAAAGCAATTGAGGTCGGGCATTTTGTTTTCGGCAATAGCGCGCACCTGATCCCAGGTTACCGAGCCTACCTTTTTCCGGTTGGGCTGAGGAGAGCCCTGTCCCGGTTGTAAACGGGCCGCCTCAAACAGCTGAACCGAAGCCGGTGGCGTTTTGATGACAAAATCGAACGTCTTGTCCTTGTATACAGAAACGATCACCGGCAGCAGCTTGCCCATCTGGTCTTGCGTCTGCGCGTTGAAGCGCTTGCAAAACTCCATGATATTTACGCCCTTCGAGCCCAAAGCGGGACCAATAGGCGGGGACGGCTGTGCCTGCCCTCCTTTCACTTGGAGTTTAATATAAAATTCTACTTCTTTTGCCATAGTTGCAGTCTAAAATGCGTTGTAGGAAAGATTAGCAACAGCGGTTTCCTCTTTCGAGGGAAGCACACCCATTTATCGGGTCTCTAAAAAAGAAATCAGGTGATTTTTTCCACTTGAAGAAAGCCTAATGTCACCTCAGTGCCGCGCCCGAAAATTTTAACGATAACCTTCAGTTGGCGCTTTTCCTCATTTACCTCCTTGATTTCTCCGACAAAATCGACAAATGGGCCATCGATAATCTTTACGTTTTCACCCACGATAAAGGGTTCGGCGATCGATTCTCCGGAGGCTAAGCTTTCGTCGGCAATGCCCAAAAGCCGATTGACTTCAGATTGCGTCATGGGCGTGGGGTTTTCTTTCCCCAGAAAATACACCACATTGGGGATCTCGCTGATCGTCTTGACGATATCGCCTTGCAGCCGCGTGTTCAACGCCTCTATCAAAACATACCCGGGAAGGAGATTGCGTTCCTGAGATACCTTTTTTCCCGCGCGCACCTTATAGACCTTTTCTGTAGGCACTACCACTTGAAAGATAAAATCTTTCCATCCGGAGCGTTCCATTTCCATCTCGATACGCTCCTTGATCTTCTTTTCGTGACTGCTGATCACCCGCAAAGCGTACCAGCGCCGTTCTTCTACCATCGGCTTGGGCGCTTCGGTGACTTCTTCCTTCTTACTTCTGGCCATAATCGGTGTGGAGCGGACGGATACGCTTTGGTTTTACCGCGCTAAAAAACGCCGTAAATACTTTTGAAGGTGAGGCTGCAGGCCACGTCCATCAGGAAAATAATCAATGCCAGAAGCACGGAGGTGACCAACACCACAATCGTACTTTCTTGTAGCTGAGTCATGGTAGGCCATGTCACGTGCTCCATGAGCTCCTGATAACTTTCCTTTAGATAAAGGGCGATTTTTTCCATAGGAGCGCAACCTTAAATACTTGAAAAGCCTTAAAGGCTAAAGGTATTTGATGAGCAGGGGCAGCAGGACTCGAACCCGCAGCCTGCGGTTTTGGAGACCGCCGCTCTACCAATTGAGCTATACCCCTTCATTGGAGCAGAGCGCGAGGAAAAATACGCTGCGCGCTCCGACTCCGCCACTATTCAGATTAGTTAGTCCAAGATCTCCGTCACTTGTCCTGCGCCGATGGTGCGGCCGCCTTCGCGGATAGCGAAGCGGAGCCCTTGCTCCAACGCGATGGAGCTGTGCAGCGTCACTTCGAATTCCACGTTATCGCCCGGCATGACCATCTCGATGTTTGGTGGTAGCTTTACATCGCCCGTCACGTCAGTGGTGCGGAAGTAGAACTGCGGTCGATAGCCGCTAAAGAACGGCGTGTGCCGACCGCCTTCCTCTTTCGACAGTACGTATACAGAACATTTAAAGCGCTTGTGCGGCTTCACACTGCCGGGTTTGCAAATAACCATGCCGCGCTTAATCTCGTGCTTTTCAATGCCGCGGAGGAGCAAACCGGCGTTGTCGCCCGCTTGACCGCGATCGAGAATTTTGCGGAACATTTCCACACCCGTCACGGTAGAGGTCTTAGGTTTCTCACCGTCCTTCATCAAGCCTACGATCTCTACGGGGTCGTTTACGTTGATAACGCCGCGCTCAATACGGCCCGTAGCCACCGTACCGCGGCCGGTGATGGTGAACACGTCTTCCACCGGCATGAGGAAAGGCTTGTCGATTTCGCGCACCGGCTCGGGAATGTCGCGGTCGCAAGCAGCCATCAGCTCTTCGATGCTGCGCACTCCTTCCGGATCGCCCTCCAGCGCCTTGAGCGCCGAGCCGCGAATAACGCTGGCGTTATCGCCATCGAACTTATAGGCACTGAGCAGCTCGCGCACTTCCATCTCCACCAGCTCGAGCATCTCGGGGTCATCCACCAAATCCACCTTGTTGATATATACCACAATCTTGGGAACGCCCACCTGACGTGCCAACAGGATGTGTTCGCGCGTTTGCGGCATCGGACCATCCGTAGCCGCTACCACCAGAATAGCGCCGTCCATCTGGGCTGCACCGGTGATCATGTTCTTCACGTAGTCGGCGTGACCCGGACAGTCCACGTGGGCGTAGTGGCGATTTTCCGTCTCGTATTCCACGTGAGCAGTATTGATGGTAATACCGCGCTCTTTTTCTTCCGGTGCAGCATCGATCGCCGCATAGTCCATCTTCTTAGCCAAGCCCTTTTGAGAAAGCACGTACGTGATGGCGGAAGTCAGCGTCGTCTTCCCGTGGTCTACGTGCCCAATCGTCCCAATGTTGACGTGGGGTTTGCTGCGAACAAATGTATCTTTTGCCATTGGTTTAGACTAAAAAATTGTTTAAACAGATTTTGTTTGATTCAATGTTTTTTAATTTTAGAGAGACACAAAACATCCTTTCAAATCAGAGCCGTTGATGAGATTTGAACTCACGACCTCTTCCTTACCAAGGAAGTGCTCTACCCCTGAGCTACAACGGCAAATCACGCTGTGATTACTGGGAGCGGCGGACGAGACTCGAACTCGCGACATTCAGCTTGGAAGGCTGACGCTCTACCAACTGAGCTACCACCGCAGGCATTAAAGAGAGGTGGGGGTGGTGGGATTCGAACCTACTCAGCTGTGAAGCACCAGATTTACAGTCTGGCCCGGCTCTCCAACTCCGGGGCACCCCCATAGATTTCTCTTCCAAGAGCCAGTAGAGGGACTCGAACCCCCGACCAGCTGATTACAAATCAGCTGCTCTACCAACTGAGCTATACTGGCCTAACTTGACCCTCCAAAGGATAAACGTCTCAAAGAGCACTTTCTTCGCGCCGAAAAAGTCCGGTTTGAAAAAACGTGTGCAAAGGTAAGGCGACTGGACAAATCCAAAAATATTTTTCTCAAAAAAAGCTCGAGATTTTTTTATCCATCTTTTATTTGTCAGCGCCTTGTGCAACACCGCAAAGGCTAACTGCTGCTTATGTTTCCGTGCCACACTTGCGAGCGCATCTGGGCGTACTGCCAGAAGCATACAACTCCGGCGAGCGCTGTCTTAGAAGCGCTGGAGCGATATACCTTTTTACATACGTTGCATCCGCAAATGATAAGTGGCGCCCTCCAAGGGCGTTTTCTGGCGTTGCTCAGCCAACTCATTCGCCCCAAACGCGTCCTCGAAGTGGGTACTTTCACCGGCTACAGCGCCCTCTGCTTAGCCGAGGGTCTGAGGGAAGATGGCCTTTTGCATACGATCGAAGCGAACGACGAGTTGCGCCCCATCATCGAAACCTTCGCGCAGATGGCCGGCCTTCAACATCGAATTGCCTTACACATCGGCGACGCCGCCGAAATTATACCGACACTTTCAGAAACGTTCGACCTCGCCTTTTTGGACGCCGGGAAGCTGGACTATTTGAAGCATTACGAACTCGTCCTGCCCAAATTGCGCCCAGGCGGGCTGCTTATCGCCGACAACGTGCTGTGGAGCGGCAAGACTGCAAGCTCTGCTCGAGACGAAACGGCCCGCGCACTGCACACCTTTAATGCATATGTACACGCCGATGAGCGCGTCGACAACATAATGCTTCCCCTCCGGGATGGCCTGCTGTTGATGCGCAAAAAATCCGAGTAAGCAGCCGACCTTTGCTTTCAAATGTTTTTTGCAGACTGTTCAAAAATAAGGGTATTGTACTTTCTGAGCCTAGTTTATCCTGCAGCGCTCAACTCACAATTACCCTCGGGAGGAGTAGGGCTAAGTTGTCCCGCTGCTGCAGAGGTAGGAGAAGCTTTTCGACTGCAATTGACACTTCCTCACTCTTTAGGCCAACCTGTTGCCACCGGTTGGAACACATGGCCCGACTCTTTCTGGCAAAGGCACCTACTCGAAAGAACAACGTGGGAGCGCACGCCTCAGGGCTGGACCCAAACGATGACACTTCTGTTTTTTGAGCCCTCCACAGTTGACTTGCCCGCTCTACCCATACTCCTATCTCAAGGCGACACAATATGGACACCTCCCATGCACTGGGAAGTGATCGCTTCTCCCGGTGCAGAAGAAGAGACCTGGCGCGATATCAAAGCACTCTGGAGGGCGCCCATATCGCCAAACCCCTGGCGCAGCTTCCTCTTTGTCGGAGCCGCACTGTTAGCCCTTGGATTAGTGGTGTTCTGGTGGCTAAAACGCCCCAAGTCCGCAGCATCGCCTCGAGCAGCAGTCCCTGAGAAACCACCTGCCCAACTTGCCTTGGAGCAGATCGATCGCTTAACGCAGCAAAAGCTGTGGGAAAAGAGTCAGGTGGAAGCACATTATGTTGCTCTGTCCAAAATTCTTCGGGCATACTTGGAGCACCAATATCGCTTTCCGGCACTAGAGTCGAGTACGTCGGAGATCTTGCGCGATGCCCGACAGGCCAACATGCCGGCGTCTGCGCTCACCGCATTAAGCGATTTATTGCGCCAGTGCGATCTGGCTAAATTCGCGCGCAGTGTGCCGCCGCTCCACTACCACCCACAAGCCCTTCGGGAAGCTCGGCGCTTCATCGAGCAAAGTCTGCAGGATACTGCGCACGCTTCCGAATAAAATACCTCCTTTCGAGCCGTGTTTTTTGACCAACCACAATGGCTGTTGCTGCTTGTCGTGCCGCTCTGGCTCGCATATCGCCATTGGAGGCGACGGGTCTATGCTTCCCTGCTCTTCCAGATATCCTCTCTTCAGGCTATGGTCAATGCCCATACGTGGCGGACCGCAATAGCTCCTTGGATATCGGTGCTGCCCATAGGCGCCTTAGTGTGTCTAGCCGTCGCCTTAGCGCGTCCGCAGCGGCAGTGGGAGGAAAAAAAAGTTCGCACCGAAGCGGTGGATATTGCATTGGTCATCGATGTTTCACCTAGCATGCTGAGCCGCGACCTCGAGCCCGACCGACTGACGGTGGCTCGCAAGGTAGCTGGACAGTTTGTCCGCCAACGCCCTAACGACCGCATCGGCTTAGTCATCTTTTCTGCCGAGGCGTTTACGCTGTGTCCCTTGACCACCGACCACGACATGGTGCGTCATTTCTTGGACGATATTCGCGTCGGGCGCTTGGAAGACGGCACCGCTATCGGTATGGGCTTAGCTACCGCGATTTATCGGCTCAAGAGCAGCACGGCCAAGAGCAAAGTTATCGTATTGCTCACCGACGGCGAAAACAACGCCGGCTACATCTCCCCGCAGACCGCCATAGAGATGGCTCAGCTGTTCGGGATACGCGTGTATATTATCGGAGTGGGCACTACGGGAATAGTGCTGTCACCGGTACAGCGCAATCCTGATGGCACCTACTTGTATGCGCCGCGACAAAGCGATTTCGACACCACCTTGCTGGCAGAGATGGCCGCCGTCACCCAAGGGAAATTCTATCGGGCTGCAAATGAAAAGGAGCTGAGCGAAGTCTACCGCAACATCGACGAATTGGAGAAGAGCGCGGTAGAGATAAGCGTCATCCGGCACAACAGCGACTATTTCTCCCTCTTCATTCTCCTCGCCCTAAGCCTATTATTGCTAGAGGTGATACTGCGATGGGCTTGGTTGCGCACCCTCACGCCCTAAGGTTTCCTGCTTAGGCCATAGGTGCAGCAGCTCGAGCGCTCGCAGAAATGCGTCGTCAGGCGGAGCGACAAGGTGCACTTCGACACCGGAAAGCGGATGGCGAAAACGCAGCCGCTCTGCGTGCAGCAACAGCCGCTCGATGCCGAGCTGCTCCTTAAAAAACTTGTTGTGCTTGTTGTCGCCATAGCGGCGGTCGCCGATGATGGGATGGCGCAAATGCGCTAAGTGTCGGCGGATTTGGTGTCGCCGCCCTGTTCGCGGTTGTACGTGCAAAAAAGAAAAGCGGGCCGTCGCATACCGATTGCCGATTGCCCAGGGCGTCTCACTTCGGCTCCACGTGCGATAGGCGGTCTGGGCCGGAAGCGGCTGCAATTGTGGTGCGAGCCCAGCAGGGATGGGGTAATCGATAACGCCTTCATCGGGCATCCAGCCACGCACAATTGCCCAATAAACCTTTTCTACTTCTCGGCGCTTGAACAGGGCAGCCAACGGGCCAACCGCCTCTCGACTTTTTGCCCAAACCATTACTCCCGAAGTGCCGCGATCTAAGCGATGTACGGGGTATACCCGCTGTCCTATTTGCCTGCGCAGCTGCTGTAGGAGAAAAACAGTATCGCCACTTATCTCAGTTCGGTGCACTAAGATACCCACCGGCTTGTCTATCGCCACATAATGTTCGTCTTCATATAAAACGCTCAAAACCATAGCATCGCTCTGATTCTCTGACGACCCTCTCGCTTCACAGCGGTCAGATACGCAAAAAAGGTGAAAATAAAGATGGCTTTTAACAATACCTCAGACCTGACGTTGCGCTCCATTGGAGAAACCCAGTCACACAGGCACCCCGAGCCATAACCTGCTCGGCAGAAAACAGCTTCCTCACGTCACGACACTTATTAACGCGTTGGAGCCAGCAGGTCGGCATCCTGCGCCCGTTGCACGGATCCATACGCAAGAGCTACCGTATCCATTCCCATGCGGTTCGGTATTCGCCGTGCTCGCTGCAATAATCCAATAAAGCCTGATAGAACTTGTGTCCGCCGATAGTGGAGGAGTCGCCCAACACCACCAGCATCTTGCGCGCGCGCGTCATGGCAACGTTCATCCGACGGTAGTCTTGTAAAAAGCCGATATCTCCCCTTGGATTGGAACGGACCAGACTGATATAGATAATATCGCGCTCTTGTCCTTGAAAACCATCTATGGTGTTAATAGCGAGGGTGGGCTCTGCTCGCATCACCTCGGTAGAGGAAGCAGCCGAATAAGTGGGCCGCCCCAATAAAGAGAGAAGCAGAGGATCGCTTCGAAAGATGGCTTCGATTTGAGTGACTTGCTCGCGATAAGGCGATAAGATGCCGATGCTGGGTAAGGGCGAGGTGGCGGCGTTTGACCAGGTATCTTCCACCACCGTCATGTCGGCGGGCAAGAGTGTGCGAAGCAGGTGCAGCAGGTGATCGCGCAGCAAGAGGGCCTCCTCTGGGTTGTACCGACTAAATGTGCGCGCATGGCCTTCCTCAGCACTCAAGCGCTCTTCGAAGCCGCAGCCGGCAGTATCTACAAAAGTCACTGCGCTCCATGAAAGGGACGGAGCGGCTAATGCAGCAGATCCCGCCGTCGTAGCGGTTATCTCCATCGGCATGATTTGGCGATTAGCAGCGCTTTCGTGAGCGATGAGTGCACCGCCGTAAAAATACTGGTTGGAAAAGCCCATAATAGCGCGGTGCATGCGGTACTGCACGGTGAGCAGGCAGGTGCGTTCGGGCAGCAACGCAATGCAGCGCTCGATGAGCGTAATGCTCAGCCCTTTGCGGGCGGCATCTAAGCTTTTCACCGTCGGAGGGAGCTGAAAAGGGTCGCCGGCCAACACCACGCGGCTGCATTTGGCGATGGGTATCCAGCAGGCGGGTTCTAACGCTTGGGCAGCCTCATCGATGATACAGGTGCGAAAGCGAAAGTGCTCCAACATGGGCAGTGCTGCTCCCACCAAGGTGCAGACGATCGCTTGAGCGGAGGTAAGCACCTGTTCCACTAATCGCTCCTCTAATGTTCGCGCCCACGCTTCCAGTTCGCGCGCTTGGCTTTTGAGGTGGGCGCGCTCCCGGCGATCTTCGGGCGAATAGCTGCGCTTGTAGCGGCGCGCTTGGCGACGGTACTCGGCAGCCTGAAGCTTTACGCGTTTGATATGCCTACTCTCGGGATGTCGGGCTAAAATACCCTCCAAGGTGTGTTGCAAAAGTCCCTCTTCTACGCGGCTGATGTTGCCCACCCGCACCACGCGCAGCCCTGCCTGCGCTAAGCGTTCGGTGAGCAAGTCTGCCGCTGTGTTGCTGGGCGCCGTCACCAATACCGTGTTTTCCCGACGGCAAAGGAGGCGAATGGCTGCTACCAGCACCGTAGTCTTTCCCGTCCCTGGCGGGCCGTGAACGACAGCAATATCTCGGTTGTCTAAAACAGCGCGGACGGCTTTCCTTTGGGCTGGATTCAGCCCTTCCCATACTGCGCGCTCTTCTTCAGAAATGGTCGTTCCCGGAGCATATTCCTCTTCCGTCAAAGGCCATGACGCTGTTAGAGGCAATGAAATCCCATTGAGCGGGGCTGAGGCGACCAACAAATCGCGCAATTCGGCCAGCCGATCTCCGCGCGCAGCGATGAGACGGACAAGGGCCCGCTCCATCTCCGCATAGCTGCGATCGTCGAAAAGCAGGTCTATGCCTAAGGGGCCGAGGCCCAACCAGTCGGGAACATTTCGCGACTGAAGGATGATTTTCATTCGATTCCAGTCTACATAGTGCACAGTGCCTATTCGCTCCGGCCGCTCTACGTGTGGCTCCAAGGTAAACAGGCAGACCGTCTGCCCAGCGCGAAACTGATGCGGCTCCTCGAGGCGAACCGAGCGCTCTACGACCACATAGGCGCGTTCGCCTAAGGCAAAGCCGGTCTGCACCACGCGTACCGGATGCCAGGCATACCCTTCGGCGACGCGCTCCGACAGGGGTTTCGACCGCACCATCTGAAGAAATAAGCGGTAGTCCTCCTCCCGCTCTTGCCGAAGGAGCTGCAGCAGTTGCTCGTAGTACGCGGTCTTTTTGCCCGACATAGCGCCTAAGAGCAAAGCCTACTCGTTCTCGAATTCGCGCGCCAGAATAGCCAGCACTTCTTTGACCGTCTCCTCCTCCAGGTCGGTGCGGCGCACAATTTCTTCTGCCGACAGCGCAAGCACTTGCCGGGCAGTATCGCACCCGATTCCCTTGAGGGCATCGATGATCCACTGTTCGATTTCGTCGGAGAACTCGTCGAGTTCTACGTCGTCGATCTCGTACTCTTGGGCTGTATTTCGATACACATCGATCTCGTAGCCCGTCAGCTTGGAGGCCAGCTTGATATTAGAGCCGCCCTTTCCAATAGCCAAGCTAACTTGGTCGGGCTCCAAATATACGCTGGCGTGCTTCTTATCCGGGTCTACTTCAATGCGACTGACCTTTGCAGGAGTGAGGCTGCGCTGAATATACAGCGGGATGTTGTTCGTGTAGTTGATCACATCGATGTTTTCGTTGCGCAGCTCGCGCACGATACCGTGAATACGGCTGCCTTTCATGCCGACGCACGCCCCTACAGGGTCGATGCGCTCATCGTGGCTTTCGACAGCCACCTTTGCGCGCTCGCCCGGCAAGCGCACTACGTTTTTGATCTCTATGAGACCATCCTCGATCTCCGGCACCTCCGCCTCCATGAGGCGCTGCAGGAAGAGAGGATCGGTGCGGCTAATCACGATATAGGGGCTGTTGTTACGCATCTCCACCCGGCGGATAACGCCGCGCACTAAATCGCCTTTGCGGTAATAGTCGCCCTTGATCATTTCCGAACGCGGCAACACCAATTCGCGCCCAGTGTTGTCGTCGATGACCAGCAGCTCGCGCTTGAGCACTTGGCTGACCTCACCGGAGACCAGCTCGCCCACCATCTCGGAATAGCGGCGATAGATCTCGTCTTTTTCCAAGTCCAATATGCGAGACACTAAGGTTTGACGCGCCGCCGTGACGGCTCGGCGGCCAAAGTCATCGATACTGAGCTTTTCATAACACTCGTCTCCGACGCTCAAGTCGCTATCGATCTGGCGCGCCTCCGACTCGCTTACCTGCGTATTCTCGTCGGTGACCTCGCCGTCGGGCACTACTTGCCGCACCCGCCAAATTTCTAAATCGCCCGTGGAGACGTTTACAATGACGTCGAAATTTTCGTCTGAGCCGTATTTGCGCCGAATGAGGGTCCGAAAAACATCTTCTAACACCCGAACCACAGTAGGGTGATCGATACTTTTGACGCGCTCAAATTCGGAAAAGACCTCTACAAATTTTGCCATAATCGTCGATGTTAAAAAGATAAGGCGAAGATAAGGGTTTAATAGCCGTATTATTGGTTTCCAAAAACCACCTGGACTACCGTAGAAGCGATCTGCTCAAAGGGAATGAAAAGCACTTGTCGAGTGCGCACGGTCTTGTTGCCTTGTTTTTCGGTAATTTCTTGCTCTAAAGTAATTTGCTGCTCGTCCACGCTCTTCAGGAGGCCTCTTTGCGTGGTTTTATCCTGTAGGGTGACGACCACACAGCGGCCGATGTTGTTTCGATATTGGCGCCACAGGCGAAGTGGGCGGCCTACCCCCGGGCTGCTTACTTCAAGGGTGTATTTTTCGCCTAGCCAAGCATGAGTGTCGAGATGTTTTTCTAAATATCGGCTAATGATAGTGCATTTTTCGAAGTTGATGCCGGAGTCGCTATCTACATACACGCACAATTTGTTTCGAGGACGCAACTCAACCTCGACAGTAAAGCAATCCGCCAGCCGCTCGTCGGTGCCAAAGAGTTCTTCCAACAATTGGCGGATGCGCTCAGTGAGTTCTATTGCGTTCATATCCCGTCGACATAAACAAAAAGGGAACCAGTGGTTCCCTCTCTCGGTTATTTCCCTCCTAAGGTGGCGCAAAGATACAGCGTTTTAGCTGTAACATCGCTACAGCCCTAGCTAAAATGCTACATTTTTTCCTCTAAATCGCGCAGCAGCAGGCGCAGCGCCCCAGCAGAGAGGAAGAGCTCCACCAAACTCAACACCAAAGAGATAATCATCAGTATGAGGCTGAGAGCGAAAAGTATTTTAGCCCATACCTGGAAGCCCTCGTAGATGAGAAACATCGTGACGACACAGAGCAAGATGCTGGCCACAGCAAAAACCTGCATCCAGCGAATAAGCATGAGACGCCGTCGAAGGTTAGAAATCTGCGCGATGAGGCTGATGTGCTGGTCGCGCTCGTAGTCGGAATACAGCTTCCGAATGAGGTTAGCAATAGCCAAAAACTTATTGGTATACGCCAACATCAACAGCGATACGGCAGGAAAGAGCAGTGCTGGGGTTTGAATCGTCAGTTCCATAAAAAATGCAACACACCTCTCTAGGCAGTTGCACAGCGCATCTGAAAAAGCAGTCGGGATGACTGGATTCGAACCAGCGACCTCTTCGTCCCGAACGAAGCGCGCTACCGGGCTGCGCTACATCCCGCTTCTGGAGCCGGACAAGGGATTTGAACCCTCGACCTGCTGATTACGAATCAGCTGCTCTACCGCTGAGCTAATCCGGCCTTTTCTGACATAAGCGGCGGCAAAGATATGGGCGTCGGGAGCACTCGTGCAAACGAAGAGGTAATTTTTTTTCATCGACGGCACGAGCGAGGTCGGCAACTGTACCAGCAATGAGACGGCACAGCTGCCGAGAGCCCTCGCCTATCCTATCTGTTTTTGCCACCACTGCTTTATTTGCCAGCCCTTCAAGTACATCACTGGCAAGATGACAAGGGTGATAAAAGTAGCAAAGGTGAGTCCGAAAATAATCGTCCAAGAAAGCGGCCCCCAGAAGGCTACGGAGTCGCCACCGAAGAAGATCTTGGGGTCGCCTGTAGCCAGAAGGCTCTCGAAGTCGATGTTGAACCCAACCGCCAGCGGTATCAATCCCAACACGGTAGATGTAGCGGTCAACAGAACGGGGGCCATCCGCGCGCGGCCCGCTTCGACGACGGCCTCGCTCACGCGGAGGCCCTTTGCGCGCAAGTGCTCGGTAAACTCCACCAGCAAAATACCGTTCTTCACCACGATGCCGGCTAAGGCCACAATGCCCACACCCATCATGATGACGGAAAAGTCCATGTTGAAAAGCGCAATGCCCAAAAGCACACCGATGATGGAGAATACTACTTCGGTCAAAATGATGAGGGTTTTGCCAAAGGAGTTGAGTTGCGTCACCAGGATGAGCAGGATCGTGAGCAGAGAGATAAGCAAGGAGCGCCCTAAGAAATTCGCCGCATCCCTCACCTCTGCATCTTCGCCCTTGAAGCCAACCGTCACGCCGTCGAACGAGGGCAAGTTGCGCAAGGCATCTTTTACAGCATTGACGACCTGCGTCTGCTTAGAGCGGTATTCCGCTTCGATGTTGGAAGACAGGGTCACTGTGCGCTGTAAGTCTAAGCGGCGCACGCCGGCAAACGTGTTCTGATACTTTACTTCCGACAGAGCGGCCATAGGAATAGAGCGCAATACGCCGCCCATCGTCATGTCTCGGAAGGTGATGTTGAGGTTTTCCACCACGTTGATATTCGCGCGCTGGTCTTCGCGCAAGCGGATGAATATTGGGATCTCCTCTTCGCCGTCGCGGAACTGGCTGGCTTCTTTTCCTAAGATGGCCGTGCGAAACTCGCCGCCAATTTGCGCCGTGCTTATCCCCTCTCGGTTGGCGCGCTCTCGGTCGATTTGGATGCTGATTTCGGGTTTTGCCACTACTAAGTCGCTGCGCAACTCCTCTACGCCGGGAATATCTAGCGAATCTAAATAGCGCTTAACGAAGGCCGACACCTGGACGAGTCGGTCTAAATCGTCGCCGCGAATCTCGATAGAGATGGGTTTCGGTGTAGGGGGACCTGCTTGTTCTTGGTCGACCACGATGTTTGCCCCGGGAATAAGGCCGCGCGTAGCTTGGCGAATTTTGTCTAAGTACTGGCGGGTACTTACTCCGTTGCGCTTCCCATATTCTACGAAGGCTATGCCCACCTTCCCTTTATTAGAGGTGGCTGTCCGGTCGAAGCGATCTTCAGAAGCGTTGAGGGCCACATTAGCGATGATGGACTCGACGAGAGGATTGTCGGCGCCTACTACTTCAACCACTTTTTGTTCCAAAATACGCGTCAGGGAATCCGTCGTCTCCACATCGGTGCCTTCGGGCAGCGTTAGATAGACGTAGATGAAGTTAGGATCGGCCTTGGGGAAGAGTATGATGTTGGCCTGTCGGGACACTGTGATGCCGCATGAAATCAGGAATAAGAGCAAGACGGCTCCAAACATCGTCCAAGGGCGCGCCAGAGCGAAGCGCAAAAACCGCGTGTATGCCCTTTGAACAGCGGGCCAAAGTTGGCTCTGGAAGCGCTCCACTGCCCCGTGCAACACGTAGCGATACAGCAGCACTAAGAGCCCTATGACGACGAGCAAGTTGCCAACAAACCAATTCTGGTTGACGTAGAAGTACAACAGTGCCAAGCCATAGAGCGCATAGCCGGCTATTTGCCGCCGACGCGCCTTTTGAGGGTCGATGCTCACGGTAGGATCGTCTTTGCGGCGCATAAACCAGACGGCAAATACCGGGTTGATGATGTAAGCAACCAAGAGCGAGGCCGTCAGCGTGATGATAAGCGTGACGGGCAAATAGTGCATGAACTTACCGAAGATACCTCCCCAAAAGACTAGCGGGAAGAAGGGCGCTAGCGTCGTGGCCGTTCCCGACAAAACCGGCCAGAACACCTCCGCTGCCGCCTTCTTGGCTGCCTCAACGATACCTAACTTTTCCTCGTGGTAAATCCGGTGCGTATTTTCAATGACGACGATGGCGTCATCGACTACGATCCCTAAGCCCAACAAAAAGGCGAAGAGCACGATCATGTTCATAGTAAAGCCGATAGCCGGTAGCACCATGAAGGCGATAAACATGGACAGTGGGACGGAAAGCGCTACAAAGACGGCATTCGTCCCGCCCATAAAAAACATCAAGATAACCGTGACCAAGATGAAGCCGATAATGATGGTGTTGATTAGGTCGTGCAGGGTTACGCGTGTAGAGCGGCTTTGGTCTCCGGTAATGATGACGTTAAGCGCCTCGGGAAACTCGTTGGCCTTCATCTCCTCTACGATAGCCCGTATTTGATCGGAGGCGTTGATAAGATTCTCACCAGCGCGTTTGATAACGTTGAGGGTGATGACGTTCTTACCGTTGAGACGGCTGTAGCTCTCCTGTTTAGCGTAGCCCATACGCACATCGGCAACGTCCTTGAGAAATAAGCGCGCTCCGGACTGAGAGGTGATCACGATATTCTTGATCTGTTCCACGTCTTTAAAATCGCCGCGGATTGAAACCGAGCGCGTCATCCCGCCAATATCTACATTGCCGGCCGAAACCGTCATGTTTTCAAAAGCAATAGCATTTTCGATATCGCGGAAGGTCAACTGGGCTGCCGCCATTTTGTATTTGTCCACATCGACCTGCACCTCTTTGTTCAAGGCGCCCACCATATCGACACGAGTAATCTCGGGCAACGCCTCGATGCGGTCCTGCAGCTTTTCGGCATACGCCTTAATCTTATCCAAATTGAGGTCGCCGTAGAGATTGACGCTCATGATGGGGATTTCCGAGATATCCAGCTCGGCCACCGACGGATCGCGAGGCAAGTCAGAAGGCAAGTCCCGTTTGGCCTTATCTACGGCATCCTTCACCTTATTTTTGCATTCCGTGACATCCAGCTTCGTATCGAACTCGACGATAATGATGGAATAATCCTGCACCGAAGAGGAGGAAATCTCCTTCACTCCAGCGATACCCTTGAGCTGCTTCTCGATAGGTCGAGTGACGAGCTGCTCCATATCGGTAGGAGAGGCACCCGGATATAGGGTAGACACGAAAATGGTAGGCACTACCACATCCGGAAACTGTTCCTTCGGGAGGGATTGGTATGAGAGAATGCCGGCTATGGTGATGATGATGGTGACGATAAAGATGCTCGTGCGGTTATCGATGGCCCACGAGGTAGGTTTGAAGTCTTTCATAGATAGGGCGATTTAGAAGACAGTCGCTCGCGGTGCGAGATGCGGATATTAGTAGGCTACTATCTCGCCGCCGGTGAGGCTTTGAGTACCGGATGTGATGATCCAGTCACCGGCTTTTAACCCAGATATAACCTCGACCATGCCGTTGTAGCTACGGCCAACCTGTACGGGGACGCGCCGCGCTACCGCTTGGCCACTATCGCCGTTTTTATCCGCTACAAAAACATAGTTTTCTCCGCGGCTCTCTTGATAGATTAAGTTGACGGGCAAAACGATAGCTTTCGGATTTCGATAATCCACAATCTTCATGACCGCAATCATGTTTGCCCGATAGGACCCGCTATTAGCGGGCAAAGCCGCTTCTACCGTGAACGTTCGATTGGTTGTGCTGATGCTCGGGCTCACGTAGGTGATGCGCGAGTCCAGCTCCTTATCTAAGTCTGGAAAATAGAGTTTTACGGGAGCGCCCCGCTGCACTTTGGCCGCATAGCTTTCTGGGACATCTCCGCTAATTTTCAGATTGCCTAAGTTGATGATTTGGCAAAGAGGTATTCCCGGAGATATGGCCTGACCCACCTTGAGCGCAACGAAATCTACTGTACCGCTAATCGGCGCGTATATGCGCGTTTGCTCCAACTGCTCTTTTAAGGTAGCCAAACGCTGTTCTAAGGCCTCTTTATTGGTACGCGCTTGAATGAACTGTACCTCTGTTCCAATTCGCTGCTCCCAGAGTCCTTTCTGGCGTTCGTAAAGGTCTTGCGCCGTTTTTAATTGGACCTCTAACTCGGCTATGCTTTTTCTCATGACCTCGTCGTCCAATTGGGCTAATAATTGCCCTTTTCGGACAACATCGCCGTTTTTAACCCGTACTTGAGCGAGTACTCCGGGCATTTTCGACGTAACGGGCACGCTTTCTTCGGCTACTACCCTACCCTGCAAGTCGATGTAGTGGTAAAAGGGCCGGAGTGTTATCTGCTCTATACCTACGTTTTGCAAGGGTTTGGCCTTTCCGCCCGAAACATTTAGCTTCTTTTCAAGTTCGGCGATGCGCGCTTCGATTTGACTTTTCTGCTCTTTCAGAGCGGCCAATTCGGAAGCCTCATCTTTATCATTGCGGCAGGCGGGTAGGCCAAACAAAGCAAGGAGGATGGACAAAAAAAACAGGCGTTTCATATCTAATCTCGGCATATACGTTTGTGGTGTGGTGTTTAATTTCCTAAAGCTTTTTTAAGGGCTATTTTTGCGCGAAGTAGGTCGAATTGGGCCTGTAGAAGCGATTGCTGCGCTGCGTAGAGTTGCTGTTCGCTGCTGATTAATTCGAAGCTCGAAGACAGCCCAGCCTTGTATTTGGCGAGTGTCGCATCGTATATGCGACGGGCTAGGTCAACGTTCGCTTGTTGATTTTTGATGCGTTCAGCGGCGCTGAGCCATTGGCGGCGCGCTGTCTCTACTTCCAAAGTAATAGCCCGTTCGAGTACGCTACGCTGAACTCCAACGCTTTGGTAAGAGATCATGGCGCGCTCATAGCGGGCGCGCGAAAGACCGCTATCCCACAGGTTTATGGTTAGCGATACCCCGGCAATGGCGGACGGGATAAAAAACCAGCGATTGGAGTTAAGGCCAAAGCCACCCTGCCAGGCCGGCTGATATTGCGCGAAACCCACCAGAGTGGGCATCCAACTGCGCTTGTACAAATCTCCTTGGAGCAGGCTCAGTTCTTGGCCTTTGAGCAGTACATTGTACTCCGGTCGATCGGTGAATCGGATGGGTGCCGCCAGGTCGCTCTCCGCGTAACGAGACAGCAACCCTTCCACATCGTCGGACAGCGCAATGGGCTGATCGAGGGGCATTCCTATAGCCATTTTGAGGGCATCCAAAGCGATGGCGCGCTGCCGTTCCAAATTGTCGCGCTCTGTACGCAGCGTCGACAGCGACAGCTGGATGCGGTCGACGTCGAGTTGTTCGGCAAAACCGGCCTTCGCTATTGCCTGCGTCTCCCGAAGCAGCTGCTCCAAGTTGGCTATGTTTCGACTTAAGATTTCGAGGTTCTCGGACAGCAGCAGCGCCGGCAAGTAGGCATCAGCGACCCGGTCGCGCACGGTTTTTTGAGCAGCCACCAACTGCAGCTGAGCATACTGGCGATACATGCGCGCTGCCTTGAGCGCCGTAAGGTAAGAGTCGCTAAACAACAGCTGGTTGAGCGAGACACTGGGGGCTAAGCTGTGCAGGGCATTGAAGAACACCTTTTGATCTTCCGGCGCTGGGATGCCGATCGCCCGAGCCGGAATGCCCGGCCGCTGGATAAAATACTGATAGTTCAGTCCTACGCCCACTTGGGGAAGCCCCGTGGCCGTATTTTCTCGAATCTGCCACTCGGCATCGGCAATCTGAAGGCGGGCCACCTTTATTTCCGGATGGTTGTCCAAGGCATAACGAATACAATCGTCGAGCCGCATTGGCGCCTGACTCACCACGGCAGAAGGTGCGGCTACGCTTGATAACCCTATACCCAAGGCGTAAATTATCGATCTATTACACATACGTTTAGGATTTTGCCGACAATTAGTTACACTTGTGAATATTCCTGACGCGCTCGGAGCATCCTCACGCCCTTCTCGGAGGCAATGCCGTGCAGGTAATGCAGCAGGTATTGGGAAAACAGCTCTTCCTTAGAAAATCTCGCTCTGGGGAACAGGGCGTCATCGAATAGCTGAAATACCGCGGCAATGTGCAGTCGGGCAATGATGTCTACGTTCATGTCGGGTCGATATAGCCCCTCGCGGATGCCTCTTTCCAAATTCGCGCGCACAACCTCATACCAGAAGCCCTGTCGAAACTCCAGCACCCGCTCCCAGGCACTTCGGTAGTATTTCTGTAGGTCGTAAAGGACATTCGCCTTCATCTGTTGCATGCGCCGAATTCCGGCCTCCATGACCAAGAAAACCTCCTCCACAGCATGGGCAGCTATGCAGATGCGCTCTTCACACTGCTGCTTCTCCTCTTGAAAAAAATGGGTCAATACCCGATGCACCAACTCTTCTTTGCTTCGCACCCACTGATATAGGGTCTTCTTGGAAATGCCCAACTCCCGCGCCACGTCATCCATAGTGACGTTTTTCACCCCATAGCGGAAAAAACTCTCTTCTACCTGCTTCAGCCATCTTTCGTGCAATTCCATAACCCGATGCAAATGACACGGTAAAAACAATTTTTACGAAAAAAGTTTCCTAAGTTCTGAGGATTTATCGACGAACTCGAATAAAATTTCAACAGACGGCTCTATCTAACCGCCTAACCATCTTTATTCTTGGATTTTTACCGCACTGAAACGCTCAAAATAAATTTTAGGGATTTTTTAGGGGTATCTGCTCTAGATGCCAAATATTTGTCGCGACTTCAAGCAAGGCTCGACGAGGAGCGCGCATCTTTTTTAGAGGCCCTCTGTTTTAAGGGTTCTCGTTTCAGCAGCGCTTTTGAAAAAAGAAGGCGAGTCGCCTCTGCCTTTGTGCCTCGCCAACCGTGCCGATGCAGCACAACTAACCGCGATAGATAACAAAGTATAAGCCATTACGCATATGTCCCCTCATCCGCTCTCTCCCGAACTCATGCAACATCTGCCCAGCATCGTTAGCGTCTACCAACTCCCCGATGCTCGAAAGGCTGCTTTCCAGGTATTGACCTCGTTTCTGCCGTTTTTGGGCATATGGATAGCGATGTACGCCTTGATGGAGGTATCCCTTGCACTGACCTTGCCGCTCGCCGCAGTCAATGCCTTTTTTTTGGTGCGCATTTTCATCATCCAGCACGACTGTGGGCATCAGTCGTTTACGGCAAATCGCGCAGCCAACGACATCATAGGGATGGTCTGCAGCGTGTTTAGCGCTATCCCCTATCGATACTGGGCAAAGAGCCACCATTTTCACCACGGACACAACGGAATGCTGTGGGAACACCGCGACATTGGCGATATCACCGTGCTCACAGTGGAGGAATACCGCCAACTCCCTTTTTGGCGGCGCCTACATTACCGACTCTACCGAAGTGCTCCCGTATTGTTCATTCTCGGCCCTATTTGGTACGTGCTGATTCAGAGTCGCCTCCCCCTCATTCGCTTAAGCGGCTGGGAGAGCGCCCGCCGAGCCCTCTTGCGGCATAACTTGTTGCTCGTAGCCGTCTATGTGGGCATAGGCCTCTTCATCGGCTACAAAGCATTGCTGTGGATCCAGTTGCCCACCCTCATCTTTTTCGGCTGTATTGCGGTGTGGTTCTTCTACATCCAACATCAACACGAGAGCACGTATAAGGCCTGGAAGGACCAATGGGATTACATTCGAGCAGCTATAGAGGGCAGCACTTACTACGATTTGCCGCGCCTGTTCCATTGGCTAACGGGAAACATCGGATATCACCATATCCACCACCTCAATCCACTCATACCGAACTATGAATTAGCGCGCTGCCACCGCGAAAATCCGGTGTTTGAACGCATCGCCAATCGAATCACCTTCTGGGAAAGTCTAAAGACAGTCTTCAACCACCTTTGGGACGAGCAACAGCAACGCATGATCTCGTTTTGGGAGTACCGCCGACAATATCGACGGCGCAGCAGCTGCAGGAAGCAGAGCAATAAATAACTGAGTAGCCGCGTAGGGCTGGATATCATGCGCGCAGCTCCTCAAATGTGCGATAAGCTAACGACGCCGGCGAAACGATAAAGAAAACTTCTACATCGTCGGTTTCGGCTACCACGGTCAAGGCATCTTCGTCGCTGAGTAAGGCAAAGTCGGAAGTTTGAGCATCCTGTTCATTTAGCCGCACACGGCCTTGGACGACGTAGGCAGAAAGAACCCGCCGCTCCGGTATGGGAAAGCGGTAAACAGCGCCCTTCTCCGACAGCCGCAGCGAGTAAACCTCGATGCCGGGAGTATCCATGCGGAAGGGGCTTCCCTGTCCCACGATAGTGCGCACGGCAACGGCCTCTTCAACATAAAGCGGGAACTGTTCTAGCCGATAATCGTCGTAACTGGCCGGTTGGTGGATTGTTTTGCTGAGGTCGGGATCAAACCAAATTTGAAACATCTCGGCACCTTGCCCCATCCACTCTGAATGGCTGATGCCATTACCCGCGCGAATAATTTGGGCGTCTCCCGCGCGCAAGGGGCGCCACTCGCGCAACTTTGTATCGTAGTGCCGAATCTCGCCCGCCAACACAAACGAGCAAATCTCGAAACCGCGATGCGGATGAAGCCCGATCGTGCTGTCCCGCATAGCGCGCGCATGCGCCCAATAAAATAAGTTAGAATACGGCCGAAGCGGAGAGGCCTCTTGTGGAAAACCAATCGGCTTGTTTTCTACAATCTCGCCGCCGTTAAAAGCTCCTCGGCCTTGTTTTTCCTTGGGAAAAAGACGTATAGCCATGACAGTAATAGGAAATCTTTAGCCTCTTTCGGATATGGGCGCTCTACGGCCACGCCTTGAGCAAAAATCGATGTATAAACACTTTAAGGCAGGCAGAGTTTGCGCAAGGCGATACTGTCGCCCTGGAAGACATTAAAGTCTACCCGCCCTTCGATACCGCTGACACGCCCTTGGTCGTTGTGCTGCCAAAAATGCCAGGTCGAGTTATCGGGCAAGGTCAGCTTCCCGACATAGTAGTGGGCTATCCAAAACGCGTAAGGTCTGAACTCCGGTTGGTTTGCGAAGTGCACCTTGTAAAAATCGCGACTGGTGTATATGATGGGCCGAACGCCGTAGTGGCGGCGCAGGTGTTCGAGAAAAATCTTGAGGTATTGGCGCACTTGTTTAGGTGTCATGCCGCGGCTTTCTTCCACGTCTACGACGGGGGGTAGGTCGCCCGAGCGCAAGCGCACTGCTCGGATAAAGTGGCGTGCTTGGTCTTTGGGGTCGATATCGGGCAAGAAATAGTGGTAGGCACCGCGCAAGATACCCATGCGCTTGCTATGCTCCCAGTTGTAGTCGAAAAAGGGATCTCGTATCCAGCTGCCTTCCGTTGCCTTAATGAAGGCAAAGTGAATGCGCTTATCGCCCACCCGCATCTGTGCCACTTTTTCCCAGTCGATGCGCTGCTGATAACGGCTGACGTCAATGCCGTGTACGGTGAAAGGTTCCGGCAAGCGAATGCCAAAATGCCGATATTCCTCGTAATGAAAAGGATAATCGAACCAGCGAAAGAATTGGTAACGCAAGGGTGGATGAAAGAGCATGGCCAGCACGAAGGCCAGTGCTAATTGCACCCACGAGGGCAAGCGCATAGGTTTCCGGCGCCCAGCAGAGAAGAAGGAGGATACCACACAAGGTTCGGTTTATTCTCCCTTAAAAGTCGGCTTTCGCTTGGCTAAGAAGGCTGCCACACCCTCCTCGTAGTCGCGGGTTTGTCCAGCATGCGTTTGTAGGTCGTCTTCGAGAGCCAGTTGAGCGTTGAAGTCGTTGCTGAAGGTACGGTTGAGGGCTCGTTTGGTCAGTCCTAAGGCACGCGTCGGCATTTGGGCGAGGGTTTCGGCTATGTGCCAGCTCTCCTGAGGGAAGACATCGTCTGCCAGAACCTTCCAAATCATCCCCATTGCGGCCGCCGTTTGAGCGTCGATTCTGTCGGAAAGCATCATGAGCGCTGCCGCGCGTTGCAAACCCACTAGGCGCGGCAGCGTCCAAGTGCCGCCGCTGTCGGGGATCAAGCCAATTTTAGAGAATGCCTGTGTAAAGGATGCCGAAGCCGCCGCCACGGTAATATCGCAGGCCAAGGCAATATTAGCGCCAGCCCCTGCCGCCACGCCGTTGACGGCGCACACCACCGGCTTTTCCAAGTTCCGAATAGCGCGCACGATGGGATTGTACCCTATCGCTAAAATGTCGTGTAAGGGCGGGCCATTGGGGCTGACAACTTCCTGTAGGTCTTGCCCGGCACAAAACGCTTTTCCCGCTCCAGTCAAGTAGACGGCACGAATATTTTTTTCCTCTCGACACAGATCGAGCGCCAATAGAAGTTCCTGCCGCATGGGCTGGTGCATGGCGTTAAAGACCGCTGGGCGGTGGAGCACGATACGGGCCACGCCGCTTTCGACAGACCAAAGGATGTGTTCAAACATGTTCGATTATGCGTGAGAGGGGACATGAATGCCACGGCTTCGGCGAATGCGTACAGCCACCACCTTGTATTCAGGGCAGAGCGCATCGGTATCGCGCTCGTCGGAAGTAACCAAATTGAGCATCAGCTCTGGGAAATGGAACGTCGTGCTGAGCACACCCGGACGCACTTCATCTGTCAAGCGCGCCTTGATGTCCACTTTTCCACGAGGCGACTCCACACATACCCAGTCGCCCTCGGCAATGCCGTGGCGGGCAGCGTCTTCGGGGTGAATGAGCAAGACGTCTTCGCGCAATAGCTCGGCATTGCGCGTGCGACGAGTCATGGTGCCGCAGTTGTAGTGCTCCAATTCGCGGTTGGTCGTCAATATGTACGGATACTCTTTTGCGTATTGCTCCAGCTCGCGCGTCTGTTGAAAATCGGAGAAATGAAAAGCGCCCAATCCGCGCTTGAAAGTATGGACGTGGAGTACTTCGGTATCCGTGCCATCCGGTTTGACGGGCCATTGCTTGCCGTTGGGCCCTAAGTCGTCCCAGCGAACACCCGCGAAGAAGGGAACGATCTGCGCGATTTCTTCCAGGACGGTCTTAGGATGGTACGGCGGCTGGGGATATCCCATCCGGTTCATTATATCGACGATAATTTGCCCATCGGGCTTTGTGCCCGGCAGTGGAGACACCACCTGATTGACGCGCTGGATGCGGCGCTCTCCGTTGGTGAAGGTTCCGCTTTTTTCCAAGAAGGAGGCCCCCGGCAGCACTACGGTGGCGTACTTACACGTTTCGCTGAAAAAGATTTCTTGCACGACCAATAGGTCGAGCTGCTGTAGGGCAGCGATGACCTTTTGAGTGTTGGGATCGGTCTGCACCAAATCCTCGCCCATCACCCACAGGGCTTTCAGTTTGCCTTCTAGGGCGGCTTCATACATCTGAGGGATCTTGTAGCCCACGTGTCGGGGTAGTTTGACGCCGTAGAACTGTTCGTAGCGCGCGTGGATAACTGGGTCGGTGACGTCAAGATAGCCTGCCCCCTGGTGGGGTTGGCAACCCATGTCGGCAGCGCCTTGGACGTTATTTTGACCGCGCAAGGGGTTGACTCCAACGCCGCGGCGCCCCACATTTCCGGTCACCATAGCCAAGTCGGCGATGAGCATGACGGTCAAGGTGCCCTGAGAATGCTCCGTTACGCCTAACCCGTGGAAGGACATAGCGGCTTCGGCGGTGGCATAGGTGACGGCAGCGGCGCGCACCTGTTCGCGCGGCACGCCACAGGCGCGTTCGAGGCGGTCTAAGTCTAAGCCCAAGATCTGTTGCCGAAACTGCTCGAAGCCCTCCGTGCGTTGGGCAATAAATTCGCGGTCTTCCAACCCCTCTGAGAGGATGTAGTAAAGCATCATTTGCAAAAGGGGCACATTTGACCCCGGGCGCAATTGCAAGTGGTGGGTGGCATAGCGCGCAATTTCTGTGCGCCGAGGGTCGATGACGATGGTGGGCACGCCCTTCATAGCCGCTTGTTTGATCTTGGCTCCGGTAACAGGATGGGCGTCTGTGGGATTGGCGCCGATGATGAGGATGCATTTGGTATACTTGAGATCTTCAATAGAGTTGGTAGCTGCTCCCGTCCCAAAAGTGCGCTGCATTCCCAGAGCCGTAGGCGAGTGACAGACGCGGGCGCAGCTATCGATGTTGTTCGTTCCGATGACGGCGCGGATGAACTTCTGCATTAGATAATTCTCCTCGTTGGTGCAGCGCGCCGAAGAGATGCCGGCAATGGCATCTGGGCCGTACTGTTCTCGGATGGCATGGAGCCTTTTAGCAATAAAGTCGTAAGCCTCCTCCCAGGTGGCGGGCACTAGTTCGCCGTTGCGCCGAAGGAGCGGTGTGCGCAACCGGTCGGGATGGTTGTAGAAAGAGAACGCAAAACGCCCTTTCAGACATGTGTGCCCCTGATTGACCTCTGCATCGTAGGGCGCCTGGATGGAGCGGACTTGCTCGCCTACCACAGCCACTTCCAAATTGCAGCCAACACCGCAATACGTGCATACCGTGCGGACTTTTCGGTCAGCCAATACCGATTTGGACTCAAACACATCGGAAATAGCCGAGGTGGGGCACGCCTGAGCACAAGCGCCGCAACTGACGCAGTCGGACTCCATAAAGCTGACGTTGAGCCCTTTGGCAATATAGCTGTCGAAGCCGCGTCCAGCCATCGTGAGGACAAATTGGCCCTGTACCTCGTCGCAAGCACGCACGCATCGGCCGCAGTTGATGCATTTCGACAAGTCGGAGGTCATGTACGGATGGCTGAGATCTTTGGGGCGATCTAAGTGGTTCTTCCCTTCTGGATACCGCACCTTGCGGATGCCAACGCGGGCCGCTACGTCTTGTAGCTCGCAGTTGCCGTTCACTTCGCACGTTAAGCAGTCCAGCGGGTGGTCGGTCAGTACGAGCTCAACGATATTTCGCCGTAGCTTCTGAACGCGCGGGCTGTCGGTAAAAATGTGGAAATTTTCCTGCATGGGCGTATGGCAAGAGGCCACCACCCGCCTCGGCCCATCAGCCGACAATGCTACTTCTACCGAGCATACGCGACAGGCGCCATAAGGCTCCAAATTCGGTGCATCGCATAAGGTCGGCACGTTGTCTTTTCCCAAGTGGCGCCGCAAGAAGGAGAGGATCGTCTCTCCGTCGCACATCTCACAGGGCTTATGATTGACATAGGCAAATTTTCCAGCACCCATAGCTCAGCATATTTAAGCAGTATTAGTCAAGGCTAACGCAATGTTAAGGCAAGGCAATGTTTTTAAAAAGAAAAGTATGGACGCAGCTCGTCTTCAAAGTACGTTAGGGCGTTTTTAATGGGCAAAGGCAGTCCTCCGCCCAGGGCGCAGAGCGAGCCCAGCTCCAGGGTCTCGATCAGGTCATTGAAAAGGGCACGGTCGATGCGGTACTGTTGCGTGCGGGCACGGTGAAGCAACTCTTTGCCGCGCGTAGAGCCAATTCGACAGGGGAAACACTTGCCGCAACTTTCATGGGCCGTAAATTCAAAGAGATGCTCCAAATATTCGATCATCGGAAACTCCTCGGGAATGCATACTACTGAGGCATGGCCTAAGAGAAAGCCGTTTTGCGCAAACGACTCAAAATCTACAGTCAAGTCCGAAATCTTGTGCACGGGGACGAGTCCTCCTAACGGCCCGCCGATATGGAGGGCTTTTACTGGGTGTCGAAAGCCGCCGCCCAGCTCATAGAATACAGTAGATAGGGGCGTCCCCATATCCACTTCGCACAGGCCCGGCTGGTTAAAGTGGCCGTCTAAACAGACCAGCTTCGTGCCCGTAGAACGCCCTCGGCCTATGGCAGCAAACGCCGCGCCTCCGTGCTGAAGGATAAAGGGCACACAGGCGAGCGTCTCTACGTTGTTGACCACGGTGGGCCGATTGAACAGCCCTTGTTGGGTGGGATAAGGCGGCCGAACGCGCACCTCTGGACGCTGCCCCTCTATTGAAGAAAGCAACGCCGTCTCTTCGCCACAAATATATGCTCCCTGTGCCTCAATGACCTTGAATTCAAAGGAAAAACCGGAGCCAGCGATGTTTTTACCGATGTAACCTGCTTGGCCCAATTCTTCTATAGCAGCGCGTATGGCGCGGATAGACTCCGGGTATTCTCCGCGGATATACACCACGCCGCGTTGCGCTCCGACGATATACCCCGCCACCAACATTCCCAGCAGGAGGCTGTGAGGGCGCTCTTCCATTATGTAGCGGTCGGAGTAGGCGCCCGGATCGCCTTCATCGGCATTGCAGACAATGAATTTTACATCGCCCGGGGTGTTTTTACACGACTCCCATTTAAAAGCTGTAGGAAAACCTGCTCCGCCGCGCCCGCGTAGGCCAGACGTTTTGATCTCTTCGAGCAACTCTTGCGGAGAGCGGCGAAGCGCTTCTTCCCAAAGCCGGTAATATTCGGTAAGCCCTGGAAAAGGCGCGGTTAAGACGGGCGTACCACTGCATCGAACGGCGTATTGGTCTGTAAGGGGTTGGCATTCCTGCCGAATGCGGTCTATATGTTCGATAGCCCTTCCGGAATAGTTATTTCCTTTAAAGTGGAAGGCGCTGTTTTCATAGCAGCGCCCCAAACAGCACATAGTTCCGATAGCTTCAGGTGCAAAGTGTTTGCGCAAGTGCTCCACGAGTGCCGGCTGAGTTCCTGCGGTTAGACATGCGCTCCCGTTGCACACGTATATCTCTTTGCCGCGATTCTCAGGGCGCAGGAAGTCGTAAAAGGTGACGCTTCCGTACACATTGGCCTCTCCTATGAGGTATTCTTCGGCCAAACGCTTCATCTCTTCAGGTGGGACAGTGCCTTCGTGTTCATTGGCAATACGCCCCAAAGCTTCAAAGAGATTGTTGTCTAATCCTTTCCGCCCCGACAGATATCCGAGATTTTTAGACATAGGCTGACATTCGAGTTCCTACCACTACTGCATTGCAGGATCCTTTTCTAAACAGGCCAACAAATTTACAGTCTTTTTTGAGGTTGTACTCCTTTACTTTGGCTACGGATAGCCGACAGCGATGAAAAACGCTACCGAATTACAGCATGTTCGCCCTTTAGAAAGACGAGGTTATCCGACTCTTCGCCGCTTTCGCTGAGAAAACGCGAGACATTCCGAAGCGGCTGGAGTTGTCCTGCATCATCAATCCTAAAAGCGCTATAACCGAGCTCGTTCAGGAACTTCTCCGCCTGTTGATGAGGGGCGTTGCCGCGGTGCTCGGACACGTATTCCACAATAACTATCGGTGAAAATTGGACCAGCATTTGGCGGGCGCCGCGCACTACGCGCTCTTCGGCTCCTTCGACATCTATTTTTAGAAAGACCGGCGCCTCCGGCACCGATAGGAAGAGTGAGTCCAGGGTGCGGGCAGAGACCTCCACGATACGGGGCGGATATCGCGCAAACCAGCGCTCTTTTTCGAAGGGCGAAACGTCCAACGCGTTGTATTCGGAATAGAGCGCTGGAAATTCGCAAAAAGAAAGTTTCCCCACGGCATCACTTATGGCCAGGTTATGGCAGGTGACGTTTGCTCGCCGAGTAGTGTTGGCGTGCAAGAGGGCAAAAGTGAAAGGTGCTGCCTCAAAGGCGAAGACTTTTCCATTTGGGCCAACCAACTCCGACGCCAACAGCGTGTAATAGCCGCAATGAGCGCCAACGTCGATAAAGATGCTGCCTTCCTGTAGGCTGTTCAAAAGAAAGCGCGCAAGCCGGAGCTCCGAAGGATGCGTCTTTACTCCCACCAGAAAAATATCGGTACTGGAGGGCAGCTGCAGACGCATGAGCGCTCCAAAGAAGGTTTGACAGTGCACCGTCCATCCGCGGCGGCTAATCGGGTAGACTACCTCCCGAAACAGGATTGCCGCCGGATATCGAAAAGGCTTTGATAGCCATCGCTTCCATTTGGGCCCTCCTGCCAACCGAACTGCCCTTTCCAACCTCTGTAAACACAGTGTGCGATCCATTTTTCTCGTCCAATAAATGCGTGAGGCAGCAAAGATGCACTTCTTCTCGAGGGAAAGCACCCAAGCTCCTTCGTTTCAGACACTGGCCATCCATATCCGATTGGGAGAGGGCAACGCTTTTCCTATGAGTTGCTCTAGAGGAACCTGTCGATACCCAAATGCACCTAGCCAGGCTTCTATTGCAGTGCGCTGGTCGACATTATCCTCCAAAATGAGTACTGGATGGTCGCGTCGAAGGATTTGCTCTGCTCCCTGCAATACCTGTAGCTCGTGACCTTCGACATCGACCTTGATAAGGTCGATGCAGCGCACTTGGACAAAGGGTTGGTCATCCAAACGCTCCAAACGAGTAGGGACTTCAACATATCCCTCGGCAAAAGGCAGCGCACGCTCCAACACAGAGGCCCAGCCCACTAATGGACGGCCATGAAACAGCGGAAGTCTAAGCACAGTCTCTTCCACGCTGTTCGACAACCCGTAAGGAAACGCGTGCACGTTCGAGCGCCGCACGTGCCACAGATCGAAGTCTTGACCCGCGTTGGCCTCAAAGGCATATACTTCCTCAAAGCATTGCGCCATCTGATAGGCGTACAGGCCGTGATTGGCACCGACATCTACAGCCGTGCGAAAACGAGGAGCCAGGCGGTTCAAGTAGCGCATCTCCGGCTCTATCTGTCCGCTTAACCGATAAGCGGCCCATCGCACCGGCAAACGCCAACGCTTGGGGAAAAACCCATCGGCATGGAGCAAAAAGCGATCGACCCAGCGCAAGAGAGACATAAGCAAAGACCATTTAGGAACAAAAGTCGCTAACCCTTGCCGAACTCAGCTCGCCCTCAACCTCTTCGCGAGAGATTTGTTTGCCTTTCTAAGACCGCCTTATCTTTATCTCCGACTTGACTCCTTACCTGCCTATCTCAGCCGTACTATAGCCGTTCCCTGCAAAAGTTTTCTCGAACAACCGCCTCCACTCATTTTTGGGCTGAGTGGCGTAACGTTTTTCCTCAAACCTGTACTATGGCACCCTTCGCCTTATTCTAAAGGGGCTGGGAGCAATGATCCCAGCAGAAAGGACTTGTTTTTTTTAAGCATTTTAATTCTCGGATCTTATGGCCTACAACAACATTTTAGAGACCATCGGCAAAACTCCTTTAGTTCGCTTGAGTAAGATGGTGGCTGACATCCCGGCTCAGGTGTACGCCAAAATAGAGTCGTTTAACCCTGGGTTAAGTGCAAAAGATCGCATTGCATTGCACATTATAGAGCGCGCTGAGCAGATGGGCTACCTGAAGCCGGGCGGAGCAGTAGTGGATGCCACCAGCGGCAACACGGGTTTTAGCTTAGCTATGGTGTGTGCGCTAAAGGGCTACCGCTGTGTCTTGACGGTAACGGATAAGATCTCCAAAGACAAGCTCAACAACCTGCGCGCTATGGGCGCCGAAGTGGTGTTGTGCCCAAAAGATGCGGCTCCAAACGACCCTAATTCCTATGTGCGCAAAGCTGAGCAACTGGCCAAAGAAATCCCGGGTGCGTTTTACGCAAACCAAAATTTTAACCCCAACAACAATGAGGCCCACTACCTAAGCACTGGTCCGGAAATATGGGAAGAGACAGGCGGTAAAGTAACCTGGCTTGTCGGGAGCACCAGTACGGGAGGGACCCTCTGCGGAACGGGGCGCTATTTGAAAGAGCAAAATCCCAACCTCAAGATTATAGCGGTGGATGCTTATGGTTCAGTGTTGAAGAAATACCACGAGACGGGTATCTACGATGAAAGCGAAATATACCCCTATCAGATAGAAGGGACGGGCAAGAACTTCATCCCAGGAAATGTGGACTTCGAGCTCATTGACCGCTTCGTGAAAGTGACGGACAAAGACAGTGCGCTGCGCGCTCGTGAGTTGGCGCGCCAAGAAGGCATCTTAGCCGGCTACTCGAGCGGTGCTGTTTTACAATGTCTCCGGCAAATTAAGGATCAGCTAACGGAGCGCGATATCGTCGTGTTGCTCTTTGCCGACCACGGCTGTAAGTACACCTCTAAGATCTTCGACGACAGCTGGATGGAAGCGCAAGGTTTCTTAGAAAAGACGGAGGAGAAACTTATTCCATTGGCAAAATAATGCGCGGGGCACTGCACCGCTAAAAGTACAGCATACCTTTGCGCCACAATTTTTTACCCAACCATGGATTTATTTGCACGTATCTTAGAACAAGCTGGGCCCTTAGGAAAGTACGCGGACATAGCGGAAGGATACTACATGTTTCCGCAACTCGAGGGAGAGCTGGGCAACCGGATGTATTTTCAGGGGAAAGAGGTGATCTGTTGGAGCATCAACAATTACTTAGGGTTAGCCAACCACCCTGAAGTGCGGCAGGCCGATGCTGAGAGTGCTGCTCGTTGGGGCTTGGCCTATCCGATGGGCGCTCGCATGATGAGTGGGGAGACGAAGCGCCACCAAGAGCTGGAGACGGCCTTGGCGCACTTTGTCGGCAAGGAGGCGGGCTATCTGCTTAATTACGGATACCAGGGCATTCTCTCGGTCATCGATGCCCTCCTGACGCGTCGCGACGTAGTGGTATACGACGCTGAGAGCCACGCCTGCATCGTGGACGCCGTGCGCATGCATTTGGGCAAGCGATTTGCCTTTGCTCACAACGACGTCGCCAGCTTACACAAAAACTTGGAGCGCGCCCATCGCATCGTACAAGAGACGGGCGGCGGCATCTTGGTCATCACCGAAGGCGTCTTCGGTATGCGCGGCGATCAAGGAAAACTCCGGGAAATCGTCGCGCTCAAAGAACAGTATCCCTTCCGCTTACTCATCGACGACGCCCACGGATTTGGCATGCTGGGCAAAACCGGGGCCGGCACCGCCGAAGAACAAGGCGTTACTGACGAAGTGGACCTGTACTTTAGCACCTTCGCGAAGAGTATGGCGCTCATTGGCGCTTTTATAGCCGGCCCTAAAGACATTATTCGTTACTTGCGCTACAACATGCGCTCGCAAATTTTCGCTAAATCGCTCCCCATGCCCGTCGTAGAGGGTGCCATAAAGCGGCTCGAGCTGCTCAAAACGCGTCCTGAGCTGCGCGAGCGCCTCTGGCACAATGTCCGGACCCTCCAAAATGGTTTGCGCGAACGCGGCTTTGACTTAGGCGATACCAATACCTGTGTAACGCCGGTGTACATGCGCGGCGCACTGGATGAGACGCGTATATTAGTGCGGGACTTGCGCGAAAACTACGGCATCTTCTGCTCGGTGGTCATCTATCCCGTGGTGCCCAAAGACATGGTCATCCTTCGGTTAATTCCCACAGCCGTCCATACTGCGGAAGACATTCAGCGCACCTTGGACGCCTTTTCTGCAGTGAAAGAGAAGCTGGAGACCGGCGTCTATCGACAACTCGTACAGCAACCGGCATAGCCGAAGCCAAGTCGTTTAGATCTGGTGTGAAAGACCTTTTTTCCGCGCAAGCGGCCGAGTACGCTCGCTTTAGGCCGAACTATCCGGCTGCTCTCTTCTCCTGGCTTTTTGGCCAATGCTGCGCTTTTGAGCGCGCATGGGATGCGGCCACCGGTAACGGACGGATAGCCGTTGTCTTGGCAGAGCGTTTCGCACGAGTAGACGCCACCGATGCTAGCGCGCAACAACTGCAACATGCACGGCCGCATCCCAATATCTGCTATTCTTTGGGAGCGGCAGAGCCGTCTATTTTTCCCGATAGGCACTTCGACTTGATAGCCGTTGGGCAAGCGGCCCACTGGTTCGACTTAGATCGCTTCTACGGCGAGGTGCGCCGTACCTTGAAGCCAGGTGGTCTCATCGTCTTGTTGGGCTATGGCAAGATCCAGGTAGCGGCCGAGGTGGATGTGCTCATTGAAGAAATGTACTCAGAGGTTTTGGGTACCTTTTGGGATGAAGCGCGACACCTTGTGGAAGACCACTATCGCTCGCTTTTTTTCCCTTTTGACGAAATACCTATGCCTTCCTTCTACAGCGAGCACGTCTGGTCGCGGGAGCATCTGCTCGGCTACATAGACACATGGTTTGCTGCAAGGTCGTTTCTTCGAGAGCGCGGCAGTTCGCCGTATAGCACCCGCTGGTTAGGGCGCTTGGACTGCTGTTGGCCAGTAAACGAGAAGCGGACGGTGCGCTTTCCCATATTTGGGCGCATAGGGCGCGTTTCTTGATGTATTACTTTTGCTCGATGTTGTCGGCAGATACCTACCGAACCTTAGAGGGCCCAGGTATCGGGGAGTTTAGGGACCGAGGGAGCAAATTCATTGGCTATGCCTTTCCCGTACAGACAGAAGACGAGGCGCTGAGCTGCATTGAGGCCGTGCGCAAAGAGCATCTAAAAGCGAGGCATCACTGTTTCGCCTGGCGCATCGGCATAGAGGGGCAGCGCTTTCGGGCATACGATGACGGCGAGCCCTCAGGTACTGCTGGTAAACCCATCTTAGGTCAGATCGATGCCGCCGGCTTGACGAATGTCGCCGTTGTGGTGGTGCGCTATTTTGGCGGTACGCTGTTGGGGACTTCGGGGCTCATCCGCGCTTATCGACAAAGTGCCGCCGAGGCGCTCCGGCAAGCTCCTCATGTAGAGCGAACCATACTCGCCCAAATAGAGGTAGAAGTTGTCTACGCCTTATTACCGGAGTGGCAGCATTCGGCCAAGCGGTCTGGCCTGCCGATGCAGGTAAATTACGGAGCGGATGCTGCAATACTGCTCATAGGCATCCCGCGCAGCCAGGTAGAGGTATTTTTGCGCCAACAGAAGGCGCTCCTCTGGAGAGCAAAGCTCGAGGAAGCCGACGCGTTGCCCTGGCCGGAGGGCGTGCTGCGCGTAAAACAGCTGCCATAAGCCGGCTACTTAGAATACCGGTAGATACAGCTCGCCATTGAGTATGCTGCGCGAGATGACGATGCGCTGTACCTCGGAAGTCCCTTCATATATCTGCGTGATCTTGGCATCGCGCATCAGGCGCTCTACGTGGTATTCCTTTACGTAACCGTAGCCGCCGTGGATTTGGACGGCCTCAACGGTATGCCGCATGGCCACGTCGGAGGCAAAAAGCTTCGCCATAGAAGCCGCTTGGGCAAAATCGAGCCCTTGGTCTTTCATATATGCAGCGCGATACACCATAAGCCTAGCAGCCTCCACCTCGGTGGCCATATCGGCCAGTTTGAAGGCGATGGCCTGGTGTTGGGCGATAGGTTTGCCAAACGCCTGTCGCTGCTTGGCGTATTCGACGGCAAGCTCGTAGGCACCGGCGGCAATGCCCAGCGCTTGGGCAGCAATGCCGATGCGGCCGCCGTTAAGCGTGTTCATCGCAAACTTAAATCCGAAGCCCTCCTCTCCGATGCGATTTTCTTTGGGCACCTTCACGTCGTTGTACATGATGGTGTGGGTGTCGGATGCGCGGATACCCAGCTTGTCCTCTTTTGCCCCGATGACCACGCCGGGCCAGGAGGTCTCCACGATGAGGACATTAATGCCGCGGTGTTTCTTTTCCGGATTGGTCTGGGCCATGACCAGATGCACTTGTGAGGTGCCGCCGTTCGTGATCCAGTTTTTAGTTCCATTGAGCAGGTAGTAGTCGCCCATGTCCACGGCGGTAGTGCGCTGGCTGGTAGCGTCGGAGCCGGCCTCAGGTTCCGAAAGGCAGAAAGCGCCGATCCACTCGCCGGTAGCGAGCTTGGTTAGGTACTTGCGCTTTTGCTCTTCCGTACCGTATTTCTCCAAACCCCAACAGACAAGGGAGTTGTTCACAGACATGATCACCGAGCAAGAGTTGTCTACCTTGCTGATCTCCTCCATGGCAATGACGTAGGCCAAAGTATCCATTCCGCCGCCGCCGTACTCGGGAGAGGTCATCATGCCTAAAAACCCTAGCTCAGCCATCTTGCGCACTTGCTCGTGCGGATAGAGCATTTTGCTGTCGCGTTCGATGACGCCGGGCTTGAGTTCGTTTTGAGCAAACTGGCGCGCTGCCTCGCGCACCGCTTCGTGTTCTTCCGTCAGACGAAACATATTTCGACAAAAGCTTTATTGGAGAAGGACGGGCAAAAGTGCGCATTTAAGGCGAAATGTGTTTTTCCGCCGCCTGCAAAACTTCCTTATTTGGAATACCTCCACGGTGTACAAAGGCCACTACACTGCAATGGGCGGCCTCCCAATCGGCAGGTAGGGTCAGGGCAAACGAGCGCTGTATCGTTTTGCTTGCCTCGAGCGAGGGCAAGGCGTCTCCAGTAGCTGAGGTGAGCACGCCGCGCAACACATGGCGATGCAAGTAATTCGGTTCCGTGACGAGGCCGACTTTCTGATAGTCCACCAAGCTATCCTGGGTCACCAGCACAGTAAGCCGGTGGTCGCCCTCGAGCGTTTGGTTAGGAGTAACGCGCACAGCGACGTCTAAGCGCCGAGTGCTCGGGTCGTAAGTCGGTTGCACGGAAACGCCCACCGTCAAGGGCTTTTCCTTCTCCTCTGCAATAATTCCGGCCCAGACTTGGCGCGGCAAATAGGGTTCGGTCTCTGGCGGCACTACGCGTCGATTGATCGCCGCCGTGGGGAAAAAGAACGCCGAGCCGATGTAATTGACCATTTCCGTCCCTTTTGCCGTTCGAAAGTCGTAGCGGCTACTCGGGAAAGGCTGGTCATAGCCCAACGCCGCGTGAATGGAGACGACGATCAGTCGCCCCTTGTGCTGTTGGCTCAAAGAAACTAAGGCCGCCGTGCCCTCTGGACAGTTTGGGCACCGCACGCCCGTCAGCTCTTCTACTAGCACAGTGCGCTCTTCTGCGCTGGGCTCATTGCCACCAGAAGAGGTTGCCGGCTCAATAATTACCCATTTTTCCTGACAGCCGGCGAGAAGGCTGCCTATGGCCAATAGCTGAAGAAATCGCGCAAACGTCCTGTGCATAGGTCGTTTTTTCGTTAAAAGGTAGAACTGAACTGCAAGCGAAAGCCGTGAAAGGTGGGTTCGTATCGGCAGATGCCGCCCGCACAGTTGATCCCTTCCACTTGTTTGACATATGAAAGCGCAAAGCGGTTGGCCCGATGCGCGTACACAATGCCTATGCTGGGATAGTGCAAGCCGTCGTACTTGACCTTTTCTGAGTCATATCGCTCCGGATGGGCGTGCGGCACCTTATACATGTCAGACACAAAGATAAGCCAGTGGGGAGCCAAACCCAACTCCGCTAGTAAAAGGCTCCAAGAGCCAAACTCGTCGTCGGTGAGTAAATACTGCGCTTCGATGCGCAGCGAGCGGCGCGGAGTGAAGCGATAGAGCCACTCCATATAAGGAGTAAAGGCATCCACATAGCCTTCCCTGCCGTTTCTAACCCAAGGCACTATGTCGTCGCCATCTTCCGGGTCGTCCTTGAACTGATAGGTACTGATATCGTACTGCAAAAGCTGGAGCCCTACGAGCAGCTGCCACTTTCGACCTTTCTTGTAGGTGAATTCCGGAGCGATCTCGCGGTATAAGCTTCGCCCATCGAGGAGATATATGTCGGCAATGTTGATGCCCAACGTTGCGTTCTTTCCCCAGCTGTAGCGCACGTCCAATTGATATCCTTGCTCGCCAAGCTCCTGCGTGTTGGGCGCAAAGCGGGCCGGTAGGCGAAAGGTGTTCTGCCGAGCCAGCGGCGGCAAGTAGTTGATCTGGCCCTGCACGCCGATTTGAAAGGGGTCTGTCCGAAAGCGAAAATCCTTGGTATACTTTGCTTCCAAAGTGATGCCTAATCCTTCAGACGCATAGGCCAGGCTCGTGTAGGCCATATAGCCGTCTGTGTTGACCAAAATACCCGTCAGCGTGTCGGTCTGAATGCTACCTATGGAGCCATCTAGCAAAAAAGTGGTATCGCGTAGAACGAGCTGTTGGAATTCATTAAAGATAACGTCGCGCGTTTTGTAGGCGCCCTCTACAAACCAGGTGAAGTTGCCCGCTGTCAGGGTATTGAAAAGGGTAAAGGCATAGCCGTTATGGCGGATGCTGTCGCGCCGCCGATAGCGCTGCATCTCGCTTGCGATGCGGCTGATGGTCTCCCGATCATACGTACGGCCGACGGCACCCAAGCCCGGTGCCATGCTAAAATTCTTGGTCGAATCCGGGCGGATAAATCCCTCCACTGCTGCCCCGCGGATAACTGCACCATAGGTGCCAAATTGGCGCTTTTGTCGGCCAGTAAAGGCTTTGACCTTCCAATTCTCGTTAAATTGATAGCCCGCCTTCACGCCATAGAGGGCGTTATCGATCATTAGGGCCCGCTCTTCATAGGCGCGAAAGATAATGCCCGAGCCGATCTGGTCATACAGATAACCGGCTGAAACATCGAAGCCATGTATCTCTTTGTGGACATACCAGCGACCGATACCCTCCCCTGTAAAGGAACCCGTCGGGTTGAGCAAGTTAGAATTGTTGAACAAGTCGAAGCGCAGCCCTACATCGAAACCCCAGTTCGAGTAATTCAAGGCTAGCCAGCTTTCCGCACCGAACTTCTGATTGTCGTACTGCGGCGTTCCTGTCGCCCCTATTTTGGGATCGGCGATAAAAAAATTTGCATTCGACTGCACGTTTCCCGAAATGCGCGGAACGCTAACTTGCCCATAGGCGGCCTCTTGAAGCATAGAAACTAGAAAAAAAAGAGAGAGGAGAACTCGACCCATAGTAAAACCCTTTCGGAATGGACTAGCTGGGCAAATGTAGATAACGGCTACACTTTATCTGTTGGTTAAAGGCGTATTATAAACTTAACATATTTGTACGTCTGGTAAAAACTCATACTTTAGCCGCTTGAAATGCAGAGCGAATTTTTTTAATCTACTGACTGTCAGAAAAAACAGCTGATAGGAATAAGTAATCCTAAGAAAGTTTTTTCGAAAAGACGTTTCCCTTTTATCTAGCATGCTCGAAAATATGGGATTTGTTTACTATTCGCCTTATCGTCGCTCATGAAAAGTTTGTCTACCTTAAAGAAAGAAGTTCGCCGCTGTCTTTTTGAGGAGTGTCTTCTGGCTTCCCCTTTCTCGATGCAAAGACACATATAAAGTGATCCTCGCTGAGAGACGAATGTTCCTCTACGCTTTTAAAAGCGAAGGTATCCGGTCACTCTAAAAGCAGTGGTTATGCGCGATTTAATTGAACTGATTCACCGTCTTCCGTGGGCCAAGCTGCAATCGAGCCCGATGTGGCGCACCCTGCTGCCGGAGAATACGAAAATGGCCCACTTATTTTCTTTGGTTCAGGCCAATGATCGGCTCACGGACGAAGAAGCAGCGCGGGCACTTTACAGCAATACCTCTGCTTTAAATCGCCTGTGGAGCCTAAAAAGCAAGACTAAGAATCGCCTACTAGGTGCAATCTTCTTGTTAGACCCCAGCGACATGAGGCTCTCCGATCGCCAGCAGGCCTACTATGAGTGTCAGCGGCGATGGGCGACGGCACTGGCATTGTCTGCCAGGCGGGTATCCACCGTGGCCGTGGAACAGCTCGAGCAGATGTTGCGCTATGCTGAGCATTTCGAGTTCACCGAGCTCGCCATGAGCGCTGCTTTTCATTTGCGCCATCATTATGGAGCCATCGCTGTACATAGCGACAAATACCAGCACTACCGCACACTTTATCGGCAGTACCAAGCGCTCTGGGCGGTGGAGAACTTAGCCGAAGAACTGTATACGGATATCCTCCACACTATGGCTAACACTCGGGCCGCACATCAAGCGATAGGACAACTGGCCCAAAAGCATTTCGAGCGCATTGAGCCTCACCTGCGCCGCTACCATTCCTTTCGCCTACACCTCAACGGACGACTGCTCCAGATGCTGATATACACGAGTCGCAACGATTACCGCACTGCTGCGGCGCTTTGCGAAGAGGCAATCGCCTTCTTTCAAAATAAGCCGTACCGCAGCCTACTTCCGCAACAAATCTTCTACTATCAACTGGTGGTTTGTTGCCTTCATCTGCGCGACTTTGCCCGCGGTCAACACCTCATCCGCCAACACGCCGACCTATACGTCCGCGGCTCGCACAACTGGTTTAAGATACAGGAACTCTATTTCCTCCTGGCGCTGCATACCCAACATTACGACGACGCCTTCGACACCTGCGCCGCAGTCATGGCCGAGTCGGAATGGCACCAACAACCGCCATCAATTCAGGAGACATGGAAAATCTTTAGGGCATATACCGAATTCTTGGCCCGCATTCGGCGGGCAGACCGCCCGCCCAGTCCACATTTTCGCATGGGCAAGCTACTCAACGAAACGCCCATTTTCTCCAAGGACCGCCGCGGCATGAATATTCCCATCTTAGTGGTTCAACTCCTGTATGATCTCTGGCAAAAACGCTACGACGCCGCCATCGACCGCGCCGAAGCACTGAGTAAATATACCGACCGCTACATCCGCCGCAACGAAAACTTTCGCAGCAATTGCTTCATGAAAATGCTCCTGCAACTGCCAAAGGTAGCTTTTCATCGCGAAGCCGCCGTTCGCGCCACCCAGCGCTATCGAACTTTACTGAGCAGCGTCCCTATCGAACTGGCCAACCAGCCGCATGAAATTGAGATTATTCCTTATGAAGACCTCTGGGAGATGGTGCTGACGCTCCTCCCTCAAGAGCGGGTGCGCGGCTAAAGCCATGCCGAGGGCCTCCTTAAGCGGAAACATACGCTCCTTTGAGATGAAGTATTTGCTATGAATTCATCTCCTTTAAATAATTGAATTACAGATTTTTAATAAAAAAAACTGCTTCAAAAACTCTCAAAAAAGCCGACATCGAGAGTGCTTAACTGTCCCGTCATCTGGGGGCAAGTGCCTGGACTTTTGGCTTCGCAAACCAACCACAACGCGAAGTCACTATGGCACACCTCAACACTTTCTCGCCTGTTCGCCCCGCTGCTCAAACCTTCTCCGCCTCCGTTGAAAACTCGGTCATCATCATCGACATTACCGGTGTATAGATGGAGGTAGCGCTTGGAGCACGACGCGCCGCGCAGGAAATGACTCGCAGTTTTTTCTGCTTTTGTTGAGATTGCGGAATGAGATTTGCGGTAAGCCCGTAGGTTTGCTTTTGAACCTCCTTTTATCCACCGCAACCGACCGCCTTCCCAAACGGCGTTCCCTATGCACGAACTGCGCGAGCTCGTTTCTATCGTCACTAAGCAAAAGTTGCGCTCCGCTTCCCTGCTTGCGGCAAAAGCCCTGCAATCCGGCCCCCTTTCCATGCAGCTGTATGACCTCATTGCCGAAGGGAAAGTGGACAGCGATGAGCAAGCCATGGCCTTGCTCTATCCCAACAAGCCGGACAGCAACATCTCTTACCAACGCATCAAAAAGGCCCTGCGCGACTATCTCCTGCAGATGCTGCTCGTCATCGACTTGCAGCAGCCGCATTACAATCCACGCCAGCGCACCTATTTCGACCTGTGTAAAAAGTGGGGAAGCGTCAAGATCTTGTTAGGCAAAAACGCCCATCGCGCTACCCTTCAATTAGCGGAAGAAGTGTTCAAAGCCGCCATACGCTACGACTTCACCGACATGGCGTTGGACATGGTGCGCACCATGCGGCTGTACTACGGCTCTATCGAGGGCAACGTCAAAAAGTACGAGCACTACGGCCAACGGGTCCGGCATTTGGAAGAGGCTTTTCGCTACGAAAACCTTGCAGAAGAGCTATACACCGACTTAGTTATCCGGTACGTTAACGATAAGTCGACCAAACGCGAGGTACCCGAAATAGCCCGCCAATATTTTAGCCAGATAGCTGATGCCTTAGAGCGCTACGACACCTACAGGCTCCACTTTACCGGTCGGCTCATCGAAATCATCATCTACACCAGCATCAACGACTACCGCAAAACCATCGAGATCTGTGATAAGGCCATCCGCTTTTTTGAGGCAAAGGACTACGTAGCCAACGTTCCTTTACAAGCTTTTTTATATCAGGAGATGGTCTGCTACGTTCAGCTGCGCGATTACGAGTGCGGGCGCAGAGCTGCCGAACGCGGCCTACAGCTGTTGGAACAGGGCTCCTTCAACTGGTTTAAATATCAGGAGCTTTTCCTCATTTTATCCTTGCACGCAAAAGAGTACCAAGAGGCCTATCGAACTTACAAGAGCACCGTCAGACATCGGCGTTTTGGAGGTCTTCCAGAAGGAATACGACAGATTTGGAAGATTTTCGAAGCCTACCTGTTCTATCTCATTCAGATCGGTCGCATCGAGCCCGATCCCAACGAAAGCACCATCAACCGCCTGCGCATCATGCGCTTTCTCAACGATGTGCCCATCTTTTCTAAAGATCGGCGCGGGATGAACATCCCCATTCTCATCTTTCACATCCTCTATCTCATCCTTACTAAGGACTACGACGCAGTGATTGACCGGATGGAAGCCATCAAAAAATACACCACGCGTTACCTTAAACGCGACGACAATTACCGAAGTAATTGCTTCATCCGGATGCTGCTCGTCATGCCCGACGTGGGCTTTCACCGCGCCGCCGTCATCCGGCACGCCGAGCCGCACGTCAAGATGCTGCGGCGCGTTCCTTTAGACTTCGCCAATCAATCGCACGACATCGAAATCATCCCCTACGAGGACCTGTGGGAGATGGCCTTAGACTCTTTAGAGAACACCATCTACAAGCCCCGAGCTCGGCGATTGACCTCTGCATGACGCTTACAAACGCACCTTTAATAGAGAGGCCAACTGCTCGAAAGCGCGCCTCCATTCTTCGCTGGCAAAAGCCCACTCGCCCTTCCGATACCCTTTCGTGATGAGATAGAAGAGGTTTTGGCTGCGCCACACATCTACGGAAAATCCTGCATTGCCTAATAGCAGCAACACTTCAATCAGCCATTGCATGCGGCTGAGGCTTAGCTGATGCTGCTGCAAGCGCTGTATTTCGCGGTGAATGCGCGCGCTGGCGGCGTAGCGCACCGCCTCCTCGTCGGCCAACTTAACGTCCCATTCGCGCAAATCCTGCAACACCCGCTCGAGCAGCGGCGTGGAGTAAATATGGTCGTTCTCGAAGAACCGCAGCAGCTCGCTGTTGAGCACATAGGCGGCAATATGGCGCCAGCTATCCGGTACGGGCATGCCGGCATCTTTTAAGCCGACAATCAGCTGGTAGTTATCGTTGAAGACGTTGCGCAAATTGGCCTCTGCCAACTGGAGGCCCTGTGCCGTGATGGCGCGCATGATCCGGATTTTTTCATCGGCAAAGAGAGTGGCAATGGAGAAGCGCTGCGCGCCGAAGTGCTCCTGCTGCAAGTGGAGAACAGCGCCCAGGTCTGCCCGCCGGAAGGCATCGGTAATCTGCTGACGCACCAGCTCAAACTTAGATTTGGGCACGCTATCGCTCACATGCCCGATGATATGCTGCTGTCCTAAGTAGAGGGCTGAAAACGCATACGTCATCTGAGCCAGCGTCAGGCGCGAACAAATGCGCAGGCGCCCTACGGCTAAGCGTGGTGTGCCGGCCTCCACGCGCTCCAACGCCTCTACTTGAGCCGTGTAGTTGTGGAGGTTGAGTTGCTCAGTATCTTCCTCAAACAGCGACGCTATGGCAAAATGCGCTGCCACGCGCTCCAAAGTAATCCGGGCCGGAACGACATTCTGTAAGTAGCTAATTGCTCCGCTAGCATGCCTATTGCTCGGCGCCGCCTCTAAGCGGCGTTCGAATTCGGCATGTAAAGACACTCCCGTCGTCTCCTGAGCATAGTCCATTGCGCGTAAGGCGTACTGCAGGATTTGGTTAGTCTCGATACCGGATAGCTCATCGAAAAACCAGCCGCAGCTGGTGTACATAAGCAATGCGAAACGCTGCATTTCCAACAGACGCAGCGATGTCACCTGCTCTAAGTCGCTCAGGCTGCGGCGACCGTGTTTTTGAAAGAAGGCGGCGCGCACCTTATCCTCGCGCCGAAGGACTACCTCGATGTAGTCGTTGCGGGCTTTCCAGGGATCCCTGAAGAAACGGCCCGCCTCGCGCTCGTACAACACCGCTAAGCGGTCGCGCACGTAGTCCAACGCTTTTCGAAGCGGTTCGCGCCAGCGCTGGTGCCATCCGGGATGGGCCCCTGTATGGCATCCGCAGTCACTGCGCCAGCGCTCTACGCCATGAGCACAGCTCCAAGAGGTATTCTCGGCGATTTGCACCTCCCATTCGGGTGGGAAGCGCTCTAAAAACTGACCGTAGTTGGTGAGGGCCGCTTTCCCACTTTCTTCAATGGCGTTAAGCGCCGAGGCAAGAGCCATCTCCCCAAAGCGGTGGTGATGGCCATAGGTCTCTCCATCTGTAGCAATATGGGCGAGCTGGGGCACACCGGAGTCGTCCAAAATCCCGAGCAAGCGCTTAGCAAAAGCCTCTCCGTCGTTGAGCAAGCGCTCAAAAGCAACGGCTTGGGATACGGGTCCGTGGTAGAAGAACAGAGCAATACGCCGACCGCTCGGCAATGGACACCAATAAGGCCGGCGCGTATCGAGGGTGCTGCTGCTGACCGACTGCCAGGTGCTCTCTCCTGCCGGCCGCACGGCCACTGCCTGATGCGGTGCTAAAATGGTAAATTGGATGCCGTGAGCTGCCAGGACTTCCAACGTCTCTGTATCGACGGCCGTCTCCGCCAACCACATGCCCTCTGGGTAGCGGCCAAACCGATATTCGAAATCGCGCACTCCCCAATATACCTGCGTCACCTTGTCGCGATAGTTAGCCAACGGCATGATCAGGTGGCTGTACACTTGCGCTAACGCATTGCCATGGCCGCCAAAGCGCTTTTGGCTCACCTGATCTGCCCTTAAGATAAGCGCGTACGTCTCTGGGTCATTTATCTCCAACCAACTGAGTAAGGTAGGGCCAAAGTTGAACGAGATGCGGTTGTAGTTGTTGCGAATCTTGACAATCCATCCCTCTTTATCTAGAATACGCGCCGCCGCATTAGGCGCGTAGCACTCGAAGTTGATGCGCTCGTTCCAATCGTGGTAAGGGCGAGCACCCTCCTGTTTCTCGATCAGCTCCAACCACGCGTTCTCACGCGGCGGCTGATAAAAGTGCCCATGTACGCAGACAAACTTTTTTATCTCGGCCATAGAGGTACTCCTTGCGCCAACAGCAAAAGTAGGGCTTCAGCAATCTTCTAAGATGACGAAGCCCGACTCGAAGGGCTCCAAGTTTTCCATTAAGGCCTCGATGAAACGCTCTCCGTACTTCAAGTAGTAGGGGATGAAGTTGTCTACGCGCTCCTGTAACTGCCCGTCAGGGAAGAGCTTATTGCGCAGCGCGCGCAGCTGGTTAAGGGCGATTTCGTGTTTCTGTTTTTCTGTGCGCAGCAGGCGGCTCTGCCAGTGCTCTATTTGACCGACGGCCTTGACCGCGTCGGCCAGTACGGCTGCCTCCAAAGTGGGATCAATGGCCTTTGCCCGCCGAGCAATGCGCTCGTAAATACCTTGCAGTGCCGTCTTTTCAGCGCTCAAATCTACGCCGGCATCGGCGTGGGCCGACACATAGTCGCGCACCAGCGTCTCTGGATCGTCGAAATAGCGCTCCCAAGGAAATGGGAATTTTAACGAGCGCTTGATAGCATCCCTATCTATCCAAAGCACCGAATGGCGCCGCACCAATATGGGATAGGGTACGCCGTAATGTTCGAAAAGGGATTGCCGCTCGAGCCAATACGCCAGCTCGCCGCCGCCGCCCACATATGCCAAGCTGGGTAGAACCATTTCTTGGTACAGCGGCCGCAGTATCACATTAGGGCTAAAGCGATCGGGATGGGCATCGACCTCGCGAAGTATGGCTTCTGCGGTAAAGGTCAGCGAAGTGTTGAGCACATGGTATTGATCGCCTTCTAAGGCGATGCGCTCGCGACGGCCCTCGCGCAAGTAAAAGAGGTTGATGGGGCGCGGCGGTGCCTGCTCTTTGTAGCCTATCGCTTTGAGCTGCTCTATCGTTTCGCTAACAATTCGATATGCTGTTTGGTGCAGCAGCTCATCGCGCAAGATGGGCACCAAAAAGCGCTTCAGCCGAGCGTCGTTGAGATCGGCGACTACCAGGCCGTGGTGCCCCAACAGGCGATGCAGCACCGCTCGAGTAGCTTCAGCAAAAGTGGGCTGTTCTTCGTAAGCCTTCCGAAATATTTCCCACAGATGCAGAGCAGTGGGGCTTTCTCCCAAGATGGAGCGCAGTTTCTCCAAGACGGGCTTCAGGGTATGCGTAGGCATGGGACCTACTGCCCCGCGCAGGCCCGGTTCCCAGACCAGCTGGCGGCCAAAAAGTTGCACGCGGTTGAGCTCTTCCAGATCGTGGTCTTCACTGCCCAACACAAATACCGGTACGATGCGATGCTGGGTGCGCCGTTCGGCCTCTCGAGCGACCAAGATGGTGCTGATGGCTTTGTACAAAAAGTACAGAGGGCCCAGCAGCAACGTCGGCTGATGTGCCGTAGTGATACAAAAGGTGTCTTCGCTTTCGAGAGCTGCAATGCTCTCCCCGACGCGCCCATGCTCCGGAAGGCGCGCGTATTGTTCGCGCAATACGGCTGCCAAAATGGAACGCGGCACCGGAACACGGGCGCGTGCCGTTAAAGCCTCAGCCAAATGCTCTGCCGAAGGCACCCATCGATAAAACGGTCTTAACTCGGAAACCTGCTCTGCGTAGGCGACATCAGTGCGCGACAACTGTGGAACTTGAGAAAATGGAATCCGTATTTTGTGCATAGTTGGGAAAGCCGGGAGTTAGGCGCAAAAATGAAGCTCAGAACAAAGGGTGCGGCGCTTTGTTCCCAGCCGTCAGAAGACTTTGCCGCTCACGGAGCCATCGCGTTCTGGCCAAAGCCAGGGTAAATACTGGGGAATTTTTCGCAACGGCTTTAGCCACAGGGTAAAAGGCCCAGGTCTCAGGCCATTCAAAGCCCAAGCCTGGCGATCCTGCCGGTTGGCGCGCCAGCGCTGTCGAAGGGAAGCATTGCTCATCCCGCCGGTACGCATATGCACCAATACCTCGGGCAAATAGCAGGCGGAAAGGCGATGCCGGTACAAAAAGCGCAGCATCAGCTCGTAATCGGCAGAGATGCTCAAGTGCTCACGGTAACCGCCCAACGCTTCGTAGAACCGCCTATATGTAAAGAAGGTCGGATGTGGAGGCATCCACCCCCAGCGGAAGTGCTCTGGGCGAAACGGTTGGGCGCGCCAATAGCGCACAACGCGTTGCGGTCGGTGCCGATCGACATACTGTAAATCGCCGTAGAGCGCATCTGACCCAGTTTTGCGCAAGAGGCAGACCACCTTTTCCAATACATAAGGAGAGGCGTATCGGTCGTCAGCGTTTAGGATTCCGATAATGTCGCCTTTCGCCAGGGCAATGCCCTTGTTCATGGCATGATAAGCCCCGTTGTCCGGCTCACTGACAAAACAGGCCACATGGCTAAAGGAACGCACGATCTGGGAAGTGGCATCGGTAGAAGCACCATCTACGACAATGTGCTCCACCTCGGGATACGTCTGGCGTCGGACACTTTCCAAAGTGTCTTTTATGGTTTCAGCGCTGTTGTAAGATACGGTAATGATGGAAATCACAGACACCGCTTTTTTCGGCAGCGAAGATATTGGCTCGCCAACGCTGGGAATGCGTTTTACTACCTTTGTCGCGCATTATGGATAAGATTATCATCTTAGATTTCGGCTCTCAGTACACCCAACTCATAGCGCGCCGCATCCGAGAGCTCTCCGTGTATTGTGAAATTCTCCCCTACACTGCTCCTGTAGAGCTCACATCCGACATTCGAGGGATCATCCTGTCGGGCAGCCCCTTTTCGGTGCAACAGCTCAACGCGCCGCGCATCCCCCTGGAACGCCTCGTCGGACAGCGCCCTATCTTGGGGATATGTTACGGAGCACAGCTCATCGCCGACTATTTTGGAGGCAACGTAGAGCGTTCGGAAAATCGGGAGTATGGAAAGGCCATGCTCGTCGTTCAAGACGCCGAGGATCCGCTCTTGCACGGCGTTTCGCCGCGCTCCCAAGTGTGGATGAGCCACGGCGATACGATCTCCCAGTTGCCCAAGGGCTTTCGCCCGTTGGCTCATACAGACAACATTCCCATTGCCGCATATCGAAGCGAGGCGTCGCTGACCTCCGCACCGGTGTACGGCATCCAGTTTCATCCCGAAGTATATCATACCCTCGAGGGCAGTGTCTTTCTGAAAAACTTCGCCGTAGTCATTTGCGGCTGCCGCCCGGAGTGGACTCCCGCGCACTACATTGAAGACACGATAGCGCGCTTGCAACAACAGATCGGCTCAGAAAAAGTAATCATGGCGCTTTCCGGTGGCGTAGACTCTACTGTAGCGGCAACGCTGCTCCATCGCGCCGTAGGGGAGCGCTTGTTTTGTTTTTTCGTAGACAATGGCCTGCTGCGCAAAAACGAATTCGAGACCGTCTTGCAAACCTACCGGCAGATGGGTCTAACCGTAGAGGGGGTAGACGCCAAAGAGCGCTTCTATTTGGCCCTGCGCGGAGTAAGCGACCCGGAAAGCAAGCGCAAGATCATTGGGCGCTTGTTCATCGAAATCTTTGAAGAGGAGGCCAGCGCCCATGCTGACTGCCGCTGGCTAGGGCAAGGCACCATCTATCCCGACATCATCGAATCGGTGAGCGTACACGGCCCATCGGTCACCATCAAAAGCCACCACAACGTAGGAGGACTACCCGAAAAATTCTCTCTGAAAATCGTCGAGCCGCTCCGCATGCTTTTCAAAGACGAAGTGCGCCGCGTCGGACGCGAGCTGGGTATCCCAGCTGAGATCTTAAACCGACACCCTTTCCCAGGGCCCGGACTGGGTATCCGTATCCTGGGCGACATCACCCCGGAAAAGGTCCAGCTGCTCCAGGAGGCCGATGCCATTTATATCGATAAGCTGCGAGAGTATGGCCTCTATGAACAGGTGTGGCAAGCCGGTGCTATCCTCCTACCCATCCAATCGGTCGGTGTTATGGGCGACGAGCGCACCTACGAACGCACCATCGTGCTGCGAGCAGTCAACAGCACCGACGGCATGACCGCCGAATGGAGCCGCCTGCCCTACGACTTCCTAGCCGATGTGTCCAGCACCATCGTCAACCGCGTTAAGGGAATTAACCGTGTCGTCTACGACATCAGCACCAAGCCGCCAGCTACTATCGAGTGGGAGTAATATCTTTGCAAAGCCGATATCCTCGGCTAGCTATTTCCACCAAGTACCCTATGCAGTTTTTGCGCCTCTTTACTTTAGCTTATCTTGTCAGTGCAACCGCAGCGGGCTGCTATTCCCTGAAAGGCTTTTCCATAGACCCTAAGGTAAAGACCTTCTTTGTTCAAAATATAGAAAACAGTGCTATAGGCGCTCCCCCAACCTTAGGCGTGGACTTCACCGAGCGGCTAAAAGACAAAATCCGCACGGAGACGCCGCTGCGCTTGGTCAACGACGCGCCGGATGCAGAGTTTAGTGGGCGTATCACGGAGTTCCGCGTGGTGCCGGTAGCGCCGAAACCCGGCGAGACTGTCTCGCTCAACCGATTAGAAATCCGCCTTCAGCTGCTGTACACCGTCCACGTGGAAGGAGCGGAGGGCTCTTGGCCAGCAGAGCGAACCTTTAGCCATTTCGCCGAGTTTGGAGCAGACCAAGAATTGCTGAGCATCCAAGACGAGCTTATTCGACAGATTACTAACCAGCTCTTAGAGGATATTTTCAACGCTGCTTTTAACAACTGGTAACCCACCCGCAACGGTTTTTATGACCCAAGAGCGCTTTCGACATTTTCTGCAAAACCCGGACCTGCTGTCTGCCATACCTTACGAAGAGTTGAAGACATTAGCGCTAGCTTATCCGTATGCAGCTAACTTGTGGTTGCTGCTTTGGCTCAAATCCCTCCAAGAAAAGCACGCCGACGAGGCGCGCAATCGAGCTACTGCCGCGGTCTACGCACTCAATCGGAAGCGGCTCTTCGATTTGGCCGTTCTTAGAAACCTTTCTCCTGCTGCTGCCATCCGCCGCGGAGAAGACGAACCAGCGCCCTCCTCTGCCATCCAGGCAGAGACCGCTGGGCCCGAACCGCACCTCCAAACAATGCCAACAACACCTACTGCTGTTGAGAACACAGCAGAAGAAAAGGCAGATACCTCCTTCTCATCTCCATCGGCTACGGTACCCCTTGCTGAAGAGCGTTTTTCGAGCTTTGCAGCGTGGGCCAGCCAATTCCACCTAATAACGCTGGCAAAATCAAAGTCGGAAGCGCCTCCTTCCGCGGAGAGGAAGACGGCCACAAGTAGCGCCCAAGAGCTGGCCCAAAGGAGCATCAGCGAAAATCCAGCAGTTGCCTCTGAAACCCTGGCGCGCCTCTATGCGCAACAGGGCTATCGCGACAAGGCCATAGAAATGTATCGGCGCCTAATGCTGTTGTATCCAGAAAAAAGCGCGTTCTTTGCAGCCCAAATCGATGCTTTGACAAAAAATACGTAGAAATGCTAGCAACGCTGACCGTACTTATTGCCTTAGTGAGTGTGCTCCTGATGGCTGCTATTCTCATCCAAAACCCTAAGGGAGGCGGTATCGACCCCACTTTGGGAGGACAAGCCCAGCAGCTGTTTGGTGCAGCGCGTTCGACCGAATTTATTGAGAAAGCCACCTGGGTGCTCGCCGGCGCGCTGGCGCTCTTGTGTATCGTAGCCGTACTTGTGGTGGGTTCGGGTGGTTCGGGCACAGAGACCATTCCTCTCCAGAGCGGCGGATAAGAGCACTTCTGCAACACTTTAACAGGCCCTCTCGGCAGCTGACAGCTACCGAGAGGGCCTGTTTTTTATTGGGCTAAATCTTAAGTGAACCGCATGGAAAAAAACTTTACCTGCTTAATAATGGCTTAACAGAAGGTGCTAAACCATTTATATTTGTATCCATATCTAATCAAAACCGTTTTTCGTATGAAACAAAGATTTATTCTACTCGTGCTGGTGCTCATGGGCTGGAATGCCTGGGCTCAAAACCTAACGGTGACGGGAAAGGTCACCTCTGCAGAGGATGGTTCGCCGCTGGTAGGTGCAACTGTCGTGGTGAAGGGAGCCAACTTAGCCGCCTTTACCGACGCAGAGGGGAACTTTCGGATTACCAATGCGCCGGCTGACGGCATCTTAGTGGTCAACTATACGGGTTTTGAGCGGAAAGAAGTTCCCATCAATGGGCAGAGCGTTGTGGAGCTTGCCCTGTCGCCTTCGAATGTGCTGCAGGAAGTCGTCATTACCTCCTTCGGCATTGCTCGTGAGAAGAAGGTGCTGGGTTACGGCTCGCAATCGCTGTCTTCGGAAAACCTCCTGCAGTCAAACCAAACGAACTTAGTAAACGCCCTGCAGGGTAAAGTCGCCGGCGTCGTGATCAACAGCTCTGCAGGCGCTCCGGGAGCAGGTGCCAGCATCAACATTCGAGGTATCAACTCCTTGAGTGGCGAAAACGACAACCAGCCGCTTATTGTAGTAGACGGCATCATCATCAGCAACGCGACTGACGTAGGCAATGTGCTCCCCTCGGCCGGCAGCAATGCGGTCAACAGTAACGAGCAGTTCATGAACTCCAACCGATTGGCCGACCTCAACATGGACGATATCGAAAGCGTCAACGTCCTTAAGGGTGCGGCCGCCACCGCCTTGTACGGCCAGCGGGCAGCCAACGGCGCCCTTATCATCACGACCAAAAAGGGGCGAGAAGGGCGCACGAGCGTCAACTACAACTTCTCCTATGGCATCGAAGATATTGACAAGGCGCCGCGCATCCAACGCACTTACTACCAAGGCTTCAACGGATTGGTACGTACGCCGCCGGCTACAGTCTTTTGGCAGTATGGGCCTCCCGCCCTCGAAAGCGACGTCTTCTACGATCACTTCCGGGAGTTTTACGTGACGGGAAAGAACATGAACCATTCGCTGTCCTTCTCCGGTGGAAATGCCAATTCCACCTTCCAGTCTTCTTTCTCTTATTTGAACAGCGATGGCATTGTGGTCAACTCCAACTTCAAGCGCGCTACGGCGCGCTTGGCGGCCACGCACCGCATGAATAAGCGCTTGACTGTCGGAGCTCAGATCAACTACAACAACAACGAGCAGACCGCCCCACCCTCAGGCGATAAGTCGGTCTTCAGCTCCCTATGGTTCTGGTCGCCCTCTTTCGACGTGAACGACTACCTCAACCCGGACGGCAGCCAGAAAAACCCCTTCGCGGGAATCATAGACAACCCGCGCTACATGGCCGAAAGAAGTCCGCAAGTTTCAAAGTTGAACCGCATCTTCGGCGATATTAACCTCAACTACGACATAACGCCCTGGCTTAAAGCGCGCTATCAGCTTACGGCCGACTACTACAATGACCAGCGCAACCGAATAGTAGGCCCAGACCTCGACTTAGGTACCCAAGTGGGCGGCTTCATCGTGGAGCAGTCCATCGAATTTCGAGAACTTAATTCGAACTTTTTCTTGATGGGTCATCGGCCTATCACCCAAGACCTAAATCTGCACTTCACCTTAGGCAATGCTATCACTGAGATTAAGAGCGACCTATTAGGCGTACGAGGCGAGCGCTTTATCGCCGCGGGCTTTTTCAACATCCGCAATGCCACCAACTACTTCCCGCTCAGAGGCGGCTCGCTGCGGCGTCTGGTGGGAGTTTTTGGAGAGGCGCGCTTCGAATTCAAGGATTTCCTCTTCCTCACCTTTACTGGACGCAACGACTGGTCCTCGACATTGCCCGAGCAGAATCGCTCCTACTTTTATCCCTCTGCTAGCTTGTCCTACGTGCTGACCAATCACCTGCTTCCGGAAAACCGAGTGCTCAGCTACTTGAAACTTCGCGGCTCTTGGGCCACTGTAGGTAAGGACGCCCCACCCTATCGCATCGGCAACTACTTCTCACCGGTACCGGGCTTTCCCTTCGGCACGGTAGGCGGATTCACGCGCGACAACAACGTGGGCAACTTCAACCTACAGCCCGAGTTCACTCAGGAAACCGAGGTAGGCGTGGAGGCTAACCTGCTCAACAACTTCATGTCTATCGAAGCCAACTATTTCGTGCGCGAAAGCCGCAACCAGATCCTGAGCGTGCCCATCAGCACGGCTACCGGCTATTCCAGCTACACCACCAATGCCGGCGTCATCACAAATCGAGGCGTAGAGCTGCTCTTAGGGCTCAACCCCATTCGCGGGCCCTTCCGCTGGAGCATCGACTTTAACTGGACGCGCATCCGCGGAAAGGTAACCGAGATGCCGCCAGACTTGAGAACGATCACGTACGTGTCGGCTTTAGGAGGCCGAGCCGTTCTGCGCATCGAAGAAGGCGGAAATGTAGGCGACCTGTACGGATACGACTGGCGTCGGCACGAGAACGGGCAACCTATCATCGGAGCTAACGGGCTGCCTACCCTGGAAACAGCGCAATACGTTAAGGTCGGCAATGCCCTGCCCGAGTGGCTCGGAGGGATGAACAACACTTTTTCGTACAAGGGCTTTACGTTCAACGTACTGTTGGAAATGCGCCATGGCGGAGATGTGGTGGACTTGGGAGAAAACAACGCCATTCGCAACGGCACGATTTGGTTCACGGAAGAGCGCGACATGGTGGTGCGTTGGAAAGGTGTCAATGCCGACGGCACCCCTAACGAAACGACTACCATCTTAAATCAGGACACGTACCGAGCGTTTGGCATCAACGCACACTACTCGTATGTCATCCAGGATGCTTCTTGGTTCCGAGTGCGCAACGCCACCCTATCTTATCGGCTACCCAAGTCGCTCATCGGCAACCGCCTCAGCCATGTGCAGATAGGCATCACCGGTCGCAACCTTTTCCTATCTACCCCTTTCCGCGGATACGACCCTGAGGCCTTAGCCTTCGGTTCGGGGACCAACCTCATCGGATTTACCGGTCGCAACACGCCTATCACCCGCAGCTTTACGCTCAACGTATCCGTAGGCTTCTAATCGACTTCTATTCTATCTACCAAATCTCTTCGTATCATGAAACACACTATCGCACATAACTTGCTGTATTTCATTGGAGCTGCGCTCGTTTGGAGCAGCTGCAACAGCTTCTTAGGGGAGGATACCAATATCGACCCCAATCGCACTAGCGATGCTCCCTTAAACACTTTGGCGCCCACTATCATGTTCTACTCTGCTGAGGCTACGCAAAAAGCGTCGGTGGTGGTCAATTCCTACGTTCAACACATTGGCAGCGTTACGGCTGCCGGCCTCGATGCGCAAAACCGCAGCACTTTTGCAGCTACTTGGGATGACATTTACCTCAATATCTTGCCCAATGCTAACGAGATCATCAAAAAGGCTACAGCCACCAACTCACCGCATTACGCCGGCATTGCCAAAGTAGTACTGGCGTACAACCTCGGTTTGGGCACTTCGCTGTGGGAAAACATTCCCTATAGCGAAGCCGACAACCAGCTGACCAACCTGCAACCGGCATACGACCCTCAAGAGAGCATCTACAACGCTATCTTGCGCCTGTTGGATGAAGCTATCGAGGCACTCAACAGCCCGACCACTGTGTTCAAGCCTGGAGCCGATGACATCGTCTACAAAGGCGACATCGCTAAATGGCGAAAAGCAGCCTACAGCTTAAAGGCGCGCTACCTGCTTCATTTAGCTCGAAAACGAGGCACCGGCACCTATGCCGAGATTTTAGATGCCCTCAGCAAGGGCATCAGCAGCAATAGCGAAGATTTTCAACTCATCTACAACGACCGCAACCTCAGCCGATGGCATCAAGTTGCCCTGGCCAACAATACCGGCAACTTCACCACTAACTTCAGTGCCACCTTCATCAACCTCATGAACGGCACTCTGCAAGGTGTTGTAGACCCGCGCCTACCTCTGCACGCGTTCAAAACAGTGGCTGCCGACTCCATCTACTACGGCATGAGACCTGGAGCTGCCACCGGCAGCAATGTCCGCTACAACAACGGCACGGCGTTCTTCGGATGGCAATTCGCGCTTACCGCTCCGCTGCAGATGATCACCTACTCAGAGTGCAAGTTTATCGAGGCTGAGGCTCGTATGCTGCAAAACGGCGGAAGCCCTACGCCCGAGGCTTATGCCGCCTACCAGGAAGGGATTCGCGCCAATATGCTTAAAATAGGCGTGTCAACGACCGATATCAGTGCCTTCCTCTCTCATCCCAACATCGATGTGGGTGCTGGTAATCTCACCCTCAGCCATGTCATCACGGAAAAATACAAGGCGCTGTTTCTCAACCCAGAAGCCTGGAACGACCTGCGCCGATACGACTATCGAAGCGACATCTTGCCGGGCTTGGCGCTGCCGGAAAACCACAACCCAGACTTAGGTGGCCAATGGATCCAACGCGGACACTACCCCGACTCGGAAGCAGCGCGAAATGCCGACAATGTTGCGCGCAACACAAAAGACCTCACCGCCAAAATGTGGATATTCGAATAAACCATTAACTCTCTAACAGACGCAATCGCTATGAAACACACTTTCGCTATAACTATCCTCTCTTTCGCAATCCTCGCTCTAAGCGCCTGTTACAAAGAGAAGAATCCCAACGACGACAATTTCGAGATCATCGGCAGGGTACCCATCGTGTCAGAACTAACTCCGTCGACGACCATGCCGACAGCCGGGTCTACCATCACTCTAACGGTGAAGCTCAGCTTCGTCGATATAACGGTGAAAAGCTTGGTCTTCTACCAGCGCATAGGCACTTCCGGCCCGTACTCTTTACTAAAAGAAGAGCCTTTCTCGCCCAACTTTGTTCCCGACCAACGCGTTCACGTGGTAACGGTGCCCTATGACGTGCCTAACGAGCCCAACAAGGCCTTCAGCCTCCAAGTAGAGGCGACCACTACAGAGGGTCTTGTGTCGGCGCGCCGCACCATGACACCCACAAACGTGACTATCAAACCGCAATAGCGCAAAACAACATCGATCTTTCCAAACTTTGGGGATAGAGGAGGGAACGGGCTATTGCTCGTTTCCTCTCTTCATACCCCGATCGGACACCGTTTCCCCTAGCTTTGATACAATGCGAGCCATCCCGAAAGTTCAGGATGGCTCTTGTCTTATCACGCCCAATAGCGCGGTAGTAAAACCTCCCCCTCTACGGCATGACGGCTTCATCGTACCGATGTAGCGATAGGTTCTCGATAAGGGCAATGAGCTTTTCAGCATAGAGCGGGTCCGTGGCATAACCCGCCTTTTTCAGGCCGTAGGCCCACCCTCGGTAATCGGTAGGCTCGAGCTGGAAGAGAGCGCTGTAGCGCTTGCTGTTTTTCAACAGGAGGCTGTGTGCGCGGTAGCTGCTCCATACGTTTTCGTAGCGGATAAAAAAGTCCTTGTGCGAGTCATCCGTGAAATTGAGGCAATGGCCGCGCTTACACGTCTTCGAAAAACACTTGATTGCAAAGTGATTGTTGGTCTTGCGTGCCAGAGGGCTATCGCCGGCATTGCTTTCTAACAGTCCCTGCGCCAGTGCAATGCTCGCCGGAATACCATAGCGCCGCATCTCCGCAACCGCAACCGGCGCAAATCGCTCAATGTAGGAGCGGCACACAGCCATAGAAGAACGCACCTCTTCAGGAGAGCACTCGTTTCGACGAGCAAAATCGGGATCGATGACGAAGCGAACGTGCCCTTTAGTCTCTGAAGGGAGAAATACGGCAGTACGGCTTGGCTCGGCAAGCGGCGTTGCAAGTGCAGTACTGGCGGGGGAGATCTTAGCCTCGGAAAGCATTGCTGCGGCAGAGAGTGGCCGCGACGGCATAGGGGATGGCTCATCGTAACTTAGCTGAATGGAGATGCGATCGGTCCATACTAAATAAAGTAGTCCAAGCAACACTAAGCATTTCCACAGCAAGGCATCGCTCGAGGTGTTGTCTGCCGAGGAGGATATGCTCCAGTGTGGCGTTGAGGTGTACGTGTCCGTGGAGGTGTCTGTGAGTCGCATAGCAAAGATCATCTTTTTGTTTAAAATTAGAATGCAAATAAACAAATTGTTTTAAAAAGAATAAATACCCTCCTCTACTTTTTTTCTTCAAGGGTATTTTTAAGGCGCCCCTCTATTTTTGCTGGGGCAAAAAGGCCAATGAGCCGTCAAGAGATACTGCTTTATGCGGCTTGTCTCCAAATGATTTGTGATTTTGCTTTTTCGGGTTTTATACACATATGAATATTATAGCCGATTGCGGCTCGACGAAGTGCGACTGGCTCATTGTTCGAGGGGGCCGCGACCAAGAATTGGTGAACACTGCGGGCTTCAGCCCTTTTTTTCATACCGATGCTGAGATTGAAGCCCTGTTGCAGAGGGAGTTGCTGCCCAAACTGGCTTCTCCTTCGAGGGTGGAGCGGTTGTGGTTTTACGGTACGGGGATACACGACGCGGAGCGCGCTGCTGTTGTAGCCCAAGCGCTTCAGGCGGTGTTTCCGTCGGCGGCCATTGAGGTGGAACACGACCTGTTAGGAGCGGCGCGCGCTACTTGTCAGCGCAGCGCGGGCATTGCCTGCATCTTGGGCACCGGTTCGAACAGCTGTTACTACGATGGGCGCCAAATTGTAGACAACGTCCCCTCGCTGGGATGGCTACTGGGCGATGAGGGCAGCGGCACGCACTTAGGCAAGGCGCTGCTGCGCGCCTGGTTTTACCGCGAGCTGCCTCCCGACCTTCACCATGCCTTCAATCAGGCGCATCCGGAGGGGCCCACCGCCATTAAGAACCGCATCTACGAGAAGGGCGGGAACGCCTATATAGCTACTTTCACCACCTTCTTAGGCACGCATCTTCAGCACCCTTTCGTACGCCGTCTGGTAGCGGACTGCCTGGGCGAATTCCTAGACCGGCACGTGAGTAAGTACAGCGGCTACCAGCAAGTCCCCATTCACTTTGTCGGCTCCATCGCCCACCACTTTGGCGAGGTGCTCCTCGAATGTCTACAAACGCGCAAGATGCAACCCGGCACTGTGGTGCGCAAGCCGATATATCCGCTCGCCGAGTACCACCTCGGAGGAAAACAATGACCTTTCCCGAATATGAGAGATATCAAGCGAATAGCCGTATTCACCTCTGGCGGAGATGCGCCGGGGATGAACGCCGCCATAAGGGCCGTAGTGCGCAATGCCCTGCACAACGACCTGCACACCTTCGGCATATGGCGCGGCTATGAGGGAATGATCGAAGGGCACATCAAGCGCCTGGAGACTTCCGACGTAAGCAACATCATCCACCGCGGTGGGACAGTGCTTAAGACCGCCCGCTGCCCGGAATTTATGACGCCGGAAGGGCGAAAGACGGCCTATGAAAACCTGACCTACCACGATATCGACGCGCTGGTGGCCATTGGAGGGAATGGTACGTTGACCGGCGCTCTGCAGTTCGCCCGTGAATATCCCGACATCGCGGTAGTAGGGCTACCCGGTACCATCGACAACGACCTGTACGGCACCGATTTCTCCATCGGTTTTGATACGGCTGTCAATACAGCTATGCAAGCAGTAGACCGCATCCGAGATACTGCCGACTCCCATAACCGCCTCTTTTTTGTCGAGGTGATGGGGCGCTCCTCGGGCTATATTGCCCTGCATACCGGCATCGCTGGTGGCGCTGGCGGCGTCATCATTCCAGAGGAAGATATGGACCTCGACGAGCTGGTGAAGCTGCTCAAGCGCGGAGCGGCCCGACATAAGCTGTTTAGCATCGTCATTGTGGCCGAAGAGAGCCGAATGGGTAATGTATACACGCTGGCAGAACGCGTCTCGGAACGCGTCAAGGATTACGACGACGTGCGCGTGACCGTCATCGGCCATCTCCAGCGCGGAGGTTCTCCTTCCGCTTTCGACCGAGTTTTGGCGAGTGTACTGGGCTTCTATGCTGTAGAGGCACTCTTAGAGGGGCAAACGAACGTCATGATCGGCATCCAAAATAACAAAGTTAGCTATACGCCATTGGAGGACGCTGTTGCCAAGCCCAAGAGGCCTGGAAAAGACTTGCTCCGAATGGCACATATCTTGGCCCAATAGACTCGCGCTCAGCATATGCCGCTTATCAAGAGCATTTCCGGTTTTAGGGGGACTATTGGCGGGTTAGCCGGCGAAAACCTGACGCCGCAAGATGTTGTCGCCTGCACAGCAGCCTTTGGGCAGTGGGTGCTCCAAACGACAAAAAACCCAACAATCGTAGTGGGCACCGATGCGCGTATCTCGCGTGAGTGGGTGAGCGCCTTAGTTGTGGGTACCCTAAACGCGCAGGGCATCGACGTGGTGGATGTAGGCTTGAGCACCACGCCCACTGTGGAAATGGCCGTAGTATGGGAGCAGGCCGGAGGCGGCATCGTCATCACGGCAAGCCACAACCCGGCAGAGTGGAACGCCCTAAAACTGCTGAACCACCGCGGTGAGTTCATCAGTGCGGCCGATGGGCAGGCAGTGCTGCGCCTACTGGAGGCGGGTGCATATGAGTATGCGCCCATCCATAAGTTGGGTCGCCGCCGCATTGAAACGCACTTCATCGAGCGGCATGTGCAAAGCGTGGTGGAATTAGCGGCAGTAGATGCCGCCGCCGTGCGCGAGCGCGCCCTTAAGATAGTCGTCGATCCAGTAAACTCCACGGGTGCCTTAGCTGTACCTGTGCTTTTGGACGCCTTGGGTTGCTCTTACACCGCCATCCACGCCGACCTTACTGGGCAATTTGCTCACAACCCAGAGCCATTGCCCGAACACTTGACCCAGCTTTCGGAGGCCGTCGTACGCCAAGGTGCAGACTTGGGTATTGCTGTTGACCCCGACGTAGACCGCTTGGTATTTATCTGTGAAGACGGCCAACCTTTTGGCGAAGAGTATACGTTGGTAGCTGTGGCCGACTACATCCTAAGCCGAGACGGCCATGCCGATGCAGCAGTAGTGTCTAACCTTTCCTCCTCGCGAGCCCTGCGCGATGTCGCTGCCCGATACGGCGCCCAGTACTTTGCCGCTGCAGTGGGCGAGGTGAATGTGGTGGAAAAGATGAAACGCGTCGGCGCCATCATTGGCGGCGAGGGCAATGGAGGCGTCATCTACCCAGCATTACACTATGGGCGCGATGCCCTTGTTGGCATCGGCCTGTTTTTAAGCCATCTGGCTCGAAGCCGACAAACCGTTTCAGATCTGCGCCGCCGCTATCCGGACTACTTCATGGTTAAAGGGCGAATCGAGCGCGGTGCCGAGCTGCCCTTGGAGCGAGTCTTAGAACACCTCCGGAAAAAATACCGGCACCTTCCTCTAAACACCGAAGACGGCTTGAAGATCGATTTCCCCAACGGATGGGTTCACCTGCGCCCCTCCAACACCGAGCCCATTATACGACTCTATGCCGAGGCGCCCAGCCTTCAGGAGGCGCGAGCCCTGGAGCAAGCCATCCGCAGCGATATTGCTTCGGTTCTATAGGAAATTTTCTACGGAGCTTGGTTGACGTAAAAAACAACTTTATACTTGCGTCGCCCTTTGCAGCACTTATTGTCACAAAACGCCACAACCTCTATGGAAGAACCGCTTACTCAGCAACCCTTGGACGAACATCTCCAGTCTCAAGGTACTACGGACAACGTGCCCTCTCTGCGCATTACCCCTATCATTCTCCAATATTGGAAGGAGTCAGCGGGATGGGGGCTGTTTTTATCTATATTGGGATTCTTGTTCGTTGGCATTTACGTGCTGGCATTTTTGGGCGCGGTATTCGCTATAAGTACACTTGAAGCCGAAGGCCTCCCCGCGCTTGGAGGACTGCTGTTGTTTATTGCCCTTGTCGGTATCCCAACTTGGTTCTTGTTCAACTTTGCGCGCTATATCCGAAGTGCGGCGCAGAGTGGCGATTTGGATGCCGCCCAAATAGGTTTTATCCATTTGCGCCGCCTTTTTCAGTTTACAGGCATACTTACAGTAGCAGTGCTGGTTTTATACGCCCTTTCTATTCTGATAACTCTCCTCTCCTCTTAAGCAAAACGACAGCGGTATGAACCATCTTATCGATACGCCAAAGGCCACAGAGTCTATGCACGTGGATTGGGCCATCACTGCTCGATGGGCTAACTTTTTAGCTACAGTCTCATTCGTATTTATAGGGTTGGCTGCCATAGCTGTTGTCGGAATAATGGCTTTATTTTCCGAATTCGACAGTCTCCAACTCGGTCCCCTTTCGGAAATAGGGGAAGGCGTGCTTGGGCTTGTGTTCCTAGTGGGTATAGCGTTCTACCTTATTCCGGCCATTTTCTTATTTCGCTTCGCGCGACACCTAAAAGCATCGTTGGAGAGCAACCACCAAGCATATTTTGAAAGTGCGTGGGCTAATTTTCGCAATTATTTCCGGTGGGCTGGCGTGCTCACTATTGCCATCATACTGGCATACTCACTCTTTTTCGCCTTCGTCTTGGGACGCCTTTAAAAACGAGTAAGCCTTATAATTCGATGACGACGCCTCCATCGGCATCTGTGTCGAGGTAAAATTCGAGACGCGAGGCCTCTTTCCATTGGAAGGCAACAGTACTGCCTTGCGCCGTGCGCCTGACGATTTTGGGCGCTGCATCCAATCCATGGACGACAACCTTTAGCGAGCGGACCTTTCTTCTGTGGTTTCCTTCGCTGCGATAGCGCAGGGCTATTTGTTTCGGTGTAGCGGTTGCGCTGAAATGAAGAAGCGAATACGCCCGCTCCTGCAGAGCATTAGGGTTTTCTCCGTCATCTTCATACAGTACGCCACTGCCCGAAGAGACCGATGGATGGTGGTAGTAATGGACGGCAATGGTATCGAGGTTTTCCTCGGCGGTGCAAAGCATTGGTCGCTCGGCCATGGGTACGAAGGCACCCGCTCGAACGTAGACCGGGATACGATGGAGGTCTACGGGCATCTGAAGCGTCTGTCCGCCCTCGTAGGGGGTGCTGTCCCAGAAGTCTATCCATACGGCATTCTTCGGGAAGTAGACCGTTTGATGGGTGGTGCCCTTTTCCAGTACGGGGCTCACTAAAAAAGCATCGCCCCACAAGTAAGTAGTAGTGTTGGTCAAGAGCGTCGGGCTATCCTCTGCGTAGCAGAGCGGGCGCATGAGGGGGAGCCCTTTTGCGTGGTTTTCCCAGGCGAGGGTATAATGGTAAGGCAATAGGTCATAGCGTAAGCGAATGAAGCGGCGGACGATGCTTTTGGTAGTGTCGTCCCAGAAGATAGGTTCAGCAGGGACGCTCTCCTGAGCATGGGTGCGGTAGATGGGCTGGAATACGCCGTACTGAAGCCAACGGATATACAGCTCGGGGTCGCGATAGTCGCCGGCAAAGCCACCCAAGTCGGAATGCATATACCCCAAGCCCTGAAGACCCATACTCAAGGCAATTTCGACCTGGGGCTTAAGCCCGCCCCAAGACCGATTGACATCGCCCGACCACGGCATCATGCCGTACCGCTGCGAACCGATGAAGCCCGATCGCATCAGAATGAGGGGGCGGCGCTTGGGGAAATCGCGTCGGAAGCCTTCGTAAAGCAGTTGCGCCCAGACGTGCCCATATAGGTTGTGCACTTGGTAGGCAGGGCCGTTGACGTGCATCAAATCATCGGGGTGTACTTCTGGCTCGCCCAAGTCGCCCCACCAGCCATCTACCCCTCTAAGCGTGTGCTGGCGGTAAATCTCCCAAAACCAACGCTGTGTCTCAGGCTTAAATACGTCGAGCAGGGCCGTATGACCGAAGTAAAAGTCGTATAGATAGGGTTTTCCTAAGGAGGTCTTTCCCACTAAGTCTTTTTGAATGACTTCGTCGAAAGTGCGCGTGCCGCGCAATACGAAGGGCTCGGTAATCAGTATGGTCTTGACTCCCTGGCGTTTAAGATCGGCCATCATGCGCTCCGGGTGAGGGAAAGAGTCGCGATACCATTCTAAATTTCCCACGTGGCCTTTAATCGTAGGGCCGAACCAGAACAAGTCGAGCACGATGGCGTCTAAGGGGATACTGTCTTGACGGAAGCGGCGGACCACCTCCTCTACTTCCCGTTGGCTGTGGTAGCCCATGCGCGAAGAGATGTTGCCCAGCGCCCAGCGCGGCGGCATCGGTTGACGGCCAGTAACTGCAGTGTAGTGCTCTGCTAATTCGGGCCAAGTTTCCGCAGCTACCAAGAAGTAACTCATTCGGCCGCCAAGGGCTTCGAAACGCAGCACATCGGTTTGGGTGGCGCCGAGGTCTAAGTAGCCGTCCGCGCCGTTGTCGAAAGCCAGCATGTACTTGCGCGAAGAGATCACTACAGGCAAGGAGTAGTACATTAGAGGGGCGTGCTCTTCATAGCCGTAGCTCGGCTTATTGTACAGGCGCAGCCGGTGTCCGCGGCGATTCATGCCCAATGCGCGCTCTCCGCCCCCTAGCAGCACTTCGTCGTCGCCTAAGGCGAATGTGACGCCTTGGCTTTGGCCATCGTCGAAGTAGCCTTCTCGCTCGGCCGTCAGCATCCGATCGCCGTAGCGATACTCGATGCGGAGGGGGTCTTTCCAGACGCGCGCTCGAAGACGGGTCGTGGCGATGTCCAAGTATTCGGCGCGCTCTTGGGCCGAAAAGGTTGTCCATGCGGGCGGCGCCGCCGTCCCGTAAGAGGGCGGATTGGGTTCGCCCTCAGCCTCGAAGGCGACTTCGACGGCATGCGGAGAGAAGAAGGCGAGATGCAGCGAGCCGTCGGTTGTTTGAATGCGCACCCCGGTGCGGTGTTTCTCCCAAGAGCGGAAAGAGCGCCGCGAAGGCGGCAGCGGTTTTTCGAAGATAAGGACGCGGTATTCCCAGGGTCGCAGTGCCAAGCGGGCACGTACGGGCAGCGGTACAGCTGCTCCGGAAAAGTAGTCGCGATAGCGTCCGGCATCTTGCCCCAATTGCAGGCGCACTGCCTGCGGGCGAGCCGACAGGTTAACGACGACGAGCACTTTGTCGCCCTCGTTGGTTCGGGTAAATGCCGCTACTGCTTCGGGGTGTTCGTGTCTGATTTCGCGCCAGCTGCCGCCGTGACGACCATTCCAAAGCGCCGCATGCTCGTGCTTGAGTGTGTTGAGGCGCCGATAAAAATCAGCTAGCCGATAGTTGCCCCAATCGATCGTGTCTTTGTCGAAAAACCGCAGTCGCTTGTTGAGGGCCGCTTCTTGTCCCGAATACAGCAGCGGCATGCCGGGCATCGTGTAATACAATGTTGAGAAGGCCTCCACTCCATCGCCCAAGCGCTCGTACTCGGTGCCGTTCCATGAGTTCTCATCGTGGTTGGTGATGAAGTGCATGGGATAGCTGCCGTACGGGTAAGCGGCGTCTGTCTGGCGCTGCAAATCGAAGATGGCGCTTGCTGGCTTTTTCCCTTGGGCGATTTCGTTCATCAGGTGGTGAAAGGGCCAGCCGTAATTGGCGTTGAAGGCGTTTTTCAACAGCGGCATCTGAGCCGCATCTTCGGCAAGCATCCAAACCGGCTTGACGGTCTCCAGCTGGCGGCGAGCCTCCTCCCAGAAATCTACCGGCACCTCGCCCGCTACATCGCAGCGAAAGCCGTCTAAGTCCATCTCGCGCACCCAGAAGAGCATGGCCGCAATCATCGCCTGCCGCATCTCTGGCCGGCTGTAATTGAGCTTAGCTACATCTGTCCAGTCGAAGGGAGAAAGCAGATTCCCGTTGGTGTCGTAGTGGTACCAGTCGGGATGTGCCTTTACCCAGGGATGGTCGTGAGCGGTATGGTTTGCCACCCAATCCAAAATGACCTTAAAACCTAACGCATGTGCCGTATTCACCACCCGCTTAAAATCCTGTAAGGTGCCAAACTCTGGATTGGCAGCGGTATAGTCGCGAATAGAATAATAGGAGCCCAGTCTTCCCTTCCGCTTCTCTATGCCGATGGGCTGAATGGGCATAAACCACAGGATATCCACGCCCATTTGGCGCAGCCGCGGCAGGTGCCGAGCAAAAGCCTCGAACGTACCTTCCGGAGTAAACTGCCGTATGTTGACCTCGTAAATGTTGGCATTCTTCACCCATTCCGGTTCCGGCGCCCGACAGGTATCGCGCGCAGCAGATGCTCTTCGAAAGGGCATCTCGCGCAGGGGATAAAAAATGTCGGCTTGGCCAACGGCCTTTCCCGTGCGCGTGCCGTCAGCAGAACGGAAGACGAAGGCGAGCGAGTAGACTTCTGTCGATGGCTCGATGCCATACAAGTCAGTAATGCGAAAGCGAATTTGATACACGTCTTCCTTCACGCGAACAAGGCGGAGGCGCTCTTCGTTCTTGCCCCACTCGGCAACAACATGCTTCCAGTCGTTCGGGTGCAAACTCTGCGCCGTAATGAGCCCAGTGTGCATATACACATCGCCCGAATACCCCTTTAAACCGCCGTCACCTTCCGCTGCATGGAACGTGAGTAACACTTCGTCAGCTAAGCCGGGCTTTTCCGGCTGCAAGGTTACCTGTCCCCACGCTCTTGTACTGAGCAGCAATCCGCTCAGCCACAACAAAGAAAGGCACCATTTGGACATCGACATATGAACGTATTTTTAATAGATGAGCAAAACATTTGGCAGCCGAAAAGTAGAGAGTTCTTTTCAGCTAGCAAGGTGCCGATAAATAGGAGGGAGATATCCGAAGGGTTCCGCCGCAGTTTAGAGCACCTTCTCAATGAGGTAATCGTTTCGCGTAGGAGAGTTGCGGTTGATCATTTCCGCCAAGAAGCCCGTTAGAAACAGCTGCGTTCCGATGATCAACGCCAAGATGCCGAAGAAAAAGAGCGGTCGGTCGGCAATTCCGTAGGCCTTATACACCAATTTGGCCCAGCTGAGATAGGCCAAAAAGGCGAAGCCGATGAGAAAAGAGAGGACGCCCAAAGTGCCGAAGAAGTGCATGGGGCGTTTGCCAAACTTTCCCACAAAGTACACGGACAGGAGGTCCAGGAAGCCGTTGATATAGCGCTCCCAGCCGAACTTGCTGTGTCCATATCGGCGAGCATAGTGCTCCACCACCTTCTCTCCGATGCGCGTGAAGCCGGCCCATTTGGCCAGTACCGGTATCCAGCGGTGCATTTCGCCGTATACCTCGATGGTCTTGACGACGGGCAAGCGGTAGGCCTTCAAACCGCAGTTGAAATCGTGCAGCGAGATGCCGCTCATTCGGCGCGCTACGGCGTTGAACAGTTTGCTGGGCAGCCGCTTTTCCAGCGGGTCGCGGCGCTTCTTCTTCCAACCGCTTACTACATCGTAGCCTTCCTCTGCAACCATGCGGTAAAGGGCGGGAATCTCGTCGGGACTATCCTGCAAGTCGGCGTCTAAGGTGACAACCACTTGCCCTTGCGCCATTTGGAAGCCCACGTGTAGAGCGGCAGACTTGCCGTAGTTTCGCCGAAACTTGACAGCGCGAACGCGCGGATTAGCCGCGCGCAGCGCTTCAATTACAGCCCAAGAGCTATCGGTGCTCCCATCGTCGACGAAAATGATTTCATAGGAGAGCGACTCTGCCTCTAACACCCTGCGTATCCAGGCTTCTAACTCGGTTAAGCTGTCCGCTTCGTTCTTTAGGGGGATGACTACCGACAGGTTCATAAATCGAATTTTGTCTGAGGATGGAGCGGATGTTTCGGCTTATGTTGGGGGACGTATTCCTCGCGCTCGAAGTAGATGGGTAGGATGGGCGGCGCGTCTTTGCTAACGGGGATGGCGTGGCGGCGCGGCCACGACTTACCAGAGAGCATATTTTTCCAACGCTGAAAGAGCATTTCCTGCTGCTCAGGCGAAAGGCGCGGCTTATCATCGTAGTACCCTGCCAAGGCGCGCTGCCTGCGCGCTTCGAAAAGCGAAACAGCGCAGGCCACAGAGATATTTAGACTTTCGGTAAAGCCTACCTGCGGAATAAGAAAATTGCCGTCAGCCATGGCTACCGCCTCTGCAGATACGCCCTCCTCTTCGTTGCCAAAGACCAAAGCCGTCGGCATCGTTAGGTCGAGATCGTACAACGACGTGCTCTGCTCGCCCAAGTGGGTAGTGAGTATGCGCCCGTAACGCTCGCGCACGCGTCGGAAGCACTCCTCTAAATCTTCAAAGAGGTAGACATCTATCCACTTGAACGCGCCACCAGAGGTCTTCTTACCTAACTTTAACCGGCGTTGCTGCAGGTAGCGCGCTGTGTATACGACGAATACTTCGCGCACGCCAACCGCATCGCACGAGCGCATGACCGCGCTGATATTGAGCGGGTCGTGGACGTTTTCCAACACCACAGTAAGATCGGGTTGGCTGCGGCGAATAACTTCACGGATGCGTTGCTCGCGAGAAGGGTTCATATACAACGCTCAAGCCTCCATCTTTTTGCTTTTAAAAAATAAAGCAGCGATTTCAATAGCCTACTCGTTTTATAGAGGTGTGGTTGGATACGTGCGAAGGAGATATCGAACGCGAAACCCTAAAGGGACAAGTAAGCGCTCTTTTTGGGTTTTCGACAAAACCAATGCCGGTGACAAGCAGAAAGTAGGTTAATAGTTGTTTTTTGTAAAGGGCGTGCCGAAATGGGCGCGCTCTTTTTTTGGGGGGTCAGTCGCGAAAGCGCCGCAGGATGTCGCTGTAGCACTCAATGCGGCGGTCGCGTAAGAAGGGCCACATGCGCCGCACTGCCTCGGTGCGGTTCAAATCGACATCGACGACAGCGAACTCCTCCCGATCGGAGCTGGCTCGAAAGAGCACCTCGCCTTGGGGCCCTGCTACAAAGCTTTGCCCCCAAAAGAGGATGCCACCCGTTGCACCGGTCCAGTCGGGTTCATGGCCTACGCGATTCACGGCGATCAGGGGCAGACCGTTTGCCACAGCATGCGCGCGCTGTATCGTAAACCAGGCGTCGTACTGGCGCGCCTTTTCTTCCGGCGGGTCGCTGCTTTCCCATCCAATAGCCGTCGGATAGACCAGTATCTCCGCTCCGGCTAACGCCATCAAGCGAGCGGCTTCAGGATACCACTGATCCCAACAGACTAGCACCCCCAATTTTCCCAAAGAAGTAGTGATAGGCTTGAAGCCCAAGTCTCCTGGCGTAAAGTAAAACTTCTCGTAGTAGGCCGGGTCATCCGGAATATGCATCTTGCGGTACTTTCCAGCAATGGAGCCGTCGCGCTCAAACACCACAGCCGTGTTGTGATAGAGCCCCGGCGCCCGCTTTTCAAAGAGCGAGCTCACTATCACTGCGCGATGTCGACGGGCCGCCTCTGAGAAAATTTCAGTATCGGGCCCTGGGATAGGGTTAGCCAGATCAAACCAGGCAGGATCCTCCGCCTGACAAAAATAGATACTGCAGTGCAGCTCTTGCAGCACAACGAGAGCGGCCCCTTGCTGGACACAGGCAGCGATGCCATCGAGAGCCTTTTGAATATTCGCCTCCCTATCGCGGCTACACGAATGTTGAACTATGCCTATCTTCATAGGGGGCAAAAGTATAAACGTTCCGGGCGAGTGATACGCGGAGAGGGAAGTAATCGCTACCCTTCTGCCAGTGGCTCGTGGAGCTCTCTACCAAGGTGGGCTTCCTTCAGTTTTTTCTCGCTATCGGTTAGGCTTTTTTTCAAGCACATTTGGAAAATTCTATTCGGTAGAAGTACCTTTGCGTTCGTTTTTAGCAAAGAGAAGGTCAAACCGTTTATTTCATATTGATTTAGAACGAGTTAAAAAGGAAATTGCTTTATTTTTTATGCCGACTATCAACCAGCTGGTACGAAAGGGCCGCGAGAAAGTGGTGTACAAGAGTAAGTCGCGCGCCTTAGAAGGCAACCCCCAACGCCGGGGCGTGTGCACGCGCGTGTATACGACCACGCCCAAGAAACCCAATTCTGCTCTGCGCAAAGTCGCCAAGGTGCGCTTGACTAACCAGATTGAGGTCATTGCCTACATTCCCGGCGAAGGCCACAACTTGCAAGAGCACTCCATCGTGCTGGTGCGCGGTGGCCGAGTAAAGGACTTGCCGGGCGTGCGCTACACCATTGTGCGCGGCGCCTTGGACACAGCCGGTGTAAACAACCGCAAGCAAAGCCGCAGCCGATACGGCACCAAACGTCCCAAAAAGTAAACATCGCTCCGCTGACACTATCACCTCATTTATATTATGCGCAAACACAAACCGAAACCTCGAGTATTGACTCCCGATCCGCGCTATAACGACGAGATGGTGACGCGTTTCGTCAATCACATGATGTGGGAGGGCAAGAAGAGCGTTGCGTTCCGCATTTTTTACGATGCCATGGACATCGTGAAAGCACGCACCAACGAGGACGAGTTGCAGGTGTGGAAGAAAGCCCTCAACAACGTCATGCCTCAAGTGGAAGTGCGCAGCCGCCGTATTGGCGGGGCCACTTTTCAAATTCCAACGGAGCTGCCCGCCAATCGCAAAGTGTCTATTGGCATCAAATGGCTGATCCGCTACGCGCGCGCACGCGCCGGAAAGGGTATGGCCGAAAAGCTCGCCGCTGAAATTATCGCTGCGAGCAAAGGCGAAGGCAACGCCGTCAAAAAGCGCGAAGACACCCACAAAATGGCAGAGTCGAACCGCGCTTTTGCACACTTCCGCGTGTGAGATCTGCCTTATTCAGCACCTGCCGTTGAAAAAGACCGGAGCCACCTTAGTAGTTCTCTTCTTCCGGTTTTTTCGACGGTTTTGCTGTTTTAATTGTATCGCTGACAACCTCTCTTTTGAGAAAAAATCCGAATAATATACGAAAAACAAACTTCAGGTAAAATAAAATTAAAACACGCCCTTTTTTATAGGCCTCAAAGCAAATCTTTTTAATGCAGCGATCTACAGGGCGTACAAGTAGATAAAAAACGTTCATCATCTAATTTGCGCAAATATCATGGCAAAGGATCTGCGATTTACTCGAAATATCGGCATTGCTGCCCATATTGACGCCGGTAAGACGACCACTACCGAGCGCATCCTTTATTACACGGGCGTTACGCACAAAATTGGCGAGGTCCACGAAGGGGCTGCTACCATGGACTGGATGGAGCAGGAGCAAGAGCGCGGCATCACCATTACTTCGGCCGCCACGAAGTGCTCCTGGGAGGTAGAGGGCCAGAAATACGATCTGAACATCATCGACACCCCAGGCCACGTGGATTTTACGGTGGAAGTCAACCGCTCTCTCCGAGTATTGGATGGTCTGGTCTTCCTCTTCTCTGCAGTGGACGGCGTGGAACCTCAGTCGGAAACCAACTGGCGCTTAGCCGACAACTACAAGGTGCCGCGCATCGGCTTTGTCAACAAGATGGACCGGGTCGGAGCCGATTTTTTCAATGTAGTCAAAGATATGAAGGCCAAGTTGGGCGCCAATGCTGTCCCCTTACAAGTGCCCATTGGGGTAGAGGACTCCTTTAAGGGCGTGGTAGACTTGGTCACTAATCAAGCCATCATTTGGAATGAGCACGACTTAGGCATGACCTATCAAGTAGTGCCCGTCCCAGAAGATCTGGTCGACGTCGTGCAAGAGTACCGCCAAAAGCTCATCGAGGAGATTGCCACTTACGATGACACGCTGTTAGAAAAGTTTTTCGATGACCCGAACTCTATTACCGTCGCCGAAATTCGGGCAGCTATTCGCGCGGCAGTCTGCGACATGAAGATGACACCGGTGATGTGTGGCTCGGCATATAAAAATAAAGGTGTCCAAGCCTGCCTTGACGCCGTGTGCTACTACTTGCCCTCTCCCATCGACATCGAAGCCGTCAAGGGTATTGATCCGCGCACCGACGCTGAGATCTTCCGCAAGCCGACGGTAGAGGAGCCTTTCTGTGCCTTGGCATTCAAAATCGCTACCGATCCCTTCGTGGGCCGCCTATGTTTTATCCGAGTGTATTCTGGCCAACTCGATGCCGGCTCTTACGTGCTTAACACTCGTACCAATTCCAAAGAGCGCATCAGTCGCCTATACCAGATGCATGCCAATAAGCAAAATCCTATCGACAGGGTGGAGGCGGGCGACATTGCTGCCGCTGTAGGCTTCAAGGATATTCGCACCGGCGATACCCTCTGCGATATAGACGCCCCTATTGTCTTGGAAAGCATGGTATTCCCAGAGCCCGTCATTGGCTTGGCTATTGAGCCCAAGACGCAGAAAGACTTAGACAAATTGGGCATGGCGCTGAGCAAGTTGGCCGAGGAAGACCCCACCTTCCGAGTGCAGTACAATGAAGAGACCAACCAAACCGTCATCTCGGGTATGGGTGAGCTGCATTTGGAGATTATTGTCGACCGCTTACGCCGCGAGTTCAAGGTAGAGTGCAACCAAGGAGCACCGCAGGTGAACTACAAGGAAGCGCTGACGGCTACCGTTACGCACCGCGAGCGCTTGAAAAAGCAAACCGGCGGCGCCGGCCTCTTCGCTGAAATAGAGTTTGAACTTGGCCCAGCTGACCCCGAATTCCTAGAAAGCGAAGACTTTAAAAGCGGGCGAAAAAAGCTGCAGTTCGAATGGGCCATCGTAGGCGGAGCCATCGATAAAAACTACATTAAACCCATTACCGATGGCTTCACGAAGATGATGAGCCAAGGAGTGCTGGCCGGTTACAGCATCGACTCTATGAAAGTGCGCGTTGTAGACGGAATGATGCACCCAGTAGACTCTAAGCCCATCGCCTTTGAACTCTGTGCACAAGAGGGCTTCCGTCAGGCAGCACCCAAGTGCAAACCCCAAATCATGGAGCCGATCATGAAACTGGAAGTAATTACGCCGGAGGAATACGTGGGTCCTGTCATTGGAGACCTCAATCGCCGACGCGGGATGCCCAAAGGACAGGAAACTCGAGCCGGCGGCGCCATCGCCATTCAAGCAGAAGTGCCCCTTTCGGAAATGTTTGGCTATGTCACGGCCCTGCGCACCCTTACCTCAGGACGCGCCTCTTCTACCATGGAGTTCTCTCACTATGCGCCAGCGCCGGAAAACATCGCTAAACAAGTGATCGAAAAGGCGCGTGGAACAGCAAAAGTGTAACACGCACATAGAGTGGTGGTACGCAGCCCGTTCCTCTTTTTGCACAAAAGGAACGGGCTTTTTTTTTAAAAAAAATTGCTCGTTTAAACAAAGCGGGGGCTTCCTAAAGTCTACAGGTCTCCTATACCTTTGTAGATAAATATGGCCCTATTTTTGGTTAATCTCTTTCCGCAATCTCTCAATAATAAATCCGTATGTCTCACATGAAAAAACTCAACGCGTCTAAATGGTTTTTGGGGGTAGCAGCGATTCTTATTGCAGTTATCCCGGCCTGCCGTCAAGTGGAGGTGGAGCAACCCCGCAAATTAGTGCGCGAATTTGATAGCGAGGTATACCTTCGCTGGAACGACGTCTTTCTGCAAATCGATCGGTATGCGGTGGGCTACCGCCCCGGCCCGGTTCCTCATGCCCTGGGCTATATGGGGTTTGCTGCTTATGAAGCAGTCGTACCAGCAATGCCGGAGTACAATAGTTTGGCTCGCTTGTACCCCGACTTGCAGATGCCGCGTTTCGATGAAAGTCTGGAGTATCACTGGCCCGCAGTGATCAACGAAGTGTACGCTTTCTTGATGAAGCGCTTTTTCTTCCACATGGAAAATACTTATCCCGACGAGTTTGGGCTTATTGAGAAGACGCGTCGCATCTTGTACGCCAAATACGAGCAAGAGACCACTCCTGAGATTTTGGAGCGCTCAGTACAACGCGGCTTGGAGGTAGCCCGTGCTTTCTATGAGTGGGAGCGCACCGACGCAGCGGCGCACAACGCCTTCCTCAATCCGCAGCCGCCCTACAATGCGCCCACAGGTCCCGGCTACTGGTCGCCTACCGTCCCTGATTTTGCCGAAGCGCTCTTTCCTTTCTGGGGGCAGGTGCGCACCTTCGCCCTGCGTGAGGAAGAGCAGCTTTGTCGGCCGCCTATCCCGTACAGCGAGCATCCATTGTCGCTTTTCTTTAACCAAGCTATGGAGGTGTACCTGATGGTCAGAAACATCAAGGAAGGCGGTCCAGGGGCTTACGAGCAGCGCTGGCTAGCTGAGTTCTGGAGCGACGACATTTTGGGATTAACCTTTTCGCCTCCTGCGCGGCTGATCGCCGTAGCTAATCAAGTAGCTGAACAAGAGCGCCTGAATTTAGCGCAGGCCGCGGAGTTATATGCCAAAATAGGTATGGCACTTAACGATGTAGCCGTAGCAATCTGGCAATCGAAGTACGTGTACAACTTAGAACGCCCAGTATCGTATATCCGCCGCGTACTGGCGCAATACTACCCAGATGCTGCAGACTGGCTCACCATTTTAAACGACCCTGTTGCTGGCTATGAAGGTGTGACTCCTGCCTTTCCAGCTTATCCTTCAGGACATTCTGGCTTTGGCGGCGCTGGAGGGAAGATCTTATCGTCGCTTTTTGAATTTAACGAGCGCTATCCAGGCACATATGTGTTCACGGACCGCTGTCATATTTATCGGACTGAGTTCAATGGGGCGCCGCGCACCTTGGCCTCTTTCAAAGATCTAGCTTACGAAGACGCTTATTCGCGCATTCCTTTGGGCGTTCACTTCCGCATGGACTGCGATGAAGGCGTTCGGTTGGGTGAGCTGGCTGCCCAACGCATCATAGAACTGCCCTGGAAACGGCAATAGATTATTGGATCCAAGAAGCGAGGCATCTGTCAGGAATAAGACAGGTGCTTCGCTTTACGTAAAAAATCGATAATGGCCGTAGCTGCTCGATGCGATGCCCCTGGGCCGCCCAAGCGCTGACGCAGCTCGCCGTAGCCGGCATGGATAATGTTGGCGTACCCCTCCTCCTCTAGGATTTCTTCCAAAGTCTGTTGGAGTGTTGCCGTTGTAAAATTGCCCTGAATAAGTTCGCGTACTAATGGCCGGTCCAATATTAGATTGACTAGCGATATGTAGGGTACGCGCACTACGCGCCGGGCAAGGGCGTAGGAAAGAGCACTACCGATGTAGCAAACCACTTGAGGGACATCCAGTAGGGCTGCCTCAAGGGTGGAGGTGCCCGACTTAACTATAGCCGCTTGCGCGCGCTGTAAAAGCCCGTAAGTGTTGCCAAAACACACGTCGACATCAGGGTATGCCGCTAAATGAGAGCGAAATATGCTTTCCGGTAAGCCCGGGGCCCCTGCAATGGCAAAGCGATACTCTGGGAAAAGCGGTCTTACGGAGAGCATAGTGGGTAGAATACGATGTACTTCCTGCTGGCGGCTGCCGGGCAACAGAACAATGAGCTTTTCGCGCGACATCGGTGTCGGCTCAGGCAAGGCATCTAGGAGAGGATGCCCAACCCAACTCACCTCTATGCCGTATTTTCGGTAGAAATCCGCCTCAAAGGGCAAGATGACTAGCATGAGGTCTACGTCGCGCCGGATGTGGCGTACGCGCCCGACGTGCCAGGCCCAGATTTGCGGTGAGATGTAGTAGATAACGCGATATCCTCGACTCTTGGCCCAGCGCGCTATGCGCAAGTTGAACCCGGGGTAATCTATGAGTATTATTGCGTCGGGCCGAAAGGCAGCAATATCTCGCTGACAGAAGGCGAGATATTGCCAGATAGTGGGCAAGTTCTTAAGCACCTCCCAAAAGCCCATAAAGGCCAGATCGCGGTAATGTTTGACGAGTGTCGCCCCAGCTTCGGCCATGCGATCGCCTCCCCACGCTCGGCATTCTATAGGCGGATACATTGCCCTCAATGCCTTAATAAGGTTGGCTCCATGTAGGTCACCCGATGCTTCCCCTGCAATAAAATACAGCTTCATGGTCTTCCTTGCTCTACCTCCGAATGCCCATAATGCTGCCAGCGCATTTGCCATACCCCGAGCATGGCCTCTCGGACGATGCGCAGCGACATCTTAGACTGCCCTCTTTCCCGATCTTTAAAAATAATGGGTACTTCGCGCAGGACGAAGCCCAACGAGTAGGCGGCGTACTTCATAGCTATCTGAAAGGCGTAACCTACAAACCGGATCTTTTCTAAGTCGATGCTCTCCAGCACGCGACGCCGATAGCAGATGAAGCCCGCCGTCGGGTCGGCTACCGGCATCCACAAGATTAAACGGGTGTATAAGGAGGCGCCGCGCGACAGGAGGATGCGATCCATTGACCAATTTCTCAACCCTCCATGGCGCACATAACGCGAACCTATGGCGACATCTGCACCATCCAGGCAGGCCTCTAGCAAGCGCGGCAAGTCTTCGGGATCGTGCGAAAAATCGGCATCCATCTCAAAGAAGTAATCGTAATTGCGCCGCAGCCCCCAATGAAAGCCGGCAATGTAGGCCGTACCTAAACCCAACTTCCCAGACCGAGGCAATAAATGCAGGGTCTCCGGATACTCCCTTTGCAATTGCTCCACGAGCTGGGCCGTGCCATCAGGAGAGGCGTCGTCAACCACCAAGACGTGAAACTGTCCCGGCTGCTGCAATACGGCTCGAATAATAGTCTCTATGTTTTCGCGTTCGTTGTAGGTCGGGATGATAACCAGACTGGGCATGGCGGAGAGGAATAGGCGCTTTTTATCATGCCCAGATCAAAGGGCAAAGGCGACAGCGAAAGCCGACAAAGAGGCAATTAGACCGTACATAAAAATGTTATAACAGATGCTCAAGTAGTGGTATTTCTTGGCGAGCACAATACCTAAAAAATACAAGTCGCGACTCATAGAACTGTATAAGAAGTCTGGATCCTTTAGCATTTCGTTGATCCCCCACTGGAAATCTTCTAACGGCATGTTGTGGAAGTTCCCGAAGAAGAGCAAGTTTGCCTTGCGCTGTCGGATATCTTCGCGCGTAAACTTCCCTTCGGTTACCTTAGGGCGGGTGCTTAGTGTAGCGAAAACCATAGAAGCTAAACAAGTGACGAGTAACAGACCGCTAGGGATAGCGAGTTTTAGGTCTACGCCGCCCGTACTATCCATGAGCTTCGGTACTAAGTTGGACACCAAGATGGAGATGACAATGGCGTTTACCGACAACATAATATTGGCTTTGTTATCGGCCATGGCACTTAGGTTCGTATGGGTGCGGTAGGTAGTTCGATACATGGTCTCCACCCCTCTTCCGAAGCGCGCCATCTTGAGTTCGGCTTCGCTTTCTTTGAGCATTTTCTTCAGGTCGTTTTGACCTTCCGAATTTTCCAGTAGGGATAGCTCTTCTACCGTCAGCGGGGACTCAGGTTGGAGGCGGCGCTTTTGTTTGATGAGCTGTTGAATGTGCTTGGCCTTTCGCTTATTGAAGAGGGCGCGCGCCGCTTCGGTATGATACTCGTGGTTGAGCATGAAGTTTATCTCGAAATCGATCCAGACTTTGTCGTTGGTAAATTCCTGGTGGACGAGGGCAAATTCTTGGCGCAATTTGCTGTTGCGCTCCCAGTACGACTTGGTACCTAAGTGGCTGAGATCGGCATCGCAAATAATTTGCTCCAACAAGTTTTTGGGTTGTTGAGGGATCTTCGTAGCCAAGATGCAGCCGAAGATGACTTGCAGGTCTTCGTCCGAGATTTTTCCCTTCAAAAACCTCTCGGCATTTTCGCAGCTGCGCTCTTCGTGCCCTTCTGGCCCTTGAGCATAGCCCGTATCGTGAAACCACGTCGCCAATATGAGCAGGTCGGTCTGTCGATCGTCCAGCTGGCACGACTCTGCCAACATCTTCGCAGCCGCTACCGTTTGTACCGTGTGTTCTAAGTCATGAAAGACATATTTTGCTGGCATATGCTCTGCGAAATACGCAGACACATGGGCTTCGGTAGCTTGCAGCAAAGACGGCATGGTAGAGCTCATACCCAATAACAGTGTACGCAGACGGGCCCGAGAAAGCGCAGCAAGAGCAAAGGTAAACAGATAGTAGAAGATAGGAAGCCTCCTTCCTATTCATGGGCACTCAGTGCTTCTTATACCATCGGCGCAGAACGGCTTCGGCTTGTTTTGACTGCGGCGTGTAGTCGCGCTCCGGATAACCTTCGTGCCCGCGCATTCCTGGGAACCACTTCCATAGAAATCCGCCCGCCCACCAGGGCTCTCGATAGAACGTAGTCAACAAGGCTTCAATAGCGTTGGCCTGAGCCAGCTCATTGACCGCGCGTTGAGCAATGTCGCGCTCTAGCTCCCACGTGCGACCAGCGGCGCCATCGACGCTCAAATAGCCAAACTCTGTAAACAAGATGGCCTTACTTTTTTCTCGACTGAAATCCCTGAGGCGCTGCACGTGTGGTCGCCACGCCACACACAAGTCACTCACTCGAGGAGTATCCGCTTCGGAAAGGGGGAAGTATGCACTCAGTCCAATGTAATCGAGCGCACTCCAAAAAGGCACCTCTTGCCAGTCGTCCCAATTCGCCGAATAAGTCAGTGCGCCCTTATAAACACGGCGCACCTGAGCGATCAGCTCGACCCAAAACTTAGGGCGCTCAGCCACAGCGCGCCGAAACTCCGTGCCCACACATAACATCTCTGCGCGCATCGAGTCAGCCATGCGGGCCATATAGAGAATGTAGTCAGCGTATTGCTCCTCCCAGCGCGCCCATGCCGCCTCGTCATCAAAGGCTAAGTCGCCTGTCCATCCGCCCGGAACGTACACCTGAGGTTTTAACATCACCTTTATCCCGGCAGCATGAGCCAAGCGAATGGTCTCGCAAACGCCTTCTGGCCGCTCGCCCCACCATTGCATCTTCGGCAGCGTATTGTATCGCACGGCCGGAACGCCGCGCCGCGTGAAAGCATACGGCACCACCGCAATCCAGTTAGCACCTACTGCTCGCACGTCGGACATAGGGTCGGACGAGAACGGCTCAGGAGGCGCCACTAAAGTCAGCCCTCTGACCTTGACTGTCCTCGCTGCAGACACAGCTGCCGCAGCCCCCAAAGTCTCTGGATTACGACACCCTTCCCCCCACCAGCAACAGCTCAGGGCGATAGCCAAGAGCTTTCGAGTTGCTCCTTTACGATTCCAGACGTACATGAGCTGCAATTCGCGCCGCCAAATCTGTCAGCACCTCTCCCGACACTTCTAAGGGCTGTTTGAAGGCCAAGTCCGACACGCTCTGGAGAGGCATGAGGTGCACATGTGCATGCGGCACCTCTAAGCCAACCACTGCTATACCTATCCGCTTACAAGGTACTACCTGCTCGATCGCCTTAGCGACGCGTTTGGCAAAAAGCATTAACCCACTCAGCTCCGCATCTGAAAGGTCGAAAATGTAGTCTTCCTCCCGCTTCGGAATGCACAGCGTGTGTCCCATCACTTGAGGGCGAATGTCCAAAAAGGCCAGGAACTCGGAAGTCTCTGCCACCTTATGGCAAGGCAGCTCGCCCTTCACGATACGCGAAAAGATAGAGGCCATAGTAGCGGCAGATTTATCCAATGGAAATATCTATAATCTCAAATTCCAAGATACCGCCTGGTGTGGATATCTTAGCAATTTCACCGCGTTTTTTACCTAACAAGCCGGAGCCAATCGGCGAGGAAACAGAAATTTTCATCTGCTTTATGTCGGCCTCCGTTTCCGACACCAACTTATACGTCAGCTGTTTTCCCGTTTTTAAGTTCTTGATGGTGACGTTCGAAAAGATAGCGACTTGGGAGGTATCCACTTGCGACTCATCTAAGATCCGAGCGTTGACCAGCAGTGTTTCTAACTCGCTGATACGCATCTCCAACATTCCTTGGGCTTCTTTTGCCGCGTCGTATTCGGCGTTTTCCGATAAATCGCCCTGCGCACGTGCCTCAGCGATTGCACGCGCTGCCTCCGCTCGGCCAGTGGTTTTGAGCTCTTCCAGCTCCGCCTTAAGCTTCTCGTAGCCGCTCTTCGTTAAATACGTGTACCCTGACATAGATACTTCCTTTTTAGGTTAGGATAAAAAATAGAAACGTTCCCACCTCTAGGCAGAAACGTTTCTTTTATGCGGCAAAGATAGGGCATCTCTTCGTTGTTTGCAAAGGCTACCCTTGTTTTTTCACGACCTGCTTAGACCCATGAGTCGCGCGCGGTAAGATGCAAGTTAACCACTACCTTTACGCCGCTTTTGACAACAATGGATATCGCTCGCATTCCCTCTCCTTGCTTTGTCCTCGAAGAACCGCTGTTGCGCCGCAATCTAGAGCGCATCGATTACGTCCAAAGAAGCGCTGGTGTCCAAATCATCTTGGCGTTCAAAGGCTTTGCCATGTGGAGCGTTTTTCCCTTGGTGCGTCAATATCTTCGCGGAGCTACGGCATCTTCGCTCAACGAGGCGCGGCTCTGCTACGAGGAGATGCAGTGCAAAGCACACACTTATGCCGTAGCGTACATACCTCGAGAATTTGGCCAAATTTTAAGATATTCGAGCCACATTACGTTTAACTCGCTATCGCAGTACCGGCGTTTTCGGCAACGGGTTCTGCGCCATCCCGAACCTATCAGCATGGGTCTGCGCGTCAACCCAGAGTGGTCGCCGGTGGAGGCAGCCCTGTACAATCCGGCTTCGCCGGGGTCTCGACTGGGTGAAGTGGCCGACAACCTCCGAGGAAAACTGCCCTCCGATATTGAGGGACTTCACTTTCATGTGCTGTGTGAAAGTTCGAGTTATCACTTAGAGAAGGTGCTCGAACACTTCGAAGCACGCTTTGGCGCTTTTTTACCCCAATTAAAATGGGTAAACATGGGCGGGGGGCACCTGATCACTCGGGCCGACTACGATGTGGAACACCTCATTCGAGTGCTCCGAGGTTTTAAATCTCGATATCCGCACCTACACGTCGTTCTCGAGCCGGGGAGCGCTGTGGCCTGGGAAACCGGTGTGCTTGTCGCTACCGTCTTAGATATCGTAGAAAATAAAGGCGTTAAAACCGCTATCCTGGACGTCTCTTTTACCGCCCATATGCCCGACACCTTGGAAATGCCCTACCGGCCTCGGATAAGGGGCGCTCGAACAGAGCCCTTAACCAGCGATAAGTACCGGTACCGCTTAGGAGGAGTAAGCTGCCTAAGCGGCGACTTTATGGAGGAGTACGCTTTTGACGCTCCCTTGCGCGTCGGGCAGAAAATCGTCTTAGAGGATATGATCCACTACACGATGGTGAAGACGACCATGTTCAACGGAGTAACCCATCCCTCGATTGCCCTTTGGCGAGAGGACGGCCGATTTGAAGTGGTACGGCGCTTCCGCTACCGGGACTATAAAGGGCGCCTTTCCTGAGCTGCTCTATTTGTCTTTGCCGGAGGATCGCTCGAACTGCTCCCGCAACGCCTCTGGATGGACCTTCAAAGTTGTCACCCATCGGCGCTGTTCCACGTCGAAATGCGTGTGGGGGTCGGGAAACTCGATGTACTCTTCCTCTCCCGAGTGCTGAGGGTAGTAGGGGCTGAGGTCTTCACCGCGCACCATCTTTTCAAAAAGAAAGCGCCCTTTTTTGGCCAGTACTTCTTCCGGCATTTTCCATGTCCGGAACACTTCGCGATAGTATGCGATAGAGTCGTTTATCATCCGCATCTCAATACCGATAGCCACTCGCTTCACTTGTAGACTGGGCGCCGGGCGAGTCACGAGCAGGTAGATGGTGCCCGTTTGGTCTTCTTTGTGGTAAAGGTCTATGCGGTGCTTGCGTGCCTCTGCGGCATAGAACCGGTCGAAGGCAGTATCAAACTTGGTTTGATGTGTCGCCCTCGGCGCAAGATGGCCCACATAGCGAATGATTTGAGAAAGAAGTAGATCCGCCTGCTGGGCATCCAATTTCTGGCCAACGGGAGAGGGCTTGGATCGCTCACAAGAAGTCAGCAGAGCAGCCAATGAAATAAGGGTTAAAAGACAGATGCGCATACGATGCTTTTAAGATAACATGAGACAGATAGGAGCCAAAAATAAGAGACTTGCTGTCTCTGGCACAGGACAGCAAGTCTCCATTATCGGGATAGGCTTTAAACATCAATACGTAGCATCGATCGGTCGGAACTGAGCCCAACCGTTCGTCCAATCCGTATTGCCAAAGGCGCCACGGTGAGAAACGTTCGTGAAGAAGCCTTGGCGATTCGCTTCGCCGAACTTTGGATGGTCGAATTTGGCACCGCTGGCTGCCGTTCCCGAAGTCAGGGTGAAGTCCGGGTCTGCAGGGTAGCCCGTATTCAAACGCGATCCGAAGAACAAATCAGCTTTAATTCCGATGGAATTGTAAGCATCGGCTGCTGCAGAGGTTATCGTGGTATTGCCATTGGCTTCCCAATATGCCTTCACATCAGCAACCGCTACGCCGGAGCCGGCATTATATGCGTTCGCCTCGCTCGAAGCCCATAAGATGTTATTGGCCAAAGCACCCCGGCCGCTCTGGAATTGATTCAAAACCGACGCCTGGTTGAAGCGGATGCCGCGCGGAAATCCAACAAACACGGAGTTGAACACCGAGAGCGCCGTACGGCGTCGGAAGTCAGCGGCAAAGCCGTAGTTAGCGCTGATGCTGTTACCAGCTGGTCCCGTAGGCCCGATGACAGTGATGTTCGAGAACACACCATTCGTATACGGCTGCACGTCGTTATCATTCGGACCGTTATCCGTCTCGAAACCGTTGGACTGCGACTGGTCGGCGAAGCTAGGATAGCGGACGGCTAAACCAAATTGCACGTTGCCGGCAAAGCCATAGTCCATGTCGAAATCGTCGTCCCACGTGCCAAAAGAGATGAGGTACTTGGCGTTGTGCGTTCCACCGAAAAACTCGAACCCGTCGTCGCCGCCGAAAGAAACCTGCAGATACTCCATAACCGTTCCGCGTCCGACGCCTCCGATAGTGATGGAGTTGGTTTCATTGTTCGGCGTCAGCTCGATGCCGGCGAACTCCACCCGAACATATCGGAGCGAGCCGGAGCTCTCGTCGTCGTTAGCTGAACTACCCGTCGTGCCGAACACTACCGGCGGAGTGATGCCTTCGATGACCGGATCCGGCTGGTTTACGTTAGCACGGCCCAAGATAACTAATCCACCCCAGTCACCGCGGTCGCGCTCACCCTCACCTTGCGCAGAGGTAAAGACAATAGGCTTGTCCACAGTGCCGTTGGCAATAATACGGCCACCGCGATCGATAATGAGCGTGCCCTTAGTGCGCTTGTCGCCGAAGATGATAGTGCCGGGTTCGATAGTAAGCGTTTGTCCATTGCGAACAAAGACCTGCCCTTCGAGCAGATACTTTTTGTCTGCAGTGAGGGTACGCGTGGTGAGGTCTCCTTCCAGCACCACCAACTGGTCACCCGGGTTGTCCGGATTGTTTGGCGTACTCTTTTTTTCGCAAGCGGAAAAAAGAAGGACACTGCCTAACAACAAAGCGAGATAGCCGAAAATACTGTTTTTCATGTGCAATAAAGTTTTTTTGAAATGATTGGATTTTTTATTGCTTAGATAGATCATAGGTGATGTTAAGATTCACTAACTGCCCCCTCCGAAAAGTGAACACCGGGTGGTCTATAGCGACGTCTATCTTCTCATTGCGGTCAGAATCTTGATAGAATCGGAAGGGCGCGTCGAGGAGATTGTGCATTCCTAACTTGTAAACTACCCGTCCGAATCGCTTAGTGAGCGTCAGATCTAGGCTATGGCGAGGCAGCTCGTATATGGTAGGGTAGAGCACATCGCCTACTGAAAAGATTCGCTCTCCGAAGATGTTGTAGGCCAGCGCAGCAGAGAAGCCGTTTTCGTGGTCGTCGTCGTAGTACAGGATAAGGTTGGCAATGTAAGGCGACTGCCCTTGAAGGGGGCGCACCTGGTCTTGGGCAGGAACATTCGGGCCCAGATCCACTTTGGAACGAATCCAAGCGGCGTTGGCGTTGATGGAGAGATGGTCTAAAAATCCTACATTAGTAAGCCCGCGGAGCGATTTTCTAATCTCTACTTCCACGCCGTAATTCTGGGCAAAATCGGCATTGATGTAGGAGAAATTGGGCTGTTCTGTAGTAACTACCGTCTTGTTTTCTATGGGGTCGTTGAAATATTTGTAGAAAAGGGCTACGTTGAAGGTCTCTCCGGGCCGAGGATATATCTCATAGCGGAGGTCTGCGTTGTGAATAAAAGAGGGTCTTAAGCGAGGATTCCCAAAACGGGCAGCCTCCAGCTCGTAGTCGTAGAACAGGAACGGCGCTAGCTCTCGAAATTCTGGTCGGTTGAGCGTTCGGCTGTAAGCCAAACGCAACACCGAGGACTCCGACAGATTATACCCAGCATTCGCGAACGGCAAGGGAGCGAAGACGGTGTTGCGCGCCGCCACCGGTCCCGAGTCGTCGAAGCCATCTACGCGCTGATCATTAAACTCACCGCGAACCCCTGCCGATAGATCCAGCAGTCCGAAGACCCAGTCAGCTCCCACATACCCCGCAGCCGTCAAACTTTGCCCCGTATACGAGTCGATGGGCCGCGTACCCTCCTCTATCACGAAGCCATCACGCGTCTGATAGTTTCGACTGGCGAAAACCTCTGTAAGAGGCAACTTAGCCAGGCTATCCCCCACCGCTGGATTGAAAAAGCCGGGATACAAGGTGGAAATGTAGCGAGAGTCGAAGTCTCGATAGCGATAGTCGATCAGATATCCAGCTTTCAGGACCTTTTTCTTGTTATTGTTTATTCCGCCGTCTATTGTCCAAGCGTAATCTAAGCCGTGATTACCGGATATTTCGAAGAGTTTACCATAGTAGCGCCCTGTCTCGAACAAGTTGGAGGACGGTGGCAAAATGATCTGAAAAGGCGCCTCGTTTTGTCCAGCCGGTTGAAAGATGCGAAAACGACGCAAATCGGGCTCATTCTCGGTTAGAAGGCTTACACCACCTACCCAACGCAAAAATCGGCGCTCGCTCAACTGGTGATCGCCTTCAAATTGTCCTAAGTAGATGCTGCGCGAGCGATAACCCAACAAGTAATTGGCCAGCTTGTCTCCCGGACGCTGAATGAAATCCGATCCGCGCCGCAGGATGGTCTCGTTTTCGCCTATCTGGTTAAAGAGGTTCTTGAAAAAAATGGTGTTGTTCTCGTTCAGGCGAAGCCGCCAGTTCGAAAGAAGGCTAATCCGATTGACTTTCTCGTAGGTGTCGTCGTCGAATCGGAAGCGCAGATCGATAGGAGAAGTGCGATCTTCCCACTCAAAGTAGCGGTAGAAATCGCGCCGGTAGTATTGGTAAGAGGTGGAATAGTTTAAAATGTTGATTGTATTTAACCTCTTGCTGCCTAAAAGTATTTCGCGACCTAAGCTAAAGCCCAGAGAGTGGTCAGGAAGGGCTGTGCGCTGCGTGGGATTGTAGTTGTTTGGCAGCAAGTCAGCGGCATCCTTGCGCAACTGCGAAGAGCGCGAGGAAGACTGCAACTGAAATGAACTCGGAAAATTAGCGGGCAACTGGCGAAAGCCATTATCAAAGCCCAAAAAATCCGTCGGAGAACCTTGACTTTGAAAATAGTCTCCTCCTGTGGTATTTACCCGGTAGCCAACACCGAGGCTGACCTTAGTAAAATCTTTCTCCGGCTCTACGGTAAAAAGCTTGATCACCCCCCCAGCAAAGTCGCCCGGCAGCTCCGACGCGCCCGACTTGAAAATCAACATGCGATCCAAGGCGCTGCTGGAAATGAGGTCAAAGGAAAACGTGCGGCGGTCGATTTCCGTGCTCGGTGCCGGCACGTTGTTGATCATCACGTTGTTATAGCGCTCGTTCAGGCCGCGAACCATCACGAAGCGGTTCTCCACGATGGTAACTCCTGGGATACGCTGAATCACCTGGGCCGCATTGTTGTCCTGCGATTTCTGGATCTGCTGACTCGATACACCACTTACCACCTGCTTTGCTTGCCTTACTTCCAGCAAAACCGCAGCCACTGTATTGGTCTTTCGGTACTCCGTGATGGTGACTTCATTCATCACCAGCGAACCGGCCGACATGACGACGTCCAGCGTAACTCGCTCGTTTTCTTTTACTTCAATATCCTTGATCGTCACTTCTTCATAGCCCAAATAAGAGAAAACAGCTGAGTATTTCCCGGGCGGAACGTTCCGAATAGAATAAAAGCCATTCAAATCTGAGGCTGAACCCACTCCGAGCGGTAATATGCGAACCGTCGCGCCTATCAGTTTTTCTTTGGTTTCTTTGTCGACGATGGAACCCGTGATGATTCCCCCTTGAGCCGACAACAACACAGGTATCGCCCACAATAAAAGAGCATAGAGGCGTAATCGCATGTCGCTAAAATTTGCCGCAAATCAACCTCAGCAATGTTACCCCTATATTAAGCCCAGGTTAATAAATCTGGGCATACTTCTTATAGGCTCATCATCAGGTAATTAGGTAGCCCAATGTCTTCACAGGTTCATCACTATTTTCCTGAGCTATCCAATAAAAGCGGCGCAGCTGCCTTTGGACAACTGCGCCGCAGGGAGGTATTTTAGTGCCAAAATATGCGTCGCAAGGCTACACCAACGCGCACAAGTCGGCCAATCGAGCGGAGTAGCCCGCTTCGTTGTCGTACCAGCCGACAATGCGGCAGGTGTTTCCACTCACCTGTGTCAGCCCAGCATCAAAAATGCACGAGTGCGGATTTTGTACGATGTCGCTGCTGACGATGGGATCGGTAGTGTATTCGAGAATGCCCTTGAGGTCAGACTCCGCTGCGGCCTTGAAGACGGCGTTGATCTCTTCTGCCGTAGCTGCCTTCTTAAGGGTACACACGCAGTCGGTAACGGAACCCGTAGCCACCGGCACGCGCATGGAATGCGCAGCAATCTTGCCTTTGAGGTGCGGTGCTACCAATACGACGGCCTTTGCCGCACCGGTACTCGTCGGCACGATATTCTGAGCAGCCGCGCGCGCGCGGCGCAAGTCGCGGTGCGGCCCATCCTGAAGGTTCTGATCGGCCGTGTAGGCGTGGATGGTATTCATGAACAGCTGCTCGACGCCAAAGGCACGGTCGAGCACCATAATCATGGGCACCAAGCAGTTGGTCGTGCACGAGGCATTGGAAATGATGGTATCCGTCGGCTTAATATCTCGATGGTTTGCACCGATAACAAAAGTGGGGATGTCGTCCGTCTTCGGAGGCGCCGACAAAATAACGCGCTTAGCGCCTGCCTGTAGGTGCAACTCCGCCTTATCTCGGCTCAAAAAGATGCCCGTGCACTCCAGCACCACATCGACATTCAGCTCTTTCCAGGGACACTCAGCGGGATTCTTGATAGCAGAGCCCAAGATTTTTTGACCACTAATATATAGGTATTCATCGTCGGCGGCGACGGTACCGTCGAAGCGTCCGTGCATGGTATCGTACTTAAGCAAATGGGCCAACGTCTGGTTGTCCGTTAGGTCGTTGATGGCAACCACCTCGATGTCTTCTTTCTTGAGTAAGTTTCGAAAAGTTAGGCGCCCGATACGGCCAAAACCGTTAATGGCTACGCGTTTCTTTACCATAAAACCTCTTCTTATACGGGTGAGCAATGATTTGAGCGCAAAGGTAGGGACTCGTGCCTAAACCATCTGCCTCATCTAGCATTTAAAGAACGGCTCGATATACTTACAGCACTCCGCACCCTCTCGGTTAGGAAACCTACCGTGTTTTTTGAGGTGCTGAAGTAAAATTTCCGATACTGGCAGGACTCCTCTACCTTGAAGCGGTCGCTTCTCAAAACAATAGAGATCATGTCCTTTTGAATTTTTAAACTTATACGTCCGCATGAGATAGGGAGAGATGCGAAATGGTCTTTGCCGGAGTCTCGCTTCTTGTCCATGACGAGTATGACCAAGACCGATTTTGATCGTGAGTCGTCGAGAGATGAGTAGTAGGGTTAAAAAGGCGTTAGCCGCTTTGTGATCTATAAAAACAGCCTGCTTCCCACCCATGCCGAACGGCCTTGTTTCATCCTCTACTACCTCGAGCACAATTCCATACAAAAGGTGCAGGCGGATACTTTTGACATGGAACAGGCCCAGTGCAACGCGTACATACATGGCCTTGCCAGATATTGGCCCAAGCCCTGGCAAAAGCAATGCCTGCGACGATGAACGAGGCCTTTCAAGCACTAGCCAATAAATTGGAAAACAAAGAGTGGCTGCTCAGGATCGTGAAAGACGAGTGTCAAGCCTACGAGAACAATTTCAGACAGACCGCTTTTGTCACTTGCACAGGGCTTTACAACTTCCAAGTTGTGGCTAACCCATCTAAATACGCTGATAATCAGCGACTTCAATTCTACATAATGTCTAACGGCCACCAACGGCTAGATGTAGGCTATGCCGACATTTAAGAGACAAAAGCGTACATTTGTTGTCCGACGAATTTACTGATTTAACCATTCCCAATCAGGGCTACCGAATTCACGATAAAAAATAAACTCCCTATCTACGAGGTGAATTTCTCTTGTGTTTTCATTATACATGACAAGGAAAGGGGTGATTTCTCGTGATATTTGGAGTTTCTCAATTCTCTTTAGCGCAGCAGTCAAATCAGAATGGCGAATCTTGGGTTCGAATTTTTGAGCTTTGATAGGCAATTCATGTTGTGGAATTCCTTTGATGATTTTATCAGTGGGCAAAGTCGAAACTGCCTTAAAAATGTTATAATATACCTTTAACTCTGTTTCTTCAAAGCCCCTCTCAAACACTTCATAGATTTTTGAATATCGTTGTCTCAGATCATTTATTATATCCTTCCTTGCAGAGGTATAAATATCAACATTTTCTATTTTCTTAGACTGCTTGTATTTTTTTATACTAACTGTCACTTCTGTCAAAAAGCAGACTTTTTCTGCTAATCTTTGTAAAAGGCCAACGTTATTATAAGATGATTCTACCATTTCATTACGGATCTCATCTGAGAATTGTATATTTAGTGCATCTTCGCCTTTTCTTAAGACATCTCGCAGTTCATCATCAGTCCACTGTAAATCCATCTCCTCAACTCTGCCAGACAAGTCTCCGTTGTAATAAGTTAATAGATTTTGTTCTGACCATATTCCAATGATAATTACATAAATTCCTGCTTCGTAAAGTGCCTTTAGCTCAAAAGCCATTTTCTTTCTAACATCCTCATCTAAATAATGAAAATCTTAAAAAATTAGTCTTTTATTTTCATCTCTTAGTTTTTGTGCTAACAAATTGTAATCCTTCTCATAGCCGCTTGGGCTGTTATATTCTTTACCAAAAGAATACCTTGCTCCTGCTTTTGTTCTCCCAGAAATTTTTCCTCCTTCAACTCCCGCCTCAGTTCCTTTCTCGCCCTCAACATAAACTTCCCCAGTAGTTTTAATACTCCTAGGGAATGTGATGCCAAGTTCTCGTGCGATATCATTGAATAGTTGGTCAGTATTTTTTTCTAGAACGCACTGAACTGCGATGGACTCCTTCGAGTCAATATTCTTCTTCCTCAAAACCGATTTTCTTTGTTTAGATGCGCCATGAACAACTATATGTCTGTCCATAGTTAGAAGATATTTTATTCTCTCATCAAACCTTGACCGATTGACAGGGGTATAACTTGGAACTCCCCCTTGAATGCCAAAAACCTTCCCCAATGGAACTGTTTTAGAGCACAACTTTATTCTTTTAGATATATTCATTTGCTTAACTTTAGTTACTTATTTTCGTTGAACCATTACACTACAGCAATACGTCTACCACCCAAACAGCACTTATCCCGCATCACATCTTTTACTTCGCCGTCCGTTGCGGTAGTACAGCCTTAGGCCGCAATCGCAAGTGCCCTCGGGCCGCGACTCTAAGGGTAAAATATACAACCTTTTTTCGACATGACAAGGTTTTGGCCCATTTTTTCAAATGTTCAAGTCGTCAATAGGGCTGCGTAGCTTGTCCCAGCCTTTTTGCGTCAGATGCATGTAGATTTCTGTCGTCTCGCTGCTCTCGTAACCGAGCAGTTAGTGCTCCACTCGAACCACGTCAGGCCATTTGCCAAAAAACAGTGCACCAAAACCCATCCTTTTTTAGCTTTGCTGAGATTTTTCCTGTTTTACGTGACAACAATAACTCGTAAAGAAATCGGCTATGCCGATAGGGATTCATATCAATAAAAAAAGCAAAAGTTTAGGTTTGTGGTATGAAACATAAACCAATCTCTGCCCATGAACGTCGAAAAGCTCACAAGCGCAACACTACGAGAAATGCCGGATGTAAACAACTGACAACACAATTTTTTTAGCGCCACCTGGGCCTGTTCTTGGGCCTTCGTGACCGGTACACATATCTGAATTTGGAGCGCTGCAGTCAACATAACGAATTAACCTCCCGCAATCATCGGGAATCCGGTTTTGATTTTTAGTCTTTCAACTGGCTCTTGACCAAAAAGTATAGCGGCAGCCGACGCAGGAATGCATTTGGCTCTTCCTACATTCGCAAGAGCGGCAAGTACACGCTGGGCGTGGGTTGCTTTTGGCCAGGCTATGCGAACAAGACAAAATGGAGCGTGGAACTGTGCGGTTTTGCGGCAGCGGACATAGCAGCCAACACGGCTTTGCATTATTTTGCCGCCCAAACCTTGTCGCAAAATGGCCAAAGCTTGATGGATTTCCATGGTGGTTTGTTGAATCGCGAAAAACCATCCCGGTATCCAAAAACTATACAACCTTGGCAAAATTGCAGCTTAATTCTTTACGAACCATTGTTACGTAAATCTGAGCAGAAGTGCGTATTTTGATGTTTACAACCACTGCCTACAAAGAGCGCTTATCGATATTGCTCAATAGCTACTTCGGCCAATTCCCTGCCTTTTCCTCCGAGCCAGCAAGTTATTTTCGCGGCGTCTTTTATCGAAAAGGCGTTCCCTTTTTGAACATCATTCAATAGCTGTCATGCGCAACTCCCAGAAGTGGATACTGCTTTTTTTCGCAATAGGTGCCCTCTTAACCCATGAGGGCTGTATCACCACCGATACGGCCTACAGCCGTGTGGCGCCGGGGATATGGCGCGGAGTGTTGGAGCTGGATAAGTTTAGCGTTCCGGTACGCGACAAAGACACCATTTTTACTTTAGTTGAGCAGTTTCGGGAAGGAGAGCTTCCTTTCTTGTTCGAGGTGCACTACATAGACGGGGAGCGCTTTTACCTTGAGATACGCAATGGGAGCGAGCGTATCCGCTGCGACAGTATCCAATATGGACGCGACCGGTCCAAGGCGCGCGACACGTTTAACGTCTTTTTCCCCGAATACGGCACCTATTTGCATGCGGAAGTCCGCGGAGGCGCTATGCAGGGAGAATGGGTAGTACCCACCAAGAACAATTACCGCATCCCTTTCTACGCGCAGGCGGGTCGCGACTACCGATTTACCACCCTCAACACCAAGCCCATAACCGATCTATCGGGTCAGTGGGCAGCGCTGTTCGAAATAGAGAGCGAAAAGCCGCAGCGGGCCATCGGCGAGTTCCGCCAAGCCGGCAACCACTTGGAGGGTACCTTCCGCACTGAAACGGGCGATTATCGATTCCTCGAAGGCGTAGTGTTGGGCAGAAAATTCTGGCTATCTGCCTTCGACGGCGCACACGCCTTCTTGTTTTCGGGCAGCATCCAGGGCGACACGCTTCAGGGTGAATTTCGCTCCGGCACCCACTACCGCACCCTCTGGAAGGCATGGCGCGACTCCACCTTCCAGTTGACGCCGCCCGACTCGCTCACTAAAGTAAAACCGGGTGCTCCACCGCTCTCTTTCGACGTAGTCACACCGGAAGGCATTCGCCTGAAGTTCCCCAGTCCGGCTTTCGATGGCAAAGTCAAAATCTTCACCATTATGGGCACTTGGTGCCCTAATTGCTTGGACGAGCAGCGGTTCTTAGTAGATTTTCTAAAGAAAAACCCGCAAATCGCACCGCAGCTGAGCATCGTAGGCTTTGCTTTTGAGCGATTCCCTCCCGAACGCGCCAACGCCCATCTCCTGCGCTACAAGCAGCGCTTAGGTATTCCCTTCGACATCGTATATGCCGGGCAAGCCGACAAAAAAGCAGCTAGTCAATTCTTCCCCGCTCTGTCAGAAGTGGTGGCATTTCCCACGATAATCGTTCTGGATAAACGGAACCGCATCCGACACATCCACGCGGGATTCGATGGGCCCGCCACGTCGAAATACGCAGCTTTTGAGGCAGACTTTACTCGGTTAATTCAAACACTGGCGCGAGAATGAGCGTTCACGGCACAAGCCGTCTTCACCCAATAATCTTCTCTCCTTCGTGCATCGCTACGATATTGTCTTTGCTGGTGCTGGATTGGCAGGCTTGAGCTTCGCCGTTGAGATGCTTGGGCGCCCCTTTTTCGAGCGAAAAACGCTGTTGCTCATCGATCGCGACACCAAGCAGGCAAACGATCGGACGTGGTGCTTTTGGGCCACGGAGAGCGAACCCATACCGCCGGTCGTGCAATCCTCTTGGCGGTATTGCCGCTTTGCGGCTCCGGGCTTTGAGGCGGTATTGGATATTGCTCCCTATCGCTATTACCAAGTACGCGGCATCGATTTCTACCGATGGGCCGAACAAGAGCTGCATCGCTTTCCGAACGCGGCGCGCATCGCGGCCAATATCCACAGCATAAACCCCTCGAGCGGTATCGTGGTATCGGAAGTGGGCGATTTTCAAGGAGAGGTGGTGCTCAACTCGGCCTTTGCACCCACAGCCTTATTTCCCGAAGACATCCCGACGGGATGGCGTCCGCCAATCTCTACCCTACCGGATGCCACTGCTCGGCCCGCAGCGGGCAACATTTTTTTGCTTCAGCATTTCAAGGGTTGGGTGGTGCACACTCCAGAAGCCGCATTCGACCCTGAGGTGATGACCCTCATGGACTTTTGTATCGATCAGTGTGGGCAGACGCGCTTCGTGTATGTGCTCCCCTCCTCTGCGCACCGGGCACTGGTAGAGTTCACGGTGTTTTCGCCGGCCTTGCTGACTGCCGCCGAGTACGATGCTGCGCTAAGGGACTACCTCAAAAACCGGCTGCGCTTATCTCAATTCCACATAGAAGAGGAGGAGTTTGGCGTCATTCCGATGACCGACTATCCCTTTTCTCCGACGAGGATAGGGCGCACAATACACATCGGCACGGCTGGCGGCTTCGTCAAGGCGTCTAGCGGCTATGCTTTCAAGCGCACGCTGCGCCGAGCCCGCGCCTTTGCAGATGCTTGGGAGCAGACAGGGATGCCGCAAACACAGCCCTTGCGCAGCAGACCTGTTTTTCATGGGTTAGACCGCATTCTCTTGCGCGTACTATACGACCGCAACGAGCTGGGCGCCACCATCTTTGCCAACTTGTTTCGCAAACTCCCTCCAGCTATGGTGTTGCGCTTCTTGGACGAGGACTCTTCAGCTTGGGAAAATCTGCGCGTCGTCGGAGCGCCGCCGCCTGTACCCTTTTTGAAAGCCCTGTTCCATATCCTGTTAGGTCGATAGAGCGCGCAGGTTCATTGCCCAACGTTAAAATAGCGAAAGTCGCCTTCGTAGACGCCCTGCGCCTCCATCGCGTCCCGCAGGCGATCGGCTTCTCTCTCTGCTGCACCTTTTCGAAGGTGAACCTCTCCTATCTTCACTATGTAGCCCTGTCCCATTTGGAAACACTCTTCCGGCACGACCTCGGCGGAGATACCTGCCTTTTGAAGTACCTGCACGCGCCGGTCAGCTAAAGCTCGCTGTACAAACACGTTGTCTGCAATGATCCATCCGCGCATAGTGCGATACGGGTAGCAAGGCTGTTGTACGGGTTCGGTCTCATCCTCAATCCCTGAAAGATTGATCGTAGGGATCTCCTCCTGCTTTGCAGGCTTAGGGCTTACCGGTGTCGGTTCGGGAACAGATTGTCTTTCCGGATGGTCGGGATATTGCTTGGGGATACCTCTCGAGTCATACTCCTCGCCTTCGTAGAGGTAGCCGTATTGATCTTCTGGGTTTCCCCCACTCAAATCGATAACGTCTTCTACCTTGGCCTCTCGGTAGGTCAGCACTTGATATACCAGGGGAGAAAGGAAAAGGAGCGCCAGCGAAAATATCCATTTTTGGATGCTCTGCCGGCTCATATAGCGCTTCCACGTCTCCTCCGCCTGTTGGCGCAGTCCTGAAGTGCGCAAAAATCCCTCGCGCAGCGGGTCGAGTACCAAATAGCGCATCGAACGGCCCATCTTGTTCAAAGTGCGCTTGAGAGGGCTCGGTAAAACAACCCGGCGCTGCATTACTTGGATGTTGTGGGCAGTGGCCTTAAACCATTCGCGTTGGGTTATCCAGTGCACTATCTTTCGGTCTTTGCCGTACAGACCCAAACGCGAAGGAGCCACTAAAACCCTCACTGTGCCGTCGCCCGATACCAAAGCCAAGCCAAAGCCGCTGTAAATGCACTGGCGCCTGAGCTCTTCTAAATACGGATCTACCGGCGAGCGAAAGACGTCGTCGGCCAGGGCAATCCATTGCTCATCCGCATAGTAGCGCTTAAACTGCTCTACAGCATAAATGTATCGGTATTTCCGCCAAGAGCGCATTGAGAAAAACCAGGCCAGAAAACCTACGAAGGCCGTACCCAAGATGTAGCCGAGGTTGCCCACCCAGCCTAATTGAACCAACCATTCGAAATGCGCTACGTACGATAGAGCGTAGGCAGCAAGGGCGACCACTGCACCAAATGCCGCGCAGTCCCATAAAAAGTAAACCGTATTGAGCGAATACTTTACCTCACCGGCATTGCTGGCGGAGGTGGCCTCAAAAGTGGCGGTGAAGACCTGCCCTTCCGGCATTTGAAAAGAAAACCAACCGTCAGCAATCAGCCCTTCCGCACTCACGTTGTCGAGCACCGTTTTCTCCGTACCCGGCCGATAGTCGTAGCGGTGCAGATAGAAGTGCTTCAGAAAAGTTGGGAAGATGCGCTTGATATCGTCTTCAGAGAGCATGGTGAGCAGCTATTCGTCTTTTGGGCAAAAATACGCGCTGTTATCGGGTATATTAGGGCGATAGCCCGAACACATTGTTGAGGAGACCTTTAAATTAAAACATTCTGTCTGAAAAAGTATCTTTGCTTCATCAATGGATACTTTTTTCGCGCCCTTATGGACAGTACTTTACTCGTTTTAGTTGGTGCCATCGTCTTGGTTGCCGTCGTTCTGCTTTTGCTACGCCGCACGCAGGAAGGCAGTGGGTTGTCGGCCGAAGTCTATCGCGACCTTAGGATGCAGAACGAAGCGCTGCAAAAGGCTTTGGAGGTTAAGGAGCGCGAGCTGCGCGCGGCTGCCGCTCGAATAGCGGAATGCGAAAAGACCATCGAACACCAGAGCAGGCAGCTCCAGGAGCGCAAAACAGACTTGGAGCAGACGGCTCAATACCTTCGCTTGGAAATCGAACAGCTAGCCCACCGCCTCTTCGATGAGAAGTCGCGGCACTTTCAAGAGCAAAGCACAGCGCGCTTGGAACAAGCGCTATCGCCCTTGCGCGAGCGTATTCGGGAATTTGAAGCGAACATCGACCGCAAGTTTTCCGATGAAAACCGCAGCAAAGAAAGCCTGCGCAAAGAGATCGAGCAGTTGGTGTTGCTCAGCCAGCAGCTGAGCGCAGACGCCCGCAACCTGACCGCGGCCCTCAAAGGGCAGAGCAAGGTACAGGGCAACTGGGGCGAATACCAGCTCGAAGTGCTGCTGGAAAACGCCGGCCTGCAAAGAGGCGAACACTTCGAAACGCAGTTCACCTTTCGCGACGAAGAGGGGCGGGCTAAACGCCCAGACTTTCTCATCAAGCTTCCCGGCAAGCGGCATCTCCTCATCGATGCCAAAGTCTCTCTGACCGCTTACGAGCGTTTCTTTGGCGAAGAAGACCCACATGCCCGCGAACAGCACCTTCGAGCACACGTGGACAGCCTGCGCCGACACGTGCAAGAGCTGAGCAGCAAGGACTACCACCGGCTGCACCAACTTCGGACGCCCGACTTTATCGTGTTGTTCGTCCCCATAGATGGCGCCGTAGCGGCCGCTATGCAGGCAAGCCCGACGCTGTTAGAAGAAGCCCTCCGCCAAAATGTCGTCATCGCCACCACCAGCACCTTAGCCGCCGTCTTGCGCATCGTAGCGCATCTATGGCGCGAAGAAAAGCAGAACCGCTCTGCTCGAGAGATTGCCCGGCAAAGCGGAAAACTCTACGACAAGCTGGTTGCCTTCGTAGAAGACCTGCGCACCGTGGGGGCACGCTTGAACGGCGCCCAAGAGGCTTATGCAGAGGCTATGCGAAAACTCACCACCGGCACTCGCCCAGGCGACACCATCATCGGCCGAGCCAAGCGCATCTATGAATTGGGCGCTACAGCCAAGTATCAGCTACCCTCTGATTTGGTAGAGGATACTGAGGAAGAAGAACCAGCGCCTTAACCCTAGTTTATCTCCTCAGGCCTGCGCCTTGCTGCCCTTATCACAAAAAAGAGAGCCGTGCCAACCAACAGGAAGTTGATGACGGCGTTGATAAAGTTGCCGATCTTGATATTCCCAATGACCACACTGGAAAAGTCCGGATTTCCCGTGATAAGTCCCAAGATCGGAGAAATGATGTCGTCCACCATGGAAGCGATCACTTTCCCAAAGGCACCTCCAATGATCACCGCTACGGCAAGGGCGACTACATCGCCTCGAAGTAAAAACGCCTTGAGTTCTCTTAGCATAAGCTTCCGTTTTGTTGATGTTGGAAAAGAAGTTTTCAGGAACAAATATATAGCGGAGATATTTTGTCGCAACCTGGCGCCTATTTTCTAAGAGACCCAAAAGAGACCTGCGGCGATGTGGTCGGCCAGGAGTTTCCCTGACCGCGTCAGGCAGTATCGGTCTTCCTGTATTTCTACCCATCCCTTTTCCAAGAGAGGCGCTATTTCCTTTTGGAAATGGTCGGCATAAGGCGCGCCGAAGGCTGCTATGTCGCGCTGGTGGCAGCCCCAATAAGTGCGCAGGCGAGTCATCACGTACTCATTGTAGCGCTGAGCCGCAGTAAGTTCCTCGCGTTCAAAAGGCACTCGTCCTTCCGATATAGCTTTGATATACAAGGCATTATTAGCAATGTTCCACTGCCGGCTCGTGCCGTTGTACGAGTGCGCCGAAGGGCCTATGCCGAGATAAGGGACACCCAACCAGTAATTGCTGTTGTGAACGGCGTAATGCCCCGGCCGAGCGAAGTTGGAGATTTCATAGTGGACATAGCCGTATCTTGCGGTTTCATCCATGAGGTATTCCAGCTGCCGAGCCGCCTTCTCCTCGTCTACCGGTGAGGTTCTGCCGCGACGCACAAAATGGGCCAGGGCCGTGCCTTCTTCTACCGTTAGGCAATAACAAGACAAATGGGGTACGTCGAAGGACAATGCCAAACGAACGTTTTCGATCCAGCGCTCCTCAGGCCCTTCCGGCAGACCGTAGATGAGGTCGATCGTCAGGTTTTCAAAGCCTATGTCTTGGGCTTCGGGTATGCATCGCAATGCTTGTCGGGCGTTGTGCGCCCGGTTCATCCATTGCAGATCTTCGTCGAAGAAAGACTGGATGCCGATACTCAAGCGGTTGACGGGTGTTTGCCGGCGCCATTGGCGCAGACGAGTTGCCGTCAGGTCGTCCGGATTAGCTTCAATGGTGATTTCGGCATCGGATGTCACATCAAAGAGGCTGTAGATGCGATCGAAGAGAGCCGTCAGCTCATCTGTTTCCAACAAGGAAGGCGTCCCTCCACCTAAGTAGATAGACGCTAAGCGCGCCCCTTCCAGATAGTCGCGTTGCAAGGCCATTTCGCGATGGAGAGCCTGAAGGAGGTCGGCTTTTTGGTGCGAGGAAGTAGAAAAGTAAAAGTTGCAGTAGTGGCACGCCTGTTTACAGAACGGTATGTGCACGTACAGTCCGGCCATAACCTACAGTGCTTCGCATTGAACGACAAGGGCCGCCGACCAGTCGCTGCCGGGAGCCAGCTCGCGCAGCCCTTCGCCGTTCTCAAAGGCATTAATGAGGCAGCTCATCGGCTCGACAGCTATGCTGCGTCGGTCGGGCGGAGTGAACAATTGAAAGAAAGGAAACAGCGAGCGGCTGAAAGAGAGCCTTACGGCGGAATGGTCTCCTTTTAGATGGATGTCGCAAAGGGTTGCCGTTGCTGGTAGTCGAAAGCAGTCGTCAAACACCCGGGAACCTATGGGATGCGGGCGCTCGAAGTCGGTAAACGCCTCGCGCTTGAGCAAAGGCAGTTGGCGTTCATCTAAGAGCTCGCGTTCGCATGGGGGGCAGCGGAGCACACACGCATCTACCCGTTCCGCCACGCGAAAGTACGGATGCCAGCCGAGCCCCACCGGGATGGGTTCGGTGTGGCGGTTCTTGATCCAAGCGCTCCATCCGAAAAGACCTCGGTCGGTCAAGCTATACGTCACCTCTATGGTTACCGGAAAAGGGTATCCTGCGCAATGGCCATCGTAGTCGAGGAGACAAGTGATCTCTGCGTGCTCTTTTGTGAGTTCGATGCGCGCAACGACAAAGGGCTCGCGATAGGCAAATCCGTGGATAGCCGTTTGCGTGGTCGGTTCGTCGATAGGGAAACGATACGCTTTGCCCAACCACCGGTAGCTTCCATCGCGCAGCCGATTGGGGAATGGAAACAACAAGGCACTTTTGGCGCCTTGCCCCATCTCTAAAGCCTCCGGAGAGGCGTAACCGTCGAGCAACTCCACCTCTTTGCAGCGCAAGCGAAGAAGTGTAGCCCCACAGCCGGGTACTACGCTAAAGCCGTGCCCCTGACGAGGATGAAAAAAATGGTACTGTTGAAAGCGACCAAAAGCCTCTGTGCGAAGTTCAAACATAGGCGAAGTGATGTCGAGGTCTTGCGTATACCTCTGCCCACAAAGGTAGCGGCCCATTGGGCAAATTCTCCCTATGTTTGCCCGCATGCGCATCGTGTTCATGGGCACACCAGCATTTGCGGTGCCCTCGCTGCAAATACTGTTGGAAAACGGCTACGACATTCCTGCGGTAGTCACCGCACCCGACAAGCCCGGCGGACGCTTAGGCATACAACAGTCAGCCGTAAAAGCCTTTGCCCTCCAGCGGCAGTTGCCGGTGCTTCAGCCGGACAGACTGAAAGCCCCCGTTTTTTTAGAGACCCTTCGCCAATGTAAGGCCGACCTCCAAGTGGTAGTCGCCTTTCGCATGCTGCCAGAAGTCGTGTGGGCTATGCCGCCATTAGGGACACTCAACCTGCACGCCTCGCTTCTGCCCAAGTACCGAGGAGCAGCGCCCATTCAGTGGGCTATCATCAACGGAGAGACACAGACCGGCCTCACCACCTTCCTGCTCCGCCACGAAATCGATACCGGCGACATCCTCTTTCAGGAGCGCGTCTCTATCGGCGAAAACGAAACGGCTGGCGAACTGCAAGACCGCCTGATGCACATCGGCGCTCAGCTGGTGTTGCGCACCGTCCAAGCTTTGGAGCAGGGCAAAGCCGTACCGCAGCCGCAGGCACACGCACAAGCCTCTCATGCTCCTAAAATCTTTACTCCAAACTGCCGCCTGCGCTTCGACCTGCCCACTGCCCAAGTGCACAACTTCGTCCGCGGACTAAGCCCGAACCCAGGCGCATGGACCATTTTTAAAGGGAAAACGCTCAAAATCCTGCGCACGCTCAAAGTGGACGCCCCTCCTACCCTGCCGCCCGGCCATGTCGTGCTGCCTGAAGAGGGCGTATGGGTAAGCACACTCGACGGACACGTACAGCTCGTTGAGGTGCAATTGGAAGGAAAGCGCCCAATGTCGGGAATAGATTTCCGAAACGGCTACGGCTCCCGCCTACAAGGCGAAGTCTTGGGCTAAACCCTTTCCTTACTCATTTGTTTTGTGCGCAATATCGCACCCGATTTCACCTGAAGCATTCTACTAATAGCTGTGGCTACGATACGTTTTCTCTTTGAAGATAAATCGATCCCCGAAAAGACAATAACGGGAGATTTTGAAGGGCGGTCGATTTTGGAAATTACTGAAGACTTCGACATTCACCTCAACCACAACTGCGGCGGCGTGTGTGCCTGCTCGACTTGTCACGTCTATATTGAAGAGGGAGAGGAATTTTTAGAAGAAATCTCGGAGAAGGAGGAGGACTTTATTGATCGAGCCATCAACCCTCGATTGGAGAGCCGGCTGGGATGCCAATGCGTCATTTTGGACAACGATGCGCGCATCGTGGTGACGATACCCGACCAGCGCCGCATCATCGGTCACGAACACTAACCGAAGCGGGGTATAAAGCGACAGCCAATAAGGCTAAGGCAAACTCCACCCATCGGCGTGCACCTCGATATTTTTGGCTTACGGCCACAAAGAGTTGGGTAGCCTTTTGGCGCCAGAGCGGAATGTCCTCTAAGAGCGACTGCAAGGTACCCTCTTCTTGCTTCCTCTTTTTTCGGGCCCACCGCTGGATGAGGCTTTGCAACACTGGGCGCACGAGAAAAAGCCAGGTCAAAAGGACGGCTGCGGTGCGCAATACGGCGTATATCGCCTTCTGGATGCCCGCTCCCCGTTCAGCACTCGTCAACAGGAAAGTGCCGCCTACAAAGAGAAGAATGCCCATTAGGGCAGCTATCTTCCGCCAAAAAGGTGGGCGCCTTCCTGCCAGTTCGAGCGAAACGGCCGTATCATCCAAATCAGCATATTGCTCAGCTCGCGCCTTTAACAGAAGCGGCATACGCGGTATCCAATACCCTAAGAAAGCTCCCCAAAGGGTGTATACCCCCACATACAGCGCCGCGATGAACCAAGCCCAAGAGATATCGGTGCGCAGACCTAACTTTTTGAGCACGTCGACTACAAACAAGTCCACCGCTTCGACCAAAGACGTGCCGAAGAAAAGATACAGCATGAGCAACTTTTGTACTGCCGACTCAGCTATGGCTAACGCGCCGTAAAGGACAGCTACTATCGTGTTAGGTCGAACATATCCTAAAAGCAAGGCCCCCAAGAACCCTTGAAAGCCCACGGCCGCATAGGCCTGAGGAGGAGAATGTGGGCTGACGACGGCCTTGACCAACATGACCAGCATGGTAGCGCGCAAGATCTGCGCTCCCGCCGGCCGCTCCATCTGCGCCAACAGGCCCACGCACAATACGGCAAAGCCGCCAACAAAAATACCTGTAAAAGGCAGCTTGAAGGCGTGCATGAGCCCGCCTAAGGCACATTCGGAAAAGGCCCACAGGGCGGTTATTCGAAAGATGCTCTCGCGCATGAGTCGACCAAGATAGAGCTCGTTTTGTTGCAGCTTCATTTCTCGTTTTGGCGCAGCCACCAACACACCGACACTAACACGGCACTCGGTAGACCGATCCAAAACCCCTCGCTCAGCAGCACCCTGAGGCCCCAAGCGCTTATAAATTCCTGCACGCCAATTGGAGAAACGCGGATGACGCGCACTGGGAAAAACAGCCGCTCGTCGCTAAAGGGCCACCAAAGAGCGCACCCCAGCCCACCAGTAGTGAGCATATCCAACAACGGATGCGACGCCGCTGAAAGGGAGAACCATAGGGCTGCCCATCCCCTATCCATCGGAGACTTAAAGCCTAAGAGCCCAAACGCGCAGCCCAAAAGCCCGGCAAAGAGCAGCGAATGCGTCCAGCCACGGTGTCCCCAAACGCTTTCGTACGGGACTCCAAAGGAGAAGGCCAACACGTCGGTATCGGGTGCTATCGCACAAGCAGCGGCCAACAACAGCCCCCGCCCCCGAGCATACCTCGGGAAAAAAGCATAGCCTAAGGCTGTAGAGGCAATCACATGGCCAAACATCGACGGCATGGCGAGAGGTACGCGCTTCTATGAATGTAAGGGTTTGGGCAAGCCATCGTTAGCGTATTCGAAAGCCTGCAGGTGCCGCGCAAAAGAGGCATCTTCGTCGTCCAATAAATGGCGCAGCAATTGGTGGTACGACATCGACGCATCGAACAGCGCTTCATCGCTCAGTCGATGGGTGCCAAATACGACGAAAGGCGGCAGATACTCCATACCACACAGTCGGGCGGATTGCTCGAAAGGCAACAAGAACTGGCGCAGCGTGTGCCGATGGACGCCTTCCCGCCGATACACATGGCGACCGCCGCCTGTGGTAATCACCTGCAGCAGGCGCTTGTTTTTGAGCATGTTCCCGCCCGGACCATAAGCCCATCCAAAGGCCAACACCAAGTCGATCCACTGCTTGAGCAAGGGCGGACAGCTGTACCAATACAGCGGGTGATGCCACACGATCAGGTCGTGCTCCCGGAGCAAGGCCTGCTCCTCGTCGATGTCGATATAAAAATCGGGATAGCGCTCGTACAGGTCGCAAAAAGTCAATCGGAGGTCGTTGGGCAAATTTTGCAACAAAAACCGATTAGCGCGCGAGTGGTCGTAGGCTGGATGGGCAAAGAGTAGCAAGATCTTGGGCATGGCAGACTACAACTGGGCTTATCGCGGAAGGAAGAGAGGTATGACGTCGACATTCCTGCCGATGGAGAGTTTCAACCAATAAAAGCCTGCCGGGAGAGCGGGAAGCGCTCCCAAATAGTACATACTATAGGTGCGCCAATCGATAGTACAGATTAAACGCCCCGCAACGTCGTACAAAGCCCCCGCGCTTATATCGGCCTCAGCCTCTGCCTGTAGGATTAGGGCGCGACCCTCCAAATCTACCGAAAGGTGCCGGCCAGAACCGCCCAAGTACTCGCTCAGCACAGGTGAATAGCTCGCATTGCCATCGTGTTCTTCCCATCGCAGTCGATAAAAGTTATTGCCCTGTAAGGGTTGCTCGTCTTCATAGGCGTACTGCGTTGGCGCATTTTGGGCAAATTGGTACCCAAGGGGAGTAAAATCTATGCCATCGGGGCTTCTTTCTACAACGAAGCGATGCGCACCATGTTCCCAGCCGGTTTGCCACTCCAGTCGAATGACGCCTCTTCGAGGCTTCCGCAGGCGAAAGGCGACCAACTCGATGGGCAATGGCGCACAAGCAATAGCGCCCGTAATTTTTCCAGCACTCTCGTACTGGGCAAAACGCTCTGTGAACAGCGGACCGGCGGCGTAGTCGTTTTTCAAAAAGCGGTCTAACCACGGACGCACGAAAGCGATGGTTATGGCTCGCTGAGTGTCGGCAGGCATGCTGGGCCCACCAGGATTGCAGGTAAATTCCCCAAGCGCACAATTAAAGTTGTAAGTCGCAAAGTTGCAGTGCCCGCCGCCGACAAGCGACACATAGGCCTTACAGTCGGGCAAAGCCTCATACATGGGCACTTGGTGCTGCGCCGGAAGTGTGACGCAATCCTCCGATCCGCTGAAGACCAAGCTGGGGCAGGCGACATTAGCCGCCGCGGCAATAGCAGAGGGATTGGTTTCTGCCGCAGCAAAAGTGATCGTGGCCGATACGTTGCTGTTGTTTTGAGCGGCCAGATACGTGCATCCGCCTCCCATCGAATGCCCCATGATGCAAGCATCCTGCTGTACATGTTGGTAAAAAGGAGAAGAGCTGTTGTTGTTTTCGGCATACAGCTTCGCCACCAAGAAGGCCATGTCTGCTGCCAAAGCCGCATGGCTGGGCGAAAAGCCCGTCTCTGTGTTGGGAATGGCTGTTATATAGCCGGCCTGAGCTAGGACATTTCCCCAAAAAACATAGGGGGCATAATTCATCGTAAAGCCGTGCCCGATGACGACAACGGGGAATTGACCGCTGGCTACCGGCTGGTTGCTTCCCGTCGCAACAGCGGGATAATATAAATAGGTAGGAATATTTCGGTTGTTGCGCGCTGGGTCTTGATACGTGATGGTTCGCGTTCCAACCGGGTAGGTCTGGGCGTGCACTTGAGCGCCCTTCTCCACCCCTACAGCGAGAACAACTGCCCCTATCTGGGCGCACCTGCGCAAACTGTTTAGGAGAAAGAGCCGCTCCCTACACCGGCGACACCTTGTAAGTACAAGCACTTGCATGGATACAAAAGTCGACAAAAACTCGGTAGTTTGCCTCTACCGCTGCGTTTTCCCTCCGGCTCTCAGACCAGTCGCCATTGCCCCGTGTAATTGTGCGGCGTCAGTCGAAGCAGCTCTTCCTTAACTTCCTCGGAAATATCTAAACGCCGTATGAACGCGTGCAGGTCGGCACAGCTAACCGCAGTGCGTCCCCGAGTAAGTTCCTTTAGTGCTTCGTAAGGACGCGGATAGCCTTCGCGCCGCAAGATGGCTTGGATGCCTTCTGCGATGACAGTCCAATGCTCCTCTAGATCATCGTATAACTTGCCCTCGTTGAGCACGATCTTGCCCAGACCTCTCAGAAGCGCTTTCAACGCGACAACCGTGTGCGCCATCGGCACACCGAGGTTGCGCAGCACCGTGCTGTCTGTCAAGTCGCGCTGCAAGCGGCTGATGGGGAGCTTCTCCGCCAAATGCAGGAACAGCGCGTTAGCCACCCCTAAGTTGCCCTCCGCATTTTCGAAGTCGATGGGGTTCACCTTGTGCGGCATAGCCGAGGAACCGACCTCCTCCTTGACCGTTTTTTGCCGAAAGTATTCCATCGAAATGTACATCCACATGTCGCGACACAGGTCGATCAAGACGGTATTGATGCGGCTAAGGGCGTGGCATTGGGCAGCCAGACAGTCGTAGTGTTCGATCTGAGTGGTGGGATTTGAGCGTTCCAAACCGAGAAATTCGGCGACAAACTCGTCGCCAAAGCGGTGCCAGTCGTAGTCGGGATAGGCGGCGAAGTGAGCGTTGAAGTTGCCGGTAGCGCCGCCGAACTTGGCGCGATGAGGTATAGCTTTCAGCTGCCGCACCTGCTCCTCCACGCGGATGACAAACACGGCCACTTCTTTGCCCAGGAGCGTAGGAGAAGCCGGCTGCCCATGGGTGCGCGCCAACATCGGCACGTGTGCCCATTCGCGGGCCAAATGGTGGAGCTGGTCGCACACGCGCTGCAGCAGCGGATAATACACGTCCCTCAGAGCTGCCTTGAAAAGCAAAGGAATAGCCGTATTGTTGATGTCCTGCGAAGTCAGCCCAAAGTGGACAAACTCGCGGAAAGCCCCCAACTCTAAGGCATCGAAGCGCTCTTTGAGGAAATACTCCACGGCTTTCACGTCGTGGTTGGTCGTCCGCTCGATGGTCTTGATATACTCGGCATCCGCTATGCTAAAGCGCTCGAAGACGGCGTTTAACTCGTCGATCTTAGCTTCGTCGAAGTTGGCCAACTGAGGCAGCCCATATTGGCAGAGCGCTATAAAGTACTGAATTTCCACAAATACCCGGTAGCGAATAAGGGCGTATTCGCTGAAATAGTCCACTAGCTCGCGGGTTGCCTGCGCATATCGGCCGTCTATGGGTGAAATAGCGTGGAGCATAGCGAAACAGGTTAAGCCAATGCGAGGGAGGGTAGTTTAGGCCATCGCTTATCGAAAGTCGATCTCTGTATCGTCGCCGATATTGAGCGCTAAGTTCAGCCCGCGCACCGATGAGCCTATGCCGACTACGGAATGGCGCAGCACTACGTCTTCTAAAGAGGATTGACTGCCGATAATGCTGTCCTTGATGATGCTATCTTTGATCGTAACGCCGTTGCCGAGAGTGACGTTGGGACCGATAATGCTGTTGGCGATGTGGCAGCCCTCTCCAATAGCGACGGGATGAATGATGATGGTGTTGTCGAAAACAGGCAAGTTCAACGCGTCGTAGGCATAGCTGCGCTGGCTGAGCAGCATGGCATTAGTTTCTAAGAGCACTTCCTTTCGGCCACAGTCATACCAATTTCGGACAGGGATAGCCTGGATCGGCTCACCGTGGTCGAGCATGAATTGCAGGGCGTCAGTCAACTGAATTTCTCCAAAGGTCCGCACATTTTCACTCATCAAGTACTCTACACTTCGCAGCAGCAACGGCACATTCTTAATCTTGTACAGCCCCACGATGGCTAAGTCGGTCTTGGGGATACGCGGTTTTTCTACCACGCGCACGACAAAGCCCTCGTTGTTGATCTCTGCTACCCCAAACTCGCGCGGATTATCGACTTTTTTCACGCCCAAACACGAGTAAGGGCATTCTATCATCTGCTTCAGCTCTGCGTCAAAGATCGTATCGCCAAAAGCGATAAAGATTTCGCTCTCGTCTTCGATGGTCTCATGAGCGGTCCATACGGCGTGTCCTGACCCTTCGCGGCTTTCTTGATAGACGAACTCGGTGTGCAGGTGCGGATAGTGTTCCTCAATGAAGCTGCGCACCTTTTCGCCCAGGTAGCCGATGACGAAGACAAATTCCTTCAATCCCGCTTCCGCCAGCTTGTCGATGATGAAAGAGATGATGGGCTTACCCGCCACCGGCATCAGCGGCTTGGGCTGCGTATAGGTATGCGGCCGCAAACGGGTACCGGCGCCAGCCACTGGAATAACAACCTTCACTGTACGATCGAATTGCTCGACAAAGGTAGCGGCCCACAGTAGAATGCCGAAGGCATTTTGTATCGGAACGGCACTGCTGCCTTTCATCCTCTTGTTTCCGAAGATCAAAGCATTTATTTATTTTTCCCAGCAAAATAATCGATAACAGCCGCCGTTTAAGGAGTAATATTCCCTAAAGTGTGTCAAAAACAAAAAAAGATGAAATCGGTACTTGCTGTCAGTATCTTCGCTTGTGTGCTCTGCAGTACTATCTGCTGTGCCGATAAAAAAAGTGCTAAAACGCTGCGTTTGAACCAGGACGACTTATCCCTGCTAAAGAAAGAAGATCCCGCCTGGCAGTATCGATCGCTGCGCATCTATCCTATTGTCATGAGCGACGCTTTGCTAAAAGAGACAGAGCAGTTGCAGCAGTTGCTCACTTTAGAAGAAGCCATGCAGCTGCCGGGCTTCCAGATTAGCGAGATGAAAGAGTTTGGGCGAACGGAGGGCGTCTGGTACCGAGGGCTAACGGCAGCGAATAAGACAGGGCGACCCGTCTTTATTATGGCCGGCGATGTCGTAGTAGGCGGCAACCAAGACCGCGTAATAAGCGAGGACTGCGTTATTGCAGCAAGAGAGGTTAGAAATATCGAAGTTTTCTGCGTAGAGGCCGGGCGTTCGCACTACTACAACCCTAATGCTTCTCCTGCAGAGAAAGAACAAGGCGCCTTCTACGCCCATTGCTATGCCTCTCCGCAGATCCGGCAGAAAGTTTTCCGCAACAACCAAGGCGAAGTCTGGCAGTCGGTCGATTTCCTATTGGAAAGGGCAAACGTCGAGTCGCCTACGAGCGCCTATACCGCTGCCTTAAACCGCAAGACCGACCACCTTGCAAAAGAGTATGAGGCGTCCGCTCAGAAGATGGCGGCAGAATTTCAAAAGATACCCCATGCAGTAGGCTTTGTGGCGGTAGGCGAAGGTGGTGTGGTCATGGTAGAAGTTTTCCGCATGTCAAAGCTGCTCGAGAAGCGTGTACTCGGTCTGCTGAAGAGCCTTTTTTGGGAGGAGGCCATAGGGGCGCTTCCGAAAGGGCTTCCGATGTCTGCTGAAGAAGCTTTTGCAAAGGTAACCGCCTCGGCTACAGAGGACAGACCGAGCAATATGGTGGGCGAAACCCTCTACAGGGGGACTTGGTTGCGCCGTTACAGCAAGTGGTAAAGTTACTCGAGCAGCCCTTGCTCTTCTTTGACGAGTCGGCCTTCTCGCTGCAGGCGGCGCATGAGGCGGTCTAAGATACCGTTGATGAATTCCCGACTGTTTTCGGTCGAATATGTCTTAGAGATTTCCACGAACTCGTTGATCGTCACCTTGACCGGTATCGTCGGAAAATGGAGAAATTCGCAAGCCGCCATCTTGAGCATAATCATATCCAAGATCGCGACGCGCTCGGGTTCCCAGTTTCGGAGCATCGGAGTGATGAGGTCGTATAGCGCCTGGTCTTCCTGACATGTCTTGCGCAGCAGCTGCTCGCCAAAGTCGCGCACGGTTTCATCGGAGGGTTCGTGCTCCTTATAAAAATCTCCCTTTAGCGGCATAGCCTTAATAGTCTTCTTCACGGCGCCTACCACCAACGACTCATCGTCCAAGTAGTTGCTGTAATGGTCTTCCACCATCTCGGTAAACAGCTCCTGGTTGATGAGGAAGCGATACAGCGCCAACAGCACTTTGATGTGGTCGTCGTGCATAGGTTCGCTTAGGGCTAGGTACTGCCTGCTGGGGTTGGTCTCCAAAAAAGCTTGGTACAACTGCCGTATTTGGTCGGCGTCTACCTTTTCCGGTAGGTAATATTTTTCCACCAAGCGCAAAAAGCCGACGTTGTTGGCCAGACTTTGCACACAGGGGTTTCCATAGAGGCGAGGAGTGAATGCCTTGTCCTCTTCTGAAGGCAACATCTTAGCCGCCCGCAACTCCGCATCTTTCTCGGCATATTGGGTGACTCGCAGCAGCAAGTAGAGATGAAAGATGTACAGCTCGAATGTTTTACCGATGCCGCTGTGGTAGAGATCGACGACTTCAGCGTAAGTGAGCTGTTCGTCGCGATTCAACATGTACAACAGCTGCATGACTTTAACGCGAACGCTGCGGCGACTAATCATAGCCTTTTCAAATAACGCATGAGAAATTAAGGCGGATAAGCGAGATCCTCCTCAAAATTTTTTGCAAAGAACGCCTATAGTGCCGACGTATGCAAAATTTTTTTAGACAGTCAAGGGAACGGCTGCGATGATTGTTCTCAGATGTCTTGTGTAAGAATACCCCGTCTGGAGTTAACCGTTTTGCCTTAACCAATGTTCCAGTTCTCTTTCCAAGAGATCTGCCTGTACGGGCACCACTCCGGGGAATTCGCATACTTGGCCGCCCGCTAAATTCGCCAATGCTGCTATGAGCGGGCCATCCAAGCCAGCAGCCAACCCTAAAGCGGCCACGCTAATGACAGTGTCGCCCGCACCACTGACGTCAGCCACCTTCCGCGCCGCTGTCGGATATATCTGCGCACCCTCTTCGTTCGCTAAAAACAGCCCTTCTTCCGAAAGAGTAATCATGATGTTGGGGCAATCTAACTTTTCGCGGAGAAACGCTGCCGCAGAGCACAGCGACTCTAAGGTAAGGTGTACGGGAAAAGGGAGGCTGTCGCGCACCTCTTTCAAATTGGGTTTAAAAAGCGTAGCCCCGCGATAGGCGAAGAAATTGTTTTTTTTCGGGTCTACTGCTGTCAAGATTCGGCGTTCTTTCGCTTCGTGCAACAGCGCTTCTATGACAGCGGGAGTAAGCACGCCTTTATTGTAGTCTTGAAAAATCAGCGCGCTGACGGGGTAACGGCTTAAGAGCGCTGCGACATGTGCCACAAAGAAGTGCTCCTCATCGGGAGTGAGGTCACGTGTATCTTCACGGTCGATGCGCAGCATTTGTTGGTGATTGCCCAACACGCGCGTCTTCACAGTAGTCTGGCGACTGGGCAGGGCGAGTAAACCCGCTGTAGTTAGGCCAGCTTGGGGCAGCAGCGCGCAAAGGGCATCGCCTTCAGCATCTTTCCCTATAACGCTGCACAGGACAGCCTGAGCGCCCAAAGACTGGACGTTCAAGGCTACATTAGCCGCTCCGCCTAAGCGGTCTTCGGTGCGCTGATGCAATACGACGGGGACGGGCGCTTCTGGCGATATCCGGCTGACAGAGCCGATAAGATAGCGGTCGAGCATGCTGTCTCCTACGACCACGACACATTGCCCTTGGAGATGAGACAAGATTTGTCGTGCGTTCATGCGGTCCACTTTTTCTTCCAATAACGCAGCAGGCCAGCTACCGACATAAATGCCGGGTTGGCAGCCTCATAGATGGCGGCTGTCGGCGCGTCTATGCCGGCTGCTGCCAAATCCTGCTGTACAAAGGCGACAAAAGCTGGGATAACTTCTTGCGGCGCAACATCTTGCCCGGCATAGGGCCTCATCCACGAGGCCCAAGCCAGCAACCGATGCTCCAAGTCGCGCAGATGGCGCTCCTTATCCTGAACGCAGCCAAAGTGGGTGAGGTAAAGAGTTTGTGCTGGCAAGGCGCGCATCAAGGCGATCGAAGCTTGCCAAGCCTCCACGTCGATATCGGGCGGAGGACAGGGCGGCGCAACATAGCGGGCGTCTATGCACACGCCCGCAACATCTCCTGTAAACAGCACGGGAACCTCTCCTGGAGCACTCACTTCCCAGGCGATGTGGTGTGGGGCATGACCCGGTGTATGCCAAGCTCTTAAGCGAAGGCCCGCTACCCTTATCTCTTCGCCGTGCTCCGGCGTATACAGCTGTTGCGGCGAAATGGGAGCCATTGTCCCCCACAACCGCTCCATCTCCCCCCCGTAGATACGCCGAGCCGACTGATACAGTTTGTCTGGGGCAGAAAGATGAGGGGCGCCTATAGGATGTACGTATATGCGAGCACCGCGCTGCGCCCAAACCCACGCTGCTCCCGCATGGTCGAAGTGAATATGCGACAGAAACACCGCATGAAAGTCTTCCGATTGCCATCCTTTCTGCCGCAGCTGCTCTTCTAAGAACGCTACAGTGGTGTGAGGGCCAGTTTCTATAAGTATCACTCCTTCAGGTCCTTCCACTGCGAAAGCCGCTATGGCGCGCTTCAGCCCAAGGAACTCCAAGTCGATGGTGTGAACGGTCATGCCGACCTATTTTTGACGCAGCAGCTCGCGCGCAATGACCAGTTTCTGAATTTCAGAGGTGCCCTCTCCAATCGTGCACAGTTTGGAATCTCGGTAGTACTTTTCCACCGGAAAGTCCTTTGTATAGCCATACCCTCCGTGGATTTGCACCGCATCTGTGCTGATTTGCACGGCGACCTCTGAAGCATAGTACTTAGCCATGGCAGCCTCTTTGGTGCATTTTTCACCGGCATTCTTTAGGTCACCGGCTCGGCGGGTAAGCAGCTCCGCTGCGCTAATCTTGACAGCCATATCGGCGAGCTTGAAGCCGATCGCCTGAAAGTTTGCTATAGGCTGACCGAACTGATGGCGCTCTTTGGCATACTTGACCGAAGCCTCATAGGCACCTTTAGCGATGCCTAAGGCTAAGGCAGCAATGGATATACGCCCACCATCTAAGATTTTCATGGCCTGGATGAAGCCCTCTCCTTCTTGGCCCAGCAGTTGGCTTTTATGGATGCGGCAGTTGTCAAAGATGATTTCCGCCGTCTCGCTGGCGCGCATGCCCAGCTTGTTCTCTTTCTTTCCACTGCGAAAGCCCGGCGTGCCGCGCTCGACGATGAACGCCGTCATGCCTCGGCTGTCTAACAATTCACCCGTGCGAGCAATAACTACGGCCACCTGTCCGCTGAGGCCGTGCGTGATCCAACACTTCGTGCCGTTGAGTACGTAGTAGTCGCCCTCGCGGCAGGCCACACATTGCATCCTGCCGGCATCGCTACCCGTGTTGGGCTCTGTCAGCGCCCAGGCGCCAATCCACTGACCACTGGCCAAAAGAGGCAGGTACTTTCTGCGTTGCTCTTCGCTGCCAAAGGTATATATATGATTGGTACACAATGAATTGTGGGCAGCGAGACTTAGGCCGATAGAGCCACACACTTTGGCTATTTCCTCAATGATGGTGATGTATTCTTGATAACCCAATCCTGCACCGCCGTACTCCTCGGGTATGAGCACCCCCATGAAGCCCTGCTCTCCCATCTTCTGAAATAGGTCGACGGGGAAATGCTGGGCCTCGTCCCACTCCATCACATGGGGGCGGATATACGTCTCAGCGAAAGCGCGCGCGCTTTCGCGAATGAGCAGCAGGCTGTCGGAGGAGTACTCTGGTAGTGCCGTCATACGATATGGAGGTTAGTCCTGTCCCTTTGGGTGCGCTTGTTCGTACACTTCTATGAGGCGGCCGATGCTGTTGTGCGTATATATCTGCGTAGCAGCCAAACTGCTGTGCCCTAATAACTCTTTGATGGCTTTCAAGTCGGCTCCTCGATTGGAAAGGTGAGTAGCAAAGGTATGGCGCAAAACGTGCGGGCTGCGCTGTTCGGCATCGCTCACAGCAGAGAGGTACTTATAAACAACGCGATAGACAAAGTTGGGTTTAAGTTGTTCACCTTTTTTGCTCAAAAAAAGCCATGGATGTGCAGTAAATGGGAAGCTGTCGCGGCGCAAGCGAACAAAATCGGCCAACGCTTCAGCTAGGTAACGCGCCAAGGGCACGGTTCGCTCTCTACTTCCCTTGCCCTGTATGTGTAGAACCGACCGCTCTAAATCCACATCCTGCACGCGCAGCGCGATGAGCTCGCCGCAGCGAATACCCGTCCCGTAAAGTACCTCTAAGAGCATGCGCTCCAGCTGCCCGACGTAGTCTGTGGGAAACGTCACCTGAGTGAAGAGGGCAGCCATGGCCGTTTCCGCGAGGAATACGGGCAAGCGCCGCCCCATTCGCGGCCCTTGTACCTTGCGCATGGGGTCGGCGGTTACCCATCCGCGCGATTTCAAGTACTTGAAATAGGTTTTTAGGCAGGAGAGCCGGCGATTGACGCTGCGCGCACTCACGCCCCGCTGAAGCTGGCTGGCCGCCCAGGCCCGTATGTGCCAATGCCCCACCTCTGTAACAGCGGTGAGGCATTGGCCCTGAATAAATTGTAAAAAATCCGACAAGTCTCGTCGATAAGCCAGGGTAGTATGTGCCGACAAGCGGCGCTCAACAGTTAGGTACTGCAAAAAAGAGTCCTCGTGGAACATGGCAAACTCAGCCTGCATTGGCCTTCTGCTCCTTCCACCGGCGCGCAGCCCGCCTGCGAGAAGGAGTATTCTAATTGTTCTTACTTCCGTACATCTTTTCTCGATAGATGGCGCGCAGCACCTCCGACCGACGCTCTACAGAAGGCTTGCTGTAGGCTTTTCGGCGGCGAATTTCTCGCAAAATACCCGATCGGTCGAACTTCTTCTTGTACTTCTTGAGTGCTTTGTCAATGGTGTCGCCATCCTTGATTTCGACAATGAGCATGCAACCTTTCCTTTTTTACTTGTTGAAAATGCGTTTAACAAAACGGGCTGCAAAGATACGAAAATCGTCATAGTAAACCAAACTTATTCTGGGTTTTTTATTCCCCATCTCTATTCTACCCAAAGGCTTTGTCACTATCTGCATCTCAAGAAAAACTGCAAACGATGAAACCTAAAAGACATCTCTGAGGCATTCGTCTTTTCTTTACGCGCAAATCCCCTCCTCCTCACTAAAAAACGCATTTGTTCAAGAAAAAGTCCGCTCATGAAGGTTGCTATCTTTTTGCTTTGGCTAAACGTAGGCGCCTGCTCTTTAGCATTTGGACAATTTGTAGCGCTGCAAGCCACTGCATCCTCCCTACACTATGTATGGGACGCAGATGAAGTGCGGCCCTTTATTACGGACGATGCTCGAGTGGTAGGGCGGCAATTAGCCCAGATGGAGTCTTGGTTTAGGCTCGACAGCGAAAGTGGTCAACAGTGGGTCGTTTTTGCCTATGGCCCAACTCGAAAGCTAGAGCTCACCTTGGGCGGTGTTTTCGGTTATGAGCAGGGAGATGCGGAAGAGCGCTCCTTTGCCTATGCACTTCCCTTACTTCAAGCAAAGTACCTGTTTAGGGAATATAGGCCCAACAAAGCGCCCGGCTACGGCATTGTGCTGGGAACTTTCCTGCCCTTTGGCAAAGGCTCTTTCAAGCCCGGCGGTTACGGGTCGTTTGGCTATGTGACTGTTTCCCAATGCCTTGGAGAGGGAGAGAGATTTCTCTTTCACGCCAACTTGGGAGCCAACTACCTACACATCGCTGGAGAAGACCAACTCCTGAACACGTGGGGCTTAGGCACGCAAATAAAGGTGTACAAGGGCTGGCACTTTGTCGGAGAGTTTATCTCTGGCGACCCCTATGTACCGGGAACGGGTTTAGCATACCAAGTCGGCTACCGGCTCTTCTTCAGCGACCTCTTTCAAATAGACATGACGATAGGAAAAGGTATCGGAGGAGAAAATCCATTGCCTTTTTGGTGTAGCGCAGGTGTTAGGATCGTTACTGAGTGGTTCTTAAGGAACTAATGGTTCGGCGCTTGCTCCCATTAGATTAAACATCCTGTGCTGAAGCAAGGTCAGGCATGTCGAATCGCACTTCACTTCATCCTGTTACAAGTAAGCTTAGACCTCTCAAGTATGCCTGGGGCCAAAAACGCGAACCTTCCCTCGTCCTCATTCGTTTTAGCCAACAAAAATGGATGGATATTTATGAGCGAACGCAATGCAATAGGTTTGGACGCCACAAAAAGTGCTCAAGCAGTAGAAAAATTGGGGCATTTACTAGCGAACTACGCCATCTTTTATCAAAACGTGCGCGGCTATCACTGGAACGTGCGCGGAGATAAGTTTTTCGAGTTGCACCAAAAGTTTGAGGAACTCTATAACGACTTGCTCGTCAAGATCGACGAAATTGCAGAGCGCATCTTGACGTTGGGATTTGCGCCTCAGCACCGGTATTCGGAATACCAACGCATCGCTCAAATTGCGGAAAGCAGCGAGGTGAGCGATGGTATGAAAGCTGTGGAGGACATCTTAAATGCCTTTCGAATCATCCTTCCTCTTCAGCGCGAATTGCTGGAGATATCCGCCGACATTGGAGATGAAGGGACAAATGCCTTGATGAGCGATTATATCCGTCAACAAGAAAAACTCGTTTGGATGTACTCGGCTTACCTGAATAAATAAGCGCTCTGGCCGCGCGGCCTATTTGCGCTTGCGCTTTTTGTAACTGTCCAACACAAAGGAGCCCAATCCCTGAAGAGAAGAATAAAAAGCCTTCCCGTTGTTGGCTTGCGTGAAGGCCTCGACAAAGCGCACCAAATAAGGATCGCGGGCGATCATGAAGGTAGTAATCGAGATGTCCAATTTTCGGCAGCGAACGGCAAGGTTGAGGCACCGGTTGATGATTTTTCGGTCCAATCCAAAGGCATTTTTGTAGTAGTTTTTGCCTATTTTCAGGCACGTGGGTTTGCCGTCGGTGACCATGAAAATCTGTTTATTCGGGTTGCGCCTACGGCGTAAAATATCCATGGCCAACTCCAAACCTGCCACCGTGTTGGTGTGATAAGGCCCTGCCTCTAAGTAGGGAACGTCTTTGAGTTGAATAGGCCAGGCATCATCTCCAAAGGCGATGATGTCTAAAGTGTCTTTAGGAAATTGCCGTTGGATGAACTCTGCTAAAGCAAGGGCGACCTTCTTTGCCGGCGTGATGCGGTCTTCGCCGTAGAGTACCATGGAATGCGAAACATCGATCATGAGCACCGAGGACATTTGGCTCTGGTAGTACGTTTCGTACACCTCCAGATCCTCGGGCGTTAGTCGGAAATCGTCGATACCGTGATGGATATAAGCATTTCGCAAAGAATTGGTCACGGCCAAATTTTCTAGCGCATCGCCGAACTCGTAGGGCTTTACATCTGCAGTGAACTCGTCGCCCCGACCGATAAAAGAGGTATTGTGCTGGCCACTTTTGGCCTCTTTCAGGTCGCCGAAGATGTCTTCTAAGCTTTTCTGACGCAGAGCAATTTCCATCTTGGCCGTTGGGCGGAAGCCGCCCTGTCCGTTGCCATCTCGACGGATGTAGCCTTTTTCTTCTAAGTCGCGAATAAAGTCGCCAATGCCGTAGTCTGGAGTGGTGAGGTGATAAACCTTATCTAGCTCCGTCAGCCAAGCCAAAGCCTCTTCGACGTTGCCCGATGTATACAGCAGCAGCTCTTGAAAGATGCGGAGCAGGCGCTCGAAAGGAGCCTGTTCGGCGTCGGCCCTATACTCAGAAAAGCGGTAACCCAGCATCGCGGCCTGTTTGACATTTAAACGCAAAGCAGGGCGCTTTGGTTTGAGTGCCTGGTGCTGTTCTTTGACCCATCAGGTAAAAGCAAGCGCCCTCCTGTCGCGTCTCAGTAGGGGTGAACCTATCTCTCAAACCTTTGGCAGGAAGATCGGGAGCAAGGGCATGCTCCTATCTTCTTCGGCACCGCCTTCTTTTAGAATAGCCCTTGCTCAACCGAACATAGCGCGGTCGTAGCGAAGGGCGACTTCTTCCCAATTGACGACGTTAAAAAAGGCGTTGATATAGTCGGGACGCCGATTTTGATATTTCAAATAATAGGCATGCTCCCAGACGTCAAGGCCAAAGATGGGCGTACCTGTCTTAGCGACAATTTGCATCATAAGCGGATTGTCTTGGTTGGGCGTAGTCGTGATGAAAAGGCTTTTGTCCTTGCCCACGCACAACCAAGCCCAGCCTGAGCCAAAGACGCTTTTGGCGGCATCCGAAAAAGCAGTCTTAAACTGTTCAAACGAGCCAAATGCCTTAGTTAAGGCTGCGGAAAACTGACCTTCGGGCAACGGTGCTCCTCCGGGCTTTAGAATCTGCCAGAAGAAGGTGTGGTTCCAGTGCCCTCCCGCGTTATTGCGAATTTTAAGGTCCGCCTCTGCCGGAGTAATCCGCATCAAGATGTCTTCGAGCTCGTACTCGGCATACACCGTTCCTACCACAGCGCTGTTGAGATTGTTCACATATCCCCCATGGTGCTTGCCGTGGTGAATTTCCATGGTCTGTTTGTCGATGTAGGGTTCTAACGCATCAGAGGGATAGGGCAGCGCGGGCAATGTGAACGGCGAAGTGCGGCGCAACTTAGGTGGAGGAATAGTGGGCAACCTGTCCTTGCCAGAATTCTTTGACGAGCCGCACGCACTCAGCACGGGTGCCAGAACGGTTCCTGCCGCAACCCAAAGCGAAGTTTTTAAAAAATCCCGTTTTTTCATACAAAATGTCGATTATAGCGGTTTTAAAAGAAGCCTCGCAAAAGCGATCTAAGCCCTCCGAGATATTAGGTGGTGTTCTCTGGGCAACAACGGCGCTAAAGTTAGCACAGATACTTGTGCAAGGGGCAAATCTTTTCGCGCATTCAATCGTTCTTATGGGCGCATTTGAGTTGTAGAAAACCATGTTTACCGGCATCGTTGAAGCCCTAGGCATCGTGGAACTTATCGAACGCGAAGGTACTAACGTTCATTTCACCCTAAGGAGTGCGATCAGCGCCGAGCTTCGCGTTGACCAGAGCGTCAGCCATGATGGTGTATGTTTGACAGTGGTAGCTGTAGGAGATGGTCGGCACACGGTCACTGCGGTAGAGGAGACCTTGCGCCGCTCTCATCTTGGCCAGTGGCGCGAAGGACGCGCCGTTAACTTGGAGCGGAGTTTGGCCTGGGGCGGGCGCTTAGATGGACACTTGGTGCAGGGGCATGTAGATGACGTCGCCATTTGTACGCAAATAGAGCCGCGCAACGGCTCGTGGTACCTTTCTTTTAAGTATACGCCTACTCCAGAGCACCTACTGGTAGACAAAGGTTCCATTTGCCTTAATGGGATCAGCCTTACCGTGGTGGAGCCTCGTGAAGACCGATTTTCGGTAGCCATCATTCCGTATACTTGGACGCACACCAACCTCCAGTATCTGCAGGTGGGTGACCAGGTCAACGTAGAATTTGATATCCTCGGCAAATACATCGGGCGCTATTTAGCCCTCTATGGAGCCGGCTTATTTTCTCAATGAGAAGGCACTGCGCCTGGGCGAGCTTTATCGCTAGTGATTTGTTCTCCTGTTCCGGGCAAGGGTCGACCGTCTATTCCTCGAAACTCGTCTTCGATGCGCTGAGCGATCGACATCTTGAAGCCTTCACTGCGCTCAAACTCTCGAACCACCTCTTTTTTGCCGCGTTTCATTTCATACTTGTCTACATGCCCCCGAATAGTATAGAAGACGTTAAACCACCCTTCTCGCGCAGGAAGTGGTTCTAAGTCGGGATCATGCCGCTTGATGCGCTGGAGCAGGAGCTGGCCCACATTGACCTTCATGCGATAGTCGATGAAATTATCGAAGGTATGGGTTCCCGACAGCGTTAGATTGGCGGCGTTGCTTTGGATAAACATCAAAGGAAGATACAACGTCCGGCGATTCACTTCCAAGTAGTTCTGCAGTTCGGCAAAGCGTACCTGCCTCAGATCCTCGATATGAATAAAGGTAGAAAAGTCTTCCAACATTTTGAGACCGACCAGCTCGCCGTGGACTATTCGAATGTCGGCCAAGGCGCGCAACTGGTCCGATAGAAAACGGTTGCTCGTATCCCAGCAGGCGTACACCACGACCTTTCCAGAAAGATTTCCTCTCAAATTCTCTGCAGTGACGATGTCCTGCTCGAAATTGTTGCACTGCTCCATGAGCGTCTGTACGTCTATGTTGCGCAGATGAGCGCGCATTTTCAGAGAAGGCTGGGGCGCAAAATGGGCGATACCGCTTACGGCAGCACTCCCTTTCATGCCTTGTACTTCCGACTGAAAATACAGCCGGCCATTGTCGAAGGCCAGTTGGCCATTTAAGGCCTGTCCCATTATCTTGCGAAAGTAGAAGGTGTCCATTCTTACCTCGAAGGCCCCTCGTAAGCGTTCCAGAAGGCGTTGCCGCCGCTGGTTAGCCAGTTGACGAAGGGAGTCCAAGGCAGTAGAGTCCGCTGAAGTCACCTCTTCCTCCGGCACGGAGAATAAGTCAAACAGCTGGCCCATATCGAGTGATGGGCCGCTGAGGCGACCACTGAACAACAGTTGTGCTTCGTCGGCATGGAGCGAGTCGGCAAAAAGGACGGGCAATACGTTGTGGGCGTAGCCGTGCAACTGTAAAGTGCTTTGCCCAACCACCATTTGGAGGCTATCGGCCTGTAGCCGGTTGCCGTCTAAGGTGACGCGGCCGTTCGACACTTGCACCGGTGTGCCGCGAAAAGTCACCGACGCCTTTTCCATCTGCACTTCAGCCTGGGCCTGTATCCGAGCAATCGTGCGCGTGTTCAACATATCGGCATAACGCCCTCTGATCGAAAGATTTGAAATGCGCACTACTCCATCGCCGCCTTGTACAGACGGCGTGTTGAACAGTCCGTAGGCCACTCGAAGCGGCAAGGCGCCTTGCAGGTGAAAATCTATTATCGGGTCCTCTAAGTCCGCGATACTTAGGTGAAAAGTCAAGGTTTGATCGTCGAAGTCGGCGATAAAGTCGGCGATTTCAAAGGAGCTTTTTCCAGATGCTGTCGCATTTAATACAGCGCGAAAATGAACGTTTCGCAAAGGCCCTTGCAGCTTTTCGGAGGCAATGGTGCCGTTGCGCAAAGCGGCCTGAACCTTTACTGAGGGAACTTCCGTCCTGCTCAAGCGACCGCGTACCGAAGCGGAAAAGCTGTAAGTACCCCTGCTGTGGAAATCGTCAAAATAACGGCTATAGGGCTCCGGCAAGAGAGCGGTTATCAGCGAAACATCGCCCTCTCGGCCCGTCATCGTTAAATTGACATCTGAGAAGGCACCCTTGTGCGATATGAATCCAGAAATATCGAAAGTATTGCCCGCAACAGATAGCTCCACCTGCTGAAAGTCGTAGAGCCCTTTGCTCAAGTCTACGGCAAGCAATGCCCGGTAGCGGAGCGGTTGTCCTATCAAACAGCGGCTCTCATTGACCTGCAGGCGCACCACTTCCATGTCGGCCTGAGAAGAAAGGCTTAGCCGTTGGGCCGAAAAATCACCTCCTACCTCTGCATTTTTTAGACGGACATTTAGTGCCTGACGGGTAGCGTTGTTTTCGTAGGAGACGTATAGGTTTTGAAGGCGGGCATTTTCCAGGGAGATCTGCAGGTTTTCATCGCTAGCGACAGTCTTTGGACGCTCTTCCCACACTTCGTAGTTCGCCCGACCGCTTTTGTCAATCCGCACAGCTATTCGCCCGTCGCGGATAATCACTCGGTTTACTTCAACGCGCTGTTCAAAAAGCCTCCACCATTTGAAGCGAAAGGACATTTCGCGCACTTCTAAGAGGGGGCGCCCAGAGCGGTCCTTCAAACGAACATCCTCTAAACCCACTGCTGCCTCTGGAAAGGCGCGTAGCAAGGATAGGTACGCCCTGTGAACCGTTAACTCGGCGCGCAAATGGGTCTTCAAGGTGTTTAAAAGACGGCGCGTGATGTCTTCTTCGAAAACATCGGCAACGATGACAAGCGCTATAACTAGGGTCAGCACGGAAAGTGCCGCCCACAAAAGTAAGCGCTTCCAGCGCGATCGCCGCTTGGAAATGGGGTCTGCATGTAACATAACAACGAGTAGATAGCTTACCAAAGACGAAGTTAAAGCAACTTGGCCAGCCCAGCGCTGTAATTTCTTTTTTGCAGCAGAGCTGCTCCGCCCCCTATGACTATCGGATTTTCGCCTAACATTGCCCTCCAAAGCCACGACCTTGATGACTATTCGAAAAACGCCCGATATGTTGATGCCTCTGAAGCGGCTGCTTATTTCGATGGCCGACTACTTCCGTTACCGCCGTTCGTATGCGCAGGATGGTGAGGATGTTGTTTTTTTGTCGTTTTACGAAGGCGTGAAAAAATACCGCGGTTTTTACGTCGATGTTGGAGCGCACCACCCGGTTCGATTTTCGAACACTTTAGCGCTGTACCGGCGCGGATGGCGCGGCATCAACATCGACCCGACACCAGGCAGCATGCGGCCCTTTCGATGGCTGCGCCCTTGCGATATCAATATCGAAATAGGTGTCGGTAAGGAGCTCGGCAAAGCCACTTTTTTCTGCTTTAACGAGCCCGCATTAAACACCTTCGACCGCGATACGGCAGAGATGCATCAAAAGAACCCCAAGTACCGCATCGTAAAAACCATAGAGGTACCCCTCCTACCGCTGTCCTCGATCTTAGACCAATACTTACCGCCACGACAGGCGATAGATCTGCTGAGCATCGACGTAGAGGGCATGGACCTGCAAGTGTTGCAGTCCAATGATTGGGACAAATACACACCTCAATTCCTCCTCGTAGAGGATATACCTTTTTTTGCCGACGCCCCCGAGTCTTCCGCGGTATATCGCTTTTTGCGGGAACGCGGCTATCGACCTGTTGCCGTTATGAAGCGCAGCGTGCTTTATCGGCGAGAAGAAGGCTTAAATGCTTGATTTGACTACTTTTTTAGTAGCGGTTCGGCCGTCTATCTGGCATTTCACAAAATAGATACCCGGCGATACATTGGGAAGCTCTACGCGGTATTGCCCTGGGTTGAGATTTCGATAAGGGAGAAGGAGGGCAATGCGGACGCCGCTTTCGTCGGTCATTTCGATAAATACAGTTGCAGATTTCTCCAATGTAAAATCGAGAAAGGCCTTCTCGACATAAGGATTGGGGAAAATCTTCATCTCTACGGCATTGCCGGCGCCGCTTCCAGCATACAGATACTCTTCTACCCGGCGGATAGAGCGAAGGTTAGAGTTTTCAGGTGCTGTCATGCCTGTGTCCGCCTCTTTCTCTTGCCCGTTCGAACCAGACTTGCACGAAAGGCCGGAGCAGAGCCAATTAACTGCGTTTATGAGGATTTGGGTAGCAATAGGTTCGTCGTAGTAGTATTCAAAGCCGATATAAATGACTTTACCTTGCCCGATAGATTTATAGCCTGCGGTAGAATAACCACGTACGTTTGCTAAAGACACGTAGGCGGGGTCTGAAACGTCCAACGGATACACGTAGTTGGCCAACACGAAATCTTCGGGCGTCTCGCGAAAAATAGGGTGCGCCTTATCGTCTTCGTGAACGCTAATGGTGGTGCAGAAATAGCCAAAATCCAGGTCAAAAAGATTGTATTGTTGTAGGATGGAGAACCTATCCGTACCGCAAAAAACCACTGCCCCTCCTCGAGCGACAAATTGCCGCAACACTTTTCCGTAGGCGCGCGCCAGCCGGTCGGGGTCGTTAGCCGGATAAGGCACCACTACAAGCCGGCACTGACTCAACTGGGCGGCTAATTGCTGCGGTGAGCCTTTCCAAAAAGGCAGCAACTCTACACACGGCAATTGCTTGAGCAAGATAGCCCCAATTTTCTCAGCGTAGGCACTGTCGTAAGCGCTATAATTGAGCAAAAGCACCTTTGTATTGCTCAATACCTCTCCCGTCTGCTCGCACCAACCTAACCCCTCTTCCCCACTCCTTACAAAAGGAAGGTTGTAAATGTCAGATAAAAGGTCAAAAGCGGGAAAAGAAGCAAAAAATGCACCCCTTGTGCGATGAGGAGCGGCTACTTCGACAAACGATGCAGATACGCACATCATCAGCCCTAGCCAACCAATCCTTCCAAACATGGTGCAGTAAAGTTTTTTCAATAACCACTGATTTCCGCTATGAACGCCGAAAAACCAGCTTTTCTTGCCGTTCCGATGATTTTTTATCCCCTGCAAAGATAAGGCCACGCCCTAAAAAGTCACTGCCCGCCCCTTTTACCAAAAGGAGCGGGCAGTTGGCATAAGCTCTTGAAAACACGACTATTTTTTGGCTACAACCGTTACATTTAGGTCAAACTCATCGTAAATCGTTTTGTCGCCCAAATTATCAAAGAAAGAGCCCGACCCATATCGAACGTTAAATTCGGAGCGGTCGATAGTCATTTTACCCGTTGCCTTTACTTGACCACTGCTTTCAGTGACGAAAGCATTGAATCTGATTTCTTTAGTAGTTTCCTTGATAGTAATGTTGCCTGCAATCCGGTAGTTCCCTTTCGTATCCGTCGGAAAAGCCTTCGTAATGACAAATCGCGCTATCGGATACTTCTGAACGCCGAAAAAGTCGTCGCTTTTAAGGTGCCCAACGAGCTTCTCTGCCGTAGCGCCTTCCAAGTCTGTGCAGGTAATAGTGTTCATGTCCACCTCAAACGAGCCGCCAGTCAGCTTGCCATCAGTAAACTGCAGTTCGCCGTTCTTCAGCTTGACAGTGCCCGTATGCTCGCCCGTCACCTTATAGCCCTTCCAGACGATAACACTACTCGCTACGTCGGCTTTGTAAACTACAGGAGAAAAGGCAGCCATACTTAAGAGAGCCAAAAGCGGTAGAAAAAAGAGTAGTTGCTTCATGCGTTGATGCGTTTTTAGATGTTAGTAGACAAATGATATGCTAAAACAGGAGAGTATTTGGTAGGGTTCAGGCCAATTCGTTAAATAAGTGTTAATACACTTATTTGTAAGAAACGCGCTCCTCGGTCAAGAGAGGTCGTCGAGCTCGTCATCAGCCTTTCGGTCGAGGGGGGGTAGCGCCTCCGAGCGACTTTCGTACAGGTGGCACCAAGGGCAATCCTTCTTCTGGCATCCTGGATCGAACTGGGCTGCCTGGATCTGGGTCCACGTCCTTGCGATAAGGTCTCTTACAAACGACAAATCTTGTGGTTGGAGCCCTATTTCCACATAGGGCAAGGTATCGTTGTGATCGAGTTCGAGCCATTGAATTGCTGTGCGCCGGATAGGAGCCGTAAAGAGCTGAGAAGCCTCCAAGAGGAGGCGATAAAAGGCCATTTGACGCCAGTACTCACCGCCGAAGGGATGTTGTTCAGAAGGGGATGCTACTTTAAGCGGGTCGGGAGTTCCTGTCTTGAAGTCGACAATTCCTAAAGCACCGTCCTCCAACCATTCGATGCGATCGATCACGCCCGTTAGAGGCACGCCATCTACATGCACCCGGTCGAATCGGCGTTCAGCCACGGCTCGCTTAGGCCAATGAGGCAAGCACTCCATTCCCAACCGATGTAAGATACTGCGTCCTAATGCCAGGCGCTGATGGAAATTGGCGGGCGAAAAATGATGGCGCCAACGCTCCATCTCTGCTTCGAAGAAGCGCAGCAAAGTCTTTGGGACATCGGAAAGAGATACCTCGGTTTGAGAGAAGAAGCGCTGCAGCACGCGATGCATCGCTAGGCCAAAGGCAGCCGCTTCAGAGGTAGCGGCTGGTATCTTCAGGACATCCTCGTAGAAAAAAGCCCTTCGACACCGCAAGTAGCGGTTGAGCGAGGTGATGCTCAATCGAAGGTCTGCTAATAGCGGCCGCCAGATATCGGTTTTAGGGAGCGGAGGGGGATTGTGAGTGTGTAAAAGAAGGGCGAGTGTTTTCATTTGCTCTGCCCGATCGACCTCCCTGTCTTGGAAGGAAAGTCCCGCCTCAGCGATGAACTGAGAAGCTGTTCGGGGCTTTCCGTCGGCACCGGTTCGCGCAAAAGAGACGTATAGGAGGCGTTTCGCTCGCGTCATGGCCACGTAGAATAGGCGACGGCACGCTTCCAAAGCGTCGGCTTCTGGGGCGGGCTGAAGGTTGGGTGGCAAGGCAAAGGAGTTTCGGCTTCCATTGTTTGTTTTCTCCCAGAAATCCTCCACGCAATCCATCAAGAACACGCATTCGAACTCTAAGCCTTTGGCGGCATGGGCTGTCAGCAGCTGGATAGCGGCAGCGGGCGATACGGGTTGCTGGAGCGGCAAGCCGATTTGATTGGCCGCCATGCTCTGCAAGGTTTGCAAGAAATAGCGCAGCGGGGCTGTGGAAAGCCCCTCATATACGGGATGGACTTCGCGTATTCTTCGGGTCTCTGCCGTAGCAAAATCGAGTAAGGTCTTCAAAGCGGAGAGTAGCGTTTCGCTATCGGGTTGTGCTGCTGCCCAGCGAAGAAGGCCCGTCTGAGTGAAGAGCAGCTCAAGCAAGAGCGGCAGCGGCTTGGTGTAGACAGCAGCTATCCACTCGTCTATAAGTTGCCCTAGGTTTATGAGGGTCTGGGGCGCGCGTAGCGGCAGGTTTTGCAAAAAATCGACCGATGCCAGTGCCAGACGCCAGGCTTTCTTTTGCCCTGCAGCATCTTCTGTAGAAAGCCGCGCGGCCAAGGTCACCAGATCTGCAGGCGGTATGTCCCAAAAAGGCGCGTGCAGCAATCGGAAGAGGCGATGTTCGGCCGAATGAGGGCGTTCAGCCTCATCCAACAAATAGCGGAGCAATTCGCAGAATTGCTCGATGAGGGGTATTTTCAGGATATCGACAGGCCGCTTTGCCTGGTAGGGGATGCCGCGGCGCGCCAGCAAGGCCTGAAGCTCGTCGGCCTGCCGATGCTGGGCATAAATAACGGCTATTTCTTGAGGGGGTACCCCTTGGCTTAAAAGTTGTTGAATTTGCGCAGCGATGTCAGTTATCTCCGCTGTTGGCGTATCGTAGCGGTATACAACCACTGCCCCTCGTTGGGTGTTTGCAGCGCAAAGCCGTTTGTCGAAGGGTTGGCCGTTGGGCTGGGTTGCGCGCAAGCTGTTGAAATCGATGAGGCGAGCTGCCACATCGAGGATCTCCTGTGCCGATCGGTAGTTTTGGCGTAGAACAACGGTCGTAAGCCCTTGCCGGTAGCGCTTTTGGAAGTCGAGCAAGTGCTCCAAGCGCGCTCCCTGAAACTCGTAGATACTTTGATCGTCGTCTCCCACGATTAGAATGTTAGGGGTCTGCCAATACTCCAATAAGCGCTGTAGCAACGCATACTGAGCACCGTTAGTGTCCTGAAATTCATCTACTTGTACGTACAGATAGCGCTCTTGATAGGTGCGCAACAAGGCCTCGTTTTTCTCAAAGGCGCGAATGACCCACAGGATCATGTCCTCGAACTCATAGCGGCGGCGATGAGCTAAAGCGCGCAAGTATTTGGGATATAGGTCAGCGGCCGCCTTAAGGCGCTCCATGCGCTCCACTTCTGCTGCAATCTGCGCTGTTTTGAGCTGACCTTTCCTGTGGGTAGCGGTATTCCGCTGGTAAATGAAGCTGGGATGTTGCGGTAGCTCCTTTGCGTATTTATCCGCACATCGGCGCACCCATCCCGGCGTCCAATTTTCGCTCTTCATCCGAGTAAAAAGGGCGCGAAGATGGCGTTCGTAGAAAAAGGCGTTCTTGTGCTTCTGTCGCAGGGGGTGCTCTGCCGGTAGTTCGCTCAGGAGTTGGCGCACTATCTCCACGCGCTCCAACTCGGAAGCCGGCTCCAAGTCCGACACGCCGAAATAGTCGGGATGCCCCTGGACGATGCGATGGCAAAAGCTGTGGAAGGTGGTGATGGGTACTCGATAAGCCTCGGGGCCGATTACCTGGAGCAGTCGGCTGCGCAAGGCACTGACGGCCGCATCGGTAAAGGTTAAACATAGGATGCTCTGCGGAGGCGTGTCTGTTTCCAGTAGGATTTTTCCTACGCGGGCCGTCATGAGATGGGTTTTGCCGGTTCCGGGCCCGGCTATGACGGCCACGGGGCCCTCAATACTTTCAACGGCTGCGCGCTGCTCGGCGTTTAGTGACTGCAGCAAAGCCCGAAAAGCATCGGTATAGGCGTTTCGCTTCATAAGGGCCAATCCAAGAGCGCGAAAAGTTAGCGAAGATGCGGAGCAAGGAAGGCGCCCTGTTAGCGGTGTATCTTCAAAAACCGAAATAATCCGATTTCATCAATAACCCCGACCAGCTCTCCTTGGTGAGCCACCGCAATCAGAGGGATCCCTTGGTGAAAGATAAGATAATACACGTGCTCCAAGCGCGCCTCCTGGGACACGATCTGTACCCGTTGAAGAGCGTACTGCCTTACTGGCGCAGCATAATCGCGTTGTTTAAGGGCTTCTAAGACCCGTTTTTCTTCCAAGACGCCCACCGGGTGGTCTTGCGCATCAAACACCAAAAAGTGGCGCTCCAACCCTGTCTGCAGCAAATGTATAGGCGTTTGCATCCAATCCCCTTCCGACAGCCGCGTGTAAGAGGTGCGCATTAAGTCTGCTGCCTTGAACCGACGCAGTGCAGCGTCGAGGCGAACCGAGCGATTCTCCGTGCGAGCCAATGCAAAGACAAAAAAGCCCACTAAGGCCAAAGCAAACGCACCTTTCCATAGCCCTATCCCGACGAACAACACGGCGATGGCTTGTCCTAACCAAGCCGCCACCTGTGTGGCGCGCAGCCGTCCTAAACGCACGGCGAGCATGGCTCGAAAGATGCGTCCCCCATCCATCGGAAAAGCGGGGATGAGATTAAAAACCACCAGAGCAACATTGGCCGCAACGAGCGCAGCTAAATAAAAGAGGCCCTCTCCTACCGCAGGAAAGATGCCTATCTCTACTTCAGCGCCACCGTTCGGAGCGAGCAGTAAACTCTGCTCCAAAAACCAGAGAAAGACAAAGTGATGCTCCTGAGAAAGGAAGAGATAGCCCGATAAATAGAGCAGTGCAGCCAAGACCACGTTTACTAAGGGGCCTGCCAAAGCAATTACAAATTCTTGTACGGGCTTTTCGGGCATATGTTCCAAGCGCGCTACACCGCCGATTGGCGTCAAGATAATATCCTGGGTACCTACGCCGTAATAGCGCGCGGCTAAGGCGTGGCCATACTCGTGCAGCAAGACACAGCCGAAGAGAGCGAGAAAGAAGCTCAAAATGCCCAGCGTGCTCCAAATACTTAGGTCGCCTGTGTGCCCCAACCAGAAGGCGTAAAAGAAAATAAAGGAAAAGGTCCAATGGACGTGTACCGGAATGCCAAGCCAAGTGAACAATCTAAGTGAACTGCGCATAGCAGAGAGCATCCTCGGTAGGCTTTTCAGGGCTTTTGAGCAATAACGATATACTGATAGTCGAGGCTGACGCGGTCTACCTTCACGCTCTGAAAGCCCGCCGCTTCTAATTCGCGCACGACCTCTGCCAAAGCTACTTTAAACTCGCTGGAGGGACCTATTGGCAGGCTATTTTTTTTAAAGTCGATAATAAGCAAGGTGGCTTTGGGTTTCATCCCGGCCAAGAGGGTCTTTAGGTATGCCACTCGTTGCTGGAGATAGCCGTAGGTGTTCACAATGATAACTGCATCCGCCTCCTCTGCAGAGAGCATCGGATCGTGCGGCTTGGCTAAACGAGTTTCAAAGCGGCGTCGGTACTCTTCAGGTAGTCGAGAGACGACGCTATCCATAAAACTGATGAAACGCGGGTCGATATCCACCGCAATAACCTTACCCGCTACCGGCACTAAGCGAAAGGCAAAATAGCCCGTCCCCGCTCCTATATCGGCCACCGTTTTATCCTTGATATCGCCTAACAGAGAGATGACCAGGTCGGGTTTTTGCCAAATGATGCGGTCCTTACTTTCATAGTCGGCTACCAGGCTCTCAAAGCTGTTTGCCTCAGCCGGAGAGAGCTCTTCTAAAGAAGAAGACCACTTGCTAGAGGCGTCTTGGGGCTTTTCAGTAGCAGCATTGCTATCCGTCTGCTTCGACGAGGGGGTATCATATAAGCAGGCATTCCACCCTAATAGGAACCAAACGAAAAAAAGAAAATGTCTGGGGTGCATAGTGCAAATATAGGCTGCTCTTCTCAGCGCACATCCTTGTGCTTAGAGCGCGTCAAAAATAAGCCACATTGAGCAAAGCCGGGTAAAGGATACGCTCAGAGCAACTGGTGTTGTAAGTAAAAAGCAGCTATCCCTGCCAAGTAGCCTATTAGCGCGTACAAGCTGATTTTGCGAAGATACCATATAAAGTTGATCTTGAGCAGCCCCATAGCCGCTACTCCAGCGGCCGAACCGATGACCAACAGACTACCACCGGTACCCGCACAATAGGCAAGGAGCGTCCAAAAATCGTGGTCGGTCGGGTAAGTTTCCAACGGGTACATCCCCATGGCTGCAGCCACCAAAGGGACATTGTCGACGATGGCAGAGAGTATCCCGATAGTGGTGTTCAGAGGATAAATATTGCCGTGAAGCACCCTATCCAACGAGTCCGCCAACGAACGAAGATGTCCTGAAGTGGTGAGGGCCGCCACGGCCAGTAAGATGCCTAAGAAGAAAAGCACACTGGGAGTGTCGATGCGGCGCAAAACGGACGCTACGGAGAACTCCTCTCGGACATCTTCCGGCTTATCTCGGTGGATGTACTCGGTAACATACCATATGAAGCCCAAGGAGAACAACACCCCCATAAAGGGCGGATAGTGAGTAAAGGCCTTAAAGACGGGAACAAAAAGCAACCCCAATACGCCAATTCCAAAAACCAAGTGCTGCTCGTGTTTTCCCCAATGATAGCCGTTGTGTATTTCTTCTGCGTTGTCGGGTGGCTCCACTTGTCCACTCATAGAAAAAGAGGCTATCAACAGCGGAATCACCAAACACACCACAGAGGGTGCAAGTACCGCCTGAATAACGTGCAGCGTAGTGATTTGCCCACCAATCCAAAGCATAATGGTCGTAACGTCGCCAATAGGAGACCAAGCTCCACCAGCATTGGCTGCCAACACGACAAAGCCGCCAGCAATCCACATGTCCTCCTCTCGCTTCAACAAGCGTCGGATAAGCGCGCATAGGATGATGGTCGTGGTGAGGTTATCTAAGACGGCCGAAGCAATAAAGGCAATGATGGAAATGATCCACAGCAGCCGCACACGGCTTAGCGTCTTGATGCGATCCGTAATCACCCGAAAACCTTCGTGCCGATCCACCAGCTCCACGATAGTCATCGCCCCAATGAGAAAGAAGAGGATCTCCGCAATCTCACCCACATGTTCGAAGAGATGATGGTCGAGAAATTTCACAATGTCCGACCGCTCTGCTTCCGTCAAGGTGGGATAGACGGGCATCTCTTCAATACCCATGAGTAGCACCACCCAACACAGTACTCCCGTAAGCAGCGCAGAGGCGGATTTGTCGATTCGAAGCGGGTGCTCTAAGGCAATGAAAGTATAGCCGATGATGAAAACGACAATGATAAGTAGGTCCATACTCGTTTGGGCGAAACCATTCTTCCAGCTGCTAAGCCAGAGAGCGATGAGTGTTAAAAGTTAAATGCCGGAGATATATTGCTCCAAAAACTGGATGTGTACGCTTTGTTCTCGAATGATGGCGTATACAATGTCGCCAATGCTTAAAAGTCCAATGACTTTTCCGTCTTCCATCACCGGCAGATGTCTTATCCGCTTGTTGCTGAACAGTTGCATGCACTCCTCGATGCTCATTTCTGGCGTCACCGTAAAGACATGAGCGGTCATGACTTCTGTCACGGGGGTGCTCTTGGCTTTCCGCCCTTGTAAAATACCCTTTCGGGCGTAATCGCGCTCGGAGAAAATACCTACCAAGCGCTCTCCATCCATTACCAAGACTGCACCAATATTTTTCTCCGCCATGAGCCTTAAGGCATCGATGACCATGCAGTCAGGTGGAACCGACCAAATGTGCCGGTCAGTTTTCCATTCCAAAAGTTTTTTTACCGGTAGCATAGCACAAGCATTTTTGAGAGCAGATTTGCATCGGCCAAGATAGGCTACTTGCATCAGTTGTGTGCAACTTTGGATATAAGTATTTGTTGAGACCAGTAAATGCCTTTTTCCGGCCATCTTCGTGCACAAAATGCTTGTCTATGTTTGTCGTAGCCGCCCTTGCCGTTATCTTTGTCTCAGTTGCCTTTTTGCTCTTTAGCCTTCGCATCCTCTTGCTTAAAGGCGGGGAGTTTCGCGGTACCTGTGCCAACAACAACCCCTTTATGCGCGAGCAAGGCGCCGTTTGTGGAGTGTGCGGGCGCTCTGCTGGTGAGCCGTGTGGAAAAGAGGATGTGCCCTATGTATCTTCTGCTCCTGAAAAGGTTTAAATCGCGTCGCAGCCAATTCCAGCAACCTTTTCCCTTGCGTCAAGGGGCTCCCTTGCGTTTACGGAATTGTAGGGCTATTTTTGCCGTGATGCAAAAATCCTTCTTCTTTTCAGATATGACGAAGACACTCTCGCTTTTGTGGGTACTGCTCATCCTCATCGGGTGTATTTCGCTCGCTTCGGCCCAATTTTTGTCCGGCGTATGCGGCACTTCTGAAGACGATCAACGCCTGATGGAGCCGCGTTTGCTGTCGAATTTGGAGGCGGTGGCAGCAGGTGCTGTGCGCGAGCGCGGCTCCGTTCAGTATATCCCTGTGTACTTTCACTTGGCAGCCGACGCAGAAGGGAAGGGACGCATTCCAGAAGCGCGCGTATTGGACCAGCTGTGTGCGCTTAACGATGCCTTTTCGGCATTGAATTTTCGCTTTTATCTGCGCCCCCACCCCACCCATGGCACGCTCTTTAACTATAATATTCGGAACGACAATGTATACGACAACCAGACAGCCTGGACGGTGATGCAGGCGCAGCGCCATCCCAATGCTATAAATATCTTCGTTGTCAATCAAGCAGTGGCCAACAACAACCAACCCGGCGTAACCCTCGCTTACTACAGTCCCCAGCGCGATTGGATCGTATGCCGGAAAGACCAAATCAACGGCCTAAAAAATAACCCCACCTTGCCGCACGAGGTGGGCCACTTCTTTAGCCTGCAACACACCTTCTTTGGCTGGGAAAGCCGGCCTTTCGACAGCACCTTCTCCTCCTGGCCCCAAGCGCCAGCTACTTCACCCGGCGGATCGCCTACTGAGCGCATGAACAAAAGCAATTGCAGCACAGCAGCCGACAAGATCTGCGATACACCGCCCGACTACAACTTTGGCTTTGGCACTTCGGAGTGTGTCTACAATGGCGGAGCACAAGACCCCCTCGGTGTGCCGGTAGTACCTATGGCCAACAACATGATGGGCTATTTCAATCGGTGTACGGAGTACGTCTTTACTCCACAACAGCAAAATGCTATGTTGGCCGACAGGGCATCCTCGGCGCGCAACTATTTGAATAACACCTTTACTCCCGCAGTAGAAGGGATAAACACGCCGTCCAATTTGCTTGTAGCGCCTGTAGGCGGAGTAACGGTGCCCTTCTACGACGACGTCACTGTGGAATGGAATGCTGTAGAAGGCGCCACCTATTACTTAGTAGAGTTCGACATCGTCACGTCGTTTTCCTCCTCTTTTGCTCAGGCTTTTATCACCTCCAGTCCCTCCCTGAGGGTAAAAACCCTCCTGCCCAACCGCCTCTACCATTGGCGCGTGCGCCCATTTAACGAGTACTTTACCTGTGCTGCGGCGCGACAGTCCAATTTTCGTACCTCAGGCACTTCCACCGTGAACGAGCTGCCTCAACTTAGGCGCTGGCAGCTTACTCCCAATCCACTTGTCGGCGCTCACCCCTTACAGCTCGTTGTAGAAAGTGCGGCTCCTTTCGAAGGTACTATTCAAATATGGGATGCTTCTGGGCGCACGCTTTACATTTCTCCTAGGATACTTTTTTCGGTTGGAGAACAACGCATAGACGTACCGGCCGGGACAATAACAGCACCGGGCGTGTATACAGTTGGGCTGCAGGGCGATCAAGGCAGAGCCTTAAGGCGGGTGGTAGTTATCCGCTGAGGTGTGCCGTTGTTCGCCTTTTTTGTCTTCGCTCCGACATAAGATAGCAACCTTCCAAAAATTAACGGTCGCGCCCATCGACAAAAGCGCGCCATCGCATTTGCTTTCACCTGTTCAAACTGAGCCCAATGTTTCTCAAGCAAGCTATTGTTTACTTAGCCGCCGCTGTTTTGTGCGTTCCCATCATCAAGCGCTTAGGGCTGAGCTCCATCTTAGGCTATCTGTTGGCAGGGATACTTATCGGTCCTTTTTGCCTGGGGTTGGTTGGAGCAGAACGCGCAGAGCTGATGCGTTTCGCCGAGATGGGGGTGGTTATGATGCTCTTCATCATTGGTTTAGAGCTGGAGCCGACCCAACTATGGGCCATGCGACGGGCCATTTTGGGTTTGGGTATCGCTCAGATGGCGCTCACTACCCTGATGCTTGGTGGCCTCTTTCTATCTTTAGGCTGGTCTTGGCCCGTGGCATTGACCGTAGGCTTGGCTTTTTCGATGTCGTCTACGGCAATTGTGTTGCAGACGCTCAAAGAGCGGGGAAATGCGCGCTCTATCATGGGGCAATCGGCCTTCTCCGTGCTGCTTTTTCAAGACATTGCCATCATTCCCATATTAGCCTTGATGCCGCTCTTGGTGGCAGGGAGCGATAGGCTCTCACCCGAAAGCTTAAGCCATTCGCAAATCGAAGATTTTCCGGGATGGTTGCAAACTCTTATAGTGACAGGTGTTGTCGGTGGTATTTTCTTTTTCGGCCGCTTTATATTTATCCCGCTCCTTCGCTCCGTAGCCAAAACGCGCCAGCACGAGCTGTTCACTGCAGCAGCCCTATTGCTCGTGTTGGCCATTGCCTATCTCATGGAAATGATCGGCCTGAGCCCTGCCTTAGGGGCCTTCCTAGCCGGCGTCGTGCTGGCCAACAGTGAGTTTCGACACGAGCTGGAAAGCGACATATTGCCGTTTAAAGGCCTCCTTTTAGGGTTATTTTTTATCGGTGTGGGTGCCTCGCTGAATTTTCACCTCATCCTCGACGATCCAACCTCCATCTTGATGTTGGTCGCATCTGTTCTGCTCATCAAGGGCTTATGCCTTTTCGCGGTGGGGCGCTTTTTCCGCATTAGCAGTGACCAAAATGTGCTTTTTTCATTGAGCATGAGCCAGATAGGAGAGTTTGCTTTTGTTTTGGTCAGCTTCGCCCAGCAAATTAGTCTTTTACCCGAACAACTAGCTAGCCAGCTGATGGCCGTGACGGCTATCACCATGCTCTCTACCCCGTTTTTATTGCTGTTCAACGACCGCTGGATCGACCCGTATTTTGGCGTGAAGCGCCGCCCCGATCCGCCTCAATACGAGGTTGTAGAGGAGAAGCATCCAGTGATTATTGCCGGTTTCGGTCACTTTGGCAGCACGATTGGTCGCCTACTGCGCAGCGGAGGAGTCAACGCCACCATACTCGACCACGACTCCGATCGTGTGGAGTTGTTGCGCAAGATGGGCTTCAAAGTGTATTACGGCGATGCTACGCGATTAGAGGTACTCGAAGCTGCGGGTGCAGAAGCTGCCAAGATTTTTATTGCTGCAGTAGACTCTCCGGAAACCAATGCGCGCATTATCGAAGTGTTGCGCAAGCATTTTCCACACTTACTCATTTTTGCGCGGGCACGCAATCGGATGGACGCTTATGAGCTCATCGACCGGGGTATCCAACACGTCTACCGCGAAACCCTTTACACAGCAGTCAATCTCGGAGAGGAGGTCTTGGTACAAATGGGCCTGCGCCGATATACCGCTAAGCGACTGGCTCTGCGCTTTCTCCGCTACGATGAACGCTCGCTGCGAAAACTAGCTGCTGCCCGTCACGAAGTGCGCGACTATGTCCTCACCGTCAAGGAAGAGATCGAGATGCAAGAGCGACTGCTACAGGACGACCTCATGGCTAACCTATTGGTCGAGGACCATGCTTGGGACAGCGAGCCCATGCGCAAAAAAGCCTAAGAGGTCCACTGAAAGGTCATGGCCACATGCGGAATACCGTCCTCTAAATACTCCTCTCCCGTCGATTGAAAGCCTAAGCGTTCATAGAAATGCAATAGGTAGCGCTGCGCACTGATCTTCAGCGGTACAGTGCCGAAACGCTGGCGGCACTGCACAAGGCATTGCTCCATTAGCAAACGGCCCACTCCCATCCCTCGAACGGCTGGCTTACTTACTACTCGACCAATCGACGCATATCGCTCGAAGGCAATACCCACAGGAAGCAAACGCGCGTAAGCTATCAATCGCCCCTGCTCATCGCGACCCATCACATGCCAGGAAAAGGGATCTTTTCCATCCGCATCCAAGTACGGGCAATTCTGCTCTACCACGAATACTTCTTGGCGCAGAGCCATGACATCGTACAGCTCATGTACGGTGAGCGCCTCAAAAAGTTTGCAAGTAAAACGTACAGCGTCCATTGGTGCCGACGCAAAGGTAGCCCTGCCTCCGAAAAGCAGGGGTGACTGCTAAAAAGTAGGGACTTCCCGTTTCGCCAGCCCTTATTTGCAAAGAAGACGAGATTTCTCAGCGGTATTTGCTAAAGAAATTTCTTTTTTATTAAGACGAGACGCCCTTTCCTAGTTAAGGTGCTGTTAATCTTTCGCATATGCCCTAATCGTTCCTCTTTCTTTGCGCATAAAAACAAGCTATGAAAACTGCGCTTTCTTTCATCTTCGGAGTTCTATGGGCAGGAACTCTATGGGCCCAGTTGTATGTGGAAGGAATTCTGCTAACTCCCTCGAACACAGGGGTATACATAGAGGTTATGCCGCTGCGCCGTATGGACGGAACCTACCACTTCGGCATAGACTATGGCCAGAGGCGCAAAAACCGACCGCACGATTGCTTGAGCGACAGCAAGGGGCGGCGGTACGAGTTCCGAAGTACTGTAGATGGACTTAATTACTTGTACGAAAATGGCTGGGAGGTGGTCACAGTATATCCCGTCGAAGACATACGCCGGTACTTGATGAAGCGTCGTTCTTGACTGCGCCGCTACTACAGGTCGACCCGTCCGACGTGCACTTCGCATCCGACCACCGTCAGGAGCCAGCCTGCCACATCGCCCTGGCGCGCCACATCCGGATGTCCCAAGTAGCTGCGAACCTGCTGCTGCCCCTTCTGCCGCACGCGCTCCAACTGGGCCGCCTCCTCCTGGCGAACGGACTTCACGCGATGAGGTACTCGTGCCTGGCTCCATCACCGGCGGCCGCCGCCGAGGTACACGTCCACATACTTCCGACCCACCGGCCACTCGCTCAACACGCCGTACACCTCCGTGGGCACCAACAGTGCCAGGAGCACCACCTGGACAGGCTTCTCGCTCAGCCCGCGCGCATCGCGGTTCGACAAACGCTCCAACACCTGCTGCAGCGCCTCCGCCACCAGACCCATACCGTCCTCCCGAGCCAAAGCCACCACCCGCTCCGCCATGTCCATGGCCTCCCACTTCAACTGCGTCTGCTCGGCCAACACCTCCCGAAAGTAGGTGTAATACAACTCGGCAATGACCCGGTTGGGAATGTCAAAGCCCATCCGGACAAAAGACACCTCGCACACGGTGAGCAGCCCTAAGTAAAAGAGCAAACTCACAAGGTCGTCGCGCGTTCATGGGCGCTCAAAGCTGAACTGCACCGTGATGTGGCCGTCTTGGAGCACTTCCTCCACGATGCGCCGATTGGCCGCCGCATCGCCCACGCGCAACTTGCTGTCGTCGCTCGACACGTTGCTGTCTAACAAATGGCGCGGGCGCAAGAAAAAGTGGTATCGCGAGGAGAGGCGCTCTAATTTGTCGATGTATTCGGTTCGGTCGATGTACCCGGACGAGCCGGTCGAAGTTGCTGATGCCGTAAGGGAAACGGAGCGCATTCATGATGTTATGAGCCAGGAATAAAAATAGGCCCTTTATGCGGGTAAAATGCGCAATAATGGAGGTTGACAAGGCGCAGTGAGCCGCTATCGAAAATTTTTGCGTGTCAAACCAACAGCGCACACCACCTTAGCAGCGGGTTTGCCACTAACCGATACAGGGCGAATTGGAGTAAATGTTTCAAGGAAGATGAATATCAGCGACATCCTGACGCACTTAGGCGAAACGCGCGAGGCCTATTTCAACGCTGTAGCTCCGCCCGTTATCCAGAGCAGCAATTTTGTCTTTGCCGATCTCAACGCCATGCGGGAAGCTTTTACCGACGAGTTAGAACATGCCGTATATACTCGAGGGAACAACCCGACGGTTCGCATCTTGCGGCAAAAGTTGGCTGCATTGGAGGGTACAGAAGATTGCTTGGTCTTTGCTAGCGGTGCAGCAGCCATTGCTGCGGCGGTGCTGAGCCAAGTAAAGGCAGGGGACCACATCGTTTGTCAAGAAAACCCGTACTCGTGGACCAGTGCTTTATTACAAAAGTTCTTGCCGCGCTTTGGGGTGACATGTACGTTTGTCGATGGAACAGAGGTAGACAATATTCGGAGCGCTTTACGCCCAAATACTCGGATTTTATACTTGGAAAGTCCTAATACGATGACTTTCGAGTGCCAAGACCTAGCTGCATGTGCAGAGTTGGCGCGCGAGCGAGGCATAGTGACCATTGCGGATAACTCGTATTGCTCGCCCATATACCAGAATCCAACGGCTTTCGGCATAGACATTGTCGTTCACTCAGGCACGAAGTATATCAACGGCCATTCGGATGTGGTGATGGGTGTTTTATGTGCCAGCCGCGAGCAGGTGCGCCGTATTTTTGAGTCGGAACTCATGACTTTAGGCGGGATAATAGGGCCACACGACGCTGCCTTAGCCTTGCGCGGCTTGCGCACCTTGCCGCTCCGCATAGCGCGCAGCGATGAAAGTGCCCGTTTCCTCGTAGAGCGCTTAGAAAAACACCCCAAGGTAGCGCGTATCTGGCATCCCTTTCATCCCAGCTTCCCCCAGCAAGCCTTAGCAATGCGCCAGATGCGCGGGTGCGGTGGACTCTTTTCCGTGCAATTTCGGACCTCGAACATGGCGAAGATGGAGGCTTTTGTCCACCGCTTGAAGCGCTTTCTCATGGCCGTCTCTTGGGGTGGCTACGAGTCTCTTATCGTTCCAATGATTGGTTTTTACGGCATCCCTCACCGAGCAGAGCCGCGTCTCCCTTGGTCGTTCTGTCGGTTCTACATCGGACTTGAGGACCCTCAATGGCTCTGGGAAGACCTCGAACGGGCCATGGAAGCCCTGTAAAATCGCAAAGCCGAAAAAGATCGATTATGCAGCATACCCACCTTCTTCACTTACCCAGCTTCTCGGCAAGCGGATACCTTCACGCTGTGATAGAAATACCGGCGGGAACCAATCAGAAATACGAATTGTGCAAAGAAAGCGGCCTACTTCGCCCCGACCTGCGAGAGGGAAAGCCGCGAGTGGTCTCTTTCCTACCCTACCCAGCAAATTACGGTTTTATTCCTTCCACCCTAATGGACCGTTCGCGTGGCGGCGACGGCGACCCACTCGACGTCCTAGTGTTGGCAGAGGCCCAGCCTCGAGGAAGCCTCTTAGAAGTGCTTCCCGTCGGCCTAATGCTGCTCGAAGACGGCGGCGAACTCGACCACAAAGTATTAGCAGTGCCCGCTCAGCGGGAATTGCGCATCATACCGGTAAGCACATGGGCAGAGTTCCAAGCACAGTATAGCGTCATCCGGCACATATTGGAGCTCTTTTTTCTCTATTACGACGGCTTGGGCGTTATGAAGCTGCTGGGCTGGGGCAACGAGCAAGCGGCGCTTGCAGAAATTAAAAAATGGTCTATGGCCTCTGCCTAACCAACTATTTGAGCGCTTTTGCGTTCTCTACGCTTGCATGTTATGCCCACCGCAATTCACTCATTTATTTGTTCCGACCGCTCGGGCACACGCCAGGCGTTGCACGACTATCGCTTTGCCTTTTATCCAAATGTTCAGGCAGCAGGTGTCGATTGGGATGTTGCAGCACCTACTGAAGACCTTTTTCTAAGCCGCCGATACTTAGCGCTACTGGAGCGGCACGCTTCTTCAGGCCTTCATTTGGAATACGCCGTCTTTTATCAAAACGACACGCCTGTGGGAGTGGCGCTTTTCCAACGGGCGTATTTCGAAGGTCGAAAGCATTTGCGCGAACCGTCGGCCGGCGCGCGGTTAGGGCAGGTGTGGCGACACACGGTACTCTTAGCGAAGCGCTACCTAACCCATGTCGTGCGCGGAGACGTCTTAGTGTGTGGAAATCTGCTCCTTTCCGGAGAGCACGGTTTTCATTTCAACGAACGCGCGCTCGCTTCCGAACAGGCGACGGTGCTGCTGCTTTCTGCCCTTGAGGATAGAGCTATCAGATGGAGAGCCGATGCCGTATTGGTAAAAGATCTGCTGCCTACGCGTTTTTCGGCGCGCCACCAATTCTTCAAACGAGCTTACACGGAGTTCAAGGTGCAGCCTAACATGGTACTATCTCTGCCTTTTAAGACGTTTGACGAATACCTGTCTTCGATGACGACAAAGTACCGCACTCGCGCCAAGAGGGCGTTCAAGAAGGCGGAGGGTTTAGAATGCCGCCCGTTGTCGGCTGACGAGATCTTATTGACCCTTCCACAACTGCGCGCGCTTTTTCGCTCCGTCGTACGGCGGTCGACTTTTCACTGGATCGACTTGGATGTGGCGTATTTCGAGGCGATACAGCGGGAATTCCCAGACCGTTTTTGGCTCTTTGGCTGGTATAAAAAACAGCAGCTAGTGGGCTTCCACACCGCCTTTGGCAACGGCACAGAGCTGGAGGCGCACTTTTTAGGTTATGAGGAAGCCGCTAATGCCGAACACCAGCTTTACTTAAACATGCTGTACCATTTGGTGCGCTTAGGCATCGAAGCGGGATATAAGCGCATCGTCTTTGGCCGCACGGCGTTAGAAATTAAAAGCTCGGTAGGTGCTGTTCCGCAAACCCTGTACAACTATCTGCTTCCGCGCACTCCTTGGCTGCGATACACAAGCTGTGTACTCATGCCTTACCTAATTCCAGAAGAACAGTGGACGCCGCGCCATCCTTTCAAGCGGGACACTACAGCGCATTCCTTCAAAACCTCCGGGCTGTCATGACGACTACAAGTGTGGCTTCCTTCGAATAACCGAGCAGCAGCCCCTTGGTCGCAGTGACTTTTATCACGTCATCCCACGGCGTACTGTCCCAACTTTGCAGCAGCATTGAGGGCATAAGTCTCGATGATGCTGAGAAAACGATATTTTTTGAAAGAAAGGGCTATGCGTACCTTATTATTACACTTCAGCTTTCTCGGCTTTTGGTGGTGGAGCTGTACACCCACACCGCAGCGCAGCATGCCAGTCGATACGCCAGAAGCTGCTTTGGCTGCCCTTTTGGAAGGCAATCGGCGTTTTGTCGCCAATGCACCCCAACACCCGCATCAAGGCAAGAGCCGTGTGCAGGAAACCCAAAACGCACAGCATCCCTTCGCGGTAGTGGTCTCGTGCTCCGACAGCCGCGTGTCGCCTGAAATTATTTTTGACGAGGGTATCGGCGACCTTTTTGCGATTCGAACGGCCGGCAATCTCGTCGGAGCATTAGAATTAGGCAGTATCGAGTATGCTGTTGAACACCTCCATGTGCCGTTAGTAGTTGTTCTCGGCCATACGGAATGCGGTGCTGTTAAAGCATTTGTCGAAGGAGCAGAATGCCATGGATACGTTCGGCAGATCGTACAGAGCCTTCAGGAAGAGAAGGAGGAACAGGAAATACTAAGGCGGGAGGGTAAAGATGTAACTACTTGCGTAGAGGCGAATGTGATACACGGCGTCAGTAAGATTCGCCAGAACTCTCGCATCCTTCAGGAAGGGATAGCCGCTCGAAAAGTGGCTGTTGTTCCCATGATATACGATGTCCATACGGGCCAGATCACCTTGCTGAACGAACACGAGTGGCGGGAGCGGCATCAGCTGTAAACTGCTGTTTTTGCGCAATCCAGCACTAAGTACTGCACCTTGCGCAGAGATGAAGAAAAGTCCAGCGAAAAATTTTACAGTAATACCCAATTTTTAAGGCAGCAGTTGTACCTTTGCGGCTCGATTTTTAGAACGAAGTATTTTTTCAGCGCCATGAACGAGCAAAAAGCTATCCAGATAGTGCACGAGGCCCTGCTCACCAAACCCAATTTTCCCGAGCTTAAAGCAGGAGATACCATCGTAGTGAAATACCGCATCCGCGAGGGCGATAAGACGCGCGAGCAAGACTTTCGCGGCGACGTGCTGCAAGTAAAGGGTCAAGGTCTTACGCGGACTTTCACCGTTCGGAAGATTTCGCACGGCGTTGGGGTCGAGCGCATTTTTTCCATATCTAATCCCAACATTGCAGAAATCAAGGTCATTAAGCGGGGGCGCGTACGCCGAGCGCGTCTGTACTACCTGCGCCGTTTAGTAGGCAAGAAGGCGCGCATCAAAGAGCTCAAAGTATTTGGCTCGCAAGCAGAGGCGGAAGGTGCCGAATAGCGCCTGTTGCACTCTTCTTTTAGAGGATACCGGCCGGTTCTTTACCTCTTAGAGAGGAGAGCCGGCCGGTATTTTTTAGGGTTCTTGCATAAAGGGATAGCGATAGTCCAGTGGGGGTAAAAAGTTTTCCTTGATGGTGCGCGGCGACACCCACCGGTAGAGGTTGAGCACCGATCCCGCCTTGTCGTTGGTGCCCGAGGCGCGAGCGCCACCAAAGGGCTGCTGACCCACAACGGCGCCCGTGGGTTTGTCGTTGATGTAGTAATTGCCTGCAGCATGGCGCAGCTTAGCATCTGCCAATGCTATTGCCGATCGGTCGGTGGCAAACACGGCGCCGGTGAGGGCATAGGGAGAGGTAGTGTTTACCAAGTCGAGTGTCTCAGCGTATTGTTCATCCGCGTAGACGTAGATGGTAAGCACAGGTCCAAAGATTTCTTCACACATGGTAGTGTAGTACGGGTCGTTGGTCAGCAATACCGTGGGCTCAATAAAATAGCCCTCAGATTTATCAAAATGGCCGCCAAAAAGCACGCGCACCTTATCTGATTTCTTCGCCTCGGAGATGTAATGGGTAATTTTTTGGAAGGCTTTTTCGTCGATAACCGCGTTGAAAAAGTGGGTGAAATTTTCCGGATTTCCCATCCGAATACTGCTCAGGTCGTCCAATAAATATTCTTGTACCTTAGACCACAGCGACTTTGGGATGTATGCGCGGGAGGCGGCCGAGCACTTTTGGCCTTGGTATTCAAAGGCACCTCGGGTTAATGCCACCGCAACCGCTTTTGGGTCAGCTGAAGCATGCGCTACGACGAAGTCCTTGCCCCCCGTTTCCCCCACGATGCGCGGATAAGACTTGTAGGAAGCGATGTTATTGCCGATGGTCTTCCATAGATGTTGAAATACACCGGTGCTACCTGTAAAGTGAAGCCCTGCAAATTCCGGGTGCTGAAAGATGACATCGCCGGCGGTAGGGCCATCTACATAGATGAGGTTGATGACGCCCGGCGGTAGCCCTGCAGCCTCGAGGATTTCCATAATCACGGCAGCCGAGTAGATTTGCGCCTCAGCGGGTTTCCAAACCGCCACGTTGCCCAGCATGGCAGGAGCGGTAGGTAGGTTGCCGGCGATAGAAGTAAAGTTAAAGGGAGTAAGGGCAAACACAAACCCTTCTAACGGTCGCCAGTCGGTGCGGTTCCATGTGTTGCGCACGCTGATCGGTTGTTGCCGATAGATCTCTTGCATGAACCAAGCGTTGAAGCGCCAAAAGTCGGCCAGCTCGCAAACGGCATCGATCTCAGCTTGAAAGGGATTTTTGCTTTGGCACAGCATGGTTGCCGCATTCATGCGCGCCCGATAGGGGCCGGTAAGCAGGTCGGCCGCTTTTAGAAAAATCGCAGCGCGTTCCGGCCAGGGCATGTTTTCCCACTCGGCTTTGGCTTTTAGAGCCGCCTCTATAGCCAAGCGCACGTGCTCTGCCGTGCCCGCAGCATAATAACCTAAGGTATGTGCCAACTCGTGAGGCGGTCGTATAGGGCGCCGGTCATCCGTGTAGACGTGCCGCCCCCCAATATACATAGGGATCTGCCGCTCAGTTGCCTTCAGCTCCGCTAAAGCTTTTTTTAACTCGGCTCTTTCAAGGCTGCCCGGAGCATAAGCTAATACCGGCTCATTAACCGAATGAGGAAGCGTAAAGATGGCGTCTAACATATTTTTTCCTATGTACTTATTTTAACTTCTTTAGGAAGGAAAGGCGATGCGTCGCCGCCGCCTATGATGATTTCTCGGACGATAGTGCTGCTCACATGGGACATGCCGGGCTGAGCGATCAAGAATACGGTTTCCAAGTCACCCCCCCCTACAATCCGGTTGATTTGAGAAATCGTCTTTTCGTAGTCAAAATCGGAGCCGTTGCGAAGCCCACGCAGCAGAAACTGCGCTCCGATGCGCTTGCAATAGTGGGCTGTCAGCTTTTGAAAGTGATCCACGCGTACGCTGGGGTAGGGTTTGAAAACCTGCCGAAGCCACTCCAAACGCTGCTCTAAAGGGAACAAATATTGCTTGGCGCTATTGACCCCAACGGCTACGACGATCTGGTCGAAGAGAGGCAATGCCCGCAAAACGATGTCTACATGTCCAATGGTAATAGGGTCGAATGATCCGGGGAAGACTGCAATCCGCATGCATGGAGAGTTGTGGCGGCAAATTTCACCTTTTTACAGCGAATGCCCCCTGAGAACGCCGCTAAAAAAGGCGATATCTTCTAAGCGCAACACCTGCGCTCCCGGCAGAAACCCGCACATATTTACCAAAAAAAGTTGCATATGGTAAGCAGCAAAAATAAATTGTTTTAAATTTGCGTATCTTTGCGCGCGAACTCGTAAAAACGCCGTTATTTTGGGCGCACGATCAAAGACAAGACCATTCCATTATCCAAAAGAGATAGTAAAGACGCATGGCGGAAGTCAGATATACCGAAGCGGAAATTCAATCGCTGGACTGGCGCGAGCACATACGCTTGCGGCCGGGTATGTACATCGGCAAGCTGGGCGACGGCAGCAGCCCAGAGGATGGCATCTATGTGTTGCTCAAAGAAGTGCTCGATAATTCCATCGATGAATACGCCATGGGCTACGGCAAGCAAATCGACGTTCGCATCGACGAGCGCGGTGTCTTCGTGCGCGACTACGGACGCGGCATCCCCTTGGGAAAAGTCGTCGATGTAGTCAGCCGGATCAATACCGGTGCTAAATACGACAGCAAGGCGTTCAAAAAGTCCGTCGGTCTAAATGGCGTGGGAACGAAGGCCGTCAATGCCCTATCGGAGTACTTTAAAGTCATCTCCTATCGCGACGGTCAGGCAAAATGGGCCGAATTCGAGTTCGGCAAAATGAAGCGAGAAAGCAAGTTAGAGCCTACCAATGAGCCCAACGGAACCGCCGTTTTCTTCAGACCCGACGGCAGTATGTTTCGACATTACCGCTGGGTGATGGAATACGTCGAGCAACAGCTGTGGAACTACGCCTACTTAAATGCTGGGCTAAAGATTTGCTTCAACGGCAAAATCTTTCAGTCGAAACACGGCTTACTCGACCTCTTGGCCAAGAAAACGAGCGCCGAACACATCCGCTACCCGATCATTCACCTGGTAGGAGAAGATATCGAAATCGCCTTTACTCATGGCGACCACTATGGCGAACAGTACTACTCTTTCGTAAATGGCCAAAATACCACGCAGGGAGGTACCCATCTCAACGCCTTCCGCGAAGCACTGGTAAAAACGATACGCGACCACTTTAAGAAGAACTTTGATGCCAAGGACATCCGCGAAAGCATCATAGCTGCCGTTAGCGTACGCATCGAAGAGCCAGTTTTTGAGTCGCAAACCAAAACGCGACTGGGCTCTGACCGCATCAGCCCCGACGGCCCTAACATCCGTACCTGGATGAGCGACTTTTTATGCAAAGCTTTAGACGACTATCTGCACAAAAATCCAGAAACGGCTAAGGAAATGCTCAAGCGGATCCAACAGTCGGAACGCGAGCGAAAAGATATAGCCGATGTCAAGAAACTGGCCAACCAACGGGCCAAAGCCGCCAGCATCCACAACAAAAAGCTGCGCGACTGCCGATACCACCTCAACGAAAAAGGCCCAGAAGAGAAACGCCTCAACTCCACGCTTTTCATTACCGAAGGGGACTCTGCCAGCGGTTCTTTGACCAAAGCCCGCGATGTGGATACACAGGCCGTGTTTAGCCTGCGCGGAAAGCCGCTGAATTGCTATGGTTTGACCAAAAAGATCGTTTATCAGAACGAAGAGTTTAACCTTCTACAGCGCGCCCTCAACATAGAGGATGGTTTAGATGACCTGCGTTATAATCGAGTAGTTATCGCTACCGATGCCGATGTCGACGGTATGCACATCCGGTTGCTTTTGCTGACTTTTTTCCTCCAGTTTTTCCCCGACTTGGTGCGCCATGGGCATTTGTACATACTCGAAACCCCACTCTTTCGCGTCCGCGACAAGGAGCAAACCTTTTACTGCTACTCAGAGGCAGAAAAGCAGGAAGCGATCCAAAAGCTTCGCGGGAAGCCCGAAATCACGCGCTTCAAAGGCTTAGGCGAAATATCGCCTTCGGAATTCGGTAAATTCATCGGCCCAGATATGCGCTTAGAGCCGGTTATCCTACACGACAATACTAACCTCGACCACGTATTGGATTACTACATGGGCAAAAATACGCCGCAACGCCAGGAGTTCATCATCGAAAACCTCCGCGTCGATCTCGACACCGTTGGCGAGGAACAACTCGATGCCCTCCGTAATCCGTACATCTAACGGCCAATGGTGAGGAGAAACAAGCGCCCTAAGCAGACGGGTTCTTCTTAGGCACAGGATCGTACCCACAGCCTCCCCACGGATGGCACCGCCCAATGCGCCGAAGAGCCAGCCAACTTCCCTTGAGTATCCCCCACTCTTCGATAGCTTCAACAGCGTATTGCGAGCAAGTAGGCTGAAAGCGGCACTTGCTCGGTCCGAACAAAGGCGAAAGAAACCACTGATAAAAGCGGATGGGTAGCACAAAGAGCCGGCGAAGCCATTTTCTCATACGCATTTCGGATAAAAGTCTCCAGAAGCAAGCGCTCTATTAATGTGGCACAGCGACGCTGCGCACGATATCCTGGACAACTTGTTGAATGCGGTAGCCCTCCATTTCGCGCTCTGGGGTGAGCAGAATGCGGTGGTTGAGCACCGGCACCGTAACCGTGCGAATGTCGTCGGGAATGACAAAATTTCGACCCGACATAGCGGCGAGGGCTTTGGCACTACGCACCAAAGCCAAGGAGGCGCGAGGGCTTGCCCCCAAGAATAGGTCTCTATGCTCTCGGGTGCGATGCACCAGTGCTGCCACATAGTCGAGGAGGTCCTCCTGAATGTACACCTGCTCTATGCTGTGGCGACATGCTGCGATCTCTTCGAGGGAAACCACCGGCTGAACCGCTTGTACGGCACGCCCTTCAAAGTCTGCGTGGAAACGGCGAAGGATGCGCTTCTCCTCTTCTATGTCCGGATAGTCGAGCAACACGCGAAAGAGGAAGCGGTCGAGCTGCGCTTCCGGCAGCCGATATGTCCCTTCGTACTCGATCGGGTTTTGTGTAGCGACTACCAGGAATGGGTCGGCCATCGCATAGGTTCGTCCATCGATAGAGACTTGGCGCTCTTCCATGGCCTCGAGGAGGGCGGCCTGCGTCTTCGCCGGGGCGCGGTTGATTTCGTCAATGAGCACGACGTGAGCGAAGATAGGCCCGGCTTTGAAGCTGAAGTCCGCCGTCTTGGGGTCAAACACCGAGGTACCCAAAACATCGGCCGGCATGAGGTCGGGCGTGAATTGAATGCGCCGAAAATCGGCCGCTATAGTGCGCGCCAACAGGCGCGCTAAGAGGGTTTTGGCAATTCCCGGCGCTCCCTCTAATAACACGTGCCCGCCCGTAAAGAGAGCGATCAACAGCAAGTCAATAGCCTCCTCGTGTCCTACGACCACTTGCTGAACAGCGTGCCGCACACGCGCAGCACACGCTTCTACTCCCGAAACATCGAGCTCCCCGGCCGAGTCGGCCCCAAAAACAGTATTTTCTTCGTAAAGCATCTATTAAACGTATAAGAAGAGAAGTGTCAAGAATGAACGGTTCTTCCCGCATTTGCTTTCATCCAGAACGCTTCAATACACGTTCGGAGGATGTTTAGTTCATCGTCGCTAGGACCGTGTGCGACAGCAGCTCGGTAGTTGCTAAATATTGCTCGGACATCGGCTGTCGAAACACCGGCAGCCTGGGCCAACGCGCGAATGAATCCCTCCGCAGAGGGGTCTACGTCTCGAAGCGCAGGCGTATCTATGCCATAACGCAAACGCACCTGCGCAAGAAACCGCTTGACGATCTGGTGATACAAATAGATGTAGTTGCGCTGCTGGAAATGAAGCCGCGCCAAAGTGTCTACATATTCGAAAGATGTATTTCTTTTTGGCACGAGGATGGGTATAATGCGCTGGCGTCGCTTACCTCGAAAGAGGAGATACAACAATGCTAAGGTTAGTAGAAGGTACCATGCCCAGGCCAATGGGGGCTTTTGCAGTATGTATTGGAGAGGGTGTTCAGAAGGAGGTCGCAATCGATTCGCTCGAGCCGCTTGCATTTCCTCTGGCTCGCGGTATTTAACGTCCCAATAGATATCGCCCGGGGGTAAGAGAGCCAGTACTCGTTCTGCGTATCCGCGCATCTCCTCCCGCAAAAGGTGATAGTTAGTAAACGCTAAAGGAGTAGTGTGCAGCAAGAAATACCCTTTTCCGTAGGGGAATAGGGCGAAATTAACTAGGGAGTCATTGCCATAACCCAAAGGGCGCTGAGGGCGGTTGGGGCAAAAAAGCGCACTGGGTAGGTAGGACCAATTGTGCGGTTGCACCCGGTTCTTTTGGGCCATATACACCCGCGGCGCTTCTGAAGGCGGACCTACCGCCAGCGATAGGGCTAAGCTATCGCTTGTATGGGTAGCGCAAGCAACCCAAGGCGTCGAGGGACATTCTTCGTAGAGAAAAAACATGACGTCGAAGGGCAAACGTTCGCCACATAGAAAGGCTACGCTACCCTCTTCCACGAACCTTAGCAAATGCTGGGTAGCTGCCGAGTCGTAATAAGGCCTTTTCCCAATAAAAAAGTACGTCGCAGCGCTGTCCGAGTTTAAGGGCAGGGTGCTGTGTAGGTCTTCTGTGATACGAGTAACGGTATGCTCTGCAAAAGCTCCCTTTAGCAGCCGGAAGAGCACTTGCGTACCGAAGGGCTGCGCACTGCTTTCTTGGTAGGTGATTTCCCAGGAAAAGCGCTTCCTAGCATGAAAAGGGCCTAAGTAGAAGAGCCGTGCGGTGACTCCGCACCCTATCACCAGGAGGAGAAGGGTAATCCAGCGCGGGCCGCGGTAAGACATGCTTACTGATCTTTTTCTCGTCGGCCAAAGATACGGTCTAAGATATTCCACTGGGGTTTAGGTTCCTCCTCGTTCGAGTTCTCCCCTTCCTCATTCGACTCGGTTTCAAAATAGCGCTGAGCGATTTCTTTGAGATTTTGATAGCCGTTTTGGCGGATTTCTTCGCGCAGCGTCGAGTCGGATAGGAGTATTTGCAGGGTATCGGGGGAAATATCGATAAATCCAGGACAGCCAAATTTCGCCATGACGCTCGGCGAGGGCTCTGGAAAGCGCATGCGGAACCACGAGGCAAACTTGCGGTCGTTGGCCATTTTATGCCAGAAGAGGCCTACGATGGGAAGCGCCATAGAGGCTCCTTGCCCAAGCGCCAAGGAGCGAAAGCGCACAGCCGGACTCGATGCTCCCACCCAAGCGCCGGTGACCAGCCGCGGGTTGTAACAGATAAACCAACCGTCCGCCTGGTTTTGGGTGGTACCGGTTTTTCCGGCAAAATCGCCCTCGTGTAGGCCGTAGCCGTAGCGCAGTCGCATGCCGGTGCCGGCATTCACCACCGACTGCAGCATCCGCGTCATGGTCATGGCGTGCTCCTTGCTCATAGCTATTACTGGAGGGGACGGATGTTGCTTTTGCTCTTCGCAGTAGTCGTAGATGACTTTCCCTGTGCGCGTAACGATGCGCAACACCAAAACGGGCTCTGGGCGCACCCCCTGATTGGCTAAGGTGCCATATACCTGCATCATTTCATACAGGGAGATATCGGCAGCCCCCAAGCTGATGCCGAACTCTCGAGGTAATCGCGAAGTAACACCCATCTTTCGAGCCAGCTGAATGGTGCGGTCGATGCCGACGCGCTCGATAAGTTGTGCAGCAATGACGTTGACGGAATGGGTCAACCCAGCCGTCAACGAATACCATCCGCCGTAGAAACCATCGGCATTGCGCGGTTCCCAGTCGACGATTTTTACCTGTTGATTGGGCAGATAGGAGCAAGGTGAGAAGGAGTCCTGTAGAGCGGCCGCGTATACGATGGGCTTAAAGGTAGAGCCGACCTGTCGCGTGCTCTTTACGTGGTCATACTTGAAGTACTTGTAGTGAGTGCCTCCTACCCAGGCGCGAACGTAGCCGTTGTTGTGTTCCATCGCCATAAAGCCGCAATTGAGCAGGCAGAAGTAGTATCGGATGCTGTCGAGCGGACTCATGACGGTGTCTATCTCTGCGTTGGCGCCGCGCCAAGAGAAGACAGTCATGCGCACCGGCGCTTCGAAATGGGTACGTATGGCCTCTTCGTTCCAGCCGGCATCGCGCAACGTCAGCCATCGGTCGCTGCGGCGCATCTGCTCCTCTATCCAGCGGTCGTCGCCCCAAGGTTTTTCGCTGCCCTTGTAGCTTTGCCAATGGCGGTCAAACAGATCCTGCAGCTGGCGCATGTGTTGGCTTACCGCCTCTTCGGCATAGCGCTGGATGCGGCTGTGGATAGTGGTATATACCTTAAGGCCGTCAGTATATAGGTTGTAAGGCGTACCATCTTCGTGTGCTCGCCCTTTGAGCAATCGAGGGAGTACCTCTGTGCGCAGGTGTTCTCGAAAATACGTGGCCGGGCCTTCAATATGGCTGTCTACCTGATAGCGGCGTGCCCCCAAGGGCTTTTGGATAAGCGCCTGGTATTCCGCCGGAGAGATACGCCCGCGCTCGATCATTCGTTGCACCTGGTCCATACCCGGTTCGTTGCCGCGCACCGAGACGTTGAAGGTGCTGTTGCGCACCATCTGCTGAAGCACCACATTGCGACGTCGGAGTGCATTAGACGGATTCCTTACCGGGTCGTAATAGGTGGTGGCTTTCAACATGCCCACGAGCGTAGCCGCCTGATCGGGCGTCAGATCTTTCGCTTTCCGGTTAAAAAAATGGCGTGCTGCTACACTAATGCCATAACGGTCTCCTCCAAAAGGCACCGTGTTGAGGTATAGGTTCAAGAGCTCGGCCTTAGTGTAGATGTGTTCTAAGCGAACAGAGATAAAGTTTTCTCGAATCTTGTTGATGAGCAAGCTAATGCCGGGAATACCATAGCGTTTTCGCGGATAGAGGTTTTTGGCTAATTGCTGGCTCAACGTAGAGCCGCCGCCCTTGGCGTCTTTAGTGATGAGGCCATATGCTACGCGCAACCAGCTGGTCAAGTCTATGCCACTGTGTTCGAAAAAGCGCCGGTCTTCAGTAGCCAGAAGGGCTGTCACGACGTAAGGCGAGATGTCTTTCAAGGAAATCTCGGTGCGGTTTTCTACGTAAAACTTGCCCAGCAAGACGCTGTCCTCTGAATATATCTCCGTAGCATTTGCCGTTTCGATGGAGCGCAGTTCCGCTTCATCGGGTAAGCGTCCAAAAAAACCGAGCCATACCAGCAAGATGAGAAAAAGAAGGAGATAGATTCCCCATCGAATAAGCATCCACCCCCCCAACAGAGCCCTGGCTGTAAAGTAGTGGCGCACCTTGAACTGCTGCCAGGCAGCCCGGATAGGTGCGGCAATACGCCGTCCGCTGCTGATCAAGGGGGCTGCCACCGGCTGCAATGTGTCCGCTATGCGGTACTTTAGGGCGCGAACATATGTGCGGAGGGGCTGAAAAAGCCGGTTTTCTCGCAGCGATGAAAAGATCCTTAGCATGTGATTGGCTCTTGCAAAGACAAGTGTGCAAAAGTAAAAGAGGTTTGCGAAACCCCCGAATGCTTCGCAAACCTCTTTCGCAGAGCCCTTTCTAAAAACGTCTACTTTTTGACCACCTTCGCGGTGCTATATCCTTTTGGCGACTCTACGCGCAACAGGTAGATACCCGAAGCCAAATGACTTATGTTAATCGGCATCACCTGCCCTTTGTGCGCGCCTTCCAGCCGGAGTTGCGTCAGCTCGCGGCCGTCGATACTCGTGAGGCTGAGGCGAATAGGCCCGCGAACGTCTGCACCAAAAAAGGTCACCGCCACCCACTCCGAAGCCGGGTTAGGCTGCACTTGTACGCCCAGAGAAGCCCCATTGCTCTGGTCTTCTTTCGTACTGATAATATTACCTGGGTCGACGACGACACCTCTGGCTGCAGCTCGAGCACACGCCAAGTCACCCGCGCTCGAGCGCACACAGGCTTCCGTATCGTAATTCAGCATGTCCATGATGTCTACTTGATCGATGATCCAGTATGGATCTGTGGGCGCCGTATTATCATCTGTGCCAAAGCGGAAGCGAAAAAGGATATCCTTCCCTATGTACTCGCTCAAGTCGAAGTAAGAGCGAACCCAATCTCCCGAGTTGCCCGAAAAACCGCTCAGGAAGGGAATGGCAAACGTCCCGTATTGGATGTTACCCGAGTATCCATCTCGGAACACCTTGCTGCGGTCGAAGCGGCGCCAGTTAGACTCGCCATCGACCTGCACCTCCAAGAACCCCGCATCGGCGCCGGGTTCGGTGTTATACCGATGCCAGAAGCGAAGCACTGGCTGATTGCCCTGCACCGTAATCGGTATGTAATTGAACAGCACTTGATCCGTTAGAGAGGGTAAGGCGTCGACTCGCCACGCCCTTTCTCCAACGCGTTTTACATCCTCTTGTAAGTAAAAGGTGTTGTTGATGTTTGACTCAAGAGAGAACGACGACCATCGATCCCCCTCTTCTTCCATGTCATCTCGGAAGTACAAGAGGGACTTGTAAGATGGGTCCGATTTAGCCGTATAAGTGAGTGTAATCTGGTCACCTGAAAGGAGCGTGCCGAGGTTCCAAGTGACTACTCCGCCCACATCGGTACCGCCATGGGAAGCAGAAACCAGGGATAGCCCTGCCGGCAAGGGGTCGGTGACCACGACGTCCGAGACGGCCTCATCTTTGTGGTTAGTAACAGTGATGGTAAAAGTGGCCTCCCCGCCCGCGTCAATCAGCGGGGTCGTAGTGCTCTTGGAAATTTTCAGCTCTTTGATACACGTAGGGATAGGAGTAAAGTCTTCAACGCCGTCTCCAGAGTTATCGCTGCTGCCTTGATCGGCGTAAATACCCATGCCGCGGCGAGCAAAGACTTGGCTAATCAAGCAAGTATCCTCACCATTGTAGTTGAGAATATCGGCGAGCATAATAGCGTCGCGGCCATCGAGAAACCCTGGGGAGCATGGCTGGAGCTTCATGCCGTCCATAACCAGCTGCACGGCTCGATAGTTGCCGCTATTGGTGTTGTTCCAGTCGGGGTCATAACCGTACTTTTCTACAAACGCCCAATAAAGGTCCCACGTTACGGTTGCCCAAACTTCGCCGATGGCGTGTACGCCGGCACTGTTGGCCACAGTGCCGTAAGTGTGAGGATTGATAGCCATATTCGTAGTGTAGGGCACGCGGCGGATACCCACACCATCGTTGGGTTGGCGCAGCACGAAAGTGCCCACGCCGCGGCGTTGAGCGGCCACATCCCCAGGGCGCACAGAGGTGATTAGAGTAAACCAGTCGCTCCAGCCTTCGCCCATTTGCTCGGCATTGCCCAGGCAGCCGGCCTGACTAGGGCCTCCTGTAAGGCGATTAGATACGCCGTGTCCATATTCGTGAGCAATGATACCATTGTCGAAGCTACCATCTAATCTCTCCGGCCCGGTAATGGTGGGGCGCACCAAAGAGATATTCAGCCCTAAGCCGGCATATTGGCGCAACAAGTCGCAATTGGGCTTGGTCATCATCACCACAGGTATGGTCACTTGAGCGCCATAATCTCCGGCTGCCATGCCAACGGTAGCGTCTTCGAAGTTGCATATAATGCAGGCAATCGCTCCTGCTTGTTGTGCGGTAAGTGCCTTTAGACCAAACTGGCAAATACCGCGGTCTACCATGGCAATCTTCCCCTGCAAGTTGTTGACCGGCGGCTGGCAGTTTTTAGTGGCATCGTCAGAACCGCTTCCGTCATCCGTGATGACCACCTCTCCTGTTACAGGGACATCGGTGATAGGAGCTCCCCAATCGCTAGCTGCTTGAGCGTAATACGTCCCCTGAACAAACACGGGCGCATTCACTCGGACAACGTTGCCGCTCGCTCCACTCCACAAATACATCTGCATGCGCCCATTGCCGCCATCTGCTGGCGTAGCAAAATTAGCGTTGTTCTCTCCGCCGCCGTCTAAGGCTTCTGCCCGCACAAAATCCCCAGCCACGCCTCCGCGGCCATAGTTGTTCTGCTGGAAATTGCCCGCCGGCTCATCGAAACCAAAGCGATAGGTGATGTCGTGCATCATGTTGTTCATGTAGAACAGATTAGTGATAGCCGACTCTAAATTCGCATTAGGTTCAGCGTCCGGGTTATAGGGAAAGTCGAACACGTAGTTGGTGCTGGGAGCAGACTCATTAGCACTGGGCGTGTTGTCGTTAGCGCGGTCCTCATATGCCCACACATTGTTGCCGCGGGTGTAGGTGTACTCTGGCCCCGGGTTTCCATCGGTGTCCAACCAGCCGTAAGGTGAGGCCACAGGATGCGCCGGGTTTATCACCAACGAGCGGTCGCCGTGAGCGGGACTTTCTACAGGCAGGGCAAAGACGCGGTAGGCTTCGTCGACACCCGATAGCGCCGCCGACGAAGCGGCTGCGGAAGAGGCTATTGCGGGGGCCTCTTCGTACTCGGAGCAATCGCCATCGGCGCGATGTACATGGCCTACTTTGCAATAGACCGTGTGGTTGTGCTTCCGCAGGATCTGCCCTGTCACCGCATCCACCGTGATCGTCCACATGTCGGAGGTGTTGGCCTGGTCTAAAAAGATCTTCCAAGCTAAGCGCACCTGACCCTGCTCGTCGAGGTCGTAGCAGATATCTATCGGAATATCCTGGCGGGCTACCTTTCCGGCATCAAATATCCATTTTCGATGGCCTGCCCGCTGCTTCAAGTAAGGCATGTCGGCGCGAGTAAAGCCCAAATCCAACAAGGCGAGTTCCAAAGCGCGACCGGCACTTAGAGACGGCATCGTTGTATTCACGCGCTTTGATAGTTCGTACACGAAGCGGTGCCCTATGTGATACACCTCTCTGTCGCGGACGTGAAGGCCGAAGAGAGCATTGTAGACAGGGATACCCGCATATTGCTGCTGTACCCATACGTGTACCACACCATTGTGCTTGCTGGCATACACATCACTAATGCGCACATCGGCAACATCCTCTACTGTCAAATGAAACTGGTCGGGATTCGCTCGGAGAAAGCGCAGGGCGACCTCCTGAGCACTCAATAAATCTTGTGCTTTAAGCAGGTGAGGAGAACAAAGCACCCAAAAGGTAAAGACTAATTGTCCTAGGCGGAGTAGTGATGGAATTGACATGACACGAGAGTTTATTTCTATTGGGTAGTTAAAAAATTCATTCTCGGTGTAGCAAAGCTCAAAGGTAGAAACATCTGTCGTTTTTATAAATTGGAATCGCTCAAGGACAGTTTTTGTTGCCACCGCGGAGCCATAACTTATCTCGAGTAGGTCGAACGGCTCTGTTAAACTGTAATAAGGTGCCCATTTTTGCATAATTCCTGGCCCGTCGCATCATGAATGCGCTCCGTTTCCCTTACGGCATCAGCAACTTCGACCGGCTCGTCCGGGTACATCGACCGAACCGAATACATCGAAAAATTAGAGCGCCTCTCCTCGCGATACCACTTTTTCTTGCGCCCGCGCCATTTGTTAGACAGCAACGTGTCGAGCGACGACAGCAAGTTGCGCGTGGGCGATGCGGCGGCCAATCGGCGCGTCGTGGAGGAAGTGCTCCAAGACGGCCACATCACGGTGCAGTTCAGCTTCGAGCGCCCATGAACGCGCGACGACCTTGTGAGTTTGCTCTTTTACGTAGGGCTGCTCACCGTGTGCGAGGTGTCTTTTGTCCGGATGGGCTTTGACATTCCCAACCGGGTCATTGCCGAGTTGTACTACACCTACTTTCGGGAGGTATTGGCCGAGCAGCCGCAGTTGACGGTGGAGGCCATGGATATGGCGGAGCGGGTGGTGGCTTTGGCTCGGGAGGACGACATGGGCCCGGTGGTGGAGGCGCTGCAGCAGGTGCGCAGTTATTGGGGTCATCCGGATGTGGTGGGCTGGTTCCTGACGGTGGTTGGACACGAAGTGCACGTCGAACGGGTCGACCTGTGAAGAAGGGATATTGCCACCCTAATCCTTAGCATAAGACTTGACCATGCTCAACCAGCGCAGCACTGCAATAAGGTCGGAGTGGATGAGAAAATTTAAGGCGATATTGGCCTGCTCAGATAAATGGCTAAGGTCTTCCACCGCTTTTTTGAAAGCCTCCGACTCCTTACAACGAGGTTGTATGTTTCGAAGCTGCCTAAGTTCCGCAATAACGGGATCTAACTCTTTTTTCTTCCGGTGAAGAATAATTTGGCGAACCACCTGCCACATATCCTTTTCCGCCTCAAAGTATTCGGGACGAACTCCCGTTTTGTGTACCAGCGGCCAATCGACCAGTTGGTGCAAGCTGGTGTTGACGCTGCCTACCGATATGCCGAGCTGATTTCTTATGTCGTCCGCCGTTAGAGGCTTTGAGGAAACGAGCAAGAGAGCATGTATGCGCGCCATCGTAGGAGGTACTCCCCAGTCGCTCGCCATTTTCCCCCAGATTTCAATGAAACGCTGTTTGCATTCTTGATACTCCATACCTCTCTGCTGTAAATGCCTTACTTTGGACAACATTAGCATAAATGCTCGCGAGATGAGGTTTGTTCACGTAACGCCTTATTTTCTGATAAAATGGCTCTTTTGATATTATCAACTTCGGCCTTTCTCAAGATGTAGCGATTTTAATTTCATAGCATACGAGAAAGCGTAGGTTCCCTTCCCTAAAACCGGAGCAACCTTGAAGCGTTCTTTTCAATCTAACTGCTGGGTTTTCGGAGCAGGTCTACCTTATGAATACCTCCCTTTATTCGCATCAGATAGCGCGTCTGTTCCGCGACAAGGAAACCGATAACTGTCCGCTCATCTTGGACATCCTGAGTGCCATCGACTTGGACACGCGGTTAGTGAGCTATCTTTTTGGCATTGCCGTGTTCCATGCCGACCGCTACCTATCAGAGCGCGCCCTGTCGCTCTTAGAACAGCGCGCATCCAAACAAACGGCACAAAAGGCCGCTAAGCTTCGCGGCACCTTAACCCATTCTTACGAAGAAGTAGAGTTTTTGAGCCGCCATAAAACCGAAGAAGTAGACCTATTTCACTTGCTCTTAGCCAGCAAAATGTGCCTATGGCACCGCTATCGCCCGGAGATGGGCAGCAATGCCGAAGTAGCTTTCCGCACCTTAGATCTTCGGCGGTTGAAGTACCCGCATTTATCCTCTTCTTTAACTGACTTAGATTTTCTAACCTTCCTCGCATTGCCTGCACATAAAGACTTCGACCTGCAGAGTGCGGTGAGCCTGCTGGTTCAGATGCCGCTCTTAGAGACGATTGTCTTAGAGAACATTCGCATTGAGCAGTTCCCGATAGAGTTGTTTTCTCTCCCTCGCTTAACCGCGCTCATCATTCGGAGAGGCCACATGCGATACCGCGCACCGATTGTCGTTCCTGAAGGCGGGCCGTACGGCAGTAGCTCGCTGAAACGGTTGGTTTGCGAGAGCTATCCTATCGCAGGAGCTCAGCGGCTGGGCCCTTTTCCTAACCTTCAGGAAGCCTCTTTACCTCGATGTGGTCTTACTACCTTGTGCTTTTTGCGTGACTCTTTCTTCTTGGAGTATTTGAATGCACGCCACAACTCCTTAGAGTATGTGCCCGACTTTTTGGGCGCGCTTACTCGCCTGCGAACCTTAGATCTCGGTCATAACCCCTTCAAAACGATAGCGCTCAACCTTTCCCAGATGGAGCAACTGGAGGTGTTAGATTTGTCTATTGTTCGAAGCCAATAACCCTACCTTACCATTGCAAACCTGGGTAAGCGCGCTGTAAAAACTGCATCTCCGCCAAAATATAGCCTAAGTGCTCAGTGTGGCGCCCGTCTTTACCGCCGCGCTGCATCCAAGTTTGGTTAGGGATAGTTAAGGTAGCTTCGGTCAGTACTTCGCGCACTTTAGCCTCCCACAGAGGTTTGATTTGGGAAAGGTCGGGGCCCACTCCGTTCTCTGCCGCCTCGAGTTCAACAGTGTTGGGCGTGGTGAGTTCTCCTGTAAACATCCACAAATCATCTACTGCGACCTGCATGCGATGATGGCTCTCCTCGGTGCCATCGCCCAGTCGGACAGTCCACTCACTAGAATAGCGCAGGTGGTAGGTAACCTCTTTAAGGGCCTTCTCGGCAATAGCCGCCAACCGCTCGTCACAGCTGCGCGTCAGGAACTGGCATTCGTAATAGTGATAGGCATCGAAAAAGAGCTGTCGAACGATCGTGTGCGCCCAGTCACCATTGGGCTGCTCTACTAAAAGAACATTGCGAAACTGATGGGCATCGCGGAAATAGGCCAGGTCATCTTCGCTTCGCCCTTTTCCCTCCACTTCTCCGGCATACGTTAGTAAGAGTCGTGCCTGTCCTAACAGGTCGAGAGCAATGTTCGTCAGCGCAATATCCTGCTCCAGCACAGGACCATGTCCGCACCATTCACTAAGACGCTGAGCGAGGATGAGCGCATTATCGCCTAATTGAAGTAGATAAGGAAAGCTAGCCTGCATAGTTTTTTTATCTGCCGTCGCTGCAAAGCACTCCTAAGCGCTACATGTGCTTAACTTCATCGGGAAGCTTGTAAAAGGTCGGATGTCGGTACACCTTATCGTTGAAAGGGTCAAAGAAGGCTTCCGGATCTTCCGTAGAAGCATGGATGTACTTAGACTCGACGACCCATATGCTGATACCTTCGTTGCGACGGCAATAAACATCGCGGGCGTTTTCAATTGCCATGGCAGCATCTGCCGCATGCAGACTGCCCACATGCTTGTGGCTAAGCCCTTGTTTCGAGCGAATGAAGACTTCCCACAACGGCCATTCTTTCATACTTGCGTCGTTTTAGGACAAAGGTATGACAAAGTCGTCAGTAGCGCGTCGTGCGAGTAAAACACTACGGGACGGGTAAATTTGTCCGCAAAACAATCGGTCGTTCTTTAAAAGAGAGCCTTCGTTTACCTTGTACCATCTCTCCTTAATCTCTTTGATAGGAGAGTGCTTGGGGAAAACCCCCTATTTTCACCGCGCCTAAACAAATTCGATTCAAACACATGCTTAAACAAGACACATTTTTTAGGAAATGGCCAGCTCTGGTTGCCATCGCCTTAGGGATGAGCCTATTGCCGTTTACCGCATTGACTCAGGATTTTAACATTCAGCTGCGCGGAACGCTCGACTATCCAGGACAGACTTTGGCGAATATTTGCGGATACGCTCAAGGAGGGCGCGAATACGCCTTGGTGGGGGCATCCCAAGGGCTCTCTATTGTAGATGTCACCAATCCCGACAGCCCTGTGGAGATCGTGCAAATTCCCGGGCCTAACAACCTCTGGCGCGAAATCAAGGTGTATCGCCACTACGCCTACGTCACCACAGAAGGCGGCGGCGGTGTCCAGATTGTAGACCTAAGCAAGCTGCCCAGTCCCGACTTAGACTACCGCGCATACACCGGCACGGGTGAAATTGAGGGCCAGCTGGGAGCGATCCACGCTTTGCACATCGATGAGCGCAAGGGGTTTCTGTACACTTATGGAGGCAATTTCAGCAGCGTGCGCGTTCACGATCTCAATGCCGACCCATATTACCCGATATATGTGGGTAAGTTCGACCAGTTGGGCTATATCCACGACGGATATGTCGATAACGATACCATGTATGCCTGCCACATCTATGCGGGCGTGATGTCGGTTGTCAACATGCGCGATAAGGCCAACCCCGTACTATTGGGTACGGTAGAGACCCCCTCTCGCTTCACCCACAACTCTTGGATGCTCAGCGACCGCAAGACAGTACTTACTACCGACGAGCGAGTCCCTTCCTTTCTAACAGCCTACGATGTGAGCGACCCCACCAATATTCGAGAACTCGATCGCTTTTCTACCAACGACGGTTTTGGCTCTATCGGTCACAATACGCACATTGTCAACGACTACGCCGTCACTTCCTGGTATACTGATGGCGTGATCATAGTGGACGCGCATAAGCCCGATAATTTGGTATTGGTAGGGCAGTACGATACGTGGCCCGACACCGGCCCTACCTTTGACGGCTGTTGGGGCGTATATCCTTTCTTGCCTTCGGGCAACCTGATTGCCACTAACATCCTCAGCACAGGAACAAACAGCCCGCCAGGACGGCTCTTCGTGTTGACACCAACGTATCAGCGCGCATGCTATTTGGAAGGTCGTATTTGGGACGGCTGCAATAACCAACCACTTTCGGGCGCAGAAATTAAAATTCATAGCCCAGTAATTGCCCCAACAAAGATCAGCCGTGCCGACGGCAGCTTCAAAAGCGGGCAGCCTACCCCTGGGACCTTCACCGTCACCGTCAGCAAACCCGGCTACCAAACCGCGACCGTGGAAGTTGCCTTCGAGCCGGGTAAGGTATCTTTTCTAGAGCTCACCCTAAACCCCCTTTCCGCTGTAGATCTGCAGGGCCGGGTTACGGACAAAATTAGCGGCGCGCCGCTGGCCAATAAGCGCGTAGTACTGCGCAGCGCGACAGAGACCTATGAAGTGCAAACGAATGCCGACGGGCAATTTGACCTTCGCTGTGTGATGAGTGGGACCTATCGAGTAGGCACCTGGGGGTATCGAAATGCTACCGTTGCCGTCGAAGCGAACGGTTCGCTCGCCATCGCTTTAGAGCCCGGTTACTACGACGACTTTGAACTCGATTTAGGATGGACAACAGCCGCCACAGCAAGTTCGGGCTTATGGGAACGCGGCGTACCCGTAGGCACCTTTTTCCAAAATACGCTTTCAAATCCCGGTACCGACGTCGATTTCGATGCCGGAGAAGAGTGTTATGTAACCGGGAACGGCGGCGGCGGCGCTGGCAACGATGACGTAGACAACGGCAGTGTAACACTTTCCTCGCCTCCTATGCGTCTGGGCAACTATCAAAGTGCCGTAATGAAGTACTTCTTCTGGTTTTTTAACCGCGGCGGAAATTCTACTCCTAATGACCGCCTAGAAGTCCGCTTGAGTAATGGAGTCCAAACTGCGCTGATCCGCACGGATACCGTCTCTATGAGCAGCTGGCGCTCCTCCGGCGAGATTCGACTGGAAAACTATTTAGCGTTGACCGACGAAATGCGGGTACACTTCATTGCTTATGATAGCGACCCGGGCCATTTGGTAGAGGCAGCTATCGATGCCTTTGAGGTGATTCCAGGTACCATCTCTGTCGATGAGGTCTCTGAAAGCATCTCTTGGCAAATTTGGCCCAACCCGTCTGCTTCCGCCTTTCAAATGCGGTATTCCTCCCCTCGACCTGCCCTCTGGGTGGAAGTATCGGATATGTTAGGGCGTCTCATAGAGAAATACCGCCTTCAAGGGGATACCGGCGAGTTGACCTTGGGGCAACATCTTCCCGCTGGGACCTATCTAGCGCGATTACATATGGCCGACGGAACGACGCATGTCCTCCGCCTCATTAAGACACAGTAGTGTCCACTCGTCTCCGGCCACACTAAGGGGCCGAACTGCCGTATTGCAATTCGGCCCTCTATTGTTCCAAGGTGTAGTTGGGCGACAACTGCTCCTTGTCGTGGAGGTAAAAGTCATTGATAATGCGCACCACCTCCTCTACCTCGTCGGTAATGTGAAAAAGGTTGAGGTCTTCGGGGCTGATGTTGTGGTGGCGCTGGAGCATCACCTCTACGATCCAGTCCTTTAAACCCGACCAAAATTCTGTACCAACAAGGACTATAGGCACCGGCGTGATGGTTTTCGTCTGCACTAAGGTCAGTACTTCGAAAAGTTCATCCAAGGTGCCAAAACCGCCCGGCATGACGACGAAGCCCTGGGCGTATTTGACAAACATGACTTTGCGCACGAAAAAGTAGCGGTGTTTCAGGTTCAGCGCCGGTGCGATGAATGGGTTGTGGCTCTGTTCGAAGGGCAGATTGATGTTCAGCCCTACAGAGGTGCCGCTTTTCATCCAAGCCCCCTTATTACCTGCTTCCATGATGCCTGGCCCTCCTCCTGTAATGATGCCATAGCCCTCCTCCACCAAGCGAATGGCAATTTTGGTAGCCAACTCATAATAGAAGGTGCCGGGTTTGGTCCGAGCGGAGCCAAATATAGAGATACAAGGGCCAACCTGGTTAAGCACCTCAAATCCTTGGACAAATTCCGACATGACCTTGAACATTGTCCAAGCGTTCTCGCCGCGGAGGGTTTTCCACTGCTTTGTTTTTGCCGAGGGGTTTGTTCCGTTGTCAGGATGGCTGGCTGGAGTGGGTGATTCTTTCGCGCTCTTTTCCATGATACACCAGGAGATTAGGTTTTGGAAAAAAAAGCCTGCCGCTTCGAGCGACAGGCTTATCGTTGTGCAAAAAGGCGCTACAAAGTTAGGAAAAATCCGTCGTTTTTTGCAATATCCGATGCACTCAGAGTCGACTGCAGCGAGCCCGCAGGAGATGGTCGGCCAACACCAGTGCTGCCATAGCCTCTACGATAGGAACAGCACGAGGCACCACGCAGGGGTCGTGACGCCCTTTACCTTGGATAACTACCGGCTTCCCCGAGCGGTCTACAGAGGGTTGGTCACGCAGCAGAGTGGCTACAGGCTTGAAGGCTACGCGAAAATAGATATCCATGCCGTTAGAGATGCCGCCCTGAATGCCGCCGGAATGATTCGTTTGGGTGCGGATTTGTCCGGCTTCCTCGACAAATATATCGTTGTGCTGGCTACCCAGCATCGAGGCGCTGGAAAAACCGGTGCCGTATTCAAATCCTTTAGCCGCGTGGATGCTCAGCATCGCCTTGGCCAAATCGGCATGCAGTTTGTCAAATACTGGCTCACCTAGACCCGGAGGGCAGCCGCGTACCACACCGGTGACGACGCCGCCGACAGTGTCACCGGCCTTGCGCACTTGGCGGATAAGCTGCGCCATCTGTTCAGCCATGGCGGCGTCGGGACAACGCACGTCGTTGCTTTCTGCCTGTTCCAAATCCAACACTGAGTATGGTGTTTCTAAAACCAGAGCGCCGACCTGACTGACGTAGGCCTGAACGGTAATACCTTGTTCACGCAGCAGAAGTTTGGCAATAGCTCCGGCTGCCACGCGCGCAGCCGTTTCGCGCGCGCTACTGCGCCCACCTCCCCAATAGTCGCGATGGCCGTACTTCGCTTCATAAGTGTAGTCGGCATGGCTGGGCCGAAAAGTATCGGCTAAATGCGCGTAGTCGCTAGGGCGAGCATCCTCATTGAGGATAAGCAAAGCGATAGGAGCTCCTGTACTCCGCCCTTGAAAGACGCCACTCAACACCTGTACGCGATCGTGTTCGCGGCGCTGAGTCACGAGAGCACTCTGTCCTGGTCTCCGCCGCGCCATCTCTCGCTGAAGAAAGGCCTCGTCGATAGGTAAGCCTGCAGGGCAGCCGTCGATGATGCATCCTACCGCTACGCCGTGCGACTCGCCAAAGGTCGTCACGCGAAAGATCGTACCAAACACATTCCCTGCCACCTCAGCATTACTGGTTAAACCGGCGCTCGTAGACATCCCACGGCGTCGTCTTGTAGCTGTTAGAGCCGAAATAATTGAGGATGATGAACAGCTGGTCGGCCTCGCGGTAACCCGGTACGGCCTGGATCAGTTGGAGCTCTTCGTCCAAAAAGACCAACGTTGGAAAGCCTAAACGTCCATCTAACAGCTCAATCGCCAATTCGTGATAGCTGCGCTTGTCGCCGCGACCGGGTCGGTACACCTGATTGCGAAACACTACTTCGCCTGCAAACTCGGCGTTAAATTTCACTGGATAGTACTGCTCGTTGAGATACTGCGCCACCGCAGAGTCGGAAAAAGTAGTAGCATCCAATCGCTTACACCAACCGCACCATTCCGTATAGACCTCTACGAATACCTTGCGCTTTTCTTTTTTTTGGCGTTCCAACGCCTCTTCTAAGGAGAGCCACTGAACAGCGACGGGCAGAGCAGTAGGTGAACTATTTGGGCGATAAGGCTCTGATGCCGCTGGACGAGGCGGAGGTTCGACCGGTCTCCTAAAAGGCTCTAGTGGAGCTAAACCTGCCCTCCCTTGAAAAGGGCGCTGAGAAGAATACGGGGTAGGAGGAGCAAACGACCGCGGTGGATTAGGGGTCCCTGACGGTGCCGGTCGAACCACTTCAGAGGGTTGTCCTCCCTTAGGCGCTATACTCGATGGCATCAACGTTGAGCCACTCTTATTGCTCTGAGCAGCCGGTTGCGCTTGAAGAGAACCCACTAGGATGATGAGCCATCCACCTATAAAGAACTGCTGCCGCATGAACGAGGCCTTTTTCAACAGAAAACTGCAGACAAAAGTAGCGATCTCCAAACCGAGAACAGAGCGTCTGTGCTATATTTACAGCGCATTTTAAGTAAAGTTTAACCTAACGACTATTGCCTGCAAAGAAAAGAGCACACTTGTCGAATATAACGCATGGACTTATTCAGCCATGCTTTGCATTCACCTACAACCGCTGGACGGGTCCTTGGCAGGAAGGATAGGCGCTGGACTTGCATACTACTTGTAGCCAACTTAACTTCGGAGGCGGGTAGGACACTGAGCGACCACCCATAACGCAAGCGCTTTATCGCCTCAAATACCGTGGAGAAAGAGCCTAAGTGGAAGCTATTGCCGAAACGGTAGCGGACTTCTTGCGGCAGCGCCAACTGCACGGGAGTATAGACGTGCTCATCCCGGCGCCGCCCTCCGATACGACGCGTCCCTTCCAGCCGGTGTACGAGATGGCGCGCAAAATTGGTCGGCGCACAGGCATCTTCGTAAATTTCGATGTGCTTCAAAAGACCAAAAATACCGCTCCACTAAAGGATATAGAGGACCTCGCAACACGGCGAGACATCTTAAAGGATGCCTTTTGGATGCCTCCGCGCGCGCTGTGGGGGCGGCGTGTACTTATCTTTGACGACCTTTACCGCTCCGGAGCGACCCTCTGTGCTATCTACCGGGTTGTCCGAGAAGAAGGTCAAGCCGGATGGGTATACGCGTTGACCATCACTAAAACACGCACAAAGCGATGAACGACCGCAACTTCTTATGATATAGGCTGGTCAACGCACCGGGCTTTGGCCCTCGAAGCATACACTACCTGCGCTCTGAGGCAGATAAACGCGGCATGGCATTGGAGAAAACTTTTGAGTGCCTCGCCGAGGAGCTAGAGCGCCTCTTTCCTAAAATCGGCCGAGGCAGATTTCATCGGGCGCGCTTTTCTGCGCTTTGCCCTGCAGATGAAGCGGCGCAATGGGAGGCATACGAGACCTTGAAGGATGAAGGTATCAGGGTAATAGGATGGGACGATCCGCCCTACCTTACCCTTTTGCGACAGCACATGCCGTAGGACGCGCCGCCTCTGCTCTACGCTAAGGGAGCGCTGCGGCTACTCCAACAGCCGAATATCGCGGTGGCCGGTGCGCGGGAGGCTTCTGAAAAAGCGCTTCAAATAGCTCGGGCCGTGGCCCAAACACCGGCCCGCAATGGTTTCACCGTCGTCTCTGGCTACGCCAAGGGCATAGATACCGCCGCCCACCTCGGCGCTTTGGAAGCGGCTGGATCGACGACCTGCGTGCTGAGCTTCGGCATACGCGCCCTACCTAAGGAGAAAAGTCCCTTAAACGATCCGCGCTGGGAAGGCAGCATCCTCTTCCTCTCGCAATTTCCACCATCGGAAAGGTCTTCTGAACCCAACGCCATGATGCGCAACCAATTTATTTGCGCCATGGGATAGGCTAGGCAGGCGCAGAGAAAGACGCCTCAGGGTGCATGAGTGGGACGTTTGTGGGTGCTTCGTCCTGACTAACTGGAAGGCCCGCCTCAGGGAATGCGGAGCTGATTCGAAGAGGAGGAGAACCTTTCGACTCAGAGAGCGACTTGCGTCGTCTGACCTGCAGCCATCCGGAAGCGGAAAAGCCCGCGAATGGCAGCTGTCGCTGTTCCAATAACTGCCTCCCGATGTACCAACGCTCTGTCGGCAAGCCTCTGCGTCTGAGGCGAGGTCTACCGACAATTGGTCGGCATTTTTTCGGAAGTGGTCGGATGTTGGGTCTTGTAGCTCAACACTTCCGAAATGTTGGCGTTTTAGTGGCATACTAAATCCGCCTAAATTTTTATGAGACAACTTGCCCTAGTTGCCTTGCTGTCAGGGGCAATTCCGCCAGCATTGCTTTCTCAGATAACCGTAATCAGTGGTCGCATTACCGATGCTGAAAACGGCGAGCTACTCATTGGCGTCACGATCGAAGCGGTGGGACTGCAGCAAGGTAAGGTGAGCAACGAATACGGCTTTTACTCTTTTTCCCTGCCTGCTCGAAACGACTCGGTCACGCTGCGCTTTAGCTACCTGGGCTACGAGTCTGCCTTTCGACGCATTGCCACCGTTCCCGGCACGTTTACGCTCGACGTAGCCCTTCGTCCGCAGGGATCGGTGCTCGGTGAGGTGGTTATCACCTCCAATCCCTTGGAAGACAAGTTGAAAAGCACGGAGATGTCGATCACTACGCTCAACGCACGCGAGGCAAAGGCGGTACCGGCGCTCTTCGGGGAGGTGGACATCCTCAAAATTCTACAACTGAAGCCTGGCATTGCATCTGGGACAGAGGGCACTACGGGCATTTTCGTCCGAGGTGGGGGAGTCGACCAAAACCTAATCGTATTAGATGAAGCAATAGTGTACAATCCCAATCACCTATTCGGCTTTTTCAGTACATTCAACTCCGATGCCATAAAAGATGTAAAGATCTATAAAGGAGGGTTTCCCGCGCAATACGGAGGACGCCTTTCTTCGGTTATCGACGTGCGCCTGCGCGAAGGCAACAACAAGGAATTCGACGCTACGGGCGGCATTGGGCTCATTGCGAGCCGACTGACGATAGAGGGGCCTATCCAACGCGAGAAATCGTCGTTCATCATAAGCGGCCGCCGCACGTATGCCGACTTGATTACGCGCGGCATCAACCGCGCCAACGCTGGAAATCCGGACTATAATCCTATACCCGACTATTTCTTCTACGACCTAAATACGAAGGTCAATTTCACCTTGTCGGAGCGCGACCGCCTATTCCTGAGCGGCTACTTTGGGCGCGACGTTTTCCTGTTTCGAAACCAAACGTTCGACTTTCTCTTCGACTGGGGGAATGCCAGCGGCACGGCGCGCTGGAACCACGTTTATAACCCCAAGCTGTTTTCTAATGCCACTTTCACTTTTTCAGATTATCGATACCGCATCCGCAACCAGCTCCAAGGGTTCTCTTTCTCTTTGGGATCGAACGTGATCGATGCCAACGCCAAGCTGGACTTTTACTATCAGCCCGATAATCGGCACGCTATTCGGTTTGGCGGCAACATCACTTACCACGAGTTTCGCGTGGCCCGCCTCAAATTCGGCAGCGATGATGGGCGGATCAATTTTGAGTCGGGGCAAGACTTCAACGGCTCAGAATACGCCCTGTATTTTGCCGACGACTGGAGCGCCGCCGATAGATTAAAGGTTAACTACGGCCTGCGCCTGTCGGGTTGGCGTAATGGCCCTGCCACCTATGTCAACCTTGAGCCGCGCATCGCCGCCAACTACACCTTGGCCAATGGCTGGTCGGTAAAAGGCTCCTATGCGCGGATGAACCAGTACGTTCATCTCTTAGCCAACAGCGGCCTTTCTCTGCCGACCGATATTTGGTATCCGAGCACAGAGGGTATCCGCCCACAGGTGAGCGATCAAATTGCAGTGGGGTTTCAGTACCTGTACCGCGGGAAGTGGCTCATCACGTGGGAGGGTTGGTATAAGTGGCTTCAAAACCAGGTGGATTTCATTGACGGTGCTGAGCTGTTTGGCAACAACAATTTGGAGGACGAGCTCACGGTAGGAAAGGGCTACGCCTTTAGTCCTTTAGAGCTCGAAATAGAAAAGCGAGAGGGAGCGCTCACAGGGTGGATAGGCTACACCTTAGCCTGGGTGCGCCGCGGCGAATTTGCGGACATCAACGGCGGTGCCTACTTTCCGCCGCGTTTTGACACGCGCCACAACCTGACCGTTGTCGCCTTGTACGAGGTGTCGCGCCGATGGCAGCTCACGGCATCTTGGGTGTACACTTCCGGATATATGGCGTGGTTGCCTCTGGGGCGATACACTTTTCAGGATGTCAGCGGCGCTCCCTTCCAGACAGTGGTGCCCATTTACGGCGACCGCAACACTTTCCGATACCCGGCCTACATGCGTCTGGATGTAGGCGTGATATACCGGTGGAAAACCCGCCGCAGCGAACAAGACCTCACGATCAGTATCTACAACGCGACCGACCGACGCAACCCCTTCTTCATCTTCTTAGAACCCCAATTCCAGCGGATTGGCCAAGATGGCCAGTCCATCCAAGTACCCACTGCTATTCGCGCCAAGCAGGTGTCGCTGTTCCCTATCCTGCCGTCTGTGACGTGGAATTTCAAGTTTTAACCGACAAAAATTTTAACGCCGTGAAATACCCCTTTCTTTGGCTGTTTTTAGGCATAGCTGCCGTCTTTGGTGCATGCAACTTAGAAAAAGAGATCGACCTCGTCCTTCCGGAATACGATAGCCAGCCCGTAGTGGAATGCTACGTAGAGCCCGGCAAGCCGTTTCGCCTACTGTTGACGCGCAGCTACAGTTTTTTCGATCCTTTTGGTCTGGACTCCACTTTCCTCAGCCGAACGCTTATCGAGGGCGCCTTCGTCACTATCGCCTACGCAGATAGGGTAGATACGCTGGCAAACACCCTGTCAATTGACTTTCCGCCGCTAAAGGTCTTCAACTACGTGGGAAAGCACGTTGCTCCCGAGACGCCGGGTGTTGAATATAGGCTGCGCATCGTTTTGCCCGACGGCAAAGAAATTGAAGGGCGCACGGTGATGTTGCCTAAAGTGCTTATCGATAGCATACGGGTGGAATGGAACTCGGAACGCGACACATTAGCGCGTATCTTGACGTACATAACAGACGACCCGACAACGGAAAATTTCTATCGCCGTCTACTCAACTACAGCACATTGGATAGTCTTCCCGACCAGGACTTTTTGGCGACCGACCGCATTGCCCAGACGGAGGTAATCGCCTTTGGTACTGCCTACGAGCTGCGCCAAGGGGATACGGTCTTTAACACCATCTTCCACATTCCCAGAGATTACTACGACTACTTGGAGAGCGTCCAGCTAGCGGTCTTCGGCAACCAAAACCCCTTTGCGCAGCCGGCGCGCATCAAGAGCAATGTGAGCGGATCGGCTAATCCTATGGGTATTTTTACCTGCCTAGTATACGACCGGGACACCACGATTATTCGAAAGTAGGGGATATTGATCAAAATAGTTTTCACAGGGCCAGAGAGCACCGGAAAGACTGTACTTGCCGAACGACTGGCGCAGCAGTTGCGACTGCCATGGGTGCCCGAATTTGCTCGCTACTACGTAGCCCATCTGAACCGACCCTATCAGCGCGCCGACCTTATCGCCATCGGTCGCGGCCAGTGGGCTTGGGAACAGTGGTTTGCTCGACAGGCACCGACCGTCCTGCTTTGCGACACCGACTGGACCGTGTTGCACGTCTGGGAACACTACCGATTTGGCACCCCAGCGGTCGGCCAGTGGTGCTGGCAGCAGGGCTATCCCAAAACAGAGCCTGCTCACTACTACTTTTTATGCGCTCCCGACTTTCCATGGCAGCCCGACCCGCTGCGCGAGCATCCCAACGAGCGCGAAGCGCTCTTCCGCTGGTACGAGCAACTCCTCCAAGAGTACCGCGCCTCCTATGAGGTACTGTGTGGCCCTTTAGAAAGGCGAACAAAAGCAGCCCTTCGCCGCATCCAGGCACTGTGTCGCTCCCAATTGGTTTAGCTGTCCTTCCAAGCCCGCGTCATCTCGCGCTTACCGGGAGGCCCGGGCAAGCGCTCTACACTAAAACCCACCGCCCGAAGGGTTCGCTTTACCTCTCCCTTGGCGCAATACGTCACCAAAAGCCCTTCTGGACGCAAAGCGCGATACATCGCGCGAAGGACAGCTTCCGTCCACATTTCAGGCTGAGCCTGGGGAGCAAAAGCATCGAAATAGATTACGTCGAAGGCAGAAGCGACGCGGTAAGCCTGTACCGGGATACTTTTCTTGCGCAGATGAAAATACGCCGACAGGCGAACCCAGCGCTCCCAAGTGCACGTGTGCAGACGGCGAAAGGCCTCTCGACGCTCAGAAAGGCCGAGGCAATCTGCATAATTAAACATTTCGGCCGTTTCTATCGGCAGCGGCTGAGGCTCCAGCGCAGTGTAGCGCACCACGAGTTGGCGGCGCTCAGCCTCCAACCAAGAGAGAAAGGCGTTTAACCCCGTGCCAAAGCCCACTTCTAAGATAGCGACGTGGTTTTGCAGCGCCGCCTTGAACCGCAAGCCCGCCTCAATAAACACGTGTCGCGACTCCGTCAGCGCGCCATACTTCGAGTGATAGGTCACTCCATAGCGCTCAGAATAGATGGAATGCGACCCGTCCTGCGTGACAATTAGCGCCATAAACCGAAAAAAAAGACAGCATATGCGCGCGAGCGGCGATATGCTGTCGAGAGTGCGGGAAGCGAGACTCGAACTCGCATGACCTTGCGGTCACTGGTGTTTGAGACCAGCGCGTCTACCATTCCGCCATTCCCGCGCCATTAGTCTCTTTGTGTGGCAAAGGTAGCGAGCTTTTCCCGTATGCGCAACAAGTACCTTTTTTTCAAAAAATAATCGCGCACTTGCAGCAAGTCTTCTTGGCTATGCTCGCCATCTTCGGAGTAGCGCTCCAATATGGGTTCGATATGTTCGTCTAGGGTGCGCTCCCATTTGGCCACGCTGGACATCACCTCTTTCAGTCGTTCGGGGTCGAAGGACATCTCCAGTTCCATTAGCGCCTCATTGATGTCCATCATCTCTAGGAGAAAATCCTGAGGAACAGGCTGCTTTTCTTCCTCGTTGAGCAGCCCCTTCAGCTGCAGGATATAGCGCATGCGGCGGTCGGGATCGGATAAGGTCTGAAAAGCCTCGTTGTTGAACGTAGAGCGCTGCAGTGCAGCAGCTTGTTCTGATGGCGAAGCAGTGGCATAGAGGTCGGGGTGATATTTTCGGCTGTTGTCGTAAAAACGGCGGCGCAGAAGCGCCTCGTCTAAGCGAAAAGAAACGGGCAGGCCGTAGAACTCAAAATAGTTCATGGTGCTGTCGTCTTTTCTCAAAACAGGCGTTGGAAAACATGGCGCCATAGGTCTAAACCTAAGGCATAGACCATGAGGCCGAGCAACAGGAAGAAGCCCACTGTTACGGCTTTTTCCATGAAGCGATCGCTCACTTTTCGGCGCGTGATCACCTCCCAGAGGAGGAACATCACATAGCCGCCGTCGAGAGCAGGGATGGGCAATAAGTTCATGAAGGCCAGCAGGATGCTCAGCGACGCCGTGAGCGTCCAAAAGCGCTCCCAATCCCACGTAGTGCCGTACATCTTGCCGATGCTGATGATGCTGCCTAAGTTTTCCTGCACCGACAGCTCGCCTCTGAACATCTTGCCGAAGGCTTTGAGCTGATTACTCAGGAAATCTATACCCATGCGTACCCCTTCTGGGAGTGCGGCAGCTAAGCTATAGGGTTGGCGTTGAACGTCGTAAAGCCCTTCCACCTTGGGGCGCACACCGATAAGTCCTTCTGGTGTGAGCGTCAGGGCGACGTCGAGGGTATCTGTGCCGCGCAGGAGGCGAATTTGCGCTGCCTTACCCTTGTTGGCTCGGGCCAAGGGCACGAATTCATCGTAGAAAAGGGTAGGTTGACCATTAAAAGCGAGGATGCGGTCGCCGGGCTGTATTCCAGCCGCTTCGGCAGGCTTGCCTGGAGCCACCTCGGCTACATAGAAAGGGATGCGCGGCGTCATGAGCAGGCTCTTAGCCACTTTTTCGCGGACTAAGCGCTCGGCAGCCCCTTCTGGCAAGGAAAAGGTAACGCGTTCTCCCTGGCGAAGTACGACCACCTCGCGGGCATTGTTGAGGACGACTTCCTCTACAAAGAGGGCAGCATCCACATGATCTACGGAGCGATTACCTATCCGCAGCAACACATCGCCTTGGCGGAATCCCATATCCAGTAGCACAGAGTCGAAGGCCAATCCGTAACGCAGCGAATGGTTGGGGACATACGACTTTCCGTAGAAAAAGAGAAGGCCGGCAAAGATGGCGAAGCCCAACAGGAAATTGACTGAAACGCCACCGATCATGATGATGAGGCGCTGCCAAGCCGGTTTGGAGCGGAACTCCCACGGTTTGGGAGGCTGCTTGAGGCTCTCCGTATCCATGCTCTCATCCACCATGCCGGCAATCTTCACATATCCGCCTAAGGGCAGCCAGCCAATGCCGTATTCCGTCTCTCCTTTGCGCGTCTTCCATAGGGCGTGAAAAGGCGCTACATCGAAGAAGAGGTAAAACTTTTCCACCCGCGTCTTAAACCAACGCGCGGGAAAAAAATGCCCCATTTCGTGCAAGAGGATTAACAGCGATAGGCTAAGCAGAAATTGGGCGATATTAACAATCGTATCCATGATTAAATGCCGATTTCGCGGTACCGAGGCGCGTTGAGGGGGTCAATCCGCATCATAATCTGTTGAACGCGCTCGCGCTGCGCCCGGTCGCCTATCTTCCACATCTCTACGATCTCGTCCTTTTTGGCGTTGGCAAACGCTTGCACGATCATGGCGTTAAAGTAGGCGGTGTTGACCTTGTCTACTTCCTCCAGTGCTTGTAGAATATTGTTCTTGGCCGTTTGAACGTCGGAGCCAAACAAGTCGAGGCCTTTTCGATGGTAAGTGTACATGGCTGCCCGATAAGGCCGAACGCGCGGGTTAAGCAAGTTTTCAATGAGCCAATACCGATTGCGGTTGCCCCCGCCGTCGGCAGGGCGCCACCCCGGACTCGTATTGCTGGGCATATTTTGAATGTTGGTCACGATCTGTTGCGCCTGCAAGAAGTAGGGGTCTCCACCAAAAAGCGAAAAAGAGTCGTAGTCTAAGCCCAAAATGATATAAGCGTAAAAGGCAAAGAGCGAGGGTAAGTTGGGATTGTCATTTACGTCGGGCTGAAACTGAATGGGTTGGTTCTGCTCGTATTGAAACACGATCTGTTTGTCTAGGTGCGACAGCATGGGCGACTCGTACATGGAGCCGTACACTGGGCGCACCGACTGCACCGCTAGTTCCCCTTCAAAAGTATTGTTGCCCAGTTCGCTTCGAATGGTCAGGATGAAGTTGCACTTAATGCGCTCGCCCGGTTCAAAGTTGTCGTTCGTCCATTTAGTGTTGTTTAAAAACTCGCGGAGCGACACTTCCAATTCATCGAAGACGCGGCGGTCGGTTTGTTGCAGTTGAGGCGTGTTGACGCGCACGTTGCAGTTGAGCTCGCCCTGGGCAAGGCTCCCCGTATGTATAAGTACACTAACAAAAGCGAAAATAAATGCGAGCTGTTTCATAGCCTATCGACTTGCATTGAGCTACTGACGTTATGGGTCTCTTCGGGGTTTACCCAGCGAACAATTTCCTGTGCGATATCTTCACCTACGGCTGTCTTGGGCTTGAGGTCGAAGGCCGTTTGGCTGCCGTCGCGGCGTAAGATAGTAATGCGGTTGGTATCGCAGCCAAAGCCCGCCCCAGCGTGGCGGAGCGAGTTGAGGACGATAAAGTCAAAGTTTTTCTTCTGCAACTTAGCCCAGGCGTGGTTTTCCTCATCGTCGGTTTCCAGGGCAAAGCCCACCAGCAATTGGTCGGTGCGCTTTTGGCGCCCTAATTGTTCGGCGATGTCAACGGTCTCCACTAAGGAGAGGTTCACGGATTTGCCTTGCTTCTTTATCTTGGAAGGCGCTACGCGCTCCGGCCGATAGTCGGCTACAGCAGCGGCCAACACGGCAATGTGTGCGGTGGGGAAGTGCGCGGCGCAGACCTCGTACATATCCTGGGCAGAGACAGCCGGCACCACTTCTACGTTGGGATGAGTGGGTCTAAAGGAAGTAGGGCCCAAGACCAGCACTACCTTTGCGCCGCGGCGCGCCAGCGCTTCTGCTACGGCAATGCCCATTTTGCCTGTGGAGTGGTTACCGATAAAGCGTACGGGATCGATGGCCTCGTGCGTAGGACCGGCAGTTACCAACGCCTTTTTTCCCGCTAAGGAACTGCCCTGGCGGTCAAATGCGCGCAAATATTGCACGATGGTCTCCGGCTCTGCCATACGTCCTTCGCCGACCAGGCCACTGGCCAGCTCGCCGTACTCGACCGGAAGGACATGTACGCCGTCGTTTATCAGGCGCTTTACGTTAGCTTGCGTGGCCGGATGGTGCCACATGTCCACATCCATGGCGGGAGCCACAAACACAGGGCAACGCGCCGACAAGTACACAGCGGTCAGGATGTTGTCGCATAGGCCATGGGCCATCTTGGCCAAGGTGTTGGCCGTTGCCGGGGCGATCAGATAAGCGTCTGCCCACAGGCCCAGCTCTACGTGGTTGTTCCACGCCTCCTCTGTACGCACCGAGGAGAGCACCGGGTGGCGCGATAAGGTGGCCAGCGTCAAGGGCGCCACAAAAGCCGTTGCCGCTTCCGTCATCAAGACGCGCACCTGCATACCCTCCTTTACGAGGAGCCGCGTGAGGTGTGCCGCCTTGTAAGCGGCTATAGAGCCGCTGATGCCCAAGACCAGTTTTTTCATGAAAAACGCAAAGAGCGCCTATTCTTCTGCCTGGCCCGGCTCGCGCCACTGCAGCTCGTTGCGCAAGAACTCGTGGGTAGCGATCAGCGCCGGATTAGGCAGGCGCTCGTAAAAACGCGAAATTTCGATTTGTTCCTTATTCTCTTGAACTTCTTCAATAGTGTCGCTGTGGACGGCAAATTCCTCCAATTTTCGCTGAATTTCCCACTTGAGCTCGTTGTTCAGCTGAGCTGCGCGTTTACTAATGATGGCTATGCTCTTATAAATGTTTCCTGTAGACTTGACCAGCTCGCCTACATCGCGCGGTTGCACATTGGGGTCGATGCCCTGGGCTTTTAGTTTTATCTCAGTCATAGATACCGTATATGGTGTTATTTTAAGAAACAGCTAATCGCTTCTTTGCCGCGCGCATCTCCTGCTCCGAAGCGCGAAGCATCTGACGCACCTCTTTGCCGTACTTGCTGGAAGGGTGCTTTTCCAAGAAGTCGTTGCAACGCGTAATCGTCTCCTGATAACGCTCCGGTTTTTTTTCTAAGATGCTGTTTTGACTTAACAGGAAGGAAGCCTTAGCAATCAGATATCGAACGCGCTCGACATCTGGGCTTTCCGGATAGTCGCGCAGCAAGTTTTCAAAAGAGATGACCGAAGAGCGGTATTGGCGCAAGTTAAAATACAGTTCACCTTCCGCAAAGGCCTTCTGCTCCAGCTTCCGCCGCAGGATATCGATGTACTTGTTGCAGTCGGCTACTCGTTTGCTTTGGGGATAGAAGTTGGCGAAGAGCTGGAAATCTTCAATAGCCTGACGCGTGCTGCTTTGGTCTAAGCGGAACGAGGGCGAAAGGAGGTAATTCGAATAGGCCATCATGAAAGTGGCCTCTTCCCGATACGCCGAGGTCGTGAACGTGTTGGCAAAGTTTTTAAAGTAGTACGCTGCCAGCGTGTACTGCTTCAAGTAATAATAGGTATAGGCGTGATAGAAGTAGGCTTTTTCGGCTTCCTTTCCGCCACGCAGGGAGCTGAGTACTAAATCAAAAAGGCCCTGAGAGCGCTGATAGTCCTTCTTTTCGTAGTACTCGTAGGCTTTTTTCAAAATCAGCTCCGTGTCGCCACTCGTTCGAACGCGTTCAAACTCGCTCTTGCAGGCCCAACAGCCTAAAAGCAGCAACAGCAAAAAAGCCTTTTTCATGGGGCGCAAAGGTACGATGTTTGTTCTAAATTGCAGCAAAAGCCAAAACAGCGGGCATGAAACGAAAAAACAGATAGCTCTTGTGTCTTTTGCGTTCCAAAATTTTGTCGCCAGCGCTGTCCAATGGACAAGGTGCCTTTTTCGTTCTTTGCGTTGCCGCAAGGCGCTGTTTTCATGAGCTCATAGGGCTATGCGCATTGGAAAAAGGACTCTCGGAGTAGCTGCTCTCATTACCTTAGTCATAGGTCTCGTTGTGCTGTGGAAGCCAATCAAGGCCATTTACTTTACGGGGGTGCCTCGAGACATATCCAAACGGTATTTGTACATTCCTACAGGAGCGCGCTTCGAGCAGGTAGTGGATAGCCTAATGGAAGGTGGCTTTCTGACCGATCGCGAAAGCTTCATCTGGTTGGCGGAAAAGATGAATTACCGCCGAGCGGTTATGCCGGCTGGACGCTATGAGATCACTCCGGGCTGGAGCAATCGCCGCCTCATCCAACACTTGCGATCGGGCAAGCAGGCCCCCGTCAGGGTAGTGCTTAACGTAGAGCGTCTGCCGGAAGACATCGCAGCTAACGTGGCGCGCTTTTTGGAACCCGACTCCGCAGCCTTCGCCGCAGTTTTTGCCGACGAACAATTCCTCGGCGAACTGGGTTACTCTCCACAAACCTTGCTAGCGTTGTTTATCCCTAACACATACGAATTCTTCTGGAACACCGACCCCAAAACCTTCTTAAAGCGAATGGTGCGGGAAAACCGAGCTTTCTGGGCGAAAAACCGCCGCCTGGAAAAAGCGCAACGGTTAGGGCTCTCCCCTCAAGAGGTCTACACGCTGGCCTCTATCGTAGAGCGAGAGTCCAACATCGCCGACGAGCGCCCCGCCATTGCCGGCGTGTATCTAAACCGACTCCGCAGCGGCATGCCGCTACAGGCAGATCCTACCTGTATTTTTGCCACACGCGATTTCAACGCTCGACGCGTCACCTATTACCATACGACCTTCGACTCGCCCTACAATACCTATTTACATACGGGTCTACCACCCGGCCCCATCAGCATGGCCTCTATCAACAGCATTGATGCCGTGTTGAACGCACCCAAGCACAACTATCTCTTTTTTTGCGCTCGCCCAGATAGCTCCGGCCGACATGCTTTTGCCGCCACATATGCGGCTCATTTGGTCAACGCCCGGCGCTTTCAAGAATGGCTCGACCACAGGGAATAGCAGTATAAATCTTTACTCATCTAATTGTATCATACCATGACCACCGTACATTTGATATACGCCTCGGAGAATCGCGACCTGGCGAACCGGCTGACCGAAGATATTGGGCGGGCCGGCATCGCTTTTGAACACCATACCCCCGAAGAGAGGGATACCCCAGGGAGCTTGACAAAGCGAGCCGCAGGCATTGTCGGCCCGTCGATATGGCTGCTTACCGATAACTTTTTGAGAGACCCTCGATGCATGGCCGGCGCTTGGGACATGTACCGGACGCTCACGGCAAAAGGACAGCTCCTCACCGTAGTAGCAGATGGGCGAGAACGACAAGCAGACGGCACGTATCGACTTGTGCCTACCCAATTCGAGCGCGTGGGGGATGCCATCAAGTACATGAACTATTGGCAGGATGTCTTTTTGAAGAGTACCGACCGGTTGCGCGAAGTAGACTTAGAACATCGAGAGGTGTACGACCGAGAGATGGAGATGTACCGCCTGATTGCTAATGAGGTAGGAGAGCTGTTCTCTGCCCTGCGTAACGGCGGATACGTTCGGTGGGAAGCCTTCACGGAAGACCGGTATGCGCTGTTTTTTAGGCACTTTGGCTTATCGTCAGAGCGAGAGGTGTATCAGCAGCTAGCCGAACTCGATACTGAGGCGCCGCCATTGAGTGCTCCTAAGGTGGTCTTCGAACTGTCGGCCGCGACAGCGCCACCCGTCTTAAGCGACCTGCTGGTACCACGCCCCCTTGAGGAGCCTGAACAAGCATCGGTACCTTCTGCCACAGGACAACCCGTTGCCGCACCCGAGCCTGACCCGGAAGAGCTGATCCGGCAAAGCATCCGCCAGGCCTGGTACTGGATTGAAAAGGGCTATGCCGAACGCGGACTGGAAATGCTCAGTGAGATAGCTCGACAGCACCCGCATCACGCTATTGCGCAAGCCGAGTATCACCGCGCCCGCGTTACGCTCATGCCGCAGCCTATCGTGCCTGAGCCAGAACCCACTCCTATTCCACCAACACCAGAACCCTCCGCGCCTTCCAACGGCTATGCACCCACCGAAGCGGATGCCTACAACGCCATGGGCGATAATGCCTTGGCAAAAGGCGACTATCTGCTGGCCAAGTACTGCTGGGATCGGGTCACCGACCTAAACCCTAACTACCCCGACATATACCGCAAACTAGCGCTGTTGTCGGCAGAACACATGGCGGAAGATTACGGCGAAGCAGCCCTCCACTATATCGAGCAAGCTTTGGCTGCTGAGCCAAACGATCCTGCACTGCACTACCAGATGGCTGAGCTCTTGCGCAACCGCTTAGGGCAAAGCGAACGCGCCCGCCAGGTATTGGGCACGGCGGTAATGAGGCATCCCGACCACGCCGAATCTTGGCTGGCACTAGCCTATCTTGCCCACGAAGCCGGCGACGCCAAGCAAGCCCACGAATTGTACCGACATGCGGGTACTCTCGACCCAAAACTCCTCTCCGAAGAGCGCGACGCCTTTTTTCAACTCCCACCCGAAGAAGAGGCCAAGTCGGCTGCAGTAGCGGCAACCGCGACGACCGAAGAACGCCCAGCCTTCGCTCCTGTGCAAACACTGACCGTACTCATTACAGGTGCGACCTCCGGCATTGGCTTGGCTACAGCGGAGGTGTTTGCTCGACATGGGCATCGCATTATTGCTGTCGGAAGGCGCGCTGAGCGCTTAGAAGCGCTGCGCGAGCGCCTTTTGGCGGCATACCCGAAAGCGCAAGTGCTCCCTTTACCCCTCGACGTGCGCCAGGCCGCTGAGGTGACGACCCAAGTAGAGCACCTGCCCGAAGAATGGGCAGCCATCGATGTGCTTATCAACAATGCGGGCTTAGCTAAGGGATTAGCGCCGATCCACGAAGGGCGTCTCGACCACTGGGAAGCCATGATCGATACCAACATCAAGGGCTTGCTGTACATGACCCGCGCCGTTGCTCCGGGTATGGTGCGTCGGCGGCGCGGCCACATCATTAACGTCAGTTCCAGCGCGGGAAAAGAAGTATACCCCAACGGCAACGTGTACTGCGCTACCAAATTCGCCGTCGAGGCCCTCACACGCGGCATGCGGTTCGATTTGCACGCATATGGCATTCGCGTCAGCCAGGTTAGTCCCGGGCATACGGAGGACACGGAGTTTGCCCTCACTCGGTTTGATGGCGACGTCGAGCGCGCTCAGATTTACAACGACTTTCAGCCGCTGAAAGCAACCGATGTGGCCGAAGCCATCTACTTTATCGCCACTCGGCCACCGCATGTGAACGTGCAGGACATTTGGCTGTACAGCACCCAACAGGCCTCAGCCACCGTCATCGATCGCTCCGGACGCGCTCCGTAGCACCTAAGAGAAGCGATAAATGCCTCAACCCAAGCGGTGCTGTCGCCGGCGATAGTCGGCAATCGCCCAGCGGATTTGGTCGTAGGTATACCGCTCCCCCGTGCGCTCGTAGATATCGGCTAAGGCAAACGGTTCCGACGACGACGTTAGAACCCTTTCAATATCGAAGCGAGCCTCTTCGGTAAGCCACAGACTTATATCGATAGCCTCCCCGCGCTCATACGAGGCCATCAGATGGTTAAGAACCGCACTAGTTTGCAGCTTCCGCTGCTCAGCGATCTCTTCTACCGTATGCCCCTGCTGAAAGAGTGGCAGGGTTTGAATGCAGCCGATGCCCGGAAAGTGCTCTCCTTGGGCGTGTTTCTCTAAGGCAAAAGTGCGTATCTCTTGGAGAAAAGCTGCTCCAAACTGCTCCATTGTGCGCTCGCCAATCCCTCTGATTGTATACAAGTCAAAGGCGAAAAGCGGGCAGCGGCGAGCCATTTCCTCCAAGACCGTATCGTGAAAGACGACATAGGGCGGGAGCCCTTGCCGTAAAGCTATTCGACGGCGCAACTCGCGCAATCGCTGGAACAGCTCTTCTCGGCGCTGCTCTTCAGAGCTTCTTTCTCCAACCGCTAGAGAGGAAACTGTTTGGCTTACCCGCTCTGGAGGCAAAGCAAGCATCACTTTCTGGCCTTCAAAAAGCACTCGATAGCCCTCTTCCGTCACGCGAAGCACATTATTCTCGCCGTAAGCCGTCTCCATCAGGCCCATGTGCAGCATTTGGGATATCAAAAACAGCCATTCCTCTCGACTGTACTCCATGCCTGCGCCATAAGTTTTAATCTGATGGTAGCCATACGCGAGTATGTCGTGTTGGCGGCTGCCGCGCAAGATGTCCACAAGTAGATGCATACCGATGCGCTCTCCTGTGTGCTTGAGTGCCGAGAGCGCTTTTTGCGCGGCGATGGTGCCGTCAAAGCGGCGCGGCGGGCGCACGCATACGTCGCAGTTGCCACAGGAGTCCGGATAACTCTCGCCAAAATAGACCAGTATCATCTTGCGCCGACATACGGGCGACTGGGTCATGGCATACATGCGCTCGAGCTTTTCGAGTTTATTCCTCGTGTGCTCTTCGTCTACCGCATCTCGCAGAAACATCTTGCGGTAGGTGACCACATCGCCATAGCTGTAGAACAAGATCGCTTCAGCGGGCATGTCGTCGCGGCCACACCGCCCTATCTCTTGTGATAGTAGCTCTCTACGTTCCGCAGTAGGTTGTAGTGGATAACAAAACGAACGTTGCTCTTGTCGATGCCCATGCCAAAAGCCACCGTAGCGCATACGATAAGGGTTCGGTCGTAGATAAAGTCATCTTGCACTTGATGGCGCCTTTCCGGGGGAAGCTCCGCAGGAAAGCACGCTGCTCGAAAGCCGCGCGCTTTCAACTTTTCGGCCAATAGCTCGCAGGTCTTGCGCGCTGTGTAGTAGATGATCCCCGGTTGGTTCGGATGGGCCTGCAAGAACTGGACAATCTGTTTGAGGCGCTGCTGCCCGGGGAACATCGTCAGGCGAATGTTGGGGCGATTAAAGGAGGCAATAAAAACCTTCGGGTCGCGAAGAGCCAGCTGGTTTACGATATCGCAGCGGGTTAGTTTGTCGGCCGTAGCCATCAGCGCCAGCACGGGCGTGTGGGGAAAGCGCTCCTTAAGAAACTGCAACTGGGTGTACTCGGATCGAAAATCGTGCCCCCCACACCGATATGCAGTGCGCTTCATCTGCAGCAAATAAGCTCACCTTAAAATGCTCCAGCAGCCGGCGAAAACCAGGGCTCACCATTTTTTCTGGGCTGACGTAGAGCAGTTTAATGTGCCTCTTCAACAGGGATTGCTCCACCGCATAGACTTGCTCAACAGTCAGCGTGCTGTTGAGAAAAGCTGCGGGGATGCCGTTGGCGACGAGCGCCGTCACCTGATCTCTCATAAGCGCGATCAGGGGGCTTATGACAACCGATACTCCTTCCAAGGTAACGGCAGGAATTTGATAGCAAAGGCTCTTGCCCCCACCCGTCGGCATGAGCACTAATACGTCGCTTCCATCGTAAACGTTCTGAATTACCTCCGCCTGAAGGGGGCGAAACGCCGTGTATCCAAAGTACTTCTTGAGTGCCGCCTGAGCGCGGTCGAGGGTCTTAGAGCAAATGTCGAGGCAAGTTCGCCTGCAGAGAAATAACTTTTTCGAGAAATCCTGTAAAAATAGCAAATTTAACCGTAACCAATCATATCTTGCCGCTATGAGGTACAGTCTATTTACCTTGCATTTGATAGCATGGGGTTGGTGTGCTTACGGCCAAATCATCTTAGGAAACCCCGGCGTAGTGGAGCAGAGCCGGGGCTTATTTCTGCACAGCGATGGTACTTTCATAGTTGTTGGTACTTCGGCCAATAAGAGTGTACTGTACAAAGTCACGTGCGACGGTAGAGTGCTAGCCACCCTTTCGAAGATCGACTCTTTAGAGCAGCTGATTTTATACGAGGCTACTGAGATGCCCGATAAGAGCATTGTCGCCGTAGGTCAAGCTGTACTGAGGGTGAACGACTCTACAACCCTTAAGTATATTGCTCTTTTGAAGACAGATCCTAATTTAAAAGAGCTGGGCTTTCGGATTTTTCAGCTGTCGGGAAAGGAGTCTTGGGGATATTCGGCAGCATTGGCTCCAAACGGCGACCTTTTAGTTGCCGGTGAGATAAAGGGCTTTTCCCTAAATTTTACTGACATCTTTTTAGTTCGCGTAGACCCCAATACCCTCCAGCCTGTTGGTACAAACTTTTCCATATATGATTATGGCGTAGACTACCGTCCTCGCCTTACGAAAGTAGGAGCGAATAAATATCTGCTTTCTTTTTCGGCCTATACTGGCAATATCTTCAATTCCAATGCCTTCATCTCCAGCAAGCTGGTAACTCTAAAGGTAGATGCAGATGGGCAGGTTATCTGGGAACACGTCTATGCCCACACTCGAAAGCAGCCGTATGGCCTTTTCGAGGCGGCTCGAGCACTGCCAAGCTCTCTTTCCGGCTCACTTAATACCATCGTATGTAGCGCAGTACACCATCCTAATGCTGTGGATAGCCTCACAGACGCTGTATTTTTCCTATTAGGGCCAGACGGATCGCCTCTAGATACACTCCTTGTGCCACTTCCCAACCGACAAGAGCTTGGGGATGCCATTGGTGCTAAGGATTTCCCCGGCGCAGTCGTCGCTGCAGGTAGGACGATGCCCTCCTCGGGCTTCCCTACGGCACTACTGTTGGGCGTTTTGGAGGTTGGGTCAACTTTGCAGCCGGGTTTTGTGATTAACGATACGACAATAACGGTGGGTCTGAGTAGTGTCATCGAAGTGCCCTTTGGGCGAATAGCTGTATTAGGCAATGTGCCTGAGTCCATATTCGGCTGGGATATGCTGCTGCTCCCTCCCGAATTGGGCGATATTCGGTTAAACTATCAAAACTGCGCGTTTTCAGCGACTTTCTCCGTCCCCGGGCTATCTTACCAGTGGTATCGAGATGGTCTGGCCATCCCAGGAGCCACAGGAGGCATTTACAAACCTACCCAGGCAGGGAGATACCACGTCAAAATAACAGATGCTTTTGGCTGCTCGGGTCTGTCCGATACCATTGCTATTACTTGGCCTGAGGCGAAGTTTTCCTACGTCAAGCAAGGGCTGACCGTAGTCTTTGAGAACAACTCTTCCAATGCGCTTTCGTACGAGTGGGACTTTGGCGATAGCACGAGGAGTATTGCTACAAACCCCACGCACACTTACACGACCAAGGAGTGTTATTTAGTGACCCTAATTGCTCGGGATGAATGCCATGCCGACACTGTTCAGGAAACTATTTGTGTGACAAACACCCATGAGGATGTTAAAGAAAACTTGCTCTGCCGCGTCGTTCCTAACCCTAACAAGGGAACGTTTACCCTCATGCTGAGTGGAAAGCAGGCCGCAGAAGAAGTGGTCTTCTCGCTCTTCTACCCCGATGGGCGCTTGCTGGATCGCCAGCTACTGCCTGTGGTCGATGGACAAGTGCAACATACGATGGCCTATGCGAACCTATCTCCCGGTTTGTATACAGGCATCATTCAGTCGGGTGCTTTTGTCAAGGCGATTAAGATAACGGTATACTAAGTCTTGAATATACTTTTTAATTGCGCGCCCTTTAGCACCGCATGGTACTAAAGGGCGTTCTTGATTGAGTTTTGAATGCTTTTCTCTGCGATCGGCACAGGTCATAAGCGAGAGATAAATTTTGTCGTCTCAGTGCAATTTCTTAAGCCTCAACCTACTTTAGCTGTCTACAGCATGATCTAATACCTCAATATCATGACAAAGGCACTGCAGCGGGCATTCTTTAGTTGGTGTATTTTTCTTATTGGCGCATATGCGCTGTTTTCCCAAAGAGCGGCCTCCATTTGGGAGATAGGTTTGGCCTTGTACGGCACGAACTACTCAGGCGATCTGGCGCCCGACCACATTAGTATGAGCAACATGCGCGGAGGAGCTGGTCTCTTTGCTCGCTACCATTTGAGCAAAGCGTTTCAGTTCCGCAGCGGCCTGAATGCGCTGTTATTGGCTGGCGACGATCGGTTCAATCCGCCCAACAGTAACCGGAGCTTTCGGTTCCAAAGCACGCTGATAGAGCTTTGCGGGCAAATAGAGTTGTTGCTGGCCAACATCGTCTACGAACCTATTGGTAAGAACCAGACGTACTATTTTATTCCTTACGTGCGAGTGGGCGCAGGGCTAGCTTGGTTCTCTCCTCAGGTGACCTACTACGGCCCGGAGAGCGATCGCCCTCGCTATGAGCGAGAGCCCCTACCGGAAGGAGGGCGCAACCAACACACTGCGCTGGTATTGCCCTTTGGCCTCGGATTGCGCTGGGTCATGTCGGATCGCGTAACTTTCAGCGTAGAGGCCGATGCGCGTCCAGCGCCGACCGACCTCTTAGATGGCGTCAGCGCCAATGGCAACCCTAAGCGCAAAGACTGGTACTACACCGCAGGAATAGGGCTTTCTTACACCCTCAATCCGTCTGCGTCGTTCTGAGGTCTGCTCCCTACAAGGCCTTCCCCTGAAAACGTGCATCTTAAACAATTGGTATAGAGAAAAATCTTTTTAAGCCTTCCTTCGTTTTACTCATATATTGTACAAAAAGCGTTTCCCTATGGTATTCCGACGCACAGTGCTTGCGGGATGTCTTTTGATGATCCTGCTGGGCCAAATCCGAGCGGCATATATCCTGCTGCCGATGGATGAAGCGAGCCAAAAGAACCATTTAAAAGCCTACGGCATCACGTACTGGGTTCTATCCCAAGGAGTGGAGGCGTATTGGCTGCTGAACTATCGAGGCGGCAGTTTTGCCTTTCCGTATGCCAGCGCTTTTGAGCGCGAATGCAAGGTGCGCGGTGTCAGCTACGAGATCATTGCCGATGCTCAATTTGCCCACATCCAGGAGGAGATCCTCAATCCAGAAGTCAACATGGATGTCATAAAGTTGGAAAAGGCGCCGCGCATTGCCGTGTATTCGCCCGATAAGAACGAGCGCGGTGAAACCATTCAGCCCTGGGACGATGCCGTCACTCTTGTGCTCACGTATGCAGAGATACCCTACGACGTCGTATACGATACGGAGGTGCTCGCCAACAAATTGCCTTTATACGACTGGCTGCATTTGCACCACGAAGACTTCACCGGCCAATATGGCAAGTTTTACGCCAGCCATGCCAACCAACCGTGGTATCGAGAGCATGTGCGCCACATGGAAAATCTGGCGCGCGAGAATGGCTTTAAAAAGGTCAGCCACCTCAAATTAGCTGTTGCCAAAAAAATCGCCGAATACGTCGCCGGTGGCGGGTTTATGTTTGCCATGTGTTCGGCTACCGACACCTACGACATCGCGCTGGCCGCCGAAGGCGTGGATATTTGCGCTGAGATGTACGATGGCGACCCAGCTGACCCCAATGCTCAACAGAAGCTGGACTTTTCGAAGACAATGGCCTTCCACAATTTCCAGCTGATCAAGGACCCGCTGACGTACGAGCACTCTACCATAGACAACAACTTTTCGCGAAACGTCAACCCAGAACAGGACTATTTTACTCTATTCGATTTTTCCGCTAAGTGGGACCCTATTCCCACCATGCTTACTCAAAACCACACCCGAACAGTGAAAGGCTTTATGGGTCAAAGCACCGCCTTTATTAAGAGCACGATAAAGCCTCATGTCCTCATTATGGGTGAGAACAAGGCGGAGGGCGAGGCGCGTTATATCCACAGTACTTACGGGAGGGGGTTCTTCACTTTTTACGGCGGACACGATCCCGAAGACTATCGCCACTATGTGGGCGACCCACCTACCGATTTGGCGTTGCACCCCAACTCTCCGGGCTATCGCCTCATCTTAAACAACATCCTCTTTCCTGCAGCGCGCAAAAAACCACAGAAGACATAAGGGCGAAGGGTTATCCTATATTAGTCGCGATGCTCTATGGCTAAAATGCCGCCGACCTCAGACAATAGTGCCATGCCCGAGACGATGACGACAGGGGCTTTCCCTTCTAAGGGGCGCTGAGCGAAAGCCGGCTCGTCGGCCTCTGTATCGTATGGGATGACGTTGGCGCTGAAAGTGCCACCGTCGCGCTCACGGATCGTAACCATGGCGAGGGTATGTTGACTGGTGGGCAGATGGATAACTTGGGTACCGCGGAAATATTGGCGCAACCACAGGTATTCACCTCCCGAAGTGAAGATATATAGGTTGTCGGTTTCCGGTCCGGGGAACATGTCGCTAAAGACACCGTTGTCGATGCGAAGGCGCTGGCCGGTCTGTGGGTCAATAGCGGCAATGTCGATGGGATAGTTCGTGCCAAACGCTGGCCGGTCGTGGGTGAGAGTAGGGAAGCGCGTTCGAAACCAAGTAACTACGCGGTCGTCGTGGGTTACACCTACGCCGGCTAAGGGATAGCCTACGCCTTCAATCGGCCCGTTGGCAATGAGGTAGGCAGTGTCCAAAGTGAGCGTATCTAATGCGAAAAGATGCTGCCAATCAGGAGAGGCGGCATTGAAACCGCCTTGGCCGCGCAGAAAGGCGCGCGTCAGGGCCTCTTCCTCTTCGAGGCTTTGGGCAGCCTCCAAGACATCGTCGAAGACGTACTCCGAGCCCATCATGGGTATTTGACAGGTAGTTACCCACAGCTTGCCGGCGAAGACGACGGGATGCGTGAGGCGAAAACTTTGCCCTGCCACCTGCTTTTGCGCCAAGAGAGCGCCATCCTGGACGCGCAGGGCATAAATCACTAGGTCTTCTGCTGGCACAAAAAGCCGAGTAGTGGTGGCCGCTAGCTGGCCTTGCACCGGAGCAGGCAGTTGCACCTGCCAGAGCAGCTGGCCTGTCGACCACCTAAAGCAGTACACAGAGCCGCCATGAGAAGCGAGAAAAACCCGATCTTGATCTTGCAGAAGAAGGGGGGATGTGACAATACTTCGGTCGGCAGTAAACGACCAACGGATCTGCCCTGTGGCAGCGTTCAAAGCTACAATATCGCCATAGACGTCAGCGAACAATACCTGTTGAGCGTCGGCGCAAGCAGTAGCGAGGATCGCATCGCCCATAGGGTAAGACCACAGCGTAGTGCCATCGTCTGCTGCAATGGCATAGGCATCGCCTTCCTGTGTTCCGACAAACACTCGCCCGCCCGCTACTACAGGGGCAACGCCCTTTGCGATCGTGACGCTGTAAGTGGAAGGGACCGGGAAGGAGTAGTCCTCCCGCGTCTCTAAGTCGTCGGTCCATGCGGGATTCGCTGCATAGTTGCGCAGAGTAAGTTGAGGTCCCAACCAAAACCATCGGGCGCGGAAAGGCGGTGCGACCGTCGCCGCTGTGCGGCCGGTACGCGCCGGGTCGCGCTGCCACTGAGGCCAATCCTCTAAGGGTTGACTGCAAAGCGCTGCTGCAAAAGTTAGCTGCAGCGTGGTCAGGAGCATCTTATTCATGGGACGAGGAGGGTTTGATACTGGATGGTTCGATACTGATCATCGAGCAAGGCGACGAAGTAGCTGCCCTTAGGCCAGTCGTGTATGGGCAAAGCAGCGCTCGTTTGCCCTGGTGCAAGCGTGCCGAAGGCGAGCAGGCGCCCTTGCGCATCGCGTACCTGCCAGTAGAGCGCTGTAGTTGAAGGCTCCCGCAGCACCAGTTGTGCAGCGTGTCCCGTAGGATTGGGCCAGATGCTAAAGCGCACAGCCGGTTGCGTTTGGGCGTCGTCCACACGCACACTCCCTTCGACGAAGACTTTAGGGAAAGGAGTGGTGCGCACATCTATCCAGCGGGTGTTAGCGCTATGCGCCTCGATGGTCTGCACAAGAGCTTCTATCCAATAGCAGTCGCCGCGCCCGGTGGGGCTGCTGCGCATGTAGCGGCGCAGCTGGGATGCAGGCGTTTGCAACACCCACGTCTCCACCGGATGATACATCCCGAAGGCCTCTGAGGGTACCCCCACGCTCTCATCGCCCGTCCAACGCGGATAGTACGTCGCTTGCATTAACCACCACAGCGGCAAGATACGCTTGCCCTCTTCGTGCATCGCGTACACTTGGTTGTAGCAAGAGTCGCGCAAGAAGCGAGCGATTTCTGGCCCCATATTCAGGAAAATAAACCCTCGATATATCCACCCATCCTTGCGCGAGCTATACATGTCGTTGGTAGGTAAGCGATCGTAGGGACCATCCCAGCCGTAAAGGCCGTCGCGCGCAAAATTGTGCTTGTTCTGCACACTTAAGCCGTCCAACAATTCCGCCTGCAAGCGCTGCAGGGCGAAATCGCGCTGGGCCATATCTCCATTGACCTCTGCCAAACGAGCCATAGCAATATGGCCACACATGTCGCCGTACAGCTTGGCCCGTTGGTGTTGGCTCTGATAGAAGGCGCGCACAGCAGAGTAGTATTTTTGCATCCAATCGGTGCGGCCGCTGCGATAGCAAAACAACCAGAAGCCGTATAGGGTGTGCAAGCGCGGACGAAAATCGCCGAAAGTAGCGTCCACTCCCCAGTAGTTGGAAGAAGGATACCATTCGCGCCGAGCACCGACATCGCGCGGCATGGTAAAATCGGCGGCCCATGGCGCAAAAGCCGGGTTCTCCAGTTCAGCTTCGGCATAAGTGAGCACACGAGCCTGCTGATCGGCTGTCAAATAAGGCCAGGCCCAGCCCAGCGTGGTCAGAATGCGTCCGGGCTCTTGATACAAAAAATAATGGTCGTAGAGCAAGTCGCCAAAAGCTAAGCGAATAGGCGCCAAATGTCCGGCATCCAACACTTGGTCTATTTCTCGCCGCAACAAGGTGACCAAGTCCTGTGCGCCTCGTATTGTATCGGGAGCGGGGAACGTCCAAGCATATAAACTGGCCAAGTTCGTTTGTGAGTGGATGGGCTGGCTCACTATTAACAAAGCCGTAACCCAGTGAAGAAAAAGTCTTTTTTGCATCGCTCATTCCCTCCGCAACAAATATACCGAAAGGTGCAGCGGCCTATCTACAGCTGCCCATCACTTTAACGCTTGAAGCTTTTACTACCCGTGCACAGAGCTGGTCGCATTATCTGTTCTCACTGTATGAGCCGTTGTCTTTACAAATATTCCGTTTTACCTTTGTTCGACTATTTAATCAGAGACACGACCGGCTTACCTCAAGGCAATTTTATTGGAGAAACACCTTGTTAAACGGTTAATCTTCCTGTTTTCCGGCGTGTTCCTGCAAGATCTCTTCTTATGCCGACTGCGTCAAGACGCAGGAGTGAGTTTATTTAATTGCGATATAGGAGCGACTTTTTCGCTTAACGTTTCTCCATATGCAAGATCTCAGGGAATTAATCTTACTTTTAGCGCAGCACCAGGTACACCCGCTTAAGCACTTAGAGGGCGCAAAAGACTCTAAGCTGTTGGCCCTTTATGAGGGCATCGCCAAAGGCCGCTACCTTTCGGACGAGGAAGCGGCAAGGGACTTGTACAAGGAGCAAGGGGCCTCTTCGAGCTATCGAAAGCTGAAATCCACGCTGAGAGAGCGGCTGTTAGAATGCATTTTTCACATCGACACCCAACAGGCGGAATACACCGACTACCAGCGCGCCTACTACGACTGCCACAAGCAATGGGTGATCGTTCGGTTTCTTACCGGCCAGAATGCCAACACTATTGCCCTGACCCTAGCTAATAAGCTGCTGCGCACAGCCGAGCGCTTCGATTTTACGCTCCTATGCATGGACATTGCCTCGTATCTCCGCATCCAATACGGTTTGCGCGAAAGCAATCCTAAGAAATTTGAGGAAGCTACCCAGCGATTCGAGCACTTTCGAAAAGTATATGACGCAGAGGTGCTGGCCGAAGAACTTTACACCTCACTTGTGGTTCGCATGGTCAACAACCGATCCGCTTTCAGAGAGGTAGTGACTTTAGCTGCCGAATACGCAGAGCGAATACGACCCTACTTGGAGCAATTTGCCACCTACAAATTGCACATGTACGGATACCTCATCGGCCTGACTTACTACACCGCCCAAAACAAATATCGAGAAGCGCTGGCCTACTGCGAAAAGGCTTTAAGCTTTTTCAAGAAACGCCCCTACGAAGCACGCGTGCCTTTGCAAATCTTTTACTATCAGAAACTCATCTGCAACATACACCTACGCCAGTTTGAAGAAGGAAAAGAAGTGGCTCGACACTGCATCCGGCTCATGCAAGAGGGCACCTTCAACTGGTTCAAGTACCGCGAACTCTATCTTCACCTTCTGTTGCACACGCAGCACTACGAAGAGGCTGCTCAACTGCTTTACAGCACAGTGGAGCACCCCCGATTTGAGTTTATGCCTGAAAACGTCGTAGAAATCTGGCGCATTTATGAGGCATACATTCACTTCCTACATCAGGTAGGCAAAGTATCCCAAGCACCTAAGGTGAAATTCAGGCTGGCTAAATTCATCAATGAGTTCACCATCTTCAACAAAGATCGCAGCGGAGTAAACATCGCCATTGTCATTATCAAGTGGTTGATGCTTATCGAGGGGAAGCAGTTCAGTAAAATCTTAGACGAAATGGAGGGCACTGAGCAGTACTGCTATCGATATCTGCGAAACGAAAACACTAAGCGCAGCTACTACTTCATACGGATGCTCCTTTTGATACCGCTGTGCCAATTCGGGCGGAAGGCCACGCTGGAAAAAAGCGCTCGCTTACTCGACAGCCTGCGCTCTGTACCACTGCAACTGGCTAATCAAACCCATGAAATTGAGATTATTCCCTACGAAGACCTGTGGGAAATGGTGTTGGAGATCTTGGAGTAACCCTAGAGGTAAGGTAACAAAAAACTCTTTATTTTTATTTCTAAAAAATTAGTAATCAATTAATTAAACTTAATTTGCCTTCTAAAAGACCTTCTGAGACGGGTAGCAAAACGGCGGATTTTGTAAGTGACTTTTTGAGCTACTTGCCCTTAGCTTTGTGACATGCTCTTTATTTTACAACTAACCCGTCTCATGAAGTTGTCCATTTTTCACTATAGGGCCAGTTTCTGGCTGCCAAATGTATCTGCAGGCATAGTAGATACTACGGTGATCTGATATCTTTTACACTTGCCTACATGAAGAAAATCCGACGCCGGAAGCCTAAGACAGCTTTTTTGGCGCCGCATGGGAGTCGCTTCCGCCCCTCGGAGGTGGCTCCTCGTTTTCTTCTATTCGCTGTTTTGTCGCCGATAGGCTTCCTCTACTTTTTGGAAAAATTGCTCGTAGGCTTCCGCGGGAATTCGGTGCCGAATAAATTGTAAGAATTGCCGCAGTCGGAGGTACTCACTTCGGGAAAGGACATTATCTTCCATAAAGGCGTTAAACAACTCGACGAAGTTTTGACTGACATTTCGAGAAAACTCTATTCGTTTAGCCTTGTCCTCGATAAAGGACAGCAGATAGAGCCCTTCCGTGTAGTTGAGCCTTCTCCGGCGAACTATGGCATCCACCTGCGCTTTGATTGCCTCTAAGCGCTGGGTAGCGATATCGGCACTAATGATCTGGCGGTCAAAATGTTCAAAGATTTCTTTGGCCTGTTCGCCATAGAAGCGGATGAGTCGCTCACGCCGGCGAAAGACCCACCAACCTATTAAAAAGGTGAGCAAGGCAGTAGAAACCACCATGGTGATTTCCACAAAGTAGCCGGTGGCTTGCAGCAACTGGTACAATCGGTCGAAGAAGCTCGAATTAGGCGCTCGCCCCCCTTGCCGGATGGTGACTTCTATCGTTTTGAGGTCCTCGGCCGTCAACGGGTTGGCAAGGCTAAGAGCAGCGATATGATCTAAGAAGGAGCGCTGTAGTTCTTCGCGTTCGCTCTCCAGGAAAAACTCGCGCACTGCAGTGCCTTGTCCCAGTTGGTAGGCTTCGCCGTAGCGCTGAGCGATGATCTGATTGGCTTTGAGGAAATAATAGATATGGGCTTGCATACGCGATGGGCTTCGGACAAAATTGGTGCGAGCTGTATCCGAGCTGTTGTTCCACTTGCGATACAAGGTTTCCCGCAGCTCGCGCGGATTAGGCTTGAGGAGGAAAGGACGGCCAAGCCGTTTGAAATGCTCTCCGCTAAATTCTACCACACCTCCGGGGCCAAAATGCGTCACGGATATTAAGGCGCAATTCTCGGGCACCACTACGGGGTAGCCGTAGACAACGGTTTGGCGCGAGGTCGAGCTGCTCAGTGCTTCCCATAGCGCTGGCCCAAAGAAGGTTTCAGGGTTGATCTTATCGAAGTTGTCGATGACCACCGCGAAATGCTGTTTGGGATGGCGCGAGCAGTGTTCCCAAAAGCGAAGGAGTTGGCCGGGTTGAAAATGTCCGTCTTGCTCCTGCCCGATGTATTTTTTGTGAAAGTCGAGGTCGTACTGCGGGGCACACTCGATGTCCAAGATGTTCTCTGGGCGCCCTGCCAAGAGGCGCGCTAAATGCCTGGCTTGCTTCGTCGACCCTACGCCCGTTACCCCCATGACCACGACATTTCGATGGCGCATAGCGTACGCGCACAGATTTCGAAAGGTGCTCCAGTCGATATTGGATAAGGCAGGATAGCTGAGGATACGCAAGGCAGTGGAATCCTGGGCTCGATACTTTTTTTTGTGCCAGGTGCAGAACAGCTGTTGGAGCGAGTCGGGCACATCTTGCAACAGCAAACAACGCTGCTCGGCTATCTTGCCGGCCTCTATCCAGAGGGTGTCGTACTGGTCGTATGTGCCTATCCAATACACTACGGCCAGTATAGGTAAGAGGTAGAGAAGTTTTTTTCTCGAGAAGGGGAGGTATAGGCTCACGGCGAGTCTGCGTTCTTCAGGCAAAAATAGAGCAGGCTGCTGCGCTATACTTCAAAACAGAGGGAATCGGCTATCTTTGTGCCGTTACTCTTTTTTCACTTATCCCCTTGCCTATGGCATTCATTACCCAAACCGACAATTGGCGGTGGCGAGCACTCTTGCTTGGCCTGTGGTGGTGGAGCCTGCTGCCCAGCTTGTGCGCACAGCAGGAGCCTCAGTACACCCAGTTCATGTTTAACAAACTGAGCTATAACCCCGGCTATGCGGGCAGCTTCGTCTCGCCCACTTTAACAGCTATTTTTCGCGGGCAGTGGTTGGGCATCGACGGAGCCCCCAACAGCCAGGTGCTCTCCTACAACCAGCCTCTCCTGAACGAGCGGCTGGGCATCGGCGGGACGCTCTCCCGCGCCAGTGTGGGCATTACCCGCTTCATCACCGTAGACATGGTGTACTGCTATCGCATCCCTATGCGGCGCGGTCATCTCGGAATTGGTCTGCAGCCCAGCGTGCGCAACTTCTGGCAAAACTGGAACGATGAACGCCTCTACAGCCCAACTCCACCTACTATCGACATATCTATACCCGCCGGTGTTCGCTCTAAGTGGTTGGTAAACTTCGGCTTCGGCTTCTACTATTCCAACGACGAACGCGGCTGGTACGTGGGCGCGGCAGTACCCCGTCTTTTACAAAACAATATCGACTTCTCCGAATTTGGAGAGCAGCTCGCGCGCGAAGAACGCCACTTCAATGCTATGGGCGGGATAACTTTTCGCCCCAGTGACCACTTAGAAATTGTGCCTCAAGTGCTGTTGCGTTACGTTCTCAATGCACCCTTCGGGGCGGAGCTCAATGTCATGGCAGGACTAAGGCAAAAATTCTACGGTGGACTCACCTACCGCGCCGGTGGCGACAGAGGATACGGCGAAAGTGTCGACGTGTTGGCCGGAATACAGGCTACGAAGCACTTGTTTTTTTGCCTCTCCTACGATATCGGTCTCACGCGCTTAGCTCGGCTCAGCAACGGCTCCATAGAAGCGACCCTTCGGTGGTGGATGAACCCGCCAGAAGGTACCATTATCGACAGCGGGCTTGGCTTTTAGGTATTTCTCGTTTTATCGAGTCCCTCTGTAGGCCAATATCATCTATCTCCTCAGCGTTTTGCAATTATTAAGGAAGGAAAAGAACTACCATATAGGGGATTTTTCGCGTCATGAGGAAGTCTTTACCTTTAATCGGATACCTTTTACTGTTGTTCTGCTTGGGTTCGACGCTGGCGGCATACGCGCAGCAGTCGGCTAAGAGCAAGTCGAAAGAGCGCTTTCGGGAAAAAAGTGTGAGCGGTCGCGAACCCATCGTGCGCCAAGCTGCTGCTATTTGTGGCCCAGGCAACGACTACCCGACAGCCTACTTAGAACAACAGCTCGTCTTCGTGTCGAACAGCGCGCGTACCGGGCGAGAGACCCCCAACTATAAAAACCGGCCAAGCTTCGACCTATATGCGGCCGTGTTGGACGCCAACGAAGAAGTGATGCCGCCTCGATCGCCTTTTTCCGACGAGCTGAACTCTAACCTAAACGAAGGACCGGTAACCTTTGCGCGAAGGGGTAAAGCGATCCTCTTTACCCGCAACAACAACCGCGGCGGCGTACAAAAAGCGGGCACCGATGGGCGCGTACGCATGAAAATCTACCAAGCGCGGCGCGGCAAATACGATTGGGAAGACATTCGAGAGCTGCCCTTCAACGACGACAACTTCTCGTGCATGCACCCGAGCCTAAGCATCGACGGCCAACAGCTCTTCTTCGCCGCCGATATGCCTGGCGGTCACGGGGGCTTCGATTTATACGTGTGTCGGCGCCAATCCGATGGCTCTTGGTCCGCCCCAGAGAATTTAGGCCCCGACATCAATACCCCTAAAAACGAGCTATTCCCGTTTATCACCTATGGAGGCAAAACCTTGCTGTTTGCATCCGACGGACACAAAGGATTGGGCGGCTTGGACATTTTTTCGGTTAATCTCGCCAATCCAGAGGAGGGCGTACTCAACCTCAACGAGCCGTTTAACTCGCCGGAGGATGATTTCGCTATGCTGCTCAACGAAGACGGCACTCGCGGTTTTTTTGCCAGCAAACGAGCCGGAGGCTTCGGAGAAGCCGATATCTACTCTTTTTGGACAGAAAATGGCCTCGAAAACGTTGAGAAACCTCAGGCAAATCGCGTAGCCATTTCCGTCATCGATGGTCGTACGGGGCAGCCTATACCTAAAGCAGAAGTGCGCGTTTTGCAATCGAGCGACGACGGTTTCGTGTCGCGGCGAAACGACTTTTATTACACCGAACTTGCCCCTGCCTCCGACGCGCCCAATGCCTTGAGTTTGCGCATTGTGCGCAAAGATGCTGAAGCCTTAGGCCCACCTGATCTCATCGCCAATGTTGAAGGCAAAGCTTTTGCCGAGCTTACCTGGTACCGCAGTTACCTTATCATAGCCAGTTTTGAAGGGTATCAGACCGCCGAGCGGCTCTACACTATGGAGCCCGACAAGAGCGGCGAGGTCGTCCTAGCCCTCTACGAAGAAGCCATCTGCCATCGCGTGTCGGGTATTGTCTCCACCGATAAATTCAATACGCGCATAGCCAATGCCCTTCTTCAATTTACCCACAAAGAGAGCAACCGCCAAATCACCGCCCACTCCGACCTCAACGGCGAATACAATATTTGCTTGCCTTACGAAGGCGAATATTTGGTGCGAGTTACTCGAGAGGGCTTCAAGCCGCAGTATATCACTACATCAGCTATCCGCGGAAAATCCGTCCAGAACGCTATTCGCTTAGAGCCGATAGAAATTGCCGGCGCTCCCAACACAGACCCGGCCAAAGCAGAAGCCATATTAGCCCGCCCCCTGCAGGATGGATACATTATCACCATGGATAAGATCAAATTTGAAACGGGCCGGGCCTCGATTAATCGAAGTTTTGCCCAGCACCTGGACGCTATCGTAGAGATAATGCAGCGTTATCCGCAAATGGAAATCGACCTCTTTGTGCACACCGATAGCCGCGGCGATACAAAAGCCAACCTCAGCTTATCGGAAGAGCGGGCAAAAAATGCCAAAACGTATTTGGAATACAAAGGCATCGCCCCTGAACGCATCCAAGCCTTTGGCAAAGGAGATACACAACCGCGCAACCACTGTGGTCGCGGCGTCACTTGCACCGACGAAGAACACGAAATGAATAACCGCTTAGAAATAAAAGTGCGCAAAGTGGGCAATATCGTCAAAGTGCCTTAAAGCCGTGCGCTATTGCTGCGCGGAAAAGCCTGTTCGTTTTTCGTACTCCGCAAAGTCAGCTGCGGCACCGGCTTCGTCTCCCAGCTGTTTTCGGACATTGCCGCGGGCTCGATAAGCGCGCGTAAAATTAGGATCGAGTTCCAAAGTGCGGTCTAGGTCGCTCAACGCCTCCTTGTAGCGCTCTAAATTTACTAAAGTCAAGGCGCGGTTGTACCACGTTTCCGCATCCTGAGGGTGTTTCTCTAAGTAGGCAGATAGGTCGCGAAGCGACTCGTCAAAGCGCTTAGCAATGCCGAGCAAGGCGCCGCGATATTTATACACCTCCGCTATGTTGGGATTAACCTGAAGGGCCTTGTCAAAATCATCCAGAGCCTTTTGCAGTTTGCCCTGTTGCCCCCACGCCTTGGCCCGACCCAGATAGAGCAGGCCGTTCTGGGTATATCCGTTATCGATGGCATGGGTAATGACGCTGATGGTATCTTTCCAAGTTCGGATCTGCTGCAGGCTCAGGAAAAACAGCGCCGGTAGCCATAGAAATGTCGCGCGCAGAGTAAAGGCGTTGGGAAAGCGGCGCAACAGTGCGCTCCAGCCTCCTACCAACACCCAGGAAAACCCTATGATGGCCAGATAGTTATAGTGGTCGGCGCGCATCTCAAAAGTGCCTAAAGAATAGAATGGGAGCATAACCGCTATGGCAGCAAAATACCACAATACCCCTTGCCAGGCCCACAGCGCCCTATGTCGATAGCGCCAAATCGTCCAGAGCAAGACCGCCAACACTGCCGGAGCAGCGTAATACGGCCAGGGAAATTGCCCATTGACCTTGTCGAAGGAATAGTAGACGTTCAGCTGCAGGGGCAGCAGCATCTTGACCCAGTAAAACAGCGGGGTGTAGCAAAGAACGAATATGCGCTCCCATGGGCTTATAGGGTCGGTAAACACCTCCGTCTGCAACATAGCCTGCTGGCGGCTATAGATCGTCAAAAGGCCAAAGCCCAAGGCAATCGCTCCAAACGGAGCATACTGAAGCAGACGTCGACGCCAGGGCAAGACACTGCCTTTCCAAACATCTAGGACGAGGAGCGAAAGCGGCAGCGTCACGGCTGCGCTTTTGGCCAAGCACGCCAATACGAAGAAAAACAGAGCCCACGCATAAGACCGCCAATCGGCCGCCGACGCGCGAAAGTCTAAAAAGCGGTGACAAGCGAGCAAGTAAAACAAGGTGTAAAGAGGTGTGCTGAAGCCGGCTATCCACGCTACCGCTTCCACCTGTATGGGGTGCACTGCAAAAATGAACGCCATCACTGCAGAGCCAACCGGGGAAGCTTCCAACTGCAAAAAGAAACGGTACACTAAGTATACGTTGACCGCATGGACGATGAGGCTGAGCAGATGATACCAGAAGGGTGCTCCTCCACCCAATGCCTGTGCCAATGCATAGCCCAACCACGTGAGCGGAGCGTACATGCCTAAGTTGAACCCCGAAAAGAAGCGGCCGTCGCGCACTGCCGGATTATCTACCGTAGCGCTGTGGTCGTCTAAACCGACCATGTCGTTGTTCAGTCCTGTGCCGTACAGTATCACTGCAGCGCATACAGGCACCCACGGAAGCCAACGCGGCGGAACGGGAGGGCGGGCTGATTGCCTTCCCGCCACAGCCCTTCTTCCGGAAGAGGGTTGTCGCTTTGCCATAAATCGGCTCGTTTACTTGCCCTGTAAACGGCAAAGGTAGTGCACTGCTTTGGTCGCAAAGTGCCTCCAAACCACCGCACCTTTCTCTGCAGACAAACCAGAGGGGCAACACTCTTTATCGGAGCGTGTAGTGCGCATAAAAAAACGGCATAGCGTACCACACCCTGCCGCCGCCCGTGTTGGGCAACGCTGTGTTGCGCCATTGCCAGCCAACGCCCAACGAAAGCCCCGGTTTGCCGATGAGATTGAGCCAGTCGAACGACAACGACAGCGAGTGATCGATGCGGTTGACCCACGAAAAGTCGGACCAAATCAATGGGGTGCCGTCTTCTTTCCCCTCTACCAAAACGGAAGCGGTGTAACCGGCCGAAAGCCCTATGCTGCGCGGAAAGACGAGCGAGCCAACGCGCCACTGGGGCTGGCGAGCGATAAAACGCAACAGCAAGGGCGTTACCTCGACATGACCTATCTGAAAGACGCGCTCTCCCGAATAGATGAGGTGCGTGCGGCCATAGCCCAGCTCTCCTTGCCACCAAAAAAGTGGAAAGGCCGATTTGGGCAAGGTGCGCGCAAAAATCGCATCGTCGGGAAGACCGCACACCCCGCCTAATGGCCTGCGCAAGGTGATCGTCACGTGCTGACCGTTGAGATGTTCCCAAAAAGTAGAGCGATAGGTAGCGTTGTGTTGTACCTTGATGCCCCAAAACCAAGGCGAAGGGACACAGCGCGAGCATACCCGGACAGTCGTGGTGTTCGTGCAAAGGGAGTCGCGCTCCATGCGCAAATGCGCTATCGCGCGGATAGCATCCCCCACCTGAAAAGCGTATCCCGGCCGCGTCAGTATCTGAAACGTTATCTCGCCAAAACAATGGGCACTGTCAAAGCCCAGCGATTGCGCCTGGCCCAACGACGGTAGCCTTGCCGCATTCGTCGACCAACGAGCGACAAAGTCGTTTCCCAATGTACTGGTATCGAGCTGCGAGAAGATCGGTCGGCTCGATACCACCACGGGTTTAGCCGCATGTAGATAGGCCCGCTCCATATGGGCATTTACGCGCAGCGTATCGGCCGTGGCAGAGCCGCCGTTGTAAAAACCCACGGTATAGTTGAGCCGGACATCTTTAGAGCCGGGCAACAAGCATTTGGGCCAAACATCGATGTAGTTGGGGTCGGAGGCCCAGTTGAGTGCAATAGCGCGAGAAACCACCTCCGCACCGCTCCACGGCGAGGATGAGTTGAGGATGCCCTCTGAGCGGCTCAGAGAATCTTCTCCTTTCTGCTTGAGCTTTTCCGCTCCTAAGATATTCCCTCTGTCGGGAGCTGATGAGTTGTCATCCAGCTGAATCATCGCCAGCACGTGCGTCAGCACGCTGCTGGTGTCGGAAGGGAAGGAGTCCGCTACAGTATCCTTGACGCGCAGATGTATGAACAACGTGTTTTCAGAGTTGGGAGTAGGTGAAGTGTCGGGTCGCGTAAAGCGCCAGGCATAGACCACATGTTTTTTTTGATCCCACCACAACGGTTCGGCTTGCTGCACAGGCGGAGGCCCGGTTTGAACGGTATCGAGGGTAAATTCGGCTTCGGGAAAGGCCAAATATACGATTCGATTGGGCTGTCCGTTGCCCGTTATTTTGGGGTAGGTGATAGCCAAAACGACGTATCCTCCCGGGCGAGAGGCGGGCCAGTTGACATTTAGGGCCACGTTGCTTCCCGCTGGGATAAGGGTTGGATAGGACGGGAGTTGCCCACCATCGCTCACCGTGATCGTTTGCGCAGCAAAACCCACTGGGTCGTCGTCGTCGCTATAAGTGGGCTTGAGTGCCGCTTTTATCGTATAAGTGCCCGGCTTAAACACATGCGATGGAGCGCTATCGCGACTAAAGGTGCCGTCGCCAAAGTCCCAAAAGTATACCCACCGGGCGAGCGAGTCCTGCCCGGCCACAATAGGGCTCGGTGTCCGCGGATAGCAAGAGTTATTACCCGCTATTCGATCCCAGTCCAATTGAAAACGGTAGGTACTCGTTGAAACAGTGGTGCTGCGCACCGGAGGCCAAATACGCAGGCTGTCTACACATCGGTTTACAGAATACGGTTGGGCGTGGGCAGCGATAGAGAGTAAAAGCAGAGGCGCTGCCTTCAAAACTCTTTGAATGAGGATACAGTGCTGCATTTTGCTTGATCTTTGTTGGGAAAACGCCCTAAACTGTCGTCGGGCAGAAGACCTTATCAACCTCGATTTTGCAATATGACCGCATACCCACTTTTTATAGAAGATAAGGTAAAGGTAGGGCCTCTAAGCCAATAAAGACCGCATATTTTCAGTTTTATCGACCAACAAACGAAACGATAATCGATGCGCCACTACCGGTTATTTTTATTCCTCTTAGCTGGCGGCCTTTGGATAGCTTGCACTCCCGAACCGACATCGAATACCCACTCCTCTGGCCGGTCCTCCGTCATCGACTCGGCCGAACACTGCCGTAAAGGCGAAGCGCTGCTGAAGTGCGCCAAGGCAGGGGCGTCGGAAGCAGATAGTTTGCTTTTGCTGGCTTTAGACCACTTCCGAAAGGGCGGCCAAAAAGAAGGCTGGGTAGCGGCATGGACAGAGCGCTTTCGCCACTACCGAAAAAGGGAAGCGTACGAGCAAATTGGAGCGGAGCTGGAGCAAGCGGTACAACAGCGATGGTGGTCGGAAGACGAATACGCAGGACGGCTATATGCCATGCTCGGCTACTGCCTGCGGCAGATGGGGCGAAACTATGCCGCCGGTATTTACTACGAAAAAGCGCGCTTGCTCTCTGAGCAGTTTGGCCGAGTGACCCCTCGCAACCCTGCAGGTCCTATTTACAAAACCTTGGCCAACATCAAAACCCGATTGGGCGAGACAGAGGAAGCCCAGAAGCTTTTTTTAACTGCTTTGGATCTGTTGCAACGAGATACCTCCCGTCAAGAGGCTGTAGCGAATGCCTTCACCACTGCCGACATTCTCAGCGACTTAGGCATCGCCTATCAAAATGCGGGCAAGCCGGCTGAAGCCATAGCGGAATACGACAAGGGGCTCCTCCAATTACAACGGTTATCCTCATACTCATCGGCCGACCCGGTTCGATTAGGGAATACCCTCGGCATGTTGTTGAGCAACAAAGCCGCTGCTTTAGCCCAGTTGGGCCGACTAAACGAAGCAGCTTCGAACGCGCGCGAAGCGCTTAAGTGGCTCTCTCCAGACAAGCACAACTACCGCTTCAACGCCCTGGCGGTCCAAGCCGATATTTGGGTAAAAATCGGCAATTGGGCTCGAGCCTTTGCCGCTTGGGAAGAAGCGCTGAAAGCAGCCGACCGTCATGCCAGCGACATTGAAGCCAGAGAGGTGAGCAAAGTGCTCGTCAAAATGGGTTGGGCGGTTCTACGCCAGGGCGAGGTCGATACAGCCGGCTTGCTCGCCCAACGCGCCTTACAGGTGCTCTACCCCCGCCTATCGGCAACCGACCTAAGCGACAACCCCGACCCGAGGCTCTTTGACCCCGACCCGGAGAGTGCTGTGGCAGAGGCTCTGGATCTCAAAAGTGAGGTTTTATGGCAGCAGTTCATCCGCTACGGTTATACCCAGGCGCTAAATTGGGCAGACAGTACCACCTGCTTGGCCATAGAGATGATGGAAAATCTGCTCGACATCGCTTCCTATGAATCCTCCAAGCTCATCTCCTCCCAGCAAAGCCGGCATCTGTTCGGGCGCATACTTCGCATCCTTCATGCACAACACCGCTTGCGTCAGCCCGGTGTGCCTGAACGCGCCTTCCAGTATGCCGAGCGAAGCCGCGCCATTCTGTTGCGGCAAAAGATCTCCATGGAGGCGCTCTTGCACGGCGCCCAAATCACCGACTCCCTCGCAAACCGAGAGCGCGACCTGCGCGAGCAGTGTGCTTTCTGGCGAAACGCTCTCTTCCAGCATATCAATCGCAACGGCCGAGCAGAGGACTCACTGGGGCAAGTCCTTCAGCGACAGATCTTTCGCGTCGAGCAGGAACAGCGCCACCTGCGCCAGGGCATAGCGCAGCAATATGGGCTTGCCCTCAATCAAAGCAGCGTGCCGCTAATAAGCGCTGCTCATCTTCGAGAAAATCTGCTCCAAGCCGACGAACAGTGGATCAGCTACTTCACCGATGTCGATAGCCAGTGGGTATATCTGATCGATTTGGAAAGCGATAGGGCCCTCTTTATGCGCCGTCCTTTTCGCGAGGCGGCAGTCACGGCTTTCCTGGCTCCTCTCAGCAGTCCCGTTATTGCGGAAAACCGCTCGGCAGATACCGCCCTTTGGCGCTGCTTCGTGAACCAAGCACACGCCCTCTATCAGGAGCTATTAGCGCCAGTACTGTCGGCCCGAACGCGCCGCCTGATCTTATCTCCCGATGGAGTATTGGTCCTCCTGCCTTTCGATATTCTGTTGGAGCATCCCATCGCGCCCAATGCACCGGTAGACTATGGTGCCCTACCCTATCTTGGCCAGCGGGTTCGCATCCGCCTCGCTTTGTCTGCGTCGTTGGAGCACTTCTACGCTCAGCAGCCGCGTCATAGGCCGCAGTGTTCCTACGTAGGGTTTGCCCCTCGGTACGACGGCACCAGTCTGGAAGTAGTGCGCGGAGGGACGAGCGTAATTCAAGAGATGGGCCAGCGCTTGAGCGGTAAAGCCTTCTGCGATGATCAGGCCACTAAAGAGGCCTTTCTCCGCCACGCTCCGCGAAGCGCTATCCTTCACTTCTACGGACACGCAGAGGCATTTGACTCCTTCCCTGACTACTCGTGGATGGCCTTCACCGTCAGGGAAAAAAGCCCTGTTGGCGACAGCGTGCCCTCGGGCGTTTCCTTAGACGTATCCACCTCCCTACCTTCCTTTGCCCAAGACACACACTTGCTTTTTGCCCATCAGATCTACCACACGTGGCTAAGTGCCGAGGTAGTGCTCTTGAGCGGTTGTCGAACGGGTACCGGTAAGATAGCTTTGGGCGAGGGAGCGCTTAGCCTGGCGCGGGCCTTTCAAGCGGCCGGATGTCCAGCTGTGGTCCTGAGCCTTTGGAAAGTGCGCGACGACGCTACGACTTCGCTCATACGATCGCTCCTAAGGCATCTGCAAAGCGGCCTTCCCAAAGACGAGGCGCTTTTTCTGGCCAAACGCGAGTATGTACATACGGCACCAGACCCTTTTCCCTACTTTTGGGCAGGCTTTGCTCTTATGGGTAGCGCTGAGCCGATTCGTTTGCCTTGCAACATATCGCTTACCGGGGGTATCGCTGCAGCGTTGCTGATAGCTGCGGTTGCAGGGTGGTTCATCATGAAACAAAGAAGGTATATCTCATTACATCTTTAGGCGAGAGGGCTTTGCATCCGAAGAAGTCATACGGACAGCATTTTTTGAAAAACGACCACACGGCCGAACGCATCGCAGCAGCCTTGCGCCGAGCGGAAGAGGCCAAAAGAGTCCTCGAGGTAGGCCCCGGCACTGGCGTGCTGACGCGCCATTTACTTCAGCGCAGCGGTCAGTATACCACTTTCGCTATTGAAGCCGATCCCGACATGGTTGCATATCTGCAGCGGTACTTGCCATCCTTGAGTACGCGTTTAATCCTCGGCGACTTCTTGGCGTTCGACCCGATAGCCCTTTGGGGGGAGGAACCCTTCTGCCTCATAGGCAACTTTCCCTACAACATCAGCACCCAAATTCTGTTTCGCGTCTTAGACTATCGCCGCTGTATTCCCGAAGTGGTGGGCATGTTTCAAAAGGAAGTTGCCGACCGCGTAGCGGCCCCTCCGGGCAGCCGAATATACGGCATCACCAGTGTGCTCTTACAGGCCTACTACCATATTGAAATCCTCTTTACGGTAGAGCCCGGAGCGTTTTACCCCCCCCCAAGAGTGCGTTCCGCGGTCATCCGGCTCACGCGCAAGGATGGCTTCGAACTGCAGTGTCGAGAGGAGCATTTTCGCCGCCTCGTCAAAACGGCTTTTCAGCAGCGCCGCAAAATGCTGCGCAACACGCTCAAGCCTTTCTTCCCTTCAGAATGGTTGGACAGAGATGCTTTCTTCGAGCAGCGGCCAGAAGTATTATCGTGGACGGACTTCGAGCGCCTAACGCGTCTTTACGAAGAGATGGGTACCCACCTGATTTAGTACTGCTCCGACTCGTTAGGGAATCGGCGCTCCTTGACGTCCTCGATATATCGCCGCGTAGCGTCTTGGATGAGGTCGAACAGCTCTAAGTAGCGGCGCAGGAAGCGAGGGCGAAAACTCTTGGTAATGCCCAGCATATCGTGGGTGACGAGCACTTGTCCGTCGGTGTGCTGCCCTGCACCGATGCCGATAGTCGGAATGTCGATGCTCTCCGTCACTTCCTTAGCGAGCAGGGCCGGTATTTTTTCCAACACGATGGCAAAGCAGCCGATGGCGTCGAGCAGGCGGGCATCGTCGCGCAGTTTTTGAGCCTCGGCCTCCTCTCGCGCGCGCACGGTATACGTGCCAAACTTGTAGATGCTTTGCGGCGTGAGACCTAAGTGCCCCATGACTGGAATCCCCGCCATGAGGATACGGCGGATAGACTCTTCCACCTCTGCGCCGCCCTCGAGCTTGACGGCATGGGCGCCCGACTCTTTCATGATGCGTATAGCGCTTTTAAGCGCGATCTCAGAGTTAGCTTGATAGGTGCCGAACGGCATATCGACCACTACCATCGCGCGGCGCACTGCTCGGACGACCGCTTGCGCGTGGTAGATCATCTGGTCGAGTGTAATGGGCAGCGTAGTTTCGTGACCCGCCATCACGTTGGAAGCCGAGTCGCCTACTAAGAGGATATCGACACCCGCCTCATCGAGGATGCGAGCCATTGAAAAGTCGTAGGCCGTCAGCATAGCGATCTTCTCGCCCCGCTCTTTCATAGCCTGAATGCTGTGCGTCGTAACGCGCTTGGTATCGCCGCCGGTAACAGACATGATGGATATCTTGGTCGCTCGAGGGGCGAAAGTAAGGCATAAAAACAAAAAGCCACGCCTCGTGTGGCGTGGCCGTAAAACAACAAATTATAATCCCATGAACATTGTCGAAAATTCGAAGCGGCGGCGGCTATCCGATCAGTAGCGCGATGTTTTAATAAATAAACGGAGAAAATGTGCGCTTTGTTGTGCACTTAGGAGTATTAACAAAGTATTTAGCAAATTACTGGAAATTGAGGTCGCGCTCAGGAGATTGCTCGTTCATGCTGTTAACTGTCTCGGGGGTGACGGACACGTTGGGCAGAGTCACCCGGTTCTTAGCGGTGAAGATGCCGAAGCCCTCCGAAAGGTTGGTATACAGCGAAACCAGCTCGGCGCCGGTGAGCCCTGCATTGGCTGCTGCTGTCTCTAGATAGCGCTCGATTTCTCGCCCGCCCCCTTCGATCGTGATATCGATACCCTCAAATCGGCGAAAAGTGGTAGAGGTGGGGGATAGGTTTTCCACTAAGAAACGGTAGAACGACTCGGAAAGGATGCGTTCCGTAGAAAGAAAGCCGTTTCCAGTGAGGGCGTCTGAGCGGCGCGTGCTGGGCACCGGTGTCCAGTAGAGCGTATCGCGTTTGACCAGCGTGCCGTCGAGGTTGTTTTCACGAATGCGGATGCGAAAGCGGATGGTAAAGTATACGCCGTTGGAGTCGGCCAGCCAGGTGACGTTGGTGGAGCGGTCGCGCAAAAAAGTGATGCGCACCGGTATTAGGGAGGGATTGGGCGATTGGATAATAAAATCGCGCGGTATGGTGGTCTGTGCGGTCACATCTGGGCGTCCATCGCTGCGAACGATGCGCAACCGATAAGTTTGCCCAGGCTGGAGGGGGGCTTTTGTCTTATACAGCCAGTTGGGCGAGGTGGCAAAGATGCCGTCCTTCCGCGAATATCCCTCTGCGTTGCCGTCTACGCGCGTAAGGGTAAAGCGCTTTCCCGTAGCTACCTCTTCGAGAAATACTTGGATGGCATTTTCAGGGTAATAGATGGAGTCCGGAATCTGTGCAATCTGGAGGGCACTGGTCTTGGGGTCGAGAAATGCCTTTTCCACGCGCACGTAGTGGGCCGTATCGGCTGGCGATAGGATGGCGTATACAATAGGTACCTCTTTCCAATCTGCCGTCAGGTCAAAATCGTTGGAGCAAGACTGTGCCAAGAGGAGAAGTGCGCCAAGGGCAAAGGGAGCTCGGGCCATAGAAGCATGTGTTTTTGTTTGGGCCACAAAGATACGTCTCTCTTTGGGCAGCGCTGCATCAGGGTTGCTCTTCTTGTATGCCGGAAACGAGCAAAGAGACCTCGTTGTTGAGCATTTCTACAAAGCCGCCCTGGATGTGAAAGACTTTCTTTTCGCCGTTGGGCAAAGTCAGTCGGACCTCGCCGGCCTCGAGCGAGGAAACGATGGGCGCGTGGTTTTCGAGCATTTCGAAGGAGCCGGCACTACCCGGCACGCGCACTGCTTTGACGGCGCCAGAGAAGATTTCTTGCTCGGGAGAAAGGATGACGATGTGCATGGTACGCCGTATGAGAGAAAAAGAGAGTGGCGAGGCGAGGAACCAGCGCGAGCAGGGCACCTCGCCTCGACGAGTGTATCGCATTAGCGAGCCGCTTCTGCCAACAGCTTTTTGCCCTTCTCGATGGCCTGATCTATAGTACCTACTAAGTTGAAGGCCGCTTCTGGGAACTCATCGACTTCGCCATCCAAAATCATGTTGAAGCCGCGAATAGTTTCGTCGATGGGCACGAATACGCCGGGCAAGTTGGTGAACTGTTCTGCCACATGGAAGGGTTGCGATAGGAAGCGCTGCACGCGACGCGCGCGGCTGACGACGAGCTTATCTTCGTCGGAGAGTTCTTCCATGCCCAAGATAGCGATGATGTCTTGCAGTTCGTTGTAGCGCTGCAGGATGGCCTTTACCCGCTGCGCACAGCGGTAGTGTTCTTCGCCGATGACGTGGGGGTCGAGGATGCGAGAGGTAGAGTCGAGCGGATCCACCGCCGGATAAATACCCAGCGAGGCAATTTTACGGCTCAACACAGTGGTGGCATCCAAGTGGGCGAAGGTGGTGGCTGGAGCGGGGTCGGTGAGGTCGTCAGCAGGCACGTATACGGCCTGTACCGACGTGATAGAGCCGCGCTTGGTAGAGGTGATGCGCTCCTGCATGAGGCCCATCTCGGTGGCTAAGGTAGGTTGATAGCCCACCGCAGAGGGCATACGCCCTAAGAGAGCCGATACTTCGGAGCCGGCCTGCGTAAAGCGGAAGATGTTGTCGATAAAGAACAGGATATCGCGCCCGCCCGCGGGATCGTTCAGGTCGCCGTCGCGGAAATACTCCGCCAGGGTGAGCCCTGAAAGCGCTACGCGCGCGCGGGCACCGGGCGGTTCGTTCATCTGGCCAAATACCAATGTCGCCTGGCTTTTGCGCAGCTCCTCGCGGTCCACTTTGCTCAAGTCCCAGCCGCCGACTTCCATAGAGTGCTTAAAGGCTTCGCCGTACTTGATCACGTTAGACTCGATCATCTCGCGCAGCAGATCGTTGCCTTCGCGCGTGCGCTCACCTACACCTGCGAATACCGACATGCCCTCATAGGCTTTGGCAATGTTGTTAATGAGCTCCATGATGAGCACCGTCTTGCCCACGCCAGCGCCGCCAAAGAGGCCAATTTTACCGCCCTTAGCATAGGGCTCAATGAGGTCGATCACTTTGATGCCCGTGTACAAGATCTCGCGCTCGGTCGACAGCTCTTCATACGCTGGCGGCTTACGGTGAATGACATATGCGTTTTTCCCTTTAGGCACGGGACCAATGCCGTCGATCGCCTCTCCAACAACGTTAAACAAGCGGCCGCGCACCTCTTCGCCGACCGGCATGGTGATAGGAGATCCCGTATCGACACACTCCATGCCGCGCATGAGACCATCGGTAGAGTCCATAGCGATGGTGCGCACGCTGTCCTCTCCTAAGTGGCGCTGTACTTCCAGCACCAAGGTGGAGCCGTCAGGACGCTTGAGCTCTAAGGCATTGAGTATTTCCGGTAACTTGCTGTCGGGGCCGCTGAACTCTACGTCCACTACGGCGCCGATAATCTGCTTGATGCGACCAACATTTGCCATAAAACAAAACGAAGTTTGGTATTCGGCGGAAGTAAAGGCGACAGCGCCCGCCGAAAGTCCGCCGCCTATTCAAAAGCGCCGCAAAGGTACATCCTTTGCGCACAAAAAGCAGATATCAACTAATTTTGTTTTTCCGCCCACCATTGCCGAGATACTTGCACGGAGAAAAATTGTTAAAATTGACGGCCAGGCAGCACTTATCTGGCCAATATGCCCGACTTTTGCTCCACCTCCCGCCGATTGTCGTTCCCAGCCAGGGTGAAAATTTTCAGGGCCATACCTTTTCGAAGGATGTTTTCGTTTGGTGGCCTTGAGTTTTTAATCTGCTCAGCGCAAGGTTTGCTCTTCACCGGACTATCGCATTTAGTGGCATGGCTTTACGACAAAGTACTCCTGTCCGATTTGTTGGATTTCTTTTCGGCATCGTATTCGCGGGCGCGCTTTATGCGCAACAACAGGACGAAGCGGAGTTCCTCGACGTGGAGGACTCTACGCTAATGGCCCTCACACCTAAAGGCGGGGAACCGCTTTACCCATTGCCTACGGAGGCAGAATTGCACCAACGACTGGGCAAGCTGCGCGGATGCATAGATCTAAAAGTGACGCGCGCCGTTCAGGCCTATGTGCGCACTTATCTACACCTGCGCCCGGAGAAGGCGCGCCATATCTTGGGCCGACGGCTTACCTATTTTCCGCTCTTCGAGGAAAAGCTTAGGGAACAAGGCCTCCCCCCAGATTTAAAGTACTTGGCTGTGGTGGAGTCGGCGCTGAATCCCCGAGCGGTGTCGCGGGCAGGAGCGGTGGGGCTGTGGCAGTTCATGCCAACGACAGGGCGCACATATGGTCTGCGCCAAAATAGCGTTATCGACGAGCGCAGCAATGCGGTGGAAAGCACCGAGGCGGCTGTGCGTTATTTGAAAGCACTCTATCAGCAATACAACGACTGGGCTTTAGCTTTGGCGGCCTACAACAGTGGCCCCGGCCGCGTCAACGCTGCCATCAAACGCGCCCACAGCCGCAATTTTTGGGTTATACAGCGCTATTTGCCGCGCGAAACCCGCAACTACGTGCCGGCCTTCATCGCCGCTACCTACCTGTGCAATTTCTTTTATGTGCACGGCTTAGAGCCTATCGAGCCCGACCCCGACGAACAAATCACTTCCTACCTGCGCGTATACGAGGGCATCACCTTCCAGGACATAGCCGATGCTACAGGCGTTTCGCATGCCACCATCGTCGAGTTGAACGCCGGCTTCAAGCGCGCCTATCTGCCGGAGGATGAAGTGAAAGGACACTACGTGTTATTGCCCTCTCGCGTCATGCCGGCCTTCTTGCGCTATCTAAACTCTTTGGGCACTCGAAAGTACCTTTTAGAGTCGCTTAAGGCAAATGCCAATACCAACCTCGGCGACGGCAGATACTGGCAGCTGACGGTAACCATCAACCAGGAAGATCGAGTAGATCGCATAGCGGCTATGTTGGGCTGCCATCCAGAACACTTAAAAGCGTGGAACCGCCTTACCGACGATATTGTACCTGCTGGTCAGAAAGTAGCTGTCTGGCGGCCGGTGTATGTTTTCAAGCACACGCCCCTGCGCATAGAGGCGACTCCAACCGAAGAAGGCACTTCTAAAGAGGTCTCTTCGAGTGCGAGCAGCCCAACGCCTGTTGTTCGGCGCGAGGAAGCCGATCGATACAAACGCTATCTCTACCATACCCTTCAGCGCAACGAGTGCTTGGAAGATGTTGCGCGGCAATACGGCACACCGGTAGAGACCCTTTGTCGCCTGAACAATTGCAATGGGCTTTTTCCAGGGGTTCGCATTAAAGTGAAAGAGCTGTAGTCCTTCGCTGCGCTCTTCTCAAATGAAAGCATATTTTATATAAGGAAAAAAAAGCTTTTTCGACCTTTGCACTGAAAGGGATGCCTCCTTTTGCCTGAGAAAAATCCGTCGGGCAGGGCCGATGCCATAGAGCGTCGCTCGTTTTTTTAGTCAAGCTAACTGTAAATCTTCCTCCCACTATGACAAGAGCACTACTTATTGAGGACGAACCGGAAGGGCTGGCCAACCTCACCAACCTGTTGCACAAGCACTGTCCAGAGGTAGAGATCGTAGCTACCGGCGGCTCGAACGCTGACCTGCTTTCCTTAACAGAAGGGGAACGCGCTAAGCAGTACGACGTCGCTTTCTTAGACATCAACCTCCCGGACGGACTGGTCTTTAGGGGATTGGAGCGCATGTCCGATATCCCCTTTGATATCGTCTTCGTTACCGCTTACGACCAATACGCTTTGACGGCCTTCGACTTCGCCGCCATCGACTACGTGCTCAAACCCATTGAGGCAGAGGACCTGCGCCGAGCCGTCAGCCGATCGCGCATCAACCGGAACAGCAGTCAGACAAAAGCGCGCGTAGAGCTGCTCCAACAAAACTACGCCGCCAATGCTCCCAACGCTTTGGAAAAAATCGGCATTTCTGGCCTTGACGGCGTGCACTTTGTACGTCTTAACGAAATCGTGCGCTTAGAGGCGGAAGATAACTACACCCACTTCATCTTGAAAACAGGACAGCGCATCACGGCCAGCAAAACGATTAAGGCATACGAGGAAGTGCTGCAGCGGCTCAACTTCGTACGCGTCCACAAAAAACACATCGTCAACATGAATTTCATGAAGACGTACATTAAAGGTGAGGGGGGCTTCCTGAAGCTGGAAAACGGGGAGACAATCGAAGTATCGCGCCGCAAGAAGGCACCTTTGCTCGAAGCCGTGCGCCGCATCTACGGAGAAATCTGAACCGGTCTGCGTCCATGATAGCTGCTCTGCGCCAATGGATGGCCCAGAAGGGTTTAGATGCGTATGTCGTTCCGGCTACCGACCCGCATCAAAGTGAGTATGTGCCCGACCACTGGCGCCTGCTGCGTTGGATATCGAATTTTACCGGCTCAGCCGGTACGTTGGTGGTCACAGCGGATTTTGCCGGTCTATGGACCGACAGCCGCTATTTTGTACAAGCGGAGCGGCAGCTTGCTGGCAGTGGTATTCAACTGATGCGCATGCACGTCCCCCATACTCCGGAATTCGCTCAGTGGTTGGCCCAAAACTTACCCGAAGGAGCTGTAGTAGGCGTTGACGGCAACCTACTGTCGGAAGCGTGGTACCAGTCTTTGGCTCAGTGGACACAGCCGCGCGGTATCCAATTAGATCCTGCCGCAGACCCTACTGCCGATCTGTGGCCCAATCGCCCGCCGTTGCCGGCCCATGCGATATGGGAGCATCCGCTTCGCTTTGCTGCCGCACCGCGCACAGAGAAGCTCGCTTGCCTGCGCAAAGACCTGAGCGAGCGAGGCCTCACCCACATCGTGCTGGCTAGCTTAGACGATATCGCCTGGTTGTTCAATCTGCGCGGCAGCGACGTGCCCTATAATCCCGTCTTCATCGCTTACGCCCTCGTCGGGCTGGAAGAAGCGGTGCTTTTCACCGACCTCCAAAGGGTACCCCCCACACTGCAACGCCGACTGAAAAAAGATGGGGTACGTCTGATGCCATACGCCTCTTGGCACAGCTATTTAGCCCAATTAGACGCAGACAGCACTGTCCTCCTAGACCCTCGCCGCATCAGCCACTCTACGCGCGAGGCCCTGCCCCTCTCCGCCACGGTGCAGCAAGACACGAATCTCACCACCCACTACAAGGCCATTAAGACGGCAGCGGAATTAGAGCACTTTCGGAAGACGATGATCCGCGATGGGGTGGCGCTGACAAAATTCTTCTATTGGCTGTCCCAAAACATCGGGCGCGAACGCATCACAGAGCGAAGCGCGCAAGAAAAGCTACATGCTCTTCGGCGCCAACAGCAACACTGTTTAGGCGAAAGCTTCGGCACCATATCCGCTTACGGGCCCAATGCGGCGCTACCGCACTACAGCGCTACCGCAGAGAGCGATGCTGAGCTCTGCCCTGAGGGCATCTATCTGCTCGACTCCGGAGGCCAATATCTGAGCGGCACGACCGACGCTACGCGTGTCATTGCCTTAGGGCCTTGCCCCGAAGGAGTGCGCCGAGATTACACCTTAGTACTGAAAGGCCTCATCGCCGTTTCCACCCTCCGTTTTCCCAGTGGAACGCGGGGCTATCAGATCGATATCTTAGCGCGCTTGCCTCAATGGAAACGGAGCATCAACTATGGACACGGCACTGGTCATGGTATTGGCTACTGCCTTTGTGTCCACGAAGGACCACAAAGCATTAGTCCAGCACCTGTAGATGTTGCTTTCCGCCCCGGCATGATCACTTCTGTCGAACCGGGTATTTATCGACCCGGCAAATACGGCATCCGCATTGAAAACTTGGTGTGTTGCGTGGAGGCAGAGCATAGTGAATTTGGCGCTTTCTTAGCTTTCGAAACCCTGACGTTAGCTCCCATTTTCACCGACTTAGTGGACAAACGCCTACTTACTGTCGAAGAGCGCGCTTGGCTGCGCCAATACAATAAACGCGTACTTCGCCGCCTAGGCCGATACCTGACGGCGGAGGAACGCTCCTGGCTAAAGCAAGTGACGGCGTAGCGAAGCGGTCAGAAGAACACTTCCTGAGCCGCTCGAAAGGTGTTGGCGTGGGCTTCTACGATGTCGCTCAGGCGCAGCGAATAACCGCCTCCCATACTGACGGCGACGGGTACGCGGCGTCTGCGGCACCATTCAAAGACGAGGCGGTCGCGTTGACGGCATCCGTTTCGACTAATGCGAAGCCGACCTAAGCGATCCGTTTCCAAGATGTCCACGCCGCTCTGATAAAAGACGAAATCGGGCTGTACTTCGTCAAAAAGGCGCGGCAAAACCTCGCTCAACAGCGCCAAGTAGGGCTTGTCTTCCACGCCATCGGGCAGGGCAATGTCGAGGTCGGAGCGCTCTTTGCGCAGCGGATAGTTGCGCGCACCGTGCACCGAAAAGGTGAACACGCGCGGCTCCTCCCGAAAGATATGGGCAGTGCCGTTGCCCTGATGTACGTCCAGGTCAACGATTAAGATCTGCCGCGCCAGCCCATGATGCAGCAAATAAGCGGCGGCGATAGCTTGGTCGTTGAAGCAGCAGTACCCCGCTCCGTGGTCTGCGTAGGCGTGGTGCGTCCCGCCGGCGATGTTCATGGCAACGCCGTGCTCCCGCGCGTACAGGGCACATTGGATGGTTCCCTGAGCGATATGGCGCCCGCGCACGACAAAGCGCTCGCTGATGGGAAATCCTATGGCGCGCACTTCGCGCTCTGTAAGCGACAACGCAGTGAGCTTTTCCCAATACGCCTGAGTATGTACCAATAGAGCCGTTTCTTCCTCGAGGAGGCCGGGATGAAAAAAGTTGCTTTCGCTCACCGTTCCCTCGTAGAGCAACTGCTCGGCCACCAGCTCGTATTTGGCCATAGGAAAGCGGTGCCCTTCCGGCAAGGGGTAGACATACAGAGGCGAATATGCGATCTTGAGCATGGCTGTAGTCGACCCAAAATACGCTTGAGCAAGGGAAAGGTTCAACAAAACTTCGTCCGTTTTCTTTTACGGGGTTCTGAAGCTCGCTTGCAGACACCTTTTGTAAGGCGAAAGGCGCTTTATTTGCGGCCAGAAAAACAATAACACGGTCTATGAGTCAGCATTTACTCGGCGTTGGTTCACGCGTCAAGCACCCTGCCTACGGCGATGGCGCTATCGTTCGGCTGCATGTTGCCGCCTATGAGGTTTGTTTCATGCAATTTGGGCTAAAGATGGTCAGCAAAGACTACAGCGCTTGGCAGGTGATCGAAGCCATACCGGCAGAGGAACCGGTCACTTTTACCGAAGCGGAGCAGGCGCTCATACGCATCCTGCGCGCCTGGTCTGGGGTGAGCTTAGAGACAGTGCCCTTGGGCGACCGTTGGAAAGGCGGCAAGATGATCCTGCAAGCAGAAGGCATCCAACCTAAGGAGATGCCCATTGAGACATTCTTTCACAAAATCGTCATGATGCGCGACCGCCTCCGCGTGTTGGAGCAGCAGATCAATGCCCATAAGAAGCTAGATGAAGAGGACAAGATCAACCTTCAACAGTACATCACCCGCTGCTACGGCAGCATGACGACATTCAACCTCCTGTTCAAGAACCGCAGCGACTATTTTGTCGGCGAGAGCAGCAAGGAAAGGGATTAACTCCTGCTTAGCCCCTAAAAAAGGGAGGCCTTAGCGGCCTCCCCCTTTCTTTGGAGATGAGCCTGAGGAGGTCTCCTCTCTCAGAATATTCTGGATCTCCAATCCAGTGGGATTTTCTGGCTCCAGCGCCAGGAGTTTCTCGATATACTCTTTAGCCTTGTCGTCCTGTTTCTTGATGAAGTAGAAGTAGGTCAGATACTCGTAAGAGGAGACGAGATCCTTTTTGTTTTTGACTGGGTCTGCAGCAGCTAGTTCCACATAGCGCTCAAAAAACGGCTGTGCGACGCCGTACTTTTCCACCAAGGTACTATCGCCTGAGGCCAGATCAGGTTCCAATTTAGAAGCGGCTTTGGCCCGCCATATCCAGCCAATGGATGCGTCGGGTGCTAATTCGGTAATAATACTAAACGCCTGCTCAGCCTTCGCGTAGTGGTCAGGGTCCTCCGTACAGAAGTAATAACAGATTCCCGTTTGATAGGCCGTATTTACGCGGTCTTGGCCATTTTCCAAAGAGTCCAAATAAGCCTGATAGGTGCGTGCCGCTTCGCAGTAGTTCTTTTTGGCGTAGTACAGCTTAGCGATGTCGGCACGCAAGGGCCAGCGAGAGGGCTCCATTTCGATGGCCTTTTCGTAGTTGCGGATAGCCTCTAACGTGTCGCGCTTCATCTTGACTTGGAGCTTGGCCAAATACTCGTAGTCAGAGGCCAACACCTTGTCGGGCTGAACCATTTTAAAGAAGTCCTCGATGACAGCCAGCCCCTCCGCATAGCGCTCGTTGTCGTAATTGCAATACGCCTGCAGACGCCGGAGGTAATTTTTGGAAGGGTCTTCCTTGAGAATTTTCTCAACTAAGGCAGTACACGAGGCACAATCTTTATTAATGTAAAGCAAGTTGGCCAACAGCATTTTGTCTTCTACGCTGGGCTCCGCGGCCTTATTGACCAAATCTTTAGCGGCTTCTAAGGCCTTTTGCCATTGCTTTTCAAAATACAAAAAGTTGGCCTTCTCGCGCAAGGCATCGGTGTAATTGGGCCGTAGGGCAATAGCCTTGTCCAAATTGGCCAGGTATTTGTCGTACAACTTTCCGTAGTAATATACCTTAGCCAACATGAAGACAGGCAGCGGGTTTTGAGGGTTGAGGGTAGAGGCAATCTCATAGCTGAGCGCTGCCGCCCCCCCATTTCCGCGCTCTAAGTAGGAATATCCCAAGGCCATTTGTGTTCCGAAGTCGCGGGAAGAGATTTCTGCAGCTTTTTTCAGCTCTTCTTCGGCGCGCGCGAAATCGGGTTTAGTATTGCCCATCGGATAAAGGAAGGTCTCGCCCACCATTCGGCGGCCGGTAACGTCCTTGCGGGTGTACTTGTCCACCTTCTTCAAGACCGTTTCCGCTTCATCCTTGCGGCCCTGGAGCAACAGGATGCGCGCCGTAGCGATGAGAGCGTAGGCCCCGTCAGGTTTAGCGTTGTAGGCGGACTCATAAGCTGACTTGGCTTTGTCTAACTCACCCTTAGCGGCGTAGGCGCTTCCAAGCATCAACCACGCTATTTGATCGGCGGGATCTGCTTTTGTCAGCTGCTGGTATACCTCGACAGCCTTATCCCAGCGGTTCATCTGCATGGCAGCAATCCCTTCTTCGTGGGTCTGTGCTAAGGCGGAAAATCCGAAACAAACGACGGTAAAAAACACGACAGATTCTCTCAAAAGGTACGTCATTGGACAAACAGTTAAATAGATGAACAAAGACAGAATAGGTAACGATTGCTTCAATGGCGATGCAAAGTTTTGGCTTTTTGACGCATCTTAAAAGCATTTGTCGCAAAGTAATCTCCCTGCCTCGACACTTTTAATATCTTTTTAACGGGCGTCTATCCCTTAGACGTCCGAAACCTTGGTTAACGTTGCCTCAGCCGGAGTTTAGTCCCGCTGCAATTGGATGAGCCGGATCGGTGCCTGTGCCGCCAAAAGGCCATCTTTATGGATGATGCGTTGACCGGGGTCGGAAGCCAAGAATGCGGCTAAACCCAGTCCTAAGCCGGTACGCGCCTGGGCATTGATGACGTACACGGCGCGTTTGTAAGGGTATTGTCCCGTAGCCAGATATGCCTGGTAGGGACCAAAACCCTCCTTGCCAGTGGCAGGAGCAATATCTACTAATTTGATCTCCCGCAAGAACGACTGTACCCCCTTATCATCGGCATCCGAGATCCAGTTAGCGCCGATAATGCCCAAGGCGTTGGGATGTCGCGCGACGTAGTCGATCACTTCGGCGTTGCCTTTCAGCGCGAAGGCGTTGGCGGGCAGAGGCGTTCCACTGCCGATACTGTCGCGCACGTAGCGCACCGTTCCCGAAAGCGCATGGTCAAAAACCAACACGATGCTATCGGAGGAAGCGCGCGCGCGGATGTCGCGCCAGCGCGTTTTTTGACCCGTGACGATCTGTCGCAGCTGCTCTTGGGTCAGCAGCGTGTCGGGGTTAGACGGGTGAACAATAAAGGCTACCGCATCGTAGGCGATCAGGGTCATAGCAGGACGGAAACCGCGGGGTTCGAAATGGCGTTTGATTTCCTCCTCCGTCAGCGCTCGGCCGATGATGATGACTTGTACCGAGTCGCGCAATAAGGCTGCCACTGCCTCCCCCTCAGCCACATATTCGGCTTGTACGTCGGTGCGCGGATACAGCGTATCGAACACGTCCAGGGCGCTGGCTATCACCGGTTGATAAGCCTCATCTACCAAAATGCGGATGGACCCACTGGTGGGTGTGTCCAATACCTTACCGTCTTTGCCGCGCTGCTCGCACGAGACCAAGGTAAAAGCGATGGAAAGTAAGAGACCTAAAAGCGTTTTTCCCGTTCCCATAGTTTCACGCGCAGGTATATTTTAGTGCGCAAAGTTCGCATGTCGCGCCGCGGATAACGGCCTACACACCTTCAGAATTACCCCCGGTAATAGTCCCAATAGACACGCCAACCGCGATAAAGGCCGTAAACGATGAGCAAGACGGCAAAAATATTGCGAAACTCTATAGGGATGTTTTCAAAAAGCGTCTTGTCTACTAGCAAAGCCGTGCCCAATCCGAGATAAATAAAGGTCATAACGGTACCCAAAATCATAATTGGGCCGCGCAAAGTGCGGCGCCGGTGTTCGCGGTGGCGCTCTTGTACAGACATAAAAATGCGTTAAGTTAGGTGAGTAATATAGCCCTTAGATGCAGCGCCAGCAGAAAGCGGTGCACCGCTAAGGTAGAAATTTCATAGGTTCAAGACTTCTATTCCGTTTTTTAGGAGACGCACCTTGCCCGCCTCTGCCAGCTTTTTCATTAAACGCGAGATCACCTCTCTAGAAGAGTTCAACTCCTGTGCAATCTCAGTGTTGGTCAGCGGAAGTACAGGGGTGCCCAAGGTTTTGTAGTGCCTCTTTAGGTAGAACAACAAGCGCTCATCTAAATTTTTAAAGGCGATGCTGTCGAGAGTATCCAAGAGCTCCTCAAACCGCTCTCGATAGGTGCGAACGACGAAGTGGAACCAGCTGCGATAGCGGCGCATCCAATCTTCGGTATACTCCAAGGGGACAACCAGCATTTCTGCATCGGTCACGGCTCGAGCCGTCACGGCGCTGCTCCGATGTATGCGGTCGCATATCATGGAAAGTGCACAACCATCGCCGGGCTGCAGGTAGTAAATAAAGAACTCATTGCCTTCCTCATCTTCTCGGAACAGCTTCACTAAGCCGCTCAATACCAAGATAGTGTGTCGGATATTTTGCCCCATCTGCAACAATTGCTGGCCGGCGGGCACAGCAACTACCTTCCCCTTTTCCTCCAATTCCCGGCGGAGAGGTTCTTCTAAATCGGGAAAAAGCGAGCGCAGAGCAGCTGCGTCCATAGGCGAAACACGCTTGTCGGTTTGCAATTCCGAGGGTAAAAATCGCACTTCTTTTGCGCTTTGCTGCTTTCCTTTTTCGAGGCTATTTTTGACCATTTTATCGCCTACCTTTGCGCGCCTTTTTCCGAGAGAAGCTTAAAGCAGCAAAAACATGTGCGGATTTGTCGGCATTTTTGGCAGTAAGGGAGCAGATGCTGCCGCCCTGCGCGACCGGGCCCTAGGCATGTCGCGCAAGCTGCGCCACCGCGGGCCAGATTGGAGCGGTATCTTTTCCTGCCCGCAGGCCATCTTGGCGCATGAGCGCTTGGCCATCGTAGACCCGATCTCAGGAGGACAACCGCTGTACTCGCCCGATGGCAAACACGTACTGGCCGTCAACGGAGAGATCTACAACCACCGCAGCATCCGAAAGGCGTTTGAAGGGCGCTACGCATACCGAACGGAGTCGGACTGCGAGGTTATCCTATCGCTTTATCGCGATAAAGGGCCCCATTTTTGGGAGGACCTCAACGGCATCTTTGCCTTTGCTCTTTACGACATGGAAAAGGGAGCCTACCTCATCGGTCGCGACCACATGGGCATTATCCCTTTATACATGGGCTGGGATATTTCGGGAAACTTCTATGTGGCTTCTGAGCTCAAAGCCTTAGAGGGCGTGTGTCGCAAGATACAAGAGTTTCCTCCCGGACACTACCTGTATAGCCCTGAAAGCATGGAGCCAAAGCGATGGTACGAACGCGACTGGTTTGATTTTGAGGCGGTAAAAAATAATACCACCTCGCTGTCTGACCTTCGCTATGCGTTAGAACGCGCAGTAGAGCGCCAGCTGATGTCTGATGTGCCTTATGGAGTATTGCTTTCTGGTGGGTTAGACTCTTCCATCATAGCGGCCATTGCCAAAAAGTATGCGCCGAGGCGTATTGAAACAGGCAGTATTGGTGAAGCCTGGTGGCCTCAGCTGCACTCTTTTGCCGTAGGGTTAAAGGGCTCGCCCGATTTGGCTGCTGCGCGGAAGATGGCGGAGTATCTGAACACAGTACACCACGAGGTACATTTTACTATCCAAGAAGGGCTGGATGCGCTGCGCGACGTCATCTATCACATCGAAACGTACGACGTAACCACGGTGCGCGCCTCCACGCCGATGTATCTGATGGCCCGGGCCATCAAGGCCATGGGCATCAAGATGGTGCTTTCGGGAGAAGGTTCCGACGAGCTGTTTGGCGGATACCTGTATTTTCACAAGGCACCCGATGCCCGCGCCTTCCACGAAGAAACGGTGCGCAAGTTGCGCAAGCTGCATCTATACGACTGCTTACGGGCCAACAAGTCGCTGGCTGCCTGGGGCGTAGAGGGCCGCGTGCCGTTCTTAGACAAAGAGTTTATGGATGTGGCTATGCGCCTCAACCCGGAAGATAAACGACCGGTTGGCGGACGCATCGAAAAATGGGTGCTGCGCAAGGCTTTTGAGGACATCCTGCATCCCGACATTGCATGGCGGCAAAAAGAGCAGTTTTCCGACGGCGTAGGCTACAGTTGGATAGACACTCTAAAGGTAATCACCGCTCAGGCCGTGTCAGACGAAGAACTCGCCAACGCGCATTATCGCTTCCCGGTAAATCCTCCCATGACTAAGGAGGAGTACTACTACCGGAGCATCTTTGCTGAGCACTTCCCTTCCGACGCCGCAGCCGCCTGCGTTCCCTCGGTACCTTCTGTCGCCTGCTCTACACCAGAGGCACTCGCTTGGGACGAGTCGTTCCGCCACCTCAACGACCCCTCCGGGCGTTCGGTGCGCTCCGTACACAAGGGCGAAGCGTAGGATACGTCAGTCACCAACAGGTTTTCGAAAGCGATACGCGTAAAGGTCAGACTCTCCCTCGTAATAGCCTTCGAGCGTTACGATGCTGTGGGCATTTCGAACGCAGTCCACCACTTCGGCTAAGTTAGAGACCCGATTGCCGTTCACACTGGTAATAATGTATCCAGGCACCATGTTGACTTCATGGGCGATGCTGCCTTTGCGCACGCTGACGACCATAGCACCTCGGATGTGCATGCGTTGCCTTTCTTCCGGCTTCAGCTCCCGCAACTCTATACCCAAGGTGCGGCTGAATTCCAAGCCCGTAGCGCGCGGGATGGAGGCAGTAGAGTTATGCCGGTCTTTTAAAACGACCTCAACGCGGCGTCGGATGCCGTGGCGCCAGTAATCTAAAGCGACCCGATCGCCTGGGCGCATTCGCCCAATGTGTTCCTGTAGCTCTGAGGTCCGGCGGATGGCCGTATGATTGATGCCCAGGATGACGTCGCCCTCTCGGAGGCCGGCATCGGAAGCAGTACTACCTGGACTGACGCGCGTTATGCGCACGCCGTCTGCGCTGGGCAAGGCCAACTCGCGCGCTATTTCGCTGTTCAAATCCTCGATGCTAACGCCCAAGAACGCCCGATGCACTTCGCCAAACTCGCGCAGGTCGCGCACGACCTTTTGCACTAAGTTGGACGGCACGGCAAAGGAGTATCCCTCATAGCTGCCCGACTCCGTAACGATGGCCGTGTTGATGCCGATAAGTTCGCCAAAGGTATTTACCAAAGCACCGCCACTGTTGCCTGGGTTGACCGCTGCGTCTGTCTGTATGAACGACTCGATGCTGGTCGCTCCTCCCAAGATGTTGATGTTTCGGCCTTTCGCACTGACAATACCCGCTGTCACCGTGCTTTCTAAGTTGAAGGGATTGCCCACAGCCAGCACCCACTCGCCCACCCGCACCGAGTCGCTATTTCCAAACACCAAAAAGGGCAGCTCCACAGCATCGATCTTGAGCAACGCAATGTCGGTCGAAGGATCCGACCCTACCAGTTCGGCTAAGAAGACGCGCCTGTCGGCCAACGTGACCTTAATCTCGCGGCTGTTCTCGATAACATGGTGATTTGTGGCAATATAGCCATCGGGCGATAGGATAACGCCCGACCCCGAGGAGTTGCCCACCGAGCGCCCCCAGAAACCGCGGTCGATTTCGACGCGGGCGCGGATATTCACCACAGCGGGAGTAGCCATCTCCGCTGCCACCGTAAAAGAGGTAGGTGCCGAGGAAGACCACTCGCCATCGGCGCGCGGGCTGAAAAGCCGGTCGGTCAGGCTCGTGTACCGCACCTCACTACCCGGATGCCTTTCCCCCTGCACAGGCAGGGAACTCTGCTCTCCTCTCCGATACAGAAATACGGCAGCCCACGCACTCAACAGGGCCACAACTGTCATCTGCACTATCGTCCGCATAGTCGCCAAATGTTGCTGGAAATTGAAAACAAAATGCCGGCCAAAAAGTAGTATCTGGACGGCGTATATAACGCTCGAACAGGTCGAACGCTTTCCTAACGGCCGCCTAATGGTTGCTCGGTGGGTGATACCAATTTTTGGGCAGCATTTGCAGGAAAGGAGCTGTAGAAAAACTTTTAAGTAATGTTTTCTTTTTCAAAGCAGGGGCTCTACCTTTGCAGGCCTTTTTTGAAAAGAAATCGCAGCATCTTTTATGGAAATTGTTCTCATACCGGCACAGCCTCGGCAAACGGGAGGTAAAGAAGCAGCAAAACGCTTGCGCCGCGAGGGTTTGGTACCTGCTGTAATGTATCAAAGCGGCGGGGGGAATACAATACACTTTGCCGTAAAGCCCGCATCGCTGCGCCCTTTGGTGTATACTTCTAAGTTTAAGCTCGGCGAAGTCGACCTGGAAGGTGCGAAATATCGCTGCATCGTAAAAGACATCCAGTTTCATCCCGTCACCGAACAGATTATTCACATCGACTTTCTTCGCCTTATTCCAGGCGTTCCTTTCAAGGCGAGTGTGCCGCTGCGCTTTGAAGGGCAGGCACCGGGAGTAAAAGCAGGAGGTAAGTTTATAGCCACCCTGCGCAAAGTTAACATCCTCACTACTCCGGAAAAGGTTGTCGATGAAGTGGTAGCCGACATATCGAACATGGAGTTGGGCTCTACGATTCGGATACGCGATATCCAGCTGCCCGAAGGTGTCAGCATTATCAATAACGGCGCCATTCCCATTGCCCTCATCGAAATCCCGCGTGCCCTGCGCACAGGCAAATAAGCTTAAAGCCATTTTCGAGTTTTTCTTCGACGGCAGCCTGGGCTCCTGCAGGCCGCCGTTGTATTCTTTTTGTGGGTCATCATGTCCGAAGTTTTAGTTCTCTATGCTTGTCCCAATTTCACGGCGAATGCGGTAAAGTTTATTGAAGCGATTTGCCGACAGCCGGAGGTGCGTTTAGGCTTGGTGTCTCAAGAGCCCGCATCGCTGTTGCCGCCAACCATTCAACAGCGGTTGGCGGCGTTTCGCCTAGTAGCCGATGTGTTTGATGCTGATACGCTCTGTGAGGCGACGCGCTCTATAGAGCGCGCATGTGGCGCTCCCGTCCACCGGATCCTGGGCGCGGTGGAGTCGCTCCAGCTGACCATCGCTACCGTTCGCCAGCGCTTAGGGATAGCCGGCATGTTGCCGGAAGTCATTCGCAATTTCCGCGATAAGCAGCGAATGAAAGACCTGTTTCGGCAAGCGGGTATTCCCTGTGCGCGTTCGCGGCGCGCAATGTCGCGGCAAGAAGCCCACGCATTTGCCGCTGAGTGCGGCTATTCGGTAGTAGTTAAACCTCTCGATGGCGCCGGCTCGCTAACGACCTTTCGCATTCAGCGCCCCGAAGAGCTGGATACTGCCTTGGCACAGATGCCCGGGCCAGATGTACTGCTCGAAGAATTTGTCTTGGGGCAAGAGCACGCCTTTGATACTTTCTCGCTGGATGGCAAGCCGCTTTATCACTCGATTGCCTGTTATTATCCCAGCCCCTTGGAGGTGATGCGCGAACCGTGGATCCAGTGGCAAGTGGTTACGCCGCGCGAGGTGGATGCGCTGATGTACGACGACATCCGCACCCTCGCCTTTCGCGCTCTCGAGGTGTTGGGCATGCAGACCGGTGTCAGCCACTTGGAGTGGTTTCGCCGTCCTGACGGAAGCATCGCCATCTCCGAGGTAGCCGCTCGCCCGCCGGGTGCGCAGTTTATGACGCTAACCAGTCGAGCCGCCGACTTCGACGCCGTTCAGGCGTGGGTTCGCCTGGTCATCTTCGGCGAGTTTGCGCCGCCTCAGCGCAGATATGCTGCTGGTGCAGCCTATCTGCGTGGGCAAGGTCGCGGCCGCATTCGAGCGGTGCACGGCTTAGACATCGTCGAGCGCGAATGGGGACACCTCATCACCGATTTTAAGCTTCCGCAAATAGGCAGTGAAGCTACGGGGCATTACGAAGGCGATGGATTTATCATAGTCCGACATCCAGACACCGAAGTGGTTCGGCAGGCCCTGTCGCGCATTGTCTCCGTAGTACGCGTACATTTGAGCTGAGAAGCGCACACGAGCATGCTGACGCAAGAGGAAATGTTGGCAAAAGTCAGGCCGCTTTTAGAGCGCGAAGGCCACCTGTATGTCAAAAAGGGGAGTGTCGTCGCCCGTCCAGCGGTGGCCGGCGAAGAGGTTCAAACGATTACTTCAGATGGTTTAGAAACGACCCAGCGGGCGAAAGCTGGCGATATGCTGGTGTGCAACCGCACGCAAGCGGGCGAGTGCTACTTACTTCGATCAGACACCTTTTCGAAGCGATACCGATACGTGCGATCCGCAGCGGAACCGTGGGCCGAATACGAGGCCACTGGCCGCATCCGCGCTATTGAACTCACTGCAGAATACCTCCAACGCTTGGGCCTTCCCGGGACATTTCAGTTTATAGCCGCCTGGGGCAGCCCCATGATCGCCCGACAGGGCGATTTCTTAGCCAGCCCTGAGGACTATTCTGAGGTATATCGAATTGCTCAGGCAGAGTTCAGGGAAACCTACACCTTAGCTGAGTAAGGCGCAGAAATATTGCTTGCGCCTTTGTTTCGGCATCCAAGCGCGCCTACCTATGCGCTCGCACACGGACGCGTGCGTTTTTACGCGACTCTCACTTGGCCGAGTATTCACCGCAAAACACCCTTGCCTTTTATGCGAACCTTTCTGCAAATCACGGCCCTCAGTATCGGCATTTGGACCGCATCGAGCTGTATTTCGCCTAAGACATATCGGGCAGAGATACTCCGCCGCACAGAATGTGAAGCACGCGAACGCACGCTGTCGGAAGAGCTGATAGAGCGGCGGCGGGAGTCTGCCGAATGGGCTAAACGCTTGGCAGAGTTGGGAGAGCATGTCGGACGCTTACAAGCCGAAAAGCAGCAGTTGGAGGCGGTTCTTATCGAGCGAACAGCGGCTTTAGGCGCCTCAGCATCGCAGCTGTTGGCGGAGAAAGAGGCTGCAGAACAAGCCCTATCTCAAACCCAAAGAGAATTAAAGCAGGCCCAGCTGCGCCTGTCTTCGATAAGTGAGGCCCAACAAGCACGGCGCGCCGCCTTAGAAGGACTCCAAAAGGCGTTAATAGAACTCTACTCCGGCCAAAAAGACATCGCTATCGAGATCGTCGACCCGGCCGTGTTGCTCACCCTGCCGGATGCCCGCTTGTTCGATAAAGGCGGTGTGCTCATCAGCCCATCGGGCGAGCAACTCCTCAAACCCTTAGCCACCCTGCTTGCGCAGCGCCCTCAAGTTGCAGCGGAGGTATTGGCCTATACCGACGACGCTGTACCCAAGACCCTCAAAAACATAGAAGACACGTGGCAGTGGAGTGCCCTGCGCGCGACAAATGCGGTGCGCACTCTCGTTCGGCAGTTCAACGTCAATGCCAACCAGCTTACTCCCGTGGCAAAAGGAGAATACTATCCCGTAGCTTCCAACGCCACCGAGGAGGGCCGCTCGAAAAACCGCCGCACTGTCATTGCCCTCTATCCGCCCTTGGTAAAGATACCGGTATGGAGCGGCGATAGGGAGTGAGAGGTGCCTATGCGTTTAGCTCTACTTCGCCCCATCGCTGGCGCTCTTCGTCGCTCCAAAGTGCAGGGAAGAAGATGCGCTTTTGATGTTTGGGGTGCAGGTAGGTTTCCCAGTGCGATCCGCCGGTAGCCGCCGTCTGCTCATGACCACTTCCTAAAAACGTGTGAGCCGTCTGCAGGTGTACCAAAGGCCAAGCAACGTTGAAGGAGTAGTCGAACAGGCGCAGGGCCGAGCGCAAACCATCGGTATCTAAACCTTTGTCGCGCAGCGCTAAATAGCGCAAGTAGAGGTTGTTGCGCTCCATCTGCTGTGCCAATTGGATGAAAGACGCGAGGTACTTTTCTTCGAACATCCGCAGCGTCAGACTTTTCTTACCAGCAGTGCGGTCGTAGCCCGCATCCTGCCAATAGACGAGCTGGAACTTGTCTTCGTACGACATGCCAGGGTGCAGCGCCGAACGCCGGTGCGGTGGAATGAGCTGCTCTAAAGGCGTGCACTGCAGCTCGATGTAGCGGAACTGCGCCGACTGAAAGCCGCTGGCCGGCGCCAAGGCAAGGCGAAACTGGCTGTACTCGTCCGCTCGGATCCCTTGGTTCATAATACTAAACGAAGTGCTCAACAGGCGCGTGTAGCGCACTATGCGCTGCGTCTTTTCTTCAAAAATGGAGACCTCGGGCAAATTGCCTACAGTGAGCTGGTCTAACTCATGGCGAATGAGCTTCAAAAGCAGCTCCGTCACCTGATGGTAAACGATGAAGACCGTCTCATCGGGAAACTCTGTGCGCGGATGCTGCAGCGACAGCAGCGTATCCACCTGAATGTAATCCCAATACGTCAGCGGCTTTGTGTGGAGCAGCCCCTTAAGATATGTCTCCGGCTCTTGATCCAATTTTCGGTATTTTTGTTCAATTTGCAGGATGAGATCTTTCATGTTTTTTTGATAAAGTGCGAAAATAACCGAGAATGATTTGGTTAGGCCTCAAAGATAGTGCATCCTCGAGGGCTGTTGTCAATGATTCTCGTCAACCGATACGCATACCGGTTGTACCACTTATCTTTGCCCTAAACAGCAGCCTTATGATGTGGCAAGAAAAAGACAACTGCCTGCAAGCGACCTTTCGGTTTCGCGACTTCGTGGAAGCTTTCACCTTTATGACAGAAGTCGCTTTTCAGGCGGAGCGGCAGAACCACCACCCTAATTGGAGCAACGTTTGGAACACGGTGACCATACAGTTGACTACCCACGATGCGGGACATGTAGTTACGGAGAAAGATCGGCAGCTGGCACAGGCCATCGAGCAGATTTATCGAAAGTACCAAAATGCCTAATCGCTCTTCGATGCGACAGCATATCCCTAATGCCCTGACGCTAGCCAACTTGTTTTGCGGCTGCTGTGCGTTGGTTCTTTGGATGGAAGAGCACCCATATGCCTCAGCGAGTTTCTTGGCAGCCTCTTTTGTTTTCGATTATACCGACGGATTAGCGGCGCGAGCCTTGGGCGTCGGTTCACCTTTGGGGCGAGAGCTGGACTCGTTGGCCGATGGGTTGAGCTTTGGAGCGGTGCCCGGCGTTGTAGTGTATCGGTTGCTTTGTACCGGATGGTGTACATCCGATACAGCGGTCTGCTGTTGGGCGGCTCTTCCCGCATTTGTACTTACCGTTTTTGCCGCCTATCGACTTGGGCGTTTCAATATCGACACGGCACCTCGACCCTATTTTGTGGGTTTGAGTACGCCTGCTTGTACCGTTTTCATTCTCGGCTTAGGTCTGGCCGCTTATCGCAACGACTTCGCCATTGGCGACACATTGCGCCAGTTTCCTTGGGCCATCTATTTGCTCATTGCTCTGCTGTCTTATCTGATGGCGAGCCGCATACCGATGTATGGCCTTAAATGGAACAGCCCTTCGCCTTCAGACCGATGGCTCTTGGTTGGATTTACCGTAGGAGGCGCTCTACTTTGGATATGGTGGGGCCCCATAAGCTTGTCGATAGTCGTAGTGGTGTACGTCCTTTACTCGCTGCTTCAGAAGCCTCCTGCAGCGATAAGTTAATGTTAAGCGGAATGCCCTTCTTTTACTCTTTTGCCGTCTCTTTACTGATGGCTGCTGTGGCTTGCGAGCGCAGTCAGGAGCGCTTGCAGACTGCTGCTGCGAGCAGTGTTCGCTTTATCGGTTCGCCTATCTCGCGGGACGAGCTCTTAGGTCGGTTTGATCCTGCTGCTCATCCCGACTTTGTGCGTCTTGAGCCTTCCCTGGCAGTACGCCCTAACCTGTACTTGCGCCGAGAGGCGTATGAGGCGCTTATTCACATGGCTACTGCTGCACAAGTAGAGGGCGTTAAGCTGAGGGTGCTATCGGCAACGCGCACCTTTGCGCAGCAGAAAGCCATATGGGAGCGCAAGTGGAACGAGCGCGCTCCTACCCTACCCGATCCAACCGCTCGCGCGCAGTCTATTTTGGAGTACTCCTCCATGCCGGGCACCTCTCGGCACCATTGGGGTACCGACGTCGACTTAAACGCCTTAGAGAACTCGGCTTTCGAAGCCGGAGGGCCGCATGAAAAAGCCTATCGCTGGCTGACTCAGAATGCTCACCGATTCGGCTTTTGCCAGCCATACACTCCTCTCGGCTCTGAGCGTACGGACGGCTATCGCGAGGAAAAGTGGCATTGGTCTTATCGCCCGATAGCCGCTGTCTTTCTTCAACAATATGCCCAACAAGTGACTAACAGCGATCTCAAAGGTTTTACAGGAGATGAGGTGGCTGTCCGACTTCGGGTCGTAGAGCGTTACGTGCTGGGCGTCGATACCTCGTGTCGGTGAAAGCACGCCCCTCCACCCACAGGGGCTTCGGCGTTTTGGATGAACAAAGACAGGAGAAGGTGGTGCAAAGCGCCCTACATTTGCTCCAAAATGAGAGATATGCGCGCGATTATCCGATTGGTTAGCCTTTTGGCCGCTTTTTTTTACGCGTGTATTGCTCCGGAACAGGATAGGCGGGAGGAGAGCATCCGCCTCGACTGGAGTCGGGCAGACATACAGCAGCTGTATCGCTGGCGCGATGAGGGCCGTACGGACAGCCTCTTGACCTATCTGACCCACTCCGATGTGACGCTGCGCTATTTGGCTGCATTGGGTTTTGCCTCTTTGCGCGACTCGAGTGCGGTGGAGCCGCTCGTCCCGCTGCTCAATGACCCTTCGGAAGAGGTGCGCATTGCAGCGGCTTTTGCTTTAGGCCAAATCGGCTCACCGCGCGCAGAGCAGCCCTTGATAGAAGCGTTTCGACAGGATGACTCTTTGTCGCAGCACCAGCGCTTCAACGCCGCTATTTTAGAGGCTGTGGGCAAGTGCGGCGGCATGCAAAGTTTGGCACACATAGCTACCGTCAGTACCTATGAGCCCACCGACACCATCCTGCTGCAAGGGCAATGCCGGGCGCTTTACCGATATGCCCTGCGCGGTATGGTTCATCCAGAGGGCACCGAACAGATGATCCGATACGTAGCCAATGAGCGCCTCCCGGCGTCGGTGCGATTGATAGCAGCGCACTATCTGGCGCGCTCGCCCGAAGTGCTTCCCGATAGCGCGCAAGCAGTACAGCTGGCCGCAGCATTTGTCCGCTCAATCGACCCCGACATTCGCATCGCCTTGGCGCGCGCCTTGGGCAAGTCGCGCACACGGCCGTCGTTTGGCATCCTGTCTAAGGCCATCAAGACGGAACAAGACTGGCGCGTGCGCTGTAGCCTTATCTCCGCCTTAGCGCTGTTCGATGCCGATACGGTATTTTCACTGGTATCGCCGCTACTGAAGGACCCTAACCCACACATATCGCGCACTGCTGCAGAGTTTTTCATAGCGCACGGGGGGCCTAAAGATGCCGATTATTACTGGCGTGTCGCCCGCGAGCATACAGATATGCCGTGGCCCACGCGGATTGCCCTCTTCCGCGCTTCATATAAGTGGTTGAGCAGCACGCAAAGCGAGCGAAAAGAGTACCTCAACTACCGGCTACGCGACTTTTTTGTAAAGTCTTCTAATCCCTACGAGCGCGCTGCTTGCTTAAAAGCACTGGCAGAGGTGGGCTGGCAATTTCGATGGATACGCGATAAGGGGTTCTCCGACGCGTCGCCTGTAGTGAGAAGCGCCGCGGTAGAAGCGCTGTCGGCTATAGCACGCCGCCCCGACTTTTCGCGCCATTTTGGGGAGAATGCTCGATACGTTCGGCGCGACTTATTCGAATACTTCTTAGAAGCCATTCGGTCGGGCGACGTAGGCATGATCGCGGCAGCAGCTGAAGGTCTGTGCTCTCCCGTGATGGACTATGCCCGCTTTGCCGATACCGCTCAGCTGGCTGAGCTGCGCACTGCCTTAGAGAAATTGCAGATCCCTCGAGATTACGAGGCGTTCCTCGCTTTAGAAAAGGCCCTCGCCTTCTTAGAGGGCCGACCTCTGCCTCCGCATCGCAAGCCTCCCTATAATCATCCTATTGACTGGAGTATTCTAACTTCCATCAATGCCAATACACGGGCCGTGCTTCGCACCGATAAAGGCGATATCGGTATCCAACTGTACCCTGCATCGGCACCGGGCACGGTAGCGAGCTTTATCCGATTGGCCCGAGAGGGTTTCTACAGCAACAAAGTTTTTCACCGCGTCGAGCCCAACTTCGTGGTGCAAACCGGATGCCCTCGCGGCGATGGCTATGGCGCCCTCGACTTTTCACTGCGCACGGAGATCGGGCCCATATATTACGACGACGAGGGATACGTAGGGATGGCCTCTGCCGGCCCCGACACGGAAAGTACCCAGTTCTTCATCACACATTCCCCTGCCCCTCACTTAGATGGGCGCTACACCCTCTTTGGGAAAGTGGTCCAGGGTATGGATGTGGTGCATAAGCTACAGATAGGAGACCGCATCCAACAGATAAGCATTCCTTAGAAAATGTACTCGCCAGCACTTCCTCCTGAATTAGAGCCATTCCGCCAGCAATGGTCGTCTACGCAGCAGTGTTATATCCGCATAACCCCTCAGAGCGAGCGACCAACCTCTTGGTGGGAAAGCAAGATCGGAGGACTGCCCTATCTGCCAAAGGATTGTCCCTACCCCACTGCTCCCGATGGTCGCCCCCTATTCTTCTTGGCTCAAATAAATTTCAGCGACGTGCCCGCCCTACCGCCCTTTCCTGAAGAGGGCATTCTGCAGTTTTACATCAACGACGACAACCTTTACGGCATGGACTTCGACGAGGGCGAGCGCCAAACGCATTTCCGGGTGCTTTATTTCTCCCCACCGCTGCTCGACGAAAAAGCGCTGCAGACGCATCTAACTCCCCCTGCTGACTACGATACCCTTCCGCACCACCCGGAGCGCTCTTTTCCGCTTCGTTTTGAAAGGGCTGAGGAATGGGTACCTATTAGCGACTATCGATTCTGGCAACATTTCGGAGCCGACTTTTTCCTGCAGTTTGGCCCTAAAGAATGGGACATTACCGATGCCGCAGGGCGCGCCGTCCGCAGCGATGGCCATAAAATAGGAGGATACGCCTACTTCACCCAGGATGACCCTCGTTCACCTGCCGACCCCATGCTCTTACTGCTCCAGATCGACTCCGACGAGCATATGGACCTTATGTGGGGCGATATGGGTGTAGGGCACTTTTTCATCCGCGAAGCCGACCTCAAAGCGCGCCGCCTCGACCGCGTCCTCTATGATTGGGACTGCCTATAAGTGCGCGAACAGGCCTAAATGCCTTCTTTCCTGCCAAAAAGACACTTGGCAAGAGGTTCCGGCGCCATTTTGACACTGTATTTGCTGCGCTTGGTAGTAAGAGAGCGCTTTTTTGGGTATTTTCGAGGCGAAAAGCACTTTTGTACATTATTTGCCGTATAACTTAGCAATAAGACAAGCGCTGTCGTTCTCATAAGAACAAGGCGGCCTTGGGTAAGACGCCTAAACTCCGAGGCAACCCAAAACAGCGCGAATGTTTTTTTGTTAAAATGGTGTATATAACGACTATGCACCGCACTTTTGCAAAGAGGAACGGCTCGGGCATAGGCAACGGTGCCCTCCTCGGAAGCATCTGATGAGATAAACGAAATTTGTATATCACCTTCTATATTTCTCTATCTATGAACCAAAGACTCTCTCCGGTCGTCAAACAAATCATCCACCAGGTCGGCCAGGAAGCTCGCCGATTGGGTCACGATTATGTAGGCGCGGAGCATTTGCTGTTAGGCATCTTGAGCGAACGGGACTGTCTTCCCGTCCGCGTGTTGGAAAACCTAATGGTAGACATTATGGCGCTCAAAAAACGAGTAGAGAGCGCTATACCTCGGCGAAGTGCTTTTCCCGCTGCGGAAAACATGTCGTTGGACGAGCTGCAAATGACGACCCAGCTGCAGCGGATTTTAAAAGTTACGTTTTTAGAGGCTCGACTGTACAAGAGCGAAGAGGTACAACCAGAGCACCTGATGCTGTCTTTGCTGAAGCATACCGACACCTTTGCTACTAAGTTTTTGAACGAATACGGCGTGGACTACGAATCGTTTAAAAAAGAGATGGAATACGCGCGCTCGGAACAAGATCTCACCACCCCCGATCTCTTTGCTTCGGCATCGAACGAGGACTACTATGACGATGACGACCGCAGCACCTTCCGCACCAGCAGTACCCGCGGTCAAGGAAAGAGCCGCACGCCGGTGCTGGATAATTTTGGACGCGACATCACCAAACTGGCCGAAGAGGGCAAATTAGATCCCATTATCGGCCGAGAAGTGGAGATCGAGCGCGTTAGCCAAATTCTGAGTCGGCGCAAGAAAAATAATCCTATCCTCATTGGCGAACCCGGCGTGGGTAAGACCGCCATTGTGGAAGGGTTAGCCCTGCGCATCGTTCAGAAAAAAGTGAGCCGAACGCTCTTCAACAAGCGCATCGTCATGCTCGATTTGGCCGCATTGGTGGCGGGTACCAAATACCGCGGGCAGTTCGAAGAGCGCATAAAGGCTATCATGAACGAGCTGGAGAAAAGCCGAGATGTCATCTTGTTTATCGATGAAATCCACACCATCGTTGGTGCAGGAGGTGCTTCCGGCTCGTTAGACGCCTCCAACATCTTCAAGCCGGCACTGGCCCGCGGCGAGCTTCAATGCATCGGAGCCAGCACCTTGGACGAGTACCGCCAATACATTGAAAAAGACGGGGCGCTCGACCGCCGGTTTCAAAAAGTAATGGTCGATCCGCCTACCCAAGAAGAGACGGTCAATATTCTGAAAAACATCCAGCCGCGCTACGAAGAGTTTCACAATGTAAAATACAGCGATGCGGCCATATTGGCCTGCGTGCGCTTGAGCGACCGCTACATCACCGACCGCTTCTTACCCGATAAAGCTATCGATGTGCTGGACGAAGTGGGCGCCCGCGTGCACTTGAAAAACATCTCGGTGCCCAAGCACATCGAGGAGATGGAGAAGAAGATAGAGGCCATCAAAGAGCAAAAGAACGCCGCTGTGCGCGACCAGCAATACGAACTGGCGGCGAGTCTCCGCGACCAGGAAGTCAAGCTCACGCGCCAGCTCGAGCTGGCAAAGGTGGAATGGGAAGAGGAGAGCAAGACGCAGCGCTATCCGGTAGAAGAGGAAGATGTCGCAGAGATCGTCGCTATGATGACCGGTATCCCCGTGCGCAAGGTGGCCACCAGCGAAAGCAAAAAGCTGGTCAACATGGCTGAAGACATGCGCAAGATGGTCATCGGGCAGGACGAGGCCATTCAAAAGGTAACGAAGGCTATCCAGCGCAACCGGGTAGGCTTAAAGGACCCGAAAAAGCCCATCGGCTCCTTCATCTTCTTAGGTCCTACCGGCGTCGGTAAGACGGAACTGGCCCGCGCCTTGGCGCGCTACCTGTTTGACAGCGAAGACGCGCTTATCCGCATCGATATGTCGGAATACATGGAGAAATTTTCGGTGAGCCGACTTATCGGCGCACCTCCGGGCTATGTGGGTTACGAAGAAGGCGGCCAACTCACCGAGCGCGTTCGCCGCAAGCCCTACTCCGTAGTGCTGCTGGACGAAATCGAAAAGGCCCACCCCGACGTCTACAACATCTTGCTGCAAGTGCTCGACGACGGGCAACTGACCGATGGGTTAGGGCGCCGAGTGGATTTCAAAAACACCCTCATCATCATGACCTCCAACATCGGGGTGCGACAGCTCAAAGACTTTGGCCAAGGCGTAGGCTTCGCCACAAAAGCGCGCTTGGAAGCCGCCGAGGAAAACTCCCGCGCCATCATTCAAAACGCGTTGAAGAGGACCTTCTCACCGGAATTTCTTAACCGCGTCGATGACGTCATCATCTTCAACCCGCTTGGGCGCGAAGAAATCTTCCTCATCATCGACAATGCCCTGTCGAATTTGATGAAGCGCTTACAAAACCTGAAGCTGACGCTCACTCTTAGCGATGAAGCCAAAACCTTCGTCGCCGAAAAGGGATACGACCCGCAATTCGGCGCGCGTCCACTTCACCGCGCCATTCAAAAGTATATTGAAGACCCGATTGCCGAGTTTATCTTGAGCGAGAATCCCGCCGAGGGCGCAGCACTGGAGGCGGTGCTCAACGAAAACAAAGACGGACTCATCATCCGCTATGCCCAGGCGTTGGACGTCGCTGGTGCTGTGTCGGAAACTACAGGCGAATAGCGCCATCTAAGTATTCAAGGTGAGCATTAGAGGTGCGCCCCTCTGTTTTCGGAAAACAGAGGGGCGCTGTGTTTTTGTCAAAATACACCCCATCCCATCCGATCTTCGACAAAAAAGGAGGTAAAAACTTAGCCAGCCTGAGACGCGATAGGTCAGTGTAGACGCTTATCAAATCGACATCACCGACCGCATCGTGCTGACCAACAACTTTACCGATGGCGGTGACTCCGTCCTCAGAGCCCAACTGGCAGCGGCCAATGCCAGCCAGGCGAACTTCTTCACCTGTGCCATCGATACGCGTTCGCGCGGACTGGAAGTAGTGGCAGCCTACCAAACGCGCTTGGGCACCAAGCAAGATGTCCGCTTCTCCTTAGCAGGCACCTGGATCGATAACGAAGTGAAAAAAGACGAAAACGGCAGGCCTATCATAAAGGCCTCTCCTATCTTGGAGCGAACCGGCCAAATAGGGCGATATTTCAACCGCGAAGATCAAAGCCGTATCGAAGTGGCCAATCCGCGCAATAAGATTACCGGTGTAGTCAACTACCGCTACGATAAGTTTAGCGTCATGCTGCGCGGCGTGTACTTTGGCGACGTCACTTACTTAGACCCGACCATAGACCCCGAAAATCCGAACACCTTCCCTGCCAACACCTTCAAGGACGGTGCGAAGGAAACGCTCGATTAGACGTTTAAAGGCAAAACTATTTTCGACCTGTCGCTAAACTACGACATCACTGACAAGGTAGGGATTATCCTTGGCGCCAATAACCTCTTCGACACCTATCAAGATCGCCACACGCACTCTGGGAATATGAGTTTAGGGCGTTTCGTGTATTCGCGCCGCGTCCAGCAGTTTGGCTTCAACGGCCGCTTTGTCTTCGCGCGGTTGCGCTTCGACCTCTAAGACACTATTGCGGGGCGGCTCTCCTCAGGGAATGCCGCCCCATTTTTATAGTAGCGCGCAGCGCTCCCATAGCTCAATTCATATCTTTCCTATCAGAAGCACCTGCGTAGGGGTAGGATTGCCCTGCGGCTTATCTTCGACAGATACCGCAAAAGCTTGGGCATTAGGTAAAAAAGGCAGCTTCTGGAACGAACTTCCCTCTTGCTCCTGCACCATGCCTAAGCTGACAGGCCTGCCATCGGCTATAGCCCACAACTGGAGGTAACGGCCCGGAGGCGGCGCAGGAAGGGAAGCGATATCGAGTATCACCTCGGCGCGGATGGGGTTGTACCAAACGACAGCGGTTGTCTTGGTGGCCTCCTTTCCTGCGGCATCGCTCAGGAGAAGGGCGCGCGTATTTCGGTCGCGCAGCAAGGCAAGCACTTCCTGTAGGCGCTCGTGTTGCCGTAACCGCTCTTCGCACGCCGTTACTTGTTGCGACAGGTCTTGATGCTGCACTTGCAAACGGCGCTTTTCCCACACTTGCCCCACTAAGGCGACACCTAAGACTGCAACGGCGGCCCACGGCAGGGCCCTCTGCCATCGAAATACTTGTTGTTTGCGAGCAGCTGTTGCTTGAGGCCCCCCCTCTCCTCTCGGTGCGATGCGCTCCAATATGCGCTCCCTCAAACCCGGCGGAGGCGTTACGGCATAGGCCCTAGCTACTTGTTCTAAGGCGTGCTCTACCGCCTCGAGCTCCGCACGCAACTCCGGATACTGCTGAAGCAGTTGCTCCATCTGCACTGTCTCCTCAGGAGAGCACAGCCCCAACACGTAGGTCTCTAATGCGCCGGATTCTATTAAGGATTTGAGATCCATGATATTCTCTTCTCGAGCATTTGCGACTACAGCCTGTTGAAAATTTCAGCACCTACTTGAGACATCCCTGCGAAAATCGAGAGGGGCTCACCAAAAGCGCGGCGCAGCTCTCGGATGGCTTGGCGCACCCGCGTCTTTACCGTACCTAAAGGAATGTTGATAGCCTCGGCTACTTCCTCCTGTGTGTACCCCTGGAAATAAAGGAGTTCAATTAGCCGGCGGTGCTTTTCATCCAATTGCTCTACGAGTTCCCGTATACCGATGAGGTCTGGATTGACCCCCTGATTTCCGGGATTATGTACGAGATTTTCGATAGTATCGGTTTTTTGTCGCTGCCGATAGTGCGCCGAGCGCACCATGTCGATAGCCGCATTCCGCGCGATGTTTACCAACCAGGTAAAAAGTCGCCCCTTCGATGCATCGTAACTGCCGATATTTTTCCAGACCTTCAAGAACACATCTTGCAGGAGCTGTTCGGCTATATCGGGCGCCCGCACAATGCGCAGGATGACTCCATACAGCGCCCCGCCGTAAGCATCGTACAACTCTCCTAAGGCGCTGGAGTCTCCTGCCCGAAGTCTCTCCACCAAGTGTTCTGTTTGTAGCGACATACCTCGAGGCCAACGCCTTTTCTACCCAGTCGTTTGGACAAAGGTAACGGCAAAGACCTAAAAGTAAGACACCTACCCGCGAAAAAGTGGTCTTGTCCGCCAATGAGTTCACTTTGGGAAAGAAAAATAGTATGCTATAACGGCGGGCGGATAGCATTTTAACTAATTTAAAGATAATAGATAACTGAGAGATAAATAAAAAATATTTATCTAACTTTAAAGCCCTTTACCACACCTTTGTACCGATCCAGCGCATCCTCTCAAACAAACGTAAACCCCGCAGAATAGTATGCGACCGATAGCTGGGTCTCGGTCTTGTCCTATCCTGTGAAAATACCATTTCGAACCATGGCAATCGAAGTTAATTTGAGTGCTGGCTTCAACGTCACTAACTTCAACGTAGCGTTGGGTAATGAGGCCCCTGATGCGACCCCTGTATGGACTTTCCCAGGCGACACACCGACAAACCGTATCCTCTCTGATGACCAATCGCTGCGCATCGATGCACAGTGGACGGTTCAGGGCCCGGTAGCTGCCCTCATGGGCAACTGCAAGTATCTGTGCCGAGTTTTCCTGGAGCAAATGGGAGCAGGAGAAGCATTTCCCGGGAACTATCAAACCCTGGTCAACCACGTCCCGGTCGTTGGGCCTGTCAACTACACAGCCCACGTGACCATTCCCCCTATCCCGGCAGGGGTATATCGGATAGTGTTCACCTTGACGATGCTCGGGCCTTCCAATAACCATCTCCCTGTCGCAGGTTTTGTGGATCTGGGTTTCTTGCAAGTCTTTTCAGACTGATCTGAAGGCATCTTTGTCGTTGCGATCAAAAGGGCGAGTGTGGCTTTCCATGGCCTTCTCGTCCTTTTGATTTTCACCCACTAGCTTAGCCCTATCTCAGTTTAGGGTAGAGCCACCTTCCTTCAAGCCTACAGGAGCCCAGGAGCCCTCGTGCAGGAGGTCGTCTGCATCCTCCCCTCGCCTTACCATATCGCCCGTGACCAAGTTTATGCGCCGTTCAAAGCCCGGACAAAGGGGGCAACGAAAAACAATCCAGTTGCCTTCCCGTCTACCTTCACACCTGTGCCGTGTTGCGCCAAAAGGATTGCTGAAGCGAATTTCCATAACACGCTAAGATATTTTTCGTTGACAAATGTAGGGAGAAACGACTAAGCTTTCACACATATCGGCCAATCTGTGGCACTAATTCCAATTTTCCGTCGTTAAAGTTCTTAAATGCCCTCCCCATGATAGCCATCTTCGGTAAGTGCTACTCGCTTCTTGAGAAATTGCAGATTTCGCGCTTTTCTCGTTGGGAAGCACGCCTTTTCCCTATTGGATACCCCTTAGACCACATTGGAGATCACCTCGAGATGAGAATCGCCTTCTTCGTCTCTGAGGGAAATGGTTGCGCCGAATTGACCTACCTCAAACGCCTGCAGAGTAGACTTCGCAGCATCCCTGTTGTGCTCATCGTATTGGAGACGCAGACGGCATATGCAGACTTAGCGCATTGCAATAGCACATGCGATTGCCTACGTGAGCCTTTTTCAGAGAAACAATTAGACCAGCTGTACCTCAAATACTTTGAAGAGGGCAAAGAAAGTAAGCATCGGCTATTGCCTCCTGCGCAAGATGCCGCAGGGATTTCAGTGCGATTCATGGGCGAATTTCAGGTGCTCCAAAATGGTCGCTCGGTTTTAGAAGCTGTTCGCGGGAGTCTAAAGCACTCCCTCTTGGCTTATTTGTTGTACTTCTGCAAGTCAAAAATCCCGCGCCACAGGCTTACAGAGCAGTTCTGGCCAGACAAAGAAGCAGAATACGCCAACAATAGCCTTAGCGTAACCATCCACAGCATCCGGCAGCGGCTAAAGCAGTGTCTGGGCAGCGAAGTGATCTATTTTGGTGATGGTTATTTTTATATTGAACCCGCGCTGTCTGTGCACCGCGATATCGACGATTTCCTCGAGGCATTTTCTCAAGGAAGAGTGCACGAGCGCCGCGGCGAAGAAGAACAGGCGACTCGTTGTTACGAGCAAGTAAGCCAAATGGACTTCCGATTCTTAGAGGGTTTTTGTGGAGAACGAAACGCGTGGACACTCAGCGCAAAAGAGGAATTTACAGAAAAGTACCTGTATGCATTGGAGTTTCTAAGTGTATATTGGCACAAGCACCAACGCTACGATAAAGCCATCGAAATACTGAAAACCCTGTTGTATATAGACGACTGTCGGGAGTCGGCCTACAGCAGGATGATGAGTTGCTACATCGAACAAGGCAGGCGAGAAGAAGCGGTGCGCCTATTTTTTCGGTGCGAACAAACGCTGCGCGACAAGCTGCGACTCCGACCATCGCCTCAGGTAGAGAGGCTCTACAAAAAAGTGGTTGAAAGCTAACACCCTTATTTTTTTACCACAAAACAAAAGCGCCCTGCCTTGGATTGCCAAGACAGGGCGCCCGCACACTTTCTATCTCCTCAAGCAGGACATCGCCCGCTTACTTCGTCTGAATCATCTTCCGAACCGCGCTGTCCGTCGGCGTCTCTAC
>JBBIKW010000001.1:0-381994 GCA_037445225.1 Lewinellaceae bacterium | reverse complement strand
GGGTGTGTCCCTAGCGCGCGAAGAATTTGCCTGCAACCTCCTTCGGCACACGGACATGGACCATGAGCGCATCGGGCAGCTCACGGGCCTGCCTGTAGAGCGCGTCGCTGAACTGCGCCGGCAGATGGTCGACGAAGAGCGGACGAAATGAGTCTTCCCTAAACTACGAAGCACTATGCCCAGAATTACTCTGCTTTTATATTTTTTAGGTTGTCATCGTAGTTTTGGTGAATTGTTGGTCTTCTGCTGAGCTTCACCATCTAATATGTGTAAGAAGATACTCGAACTGCAGCTGAGATGGTAGCAGCTCCTTGCCGTTTTCGGAACCTTTTTAAATGCAATATCCATGACAAAAGAGGCCAAGAAAATATGCGGCTTTATCCTGATTACGGTTCCGACCATCATTTACGGCGGGTACTTTTTGCTCACTATTTTGAGCGGTGAGCAGGAGCACTTGCAGTTGACGGACTTTCAGAAGTCGATGTTTCGGGCCGGCCATGCTCATGCGGGGGTGTTGGTCATCTTCTCGTTGTTAATACAACTTTTTGTTGATTGCGCGGCGCTATCCAGTGCTTGGAAATGGCTGGCCCGATTGGCATTTCCTGTATCGGCCATACTAGTAAGCTTGGGCTTTTTTGCAGCAGCTATTGGTCGGCAGGTGACGGAGCCCACTTCATGGATATTCATCCTTTACTTAGGCATGGCTCTTTTAGCATTGGGGCTGCTTGTTTTGGGGATAGGGCTTATTCGCTCGAGAGATGATCGCTGATGTAAATTGTCGATGAACGCAGGTGTTGGCACCGAAGGTCCTAGCCGATGTGAGTGTTGCGTTTGGACAGTACAGTGGACAAATCGCCGTGTCAGCGTATGATGGCGCAGCGTGAACTTATCTGGATAGCCGGCATGTGCCTGGTATTTATGGGGTTTTCCGAACAGCGAGCCTTGCGAGAGTGGATGCCGACCGGAAGCGCTTGCATTAGACAATCGGGAGGAGCTGCAGTGGAGTGGGGGTTCTTTGCCCATCGCCGCATCAATCGTTTAGCAGTGTTGACGCTGCCGCCCGAGATGATGGTCTTTTTTAAGCCGCACATTGATTGGCTTTCCGATCACGCAGTAGATGCCGACATGCGCCGCTATGCGGTAGCTGCAGAGGGTCCTCGCCATTACATTGACTTAGACGAGTACGGTGTACCGCCGTTCGATGACCTTCCTCGCACATTTTTAGATGCGCTTCTACAATACAGCCGCATCTGGGGGCTATCCGAGAACGGCGATACGGTGCTGCTCTACCCCTTTTCGAAGGGAGGTGTTGATACATCGGATCTCTGGCGCGCCTATTTTGCTCGCCATATTCTACCGGCCTTTAGCGCTTCAGAGCGCCAGCTTGACCCGGACACCTTAAGCCAAATGTTAGGCGACCTCGAATACCCTAAGCTTCGATCAGCCTTCTTTGAGGAGAAGCTGTCGACACATGGGATATTGCCTTGGCATTTGCAGAAGGCACAGCGGGATCTGACGGCGGCCTTTCGGAGACGCGATGCTAAAAGTATCCTTCGCCTCTGTGCCGACATGGGCCACTATATCGGCGATGCTCATGTGCCGTTACATACGACAAGCAACTACAACGGCCAAAAAACAGGACAAATAGGCATCCACGCCCTCTGGGAAAGCCGTATCCCCGAACTCTTTGCCGATGAGCAGTATGACTATTTCGTTGGAAAGCCCTCATACATAGGCAACACTACCGACTACTTTTGGAGTATCGTTCTGCGCAGTCACATGCTGGTTGACAGCGTGCTGAACATCGAGCGCTACCTAAGCCAGCAGTTTCCCGCTGACTTGCAGAGGTGTCCAGAGCTCCGCGGTCGTGTCGTCGTCTCCGTGCCCTGCAAAGACTACGCCGCGGCATACCAGTCGGCCTTGAACGGCATGATAGAGCGCCAAATGCGCGCCGCCATCCACGCCGTTGCTTCGGCCTGGTACACTGCCTGGGTAGATGCAGGTCAGCCCAACCTGTCGAGGTTGGAGCCTATCACCGCTTCCGAAGAAGAGCAGCGCGAACAGGCGCAGCTACTTCAATTGTATGAGGCCGGGCGGATCTTAGGACGCCCAGAAGAGCATTAGAGAAAGATTTCGCTGCAGCAGGCTGTTTGCGAGAATAAGATAACTGGGTACACTCTACTTGATGCCGTGCATCCAGCGAGTTATCATTGGCCCTAGTAACAACAACACCGCCGCACAACCAATGGCGACCAGTCCTAAGACTCGGAAGATAGTCAAGCTCAATCCCAGGGAGTCCTGGCGCAAACAGGACACCGCTTGCCCTGTGAGGCTGCTGTCTAAGATACCCTTACCCTCTGCTTTACTCACAGCAACCACGGGTCTCGGCGCAGCATATCGAGGATCCGTAGTCAAAAACTGAACAGTATCCTTATCCATGGCGATGCGCCCGACGAAATATTTTTTGCTACCCGCCAACTGATTGGCTTTTTGAACGAAAGTCGCATTTACCATGGCTTTTTCCAACGGCATTGCTTTACCCTTCTCATCTTTTAAAGCCGCGCCGTTTTCAAAGGCCTGTAAAACGATTTTATCGGGGAAACAATCTTGAAAGGAGGCGCTGGATATAATTTTGATTTCGTCGACAGCTGTTAACTTGGCAATATGTTTACCTCCTTGGTGTGCAATAGAGGAGGATAGAAACCAAATGCCCATCATAAATCCTACGATTTGGGCGGGAGCTAATTTGGTTACCAGCGATAGCCCGACGGGCGACAGCGTCAGCTCGCCCAAGGTGTGCAGCAGATACAGCGTAATTAAAAAGATAGCGGGGACTAGTCCCTGGTCAGCACTGCCCTTGCCGATGTAGAGCACCAAGAAGCCCAGCCCCGACAGAAGTAGGCCGGCGCTAAACTTGTAGGGAGCGGCGGGTTCGCGGTCGGCGCGCGCTAATTGAATCCACATCCAGGAGAAGATAGGAGCAAAGATCATGATGAACAAAGGGTTGACCGACTGGAAAAAGGTCGTGGTCAGTTCGGTGCCCGCCATTGTTTTGTTTACGTTGCGGTCAGTAAAGAGGTTGAGTGCAGAGCCAGCTAGTTCAAAGAAGGTCCAGAACACGGTAGTGAACAACAGCAAGAGCAAGATAACCCAGATGCGTTGTTTTTGAACGGTGTCGTACTTGCCCGACGCGTAGAGCATGTAGCCGATGACTCCAATCCCAATGACAGCGAGCAAGATGTCAACCAATTCATCGTTGCGCACAAGTAGCCATGAGGCAAATACCAATAGGAGAGTAGCAAGGTAAGGGATGGTTCGTCCACTTATACCTGCCACGCTGGGAGGATTCTCCGGCGGCAATCCGATAGGACGCGGTTGGTCTAAGGGCTGACCCGCTTCGTCGAAGTCGGTCAAGATCCACCCTTTAGACTGCGCCCACAGAAAGATAAGCAGGCCGGTCACCATGCCAATCCCCGCCGCTAAAAAGCCATAGCGCCATCCTTCGATCTCGCCAATAGCTCCACAAGTAAGCGGTGTAAGAAATGCGCCGATGTTGATGCCCATGTAAAATATGGTAAAGGCACCGTCGCGCCGGGAGTCGCCCGCCCCGTAAAATTTGCCTATCATCGATGAAATGTTGGGCTTGAAAAAACCATTGCCCACGACTAACAGCGCCAGACCGATATAAAAAGTAACGGGGTTATCCAGAAAGAGCGTAAACTGCCCTAAGGCCATGAGTGCTGCGCCCCACAAGATGGCTTGCCGATAGCCTATCATGCGATCGGCAAAGTAGCCGCCTATGATGGGCGTAAGGTATACCAAGGCGCCGTATGCGGCGTAAATGCCATAGGCCTTGGCGTCATCGAACCCCAAGCCGCGGTTGGCCACCTCTTGGGTCGCCTTGGCGACCATGTAGAGCACCAAGATGGCGCGCATACCGTAGTAGCTGAAGCGCTCCCACAGTTCTACCATGAAGAGCGCAAACAACACCTTAGGGTGTGTCTTTCGGTTTGAAAAGATGACAAAGGCAACCCAGGCGATAACGCCCGCCCAGGCCAACAGCATGAGTTTGTATGCAGGGTGCATAAGAGCAGTTGTTATAAGGTGGGATAATACGGTTTGTCTTTTGCGGCAAAAATGTGCTTTTTTTTCTTTTCCAAAGGAGGTATATGGCTATTTCTAAATGGTCCTCAAACGGTATTACTCAGGATCGCTCAGGAAAAGGCCGCATTTGCAGGGTGAACGCCGTCTCTATAAAAAAAACGCGGGCAAAAAAGGGCATCTATCTTTGCTTACCGTTCCTTTGTGCTCGCTTTTTAATCGAAAAAGCACATGCTTTGCCCAAGATCGGCCTGGATAGTCTGCATATTTTTCTGCGCACTGTTGTTTTCCCTTGTCTGTCAGTCTTGTGGAAGCGACAAGCCGGTACAGCCGCCGGCAGCTATGACCATAGACACCCTAACGGGCGACATAACGGCATTGTCCAACCCTTGGAAGGGGAACGGCTGTGCCTTAGTGACGGATGCGGAGGTGATCGCCTTGTTTCGCATCAACCCGGAGCAGGATTTGTTTAACGTGCGCAGCTTGGAGGGACAGGCCTTCTGTTTGCGGTACTGGATGAAACCCAACTGGCGCGAGATCGAACGTGCTAACGAGCGCCCAGGAGCCACCTATCGCGAATTCAAGAACACCTTGGTCGTGCAGGTCATCGACTACGGCCGAGTACTTATTGCCCAACAGCAGTTCGATTTGCTGCGCAATCGCCAGCGCTCCACCTACGAGCTGGATGTAGTGGGCTTGGGCGACGACGCGCTCTGGAGCACTTTCACCACTTCTTTAGTCTTCAGAAAGGGGCATCTGCTCGTCAAGATTACCTTAGACTATACCGATGCGCCGCGCGACAACCTTCCTTATGCGCGGCGCCTGGCAGAGATGGCCCTTCACAAAATGCGCTAAACTTGACTGTCTCATGTTCACCCCTGAAGCTCAACGCGCTCTGTACGAATTGTCTAAGAGGCTGCTCTATTCGCCCGTCGGTTCGCCCTCTGAGCAAGATGCCGTCGAGCGCATGGAGCAGCTGCGCAGTGTCCTGCGCTATCACGAGTGGCGCTATTACGTGCTTAACGACCCCGTCATTAGCGATTTCGAGTACGACCAGCTGTACAAACAGCTCGAAACCTTAGAGCGGCAGTATCCGCAGTGGGTTACGCCCGACTCACCTACCCAACGCGTGGCATCTGACCTTACTGAAGAAATTCGCCAGGTAGCACACCTGACCCCCATGCTTTCGCTGGACAATTCTTACCATGCGAACGACCTTTTGGACTTTGATGCGTCGGTCAAGAAGCTAGCGGTGCTTTCGCCCGAGGATGTAGTGGAATACGCCGTCGAGCCCAAATTTGACGGCGGCACCATAGCGTTGGTGTATGAGAACGACCGTTTCGTGCGGGCCGCTACGCGCGGCGATGGATGGGTAGGCGACGACATTACACCTAACATCCGCACGCTGCGTTCCGTGCCTTTGCAAGTGCCGTTTTCCCAGTATGGCTTTTCGGTAGTAGAGCTGCGCGGCGAGGCCATCATCCGAAAAGACGTCTTCGAAAAGATCAATGCGGCGCGACAGACAGCGGGCGAGCCTCTTTTCGCCAATCCTCGCAATGCCGCTACGGGTGGCTTGCGCATGAAAGATCCTAAGGAGGCTGCTGCCCGAGGGCTGGAGGCTTTCGTCTATCAGATCGCCTATGCTGTAGACGCTGCGGGCCGGAACGTATTAGATCGCATACCTACGCACAGCGAAGCGCTCTCTTTGTTAGAGCAGTTAGGGTTCAAGGTACCCTCTACTGCTGTCGGAGCAATAGGTTTACCCGAACGCCGCCTATGTCGGGGCATTCGAGAAGTCATCTCCTTTTGTGAGGCGTGGCAAGAGCGTCGCGACAGTTATCCCTATGAGATCGACGGCATGGTGGTTAAAGTGAACCGCTTAGCGCTGCAAGAGCGCTGTGGCGCTACGGCCCATCACCCGCGTTGGGCCGTGGCTTTCAAGTTTAAAGCCCGACAGGCCACTACGCGCCTGCGCGATGTCGAGTTTCAGGTAGGGAAAACGGGCGCAGTTACTCCGGTAGCAAAGTTGGAGCCGGTGTCGTTGGCTGGGGTAACCGTACAAAACGTCAGCCTGCACAACGAAGACTTTATCCGTACCAAAGATATTCGCATCGGCGACTATGTTTTGGTCGAGCGCGCCGGCGACGTCATCCCGTACATCGTCAAAGCTTTGGACCACTTGCGCGACGGTTCGGAACGCCCTATTCGCTATCCAACCCACTGCCCAGTGTGCCGAAGTCCTCTGGTAAAGCCTGAAGGCGAAGCCATATGGCGCTGTGAGAACGCTAACTGCGAAGCCCAAGTGCTGCAGCGCATGATCTTTCACGCCTCTAAGCACGCTATGGACATCGAAGGCTTAGGAGAAAGTACTATCGTGCGGTTTTATCAGTTGGGCTGGCTGCACTCGATTGCCGACATCTATCGCTTAGATTACAAGCGGATTGCCCAGTTGGATGGCTTCGGGGAAAAATCGGCAGACAATTTGCGTCAGGCAATTGAAAAGGCGAAGAAGAACCCCATTCATCGCCTATTGCACAGCTTAAGCATCCATCATTTGGGACAAAAATCCTCCAAGCTCTTAGCGGCTCAGGTCGAGCATGTACTCGATTTGAGCACGTGGGACTTAGAGCGCTTCCAACAGATCAAGGATGTAGGCCCGGTATTAGCGCGCAATGTGTACCATTTTTTCCAAAATCCAAGTAATGTGGAGATGTTGCGGACAATGGAGGCGTTAGGAGTCAATCTGCGCCAAACGCCAGAAGACCGCCGTTCTGCCGGCGGCTCAGAGGGCCCACTGGTGGGGAAAACGATCCTCTTCACGGGTACCTTGTCTTCTATGACGCGCGAGCAGGCCGAAGCTCGTGCGGCCGCTGCCGGCGCTACGATCGCCAGTGGCGTGAGCAAGAACTTGAATATCCTGGTGGTAGGCGAGAAAGCCGGCAGCAAGTTGCTCAAGGCGCAAGCACTGGGTACCGTCGATATCTGGACAGAGGCGGAGTTTATCGAACGCACGGCAACGCCATAGATCACCGCTTGTCTACCTGTTTGAGCAGCCAGTCTTTTTCCATGAGAGGGTGTGTCTCTTTGATTTGCGCCTGTAAGCGCTCAGTCTGGGGCTGCGAATACGGGTTCCAGCGCAGCAGCTTGCGCATCATGCGCAACATATTTTTGTAGGCCAGCTTGCGCGTGGCGTCTAAGGCTTCCTTTCGCTGTAGATAAATACGCATGCTTTCGAGCAGCGACTCAAAGGCTTCAAACTCGGTCTGTTCGTAATAGATCTTCAGCAGCATCGTCTTGGCGATGATGTTCAGCAACATATCGTCGTATTCAAAGCGCGTCAGCAGCCGCTGCGCCTTGTCGTAGTCGCCCTTTTCGTAGTATACACGAGAAAGGTTGAAGTTGACAATGCTTTCGCGCTCCCGCTCGTCTAAGTGATGTTGAAACTGTTCGATAAATTGTTCAGCCCACCCGTATTCGCCGATGCGCAGCGCGGCGCCGACGGCGTTGCCAAACGTGTAGCGCGACACCAAGCCGTTTTCTAACAAGGTCTCGGTTTCCAAGCCGGAGCGATAGAGCAGAAAGGCGCGCCGGGCGTAGTCGATGCTTCCCTGGTTGATTTTAGACACGCAGTAATTGATCGCAGCGATATAGAGTACTCGCGCCTCAGAGTGGTCAAAACATTCAATTTGGCGGTGGAGCAAATTTTCCAACTGATCGAAATATTGTTCATCGTCGGGCTGTGTGATGGCCATATAAGCGTAGTAGAAAGCCGCAATAGCGGGCTCTTGGAGTAAGTCTTTGCGCAGCACATAGTTGAGGGACTCCGGCAACAACCCCGGCTCGTACTGGATTTTTTGGAAGACATTGCGGTGCGCTATCATGGCACAGGCCGTGCGCAGTTTTTCCGCTAAAAACCACTTTTCCAGCGCATCTGCCGACTCTTGTAGATTAACTGGAGCATTCTGGGAGATAGGCAAGCGGTAATTATACTCTTCCAGCTCCAAAAAATACCGATGCAGCAAATAGTATCCGTTGCGAAGGGGTTGCTCCTCGAGCCATTCCAGCCCCTGCCGATGTACTTGTCGATAGGCTTTGTCCAGCTTGCGCGCGCGATAGATTTTGGTTAGAGTGCTCAGATATGCGGCACGGTCTTCCGTACTTTGCTTGAAGACCAAGTAGTCTTCGATGGCTCGCAGCAGGAAAAACATGGCTTGGCGCAGACGGCTGTCGTCGTAGGGCGTTTTTGGGAAAAGTACTTGCCAAATGCGCTTTTTCTCGAGGACTTCGGAGGAGGAGTGTTGGTGCTTTTGCAAGTACTCGAATAGGCGCACGACATCCTCGCGCAGGTTATGTGCCGGAGAATGGAGCCACTTGTGTAGCTCGCGAATTTCTTTTCGGCTGAGGGAATGGACTACCTCCCAGAGAATACTTTTTTGCATGCTCTGCAAGTTTTTAGGCCCTTAAAAGGGCTGGATGCGGGGATAGCATGTTCATACAATACCTTCTCGGATTAGGTCGTGCAAGTGGATGACACCTTTGTACCGCTCGCCCTCTACGACTAAGAGCTGAGTGATGGCGTGGCAGCGCATGAGCTCGAGTGCGCGTATAGCCAGAGCATCGGGAGCAATTGTTTTGGGCGATGGAGTCATGATTTGGTGGGCTTGCACGCTTTCGAGGTCGACATTTTTCTGAAGCATGCGTCGAAGGTCGCCATCGGTGATGATACCTACCAAGCGGTCGGCTTCATCCAGGACAGCGGTAACTCCTAAGCGGCGGCTGCTGATCTCTAAGATGACTTCGCGCAAGGGGGTCCAAGGGCGTACGGCAGGGCGTTCGTTTCGGTCGCTTAGATCGCCCACGCGGAGGTACAGTTGTTTGCCGAGCGTCCCGCCAGGATGAAAGCGGGCGAAATCTTCGGGGGTGAAGCCGCGCTGGGTGAGTAATGCCGTTGCCAAGGCATCGCCCATGGCCATTTGGCTGGTCGTGCTAACGGTTGGCGCTAAGTTGTTGGGATCGGCCTCCTGTTCGACCGGTGTCCACAGTACAAAATCTGCCCGTTGGGCCAACGTACTGTGGCGATTGGCCGTAACGGCGATGAGGCGATTGCCGAAGCTCTTTACCAGCGACACTAAAATTTTCATTTCAGGAGTTTCGCCGCTCTTCGAGAGGCAGACGACTATGTCTTCGGGTTGAACCATGCCCAAGTCGCCGTGGATAGCGTCGGCGGCGTGCAGGAAAATAGCCGGCTGGCCTGTAGAGTTGAGAGTGGCGGCAATCTTTTGGGCAACGATGGCACTTTTGCCTATGCCGGCGAGCACAACGCGCCCTCGACTGTTGATGATGGTCTCTACGCACGCGGCGAAATCGGCCGATTGCCCAATGCTTTCTGCTAAGGCGAGCAGCGCTTGTGCTTCCAGACGAATGGTGCGCTGGGCTATGTCGAGCGGGGAGGAGGGTGTGTGGGATGGTGTAGACATGTCGAAAAATATGCGCAAAAGTACCATCTTTGAAGGCAAAAGAGCGAGCATGCCCAAAGACATCTCTCCTGCGCATCGAGCCATCAACACGTGGGCGGAAGCCGATCGGCCGCGCGAGAAGATGTTGCTCAAAGGCGTCGATGCCCTCTCCGATGCCGAACTGTTGGCCATCTTGCTGGGCTCCGGTACCTTTGGGCGAAGCGCCGTAGCGGTCGCCCAAGATATTTTAGCTTCGGTCAACCACGACCTACACGCCTTAGGGCGGTGCAGCGTGGCTGAGTTGCAGCGCGTGAAAGGCGTGGGTCGGGCTAAGGCAGTTGCGATCGCTGCGGCCTTAGAGCTCGGCCGGCGGCGCCAGGTAGCCGACCTGCGCGAGCGCCCGCGCATCCGATGCAGCCAAGACGCATTCAACGTGATCGCAGCGACCTTGGTCGACCGAAACCACGAGGAGTTTTGGCTCCTCCTCCTCAACCGCGGTAACGAGGTCATTGCCCGCGAGCGCATCAGCATCGGCGGTCTCCACGGCACGGTTGTCGATGCCAAGCTGGTCTTCAAAACGGCCCTAGATGCCCGCGCTTCGGCTATTATTGCCGTACACAACCATCCCAGCAGCAGCCTCGAACCCAGCGAGGCCGACATCGATCTGACGCGGCGTCTAGTAGCAGCGGGAAAACTGCTTCATCTCCCCTTGCTCGACCACCTCATTGTCTCGGAACGCGGCTACTGCAGCTTGGCCGACCAGGGGTTGCTCTGATGCCAAATGCTCCTGCCGCCCTATTTTTGCCGCTCTTCCAGCATTTTTTCACACCACCGGTATCTAGTTTTTTCAAATGGCATTACTCGACGGAAAAGTAGCTTTAGTCACGGGCGGCTCGCGCGGCATTGGCGAGGCTATCGTGCGCAAGTTTGTGAGTGAAGGCGCCCGCGTGGCCTTCACGTACGTTTCGGCTTCTTCGGCCCAGCGCGCTGAGCGACTGGTAGCCGAGCTGGGCGCCCAAGCGCGCGCCTACCTCAGCAATGCCGGCGACTACGCCCAGGCGGAAAAGCTCGTGGCCGATGTGCTGCGCGACTTTAGCCAGATAGATATTTTGGTCAACAACGCCGGCATCACGCGCGATACGCTCCTCCTGCGCATGACGGAGGAACAATGGGACGAAGTTATCCAGACCAACCTCAAGTCGGTATTCAACCTGACCAAGCATTGCCTAAGGCCGATGTTGCGCTCAGGCGGTTGCATCATCAATATGAGCTCGGTGGTAGGCGTCTTTGGGCAAGCGGGCCAGGCGAATTACGCCGCTTCTAAGGCCGGCATTATCGGCTTTTCGAAGTCTATAGCCAAAGAGTATGGTTCGCGCGGTATTCGCTGCAACGCGATTGCTCCGGGTTTTATCGAGACCGAGATGACGGCGGCGCTCGACGAAAAAACGCGCGAGAGCTACCTCAGCGCCATACCCATGAAGCGCTTCGGTACGGGCGAAGACGTAGCCAATGCATGCGTATTTTTGGCTTCGAATATGGGCGCTTACGTTTCTGGGCAGGTCCTTTCCGTGTGCGGAGCGCTCAACACTTGAGGCGCACATGATTTGGATAGACGGAAAAGTGGTGAGTATTGCCCTTATTGAAGAGCACTTTGCTTGCCAGCTATCGGCGTGTAAAGGCGCCTGCTGCTGGGAAGGCGATAGTGGCGCTCCCTTAGAGGCAGACGAGTTGCCGATATTGGAGGCCATCTACGAAAAGATCAAGCCCTTTCTCTCGCCAGCCGGCATCGCCGCCATCGAGCGGCAAGGCAAGTACGTAGGTGGTGAAGAGCCAGGAGAATATGCGACGCCCCTCATCGACGGCGGCCCGTGCGCCTATATGGTACTTGGGGCCGATGGCATTGCTCAGTGCGGCATTGAGCGCGCTTACCGCGCCGGCGCTACGGATTTTCAAAAACCGATTTCTTGCCATCTGTATCCCGTGCGTATTCACCGCAATCCTGAAAGAGGATTTGAAGCGCTCAACTACCACCAATGGGATATTTGTGCTGCGGCTTGCCGGTGCGGAAAGGCGGAGAAAATCCCGCTCTATCGGTTTGTTCGAGACGCGCTTGTGCGCAAATACGGAGAAGGGTTTTACGAAGCATTAGAAGGCGCTGCCCACTTTTGGAAGAGCAATACGCCCTGAAGACACCGCCTTTCTAAAATGTTGGCGGCAACCCAAACCGCCTTTCGAATTTTAAAGTATATACCACATGTAACAAAAAAGAAGCATGCGGTGTTCTCGCCGTATCTTTCACCCGTAAACTTAGTTTGGAATCATGCAGCCATCTTTTTACTCTTCCCGCGCTTTTCGATTTTTCGGCTTGGTATTGGGCTTGCTGATTTGGCTGGCCAACACCAACAATCCGCCCACGGCAGTTACAGGGGCGCCTTTCGACAACGGCACCTGCAACAATTGCCACGGCGGGGGCAACTACACGGGTTTGGTCAATATTGGCGGGTTTCCCTCAGTAGTGCGTCCGAATACTGTATACCCGCTGGAGATCACTTTAACTCCGCAAAGCGGCAATCCCAATCGCGGCGGGTTTCAGCTGGTGGTGGTGGATGGCAATAACCAAAACGCCGGTGACTTGGCCGCTACTAATCCGCAGAGCGGCACTGAATTTTTTGCTGGGCGCGAGTACCTGGAGCATCGCTCGCCTAAATTATTTTCTGGAGGCAACCCCGCTACTTGGTCGTTTAATTGGACTTCGCCTGCGACAGCCGCGCGCGATACGATCCGCTTTTACCTTATCGGCAACTTTTGCAACGGCAACGGCAGCTCGAGTGGCGACATCGCTTTTAGTTCTTCTATAGCACGACCTTTTGCGGCCGACACGACTATCTCGGTTGGCGAACCTTTGCTTCGGCAAGCAATGCGCCTCTATCCCAATCCTGCTATAAACTGCGTGTACGTAGAGGGTATTGGTGGGGTAAATAGTTTTGAGGTGTATTTGTCAAATGCTGCAGGCCAACTGCTGCGTACGGAGGTGCTCCAAAAAGGTGAGGCGCTGCCGCTGTATGGACTTGAGCCGGGAATTTACTTTGTCAGCATCCGTCTATCGGGAGATGTCCAACACACGCTCCGCCTCGTATTGCAATAGCGATGGGCGATAAATTCTGACTTATGTCGTAAATTCGTATTTAAAATATGAAATCAGGATGCGATATGCATCCATTTTTCCTAAAAAAGAACGCCTATGAAAAATATACACGTTTCTCGCTGGTGGCGAATATTTGGTGCCGTATGTGGCCTGATTGTTTGGCTGGCCAATTCGAGCAATCCGCCCACCGGTCTGACGGGAGCTCCGTTCGACAACGGCACGTGTAACAACTGTCATGGTGGAGGCAGTTATTCGGGTACGGTCAGCATCAGCGGCCTGCCCTCGACCATCGAGCCCAACACGACGTACCCAATGGAGATCACCTTAACGGCAACGAGCGGCAATCCGAGCCGAGGGGGGTATCAGCTGGTAGTGGTGGACGGCAACAACAACAATGCAGGCGATCTCATCACTGTCAACGGCCAAAGCGGCACGGAGTTCTTCAACGGTCGCGAATACATCGAGCATCGCGGGTCAAAGGTATTCTCGGGAGGAACAGCTAGCTGGGCCTTTAATTGGAAATCGCCCGCTTCTGCTGCTGGAAACACTATCAAGTTTTACTTCATTGGCAACTTTTGCAACGGCAACGGCAACACTAGCGGCGATATCGCTTTTGCTTTTTCCGAAACGTACGCTTTTGCCGGTGCGCCGCCGCTAACGGTATCCATATCGGATGTGAGCCACGTCTCTTGCTTTGGTGGCAGCAATGGGAGTGCTACAGCGGAGGCATCAGGAGGTGCGCCGCCATACACCTACTTATGGAGCAATGGCCAAAACGGCCCTACTGCCGTCAACTTGTCGGCGGGCACCTACACAGTAACCGTGACGGGCTCTGCTGGAAGTGGAACCGCTACGGCGTCGGTAACCATCACCCAACCGCCTGTCCTCAACGTTTCGGTCTCGGTGAGCAACGTCATTACATGTCTCAACCCTACGGCTACGCTGACCGCGTCTGTTTCGGGCGGTGTGCCGCCCTACAGCTATCAGTGGTCGAACGGAGATTTCGGTAATCCGATCCAGGTGTCTTCGCCAGGGGTATACGCTGTTGTCGTTACGGACGCTAACGGCTGTACCAAGTCGGCTCAAGTAACGGTCTCCGCAAATGTCGTTGCGCCGGTAGCGAATGCTGGCCCTCCGGCAGTGCTCACCTGTGCACAGCCGTTGGCCACGCTCAACGGCGCCGGTTCTTCTACAGGGCCGATTTTTTCGTACCAGTGGACTGCTTCTAATGGCGGCAATATTGTCTCGGGCGCCAACACGCTCAACCCGGTGGTCAACGCAGCCGGTACGTACACACTTGTGGTGACGAATACCAACAATGGCTGTACCAGCTCAGCCGCTACCACCGCAACCAGCAACCAGCAGCCGCCCACGGCAAATGCGTCGGGTGGCATTATCACCTGTGTCGATCCGGAAGTAACGGTTCAGGTGACCACTAACGCGGCCTCACCGGTGTTCCTTTGGAGCGGGCCAGGCGGCTTTTCTAGCGATCAGTCGAGTTTTGAGACCAGCGTGGCCGGGATGTATGCCGTTACAGTGACCAACTCGGCCAACGGTTGCACGAGCACGGCGAATACTCAGGTAACTACAGACACGCTCCCGCCCACGATAGCGATCCAAACCGATACGCTGACGTGTTCGGACACCGTAGTGGTGTTGCTGACAACAACCAATGCCGATTCGGCCGCTTTTGCTTGGAGTGGGCCGGGTGGCTTTTCCTCTTCACAGAGAAATCCATCGGTCTCTTTGCCGGGAAGTTATGCGGTGACGGTGACAGAAGTGTCCAGCGGCTGTACAAATACCGCCGCTGGACAGGTAGCTCAAGATACGATCTCCCCTACTGTTTCGGTCACTGCCGAGCCCATTACATGCTCCGACACCCTTGCTCAACTTACGCTTACCACTAACGCCGACTCGGCCGCCTTTGCCTGGAGCGGTCCTAGTGGTTTTTCTGCTACTCAGCAAAATCCTCAAGTGTCTGAGCCGGGCGAGTATATGGTTGTCGTCACGCGTCTAAGCAACGGCTGTACGGCTAGTGCTTTGGCCACAGTAGCTCTCGACACGGCGGCGCCGCTCATCAGCATAGCGCCTCCGCTGCCGCTCAACTGCTTCAACGATACGATCTCTTTAGATGCGTCGGCCTCTGCTCAAGGGCAGCAGTTCAGCTATTTGTGGACGACGCCGGATGGGCACATCATCAGCGGTGACACCACCCTCACTCCTCTGGTAGACTCAGCGGGTACTTATATTTTAACCATTGCCAACACCCTCAACGGCTGTTCTTCGATAGATACAGCAGTCGTCGTTCAGTCGCCTCCGGTGGCGGTAGCAGTAGTTGACATCACGCCGGTCACCTGTTTTGGTCAGCAGAACGGCAGCGCTACGGCTGTGGGCAGCGGTGGTGTCGGCTCCCTCACCTATGCTTGGTCGAATGGCGATACCACAGCGGTAACATCCCATTTAGGTGCGGGGACGTACTTTGTAACGGTAGTAGACAGTGAAGGCTGCTCCGCTATCGACTCGGCAGTGATTGTGGAGCCGCCGTTGCTACAGGCGAATGCCTCAGCTACAGGAGAAACTTCCTTTGGCGCTAACGACGGTACAGCTACCTCTGCCCCCACGGGCGGCACGGTACCTTATGCGTTCCTATGGAGCACCGGCGACACTACCGCCGCCATTATAGGGCTAACACCTGGAGTATACACCGTTTTGGTACAAGACGCTAACGGCTGTACGGCCGAGCAAGTAGTCACCGTCAACGGCTTCAATTGTACCTTAACGGCGACCATCAGTGCTACGCCAGTCACCTGTTTTGGCGCTAATGACGGCACAGCTACTGTGACGGTTGCCGACGGTACCCCGCCTTACACCTACATTTGGAGCAGTGGCGACAGCACGTCCACTGCGGTGGGGCTTGCTCCAGGGATATATACCGCTACGGTAACCGATGCCTTCAACTGCCCGTATGTGCTGTCTGTACAAGTGATCAGTCCCTCCGCTTTGCAGCCTAATGCCAGCGCGACTGCAGAAACCGGATTGAACCGCAACGACGGCACGGCCAGCGCCGCCCCTGTGGGCGGCATGGCGCCTTATGCCTACCTCTGGAGTACAGGAGACACGATCGCTAGCTTGTCGGGACTGGCACCAGGGATTTACACCGTCACCGTTACTGATGCCAATGGCTGCTCTGCGGCGCAGACGGTGATAGTCAACGCCTTCAATTGTACTCTGGCGGTCAATGTGGCAGCTACTCCCGTACCCTGTCCTGGTACTTTTAGTGGCTCGGCATCTGCAACCCCGGTCAATGGAAATGCGCCCTTTGGCTATTTGTGGTCAAACGGCGGCACTACCGCTGCTATTACCAACTTGCCGGCAGGCGTGTATACCGTCACGGTAAGCGATGCCACCGACTGCCAGGCCGTCGGCACTGTAGTAGTGACGCAGCCCGATGACCCGCGGATTTTTGTCGATGTAACGCCCGCCTCCTGCCCAGAAAGTGAAGACGGCAGCATCACAATCACTGTGGTATCGGGTGCAACGCCGCCCTTTGCCTTTACCTGGCCCGGCGGTGCTCCCAACCGCGTGGGGGTAGGCACTCATATCGTTACGATTACAGACGCTAACGGATGTACCTACTTAGTTACTGTAACCATGACGTCGAACGACACTCTCCCTCCAGGGCTCTCTTGTCCTCCGAATACTGTGGCCTGCGCTGGAGAGCCGGTGCATTACACCTTGCCTACTGCGGTAGACAACTGCGCGTTAGGCAATGCCCAGCCCGTATTGGTACAGGGCCTTCCCAGTGGAAGTGCCTTTCCTGTAGGGCAGACCCTCCAGATATTTGAGCTGCGCGATGCTTCGGGTAATACGGCTACTTGTGCGTTTTCGGTAGAGGTAGGCCCCCCCATCGAACTGACCTTGGACACAGTAGTCAACGACGTCGGCGGCGCCGGTGTCGGTAGGATTGAGATTTCCGCAGCGGGCGGCGTCGGCGATATTCGATACGAGTGGACGAAAGATGGGCAACCCTTTGCCACTACGCCGGACTTGGCCAACCTGAATGCCGGAACCTATGCGCTCACCGCTACAGATGCCAACGGCTGTTCGCGCACGCTTGGTCCGATAGTAGTGGACAACATTGTTTCCACTGCGGAACCCCACGCAACTCGCCTCTTGCGCGTCTGGCCCAACCCAGCGAGCGACCTCCTTTGGTGGGAAATCCGCGGAACACTCCCCTTGCTTTGGCAACTTTTTGACGCGAGCGGTCGCTTAGTGAGGCAAGAAACCTTCAGTGGGTTTGAGCCCATCCCAGTGGCGCATTTACCCGCAGGACGCTACTATTTGCGCATCCTCGATGCGCAGGGGCGTTCGCAGTGGACTACCTGGACAAAGCAGTAGCCCGCATCTTCGATTGAGTTCACAGCAAATAGGGGGCTCGGTTCCGCCGTAGAGGCCGAGCCCCCTCTCCTGTTAAACTTATCAAAGTGTCTCATTGGCTCGTTAGAGCCATTTTAGAACGGGATAAAACACGCAGGCAGCGTACTTTTACCCATTATAAGACGGAGTTATACTAACAAAGCACAGCTGTTTCCATGAAACGCGTTTTAGTTGGGGGAGTCGTCCTTTTTTATCTCTTGGGAAGCCAAATTTCTGCCCAGAATGTGTTGGACAAGAATGTTTTGCACCCTTGTGGTACGCCGGCTGGAATAGACTTGTGGCTGCGAAAGTATTTAGCTGACCCGATGGCTTTTCCGGAGAACAGCGATACCCTTTGGGCAGGGCTGCAAATTCATCTGTTGGCGCGCGACGACGGCAGCGGTCGTTTCGAGCCGAGTCGCTTGCTCGATGCTTTCTATCGCCTCAATGAAGATTTTGCGCCATCGGGCATACGCTTTTATTTTAAGCACCCTTGGAAGTACCTCAACAACACGCAGTGGTATCAGCACGACTCCATCGTGCAAGGGCGCGCGTTGATGTTTGCGCACAACGTACCCAATGCGCTCAACGTGTATTTCATGGCTAACCCTGCGGGCAATTGCGGCTATAATTTGCCCTACGCCGGCATCGCCATGGCGCATGCTTGTGCTGGCCCGACCGACCACACCTGGGCACACGAGATTGGCCACGCTTTGGGTTTACCCCACCCGTTCTTAGGTTGGGAGGGCAAGCGTTATAATCCCGATCTGCCGACGCCGGACACGCTGCTGTACGACTACACGCACTTTCATGCAGAGCCGGATACGGTAGTGCCGGCACCGCTCGATACGGCCTTGGTAGAATATGCAGACGGCAGCAATTGCGCTATCGCTGCCGACCGCATCTGCGATACGGGCCCGGACTACCTCAGCTACCGCTGGGTGTGTAACGCCGACGGCCTGAGTACAGTACAGCAGCGCGACCCGGCAGGAGCGCCTTTCTTTTCGGACGGCACGCTCTTCATGTCGTATGCGGCCGACAACTGTCAGCGGCGATTTACGCCACAACAAATCCAAATCATGCGTGCTCGGCTGCTGACCGACCGGGCGCACTGGGTGGCGCCGTCGGCCCCTGTAGCTGGGCTGGTCTTCGAAGCCCCTCAGCCCGTAGCGCCCATTAACCAGGAAGCTTCGCCCGTCAATGCTACGGTGCTACAATGGACCTCGGTACCCTATGCCACACACTACTTGGTGCAGGTTTCCAAAGTGAGCAGTTTCGGCATTCGCGATTTTGAAGCAGTCGTCACCGACACGTTTGCCCTGGCAACTAACCTCACTGCCAATTGGTCCAATTACTTCTGGCGGGTGCGCGCGTTTAATGCCGCTTCCGTTGGCCCGTACAGCCAGGTCGGTCGCTTTCGGACAACCGCTGCAGTCGCCACCTATTCGGCAGGAGATGCTGGCTGGCGCATCTATCCTGCATTGTTTTCGGCGGGTATGCCACTGGTCGTAGAAGCGCCGGAGGCGTGGCGCGGTCAGCCCTTAGTGTTGTCGATATTTGATGCTGCCGGGCGACTGATGTTTCGCGCCGAGCACGTGCTGTACGAGCCGCGCGAATGGTTGACTCTGCCCGCAAAAGGATGGGCCTCCGGCACCTATTACCTCGTTTGCTCTGGAAAAGCCGGCACGGTGCGGCAACCGCTTCTCTTGGCAAAACCATGAGGGCTACTTATCCCTGTGCCACAGGCGCTACTATCGCCTTAATGCCCTCCATGCGCTTAATGACGACTGCGGTCCCTTGCGGCAGCTCAGCGCCATCTTCGCTTAGCGCTATCCACAGCGTTCCGCGATATTGGATGCGCCCCTCGCCATTGACTGGAATGGTTTCCACCACGGTGGCGCGATGGCCCTCAAAATCGCGGTACGCATCTATCTTTTCATTTCGACCGAAATACCGGACGGTATAGCGCCGGAAAAGAGCCATCGATATTAGCGATATTAGGGAGAAGCACACGAGCTGGCTCGTTGCTGTCGGCGTCAGCCCTATCCAAGTGAGGAGGGCCGTCAGGGCGGCGCCGGCAGCCAAAAACATGAAGAAGAACGAGACGCTGAGCAGTTCAAAGATGAGCGCTAGCACTGCGGCTATGAGCCATATTTGGGCACTGGTAAGTTCCATAGAGGCTTTTTATTTGGAGGAGGGCTTTTCGTTAGCTTGTTGCTGCTTGACTACGGTCATGGCAGAGGCGATGAGGGAGGCCATATCGCCAAAGTTAGCCGGTACGATAAGGGTATTGTTCGTACGTGCGAGCTTGCCGTACTGCTCTACCAATTGCTCGGCTACGCGCAGTTGCACCGCCTCTAAACCACCGGGCTGTTGGATAGCTCCAGCAATGCGGGTGATGGCCTCGGCTGTGGCAGCAGCGACAGCGCGGATGGCTTCCGCTTGACCGTTGGCCTCGTTGATTTGACGCAGTTGCACCGCTTCGGACTCGAGCACGACCTTCTGCTTTTGCCCTTCCGCCACGTTGATGACCGACTGCTTTTCGCCTTCCGACTGAAGCACTCGGGCGCGCTTCTCGCGCTCGGCTTGCATCTGCTTCTCCATGGCGTGCAGTACCGACTGCGGCGGCGAAATGTTCTTGATCTCGTATCGAAGCACCTTGACGCCCCATCCTATGGCGGCTTCGTCGATGGCCGACACTACGGCTCGGTTGATGGTGGTGCGCTCTTCAAAACAGCGGTCGAGGTCAATCTTGCCCACCTCCGAGCGCATCGTCGTCTGGGCCAGCTGGGTCACGGCAAACACGTAGTTGTTCACACCGTAGGAAGCCGTCTTAGGGTCCACTACTTGTAAGAAGATAACGCCATCTACCTGCACCTGTACGTTGTCTTTAGTAATACACACCTGTTCGGGAATGTCGTAGGCTTGCTCTTTTAAGCTATGTCGATAGGCGACGCGGTCGAAAAAGGGAATGATGAAGTTGATGCCCGGGTCAAGCACCGCATGGAACTTCCCTAACCGCTCCACTACGTATGCGGTTTGTTGCGGGACTACCTTCACAGAAGACATGATGACCAAAATGGCCAAGATGCTGATGAGCAAGAGGGCTGTCATATCGCTGTTGTTTTATTATCGATTTATCGGCCAAAGTAAGAAGAATCTCTTAGAATCTCGTTTGTCTCGACTTGCCCAATGGGGAAGCTCATTTATCTCAGACAGCCCATCCAAAAATGACAATTGTTTGACATGCCCAAAACCAACCCTCTCTCTGCGAAGCGAGAACTTTGCCGTGCAAAAAGGAAAACCTCCTGCTGCGCAAGAAAAGTTCCTTTTCGCACAAAATTCGCTAAAAAAAATGACGCATATGAAGCAAATTTTCTTTTTATTTTGCGGAGGTATAATCCCTCTATTTTCCTTTGGGCAAACTTTTCAACAAATCAGCACAGGCCCGGGCTATCAGCGCCAGAGCTATATCAACCTAAGTGCGGGCACGGAAAAGCAAGTGCTAAATACCGCTTGGGATATTGCCTTCACCGTGTACGGCCAGCAAGATGCCGGTATTTTCATTAACGAAAGTGCGGGCACAAGCATGGGGCAACCTCAGGCAGCTGTGGAGCTGTACGATGCCAAGACGGCGGACTTCTCAGCACAGCCCGACCCAAGTGCCATCAAGGATTTTCGCCTTTACAACAGCGAACGCAGCTGGTTCTACGGCGCCTTCAACGAACGGCGCGATACCACCAAGCAGATAGACTACGGCTGGGGAACATATAACTTTATGACCAACCAGGTGGTAGGCAACGCCGTGTACGTCGTCAAGCTGCGCAACGGCGAATTTCGTAAGATCAAGATCGAGTCGCTGAGCGGTACGACCTATACCTTTCGCTATGCTCGCCTGGACGGCTCTGAGGAGCAGGTGAAAACCATCAACAAGGCTCATCATATTGGACGAGTCCTGGCCTATTTCAGCTTCGCTACAGGCGATACGGTAGCGGTAGAACCCGCCTCCGGAGGCTTTGACCTACTGTACTGTCGGTACAATACGCCGCTATTCGACTCGATCAACAACGTGACCCTCCAGTATTCGGTCACCGGCATCTTGCAAGGGCGCGGCGTCCAGGTAGCCAAAGCCGTCGGCGTAGACCCTAATGCGGTAAAGCTCGAAGATTACCAGAACAGTTTCCGCAGCGAATTGGACGTCATTGGACACGACTGGAAGACGTTTACCGGCACAGGTTGGTCGGTGCCCTCAGACCGAGTATACTTCGTAAAGACGGCTCAAAACCGCGTTTGGAAGCTCCACTTTGTCGATTTCGAAGGAGCATCCACAGGGACAGCCACCTTCGAGAAGACAGATCTGGGAAGTGTGCGCGCGGTGGAGACGTCTCAGGCATTAGGGTTGGAAGTACTGACTTACCCCAATCCCGTGCGCGAGAGGCTGTTTGTGGCGCTGAATGTGCCTCCCGTGTTGGCGCGAGAGGCAGATGTGGAGGTGAACGACTTACAAGGGCGCATAGTGAGCCGCTCTCGCATAGCGCTGAGCGAGGGCTTTCAAGTCATCGAGCTGCCTTCGGAGGCGTGGGCTAGGGGGCTATACGTCTTGCGCCTGCGCTGGTCGGACCGCGAAGTACTTCTGGGTAAAGTGCTCAAAAATTGACGGGCTCTATGCGGGACATTGTGATCAGGCGGTTCTTGCTCGGCGCGATAGGAGTGGCATATGCCTCGGCGAGCGAAGCGCAGACTGCCGATACTTTACCCGACGCTCAAGTGGCGCCCGTGGTGATAACGGCGCAATTCGCGCCCACGGACGTGCGCCAGACAGTGAACTCCGTACGCGTGATAGACCGCAGAACCATTGAGCGGCGCGGCGCCGTAAGTTTGGAAGAGCTCCTGCAGACGGAGCCCAACATACGCCTATCGCAGGATCCAGTACTGGGCAGTGCCGTAAGCATCAATGGGATGCGCGGGGAGAATGTCAAGATTTTGGTCGATGGCGTGCCGGTGGTGGGTCGCCTCAATGGCAACATAGATGCTGGGCAGTTGCCTATTCACGCCGTTCAACAGGTGGAAATCATCGAAGGTGCGCAGTCGTTGCTCTACGGTTCAGAGGCGTCGGCAGGCGTTATCAATGTCGTGACGCGCAAAAGCCAGGTGCATCGCTTCGAAGCGGAGGTGGCTCCTCGGTGGGAAGGGGGTGGCTTTCGCGCGTGGCAAGGGCGCGCGGGCCTGCGACTGGGTAAGTTCTTGCTGCAGCTGTCGGGCAACCAGATGGATTTCCAGCCGCAGCCCGACTCTGCAGGCGCGCGCGCGCAGCTGTGGAATCCGAAGCGGCAGGCTGCTGGGCGGGCCGTCCTGCGCTTTTCGCCTTCCGAACGGCTTGACCTACGCCTGTCGGGAGGGCTCTTCTCCGAAAAGGTGGACAACTTAGGCGAGATACGGCGCCCTCAGTTTCGCCCCTATGCCTTTGACGACCACTACTTTACTGGTCGCACCGACCTGACCCTGCACGGAGAGGGGTGGCTGTCGGGGCGTTGGTTTTGGCAGGCTACTGCCGGTTGGAACCGCTTCGATCGCATCAAAAATTCTTATCGCTTCGACTTTCAAGAGGAGCAGCGCACCCTCATCGAAGGGCAGCAAGACACTTCGGCGGCGTCGGGGCTGTTGGCGCGTTTGACAATAGCGCGTGACCGCGCCGATCGGCGCTGGAACGCTCTCTTCGGAATAGAGCACTTTACGGAGACGGCACAAGGAGTGCGCATTGTAGACTCCGCTTCGGCGCGTTTAGGCTGGGCTGCCGCTCGCGACTTAGGCGTATTTGCCAGCGCCAAAGTAAACCTGTTGGAGCACCGCCTGGTGCTTCAAGGAGGTGCTCGTTGGACGCTCAATAGCCTGTACGGCTCAGCGCTGACACCTTCGGTGTGGCTGCTTTGGCGCCCCAAAGCTGCCTGGCAAGTGCGCCTCTCCTATGCCAATGGCTTTCGGTCGCCGGGGCTTAAGGAGCTGTATTTCAATTTTATCGACATCAATCACTTTATCGTGGGTAATACGGCCCTTCAACCCGAGCGCTCCGACAATGCGCGCGCCGAAGTGCGCTGGACGTCGGAACAGCGCCGCAACGTCGTCCTTGGAGCGAGCGCCGCGGGCTTTTACAACCGCGTGCGCGACCGTATCGTCTTAGCGGAGTTTGCGCCTGTGCAATACCGGTACGTCAATTTGCGCCATTGGGAAACCGTCGGCGGGAGCTTGGGCTTCTCGTTGCGGGTAGGCAATTGGCTGCGCTGGCAATCGGATGCAATCTTTACCGGCTTTTTCAACACCCTATCTGAAGAGGCTAACGGCGATGGGGCCATGCCGCGTTTCAATTGGGCGCCCGACTGGGTGAACGATCTGACGTTTTTCCTTGCCCAAGAACGAGCGCACCTGACGCTGTGGCATAAGATGACTGGAGCAACACCCTACTTTTTTGAAGAAGATAGGCAGATTGTTCAGGGAAAGACGGAAGCGTGGCACCTGCTGAACATAGCGGCGGGAACCCATCTCTTTCACCGCAAAATCCGCCTCAATGCGGGCGTAAAGAATTTACTCGGCACGCGCCAAATCCGCGCGGTGGCGAATGCAGAAATCGGACACGGCAGCGGCGACTTGCGCCCGGTGCACTGGGGACGCACTTTATTCATCTCTATGACATTTTCGTGGCATTCGGCCCAGTAGATCGGATGTGGTATCGCCAGGAGGCTTCCTCCCGCAAGGGAGGAAGCCTTTTTTATTTTACCTTCGCCGCGCGTACTTCAATCCATGCGAAACATCGCCATACTTACTGGAGGCGACTCTGCTGAGCGCGTTATTTCTCTGCGCAGCGGGCAAGTAGTATACGAACATTTGCCTGCTGACCGCTATCGGTGCTTCCTCATCGACGTGCAGAAGAGCCATTGGCGCGAGCTGTCTACGGGCGCAGAGATCGACAAGAACGATTTTTCCCTATCGTGGCAAGGCGAGCGAGTGCGTTTCGATGCGGTTTTTGGCGCCATTCACGGCACTCCGTTAGAAGACGGCAAAATGCAGGGCTATCTCGACCTATTGGGTATTCCCTACACTTGCTGTAACGGTTTTGTGAGTGCTTTAACCATGAACAAGCACGCCACCAAGCAAATGGCTACAGCTATAGGGGTGCCCCTAGCTCGCTCTGTCCTTATTCGCCGCGGCGACAGCATCGATGTGGATGCTGTTATCGATGCTGTCGGACTCCCTCTGTTTGTCAAACCCAACACACACGGCTCTAGCTTTGGGGTGACCAAGGTGAAACGCCGAAGCGACCTCCTACCTGCTATAGAGGCGGTCTGGCCCTACGACAGGGAGGCGCTCATAGAGGCGTTTTTGCAGGGGCGCGAGTTTTCAGGAGGGGTCTTTCGCGCGCAAGGACGAGTAGTGGCCTTGCCCATCACGGAAATTCTTCCAGAGACCGAATTTTTCGATTTTGCGGCCAAATACGAGGGAAAGGCGCGCGAGATCACGCCTGCCGATTTGCCCGTGGTGCTAACGGAGCAGTGCCAGGAATGGTCGCGGCGCTTATATGAGGCTTTTGAATGCCGAGGGGTTATTCGCTGCGACTATATTTTGGTGGGTGAGACCTTTTACCTGTTGGAAGTGAACACGATTCCAGGGCTTTCTCCGGCGAGTATCGTACCGCAGCAGGTGCGCGCTTATGGCTGGACGCTGGAGCGCTTCTTGGGTGCACTCATCGAAGAGGCGCTTTCTTCTGCTTGAGCATTCTCGTTGACCAATATGCGAATTACGGATTTATCGAAGCACCTCACCATAGCCCAGTATTTTTTGGCCGAGCTGCGCGACGTGCATACGCAAAAGGACCGCCTGCGTTTCCGCCGCAACTTAGAGCGCTTGGGAGAGGTGATGGCTTACGAAATCTCCAAAACGCTGCACTACGAGCCGCGCGACGTCGAGACGCCGTTGGGTATCGCTACAGTACCTGTGCCTATCGATCGGATAGTGTTGGCCGCTATTTTGCGGGCGGGATTGCCGCTGCACCAGGGGTTGCTCCATTTTTTCGACCGCGCCGATAACGCCTTTATTAGCGCCTATCGCAATCCGCGTCCCGATGGTCGCTTCGATATCCAGTTGGACTACGTCAGCTGTCCCTCGCTCGATGATGCTGTGCTCATCTTAGCGGATCCGATGCTGGCTACAGGAGCCTCCGTTTGCCTGGCTCTGCGGCATTTGAAAGAGTATGGTCAGCCTAAGGCGATACACGTGGCGGCAGTCATCGCCAGCACCCAAGGGATAGAGGCTGTCCAGCGCCAGTTTCCCGAGGTACATCTCTGGGTAGGCGCTATTGATCAAGAGCTTACTGCTAAAGCATTTATCGTGCCGGGATTGGGCGATGCGGGCGATTTAGCCTATGGTCGCAAAGGCGACGCAGAATAGTTTGGCGCAGTACTATTTGGGGCGCTTTTCCGACCGAGAAGGCTGGATCTGATAGGTCAGCATCAGGCACATGTGATTGTTCGCCAGCTCGAGATCGTTGATCGCCCGTTTTCCCAATACGACGCTCGTCGTGTTTACGCTGAGGGTAAGGGGGCGGAAACAGTAGCCTATTGTCCAGAACATTTCCCACAGCAGAAATGGAGATTGGGCTTCTAAGAGGTAGATCCTGCCCAGCTCGTTCGCATCTATGCGCGCATCGATATAACCTTGGTCAAATGCCACCCAAGAGAAGCGAAAAGCCGCCCCCATTCGAAAATTTCTATGTCTCAGGCGAACACCGGGCTGCAGAGCATATCGCCAATAGCTCCATCTCGCCCGGTATCCGCCCGGCTGGTAGCTATTAGACACTTGCCCTGTACCTACTAACCCGTAGCTGCTAAAGAGAAACTCCTGCTGCTTCCCTGCAAATCGATAATAGCCTACGCCGATCTCGCCGAATTGAGTCACTCCTTCTACACTAAGGCCACTTGAACCTGGAAAGGGAAAAGGAGGAAAAATGGCGCTTTCTTCTTTTTTTTGCCGAAGGTGCAGAAAGCTAGCGGAAAGCGCCAGGTGGGAGAGGGGGCTGTATGCAGCTTGGGCCTCCCAACCGGAGCTGTTGCTCGATAGAAAACCTCCAGCCGACAACGCACCTTCGCCTTTTTGACCGATGTCGGGCAAGTTCACGGTGTTGGGCGAGTAAAAGCGGCTACTTGTACAACTCCCTAAGCACAGCAAGATCCAACAAAGGCGCAGAAGATACGTCATGCGATAAAAAGAGCCTTAATGAATAAAAACAAAAGCAAGGAGACCTCAAGACAATGAGCCATCTTCTTAAGGCCTCCTTGCTTTTGGAGTGATGCTTATGCTTACTTGAAGGGGTTAGAGAACTTCTCATCGCGAAGGAGCTCCTCATCTGTTAGGGTGTGCAAGAAAGCGATGAGGTCGCTCTTTTGCTGTGGCGTAAAGTTAAAGCGCCGAGGCTGGCTGCCGACCCTCAGCTCTGAGCTCAGGTTAGGATGAGGTTGGATGCCCGTGCTGTAGTGATCGATCACCTCTTCTAAGGTGGCGAAGCGCCCGTCGTGCATGTAGGGAGCTGTCAGCGCAATGTTGCGCAACAAGGGGACCTTGAACATGCCCATGTCGGTCGTTTTCTTGGTGATGCCGCCCACGCCTGGGTCTGTAGTTCCTGCATCTAAGCCATTGTTTGCCATGATCTTTCCCGGCCGCTGCTGCAAAGAGCTGTGGCAGGAGGCGCAGTGCGTGAGGTAGAGGGCCTTACCGCGATTTTCTGCTGCTGTAAACCCTGGAAAGTCTTGGTTTTCAAACGGTACCCCGACCGCGGGTCTTAAGTTGAATACGCGCTCTGCTTCGCGGTCAAACTTGCTGCGGTAGGAACCGATAGCGTTTACAAAGTTGGCGATAGCCTCGGAAACGCGCTCTACCGTTATTCTCTCGTCGCCGTAAGCCATGCGGAACAACGGACGGTAATACGGCTGCGATTGCACTGCTCGGACAATATCTCCGTGGTTCATGTCCATCTCCACTGGGTTAGTCATGGTGGCTAAGTTCTGCTCGGAGGCGGTTCCTGCCCGGTTATCCCAAAAGAACGGAATGCCCGAGGGGCCGAAGAGGTCGGTGCCGTAGTAAGCGGCAAAATTCAATACAGAGCCTAACGGGATGGAGTTGCGTGTGCCTACCCGGTCAAAGACACCTCGACTGACGGGTTTATCGTCCGAAAAGGCGATCTCCTGGCGATGGCAGCTGGCGCAGCTCACTTTTCCGTCCTTTGACAAGTTTTTATCGTAAAAGAGGACGCGTCCTAAAATAGCTTTGTCGCGCTCGACCGGACGAGCAAACATCCCTATCGCCTCCAGATGCTTAGGCAATTTAACGGTGTAGTTGTCTGGTTTGGAGGGCAGGTTCAAGTACTGAGCAAGCAGCGCTTGGTCTTCGGGTTCGTAGTAATAGTACTCGAAATCCGGTTTTTGGTTGCAAGCAGCCAGCATGAACCCCAATCCTAATAAGGCGACTCGAAACAGAGACAGTTTTTTCATAACAATGAAGGTCTTTGTTTATGTAGACGGTTAGAAAACCTACTTGGTTGGAGGCGTCTTATGTTTTAATGCCGAAGAAGTTGGCCCAATTGAAGCGTTGCAGAAATCCCTATGGTAGAGTGGGCAAATCCAAATTCCTCTGCACGCTTGATGCTGGCTGAGTTCACAAAGGCATTTACGTAGATAGGATCTCCGCCCACACCCAGCGAAAGCCCGGCCTCGAAAAAAAGAAAGCCGGGCTCTTCTTCTATGCGCTCGATCTTCAACAGATCGGACTCGTTGGTAATTTGGCGCGGGACAATGAGGCCTCCTTGGTATTTGAGATAGCTCAGCCGTATCGGTACCCCTATGCGGAGCGCACTGACCTGGGCAACCAGTCCATACTGGGCAAAGTACCGATGAAAGTGCAAGCGCGAGCCGAGGCTTCTGTTGTAGTAGTGCGCTACCTGCCCTAGGCCCCAACCCGCCAGCAGATGGTTAGAGGCGTTTTCACCGAAGGGATAATAGAGGCCCAAGGCACCTTCGATGAGTCGGCCCTCGCCTCGCCGGTCGCTGTTAGAAGAGCCGTTGCCGAGCTGCACGTGGTTGACCATGACCGCCATTCGGTTCGTAAGGGCATAACTGGCGTGGATTTCAAAGCCAGTGAACTCTACTCCGCTTAGCCCTCCGACGCTGATTTGGGCATCGTGGCGCTGGCGCAGGTAGGGTGTGTGCAAGGTATTGGGAGCGTAGTAGTAGGCATTACACGCTCCCATTAGCCATGCCGTAAAGAAGAGGAGTAGCGCTTGCCTCATTTTCCCTTTATCCGTTAACTGAGCAAATATAGAAATACCTTTCTTAGGTCAATCATTTTTAGAATATTTTAATAAATCGCTAACACTTTTTATATCACTTTAACGCTGCGGATGCGCTCTAAAGAGAAATACATTCGCTCTCTTTGCATACAACTGCTACTCTCCGCAGCGCCATTCGGCATGCCCACTAAATCGGCGAAGTCATAAGAGTGGTTTACTATCTTTGTACATCGATATGAGGGGCAAGGTCTGTATACGCCGGTGGGGCAGTTGTTTTTTGCTGTTGCTTTTGCTGATGCGCATCGCATTCGTGGAAGCTCACCGCCTGTGGTTGCCGCACGATCACGAGCACCCCGAATGTGACACCAGCCACACTATGGCCCGTCACTGGCACAGCGAAAACCCTGCTCCCGACGCCTGTATTCTTTGCCCCTTGCTAAATGCTCTTGTCAAAACATTATCGCCCGATATTCTCTTATGGCCAGCGCTGCAAATAGTCGATAGTAGCTTGCTCCTTATACCCATTCTTGCAGCGCCATCAGCAACGTGGCAAGGGCATCCCGCCTTGCGCGCCCCACCTGCGGTCAAATAAGTCCCACCTCTCCGCTTTTTTCCTTGTACCAACAAAACATTCGCCTCCTAGTGCAGGGCGTCTTGGGATTATTTAACCGAAAATACAATGGTCGCCAGCACATGTAGCAAATTACCGGCAGCGGCACTGTCGGGCTTTTTGGGACAGGGTAAGCCACCTCGCGCTACCATGCCCTCTGTGACTGCTCCGAAAACAGCCCAAGAGCGAGGAGGAGAGCGCAGCAAAAGGCGCTTCGTCCCGTAGGAAACAGTTTGAGTTTTGAGATGCCGGGCAGCGTTGCAATAATGCTTGCCCGGTCCTTAATTCTTGGAGGTAGAGGGTATTGTGCCATATGCGCTATCCGCGCAAATACAACACCACCTACGACGAGTATTCTGACCATCTCGCTGTCGGACAAAAGCTCGAAGGGAGTAAGTATATGTACGGAGCTATGTCATCCCTTTAGATACCGGAGCATCTGCGTTGAGCAAGAACTCTTATGCCGCTTACTTCTTCTGCGGAGCTGCAGGGTCAGAAATAGTCATTGAGTTAAAATCTGCGCGGGTGCTCAAGCGGCTAAGGGTGGATGAATACGTGCCAGTCAGAGGGGCTTTTCACCTCAACGACACTCAAATGGAGGAGTTTATGTATCAGCTACTCAACGCATAAATAGTACTATAAATATTTTTTTGATAAAACTAAATTTAAAAAAAGGCTTACCTTTGCTTTGTTTTTGGTCTTTGTAAAAGGCATGAATACGACTATGATTTTGAGAATACTTCACAGCGCATTTTCGCTTCGAAAAGGTGTTTTTGAGGTGGTCTTTATTGTTGCCGCTCATGCAGCGCTTGGGCAAATGAATGGTGTTTTGCATGGACGCGTGTTGGATGCCTTGACGCGCGAGCCGGTTGTGGCGGCCTCCGTGATAGTAGAGGGTGCTTCTGTGGGCTTTTACACCGACAGCATGGGGCGATTTGCTCTGCCGGCGCAGCACGCCAAGCGCGGGGCGATGGTGCGCGTTCGCTCTGTGGGTTATGCGGAGTGGTCGGGCGGATGGAGCGACCCGTCGCAAGAGCAGGTGATATTATTGGCGCCTGCGGAGCAGGCGTTGGGAACGGTGGTGGTGTCGGCGTCGCTGAAAGAAGTTTCTAAGGACGCCTCTCCTATTCCAGTAGAGATCTACACGCCCAAGTTTTTTCAGAAGAACCCCACGCCCAATTTTTTCGAGGCAATGGTGTTGGTCAACGGCGTGCAACCGCAGCTCAGCTGCGGTGTGTGCCACACCGGCGATATTCACATCAATGGGTTGGAGGGGCCGTATACCATGGTGACCATCGATGGCATGCCCATTGTTAGTGGCCTGTCTACCGTTTATGGGCTTAGCGGAATACCCAACAGCTTAGTTGAGCGGATCGAAGTGGTAAAAGGGCCAGCCGGAACGCTGTATGGCTCAGAAGTGGTGGGAGGGTTGATAAACATTATCACGCGCGATGTGCTCACGGCTCCTCGCGCGGCTGTGGATGTCTTTGGTTCGAGCATAGGAGAACTTAATTGGGACGGTTCCTGGGCTACTGCCGTTGGCCGAGCGCACATGCTATTGGGTGTTAATTATTTCAACTTCCAGCGGCGCCTCGATGTCAATCAAGACGGCTTTACCGACATCCCCTTGCAGCACCGAATCTCGCTTTTTAACAAATGGCGCTTTACGCGTGCCAACAGTCGCACCGCTACGTTAGCGGCTCGCTATGTATACGAAGACCGCTGGGGCGGTCAGTTAGGCTGGGCGCGTCAATGGCGCGGTTCCGACAGCCTCTACGGAGAAAGTGTCTATACCCACCGCGTGGAGGTCATCGGCAAATACGAGCTGCCCGTAAAAGGACATCGCTTGCTAATCGACGTCTCCTGGAACCTGCACGACCAAGATGCAGCCTACGGAACAACGCCTTACTTAGGGCACCAACAGGTAGCCTTTGCGCAGCTAACCGGCAATGTGCTTTTGGGCACCCGCTGCGACCTGCTGTGGGGGGCGGCTTTGCGCTATACGCTGTACGACGACAACACGCCCGCTACAGAGGTTAGCCCAGGACAAAATCGACCTGTGTACACGTGGTTACCTGGCGTCTTCGTGCAAAACGAGTGGGCCCTTAACCCGCATCATCGGCTATTGTTCGGCTTGCGTTACGATTATCATTCGGCACACGGCAGTATTTTCACTCCGCGCATCAGCTGGAAGTGGGCCGAAGATGCACACCACATCTTTCGCTTTACGGCAGGCTCGGGCTATCGCGTAGCCAATATCTTCACCGAAGACCACGCCGCCCTCACGGGTGCCCGACAAGTTGTTATTGCTGAAGACCTTAGGCCAGAGCGCTCCTGGAATGCCAACCTCAACTATGTGCGCAAGTTTTTCCCTAAAAAGGCCGGCATAATAGGGTTAGACGCTTCGCTCTTCTACACGTATTTTTCAAACCGCATTTTACCCGATTACGACAGCGATCCAAACCAAATCATTTACCAAAACCTCGAAGGCCATGCCATCTCGAGAGGAGCGGCGTTAAACATCGACATCAGCCTCCTCCATGGCCTCAAAGTAAATGCCGGTATCACGGCGATGGACGTGCATGTCGTAGAAGCAGGACGGCGCTCCCCACAGGTTTTTGCTTCGCCATTTTCCGGCACCTGGGCCCTCACTTATCCTATTCCGAAGTGGAAGTTGAGCCTCGATTACACGGGGAACTGGAACAGCCCGATGTACTTGCCCACAGTGCCCAACGACTATCGCCCGGAATACTCGCCCTGGTTTGCCATTCACAATATTCAGATTACGAGAGCGTTGGGTAAGAATGCACAGGTATACGCTGCCGTGAGAAATCTCTTCGGCTTTTATCCGCGCGAAGATGTGTTGTTGCGCGCCTTTGACCCCTTCGACCGATACGTGGATGTGGACAACCCCAACGGTTATACCTTCGACACGGCGTATGGGTATGCTCCAGTTCAGCGGCAGCGGATAGTGGTGGGGGTGCGCTGGTCGGTGAAGTAAAAGCACTTGGAAGGCTTTACCTTTGCCCGATTTCCAGGGCGGTTTGTAAGCCCTCGCGAATAGCGCGTTCGGCGTCGAGTTCTGCGGCCAAATGGGCGCCGCCGATGGTGTATACGCGTTGCCCAGCCTGCTGCAGCGGGGACAGTAGGTCGCGCAAGGGTTCCTGTCCGGCGCAGATGACGATGTGGTCGACGTTGAGCGTTTGGGCGTTGCCGTTAAGCGAGAGATGCAGTCCCTGGTCGTCGATATGCCGATATTCTACGCCACTGCAAAACCGAACGCCGCGCTGTTTGAGCGCTATTCGGTGAGCCCATCCGGTGGTTTTGCCCATGCGAGCGCCCATCTTTCCTTTGGTGCGCTGCAAGAGCCACACTTGTCGCCCTGTAGTTGCTGGCAGGGCCTCGCCCAATCCGCCGCGTCGGCGGTAGTCTGGGTCGATACCCCAGTCGCGACAGTAGTCTTCGCTGCTCTGGTAGGGCGGCACAGTGAGGAAAGTGGCTACGTCGAAGCCAATGCCTCCGGCGCCGATGATGGCTACGCGCTCGCCGACCGGCGACGTGCCGCGTAAGACCTCCGCATAAGACAGCACCTTCGGGTGGTCGATGCCGGGTATAGAGGGGCGGCGAGGGGTGACGCCAGTAGCCAATACGACGGCTTCGTAGCCGCTCTCTATCAGTTCGACTGCGGTTATGCGGCGCCCGAGAAACACCTCGACGCCTGCCTTTTGAAGGCGAACGGTAAAGTATCGAATGGTCTCGCCAAACTCCTCTTTGCCTGGGATGCACTTGGCTAGATTAAACTGCCCACCCAATTCGTGTGTCGCTTCGAAGAGGTGTACTTTGAAGCCCATCTCGCCCAGCTCCGCTGCGCAAGACATTCCGGCCGGGCCTGCACCTACGACCGCGATGCAGCGCGCTGCGCGGTGAGGCAGTCGCGTGGGCAGCGGAATGAGCGTCTCTTGGCAAGCGCGAGGGTTGACCAGGCAGCTGGCTTCCTTGCTGACAAAGATGCGGTCGAGGCACGCCTGATTGCAGGCGATACACGTGTTAATTTCTTCGGGTCGCCCTTCCAAGGCTTTGCGCGCAAAATCAGGATCAGCTAAGAAGGGCCGCGCCATACTCACCATGTCGGCCTGACCGGAGGCGAGGATCGCTTCGGCTACCTGCGGAGTGTTGATGCGGTTGGTAGCGATTAGCGGCACGCGTACCGCTTGGCGCAGGCGAGCTGTCACCCAAGCATAAGCACCGCGCGGCACTACGGTGGCGACGGTAGGAATGCGGGCTTCATGCCAACCAATACCGGTGTTGATGAGATCGGCTCCAGCTTGTTCTACAGCTTTGGCCAGCTGCACAACTTCGTCCCACGTACTGCCGTCTTCCACCAGGTCGAGCATAGAAAGGCGAAAGATGACGATGAAGTCACGCCCTGCCTGTCGACGCACCGAATGCAAGACCTCTATGGGAAACCGAAAGCGGTTTTCTGGGCTCCCGCCCCAGTCGTCGGTGCGCTTGTTGGTGCGCGGAGCGATGAATTGATTGATGAGGTAGCCTTCGCTGCCCATGATCTCCACCCCATCATATCCGGCCTCGCGCGCTAAGGCAGCCGCGCGCCCAAAATCTTCGATCGTTTGGCGGATGAGCCGAGGCGACATAGTCCATGGGCGGAACGGAGATATAGGAGCGCGCAAAGGGCTGGGCGCTACAAGCATGGGATGCATGGCATAGCGCCCGGCGTGTAAGATCTGCATAGCAATCTTTCCTCCTTCGGCATGCACGGCATCGGTGACGACCCGGTGCCGGCGCGCTTCAGCGAGGGTGGTCATCTTGGCGCTGAACGGAGCCAGCCAGCCGCGTCGGTTGGGCGCAATGCCGCCCGTAACCATGAGGCCTACTCCTCCGCGGGCGCGCGCGGCAAAATACGCCGCTAATCGGCTCAGATCGCGCTGGTCCTCTAAGCCTGTGTGCATCGAACCCATCAATAGGCGGTTGGGCAACACCGTAAAGCCCAAATCGAGTGGAGCAAACAGATGCGGAAACGCCATAGCTATAACTCTCTACGGGAAGGGCGCCATACCCTTCCGCCACCGGCAAAAGTACGCTGTCGAAACCGGCTACAGCACTTCTACCCACCGCCCCGTAGTGCTGGCGCGGATACGGCTATCGTACATGGCCTCGCAGACGAAGGGAGGCAAGTAGTAGCGCCCAGCATAGGCGGCGTGTAGCAGGATGCGATAGGTGCGTTTGTCTGTCGCAGGCAGATCGAAGTACGTGTATATTCGGTCGTCTCGGATATCTTGATAAGTCGCTGGGCTGCTGCTTCCTCCCGGGCCGTTGCTCATCCGAGGGTTGCGGATCTCCCAACCGGAGGGGAAGATTTGCGATAGCGCCAGTTCGGTAAAGGGAATGCTCAAGTCGGATTGCCGCTGAACGGTTACTTCCGCCACAAAGTCGGTACCTTTGGTCAGTTGTCCGATATCGATTGGATTGCCTCTGCTATCTAAGTAGCGCACGTCGAGCACCACATGATGGCTCACTCCCTCGTCGGCGACGGATTGTGGCGACCGCTGGCCAATGGCGATGACGCGGGCGTAGAGCCGCGTTTTACCGGTGTTTCTGAGGTCGATGCGCCGAGCGCGAGCCGCCTTGTCTGTCAAATCGACGACGGCAATGGGCTCATTTACGTCGCCCTTTTGGGCAGAGCCCCCGTTGATTTGGTAGGAGAACCGCGGGCCGGGAGCGCCTTGTTTTTGCACGTGTTTCGCCAATGCGCGGAGGGCTACTGCTAAGCTTTGGGTGTTCCACTCCGCGTTATCGGTATTGCCCAGCTGCTGACAGAGGTCTTGGACGAGTGTTTCCGCGCGTTTGGCATCGCCCAGGGCGGTGAAGGTTTCCAGGGCCAAGGCGTTGTCGCGCAGCGTCGTTCCGAAGGTGGTGCCGGACCAGTCATAGCTCCAGTCGTCGCGCCATTTCTTTTGAGCCAGGCTGCGAGCGATTTCAGCCTTTCCAGTTTGAGCATAGGCAGCGGCGAGTAAGAGCGCGCTCTGTTTGTGGAGCTCCTTTTGCTCTTTGAGGCGGTTCATGCTGCCCATTTCGGGCTTTCCCGCCAATGCCAAGACGTAGAGGCGGTAGGCTTGGTTGAGCGTTTGGTCGTACAGTACCCAGGGGTTTGGATCTGCAGCGGGGAGCGTCCAACTGCGCGCCGTTCGGCCCAGATGGTCGAGCCATCGCTCCAGCACTTCAGGGGGGATGGCGTAGCCTTTTGCCTTAGCTTCGAGCAGAAAGTGTCCTGCATAGGTACTGCTCCAGTCATTGGTGTGAGGAGTTCCAGGCCAATAGGCAAATGGCCCATCGGGTTGCTGGTAGCGGCGGATGCGTTCGATAGCGGCTTGGATGTTTTGCTGGGCGTGCTTTTGCTGTTCGGTACTGAGCGGTGCCAACAGGTTGGCATATAGCTGCGGGAAGGCCCCCGAGACGATCTGCTCCAAACAGCCGTGCGGGTAGCGCAGCAAGTAATCCAGATGTTTGCTCAAATGTATGGGCGGCAGCACGCTTACCTCTAAGACGAAGCGCTCTAAATGAGTGTACTGGTTAATCTCTACCGATACGCTCCACGACCGCCCACCTTCCACCATGCCGTCCCAAACCGAAGTCTGCACGGGGTTGGGGTTTCGGATCTCTACTTCTACCACTTCTTGGGAGGTCTCGCCTCCGCCATTGGTTTCTATACTAAACTGGGCGGCGCCAACCTTTTCGCCTACTTGGATGTCGAAATAGACCAGCTGACTGCCGGGCTGGGCGAAGGAGAGCGTGTGGGAGGTCGGCCCCTTTATTCGCACGGTACCGCGCTTTTCTGTGAGGCGCACAGTAGCTGTCTTTACCTGTTGTTCTACGGCGAACACCTCGACGGGTAGGCGGACGGTCTCGCCAGGTGCCAGTACGCGCGGCAAGGTCGGCAGGGCCATCACGGGTTTGCGTACGGCGCACGTCTTCTCAGCCGAGCCATAGGCGCCCTTCCCTTTAAGGGCGGGTGCCGAACAGACGGCCATGATGCGCACTGAGCCGATGTAGTTCTCCAACACCAGTTGGTGCTTAGCCGTCTGGCCTTTTTCTAAGCGAAAGGGGCCTAAATGTCGAACCACGGGTTTAAAGCGGCTCACTTGAGCGGCCTTGCGGTTGTTCAGCTCGGCGGCATCTCCCCCAATACTTAGAATGCGCTCCATGCCGGTGCCGAATGCTCCCAGTACGTAATCGAATACATCCCAGGTTTGCACTTTTAGCGCTTCGCGCGCGTAGAAGGCGTTCCATGGGTTAGGCGTCTGAAACCGCGTTAGGTCCAGTAGCCCCTCATCCACCACGGCTAAGGTGTAAGTGCAAGCTTTACCCGCGGCTTCGCGTAAGCTCACTGTAAAGGGCGTGCCCGGTCGGATGACTTGTGGCGCGCTTAGCTCCGGTCGGAGGTGGGTCGCTGGATTTTCGACTGAGATGGGCACCACCCCGTACATGCGAACGGGCAGGTCGTTAGCTGTTTGCTGGTAAGGTTGAAAGAGGTTCACATGCGCATATACATTGGGAACCATCTGTTCGCCCACTTGGAAAGTCAGGAGGTTATCGCCCGCCTTAGCCTCGAACCAGCGATGCTCGAGCACGCGCGAGCCGTTTTCGAGGGTGAGTAAGATGCGGCCCTTGTCGGAGGCGGGTACGCGCACCACAGCTTTTTCCCCGATGCTGTACCGCTCCTTCTCTGCGGAGAGCGGAAGCATAGCTACAGCTTGTCGGCTAGTTAGGTCACTGAGGTCGTCCGGATAGCCTGTCCAGAAAAAGTCGCCGCTGGCGTGCCCGCCTTCCATATCGACCGCGCGCACCAAGTAGCGCCCCCACTCGTCGGGACGCACCTGCCACACGGCTATCCCGCGCTCATCGGTAGTCAGCGTCGCCTTAGCTATGGCGCCGATGTGCGTAGCGGTATTAAAAGAAGCCACCTCGTAGTTATACCCTTCGTCCCACCACCAACGCCAATCGCAGCGGTATAGACCCACAGAAACCTTACGGCGAGGCAGAGGGTTTCCGCGCATATCCACACAGGCGACCTGTATTTGACCGCCACTGAGGCCGATGCCCTTAAAGCCACCCTTATCCTGAGGGAGGCGCACGCCTACGTATTGGCGGTAGGGGAAATAGTCGATGGCGAAGTTGTCGGTGCTGAAGTCGCCGCCGCGCTCGAAAACGCGCGTGGTGAAGCGAGCCAGCAGGCGCCCTGGCGCCTCCCTGTTTTCACCCAAGCGAATAGGCACGGAGGCCTCTCCGTTGTCGCCTAAGTAGCTGTCGAAGAGCGTTTGCGCCTCTGCCGAGAAACTGCGCGTAGGGTCGTCGAAAACGAAGTCGTTAAAGTTTTTGAACGCCGCCTTTGTGGGCACGAGCTGAAGCTCTACGCGGGCATTGAGCCCGGCGGCAGGAGCGCCGTGCAACCACCGAGCGCGGAGGCGGACTTGGCTGGGTTCTGCCTCTGCTATGAAACTCCTCTTGCCAAAATCCAGCGCTATCTGGATGCGGTTGGGCTTTATCGCCTCGATCTTGAGCGTTTGAGTAAAGACAGCGCCGCCAACTTCGACCCGCGCCGTCCAATTGCCGGTGGGAGCATCGGAGCGAGTGGCGCAGGGAAAGGCGTAGACACCGCCGACGCTTTTCGCCGTAGTGGTCTGGTAGTAAAGGGTTCCGCGCGGGTCGCGCAGCTGAAAGTGTACGGGGTGCTCGGGTGGCAGCTGTCCTGTCTTATCTTCCAATACAAAATGGAGGAAGAGCGAGTCCCCGGGGCGCCACACGCCGCGCTCGCCGTAGAGATAGCCTTTGATGCCCTTTTGAGGCGCTGTGCCGCTCACGTCGAAGCGGCTTAAGGATAGGCTGGTGCCGTCGGCCAGGCGGACATAGCCGCGGCGGTCGCCGCGCATCGCGGCAACCAAGAAGGGCTTTTCTCTTAGGTTCTCCAAATAGACAGTGCCGTCGCCACTGGTCTGCGCTTCGGCAATAAGTTGCAGTTGGTAGTTGAGCGCAGTAATTTTTACGCTGCCTTCGGGTTGTGCCGTAAGCAGGTCGGTAGTACAGACAAACAGCGAGCGGTCGCTACCCCATTTGGCGGTGATGCCCAAGTCGCTGACAAACACATTCCTCCGAACAAAGTGGTCGGCGTTGTAGTACTCGCGGGCACAGGGGTTTTCGCGCTTATCCCACTCGTAGCCGTCCTCCTCGCTCCAATCGTCAGAGAAGTAAATGCCTCGGTAGCCTCCCCACAAACTGATCAGCCTTCCTTCGGCATCGGTGGCTCCAAATTGGGCCATTTCCTCTTGTTCTGCTGCAGCATCGGAGCAGCGCTGGGTAGTATAAGAGCGGCGAAAGCTCAGCCGCACCTGGTAGATGGCGCCGGGGTCTTTTTTGATGAACTCCGCCAAGTCGAGGGCGTAGCGCTGCCATCCGCGCCCTGTCTGCCGCGGGTTGAGCTCAGAGAGGTCGATTTTCTGTTGGTGGATGATCTTGCCTACGCGCTCGAGCTCTTGGTCGCCCTCGATGTCGTTTATCTGCAGAAAGTGCAGCACGTTGCTCTGAAAGACTTTGAAGATCTCCAAGTCGACCGCTCGCAAGCCTGTTGCCTCAAAGGGGAAAAGGATTTGTCCGTCGCTGTTTTTAGGGACGATAGCGCCGCGCCCTACTAAGCGCACAGCTGGGCGCAGAACGCCGAAGTCCAAGGTCAGTTTCTCTGCGTCTTCCAAGAGGGTGCCGCCCACGCTGAGAATGCCGCGCTCAATATGCAGTTGGTGCACGCCACTGAGCGGTTCGGCGGGGTACACCCGCACGAAGTTGCCGTTTACGGAAAAGCGGAGCGCTATTTCTGGGTCGTCCAAGTGGATCAACCCGTCAAGTGGGGTCTCTGTCGATACCGGGTCGGAAAAGTTGAGTAGGGCATATGGGCTTTCCTCGGCCATCACTTGTGCGCTGAGTAAGGTAAACTCGCCCTGGGCGGGGATGCGGAGCGTTTGAGAGCCCTCGTCGTTCAATCCTAACGGCTTACCCAACCAGCGAAGCATTACGGCAGAGCGCGCCACGCGACGTGCGACCTTGCCTACAGTGAAGGTGTGCTCTAAGCCGTCGGCACTGTGCGCCCATTGGATGGGCAAGTTCTCTGCCTCTTGCTGAGCACTCAGTACCTTTTCTACAGCAGCGGCATCTACGGCATCGCTTGTCCGAAGGCGACCGATCACTTGATAGCGGTTGGGCGCGCTTTCCTCGGATTGGAGGCCATCGATCTCCACTTCGAAGGACAGCGGCCGAACGAGAAAGGCAAATTGGAAGGTCTGAGCCTCTTCGCGTACGTCGGGAAATAATTTGCCCAAGGATACCTCTGCGGAGTAACGCTTGCCATAGGGGAGCGGTGCCTTGGGCTGTACGTGAAGGGTGTACTCGTCTTGCCAAGTCGCTGTCGCCGGAATTTGGGGCGATACGGACCATACGCCAGACGGTACGGGTTGACCCACCTGCTCGCGCCCGACAACGGCTCGCGTGAAACGCACGAGAATAGCGTCGTTGCGGCCGATGGCCCCGCCCGTATAGGCTCCTACGTAGCGGGCCACTTCCTCTAAATACGCTTCTGAGTGCGTGGTTTTCTTACAGGCCCACAGCCCTACACATGCCAGGGCGATGAGCCAATGTTTCTGAGGTGCCATGATCGTCTTGTTTTAGGAGGGAAAGTTTAGTGCGCATCAAATGTACGCATAAGTTTACGGCAGGCGCATGGGCTTTAACACCAGATAAGGCATCAGACTTCGGAGCGGTTGCTCTTTGGCTTTCTGTAAAGGTCAGAACTAATTGCCTGCTCGTACATTTGCCCTTATGCTGCAGCGCCCGTGGCACATCTATATCTCTTTTGACGCGTCGGACATACAGGCTGCCGACGATTTTTATCGGCACTTAAATCAGGCCTTGGAAGGGCAAGAGCTGGTGTTTTGGAACCCTATGGAGGTGGCGGAGGAAGATTATCGACGTGCGGCGGCGGACTTTTTAGAGCAGGCCGACCTGTTTGTGGCGTGTCTTTCTACCCACTATTTGGATACGCCCAACGTACGTTGGGAAGTACAAAAGGCCGTAGAGGAGTTTCGCCGTCGGCAGGGTGCGCTGCAGGTGTTGGTGCTGTTGGTCCGGGATGCTTTTGTGCCGGCCATACTGTCGGGGTTTCCCATAGCGCCCTCTGCCGATGAGCCTATAGAGAATGCTCTCTTTGGTCGGGAGCGCCAGTTGAAGCGGGCTGCGGCTCGGGCCCGCGACCTCTTGCTCAAGATTGCTCGGGATGCGCCGCTCTTTCCCATGCCGGTCGGCTCTGACTTTTCCTTGACCTTCGAAGACGTGCGCGAGCGCTTATGGGTGTGGCTGGAGCACTGCGACCTAAGCCCTTTGTTTGAGCTGCTCAAGCGCCTTTTTCACCCCGAACGCGTCCCAGATGACCTTTTCCAGCTGGAAGATGCTTTTGCCGAATGGGGCCAGCAAAGCCAGCGCAGCAAGCTGTCGTTTGAGGAGTTTCGCCGTCGGATGGAGGACATTCGCACCGACATGTACCACCTCATTGGTCGCATCGATGAGCAGCGTTTTCGCGAGGGTTGGCCGACCTTGTTTGCCGACTTTTACTTTGGTCGTTCGCCTCTTCCGGTGCCGGCCGAGCCTCTTGCCGGGCTATTCTTGCCTTTTGGTGAGGTGCTCGTGCCCGAAGTGCTCAACCTGCCTCCGCATACCGCCAACGACGAGGTCTGGGAGGGGGCTGGAACGCTCAACCTCCAACAGCAGCAAGAATTTCGGCGGCACCTCCTGCTCGCCCAAGATGCGCTGGCTGCCGCTCAGTACGGCCGAGCACACGCCCTGTGTGAGCGCGTCCAAACCCAAATCGATCCTCAGTCGGCACAGCTGTACGAGCTGCTTCTGGTGTCTTTCCTAAAAAAGGAAAACCCCGACCGCATCGTGCGCGAGGCCGTATACGGGTCGGGCAGCAAGCTGAATCAAGTCATCGCCTACGCGCGGCGCTTTGCTGAGTATCAGCGCGCCGGCAAGTGCCCTTCCGAGGCCGGCACTTACAACCTGCGCGCTGCCGCTGAAGGGCTCTCCGACGCCCTCCTTCGCCTATACAGTACCTTCGAAAACGACTACATCCTCCACACCGGACGCCATCGCGACGAAATGCCCGATAACCGAGCCGCCATTGCTCGGACCATACAGGTAGCCATGACCCTTTACCGGACGATCCACTCCTATCGCGGCTTTTTAGAGCAGGCCGTCAACGAGATGTGCAACGGCGGCAAGTACGACTACATTCGGCGCGTGGAAATCGTCCGTGACGAGTTTCGCTTTGCCTCGCACGAGGACTTTGGCTTAGAGAGCGAAATTCGCGAAGTCATCGACATGTTGGAGGCGGTCTCGACGGCCGACGACGACGAGTTGATGCGCCGCCAGCTGCGCGAAAACTTGCTGTTTAACCTGCGCGCCAAGCGCGTCCGCCTGCAGCGGCAGGTCGCGGAGGAGCACCGTCGGCATCTTCACTTTACCGACCTGCGCGAGTCGGTGCTCGAGCTGATCGATGCAGCCCTTTTGGGCTATAAAATTTTCGGAGACGACTCCTATGCCGATGAGGAGTCCTTCTTGCGCTTTGCTGTAGAACAGTTGTTGCCCGACTTGTTGCAGCCGGTTGCATCCGAGAGGCCCGCTGAAGCCATCGGACAGCTGCGCTGGTTCGTCCTCGACGAGCAGGGGCGGCTGTGCGCGCATCCCGACTGCGAGCGCTTTCGTTTTGACGCGGTAAAGGTGTTGGAAAAAATTATCCGCGACCGAGCCGGCCGAGTGGGTTGGATGCAGGTGCAACCCAACGTGTTAGAAGCCGTCCATCGTCAATGGGTCGCTCAAACGGATGCGCGCTACGACGCTGTGCGCCGGCAGCTAGAGTATCGGGATTTTCGCAGGCCAGACCCCATCGAAGCGCGCGCAGCCATCATCCAGTGCCTGCGCGACTGGAAAAGTGCAGCCCTGGCATTGCCCGAGCGTGCCCTTCCCCTGTGGCAGCGCATCCTGTTAGAGCTGCTCGGCGAGCGCGCGCTTTTGTGGGTAGAATTCGCGCCCTTCCAACTGGAAACTGAGCCCGACACGAAAGCCTTGGGCTATGACGCCGTTGGCGAAATGCGCCGCGCGCTCCAAAGCGCAGCCAATCTGCCGGAGGAAGTGGCCTTTCGCATCCTCAACCACAACCTCTTTCGGCGGCGCATCCTGCCCATGTACGAGAAGATGCCGGTCGGCCAAGAGCCCCTCCGCTTCGAACTCACGCGCCTGCTGCTGGAAGCCCTCCACCAATACCGAGATCTGTATCTCGACCCCAATCTGCTCCAACTGGTCTTCGACGAGCTTACTCTCGAACGTAAACTCCCGTGGATAGACATTTCGCTCCATTCGGAAGCCGTGCCTTGGCCCGTAGAGATGCCCCTGGGTTTTCAGCCCTTAGAAGTGTTGCGCCAAATCATACGCCAAGCGCCCGAGCGCTTCTCCGCTATGGAGGCCCGTCGGCGCATCGCTGAGCGCCGCTTTGCCGATGCAGAACGGCGGTATTACTCCGAGATAAGCCCGATATTGCCTGAAAATAAGCGTATTGAGCGCCAAATCGCTATCGAAATTATCCGAAAGCTCAAGGCTATTTTTCGCTTTTACCCCGACCCGGCTTTTCTCCATTTGGCACAGGAGGAATTAGAGCGGCGCGGGCGTATTCGCTGGAACAGCTATTTTTGGGGGATCATACCGCTCCCTTGGCAAAACCACTACGAAAACCGATTTTTTGACTTCGACTACTTGGTCGAGCGAAGCGAGGTGCGCGCCTACTTGAGTACCGTAGACCAGTGGAAGACCTATGTAGAACAGCTGGCTCAGCGCCAACCGCTCTGAGTCGGACTGCCTTAGTCTAAGGCGCACGACTCCACTATAGAGAGGTAGTTAGGTCGGTCCCAAGCGTGCTCGTGGATGTACGAGCTGCGAATTTGGCCTTTGTAGATCAAGAACACACCCGGCATTTGGAAGCCGTCGCCCAGCTCGTCGCTGTGAAAGGCTACTCCATGCCCCTCTAAGACCGCTGCTTGGAAGCCGCGTATCCAGTTCATGAGGCCAAAGAGCTGCGCCGGGGTTCCGCGACCTAAGCCGAAGGCGCGGTAATAGCGCTTCTCTGGGTCGGAGATGTGCTCTACTGGCGCGAGGCGATACTTTCGGAAGAATTTTTCCGCCGTCTCTTTGCTGGGCGACATGTGCACGAAGACGATTTGCACGCCCTTTTTCTCCAAGCGCTGGCGCGTCTTAGCGATATCTGCAAGGGCCTCCCGGCAAAAAGAGCAGCCGAAGAACCGCAAAAAGATGAGCAGCACAGGGGCTTCCTCGGCCATTTGCGCCAGGGTTTTACCCGAACACATGCCGACCATCTCGTGCAGGACAGCAGGTGTGGTCAAGACAGCGGGCGAAGTTTTGTTTTCGTCCATACTACAAGATGTTCATCCCATCGAGCACCCGCACCACTTCTCGTACGGCAGTGGCCGACTGGTGAAGCAGCGCCTTTTCTTCCGCTTGCAGTTGGAGCTCGATGATTTGCTGCACCCCCTGGCGCCCCAACTTTACCGGAGCGCCCACAAAGAGGTCGTCGATGCCGTATTGACCGGTGAGGCGTATGCAGCAAGGATAAATGCGGTTTTCATTTTTGAGGATAGACACTGCCATTTGGGCGGCTGCTGCGCCGGGGGCATACCAAGCGGATGTTCCCATGAGGTTGACCAACTCGCCGCCGCCAAATTTAGTACGTTCAATGATGGTGTTCAACTTGTCGGGCGCTACTAATTCGGTGACAGGTATGCCGCTTACGGTGGTGTAACGCGGCAGCGGCACCATGGTATCGCCGTGCCCGCCCATGAGCATAGCCGAAATATCCTTGGGAGAACAGCCGATTTCTTCGGCTAAAAAGGCGCGATAGCGGGCGGTATCGAGCACGCCAGCCATACCCAATACGCGGCGGTCGCTAAGACCAGAGGCCTTCCAACAGGCGTAGGTCATTACGTCCAACGGGTTGGAAACGACAATGATGATCGGGTTGGCCGAGTACTTCAAAATTTCTCGCGTGACCGAGACGACGATGTTGGCGTTAGTGCTGATGAGGTCGTCGCGGCTCATGCCGGGTTTGCGCGGGATACCCGCCGTGATGATGACGATATCGGAGTCGGCCGTCAGCGGATAAGCGTCGTTGCCGCCTCCCACCACGCGGGTCGAATAGCCGTCGATGGGCGCCTGTTGCCAGATATCCAGCGCCTTTCCTTTAGCTATGCCCTCCTGGATGTCCAAGAGGACGATCTCGTTGCAGATGTCTTCATGGGCCAGCACATTGGCGCAGGTTGCGCCTACATTGCCTGCGCCAATAACAGTAACTTTGCTCATGTCGTATGAGAGTGTCCGAAGATGAATATCTTGCTTATGTGCGCAAAGGTATAATGCAGGGGTGAAAACGTATCGCTCTCTCGCAATATCACGCTTTTGCTAGCGGTATTCCTTCAGGGTATTATCTTTCGAAAGAGGGGCGGATAGGTTTTGAATGAAAAGCCCCGTACTATCGAAATAGTACGGGGTGTAGCTATTTGCGCAAAAGGTTGGTTGGACTTATTCAGTCTTGTGCAACAAACATCTTTTTCGTTGCGCTGTGCGTCGGTGTAGCCAGTTGGTAGAAAAGAATTCCGGCCGGCAACTCGGCGCGCTGCAAGACGGCGCTATTGAGGCCAGCTGGATAGAAGCCCTTGATCCTTTTCACCAACCGCCCTTCTGTATCGGTAATGGTCAAGGTAACCTCTGTGGGTTTGGGCAAGAAGAAGACGATAGAAGTGAACTCGCGCACTGGGTTGGGTGCATTTTGGAAGAGTTCGAAGGGCGCCTCTTCTTTTAGTTGTGGAGTTAAGCCTTCAAAGCGCAAGGCGAGCGCGAGCTTTTGTCCTTGAGCGTCATAGCCTTCGCTGCGGGTAATGTAGTTGCTCAAGAAAAGCATCCGGCTCAGCGCGCCGTCGCGCAGAGCGCGGAACTGCAAGCGGAAGCCTGCACCGACATCGATGGCTGCCGTCAGGGCCTTGTCGGCCTCAAACACCGCGAAGTGTTCGCGCAAAAGGCCGTTCTCCGGTACGATGTCGATCAGCTCTAAATCGGGATACGATAGGGTCAACTGGTAGGCCACTACCTCTTCGGGATAGAGCGTTATGGCAAACACCTCACCCTTCTTCACCTGCCGCTCCGGCAAAGCGAGGAAAGCTGTTCCCGCCGTGCGCTCTTGAACGGAGGCTGCGTTGGCGATGGCATTCCCATTGACGTCGCCTACCTTAATGGCCACGAAGTTCTCGTTAAGTCGGTCGCCCATCACGTCGGCAACCGAAATAACTTCTGGAAATTCAGTCTCGAAGGGGTTCGTCGGAGTTGGAAAGCCAAAGTCGGCCGGCACAAAACGCCAGCTGGCGTTGGTCGGTAGCTCGGTGTACAAGCCCAAGATCAACTTGCGCAGCTCCACCAAGTCGAGCGTCGTGATGGATCGGCTCTTGTTGGCATCGGCAGCGATCATCTTATAGGGGCTGGACAGCGGCTCAATGCCGAGAATATGTCGGTTGATGAGCAAGAGATCGTACGTCGATACGCCATTGAGCGGGTCGTTATTTTTGAAGGGAGCGATCGTATAGGAGCTTCCAAATGGAATGGCATTACTGAAGAGGCATTGGCCGTTTTCATCGCTAAGCCCATTCAACTCGATAGAGTGGGCACCGCCTAGAGTATACCCTTTCAGAGAGATGTCGGCATAGGCGAGCCCTTCGTTTTTCTCGTTGGTCAAGGCGACGGCCACCGTGGCGTTGTGGCCGCTACATGCCCCCATGTTGTCTTGAATATCCACGCGCGCGATGCAGAAGTCCATGTTGCCGGCCAGGTCTCTGGACCACACCTCCACTTCTTGGGTACCGATTTCGCTGCAGGTAAAGGTGACTTTCCTCTGGGGTTGGCCGTTGGGCAGCATAGGGAACCCTTGCCCGTCGCCTCTTTTGCGCACGGCTGTGAGCAGCTTGCTCTCTGGGGTGCAGTTGTCGGAGGTGGACTGGAGCAGGTCGCTGAGGTCAACAGCAACCATCTTTGTGGGCATGATGTTGACGGCGAGGTTCTTGCACACCACAGTGGGTTTCTTGCAGTCTTTGACCTCGAAGAACCACTCACAGCTCTGCTCATTGCCGCAGCCGTCGTCGACAAACCACTTGATCTTGTGGGTGCCGTAGGGTAGCTCCGGCACGACAAAGGTGTTGGGCGCCTGCTGGGTATTCCAGCGCACAGCAGCCGCCTTTTTGTTGTCTTGGGTAGTCACTTGCAGGGCAAAACCGTACTTTTGGTTGTCGGGCACGGAGCGGAAGTCGAATGCGCGCGCTTCACCGCCGGCATATCCGGGATTGAGAGCATTGCCGAAGTTGATGCGGTTCCAGCCCAAGCCGCCCAAGCCGGTCTGGGTGCTGCTGACGACCGTCTCCATGACGCCGTCGCTGTTCAGATCCAAGAAGAGCAGATAGCGGAAGTTGACGTTAGCCCCCGAACAGAGGTCGGTGGCCGTGATGCTCAGGTCGGTAGGCGCCTCGCACAGGTCGTGGCTTTCTGCGGAGGGATCCCACCAAAACGAGGCGTTCCACAGCGCAGCGTCGTTTGCCGTCAGGTCGCAGACAGTGTCTGGCGAGGGTTTGCAGTTTTCTACAATGGGCTTTTGCCCGTCGATAACCTTGATGATTTGCTTATAGCGATATCCGTTCGCATTAGCACTCCAATAAATAGAGTAGTTGGTGGGCGGCGCACCGGGGGATATGGACACGACAGTAGGGCTCCAAGGCGCAGGGATGCCTGCCGGCGAGACCACTGGGCCGGGCAGATTGCTGGGGTGGTTGGCCGACGGATTAGGGTTAGGATTGGGCACATTGATGAGCCCTTCGTTAGGGTTATAGCTGCACCAATTGATGACCGTCCAGGTGCGCTCGATGAGAAAGCAGGCATCGGACACCACTGTGAAGATTTCATCCTGATGCGACACCGCCAATGCCTCACAGTCTTTTCCGAAGAAGATGGGTTCTCCAAAATTCCCCGTGCCGTCGCACGCGGTGACGATGACGTCGTTGGGGAAGCGGACGAAGTAGTCCTGCTGATAAGCGACAAAGATGCGCTGCGTACAGCTAGCCGTTTGGCCGCCGCAATCTTCGACGCGGAAGGTGCGGGTGATGGTGCCGCGGTTGCACAGCGTGTCGAAGAGGGCCAAGTTGCGCGTCTCTGTAATCGTGTCAATGCAGCAGTTGTCGATGGCGGTAGCGAAGCCATAGGCCCACAAAGTGGGGTCGAAGTTGCTACACGACACCGAGGCATTGCTCGGGGCATTGCACGTGGGCTTGAGTTTGTCCTCTACGGTCACTTGCACCATGCAGTCGTTGGCGTTGTCTTGGCCAAACTCTAAGGACACCTCACCATTGGGCACGGGAATATCGTAGACGCGCAAGATGACCGCGATGGTTTTGCCTACATCTTCGCAGCAAAACTTCACCTGGTCGTAGAAGCGGTCGTTGGGTTGGCAGGGATTGGCATCCATACGGCGCGCCTTGAAGCGCACCGGGGAGCAGTTATCGTAGGAGCCCTTGTCGAAGGTGCTGGCGTTGACTAAGGCCATGCCGTTGGCACCCAGGGCTACCTTCGTCGCCTCGATGCAGATGGTGTTGGGCGGTGTCTGGTCGGCCACGGTGATGATGAACTGACAAGTAGCGGTGTTGCCGCAATCGTCGCGCACCACATAGCGCATTAGCGTGTTTCCTAAAGGCAGGCCGTTGGCGATGCCCAATACGCCCAAGGTGTCGGGATGCCACGGGTTGTTGCCGGGAAAGTCCTCCACTGTACCGGCTAAGGTCTTGCCCGTTCCATTGATGGTGTACTCGGCCCAAATGTCTTTGATACGCGAGCAGTTGTCTTCGATGAGCACGTCGGGCAAGTCCAAGTCGCGCGCGCAGTTCCAGGGATTGGTGTTGACCGTCAGATTGTTCGGACAAGCAATCTGCGGGCCTTGATCGTCTTCAACCTCGATCAGCTGAATATGTTGGCGTGGGTTGGAGCCGGCCTGCGTAGGTAAACACCAGTCGAGCACCGTCCAGGTGCGCAAGATCTTGTAGGAGCCGTCGCAGATAGGCAACACTTGGTCGGAATAAGTGAGGCTTAGCTCGCAGAAGGTATTCTGCGGATAGAGGGGAAATTCTCGCCCAAAGTCTACGATGAAGGGCACGCCGGTATTGGAGGGGTGGGTGTCGGGGCTTTCGCACGACAGGGTAACGTTGGGCGGAAACTGCACCTGTTGGACACTGCGCCGCTGGAAATAGATAAATTGAGAGCAAGTGGCGGAGTTCCCACTTTGGTCGACAGCCGTCCAGGTGCGGCGCACATAGGCGCTGATGTTGTTCAAGCCGTTGATCGTCCCGTTGCAGGGCAGATCGGTAAACTGGTCGATGTACGAGAGGGTGAAGTTGCCGCAGTTTTCCACCACGGTGGGGTAGGCAGCGCTCAGGTTGAGCTCGTCTTGCAAGTACTGCGGCGTGTATGTGGTGATGCCGCACGAGAGCGTGATGTTGGTGCACGTAATCTGCGGGTCGAGTTTGTCCTCCACCAAGATGTATCCCCAGCAGCTGTTGCCACTGTTGAGCTCGCGCACGCGCACCTGTAGCGTCTGGTTGATGTGGTTAGCGTTGACCACACCCGGCACCCACACGCCGTTGACCCGAATCTCGACGACAAAGTTGCCGTTGGGGCAGCCATTGCCCTCCAGGATCATGTCCGGGTCAATTGCTACTTCACAGTCGTCGTCCAAGGAAATCTGGACAAAGTTGTTGCACGACATCGCACATTGGGCCTGGGCGGGAGGAGCGGCTCGCAGGATGAACCCGAGCAGGAGCAGCCATAGAAAAGCGTTTGGCGTAAAACGTTTTTGAGCCATGCGTCCGGAATAAAAGTAAAGAGATGAAACCATAAAAAGGAAAGGATGAGATTATGCGGGAGGGCAAATCCCTCGGCGATTAGAAAAAGATATGTGAAAAAAAGGAGTGTTCTTCATCGGTTATGCTTATACCATTCAAAAACAGCGCCACATTTTGGAGAAACAGCCTATCCTCTTCCGCCATTTTTTTTGTGGCGGCAAGAGGGCATAATTCGTGTCGTTTTTAGGAGGAAGCGTCAGAGGAGGTGATTTTCAAACGCAATTTTGACGATGCCGGCGGTGCTGTTGACCTTGAGCTTGCGCATGATGTTCTTGCGGTGGACGCTCACCGTTTGGTCGCTGATATACAGCTGTTCGGCGATCTCTTTGTTGCTCATTACCTGAGCGATGTAGGGGAGTATTTCCATTTCGCGGCGCGTAAAGCCGTATTTTCGGGCGAAGCGCGCTTCGGGCAGGGTGGGATCCATGCCCTGGCCGGCTATTTGCTCGTTGAGTGTTAGGCCGGGACTGGTGTAAACCTTCCCCGAGAAAACCTCGCCTATAGCGTGATACAAGTCGGGCAAGGCGATGGATTTGAGCAGGACGCCGTCGGCGCCGCCTCGAAGGGCTGCCTTTACTAAGCGCACGTCGTCGTTGTAGGTAAAGACGACAATCCGGCCATAAGGATGTCCCTTGCGCACCGATTGCACCGCCTGCGCGACTTCGGTGCCCAACAGCATCATGTCCAGAAAAATTAAGTCCGGCCGCTGTTGGTGTAGCAGCGCTTCTGCCTCCGAAAGGCAATGAGTGGCACCGCGAAGGTCGAAGCGATACCAACTGTTGCCTGTAGAAAGTACTTGCTGGAGCCCCTCGACAAAAAGCGGTTGGGAGTCAGCAATGACAACACTAAGTATTCTCACAGCAGAGCTCGTCATAGTACATATAAGGCGTTGGATCTTTGGGGGCAATTTCTGTACCAAGACGTCTCGCCAGAGGGCCCCAGGGGCGCATTCAAAGCAAAAGGCTTACTCCTTGTCTGTTGGGCGACAAAGATAGCGCAAAAGAGTAGGCACGATAGTTGTTTTGATCTTGGTAAACATTTGGTGCTGATGTATTTTACCGTATGCAATGCATTTCCCGATAGGTTATGAGAAACGTTCGCCCTCTTTTGTTAGGGCTGCTCTTGTTGGTGTCTTGCCAACCCGGTAAAGACTCGTCGCCGTCGGCCCATCTGACGTACCAGTCGCATCGCTATGAGGGCCGATTCCTGAACGAGTGGATAGCACTGGCACTCGATATGCTTCGCGAGCAGCAAGTGAGCCCGCCTGAGGCCGCACGCATTTTGGGCTACGTAGGTCTAACAGCGTGGGAGGCTGTCTGCAACGGTTTGCCCAACGGCAGAAGCCTGAGCGGTCAAATTCACAATTATGCGGCACCGAAGTTTGACCCGAGCAAAGTCTACGACTGGGGTTTGGTGTTGTGTGCGGCTATGCGGAAGGTGCTTCCTGAGCTTTTCGAGCAGGTTAGCGATAGTCAGCTGTTTGCCTTGCACGCTTTGGCAGCACAGCAAGAGGATGCGCTTTTGCAACGCGGTCTGACCGAGCGCATCCGGCAAGACTCGCGCTTTTGGGGAGAGCGCATCGCTGCTACCGTCGCTGCACGAGCGCGCAACGACGGTAGGGCTTCTATCCGCAACCTCACCGCGGCCCTGCCGCAACGGGATGCTCAACACCCGCACTATTGGACGCCCCCTGCGCCCAGCCAAAGTGCCGTGGAGCCACTATGGAGCCAAGTGAATACGTTCTTTTGGACGCCTGATGACCGCTGCGTGCCCCCTTCGCCGCCGCTTTTTTCTACCGAGCTGGGCAGCGAGTGGTATGCTCAAGCGCAGGAGGTGGCCTCCGTTCCTAAAACTACGGCCAATCGAGTGGTGGCGTTTCACTGGGAGGATGGCCCTGGGCATTCCAGCACAGCGGCCGGCCACTGGTTTAACATTGCCCGCCAACTGTTAGAGCGCGAAGGCAGCCATCTGGCGGATTGCGCCCGCCTGTACTGCCAGTTGGGCCTTGCCGCCGCCGATGCTTGCTGGGTGGCCTGGTCGGTCAAGTACCAGTATTTTCTGCTTCGACCCGTTACCTATATCCAAGAGAACATCGATGCGAACTGGAAGCCTCTCGTTTTCACGCCGGCCCATCCCGAATACATCAGCGAAGGGGCGGTGTTAGCGGCGGCGTGCTCCGCATTGCTCCTGCAGCACGTAGGTAATAGCGGCTTCATCGATAGCACGCATCAGGGCGCGTTGCTGTATACGCCAGAGGGTGGCCCCTTTGTCTTGCCTGAGCGCCTTTTCCCTTCGCTGTCTGGGGCTGCTCAAGAAGCGGTCTTTGCTTCCGTCATCGGCGGAACGCATTTTCGGCGCTCTTGCGAGGCAGGCGAGCAGTCCGGAAAGTGTTTGGCCGAACAGCTGCTGCGCCGCATCGCCTTCTTCCAGTAAGGGCTTATTTTGCGCCCTGTTTTTTCAATGCTTTGCCCATGGATGTCTACCTACTCGTTATCGGCGACGAGATCTTGCTTGGCCAAGTGATCGATACCAATTCAGCTTGGATAGGGCAGCAGTTGGCCCTGCAAGGATACCGCGTGATAGGTAAGACGGCTGTGCCCGATGGGCGCGCCGAGATTTTGGCGGCTTTAGAGGCGGCTGCTCACCGCGCCGACATCGTCATTACTACGGGCGGGCTTGGCCCGACGAAAGACGATATCACGCGCGGAGCGCTGGCGCAGTACTTCGACTCGCCGCTGGTGTTTCACCAAGAAACGTACGACCAAATAGCGGCGTATTTTGCGCGGATCGGCAAGCCGTTGCCGGAAAGTGCGCGCCTGCAAGCGACGCTGCCCGAAAAAGCGACGCTGCTGACCAACAAGGTAGGCAGCGCGCCCGGCATGTGGTTCGAGCGCGAGGGCAAGGTTTTTGTATCATTGCCCGGTGTGCCTTTCGAAATGCAATACCTCATGACAGAAGAGGTTTTGCCGCGCTTGCAAAAGCGCTTTCCGGGCCGTCCCATCGTGCATCGCACGCTGCGTACAGCAGGAGAGGGCGAAAGCGCCATCGCCCGTCGCTTAGAGAGGTTTGAGGAAGCCTTGCCGGCGCATATTCGGCTGGCTTATCTGCCTTCCTTAGGCCAAGTGCGCTTGCGGCTGTCGGGCATCTGGCCCGCTGCGGAAGTGCCGCCACAGGCTGCCGAGACCCTGCGCGAAGAGGTAGAGGGCTATGCCGCGCAGTTGCAGACCTTGTTAGCCGACATCGTCTACGGAGTGGAAGAAGATACCTTGGAGCAAGTGGTAGGCCGTTATCTGATGGAGCGAAACCTTGCACTCGGCACGGCCGAAAGCTGCACCGGTGGCTATATTGCGCATTTGATCACTACTGTGCCCGGAAGCTCGCGCTACTTTATGGGCAGCGTGGTGGCCTATTCCAACGAACTAAAACAACGGCTCCTAGGGGTTCGTCCGCAAACCCTCGAGCAGTTTGGCGCTGTCAGCGAGCAGACTGTGCGCGAGATGGTCGCAGGCGCGTTGGAGGCGTTAAAGGTCGACATCGCCTTATCAGTTTCTGGCATTGCCGGCCCAGATGGCGGCACTCCAGATAAGCCCGTAGGCACGGTGTGGATGGCCGTAGGAGACTGCAGGCGCATCGTCGCCCAAAAGCACGTGTTTGCCCGCGACCGACTAAAAAACATCCAACTCGCCGCGGTATTTGGCCTCAACATGCTTCGCACATTTTTGACTCTGCCGTAAACACCTGCGGCGAACATACGGCTCTCGCCAGCGCTCTCCGCGCCGCACAATTGTTGGCGCGCTCCTCGTCGAAAATTTTAGACAAGGTCAATCAGCGAAGTGCGTGCTCGATGTCTCTTTGCAGCATCGAGAAAAACTCGTTTAAGTCTAATCTGCTACACGTATGCGAACGCTTTTTCTTTTTTTATGGGCAACTTGTCCGCTGTTCTTAGCGGCTCAGTATGGTGGCCCTCGCCTCTTCCTGGACGTTCCTTCCTTCTACGTGCACACGCCCGACGTGCAAAATACTGGCCAACGCGTAGGTGCTGGCGTCGAGGTGGCTATGAATGTAGGCGCCCATTGGGGAGTGACGCGTTTAGGGCTGGGCACGACGTATACCCTCAACCCAAGTGCTGAGAATTTTGCTCAGACCACCCTGTGGCGCCCCTATGCCCTCATGGAGGCTGGCGCTGGCCTATACCGCTCTAACGGGAACCAGTGCGCCAAGAGCCATCAGAGCGCCTTCACCGCTATCGGCAAGGTCGGCGTGCGCTACGACTTTAACCGAGAAGCCATAGCGGTTTCAGAAGGCGTTGTACCCAACCCACTAGACTTCGTGTTAGGAGTGGAGCTCGGCTATTTCTTCATCCGCGACGTCTTTCGGAACACGGAGTTTGTCTTGAACGGCCATTACCATACCCAAGCCAAGGTCATCTCGGCCAATGTGGGCTTTAAGCTGTTCTTAAACCTTCGGGCAAACCAATAGGCGGATTAGCCTTGGACGTACACCACCCATTTTTCCTCAAAATCGGGTTCGGGGAAGAAACTCTGGATGGGAACTACTTCGACGCTCTTTTGCACCGCGTCGGGCAGCTCCGCTATCTCGGCGGAGAGGTCTCCCCCTTTGAGGGCGATGAGTCCGTTGGGGTAGGCGTGGCGATGTCGGCGGTGCAGCAGCGGTTGGCTCCACAGCAGTAACTGGCGCAGCGAGGCTACGGCGCGCGACACGACGAAGTCGAAGCAGTGGCGCTGCTCAAGCGCTTCGGCGCGCACATGCGCGGCGCGGACGTTGTCGAGCCCAAGCGCTGTAGCAATAGCTTGTACAGCAGCAATTTTCTTGCCGGTGCCGTCGATCAGCGTGAAAGACACTTCCGGCAGCAAGATGGCTAGCGGTATCCCTGGAAATCCCCCGCCGGTGCCTAAGTCGAGCACCTGGGTGCCCGATACAAAAGAAATCACTTTAGCTACCGCTAACGAGTGCAGCAAGTGTTTGACCTCCAAGTTAGCAGTGTCTTGCCGCGAGATGAGGTTGATGCGCGCGTTCCAGAAGCGGTAGAGGTCGGGCAGTTGGGCAAATTGCTGCTGTTGATGAGGCGATAAGTCGGGGAAATAGCGCATCAGGGTCTCCATATGTTACGGAGATAGGTTTTTGAGGAGGGCTTCTGCCCGAGCGCGGCGAGCGGGGGTGTGGAGGTTGGGAATGGCTAATTCCACTGCTTTGGCCACACGCTCGCGCTGTTGCGGAGTGTTTTCGGCAATTTGCAGATAGGCCATCACCTGGTACCAGTAGATGTCTTCTCCAAACCGCTCAAAATCTTCTATCTTGGCAAAGCATTGGATCGCCGTAGTGGGATCTTTCAGGTGCAATTGGATGAGGCCGAGGTAGAGCCAAGCGTCGGAGCGACAAGGCGCTGTCGTGTCCAACACGATGAGCAGCAGTGGGTCCATGGCCTCGCGGTAGCTGCCTATTTTGTAGAAAGCGTCAGCCTTTTGAAGCAGGAAGAGGCACCTTTCCTGAAAGAGCTCCGTAGCCAGGGTGTCACCCTGGTTGCGTTGTTCCCAGTCAGTGATTAAGCTGGAGGGCGGGCTGAAATAGCTGGCATACAATTCGGCGATGGTTTTAGGGCGAAAATAGAACTGATAGCCGGCGTATGCTGCGGCGATACCCACCAGGGCGAGTACGGCCCACCGCCAAAGGTTGCGCCCGGCTTGCTCTACAGCCGGCTTTTCAGGGCTCGGCCGTTTCCAGGTTTTCTCCTGCACCTCGGCATGTTGCCATATTTGGAAGCCTGTCTTGTCGGCAAGGGCAGCCTGGAGCATCTCTGTAGAGGGGTGCTCTTCGGGCAACGCCCGCTGCAGGGCTTGGGCACAGGGCTCCGCTGGGTCAGTAGCGCCAGCCAACAGAGCCTCCCGACAGATAGGGTCAATTTGCTGCAATGCCGACCAAACCATCGCTTTTTGCTGTGTAGATCGCAGTACCTCCTCGTTCAAAGGCGGAGGCACTTGAAGCACCTCATTTTCAGGAGCTCCATAGCGTATTCGAGCATGGGCATAGCTCAGCTGCTCTAAAAAGACTTCTACCGAAGCGGCTTCCGAGTCTTGCTCTTGCTCGGCCAAATGCGCCATATCAACTACTGCCAGCCCAAAACAGTAGGCTGCCTCCGCTTCGGTCAACCCTCGTCCTTGCAAGCGCTGAACCACGGCATTGCGAAAAAGGCTGTACACCACCGACACGCCGAAATCCGCATCTGCGCGCAGACTGTTGAAGTATGCCTTATTGGAAAATAGCTCCGAGTGTTCCACAAAACCAGTACCCCTGAGATGTTTTCGGCCGTAAAAGTAAAACAAAAGAGCCAGGACATTGCTGCCCCGGCTCCATGAAAACACCTAAAACCCTATTAACTAACCTTATGAAAACAACTCTACTTGTCAAAGCATCTCTAAAACGCGAATATTATCCAATTGTTTAGCCGGCTATTCTATTAAAACATCCGAAAAGTTCTACAAGTTCGCTTTGCCTTAACAAACGCACCCTCCGGCCCTATGGTTGAAAGGCAGAGATAAAATTTATCTCGTTTTGCTCATTCTTGACATTCTTCTTTCGAGCACCTCGACGAGTATTGCCCATCGGTTGGGCTCATGTGCGCCATTGAGCTGCAGATATACCCCACGCCTTGAGAGGGTGTGTCTCAGGCGCACAAAGGGACCATTGTCTGTAGAGCAATTCCCGTTTAGTTCTCTTCGTCCTTGGCGCGAGCTGCGTACTCGGCTGTTAGCTTGGCCTGGATATCGGGCGGTACTGGAGCGTATTCAGCGAAGGCCATGCTGAATTTAGCCTTGCCCTGTGTCAGGGATCGCAGCGAGGAAGAGTATCGGTGCAGTTCCTTCAGCGGCACGCGGGCGCGAATGATCTGGTAGTGCCCTTCTGAGTCCATTCCCATGATGATGGCGCGCCGCGTTTGCAGGTCGCCCATGACGTTGCCCATGACTTCGGCATCGCACATAACTTCGAGGTTGTAGATCGGCTCCAACAGCTGGGGCCCAGCCTGCGGGAAGGCTTCTTTAAACGCCATGGAGGCGGCCGTTTGGAAGGCCATATCGTTGGAGTCCACCGGGTGCATCTTTCCGTCGTAAATGCTCACGCGGATGTCGCGGCAGTAGGATCCTGTAAGCGGCCCTTCCTCCATCTTGGCCATAATGCCCTTTTTGATGGCGTTGATAAAGCGGGCATCGATGGCGCCGCCGACGATGGCCCAACAAAACGAAAATTTGCCGCCCCATTTTAAGTCCTCAACTTCGATGTTCTTGACCGTGAGGTCGGCGGGCGGAGGCATATCTTCATAGTACGGCTCGATGCGCATGTGCACTTCGGCGAACTGCCCCGCTCCGCCCGTTTGTTTCTTATGTCGATAAGCGCAGTTGGCCTGTTTGGTAATCGTTTCGCGATAGGGGATGCGTGGCTCTTCGAATTCGATGCGTATGCCGAAGTTTTGCTCCGATTTGATGCGGACGACTTCCAAGTGCAGCTCGCCTTGCCCATAGACGATCGTTTGCTTCAGCTCGGCGCTCTGCTCCACGATAAGAGTAGGGTCTTCCTCTTGAATGGAGTGCAGCGCATTGGCCATCTTTTCGATGTCAGACTTGCTGGGCGGCACCACGGCCATGCGGATGCGCGGGGCGGGAAATTGAATGCGCTCGATCTTTAGGTCGGCGCCCTTGGGGTTGAGCGTTTGGTTAGTGTGCGAGTTTTTGAGCTTCACTGTGCAGCCGATGTCGCCCGCTTGCAGTTCCGTCACCGCCTCGCGGTTTTTCCCTTCGGAAATATACAACGCCGAAAATCGCTCTGCGGTGCTGTTGTCTGCGTTGACCAGCTCATCGCCGGCCTTAAGTACCCCGGAATATACCTTAAAGTAAGAGACATTACCCACTTTAGACTCGTTGACGGTTTTGAAGATGAAGACGCAGGGGCGCGCCTTGGGGTCGCACGGCTTCGATCCGCCGCCTTCTAAGGCTGCGGCGGGCCGATCGGCCGGGCTGGGGCAGATGTCGTGGATAAAACCCATGATGCGACCCGAACCCATGTCGTTGAGCCCGGAGGCGCAGAACACGGGGAAGAATTGGTGATGCGCCAATCCAATGCGCAGCCCGGCGGCGAGGTCCTCTTCGTCGAGCGTGCCGTTTTCGAAGTACTTTTCCATCAGCGCCTCGTCGTTCTCTGCCGCCGCTTCTACTAAGGCGTTGTGCACGGCCTCTGCGCGCGCCTTGTGTTCGGAGGGGATGTCTTTCTTTTCGGGTTTCCCGCCGCCCGGTGGGAAGACGTACATCGTCATGCGCAGCGCATCGACGATGGCGTTGAAATTGGGGCCCACACTTACGGGAAATTGGACGGGCAATACCCGATTGCCGAAGCGTTCGCGTGCTTGCTCTAAGGTACGCTCAAAGTCGGCTTTTTCGTGGTCCAACTGATTGATCACAAAAATAGAGGGGGTTTTAAAGCGATCTACATATTCCCACACCAGCTCGGTGCCTACTTCGACGCCATTGCGGGCATTGAGAAAGACCAGCGCCGTATCGGCCACTTTTAGCGCTGTGATAACTTCGCCGACGAAATCGTCCAATCCCGGCGTGTCTAAGATGTTGATTTTGGTGTCCTTCCAGGTGCAATGCAGTAGACTGGTGAACAGCGAGTGCCCGCGCTGTTGCTCCAAAGGCGTATAATCGCTTTGGGTGTTGCCGTCGGCCACGCTGCCGCGCCGACTGATAGCCTTGGCTTCGTAGAGCATCGTCTCGGCAAAGGTGGTCTTTCCACTGCCGGAGTGCCCTACCAACACGATGTTTCGGATTCTACTGGTATCAAAACTGGACATAGTCGAGCAGTAACGGTTAGCAGTTTGATGAACAGAAAAATAATTGGCGTCCTTTCAATCCGAAGCAAGGGAGCTTCTTCTGTGCAGCAACCGCCTTGTGGCGGATAAATTTTTGGCGCGGTTAAAGTAGGTCGCTTTGCGCTATGTCTGTTTGCCGAAAGGCAAAAAATTCTCCATGGCTTATTCGCAAGCGCGCCAGACGCGCAGGGTATTTCGATAGCAAATTTTGCGCAAGTCCTCTTCCGTATAGCCGCGGCGGAGCAGCTCGGCCAACAAGTTGGGATACATGCTGACGTCGCCCAGGTCTGGAGGGATGGCCAGGCCGACGCCGTCAAAGTCGCTGCCCAACCCGATGTGGTCGATGCCTACCAAGCGACGGAGGTGGTCGATGTGGTCGGCCACGTCGCGCACGCCGACGCCTACGCTGCGCAGCTCGCGGAGCATGAAGCGACGCCCCCGAGCGCTCTCGGGGTCTATTTGCTGCGCCTTCATGCGCGCCTCCGCTTCGCGAAACGCCTTTCGGCTGTGGGTGCTCAAAAAGTAATGGCTAAAGGGCACTTGAATGACTCCGCCCTTTTGGGCGATAGCGCGGATGAGGGTGTCGGGAAGATTGCGCTCGAAACCCGGTGTGAAGTGCCGACAGGCGCTGTGCGTAGCAATGACGGGTTTCTCGCTGACGGCCAACACGTCCCACACCGCCTGGTCACTCAAATGACTGACATCGACCATGATGCCCACGCGGTTCATCTCGCGCACCACCTCGCGCCCGTAGGCACTTAACCCGCCGTGCGTGTGAGCGGAGTCGTACGAAGAGTCCGACAGGCGGTTGTCGCGGCTATGGGTCAGCGTGATATAGCGAATGCCGCGCCGATGGAAGTAGGCCACATCCGCCAGCGTTTCGATAGGCGCCCCGTTTTCCATGCCCATGGGCAGCGAAACGATGCCGCGTTGAAAGTTGCGCTCGATGTCGTCGGCGCGCAGCGCTACGGCAAACTTATCGGGATATGCCCGAGCTATGGCGTAGACCAGGTCGATAAGCGAGTCGGCAAGGGCACGTGCACCTCCCGAGGGTTTCTGCTGATAGGCTGCCGGAATGTAGATAGACATAAAAGCACCCGACAGCCCTCCTCGTCGAGCACGCTCGTAGTCGAAGTGCCCAGCCGGATGTCGGAGCGCCCAGCGCTCGAAGCCGGCCTTCGGCCAAGCACCCACCTCCTTTAACCGCCAAGGAAAATCGATATGGGTGTCGATGATCGGCGTCGTCTGAAGCAGATGTCTGACGCGCTCCTGAGGCGAGGGCGAGGTAGTATCTACCATTACTTCGTTGCGGATACGACGGACAGGCGACGTACAGGGAGAGAAGAGCGCGGAAATAAGTAGCCAACAAAAAAAAGGTGCCATGGCTAAAACCATTTTCAAGCGACAATGATACGCCAATCGCGCTGCTTTTCCGGTGATAATCTCATCCTTCCAAGTCCTATTTACCCGATGCATTTTTTCTAGAAAACACTTGTTTATTTCGGAATCCGAAGTATACCTTTGTGTCCATTAAAAACTTCGGAGTCCGAAATAAAAATCTTCACCAACTAAACTATCACGTCCTATGGCTACAGTTAACATCCCTGGTTATGCGTATGGTCAAGTAGGAGCATCTCCTATCTCTATGGCCGACTTAGATCTGCTCAAGAAAACACTGTTGTTTACGGACGAGGACGTGCGCTATCTGCGAATGGCCGGCGAGGTACTGGCCGATCAGGTAGAGGAAGTGCTCGATTTATGGTATGGCTATGTAGGCAGTCATCCGCATTTAGTGGCGTACTTTTCTCACAACGGAACGCCTAACGCCGACTACTTAGCTGCGGTTCGCAAGCGCTTTGGACAGTGGATTTTGGATTTGTGCCGCCGCGACTACGATCAGGAGTGGCTCAATTATCAGCACGAAATAGCCCTTCGCCATCACAGCACGAAGAAGAACCGCACCGATGGCGTGCAAGCCGCACCTATAGTGCATTTCCGCTACATTGTCGCCTTCATTTTCCCGATCACCTATACCATTAAGGGTTTTTTAGCCAAAAAAGGGCACTCACTGGAGGAAGTGGAGGGGATGCATACCGCCTGGTTTAAGGCTGTTACCCTGACGGCGCTGCTGTGGTGCTACCCGTACGTAAAGGAAGGACAGTTTTAAATTTTAAAAAGGGTAGTGCGATATGATAGGAAGGTTATTTATCCTCGGGGTTTTATTCACTATTGCCTCTGCACACATAGGCTTTATCACCGCTATGAAACCCACTTCTACAGTAATTTTAAAGGTTGCAGTTTACGACACCTACGTGCCCAAGAAAGCGGGCGGTATTATGCATTTCGACATCTTAGTAGATGCTAACGAGAAGGATTTGGAAAAGATATACGCCTACGGACGCGAGTATCTGACTTCGAAAGGGCAGGCTGGGCAGCCTCTCACGGCTCGAGAGTGTCGCTTCTGCCACTATGAGATTATTCGAGGAGGGCCTATCGAGGCCGCTATTCGCCAGAAGGGCTATTACATTGTGGAGTTAGAAGGGTGTAATTGAAAAGAGCGATGGCGCTTGTGGTGCTAGAGCAAATCGCCTACTTTTGTTGCCGAATCACACTGAATGGCTGTAACGAGTGAGTATTTTTGATCCGGAGGCCCAAATGGGCCATATAGAATTTAAGATTGTGGTGGCATTGGAGCGCCTCAGTGAGGCCTTTCGCGTCTTGTTATGGGAGAAGGGTAAGGTGATGGGGGTGAGTCCCATCCAACTGCAATTGTTGCTGTTTATCCGGTTTCATCGGAAGGAGCGTTGTAAGGTTACGGCCTTAGCGCAGGAGTTCAACCTGACGCCATCGACGGTGAGCGAAGCGCTGCAGGCATTGGAATGTAAAGGGTTAATTGCGCGTCTTCCTGAACCGGCCGATGGGCGCAGCCATACGATTGTCCTCACAGAGGTTGGGCAAGCGACTGCACAGCAAGTAGCCGACTTTGCTGATCCCATGTTGCCTGGCTTGTCGTCGTTGCCCGCAGCGGATAAAAGCTGCCTGCTGGAGTTGCTGCTCAGCCTCATTGTTCGACTGCAGCGCGCAGGGGTAATCACACCGGTGCGTATGTGCCTTTCTTGCGCTTTCTACCGAAAAACAGAAAACGGGCATTTTTGTCGGTTCATCCAGAAGAAGTTAGAAGTGAGCGACCTGCGAGTGGACTGCCCAGAGCACGTGCCGAGCAGACAGCCGGCCGGTTGAGCAGGCCGCTCACACCCCTTTTCGGCTGCCCCAGATTTGGATGTGTAGGCGGTCGGTGTAGCAGAGGCCGTGCTTTTTGCACGCCTCTACCAGCCAACGGCGCCGGCGCTGAAGCGCCTGTTGGGTACTGCCTTCCGGCATGAGCCATATGCGGTGAGCGGGAATGCCGTAGCGCTGCTGCAGGGCGAGCACTTCCTCTAAGTCCGCCTCTTGAGCGACGACAAACTTAAAATAGGCCTTCGGATGTTGAACAAAATAGCGATAGACGGCGGGCTTTTCGCGCAGGCGAAGGGGGGTTTGGCTGTTGGAGAGCTTGGGCGACACGTTGTACTGGTCGATCAGGGCGTCGAAATCGGCCGTGGGTAGGATCGTGCCGTTCGTCTCCACCTCGAATCGATAGGCGGCATCGCACTGACGCAGCCGGCGCATCAGTGCCGCCAGGGCAGGCTGTTGCAGAAGCGGCTCTCCACCGGTGAGCACTACGTTGCGCGCTGGGTAGGCCTGTATTTGTGCTGCGACCTCCTCTACAGCACAGCGCGCGATCCACGTTTCCTTGTCGTATTTGCGGTAGTTGGGGTCGGCATCGTTGATGTGTGCAAAGGGCGTGCCCTCCCAATTCCACGTGTAGTCGGTGTCGCACCAGATGCAGTGCAGGTTGCAGAGGCTTGTGCGCACAAAGATGGAGGGGACTCCTGCGCTTTTGCCTTCCCCTTGAATGGAGTAAAAGATTTCCGCCCGCCCGCCCAGGCGGGCCAGCAGCAGGGTAGTGGAGTTCTTTTTTGTCAAGGTCGTCCTCAATCGAATAGAGCCGTCTGGTTGAACGCTGCTTCGGAGGTCAGCTCTGCCGATGCCGCATCGCTCGGGTGGGCGGGAGTGGTGTCCGCTAACAAGCGTTTCACGACGCGCAGCTGGTGGGTATAGCGCCGCTGCTTGACGTCGAAGATGCCGAAATGGTCTAATTTGTCGATGCGCACATGGCCGCTCACGTGGAGGATGTGGCAGTTGGGCAGCACGATGCCGACATGGCCGATATTGCCCTTGCCGTCGTCAAAAAAGGCCAAATCGCCCAAATGGGACTGTTCTGTAAAATCTACCGACACGCCCTCGTACACCTGCTGCCCTACTTCGCGCGGCAGGCGAATGCCCGCCATCTTGTAGACCAACTGGACTAAAGCCGCAGCATCGATGCCAAAGGGCGAGCGACCGCCCCACAGATAGGGCGCGTGCAAATAGCGGCGCGCCGTGCGGACAATCCATTCCCCCGTGCGCGGAGCCCTTGACGGAGTGACGACGGGCCCGGAAAACTGATAAGCCTGCTCTCCTAAGCGGCAGCGCAGCCCATCGTAACAGGGCAGCACAGCGCCAATCGTCAGCGGGATGAAGTGGTCGGCAGCCATCAAGCCCTCTACCAACGACAGACTAATGGAGGAATGTTCTCCGTATTCAGCGTACTCGCTGCGAGTCAGTGCATAGAGCTGCCGCACGTCGACCCACCCGCTAAAGCCGTCCCACGCGCACACCACCTGTCGCCACCCATCCTTAACGTCCACCACCTCGACCGTCTCCCCAAAGAGCAGCTGCGACACCATCTCGCTTCTGTCGCTCGGATGGGCGCGCATCGGCGCAATGCTGACTTGGCAAGCGGCGTATCTCATGTAGAGCAAAAGCCTGTTTTCCCAGCGCAAATATCGCTTGCAGACCCGCTGCGCCAAGCGCTGCGGAAAAAAAGAAAGGGCAGCGACTCTTCTAAGCCGCTACCCTTGCATTTTTTCTTTTTCCGCTTAACGCTGCACGACAAATTTCTTCGTTAATGAGCCTTCTTTGGTGGCTACGCGCACTAGGTAGGTGCCGGCCGCCAGCTGTGGCAGCGAGTAGGTGAGCTGGTCGTTGGTCAGCCCTTCGCGGTGTTCGTAGGTGATCACTCGGCCGCTCAGCTCAGCGACGGTGATGGTGGCATCGGTGGGCTGTTCGAAGCCCATCTGCAGCGCCAATCGGCCGTTAACCACCGGGTTGGGACGCACCTGCATTGCCGTTTCGGGCAGCGGCTTTTCGTCTACCGTGCTTTCTAAGTCCATATACATGCGCAGTATCGCACTCGGGCCGCCTTGGAAACCGCCCAAGAACCATTGGCCGTTGAACACCAGCGTGGAAGGAGCGGGCAAAGGCACATCTTGGTCGAAGGCGTGAAAGACATTTCTACTGTCGCCAGAATATTGCACCGCCACGACGTAGCGCGCTCCGTTCTCGATGCTTATACCAAAGGCTCCGGTTTGGACATCGAGCAGCTCCACCAACTGGTCGCTAAATGCCTGAGTGGTTGGAGTAGCAGCATAGGGAGCCAACCCGAGCCATTCAAAGCTCTCCGATTCGAACTTAGTATCATCAAAATTAGAAAAGTCAGGCAGCAGGTCGTCTTTTACTTTAAAAAAGTAGACATCCGCTTGAACGTTCTGAATGGGTAGCTCCGACGCATTGGTCGTAAAAGCAAACACAACGTCCTTTACCCGGTATTTCTCAACGACCTTGGGGTTGGTGTTGTACCAAGCGCCGACGCCCCAGGAATCGCCTAACGAACCCGGTCGAAAACCTACTGTAGCGCCATCGTCCTTGGCAAAGAGATCTTCGGTAACGTAGAAATTGGTCTCTTTGCGCGACTCAGCAGGAACGACGCCGCCCACTGGATCGGAATTGACCGTGTAAACCAGCTTGTACGTCCCAATAGGCAGCTCTGGAGCGTAGCGACCGGGTAATTCGAAAAGGCTATCGGTGACGGCGGTGTCTAATGAAGGAATGACGCGTTGCGTTGAATATAAGACGTCGTCGTTTTCATCGAGTACCGAGGCATTGACCGCCACATTGGTGCGTTCTACGCCGCTCGTGTTGGTGAGGTTAACTGCAAAGCCAAAAGTGTCCACCGGTATCTGGTGCACCGGCGTGCGCTTACTGGAGGCCGGCATGAAGACGCTGCTCAGCAGCACCTCTGGGATAATGATGCATATTTCCACCGGGCTTCCCGATTTCAGCGCGGCGTCGACGTATTCAGCCATTTGGCGGCTCATGAAGAAGCAGGGAATAGTTGTATTTCCCGCTTGAGGTTGGGTTGCTCCCATGTTCATCGTAGAGCACTCGTTTTGAGTAGCAATGTCGTAGTGGTTAGCGATCAGCACCGCCACCGCACCCGCTTGCTGAGCATTAAACGCTTTGATGGAAAAAGCACACACCCCTCGGCGAATAATGGCCACCTTTCCGGTAAGCTGGCCATCTGGGATGGAGTCGCAGCCCAGAGAGTCCGGCGTGATGTCGTAAGCCCAAGCAGCCGGAGCGCACAGTTTACCTGTCGGTGTACCGCCCCAGTTGGCTGTGCCGTAGCCACAGGCGCCTTCGAAAAAGTCCTTCGAAATGTTGTTGTACGTCACCCGGATGACAGCTCCGGAGTTTTCGGTGCCCTGCGCATGGGCTTTTGCCGCAAGCAGCCAAAAGCAAAGCAGGAGCGCTGCCGATAAACACTTGGTAAGCAGTTCTTTCATGACCACAGCAGAGGATTTAGTGAATAGTTGTAGTTAGCAAGCAGCAAATTTAAGCAATCTTCGAAAAATAGAAAAAACTTAACGATCTTGCAAAAACTGCGAAAACTGCCTAACTCCCGATGCCTCTCTTGCAAAGCGCAGGGCAGTGATGGGCAATGAGTTAAAAGGTGTTTACCACGGCGAAGAAGAAGATGAATCGCCGCTGATTTCTCCAACGCATGGCCCTTGCCGGAGCTGCTGCGGCCTTGCCGAGCCCATGGCGGGCGCGAACACAGCGAGAAAGTGCAGCTCCCGCTGTAGCAACGCCGCGCTTTTTTCGGTCGAAGGTGCGCCTTGGTGTTATCGGTGTGGGGCTGCGCGGCCAGCGCCTTCTTGGCTCACGCTTAGGCGCGCGGATTGCCAGGTGGTCGCCCTCACAGAGCCGGACGCGCGCATGCGCACCAGCGCCCTGCGCCAGATTGCAGGGCACGGTGCCCTCTTTCCAGACCTCTATATTGCCGCTGCCGGGTTGGCCATCACGCCACTTTCAGAGGCAAAGTGCTGCCGCAGGCAGCACGCGGATGCATATGCGACCCAAAATGCTCCTAACTCACTTAAATAGAAATCCTCTAGCGAGAATCCCTTCTTCGAAAAGCCTTGAAAAAATTACAAAGGCGGTTCCCAAATTGGGAACTACCCTTATTTTTGTACCATGAGAATAATTAAACGTAAAACTCTTAAAGATTTTTGGACGAAACACACCGACTGCGAGCAGCAGCTAAAAGCTTGGTTTAAGGAAGCAGAGAAGGCACAATGGAATAGACCGGAGGATATTAAGCGAAACTACTCTACCGCCAGTTTCTTAGAGGGAAATCGGGTGGTTTTTCACATACAAGGAAACGACTATCGGTTAGTGGTCAGGATTAACTACAGCTGCGGAACTATCTGGATTAGATTTATGGACACTCATGCGGATTACGATAAAATAAATGCCTTAGAAGTATGAGGCACAGTTGTTCCGTTATGGTAAGGCGGTAACGTAAAGAAAAGATTACTCGGCCCAATATTTATCGCAAAATGGCATGATTATTCGACCGAAATACTATGAAATACAGCATAATAAAAACAGAAGAAGAGTATCAAGAGGCGCTAAATCGCTTGGAAGCCATCTTTGATGCCGAAAAAGGTACGGAAGAAGGGGATGAGCTGGAGTTGCTCTCGCTGCTCATCGAGAACTACGAAAAGCAGAAATACCCCGTCGATTTTCCGGATCCTATTGAGGCGATCAAGTTTCGCATGGAGCAGCTCGGCTACAAGCAGAAAGATCTGGCCGAGTCGATAGGGCTGAAGAGCCGCGCGAGCGAAATTTTAAATCGCAAGAGGAAGCTGACGTTGGACATGGTTCGAAAGCTCCACGAGGTGCTCGGCATACCTGCTGAGGTTTTGATCAAAAAGTATTAAGCCAACCAAGCCATATGCTGCTACGGCCGAACTGCCGCTTGATGCACTGCTCTCTTATCGAAACAGCTTTAGCGCCTGCAAAAGGGTTTGCCACACTCCCCACAGGGCGGGCAAGAGCACAAATATCCAGGAGAGGATAAGGACTATTTTTCGGCGAAGAGGGGAGGGCGGGTTCATCTCGAGCGATTTGTGTCAGGTGGAAGCGTTTGGCGATAGGGCGGGCAGCGGGCGGACGGCGAGGTTGCAGGCGAAGCCGATGAGGAGCAGCCCTGCCATGAGGTACATGGTCAGCGAATACGCCTGGGCAGGCGGCAGCTGAAGCACCTCTATTTGGTAGGCGCGCAGGTGGTTGAGCAGCTGTGGGCCGACGATGGCCGCCGAACTCCAGGCCAACAGCAGGCGCCCGTGGATAGCGCCTACCTCGCGCGTGCCAAAGACATCGCGCAAATAGGCGGGTATGGTGGCAAATCCTCCGCCGTACATGCTCATGATGACGCAAAAGGCCAGCACGAAAAGCGTCAGCTCTCCCGAGCGGCCTGCCTGCGGTACGCTCACGTAAAGGGCGGCGCCCAACAGGAAAAAAATGGTATACGTATGCCGTCGGCCAATGACATCCGATAGCGACGACCAGAAAAATCGCCCGACCATGTTGAATAGGCTCAACAGTCCTACAAAACCACCCGCTGCCGCCACCGTCACCGCGCGGTCTTTTCCCACTACCGCCTCGGAAAACATCTCTTGAATCATCACTGCGGCCTGCCCTAAGACGCCCAATCCGGCGCTGACGTTGAGCATGAGGACAGCAAAGAGTAGGTAAAATTGCGGCGTGCGCACCGCCTTGTCGGCATCTACGCCGTAGTCGGGATGCGCCTTTTCGGGCAACTGCGCCACACCGGGCGGTTTCCACCCCGGAGGCGGAATGCGCACCGTGAATACGCCAAAGAGCATGTACGCCAAATAGAGCCCGCCCATGGCGACGAACGTCTCGGCTACGCCGGTAGAAGTGGGCGTGCTAAAATACTTCATCAGCGCAATCGACAGCGGCGCTGCTACCATGGCGCCGCCCCCAAAGCCCATAATGGCCATCCCGGTGGCCATGCCCGGTCGGTCGGGAAACCACTTGATGAGGGTGGATACGGGCGAGATGTAGCCTAAGCCCAATCCAATGCCGCCCAATACCCCGTGCCCTAAGTAAAGCAGGAGCAGCTGGTGTTGCCATACGCCTACGGCGGAGAGGAAGAAGCCGCCTGAAAAGCACAGAGCCGACACAAACATCGCCTTGCGCGGGCCGGCGCGCTCTAACCAGCGCCCGAAGACGGCAGCCGAGGCGCCCAAGCAAAAAAGCGCTATTGAAAAGGTGTGTCCCACTTGGACCAACGACCAGTCGCCCTCCGCCGAATGAGAAATGCCAATGAGCCGCGTCAGCGGTTGGTTGAACACGCTGTAGGCATATATCTGTCCGATGCACAGGTGAATAGAGAGCGCGGCCGGGGGTACGCGCCATCGATCGTATCCGGGCGGCGCGATGCTGTGCGACTTGTCCAAAAAACTAAATAGGGCAGGCATAGGGGGGGCAAAGTACAGCACTTCTCCGGTTTAAGAAAAGGGCAGCGCTTTTACAGAAGGCATGTTGGCATAGCGGCGGATCAGGTCGCCTAGCCTCCAGACGTCTTCGAAGGAGTTGTACAGCGGCACCGGCGCTAAGCGGATGACGTCGGGCTCGCGCCAGTCGGCCATCACGCCGTGGGCGCTGAGGTATTCGAACAGCTGCTTTCCCTGCCGCCCCATGCGCACCGACAGCTGACAGCCGCGCATGTGGGGATGGCGCGGCGTGAGGATATGCAGCTCGGGCAGGTGCTCGCGGGCTGCGTCCAGCACGTATTCCAAATAGCCGGTTAGCAGTAGGCTTTTTTGCCGAAGGGCCTCCATGCCTACGGCATCAAAGATCTCCAAGCTGGCTAAGTGGGCTGCAAACGAGAGGATTTGGGCGTTGCTCAGCTGCCAGCCTTCGGCGCCGCGCATGGGTTTGAAGCCCTTGCGCATGAGAAAGCGCTCTTCTTCACAATGGCCCCACCAGCCGGCAAAGCGCGGTAGCGCCGGGTTGTCGCCGTGTCGTTCGTGGATAAACACGCCCGAAGGTCCACCTGGCCCGGAGTTGAGGTATTTATAGCTGCACCAGGCGGCAAAGTCGACATCCCAATCGTGCAGCTGTAGCGGCACATTGCCGGTGGCATGGGCGAGGTCAAAGCCGGCATATGCGCCCACTCGATGCGCAGCTGCCGTGACGGCAGGTAGGTCGTACCATTGACCAGAGTAGTAGTTTACGCCGCCCAAGAGCACCAGGGCAAGCGCATCGCCGGCCTCGGCTATCGCCTGCTCGATATCGCCCATATCCAGCACGTCTTCGCCAGATCGGGAGCCCACTTCAACGATGGCTTCATCGGGATGGAAGCCGTGCCAGCGCACCTGGCTTTCAACGGCGTATTGGTCGCTGGGAAAGGCGCCCGCCTCCATCAGGATGCGATAGCGCTGAGGAGTAGGCCGATAGAAGGATACCATCAGCAAATGCAGGTTGGTGGTCAGCGTGTTCATGACGACCACCTCGTGTGGCAGGGCACCCACTAAGCGCGCAGTAGCGGGTACCAGCAGTTTGTGGTAGTACATCCAGGGGCGCTTTCCTCGAAAGTGCCCCTCTACTGCATAGGTCGCCCATTGATCCAATTCCTCCAACAGCCAACGGCGCACGCTTCGCGGCTGCAACCCTAAGGAGTTTCCGCAGAAGTACAAAACCGGCCTCCCGTCGTGCTGTGGAAAGAGGAACTCCTCGCGAAAGGAGCGCAAAGGGTCCTGAGCATCCATATGGCGGGCAAAGTCGAGGCTGTTTTGATACTCCATAGGCCAAGCGATCCGAAACATCTGCTGCAAGAATACGGCGGCAGCACCTAAAAAAGTAAGCATTACAGGATAAATTCGCCCCACCGCGCGCGTCCGCCTCGCTGACCCCTATTGAGCGCGCTTCATCGCCAACAGCCAAGGGGAGTTGCTTCGTTTGTCTGAAAACACCGAGATCAGTGGGCATCCTCTATCTTGCCGCGACAGATACATACACAAAACAAACAAGCATGTTGCATGTAATTACATCCTATGGCATGAGTTTTTTGTTATTGTTATTGCCGCTTGCCGGCTTTGCGCAGGGAAAGCTGCCGTCGAGCGGTGCGGCTGCAAAACGGGCGCTTCAGCACCGAGAAGTGCACCGTTGGCGCAAGATAGAGCGCCCACGGCTATCGCCCGACGGGCAGTGGGTGGCCTACTTGTTGGAGCCGGTAACAGAGGGAGATGCGGCGCTCCACCTATGGAACGCGTCTACTGGCGAGACGACTGTCTTCGAGCGCGCGGCAGAGCCGCAATTTTCTGCCGATGGTCGCTACTTAGTTTTTCGGATTAAGCCTCCTTTGGACTCTCTCAAGACGCTGCGCCGCCGAAAGGTGAGCAGCGAGGATCTGCCGCGCGACTCCTTAGGTATCTATGCATTGCAAGGCGGGGCGCTGCAGCGTATTCCACAGGTGCACAGCTTTGCTTTGCCCGAAAAAGGGCCAGGAAATTGGTTGGCCTATCAGTTGGTGCCGAGGCGCGAGGCAAAGTCGACGGCAGATACGGCTTCTACCTCTGCTTCGTCGCCCAAAGCGAAAAAAGAAGACCTCAAGGAGAACGGCTCTGTGCTTGTGGTGCGTCAATTAGATACCGGTCGAGAAGATACCTTGTGGTTTGCTTTGGAGTATCGCTTTGCGCGGAGGGCGTCCGTACTGATCGCCTCTTGCAGCGGAAAAGACTCTGCACTTCAGGCGGGCGTATACCTTTTTCGACCCGACCAATCCGGGTGGATGCCTTTGTTGCAGACCGCGCAGGGCAAGTTTGCTCGGTTAGCCTTAGACGAAGAAGGGAGAAAAGCGGCCTTCTTAGCGGATACCACTGGCAATAGAGGTGCTGTTCCTTCTTGGACACTCTACTACTGGATAGAAGGCACACCTGCGGCTCGCGCTATTGCCGACGCCCGCAGCGACTTTTTACCTCAAGAGCCTGAGCGTTGGGCAATAAGTGAGCATGCGCCGGTGCTGTTCAGTCGAGACGGACACCTATTATATTTCGGCATCGCGCCGCCTATTCCTCAGCCCGATACTACCCTGTTGCCCGAGGAGGTGGTTCAGGTGGAGGTGTGGGCGTGGACGCAGCCGCGCATCTATACGGAGATGGCCCGTCGCTTAGAGGACGACCGGAAGCGCAGCTACCCTGTAGTGTGCCATTTAGACTCGCCGGCTGCGGTATGGCCTCCGCCGGTGCGGCAATTCACTGTGTTGGGCACCGATTTGCCGGAGTGGCAGTTCCAAGAAGAGCGCAACGCCCATTTGGCGCTGGGCATCACCGAAGAACCCTATGCCTATCGCAAGCCGTGGGAAGGGGACGTGCCGCGCGATGTGTACGCCGTAAACCTCGACGACGGAAGCCGCCGCTTACTGGTGAAAGAAAAGCGCTGCCGCCCCGCCCTATCGCCGCAGGCCAAGTACGCGTTGTGGTGGAGCTTTCCCGACACGGCTTGGTTTTGTTGGTCGGCTCAAAGTGGCCGCACTGTCCAGCTGTCGGACAACCGCCCGAGCGCTTTTTTTGACCAGAAAAGCGATGTGCCTGCTGAGCCCGCTCCATATGGTGTAGCTACCTGGCTGGCTGAAGACGAAGGTGTTATTTTGTACGACCGCTACGATCTATGGTGGTTCGATCCCAACGGAGCCCGTCCACCGCAACGCATGACCCGCGGGCGCGAAACACGCACCGTCTATAGGTATGTGCGCTTAGACCCGGAAGTGCGAGCAGAGCTCCCTCAAGCGCGTTTGTTGCTGCACCTCTTTCACGAGTGCAGTCGCGATGAGGGTTATGCGTGGCTCGACCTAAAAACAGGGGCGCTATCGCCCTGGATGGGCGGTCCCTTTCGCTACTTGCGCACTCCGCTGAAGGCGACCAAGGCTGACGTGTTGGTGTTTTCCAAAGAAAACTACGCGGTGTTTCCCGACTTGTATTGGGTGCCGATAATCGCATCGCATCCCTATGGTCGCCCTGTGGAGAGGCGCATTTCGGAGGCCAACCCGCAACAGAAGGAATTCCTATGGGGCAGTATCGAGCTGTTTCGGTGGATGGCTCCGTCGGGCGATACCTTAGAGGGGCTGCTCGTCAAGCCCGAAAATTTCGATCCGAAGAAACAGTACCCGCTCATAGTCAACTTTTACGAACGCCTTTCGGACGGCCTACACCAGCATCGCGCGCCGGAGTATCACCGCTCGCAGATCAACTACACCTTTTACGCCAGCCGCGGCTACGTGGTGTTTGCGCCCGACATTCCCTATCGCATCGGCTACCCTGGGCAGAGCGCCTACGATGCCGTAGTGAGCGGCGTGATGGCGCTGCTTCAAGAGGGCTTCATCGACCCGCGCCGAATGGGATTGCAGGGACATTCTTGGGGCGGCTACCAAACCGCCTATATCGTGTCGCGCACGCCGCTCTTTGCCTGCGCCGAAGCCGGCGCTCCCGTGGCAAATATGACCTCTGCCTATGGCGGTATCCGCTGGGAGTCGGGGCTGGTGCGCCAATTTCAGTACGAGCGCCAGCAGAGCCGCATTGGAGGATCGCTGTGGGAATACCCTTTGCGGTATTGGGAAAATTCGCCGCTGTTCTTTCTCGATCGGGTGCAAACGCCGCTCCTCATCCTGCACAACGACAAAGACGGCGCCGTACCCTGGTCGCAAGGCATTGAACTGTACACGGGTTTAAGGCGTTTGGGTAAACCGGTCTGGATGCTCAACTACAACGATGAGCCACATTGGCCGGTCAAATTGCAAAACCGCGCCGACTTCCAGCTGCGGATGCAGCAATTCTTCGACCACTACCTGTTAGACGCACCTAAACCGGCATGGATGGCATACGGCGTGCCTCCGCTGTACAAGGGGATACAACAGGGATTAGAGCTGCTGGAGAGCGGCCAGCACTAAAGAGGGCAGTGTGACTTCTGTCACGTTCTTTAGCCTGCGGTCTTGCGTACCTTTGCATTGCTTTTTATTTCAAACAAATTACGTTCATCGAACTAAACGCTGTGAAATAGCTATGAAAATCGAACAAATCTATACCGGATGCTTGGCCCAAGGCGCCTACTACATCGAGAGCGAGGGCGAGGCAGTGGTGATCGACCCCTTGCGCGAGATTACGCCCTATTTGGAGCGGGCGGCAAAAGACAACGCGCGCATCAAGTACGTGTTTGAAACGCATTTCCACGCCGACTTTGTCAGCGGGCATATCGATCTGAGCAAGAAGACGGGGGCTCCCATCGTTTATGGGCCCAACGCCAACCCTACCTTTGACGCGTATATCGCCAAGGATGGCGAGGAGTTCAAGGTAGGAAAGGTCACCTTCCGCGTCCTGCACACTCCTGGTCATACGATGGAAAGCACCTGTTATCTGCTGATCGACGAAAACGGCAAGGAGCGGGCGCTGTTCTCGGGCGATACGCTCTTCATCGGCGACGTGGGCCGTCCAGACTTGGCCCAAAAAGCGGCCAACATGACGCAAGAGGAGCTGGCGGGTCTCTTGTATGAGTCGCTGCGCAAGAAGATCATGCCCTTGCCCGACGACGTCATCGTCTATCCGGCGCACGGCGCAGGGTCGGCATGCGGCAAAAATATGTCGAAAGAGACCTCGGACACCCTAGGGCATCAAAAGCAAACCAACTATGCCCTGCGGGCCGATATGACGAAGGAGGAGTTCATCAAGGAAGTAACTTCGGGTTTGTTGCCCCCGCCGGCTTACTTCCCCCTCAACGTAGCGCTCAACAAGCACGGTTACGAGAGCATCGACGAGGTGATCAAGCGCGGCACGCGCCCGCTGTCGCCGTCGGCTTTTGAAATGGTGGCCAACGAAAGTGGGGCGCTCATCTTGGATACGCGCAGCCCGCAGACCTTTGCTCAGGGATTTATCCCTAACGCCATCAATATCGGTTTAGACGGTCAGTTTGCTCCGTGGGTGGGTGCGCTTATACCCGACCTGAAGCAGCCCTTGCTGTTAGTCACCGATCCGGGCCGCGAGGAAGAGGCCGTCACTCGCTTAGCGCGCGTGGGCTACGACTACTGCTTGGGTTATTTGGAGGGCGGCTTTGAGGCCTGGAAGGCAGCCGGTATGGAGGTGGATGCCATTGAAAGCATCAGCGCCGAAGAACTCGCCCAGCGACTGGCAGCCGACCCGACTGCACCCGTCTTCGACGTGCGCCGACCAACAGAATTCAGCAACGAGCACATTGAAAATGCCGAAAACACACCGCTGGACTACATTAACAACCACATGGCACAAATACCGAAGGAGCGCACGGCATATGTGCACTGCGCCGGTGGGTATCGGTCGATGATCTTTGTCAGCATTTTGCGCGCTCGAGGCTACGACAACCTGGTAGATATCAAGGGAGGCTTTAAAGCGATTAAAGAAAGTGGGTTGTTTAAGCTGACGGATTACGTCTGTCCCTCGACCTTAAAGGCATAAAGGTCAGTACGCGCTTCGTTTGCAGTCGGCCCGGGATAGCGGAGAGGTACTATCTGCTACCCGGGCCGATCTCAAATTCGGCCGGCTATGTCGGCTTTGGTTGCGTAAAAAGGCCTCGCCGTATGTACATCGCATTTCGCTCCGAGTGGTATGAGCGCGCCTTGGAAGAGCAACGCTTGCGCGCACCCTACATGATGACGAAATTTGCGCACAGCGATGCGCGGAGGGCCGGCCAACTCCGAGGTCTTATCATAGAGCACCACGTCAGCGGATGGTTTCGCGAAAACTACCCAGCACATTATTTGGAACCCGACAACTATCGACGGTGGGATGTAATGTGTAGCCACGACTTCAAGCTAAAGACGCCCATAGGACTTTTGCTCATCGACGTGTCGGGGCCGCGAAAAGACGGTAACTTTGGCTCGTACGAATATAAACCGAAGTCGGGTGTCGACTTCCACATCCTATGCAGACCTGTGGGCTTCGTCCGATGGGACTGCTGTGACTACCAACAGGGGTTCGAAATCGCGGGTGTTGTCCGTTCAGAGCATTACCGAGTCGTCATCGATACCCGAGAGATGCTGTCTTTGGAGAGGTGGATCAAAAGCATCGGCCTATGACACGAAACGAAAGCGCGTTACCCCCCGACATCGTGCTTGAAGAGCGCGCAGACCTGCGGGTGCGCATCGAGCGTTATCGAAAGCGCTATCCGGATCGAGATTGGATGGCCTATGCCGAAAAGCTTAGAAAAGCGGCTCGCCTGGAGCAAGTCAAGCGGCATTTAGCAGAACACCTGAGCATGTGTGCCTCGAATGCCCATCCCTCTGACCTCCATTACGCGGTAACTACTCTTCAGCAGAGTCGGTGCGCCGAAGCGTATCTGAAGGGCGACTCGTATGCGTTCGATAAAATAGCGGAATTCCTCGCCAGCAGCGAGCGCATGGTGCTCTACCAGTGCGATTTCCGCAAAGCACCTATTGCAGAGAATACTATCGATTGGATCATCACCGATCCACCCTATCCACAGTCCTATTTACCTCTCTACAGGGACTTGGCTCTTTTTGCTCAGCGGGTCTTAAGGCCCGGCGGCGGACTGCTCGCTATGGTAGGGCAGTCTTATCTGCCGGAGATATTTCGCCTGATGTCGGTCGAAGGGCTGCAGTACAACTGGACCCTCTGTTATCTTACGCCAGGGGGGCAGTCTCCTCAGCTGTGGCAGCGCAAAGTGAACACCTTTTGGAAGCCCGTTTTGTGGTTTACTAAGGGAAAAAATACGCGTTGGATTGGCGATGTCGTCAAAAGCCGTGTCAACGACAACGACAAGACCTACCATTTCTGGGGGCAGTCGGTGTCGGGCATGAGCGACTTAGTGCAGAAGATATCCCTTATGGGCGAAACCGTCCTCGATCCGTTTATGGGCGGCGGTACTACCGGTGCCGCCTGCTTGCTCCATCGAAGGCGCTTCGTAGGGATAGAACTCGACGCCGAAACCTTTAATACGGCCCAAAGGCGTTTGAGGCAAATGGCACAAGATATAGAAAATCAGTAGAAAATTCGCATGCGTTTTGCATAAAGCATTCAAAACCAGATCTTCTTAAAAAAACACCGTACTATGGAAATGTTAAAAGAACCTTGGCCTTGGTGGGCAGCCGGCATCCTGATTGGATTGACTGTCCCTATCCTGCTCCTGTTAGGCAACAAGCACTTCGGTATCTCAGGCAACCTGCGCCATATCTGCGCGGCCTGTTTTCCGGCAAATGTTCCCTTTTTTAAGTACAACTGGCGAAAAGAGGCCTGGAATCTCTTTTTTGTGGGGGGCGTCTTCATAGGCGCTATTTTGGCTTCGCTCGTGTTGAAGGACCCGAATCCTGTGCAGATCCACCCAGACCTGGCCCGTGACTTAGCGGCTGTAGGGGTGACGGATACGGAGCATTTAGTGCCGAGAGACCTTTTCAGCTGGGACAGCTTATTCACCTGGCGCGGGTTTATCCTGATGGTCATCGGCGGGTTCTTGGTGGGTTTTGGTACCCGCTATGCAGGGGGATGTACGTCGGGGCATGCCATCATGGGACTGTCCACTCTCCAATGGCCCTCGTTGGTGGCCACCATCGCTTTTATGGCAGGTGGCTTCTTGATGACCCACTTGTTCTTACCTTACCTTTTAGCGCTGTAAAGCAGAAAAAAAGACATGTTTATGGAAAACACAACTGCAACATATCGCCAGACCCTTTCTCCGGAAACCGATGCGGAAGTGCGCTCGCTGCACGCCATGTGCGTAAATGAGTCGCAAATCGAGCTGCCTTGGTGGCACAATCTGCCTTATTTGGCCGTAGGTATTCTGTTTGGGATAGTGCTGGTGAGGGGAGAGATTATCTCCTGGTTTCGCATCCAGGAAATGTTTCGCTTGCAGTCATTTCACATGTACGGAGTCATTGGCACTGCTGTCGTTGTAGGCGCTGTGTCGGTTTTCCTTATCAAAAAGCTGCAAGCGCGTACGCTGTATGGCGAACCGATCACCTTTTCCAACAAACAGTTCAATAAAGGACAGGTGATTGGCGGCCTGCTGTTTGGCTTGGGCTGGGCGATGACTGGCGCATGCCCAGGTCCGCTGTTTGCTCAGATAGGCACCGGCGCTACGGTGGTCGTCGTGACGCTTCTGAGCGCTATCGCTGGAACGTGGTGTTACGGGTATTTCCGCGATAGATTGCCGCACTAAGCACCTACGCACACGGGCTTTCACCAGCCCGCATCGCCACGTTAGCGGTGCGGGCTGTATCTTTGCGCCCGTTTTGAACCAACCTGCAGAGTTCTCGTGTCCGACTTTTTGAACGAGCTACAGCGCCGGCGGACGTTTGCCATCATCGCTCACCCCGACGCCGGCAAGACCACGCTGACAGAAAAACTGCTGCTCTTTGGCGGGGCCATCCAAACGGCAGGTGCCGTGAAGAGTAACAAGATTAAGAAGAGTACCGTATCTGACTTTATGGAGATCGAGCGGCAACGCGGCATCTCGGTGAGCACGTCGGTGATGGGGTTCGAATACCGAGGGCTGCAGATCAATATCTTAGACACGCCCGGCCACGAAGACTTTGCCGAAGACACCTATCGCACGCTGACTGCCGTAGACTCTGCCGTCGTAGTCGTAGATGCGGCTAAGGGGGTGGAGCCCCAAACGGAGAAGCTGACGCAAGTGTGCCGCATGCGGGCTACACCTATTATCTTTTTCATCAACAAGCTCGACCGCGAAGGGTTAGACCCTTTCGACTTGCTGGATGAATTGGAAAAGAAGCTCTCCGTCCAGGTATGTCCCCTCTCTTGGCCCATTGGCATGGGGCAGCGTTTTCAAGGAGTGTATAGCCTATACGAGCGGCGTTTGGTGCTCTTTCAACCGCACGGCAAGCAACAGGCGGAAGAGAGTATCGTCTTTGAGGACTTGAATAGCGCCGATTTGGAGTGCCATTTGGGCAGTAGCCCTGCGCGCCAGCTGCGCGAAGATCTGGAGACTATCCAGGTCGTCTATCCCGCCTTTAGCCGAGAGGCGTATTTGCGCGGCGAGATCTGTCCGGTCTTTTTCGGTTCGGCTGTCAACAATTTTGGCGTGTGCGAGCTACTCAATTGCTTTGTAGATATCGCTCCGCCGCCCTTGCCGCGGCTGGCGGAGGAGCGCTGGGTGCGGCCGGAGGAGGAAAAGTTTAGCGGGTTTGTCTTCAAGATTTTTGCCAACATGGATCCGCGCCACCGCGATCGGATCGCCTTTTTGCGCGTGTGTTCGGGCCGCTTTGAGCGCAACAAAAACTACCGGCATGTGCGCTTAGGGCGCGAGCTAAAATTCCCCTCACCCACGACGTTCATGGCCAGCCGCAAGACCCTGCTTGAGGAAGCTTATCCCGGCGACGTCATCGGCCTGTACGACTCCGGCAACTTCAAGATTGGCGATACGCTTACCGAAGGCGAGGCACTTCACTTTAAGGGTATTCCTTCCTTTAGTCCCGAGCAGTTTCGCTACGTAGAGAATGCCGACCCGATGAAGCAAAAGCAATTTGCCAAAGGTTTGGAGCAGCTGATGGATGAAGGGGTGGCACAGCTGTTCACCCGCCAAAGCGATGGGCGGCGCATTGTGGGCACGGTAGGGCTGCTCCAATTCGAGGTGTTACAGTATCGCTTAGAGGCGGAGTACGGCGCCAAATGCCGATATGAGCCCGTCCAGTTGTATAAGGCGTGTTGGATAAGCAGCGATGACGCAAAAGCCCTGCAGGAGTTCGTAGAGCGCCGCAAACGCGATATCGCGCGCGATCGGCACGGCCAACTCGTCTTCTTGGCAGAAACCGCTTGGATACTGCAAACCGTGCAGGAAAACTTTCCCAAAATTCGCTTCCGCTTTACCTCGGAAGCGTGATGGCCCTATCTTGCTCGCTAAAAAAGAACCCGTCATGTTGGCTATTGCAGGTCTTCCTCGGCTCAAACAAGGAGAGGGCGACTCCTTTTTCCTCATTGCTGGCCCTTGTGTGGTGGAGGGCGAGCAGATGGCCTTTGACATAGCTGGAGCGGTTCGCGAGATCTGCGACGCGCTGGCCATTCCGTACATTTTTAAAGCCAGCTATCGCAAGGCCAATCGAAGCCGCGGCGACTCTTTTACCGGTATTGGCGACGAGGAGGCGCTGCGCATCCTGCGAGCGGTCGGCGAAACACTCGACCTGCCGGTCACGACCGACATACACAGCGCACCAGAGGCAGCGCTCGCTGCCCAAAGCGTCGAGGTCTTGCAAATCCCCGCCTTTTTGTGCCGCCAAACCGACCTACTGGTGGCTGCTGCCCGAACGGGGAAAGTGGTCAACATTAAAAAAGGGCAGTTCGTCAGCCCAGAGGCTATGCAGTTTGCTCGGCAAAAGGTCGTGGATGCCGGCAATCCGCGCGTCTGGCTCACTGAGCGCGGGACGATGTTTGGCTACTCCGACCTCATCGTGGATTTTCGGTCGGTGCCCATCATGCAGGCTTTCGGTGGCCCCGTGATAGTGGATTGCACGCACTCGCTCCAACAACCCAACCAAAGCACGGGCGTTACGGGAGGGCGCCCCGCCCTTATCGCTACCATCGCGCGTGCGGCGGTTGCTGTAGGAGCCGATGGCCTCTTTATTGAAACGCACCCTAAACCGGCCGAGGCAAAATCCGACGGCGCCAACATGTTGCCCTTGTCCCAACTGCGCCCCCTGCTGGAGCAACTCGTCGCCATCCGGCAAGCTATCCGTCGACACCCGCGTTAAGAGACGGTTAAAAAAGCGGTTTTCGGGGGTAAATTGTGAATTTTAGAGGGTACCTACTTGAAATTGTAACACCCACACTATTTTTACCGCCACAAAAAACATTTCCGAGGAAAACAACTCTGTCGCTCCTGTGCCGATTTTTTTCCACATCACACCCACCACCATCTCGTCCTGCTGCATCTTATCTATCGAGTCCAGGTCGAAACAAAACGGGAAGGAGCAAGGGTTTTTTCAAGGAGTTGTTTTTTGGAGGCGCATCTTAAAACATTTTTTAACTAAAAACTAAAAGCAGCATGACAGCAGCAAAAAACACTCCTGCTAAAAAACAACAAGTGGGCTTCAGCGCGATCTTTCCCTACATCGCCATTCCGCTGTGCTTCGTCCTGTCTACGCTCATTTACAAGTTTGTGTTCGGCGATCCGTCGCACTTCGTAGACGGCGATCCCAACAAGGATCCGCTGCCCGGCGATTACTTCGGCACCATTTACAAGGGCGGATGGGTGGTGCCCATCCTGTTGGGTATGGCCTTTATGGCGATTGTGTTTGTCATCGAGCGCTTTATCACTCTGACTAAGGCGGCTGGGGCTGGCAAGGTAGACGACTTTGTTCGGGCCGTGAAGAGCGCGCTGGACCGTGGCGACATCCAAGCTGCTATTGCTGCTTGCGACAAACAAAAGGGCTCAGTAGCAAACGTAGTGCGCGCCGGCTTGGTCAAATACGACGAGATGGCCCGCGTTACGGGCATGGAGAAAGACGAAAAGATCGTGGCCATCCAGAAGGAGATTGAGGAGGCCACCACGTTGGAACTGCCTATGTTGGAGCGGAACCTAAACATCTTGGCCACGTTGGCTTCGGTGGCCACCCTCATTGGTCTGTTTGGTACGGTGTTAGGGATGATACGCGCCTTTGCCGCTCTTTCGACGGCGGGCGCACCCGACTCCACCCAGCTGGCTATGGGTATCTCCGAAGCGCTCATCAACACGGCCTTAGGTATCGGTACCTCTGCCATCGCTATCATCATGTACAACTTCTTTACGGCTCGTATCGACGCCATGACGTATCGCATCGATGAGGCGGGCTACAGCCTGACGCAGACGTTTGCCGCTACGCAACACTAATATCACCATCTAATTCCTCCGTCGGGCGGAGGAGGAACACTCCTCTCGGCCCGACGGGTGAAAAAACAGAATAGCTATGCCTAAGCACAAACCACCTCGGCACACGCCCACGATCGACATGACCGCCATGTGCGATGTGTCCTTCTTGTTGCTGACGTTCTTCATGCTCACGGCTAAGGCAAAGCCGCAAGAGCCGGTTGTAGTGGACACGCCCTCATCCATATCTGAGACGAAGCTGCCCGAGTCGGGCACGCTGACCATCCTCATCGACAAAGAGGGCAAGGTGTTCTTGGATATGGCGGGCCAACACACCCGCTATGCTCTCATCAACGAGATTAACTCTCAGTATCAGTTGGGGCTGACAGAGGACGAGAAGAAGAAGTTTTCGATCTTTGGAGCCTTTGGCGTTCCGCGCAAGGACTTGCGCAAGTGGTTGGCGATGAACTCCACCGAGCGCCAGAATGCCGCTAACTTTCCAGGAATACCTTCCGACACCGTCGGAAACGAGCTAGGTCCGTGGATCCACAACGCCCGCTTAGCTCAGTTCCGTCTCAAACAAGAGGGTGTCGTTCCGGAGGAATACGTCATCGTCATTAAAGCCGACAAGGATACGCCCTATCCGGCTATTCAGAAGGTGCTCAATACGCTTTCCGACATCAACGTGAATAAATTCAACCTCATCACCAATATGGAAACCGATCCTAACAAGATTCAAGGCCTTTGAAGAAGGCTCTTATGCGATGGGATCGCCCTGTTCCTAAACTTTTAACAACAGCGCATAGCTATGGCCGAGATTCAAACCGCCGAAAGTGGTGCCCGAAAGAAAGGCGAAGGTAAAGTTCGAGCAAAGAAACTTTCTACTCGCGTCGATTTGACGCCCATGGTCGACCTGGCTTTTCTCCTTATTACGTTCTTCATGTTGACCACCACGCTGGCCAAGCCACAGATTATGCCTGTGGTGATGCCGGAAAAGAAGATAGAGAAGGAAGACGTAGTGGAGACGAAAGAATCGCAGGTGTTGACCTTGCTGTTGGGCGCAAACGACAAAGTGTACTACTACGAAGGGATTACAGATCCGAAGCTGGACTCTACAGACTTTTCTGCAGAGGGCCTGCGTAAAGTCATTCTGGACAAGAAACGGCGCGTAAAGGAAGAATGGGGCGACATGGAGCGCGACGATCCGAAAAATCCGGGACAGAAAAAGATGATTTCGCGGCTCAATGTGCTCATCAAGCCGACTAAGGAGTCGCGCTACAAAAATCTGGTCGATGCTTTTGACGAGATGAAGATCACCAATGTGGCGATGTACGTGCTACTCGACATCTCTGAGCAGGAGGAGGAGTTTATCCGAAATCCTGCGGGCGGTCTGAAGTTTTCGGTAGAAGAGCAAATCGAGGCCATTCAGAAGTCGGTGAAGAAAACCCAGTAGTACTTACTCGATACATCTAAAAAATATAGCGATCATGGCAGAAAAAAACGGCACTTCCGCTTACCGAGATATGCTCGACATCATATTCGCTACGCGAAATCGCGAGTATGGGGCGTACCAGCTGCGCCGGGCATATCCGAAGTATATGGGCCGTGCCTTAGCTTTGGGGGTGGGGCTGATCGTCCTGTTCTTTTCCTTTCCGTACATTCTTTCTAAGATGACGGACGTGTTCAAGCAAGACGATCGCCTCATCGAAGTGACGGCAGAGCTGGGCCCACCGCCCGACATCGACCCCAACAACCCGCCGCCACCTCCGCCACCGCCACCGCCTACACCACCGCCGCCCACGCGCTCGACTATCCAGTTCGTGCCGCCCATCATCAAAAAGGACGAACAGGTAGCCGACCAGGAGCCGCCTACAGTGGAAGAGGTTATCGAAACAAAGGCAGACGTGGGTAAAGAGACCAAGCAAGGTACCGACGACGCACCACCGGAGATTATCGACAACCCTATCGAAGCAAAGGTGGTGGAAGCGCCGGTGCGACAAGAGGAGCGCACCTTCGAAATGTTCGATATTCAAAAGCAACCCAGTTTCCCAGGTGGAGAAGCGGAGTTGCTCAAGTACTTGGCGGAGAATATCAAGTATCCGCCGTTGGCGCGCGAAAACAATATTCAGGGGCAGGTGGTACTTTCTTTCGTCGTGGGTAAGAAAGGTGAAATTACCGACGTTACCATCGTTAAAGACATCGGCGGCGGCTGCGGCAAGGAGGCCGTTCGCGTTGTGGAGAGCATGCCGCGCTGGATACCTGGAGAAGCCAACGGCAACCCCGTAAAAGTGCGTTTCATTTTGCCCGTGCGCTTTAAGCTTGAGTAGCTTTGCGCAAGGCAATGGGCTATCTTCCTGCTTAGCCGACCCACCCTTCGACACGTGGGCCGGCTAATCGCTTTTTATTGCCTCGATACCACCTGTTCTCGCCTTACCTTTGCACCGACGGCTTTTTTGAACTTCGGCGGCAAAAAGTCCGTTTTAAAAAACGAGACTAGTTCTGACTCGTCCTTATTCTTTGTAATGAAGCATATTCGCAACTTCTGCATCATAGCGCATATCGACCACGGCAAAAGTACTTTGGCCGATCGCTTGCTGGAGTACACCAAAACCCTCAGCGAGCGCGAAATGCAAGACCAAGCCTTAGACAATATGGACTTAGAGCGCGAGCGCGGCATTACCATCAAAAGCCACGCCATCCAAATGCGCTACACCTATCCGGCTGATGGACAAGAATACATCTTCAACCTCATCGACACTCCTGGCCATGTGGATTTCTCTTACGAAGTCAGCCGAGCCATCGCCGCTTGTGAAGGCGCCTTGCTCTTGGTAGACGCTACGCAGGGCATTCAGGCTCAGACGATCAGTAACCTCTACCTGGCCTTGGAGCACGACTTAGAAATCATTCCTATCGTCAACAAAGTCGATATGGAGAGTGCCGATATCGAGGGCACGCAAGATCAGATCATCGACCTAATCGGATGCCAACGGGAAGATATCATCTGTGCTTCTGGCCGCACGGGGTTAGGTGTGGAGGAAATCCTCTCGGCCGTCGTTCAGCGGATACCGCCTCCCAAAGGCGATCCCGAAGCGCCGTTGCAGGCGATGATCTTCGACTCTATGTTCAACAGCTACCGCGGCGTCATCACGTACGTGCGCCTCGTCAACGGCACGCTGCGCAAAGGCGATAAAATCCGGTTTATGTCTACCGGAAAGGAAGTCTTCGCTGAAGAGGTCGGTATTTTGCGCATGAACCTTCAGGAAACTTTGGAGTTGTCGGCCGGCAATGTGGGCTATATCATTACCGGCATCAAAGCGAGTCGTGAGATCAAGGTGGGCGATACCGTTACCCACGTAGCGCGCCCTTGCGGTGCGCCCGTCAAGGGCTTCGAAGAGGTCAAGCCCATGGTCTTTGCGGGCGTTTATCCTTTAGACAACGATGACTTCGAGAGCCTGCGCGACTCTTTGGAAAAACTGCAGCTCAACGATGCCTCCCTAGTGTTTGAACCCGAAACGTCGGCGGCCTTGGGCTTTGGCTTTCGCTGTGGCTTCTTAGGCATGCTGCACATGGAAATTGTGCAGGAGCGCCTCCAGCGTGAGTTTAACCAAGACATCATCACTACGGTGCCCAACGTGCCGTATTTCGCTACCGATGTCAAGGGCAAACGCTTTGAAGTGCGTCAGCCCTCCGACTTGCCCGACCCTACGCGCTTGAAGTCGGTCGAAGAGCCGTACATCTACGCCCAAATCATCACTAAGCCCGAGTATATCGGCAACATTATGTCGCTCTGCATGGACAAGCGCGGTATCCTACAGCGCCAGACTTATTTGACTACTACGCGCGTAGAGCTCATCTTCCACATGCCGCTGGCCGAGATCGTCTTCGATTTCTACGACAAGCTGAAGTCCATGACCCGCGGCTATGCCTCTTTCGATTACCATTTATTGGATTACCGCGAGACCGATGTCGTCAGGTTGGACATCCGCCTCAACGGTGAGGTCGTCGATGCGTTCAGCTCGTTGGTGCACCGCTCTAAAGCCGAATTTATCGGCCGCCGCATGTGCGAAAAGCTCAAAGAGCTGTTGCCGCGCCAGCAGTTCCAAATCGCCATACAGGCTTCTATTGGCCAAAAAGTCATTGCGCGGGAGACGCTCAGTGCTCTGCGAAAAGACGTCACGGCTAAATGCTACGGCGGCGACATCACGCGAAAGCGCAAGCTATTGGAGCGACAAAAAGAGGGCAAGAAACGCATGCGCCAATTTGGCACGGTGGAAGTGCCGCAAGAAGCTTTCTTAAAGGTGCTCCAGTTGAACAATTGACCTCACCACTTCGGTAGGACCTCTACAAATTCGCTCAGAATCATCGCGGTAGCGCCCCATACGATGTGCCCATCTACGTCGAAATAGGGAGTTTGAGGCAACATGGCGTTAGGGCCGATAGGGATATCCATGACCTTGCGGTGTTCTGCCGAGCAGAAGACCTGTAGCGCTGGGGTTAAGATGCCCGCTACCTCCTCGACCTGAGGTTGGAAGGGGACAGGTTCGCGCAACACGCCCACAAACGGATATACCAAAAAGTGGCTGACGGGAATGTATAGTTCAGTCAGCCGCCCTAAGATCTCGACGGTGTGGGTAGGGACGCCAATCTCTTCTTCGGTTTCGCGCAGCGCTGCATCCACTAAATTGCCGTCGCCTTCTTCCCAGCGCCCGCCTGGGAAGCTCACTTGTCCGCTGTGTCGGTCATGCGGGTTCGTGGCGCGTCGAATGAGCACGGTATGCCATCCGTCTACTTGCTGATACAACAGCGCCAATACACACCCGATGCGCGCATCTGCAGGGATTGCCGGCAGGGCGTTCAACTCCTCCAGGCGACGGGCGGCAGCCATCCGATATTGGGCCGTCCGTCCCGGCAAAGGACCTTTTAGACGCGCTCGCAACTGTTCTATCCAGGTTTCCGGTGAAGACATAGAGTAATTAGGCCAGGGGCACTAAAAAGGATGCTTTCGAAAAAGTAACAATTGGAAAGGCGTTCCGTTTAGCCGCTGATCGGCAGAAGCTTCGCCTCTTAGTTCTCGAGAGCGGATTTGGCGAACGCACCAATTTCACGGTAAGTTGCTCGTTCACAGTGTCTTCGTCTTCTGAGAAACCACCTCGCCATCATAATGGGGCAAAGGCAAGGCGCTCTCCCATCTTACTCTCATCGAAGCGCCCATTGTACCAGGCGAGGTGGCCGCTGACAAGGGTAGCGACCACTTTTCCGCAAAAAGTATGGCCTTGAAACGGCGACCAACCGCACTTGTACAAGATGTTTGCCGGCGACACAGTCCAACGCTGCTTCAGGTCGAGCAGGACCAGGTCGGCCCAAAATCCCTCCTCGATAAAGCCGCGTTCGCGTATGCGGAAGGCAATGGCTGGCGCATGACACATTTTTTCGACAATTCGCTCGAGCGAAATTTTACCTGCATGGTACAGCTCGAGCATGATATATATGCCGTGCTGAATAAGGGGTAGGCCGGCAGGCGCTTGGAGATAGGGCTGTTGTTTTTCCTCCCAAGTGTGCGGAGCGTGGTCGGTAGCCACGACATCGATGCGGTTTTCCAAAAGCGCTGGAAGCAGGGCATCGCGATGCACCCGGTTTTTGATAGCGGGATTGCACTTAATTAGGTTGCCCAGCTGCTTATAGTGCCCAGAGTGAAAGTACAGGTGGTGGACGCATACTTCGGCAGTGATGCGCTTTTTTTCTAACGGCAGGCGATGGTCGAACAAAGCCAGTTCGTCGCGCGTGGTGAGGTGCAGCACATGAAGGCGGGTGCCCAAGCGCCGAGCTAAATCTACCGCTAACGAGGAAGAGAGCCGACATGCTTTGGCGCTGCGGATGCGCGGGTGGTGGGCTGCCGTGAGGCGGTCGCCATACTGCAGTCGATAGCGCTCCAAGTTGGCGCGCACGGTGCTCTCGTCCTCGCAGTGGGTGGCAATGAGCGTGGGGGCTTCGGCAAAGAGGCGCTCCAAGATTTTGGGATCGTCTACCAGCATGTTGCCGGTGCTGCTGCCCATAAACACTTTGATGCCGCACACCTGCTGCGGGTCGGTGCGCAACACCTCGTCTAAATTGTCGTTGGCAGCGCCCATGTAAAAGGAGTAGTTGGCCAGCGAGGTGCGGGCGGCAATTTGATACTTAGCCTCGAGCAGCTCTTGCGTGGTAGAAGGCGGCTGCACGTTGGGCATCTCCATGAAAGACGTTACGCCGCCTGCCACGGCCGCTCGGCTTTCGGTAGCAATAGTCGCCTTATGCGTTAGTCCCGGCTCTCGGAAGTGTACCTGGTCGTCGATGATGCCCGGAATGAGGTAGTTCCCTTGCGCATCGATTTCTTTATCGGCACGCACATCGATAGCGGCTCCGATGCATTCGATGCGGCCTTTGCGCACGTACACATCGCCTTCGAAAAGGGCGCCCCGATTGACTATGCGGGCATTTCGAATGAGGATGCTTTTTTCCATGGAAAAAAATCGTTGAAAGAACGGCAAAAAAGTTGGATAACTGCTTCGATACGGCTTAATTTTGTTGCAGTTCGTGTTAACGACGGTTTAAGTTTAAAATGAAGCGTGTTTTGATGATGTCCTTCCTCGTTGTGAAATGAGGAAGGGCTTTTTGTTGAGGCGCTCTTGACAGGAAGGCAATGGCGGTAGAGACGGAGGACATTCGCATTCGCTCGGCGACGGAGGCCGACATGTCGGCGGTACACGCGCTGGTATACGAGTTGGCGGTATACGAGAAAGCACCTGAAGCAGTGGTGACTACTCCAACAGAGTACGCGCGCGATTTTCGCGAGGGGCGCTTTGAATGTCTGGTTGCCGAAACCTCCAACGCCATCGTCGGTATAGCGCTGTACTTTATGGGCTATTCGACGTGGAAAGGCAAGATGCTGTATTTGGACGATTTAGTGGTAGCGGAGGTGTATCGCCGGCGCGGCATTGGGCAGCGTCTTTTCGAAGCAGTGCTTGAAGAAGGGCGCCGCCGCGGCTGTCGATTGGTCAAGTGGCAAGTGCTTGACTGGAACGAACCAGCGCTATCCTTCTACCGCCGATATGGCGCCATCATTGAGACGGACTGGTGGAATGGGAAGATTTTTCTGTGAAAATATGCGCCGTGCCGTGCCGACTTCAGATGGCGGCTTCGCTCCTTTTGCTTAGGCGTGTTCAGCAAGCCTTGTGAATACGCCCTGGAGAGGTGCGTGTCTTTGGTGCGAAAGCCACTACTTTTGCCCCTCCGAAGCCATCCCATAGAGGACAACTTCCAGAAACAGTTTCCCCGGTCATGACGATACTCATCACAGGCGGAGCCGGTTTTATCGGTTCCCACGCCGTTCGCCACTTCGTGCACCGATACCCGCACTATCGGGTCGTGAATTTAGATGCGCTGACGTATGCGGGTAACTTGGCCAATCTGAGCGATGTCGAGGCGGCGCCGAATTACATTTTTGTGCACGGCGATATCCGCGATGTAGCGCTGCTCGACCGGCTGTTTGAGCAGTATGCTTTCGACGCAGTTATTCATTTGGCTGCTGAGAGTCACGTCGATCGCTCCATTACCTACCCGTTGGCCTTTGTCGAGACCAACGTGTTGGGCACGGTAAACCTGCTGAACGCGGCGTGTAAGCATTGGGAGGGTCATTTCGACAGCAAGCGCTTTTATCACGTGTCTACCGATGAGGTGTACGGCTCGTTGGGCGACGACGGCTACTTTACCGAACAGACACCCTACGACCCGCGCTCGCCCTATTCGGCCTCCAAGGCGGCTGCCGACCACTTTGTTCGCGCGTATTTCCACACTTACGGCCTACCTGTGGTGCTGTCGAATTGCAGCAACAACTACGGTCCGTATCAGTTTCCGGAGAAGCTCATCCCGCTGATGATCAACAATATAAGAGAAGGGCGGTCGCTCCCGGTGTACGGCGATGGGCGCAACGTGCGCGACTGGCTTTGGGTGGAAGACCACGCCGAAGCGATGGACTGCATCTTGCACCGCGGACGCATTGGAGAAACCTACAATATTGGCGGCAACAACGAGTGGGCCAACATCGATTTAGTGCATCGCCTGTGCGACTTGACTGATGAACTGTTGGAGCGTCCGCTCGGTACAGCGCGCCAACTCATCGTCTTTGTAAAAGATCGGCCGGGTCACGACCGCCGCTATGCCATCGACGCCACGAAGATTCGCCGAGAACTTGGATGGGCGCCCTCCCTCTCCTTTGAAGAGGGCTTGCGGCGCACCATCCGGTGGTACTTCGACCACACCGACTGGCTGCAGCAAGTAGTCTCGGGCGAATACCGCAACTATTACGCCCAGCACTACGAAAACCGGTAGCCTCACAGTCGGCGCAACAACTCTCGGATGAGGAGGGTCAAGCGAGGTTCCGCCTCGTTAGCCAGGGCGATGACGTCTTCCACCGTCGTTTTTCGAATGGCCTCGGGCGGATAGGCGACGTTGGTTACTAAGGAAAGCATCAGCACGGGAATACCCTGATGTCGGGCCACTAATACTTCGGGTACCGACGACATGCCCGTGCAGTCGCTGCCCAAGCGCCGCAGCATGGCGTATTCGGCCGGCGTCTCCAAGTTAGGTCCCGGTAAGGCAGAGTAGACGCCCTCTGTGGCGCGGATGCCGTACTGTTGGGCTACTTCCAGCGCTATTTGGCGCAATTGTGGGTCGTAGGGCTCCGACATGTCAGGGAAGCGCGGGCCAATGCGCTCGTCGTTAGGGCCGCGCAGCGGGCTTTCTGGCAACAGGTTGATGTGATCGCGTATTACCACGATGTCGCCGTTGTGCAGGTGCGGGTTTACTCCGCCCGAGGCGTTGGTGATGATGAGGCGCTCGATACCCAGCGCTCCTAAGACGCGCACGGGAAAGGTAACTTGTGCCATCGACCATCCTTCGTAGTAGTGCAAGCGCCCAGCCATGACGACCACCGGATGCCCCTCCCATCGGCCCAAGACCAGCTCTCCCCGATGGCTCTGGACCGTGCTGGGCGAAAAATGCGGTATGCGCGCATACGGTATAGTGGTCTCCACCGCTATAGCTTCCGTTAATCGGCTCAGCCCGGTGCCTAAGACGATGCCGCTTCGCGGCTGGAGGCTCGTGTGTTGGCGAATAGCGGCAATAGCCTCCTGGATAGCCTCGTAAAGTCCTATCATAATGCGTTAAGGCAGGTTTTATCGCTGTAGTGCCTATGGCGAAGTAGAGGGCCCTTGCAGCGTTGGCACTGGGTTACTCTTGGCGCGCCACCAACCTGCCAGGGCGATGCCCGTGATGAGGTCCCATATTCCCCACCAAGCGGCAATAAGTGCCATGCCGCCCAGCCCGTCGAAAAAGCGGAAGATCAGCAATAGACCTAGCGCTGTGTTGTGCACCCCGGTTTCAAAGGCCAGCGCTCGGCTGTCGGGCTCCGAAAGTCGAGCCGCCCGCCCTATTCCGTAGCCGATGCCCAGCCCCAAGCCGTTGTGCAATAGCACCAGCACAAAGGCGTGGCCTACGTAGGTCACCACGTGATCGCGATTGCTCCACAAAGCCGCTAACACTACGCCGAAAAAGAGTACTAACGAGAGGCGCTGCGCTCCCTTGCGGATGCGCATGGCCCAATTGGGGCGATAGTGGGCCAGTCCCATTCTCGCTATCAGCGGCAGCAGGATGAGCTGCGCGATGATGAGCGCCATTTCGCCAAACCCGATGTCGAAGCTGCGCCGCAATTCGGCTGCCCCTGGCACTGCACTCGACCATATCCAGAACCCCAATGGCGTCACCACCGAGGCTAACAAGATGACGATCCCGTTGAACGTCACCGACAGGGCCGTGTTGCCGCGCGCAAAGTGCACCAAAAAGTTGGTCATGTTTCCCGAAGGACACATGCCGACCAGTATCATGCCCAATGCCATGCTGAGGGGCGGTTGAAAGAGCGCAATGAGCCCTATCGTCGTGAGGGGAAAAAGCAGATATTGAGCAATAAGTCCGATGCCTATAGCCTTAGGAAAGCGCAGTACTTGGCGAAAATCCGAAAGGCGAATGTCTAATGCCACGCTGAACATGAGAAACGCCATGATGGCGTTGAGCAAGCTCAGTTGGTCGGCGTCGAAACGGATGCGAAGCGTGTCGATAGCGTGCATAGGCCTACTTAGGCGAGTAATAGATGCGGTAGATGGCGTCGGCGAAGTCGTCCGACACCAACAGAGAACCATCGGGGAGCCACTCCAAGTCTACAGGGCGCCCCCAGACCTCATCGCCGGGCTGAAGCCAACCTTCGGCAAACGGCTCGTAGCTGAGGCAGCGCCCCGATGGGTCTACTCGGACCAGGGTCAGGCGATAGCCTATCTTGCGCGAGCGGTTCCAAGAGCCGTGCTCGGCGATGAGGATGTGCTGGCGATAGGTTTCGGGCCAGGTATTGCTCAGGATAAATTCTACGCCCAGGGGGGCTACATGTGGGCCTAATTTTTGAGCGGGAGGTGTAAACTCCTCACAAGAGCGCTTGTGGCCAAATTTAGGGTCGGGCGTATCGCCTTGGTGGCAGTAAGGATAGCCGAAGTGCATGCCGTCGCGCGGAGCGCAGTTGAGCTCGCAAGCGGGCATGTCGTCGCCCATCATGTCGCGTCCGTTGTCGGTGAACCACAGGTGTCGGGTGGTCGGGTGCCAGGTAAAGCCCACCGTATTGCGCACGCCGTGCTGAACCACTTCAGGGCCTTTCTCCGGATGCTCGACATCTAAGCGGGTGATGCTAGCATAGCGCGGGTCGTCGAGCCGTTCGCAGATGTTGCAAGGGGCGCCCACAGGCACATATAGAAGTCCGTCTGGCCCAAAGGCGATGTACTTCCATCCGTGGTGGGCATCGGTGGGATATCCGTCGTAGACCACTACGGGTTTGGGCGGGTTGGACAGGCGATTTTCGATGTCGTCGAAGCGTAAGATGCGGCTCACTTCAGCCACGTATAGGCTGCCGTTGCGAAAGGCTACACCGTTGGGCATGTGCAGCCCAGTAGCCAGCGTATACCGCGCGTCGGCTACGCCATCCCCGTTAGTGTCGCGCAGCGCATACACGTTGCCTATGTTGCGCGTCCCCACAAATAAGGTGCCGCGCGGAGATAAGCATAAAGAGCGGGCATTCTGAACGCCTTCGGCGTATACGCCTATGCGGAAGCCCTCCGGCAATCGGATGCGGTCTAACGGCAGTGTCCCCGAATATGCTACCTCTGTCGTCGACGCGCTGCTCGTCCCGGTCCGACGACTATTGGAGTTCGAAGAGCCGGCGCAACTCAACATCGATAAAAGCAGCAAAATGCCTGCACCTGCATAGAATTTTTGTGCACACATCCGTTGAGACTTTTTATTCAAAAGCGACTATTTATTGCAAAGGTGCAAAACCTCAGCCTTCCTCCGTCTCCTCAGTAAAACTTCACCTAAAACCCTAAACAAACTTCGCGGTAGCCTTTCTCTCTACCAATGGCGCCGCTTTCTTTTTAAAGAGGCCCAGAATAAAAAAACAAGCATAGAAAGGCGGATTTTGCCGAGTTTGGCATGGAATTGGCCCAATATTTGCTGCTTCATACGATAGAAACGGTTTAGTGAAAGAGAAGCCCGGTAGCAAAAGTGTTACCGGGCTCTTTTTTTGTCGGTAGCGCTGCGGTAGAGGGCTTTTTAGTGCGGCGGGCGCGGTCTATCTCGTTTTTTGAGGAGTCAGTGTACCAGTTCATAGCGCATGCCGGGGAGGGTGCGCACCAGTCCTTTGAACTCTAGTTGCAGCAGGAGTGCCGCTAATTTTCCGGGAGTGCTTTGGGCGGCGGCAGCTAAGGCGTCGATAGATAGCTGAGGGTGCTTTTTCAAGATGTTTACGAGCTGCTGCTCGTCGGCAGAGAGGTCTGCAAAAAGCACTTGCTGGACGCCGACAGCGCTGTCTTTTTCGCGCCAGCCGAGGCTTTGAGCGATGTCGGCGGCTGAAGTGATTAGGCGCGCTACTTCGGAGCGAATGAGCTCGTTACAGCCGGCACTTTTGGAGTCGCGTAGGCGCCCCGGCACGGCGAAAATTTCGCGCCCATAGCTGTGGGCTAGCTTGGCTGTGATGATGGAGCCGCCGGTATGAGCTGTTTCTACTACGACGACGGCATCGCACAGGCTGGCGATGATGCGGTTGCGCATAGGAAAGTGTTCGCGCTCTGGGCCCACTTGGTGGGTGAATTCGGTAAGTAAGCCGCCGTTTTCAAGGATGCGTTGGGCTACAGCTCGATGCTGACTAGGGTAGATGCGCCCCAACCCACTGCCTAACACGGCAAAAGTGGTTAGATCCAAGCTGAGGGCTTTGCGGTGTGCCGTCACATCTATGCCAAACGCTAAGCCGCTCACGACGACGGCGTCGTATTGCTTTAGCCCTTCTACCAACTCTTCGCAGACCGTTCGGCCGTAGTCCGTCGGTTGTCGCGTGCCCACCACCGAAACGATGTAGGGCGCATTGAGGCGCTCTAAGCTTTGTCCCTTGAAAAAGAGCAAGACGGGGCTGTCGTTGTGGTGCCGAAGGCGGTCGGGGTAACGCGGGTCGGTATAAAAGAGCACGTCGATGCCGTTTTTTTCTAAAAAGACCAGCTCTACCTCCGCTTGTCTTAGCGCAGCATCGGCCTCTGCTATGCCAGAGGCCACTACGGGCCCGATGCCTGGTATCTTTAGCAGCTGCTTCCGCGGCGTGCGAAATACCTCCTCTGCTCCACCGCAATAACTGACTAGTGTTCGGGCCGTAACTGCTCCTACCTGGGGCAAAAGCGTGAGCGCAATCTGGTACAGACGAGCATCTGCCATATTTACCGGTGTGCGACTACTTTTGCTGTATAAAAATAAGGTTAAGGCCGGACATAAGCCTTCTCTTTTTCTATTCGTTTTACGACAAAAACTCGGTGTTGGCATGGCCCATAAAATGCCCAAAATAGAACTGATCATCGTAGTGGCTTTCTTGTTTGCGGTTGTTCTGTGGTCCATTTCGCAGTGCAACCGCTCTCGAACGGCTCGAGCGAACACCGAGCCCCCGGAAGAGGCGGAACAACTTCTGCGGAAGCCCGTTGCTGTCAAGCCCGAAACCGTCTATGTGCCTGCGCCCCGACAGGAGCCGGTAGCGTCTCCGACGACAAACGCGCCGCTTCGGCGGCCAACACTTTCGGTGGAGCCCACCGCGTCGCCAGCCGCTCCTGCAGCGACCAACTATAGTACCCTGTACGTGACTATCGATGGGCTCAACTTGCGCAACGCGCCCAACCGGCACAGCGCTGTCATTGCTCGGCTGAAGCTATACGAGCCTGTCCTTTTCCTCAACGAGAAGAGCGAACAGCCGGAAGAGATAAACTTAGGGCGCGAAAAGGTGAAGGAGCATTGGGTGCGTATCCGCACCCAGCAAGGCAAAGAGGGATGGGTTTTTGGCGCAGGGCTGCACTATTACCCCACGAAGCGCCCAGGGGTAGAATAGCTCTTGCGATGCAATGAGTGTGGTAAAAGCACCCTCTTTCGCAGCTGTATAGGTTCAAATAATTGATTATGGCAAATTTTTTGTTCCATTTATCCTACTTTTGTTGCTTAGAAAGGCGCTCTGCTTCAGGCAAGTGCATAAAAACGGCATCATGGGTACGGTTGTCTCGCTATTAAATCACAAAGGAGGGGTCGGCAAAACGACCAGCACCATCAACTTAGGAGCAGCTTTAGTGATCCTCGGCAAGAAGGTGCTGTTAGTGGACTTAGACCCCCAATCCAACTTGACCATCTCGCTGGGTATTCCGCGTCAGCGATATACCATTTACGAGGCGCTGCGCGGAGAGGCAGAGCTGATGCCCGTCTCCTATAAGCCCAATTTGGACGTCATCACCTCTTCGCTCGATCTGTCTGGAGCGGAGATGGAGCTCATCAACGAGGCCGGCCGCGAGTTCATCTTGCGCGAACTGCTCGCACAAGTATCTTCGGCATACGACTATATCCTGATCGACTGCCCTCCTTCGTTGGGGCTCCTCACCCTCAATGCGCTGACCAGCAGTCGCTATGTGCTCATTCCGTTGCAGACCGAGTTCTTGGCTGTGCAGGGGTTGGCCAAGATTAAACAAGTGATCGACAAGGTGCGCCTGCGCCTCAACACGCAAATGGAGATGGCCGGCGTTATCGCCACCATGTACGACAGTCGCCGCGTGCTCAACCGCGACGTTGTAGACATCATCCACAAGTACTTTGGCGATAAGGTCTTCAACACCTACATCCGCGACAACATCGCCCTGGCAGAGGCACCTGCCCAGCGCAAAGATATTTTTGAGTATAGCCCCAAGTCTACGGGAGCGCAGGATTACCTCGAACTGGCGCGCGAGTTTCTCGCACGAGTAGAGAACGCCGCTGCTGTGCCGGTGCAACAGGAACAAACCGCTTAAGCCCATGCCTAAAAAGCAGTTTTCACAAGGTCTGAACGATCTCTTTCAAGCATCGGGAGAAGCTTCGACGGCAGCAGTCACAGCCGCGGAGGGCACTGTCCGCGAGCGGCGAAGCGGCGGCTCTAAAAATTTTGTGCACGACTTAGAAACCCTTTTCGAGGAAGCTATGCGCCAGACAGACGAGTTGGAGGAAGGGGAAACGCGTTCAACCTCGGCCGACCCTTATCCTTTGCGCAGCGCCGGCTTAGATGCCCTCATCCGCCCCACCCAGGTTGCCGCTGCGCCAACTGACGTTGCTGCCCCTGAGCTCAAACGCCTGACCATAACCGTAGAGCGCCGCCAGCTGGAACAGCTGCGCACCCTGGCGCGTATCGAAAACCTCTATCTCAAAGACATCCTGCAGCGCGCCATCGAGGAGTATTTGAAAAAGCACGGTTCCGTCCTTTCGTGATCCTCCGGTGCTTTCCTGTATGCAGCCGTACAGCGATTTCCGCATTTTTTACAACCAGAACCTTTACCCCGAACTCCTCCATTTAGAGCGCCGCCGCTGGTGGCTGCTTCGGCGCATGGGTCTTTTCTTCCTGTTTGCTGTGGTTGCTGTCTTTGTTATGGTGCGCGTCGACCTCTTTGTCCTCACGTTGTCGCTTTCCCTGCTGTTATTGGGTGCCGGAGGGTTAATAGCGCATCAGATCCAGGTGTTTCGCCAGGAGTTCAAACCGCGTATCGTCAATCTCATTCTCGATTTTATCGACAACGACATCAACTACAGGCAGTTGCGATACGACCCGAAAGGGCAGATACCGCGGGAAAAGTTTTTGGCCAGCAAAATCTTTACGCACGTCGATGTATACCGAGCCGAGGACCTCATAACGGGTTGGGTGCGCGAACTGCCCTTCGAGATGTGTGAGGTCGATGCCCAGGAGTATTCTCCGGTGCGCTACCGTTTAGACCGCGTCTTTCGCGGGGTATTTGTCTGTGGCGACTTTTATCGCGCCGACATGATGGGCAGCGTGCTCATCCTACCCGACGCCTATCGCAAATACCTCAGCCGCTCGGAGCGCGCCTTTCACCGCTTGGGGGGGCGCCGCGTGCGAAAACAATTGCTCGAGGAATTTGAGGCCGTGTTCGATACCTATGCAACCCCAGAGGTGCGCGTTGCAGATGTGATTTCGGAGGATTTGCAGCGATCCATCCTGCGCTATCGGCAGCGCTTTTTGCAAGCCAACCGACAGAAAGACATCTATTTGTCGATCGTTGAGGACAACGTTTTCATTGCGCTGTCGCATCCCAAGGACTTGCTCGAACCGTCGCTCTTGCGGTCAGTAGTGCGCTTTGAGATGGTACAGGAGTTTTACGAGGATATCCGACTGTTGCTCAACATCTTGAGCGAGCTCGACGTCTTGAATTAAGGGTTTTGGTGCGAGAAGGCCGCTGATCGCTCCAATTCTGCGCGCAAAAATTGGCCGGTCCATCCGTCTGGGCATTGTGCCACTTCTTCTGGAGTACCGCAGCACACGATAGTACCGCCTTGCGCTCCGCCCTCGGGGCCGATATCGATGACGTAGTCCGCCGTTTTAACTACGTCCAAGTTGTGCTCGATGACTACGACGGTATTTCCCTTATCGACCAGCTTATTCAGCACGGCCAGCAGGTGTCGGATATCTTCAAAATGGAGCCCTGTGGTGGGTTCGTCTAAGATGTAGAGGGTTCGGCCCGTGTCTTTCTTGCTCAGCTCTTCTGCCAGCTTGACGCGCTGTGCTTCGCCGCCGCTGAGAGTGGTAGCGGGTTGCCCTAAGGTCACGTAGCCCAAGCCCACCTCTTGCAGGGTTTTTAACTTTCGGTGGATGTTGGGTATGGGTTGAAAGAAGGCGACGGCTTCGTCGATGGTCATCTGCAGCACGTCGCTAATATTCTTGCCTTTGTACAAGATTTCCAGCGTTTCGCGGTTGTAGCGGCGTCCCATGCAGCGCTCACAAGGCACCGACACGTCGGGCAGGAAGTTCATTTCGATAAGGCGCATGCCTGCGCCTTCGCACACTTCGCAACGCCCGCCCTTGACGTTGAAGGAGAAGCGCCCAGGGGCATAGCCGCGGATTTTAGCCTCGGGCGTTTCCGCAAACAGCTTGCGGATGTCGCCAAAGACGTTGATGTACGTGGCGGGGTTAGAGCGCGGCGTTCGCCCAATAGGACTTTGGTCGATTTCGATTACCTTGTCGATGTGTTCTAAGCCCTCGATGCGGTCGTAAGGAAGTGGGCGTTTCAAGCTTCGGTAAAAGTGCTGCCGAAGGATAGGATAAAGGGTTTCATTGATGAGGGTAGATTTGCCCGAGCCGCTCACTCCGGTCACGCAGATGAATGTGCCTAAGGGTAGGCGCAGCGTCACACTTTTGAGGTTGTGCCCGCGCGCACCGTATAAGACCAGCCATTTACCGGAGCCTTTTCGGCGCTGGGTCGGTACCTCGATGTTTTTGCGTCCGGCTAAGTAGTCGGAGGTAAGGCTTCGATTGAGCTGGTACACGTCGGGTGGGCCTTCGTCTACGACGCGTCCGCCGAGCCGTCCGGCGCCCGGACCGAGGTCGATGAGGTAGTCGGAGTGGAGCATGATGTCGCGGTCGTGTTCCACGACGATGACGGAGTTACCCAAGTCGCGCAGGTTTTTGAGCGCGGCAATCAAGCGGTGGTTGTCGCGCTGGTGTAGGCCGATGCTGGGCTCGTCGAGAATGTAAGTTACTCCTGTCAGCTGAGCTCCTATTTGAGTGGCGAGGCGGATGCGCTGGCTTTCTCCGCCCGATAGGGTACGCGCCGGTCGGTTCAACGTCAAATACTCTAAGCCTACTTGAAGCAGGAAATGTAGGCGAAAGCGAATTTCTTTAAGCACATCGCGAGCGATAGCTCGCTGGCGTTCGTCTAAGTCTTTCTCTATGTGGAGCACCCACGCGTACAGCTGTCGGAGGTCCATTTCAGCCAGGTCGACGATATTCTTATCGCCTATCTTAAACCAAAGGCTCTCTTTTTTCAGCCGCGCGCCTCGACACTCCGGGCAGGGCACGATGGCCAAAAACTCTTCAGCCCATTGGCGGATCTTCTCGCTGCCGCTCTCGGAGTACCAGCGCTTGAGCATGTTGACCAGTCCTTCTGCCGCTAAGTTGTAGCTCCATTCGTCGCCGCCCCAGGTGATGTTGATCTCGAATGTCTCGTCGCCGCCGTACAGGATGAGCTGAAGCGCCTGAGGGGGAATGTCTCGGATGGGCGTGGCAAAGGAAAACTTGTATTTTTTGGCGATGGCGCGCAGCTGTTTAAATGTCAGGTTATCGCGCACTTCGCCTAAGGGCACGATGCCGCCTTCATTGATGGTTTTGCTGTCGTCGGGGATGATGCGCGCTAAATCCGGCTCGTATACTTCACCCAAGCCCTTGCAGTGCGGGCACATTCCGTACGGAGAATTAAACGAGAAGGTGTTGGGAGAGGGCTCTTCGTAGGAAATACCCGATACAGGGCACATGAGCCGGTGAGAATAGGTGCTCACTGATAGGGAGCTATCGCCTTCCAAAGGCGCCACTAGCAGCATGCCATCGCCTAATTTGAGCGCTATTCGCACCGACTCGCCCAGCCGCTCGTTTCGGTCATTGCCGATTTGAAGTCGGTCGACGACGACCTCGATATCGTGCACTTTGTAGCGATCCAGTTGCATACCGGGTTGGATATCGCGGATTTCGCCGTCTACCCGCACTTTGGTGTAGCCTTGTTTGCGCACCTGCTCGAACAGCTCGCGGTAGTGCCCTTTGCGCCCCCGCACCAGCGGAGCCAATAGAGCTACTCGCTGCCCGGCGTAGTGCTTGGCTATGTGCTGGAGGATCTGCTCCTCCGTAAAGCGCACCATCTTCTCGCCCGTCACCCACGAATAGGCCTCGCCGGCGCGGGCAAAGAGGAGGCGCAAAAAGTCGTACACTTCGGTAACGGTGCCCACTGTAGAGCGCGGATTGCGCCCTGTAGTCTTTTGTTCGATGCTGATGACAGGGCTGAGTCCCGAAATTTGGTCTACATCGGGGCGCTCCAGCTCGCCGATGAATTGGCGGGCGTAGCTGGACATGGTCTCCATAAAGCGGCGCTGCCCTTCTGCGTAGATGGTATCAAAGGCCAGCGAACTTTTGCCCGACCCACTCACTCCGGTAATGACTACCAAGCGGTTGCGCGGAATGCGCAGATGGATATTTTGCAAGTTGTGCACTCGCGCACCGATAATTTCCAAATACGCATCTGCTGGCGTGCCGTTCGCAAGGCCGTTAGCAGGCTGCTCCGCTTTGACTGCGTCGGCAGGACTCTCTTTTGCCATCATCGGTTCAAAACAACAGCGGGCGGATATTTTGGTTGGAAACAGCGAAGATAAGCCGTTTTGGCGAATTGCGGAGTTTATGACGCTACGTTCAGAAAGGCGGCAGTGGAGCCTCTAGAATGAGCGGAACTCCAGCAACTGGGTGTTGCACGTGCAAATACTGCGCATGCAAGCGGATGGCGTTGGGTCGCCAGGCAGAGGCACCGTATCGCACATCGCCGACGATAGGGCACCCAATATGCGCCAGCTGTGCCCGCAGCTGGTGAAAGCGGCCGGTCTTGGCTTCCAAGGATAACAACGTGCGGCCGTCGCGCTCTTCCAAAACTCGGTACTCGGTGTGTGCCGGTTGACCGCCTTCGAAAGGGACTTCGCGCACGATAGCGGATCGGCCGTCGGCGCTGCGGCCGATGAAGTGCTCTAAGCGTCCTGAAGGGACGGCCAGAGTGCCTTCCACTTCTGCAAGGTACACCTTGCGCACCGAACGCGCCTCAAACTGCGCCATAAGGCGGCGCAGTGCTACTTTGTTCTTAGCGAAGAGCAATACACCGCTCACCGGCCGGTCGAGGCGGTGTACAGCGCGAAGGTAAAGGTGCCGACGTCGATGGGAGCGACGTAGGTATGCTTGCGCCCACGTCTCCGCCGACGGGTGCGCACTGGTTCCACTTTCCGACGACAGTCCGGCCGGTTTATTTATGGCCAACAGGTGGTCGTCTTCGTATACGATCGAGATGTCTTGGCAGCAATTCAATCTTCGGTGACGATGGTTACGCTTTTGGGCTCGGTAAAGAAGCGCAGCGCCTCCCAGCCGCCTTCCCGCCCTAATCCGGAGTCTTTGACGCCGCCAAAAGGTGTGCGCAGGTCGCGCACCATCCAGCCGTTTATCCACACGATACCGGCTTGAAGGCGGGCACTGATGTATTGGGCCCGCGGCAAGTGGTTGGTCCACACCGTCGCGCTCAACCCGTAGGACACGCCATTAGCCATGGATAGGAGCTCGTCTTCGTCGTCGAAGGGCGCAATAGTCACCACAGGTCCGAAGATCTCCTCCTGATTGGTGCGGCAGTTGACGGGTAAACCTTCGATGACGGTAGGGGCCAAGTAATGGCCGCCGTCTAAGGGCGGCGGCAGTTGTACGGCGTGCCCTCCACACAAGATGTGGCCGCCTTCGGCGCGCGCTAACTCGATGTAAGACTGCACCTTTTGAAAATGCGCTGACGACACCAGAGCGCCCAGCTGTGTCTTAGGGTCGGCAGGATCGCCTACGATCAAGGACTGTGCTCCTCGGATAAAATCTTCGCGAAAGCGCTCGTACAGGGGCCGCTCGACGTAAATGCGCGAGCTGCACAAACATATCTGGCCCTGATTGCTAAACGACGAGATTAGCGTGGTAGCCAACATGCGTTCGTAACTGCAGTCCTCAAAGACGATGCAGGGGTTTTTGCCACCCATCTCTAAAGACAGCTTCTTGAACTGCGGCGCAGCAATGCGGGCGATCTCCGCTCCTGCGCGCGTACTGCCGGTAAAAGATACGGCCTTTACTTTGGGATGCCGAACGATGGCTTCGCCAGCGCGCAGTCCAGTGCCGTGCACAATGTTGAGCACCCCGGGCGGCAGGCCGGCTTTTTCGCATATCTCCCCCAGCATGTAGGCGGTGTAAGGCGTAACTTCGGAAGGCTTGCCGACGACGCAATTGCCTGCGGCCAAAGCGGGCGCTACTTTCCAGGTGAAGAGGTATAGCGGCAAATTCCACGGCGAGATGCACCCGACCACGCCCAGCGGTTGACGAAGCGTGTAGCTAAGAGCGTTGGGCATAGAATAGCTCTCTGAAGCGAAATGCAACAGCGCCGAGGCAAAAAACTTAAAATTGAGGGCTGCGCGAGGAATGTCTACCCTTCTCGCCGTAGCGATGGGTTTGCCGGTATCGCGCGACTCTGCGGCGGCGAGCTCTTCTAAGCGGCCTGCAATACCTGCTGCGATGGCGTGCAGGATATCGTGCCTTCGCTCCAACGGCATCGATGCCCACGCTGGCAAGGCCGCCTCGGCGGCTTCAACCGCTGCCGCTACGTCTTCTGGCCCCGAGTCGGGCACTTCGCTGTATATCTCTCCGGTGGCCGGAGCGCGGTTGTCCAAGTATCGACCCTCTGCAGGAGGGGTATATTGCCCGCCGATGTAATTGCGCAGCCTTTCCATGGTTGCCCGATTTTCTCGGCGAAGATAGGGCATTGCGCGGCGCAAAACATTGCTTAAGCTTGCAGGGTGGCATCAGTTACTCGCGTCGCACCACAGAGCAATGCCAGCGCGCTTCTTTCCAAGTACCGTCGGGTATTTTTTTCCATATAATAGTAGCTACGCAGTAAAACTTATGCTGCTGACCGCCCACTTCTAAAAACTGACAGAATTCTACCGCACTGTATCCCATGGAGTCATAGACGACGCTGCGATAGTCTTCGATGTGGCTGTAGGTTTTCGCCTGCATTTCATCCAGCTTCTTGAAAAGATCTTGGAACCACTGTTCCCACTCTGCGCGATTTCGAATGACGGCACTGGAACCATCGGGGGCAATATCTACAATGCCGAAGTCGTCGTCGCATAGCTGGCTTAACGACTCAAAATCGTGCCTTTCGACCCCGGTGAGTAAGCGACAAGTGTGTTCAAAAAAAGGCGATTGGGTGTCTACATGAGGTGCATAAGTAGTCATAAGCATGAGTATTTCAACACGAATTCATTTTGGAACGGAAAAAGGAGGCCGAATATCGATCGGACATTCGGCCTCTGCGGGTGTGATTATGTCGGAAGTTTTTCTAAGGATTAGGCGGCAGCTACTTTAGCTTGCTCCTCTCGGGTGGAGCCTATGGCTAAGCTGTAGATGACCAAGCCGAAGCCGATCTTGTTCACTGCGTCGCCGATGTTGTAGACGAGGTCCATGTTGCGTACCGACAACACGTTGCGCAGCCAGCCGTCCGTCTCGATAGTCATGTAGCCGATCGGATAAATAGCCCAGCCCACTAACACGAACCACGCCAAAGCCGAAAAGGCTGCCTGTAGCTTCGGGTCGTTGGAATTGTTGGCCAACTTGCGGGCCGACCCGAGCCACACCTCGTACAAGATGCCCAAATAACCCAGCGTAGAAATGATACCCAACAGAACGCTGTTGTCCCGGTATGCCGTCTCTCCCAAGTAGCCGGCAACGAGCATCCAGAGGGAGTACCCGATCATTTTCCAGAGCAGACCGATCTTAGCGCCAAAGGCCCTTAGGATCAGGTAGAACTCTACGCACATGAGCGGTACCGTCAACACCCAGTCGATGTACCGAAACTGTGTGGGCGATTGCCCCGTCGTCAACCACACATCGCGCATGTAAAAGTAGTGGACGGCAGCAATGAAAGTGATGAGCCCGGCGATCAACATGGAGGCCTTCCACTTGCCTTCTACGCGCTGGCGCTCGAAGAAGAAGAAAATGGATGCCGCCAACATGGACATGTAGCCGGTAAAGAAAGTGAAACCGACGTAGTCGTTGGGCGATAACGCCGCGTACAGAAAGAGATTGGGTAAGTAAGACATAGTAGTAGCAAAATTTTGATTGGTTAATCGCTTGAATATCCAAGCGAACCTAATAACACCTCGTCGCCTCTTTTGTTGACTACTAATGCCACAATTTTGTAAACATTTTTTCTATTTTTGTTCATAGTTTAGAATCTTTAAAAACAATAAACATAAACACTTAGCGCAAGGCTATGGTCTTTTTCTCGGGGGAAGATGGGGGAATACTTCTGCACTCGTCGTCCCAATTAACCAAATATTCTATCATCTTATATCCAACTCTCCCTTCAGGGTAAACCTCCGTTATCACCTTAGAGCGAAGGCGCCTCTCCACACGACTACTGCCTCCGTCCGGTAGGTCTTTGATCGGACTGTGGGGTACGGGTACAGGTGAGATGGTCTTTCAAACAAAAAAGGATGTTTCTCGAAAAAAGCGCTATATCTTGCGCAAAACCCGTGAAATTTCGGCCTTCAACTCACAGTGTCGTTCCCTATGATCCTTTCCATCCAAAATGTCGTAAAGCGCTACGAAAATCACGTTGCCGTAGACCACGTCAGTTTCGATGTGCCTCGAGGCAGCATCTTTGGCCTTTTAGGGCCCAATGGTGCTGGGAAAACTTCACTCATCCGGATGATTACCACCATCACCGGCCCCGATGAGGGGAGTATTCTTCTGGATGGTCGGCCCCTAGATGAAAATTCGCCTGCTCAGATTGGGTACATGCCCGAGGAGCGCGGTCTGTATCGAAAAATGAAAGTGGGCGAGCATCTGGTGTATTTAGCGCGGCTCAAGGGAATGTCTGCTGCTCAGGCGCACGAGTCGTTGGGCTATTGGTTCGACAAATTTGATATTCGGGGGTGGTGGAACAAAAAGGTGGAAGAGCTTTCCAAGGGCATGCAACAGAAGATCCAGTTTATTGCCACGGTGGTGCACCGCCCCAAGTTGCTGATTTTAGATGAGCCTTTTAGTGGGTTAGACCCCATCAACACTACGCTCATCAAAGACGAAATTCGGCAGCTCAACGCCGAGGGCATCAGCATCATCTTTAGCACGCATCGCATGGAGCAGGTGGAGGAAATGTGCGACCACATCGTGCTCATCAACCAAGGGCGCAACGTGCTGTATGGCGAAGTGAAGGCGATCAAAAATGCTTATAAGCAAAACCTATTTCGCGTTGAAACTGCTGACCCACTCCCTGCGGATTTTGCGGAGCGTTTCCGCGTCGTCAGCCGCCCCGATGGCGCAGTAGTCGTGCAACTAAGCGAGGAAGAGAGCCGAGGCAACCAATTGCTCCGCTATCTCATCCACCACAACATCCACATTACCCATTTCGAGGAAATTTTACCCACGTTCAACGAGATCTTCATTCGGCGCGTAGAGGAAACGCATACCCACGCTGATACTGATATTCAAACACGCTCTGCCTTTACCTCATAAACACGGAACAGCTATGCGCATAAAACTCTTTTTTGCCTGCATTGCCTTCTTGGGCATTGGCCTGTTAGCCTTTAAGCCCTACGAAGACAATAAGTACTTTGAGATCATCAAAAACCTGGAGATTTTCGCCAACGCTTATAAAGAGATCAATCATTCCTACGTGGATGACTTGGAGCCGGGCAAGCTCATGCGCGTGTGTTTAGATGCCATGGTAGGCAGCTTAGACCCGTTTACTAACTACATTTCGGAAACCGACATCGAGGGCTATCGCTACCTGTACGACGGCCGCTACAATGCCGCAGGGTTGGAGGCCAAAAAAATGGGCGACTGGGTGGTGGTGACGGAAATTTTAGAGGACAGCCCTGCGCATAAGGCTGGGCTGAAAGTGGGCGATGCTATCGTGGCGGTCAGCGGGCAAAGCGCTAAGGGCCGCAGTGCGGAAGATGTAATGGCCTTTTTGCGCGGGGTACAGGGGACGAAGGTGGATGTGACGGTGCGCCGGCCGGGTGAGGAACGCGAGCTGCGCCTGACCATCGAGCGCGCTGAGATTGAGGCGAAAAACGTGCCGCACAGCGGCTTCGTCGCCGACGGCATCGGCTATATCCATTTGACGACGTTTTCGCAAAACGCCGGGCGCAACGTCGCCGACGCGTTGAGCCGGCTAAAAGCACAAAATCCGAATTTGCAAGGCATTGTCTTCGACCTGCGCGACAACGGGGGTGGTTTGCTCAACGAAGCGGTCAATGTGGCCAACGTCTTCGTCCCGCGCGGCGAATTTATTGTATCCATTCGCGGAAAGGTACCCGAATGGGATCGCAGCTACAGTACGACGCTCAACCCAGTGGACGACAAAATCCCCGTCGTCGTGCTCATCAATAGGCGCAGCGCCTCAGCGAGCGAAATCGTTTCGGGTGCGCTCCAAGACCTGGATCGCGCTGTCGTTGTGGGGCAGCGCAGCTATGGAAAAGGACTGGTGCAGAACACGCGCGATATTGGGTACAACGCTAAGATTAAGTTGACTACCGCCAAGTACTACATTCCGTCGGGGCGCTGTATCCAAGCTGTGCGCTATCGAAACGGCGAGCCGGTAGATATTCCCGATGCAGAGCGCGCCGTCTTCCGCACGCGCAACGGACGCCCCGTACTCGACGGCGGCGGTATCACTCCCGACATTGTCATGCTCGCCGACACCGCAACTGGGCTGGTGCGCGCCCTGTTGGAGCAAAACATCATCTTCGACTACGTCACCGCATGGATGCGCAAAAACGGCGAACGCGTCGACTCCATCGAGACGTTTTCCTTTGGAGAGTGGGATGATTTTGTCCGCTTTGCTCGGCAACGCCAGTTCAATTACGAGACGGAGTCGGAGCGTCGACTGCGTGAACTCGTAAAGGTAGCAGAGGAAGAGGGTTTGTCGTTAAGAGACGACATCGAGGCGCTCGATCGCAAGATAAAGGCTGAGCGGAAAGACGAGATGCAGCGCCATCGCGCGCGCATCGTGCGCGAAATTGAGGCAGAAATCGTCGGGCGCGTCTACTTCCAGGGTGGCAAGGTGCGCAAACGCCTCAAAGACGACCCGGAAGTGGAAAGGGCCATCCAGCTGCTTCGCGATCCAGAGGCTTATCGCGCTATCTTGAAAGGGTAAGCTGGTGTCGTAGCGATAAGGTATTATTTTATTATGGTGCTGGCGCGAATACAGGCAGCGGTTGAGCGCTATCGCAACTGGTTGAGCGATCTGCCGGCGCATCCCTTCGACAACGAATGGGAAGTGATCCAGTGCTTCCAGCAATACTGGGATCCACAGGCGCTCGACGGCGCCGCTATGTTCAACCGGTGTTTGCAAAATAGCCGAACGCGCCGGCTTTGGCAAGAGGGCACCTGGCAGCCCAAGCGCGCCATGCTCCTCTTTTGGCAGAACGATCCTCAAACAACACGGCTGCTGTTTCAAGATCTTTTCGACGAAAGGCGCGACTTAGAGGCGCGCTTAGGCCGCTTTCTCTTTGGCTGCGACGCCCTGCTGTCGGATTATAAAGAGGCCTATCCAACGAGCGTGGAAAACAACCACTACCACGACGACTATCGCATGGTCGCCTTATACTTGGCCTGCCGCTATCCCGAACAGTACGGCTTCTACTCCCAAAAGGCGTTCGTTGGCGCTCTCCGTGCCTTTGAGGCCCGCGACCTGCCGCAGCATCACGACTTGGTGCGCTATTTCAAGGTTTTGCGTACCCTAATGACTTTCCTAGATAAAGAACCTGCCATTGCCGCTCATTTTCACCGCCTACTGCCGCCGCATCGCTGCTATGTGGCCCGATCGCTGAATGTAGCGGCCGACTTTTGCCGATTTGCAGCTAATGGCGCGCCCACAGATTATACTTGAGGATGCAGTAAATGGCGCGGAAACCATCGCGCCAGCCAATCTTCTTGCCTTCAGCATACGAGCGGCCATAGTAGGAGATGCCCACTTCGTAGATGCGCACATTGGGCACGCGGCTCACCTTTGCCGTTACCTCGGGCTCGAAGCCAAAGCGCTTCTCGCGCAAGGTTAACCCTTTGAGAATTTCCGCTCGAAACAACTTGTAACACGTCTCCATATCGGTCAAGTTGAGGTTGGTAAACATGTTGGACAGAAAGGTCAGAAACTTGTTCCCGATGCTGTGCCAAAAGAACAAGATGCGGTGGGGGCGTCCGCCCATAAAGCGCGAGCCATATACTACGTCGGCATAGCCGTCCAGCACGGGGCGCAGGAGCAGCGCGTATTCCGCAGGGTCGTACTCCAAGTCAGCATCTTGAATGATGATAAAGTCGCCCGTAGCATGGCGTATGCCCGTATGCAAAGCAGCCCCCTTGCCCTGATTCACTTTGTGCTCCAAGTAGCGAATGCGCAGGTCGGGATTGGCCTCCATGTAGCGCCGAATAGCCCCACCGGTGTCGTCTGTCGAGCAGTCATTGGTTAAGATGATTTCCTTCTGAACGCCGTCGGGCAGATGAGCCGCCTTAATCTTATCCAGTATTTGGTGAATGGTGCGCTCTTCGTTATAGGCAGGAATGACGATGGAGAGGGTTTTAGCCATGCCAGCTATTCAATTTGTCTTGTGTGTCTGAGGCGGCAAAGGTAAATCGAAGTGACAGATACCCATCGAAAACCCGCTACATATTGACGCTTGCTCAAGCCCGTGCTGTGCTGGAGTCAGCCCTTTACCTTCACCGTTTGCCGCTTCCTCTGTGGCTATGTTTTAAGTGTCGGCAAACACTGTAAACGAGTCGTTAATGCGCCTCGTTTTAACACAAAAGTCACTGTTTTGGAAGACTTTTTGTAGAGACAAAGCGTTTATGTATCGAGTGCGACTCTAAAAAAGCCCTGATCCAGACAACGCGATATACACAAAACTATGGCAAAGCGTTTTTCGAAATTCCTCCGTCTGTGGCGCATTTCTCCTCGGTTAGCTTTCGCCTACTTGACGCGGCGCTTGCGGCGTCAAGCGCGGCAGCTGATTGCTAAAGATGACTGGAATCGCAATTGGCTCGGCGAAGAGATGCGTCCGTACAACAGCTTGGAGTGAAGTATGCCGCTGAGGTTCCTGGTGTTGAGTAGTTGAGGCGCTTAGGGCATCCTGTAGCGGCATCCTTTTTTTTGTCGTAAAAAAGCCGACATATTTATGGGCCCTATCGAAGTTTGCACGCGGATAGATATGCGCTCTGCGCTCCGTTTGTTGCAACATGAAGCCTAAGCCGAGTATTCGCTTTGCTGCCGCACTTCTCTTATCGTGGGTCACTCTATACAGTGCAGCCTGTCGGCGTTCTTCCGATGGAAACGATCGACCGATGCGCGCCTCGTATGCGTTGGCGGAAATAGATGGCTTTGTGGTAAAACCCGCTCGCCTCGATGCCGAAATTACGGCGGCCGGCACGTTGTTGCCCGCGGAGGAGACAACCCTATATCCAGAGATAGCAGGGCGCGTAGTGGCCTTGAACATTCCCGAAGGAAAAGCGGTGCGCCAAGGCGAGCTCCTGCTCAAACTATTCGACGAAGACTTGCAAGCGCAACTGCAGAAGGCAGAGGCCCAGCTTCAGCAAGCCCACCTAACGGAGCAACGGCTGGCCGAGTTGCTTAAAGTGAAAGGCGTTAGCCAACAAGAGTACGACGCTGCTGCCCTCCAGGTTCGCGTATTGGAAAGCGATATTGCCTTAACGCGCGCACAAATTCGAAAGACGGAGGTGCGCGCTCCCTATGCCGGCATTGTCGGTCTGCGCCAGGTGAGTTTGGGCGCTTACGTCTCACCATCTACACCTATTACTACGCTGCGCGCTGCGCATCCGCTGCGGCTCGACTTTTCGGTGCCCGAGCGCTATGCCGCCCTCGTTCGCCCCGGCCAGCGCGTATCCTTCCGGGTACAGGGCCAGCCAGAGGCCTTTTCCGCCGTAGTTGTAGCGTGCGAGCCCGCCATTAGCGCCGACACTCGGGTGCTTCAGGTACGCGCACAGGTGGTAGAGTCCGCAAAGACGCGCCTTACTCCCGGCATGTTCGCCGAAGTGCGCCTGCAGCTGCAAAGCCAGAACAATGCCCTGCTCATCCCTTCGCAGGCCATTGTGCCCCAATCGCGCGATAAAATCGTTTTTGTCAGCCGAAACGGCTTGGCAGTGCCTACTGTCATTAAAACCGGTGTTCGACAGGCGGAAAAGATAGAAATTACGGAAGGGCTCCGCTCCGGCGATACCATTGCCGTGACGGGGACGCTTTTTCTTCGCCCAAACACTCCTGTCAAGTTTGGACGCATAGTGCAGTGAAGGCACGCGTTCCCTGCAACCTCTCCCAAACCTGCCAGAAGCTCAGGCTTTTATCGACTCTTCAACTCTCGCGGACCTCCCAGTGGCGAGAGGGCTATGAGGGTGTTCCCGCCGTTTAGCTTCTCCGCGCTGCAGGAGAAAAAATTTTTTAAAAACTTTTGTTTTAATTTAGATGTTCTTGTCCTACCTTTGTAGACAGAAGCGCTTACAAGAGCGCTTTTATCCACAAAATTCGCGCATTTTTTATAAAAAATGTTTTAAAATGCGTTGGCGTCATGGGTAGAACGAAGTGGAATGCGGCGTTTGGAGAGGGTTCTCATGGGAGGGATGGCTTGCGTCGGAAAGTTCGCCGGCCCGTACCCGCGCCCGCGCAGGTTCCTCCGGATGAGACGGCGCGGCTTCAGGATATGGTTCGCCTGTTTTGCTTACGGCTTCGGCGCGTTTGGATATCGCTTCGATTTCGCGGCTACGTGATAAAGACCGCTCTGCTACAGAGCAGTTTGTGGGTGCGCTTGGGCACGGTTGCAGCATTGGGGTATTTGGTCTTGTATCTCGATCAACCGACTGAGCCCAGCCTTTCCTCTCCTGTAGTAGTCGAGCCTGCTCCGCAGGGGGTCGAGCCGCCCGAACCGACTCCCGTGAACAGTCCTTCAACCGGAGGACGTAAAGTGCTCTTGCAGGAGGAGGTTCCGCCCTCGCCGCCCAAGCCCACATCCCTCAACGAGCAGGAGGCTATAGACCCCTCGCCGGCGTGGATACGCCGCGAGGATGCAGAGCAGGTCAATCGCTATATAGAGCGGTTCTCCAAGATCGCCGTGCAGGAAATGCACAAATACGGCGTGCCGGCAAGCATCGCCTTGGCGCAAGGGCTCATCGAGAGCCGCTGCGGAACCAGCACTTTAGCCATTCGAAATAATAACCATTTCGGCATCAAATGCTTTTCGAGGAAGTGCCGGCCGGGTCATTGCACTAACTTGGAAGACGACCACCACAAGGACTTTTTTCGAAAGTATCGGACGGCCTGGGAAAGCTGGCGCGCGCACAGTATTCTGATCTCTACCGGTCGCTATGCTCGTTTAAAGAGGCACGGGAAGAACTACATCGCTTGGGCAAAAGGATTAGAGGAGTTGGGATATGCTACCGACCGAAACTACTCGGCCAAGCTCATCGGGGTTATCGAGCGATACAATCTGCACCGCTTCGACCGCGAGTGAGTTGCCCCGGGAGCCGCTGCTCACAGGGGTAGCTCATCGGTAGGCTCTCTCGAAAACAGGAGCGTGCGTTTTCGGAGGGATGCTAACACGTCGGCGGGACGCACAAAGGCGCGCTCGGCCAGCAGCGCTCGAATTTTGTCGTCTTCCAGGGTACTTATCTTAACGGCATACTCCTCGGCCGCTTCGAAGCAGTGGAGGAGGCGGTCAACGGTTAAAGCGACGTCTTCCATCCAAACGATCGCATCGTCGAGAAGCACCGCAGGAAAAGGCACCTTGTCTTCGGGCCGGTGGGCCGTTTCCCAGTGCGGCAATATGCGCACGCGTTCTATTTTCTGTCGAGACAGCTGGGTCAGCGGGTCGAAGGTGCGGATGCTCTCTATCTCGTCGTCGAGCAGCTCGATGCGATAAGGAAACTCGTTGCCGAAGGAAAACAGATCTAAGATCCCTCCCCTAAGGCTGAACTGTCCGGGCTCGTAGACAAAATCGGTGCGAACTAAGCCGTACTCGACGAGTACCTGGAGCACAAAATCTAAATCGACTCGCTCTCCTTTTACCAGTTCGATGCGACTTTTGGTAAGCACCTCGGGTGCGACTACCTGTTCAAAGAGGGCCTCCGGATAGGTGACTACTGCCCACCCTCGGCGATGCGGCAAGGATAGACGGCTAACAACTTCCGAGCGCTGCAGCACCTGAGTGGGGTTGAGGTGGTCAAAAACAGCCGGGCGGCGGAAGCTGTCGGGGAAGAATGCAGTATCGGCCTCTCCCAAAAATGCCTGCAGATCGTTATAGCTATAAGCCGCCTCCTCCTTATCGGTACAGATCCAGACAAGGAGGCGCCCTGTTCGGCGCACCACAGCAGCAGCCACTAAGGCTTTTTGCGCGCCAACCAGCCCTCTTAGCCATATCCGCTTTTCTGCCCGCTCCAGCATCTGGATCAGAGTCTGAAGCTGCGGGTGCTCTAAATAGCGCTCCAACAAGTATCCCGCATTGCTCATGGGCGCAAAGGTAGAGCGTGTCGCTGTTGAGCCGCTAAACTTATCCGCGCACCTACCGTTATACAATCGTTTACACTACCCGCCATATCAGCACACTCCCTTTCTTGCGTTTACTTTAAAAACAGCCTATTTCCTACTATGTTCTGCCTTTGGAGGATGAAAAAAACGCTTGCTGTAGCCTTACTCTCACTGGGTTTCTATGCGACCGCTCCTGCCCAGTCAACCCAATCCTCAGGGGAGAAGTCGGATCCCGAAGCACAAAAACTCCTCGACCGCGTTCGAAAGCAGTATGAAAAGTACAAGACGTTGGAAGCGGAATTCACGCTGACCATCGAACTGCCCGAACAGCCCAAGGAGGTTCAGAAAGGGGTTATTTCGCAAGAGGGGCAAAAGTTTCGCTTAGATATGCCCCAACAACTCATCGTCAGCGACGGTAAGACCACATGGGTATACCTGAAAACGGAAAAGGAGATTCAAATCACCAACGCCGACCCCAACGGCGAGAGCGGATTCATGACACCTAAAGAGCTCCTTAGTCGGTATCAGAAAGGCGATTTCCTCTACGCCATTACAGAGCGGACGCGCGAGAACGCCAAGCAGATAGCTCAAGTAGAGTTCAAACCCGTCAATCGCCGCTCTGACTACACTAAGTTGCGGGTGAGCATCGATGAAAAGGCACAGCTTATCGATCGCATAACGGCTTTTGCCCGCGATGGCTCTCGGTTTACCTTCCAAGTGACGCGCCTTACACCGCACAAGGCCTTTAGCACTAGCTTTTTTCAGCTCAATCCCAAAGATTACCCCGGTGTGCGCGTAGAGGATCTGCGCATGTGATGCCACGAATGCGGTAAACCCATACCTTTGCCCCTAAACGGAGGCAGGTATGCACGACATTGAGCCTTACCACCGCTGGAGAGATCTGTATATAGCATCCGAAGACCGGCGCTCGCCTTTCTATGGGCGCAAGTACGGCCGCGGGCACTCGCCCAATGTGTTGTATAATTTTTACCTCCACCCTCAGTGGGACGCCTTTGGTTCGCCAACGCTTTACGCTAAAATATTGTACACCAACTACGAGAAGGGCTACGCCCTAACGGAGCTGATCGGAGAATGGAACGACGTGCTACACAACGACATCATGTATTTGAAGCGCAAGCTCGTCGATCCCATGCTTCGAAACGGCATACATAAGTTCATCTTTTTTTGCGAGAATGTGCTCAATTTCCACGCCGGAGATGTGGACTATTATGCCGAATGGGCAGAGGAGGTATGTGAAGAAGGAGGCTGGGTAGTGCTGCTCGATATGCGTCGCCATATCGAAGAAGAGCTGCGCGATGCGCATCTGGAAAATTATTTGTTCTTCGGCGAGCGATACAACGCCATCCCATGGCGTACCCAGCGCCCCCAAGCTGTATATGAGGCAGTAGAGGGCTTGGTCTGTGGAGCCCAGCGCCGACTTACCGCAGGATGATTGCAGACTCGACCATGAAAGAACAACGCACTGCGCCCACGTTTCGCTCCGGCTTCGCCAACATTGTGGGTCATCCCAATGCAGGCAAGTCTACTCTGCTCAACGCGTTGCTGGGTCAGCGGATGAGCATCATCACACCCAAGCCTCAGACCACTCGCCACCGAATTATCGGTATTCTCAATGGCGAAAACTACCAGATCGTCTTTTCGGATACGCCTGGGTACATCCACACCCCTGCCTATGCCATGCACCGAGTAATGAACCGCTACGTGGAGAGTACCCTGGAGGATGCCGATGTCTTCTTGCTCGTCTTCGACCCGACGGAGACCTTAACCGAAAACGACCCCCTGCCGACATTGATGCAAAAAGCCAGCAGCCCTATCTTGCTGGTCATTAACAAGAGCGACCTGGTGAATCCTTTTCGCATAGAAGAGGCCGCTCGCTGGTGGTCCAAACGCCTCAACATTGCTGAACACATAGTCGTCTCGGCCCTCCGAGGCGACAATGTGCCGCTCCTATTGGAGCGGATCTTGGCCTATTTGCCCGAAGGGCCGGCCTACTATCCACCCGACCAGCTGAGCGATCGCCCCGAGCGCTTCTTTGCCGCCGAAATTATTCGGGAAAAAATTTTCCTCCTTTACCAAGAAGAAATTCCCTATGCCTGCGAGGTAAGTATCGAGTCCTTTCAAGAGACGACCACCAAGGATGGTGTGCCTTTGGCCCGTATCCACGCCATCATCTACGTCCTGCGCGAGTCGCAAAAACCCATTCTCTTGGGAAAAGACGGCCAAGCGATAAAGCAACTGGGCATCTTAGCCCGACGGGACTTAGAGGATTTTCTTCAAAAAAAAGTGTATTTGGAACTCACCGTCAAGGTGCGAGAAAACTGGCGCGACAACGAAAATCTACTCAAGCGATTTGGCTATGACTAAAAAAGACGGCAGGATAGCAAAGCATCCTACCGTCAGAAATATAACCCCAAAAAACCTATATCAAAGGTAAAGTACTTTTACCGTAGGCTGCAAGAAAGTGTTAAAAAAAGTTGACCGACAGCCCCCTTCTCTGTACTCTAGTGGATATCGAAATTGAGGGTCCGCATTTTGTTCAGAGGGGCCTCCTCGGTGTAAGAGTGCCCTTAGCAGCGGTGCCTCTTACCCTTGTAAAAGAGAGCAAGGTCAAAAACTTTTTTGGCTATTGCATACCTTCGCCTGCGAAAAAGCAGGGATTCAACGGCGAAATCGCATGAAAAGGTGGGTCAATACGAGCTTGAGATACTACCTCCAGTGGCGAATGCGGCGCGTCGAGCGGTTCATGCGCGACCCACAGTCGGTGCAACAGCGGTGGTTGCAGCGGCTGATCGAAAGCGCTCGCCATACCGAGTTTGGCAAGCGATACGGTTTTTCCGAAATGCGAAGCGTCGCCGCGTTCCGCTCGCGTGTACCTGTACACGACTATGAAGCGCTTAAAACCGACATCCACCGGATGATGTGCGGCGAGCACGACGTGCTCTGGCCGGGCGAGGTGCGGTGGTATAGCAAAAGCAGCGGCACCACCAACGACCGCAGCAAGTTTATCCCAGTGCCTCGAGTCAACCTCATTCAGGGCCACTTAGCCGGCATCTGGGACTCGTTGGCGCTGCTGTACCACATCTGCCCACACTTGGAGGCCTTTCGCTATTACACCCTATCCTTGCCGGGCAGCTTCAGCTCCTTTCCGGAGTACCCCAAAACGCGCGTCGGCGACATCAGCGCTATTTTAGCCTATCACGCTCCGTTCATCGGGCGCATCTTTCAAGTGCCCGATCTCGATATCGCTCTCATGCCCGATTTCGAGCAAAAGATCGAACGCGTTGCCGACATCGTAGCGCGTCGCCAGGATATCGTCACCTTCAACGGCGTGCCCACTTGGCTGTTGGTGTTGTTTCGGCGCGTCTTGGAAAAAACGGGCAAACAGCATCTACTTGAGGTGTGGCCCAAACTTCAAGCTTACATGCATGGCGGTGTAGGATTCGAGCCCTATCGCCGCACTTTTCAAGACCTCATCCCCAGCGAAACGTTTGTCTACCAGGAGATCTACAACGCTTCGGAGGGCTACTTCGGCGCGCAGTGTGATCTGAAACGCAACGACATGCTGCTGCTGTTGGACAATGGCGTCTTCTATGAGTTTGCTCCGCTGTCGGAATGGGACAAAGAACAACCCCGCACGGCGCTCTTAGAGGAAGTCGAGCTGGGCAAGGACTACGCCGTGGTGATCACCTCGAATAACGGTCTTTGGCGTTATATGCCGGGCGATACGGTAATATTTACGTCGAAATATCCGTACTGCTTCCAGATATCCGGTCGCACGAAACAATACATTAACGTCTTTGGAGAAGAAGTTATGGTGGGCGATGCCGACAGAGCGCTGGCCGAAGCGTGCCGACAGACCGGAGCACGGGTGGCAGAGTATACGGCGGCGCCTATTTTTTTCGGCAATGGCCATAGCCGCGGCGGCCACGAGTGGGTTGTCGAGTTTGAGAAAGCGCCGGCCGATCTGGCTCGTTTCAACAAACTCTTAGACGAGTCCCTTCAGCGCATCAACTCGGACTACGAAGCAAAGCGCTTTCGCGACTTGGCCTTAGAGCCGCTGCGGCTACATCCGGTGCCGCGCGGTACCTTCCTGCGCTGGATGAAGGCGCGCGGAAAGTTTGGCGGCCAAAATAAGGTACCTCGTTTAGCCAATCATCGCCGATATGTGGAGGAGCTGTTGCGCTACGCCGCTTCAGGAGAATGAAAAGGTTTCCTCTGCTGCAAACATGCGGCCCTTCAAATGCTCGAGACAGTCTCTAAGCGAGTGTTTACCTTTGCGGCGCATTTTTCCAATACTTATGAACAGCACTGCAGAGATGATGAAAGTAAGCACGCGCACAGCTCTTTTAGCGATCGCCCTGGTAGGGGTAGCAGCATGTAATCGCATCGATACTGCCTTTGTAGAGCGCATCCAGGCCGGCATTGCCCGGGCTAACGAAAACCGCGAGGCTTTCGAGGAGGGTGTCCAAAGGGCGCGCGCCCTGTTTGAAAAGATCGAGGCTGCTCCGCAGGGATTGAAAAATAACCCTCAGTTCGGGTACGCCGACCTGTACGGGCGCGTGGTTCAACTGTACGACGGCTGTAATTCCTCTATTGTCGGCCAGAACCAAATGGTTACCCGCCTAGAGGCTATCTTGGCCGATTACGTAGAGGGCAAGATGAAGAAAGAGAAGGTCCAGCAGGAGGCAGAGATGCTGTTGAAAAACTTTGAGGGCTATCGCGAGCGCACGCAGCGCATGAAGGCGCTGTTAGATGAGGTGGCCAAAACTTACGACGACCTCTTGGCGCGTTGGGAAGCGCTGCCGGAGGCGGAAAAAACCGCTTCAGCAAATATGCCGGCGCCCCAACTGCCCAATGCGGTAAACTTGAAAGGTGGCAGCACCATACTATCCACAGGGGCTACTCCTGCACCTCCTGCGCCATCTCCGCAGTCGGCACCTCCTGGTGCCTTATCGCCTGCGGCTCCGGCTGCATCGGGGACTGCCGTACCCTCGCAACAGCAGCCCGGCGTTTTGGTGTCGCCCAAGGCACAGCAGCAGCCAAGCGCAGCGCCTACGACAGCGACTCCCTCGCTGGTGCCGCCTAAGCGCGAACAATAACGCCTTGCGAGATACAGACGGCCTGTTGCCGACGCCCGCGGTGGCTCGCGCGAAACCAGCTGTCGCTCCTGCGGGCCTTATCCCGGTAGGCTATGCGCTCTCTTTTTCTGACCGACCGCTTTTTTGCAGTATTTGGCGCTATTGCGGCGCTATTTGCTTTCTCATACGCTTTTGAAGCCCTGTTTTGGGTAGCTCAAGGGCTTTTGGGCCTTTCTTTGGCGTTGGTCGCTGCAGATGCTGCCTTGCTCTATCACCGCCGCGGCTATTTGACGGCTCGGCGCGAGGCGGCATCGGTGTTTTCGTTAGGCGACCCTAATCCTGTGCGGCTGCACATGAGCAACGAGAGTATGCTCCGTCTAAGGATAGCGGCTATCGACGAACTGCCGGAACAGTTTCAAGAGCGCCATTTCTCCCTTCGGGTGGCCTTGGAAGCGGGCGAGCAGACCCATTTACACTATGAGCTGCGCCCTTTGAGCCGAGGCGCCTATGCTTTCGGCCGTATCCTTCTTTTTGCGCAGACACCGCTGGGCTTGCTTGAGCGCCGCTTTTCCTTTGAACAACTCCAAGAGGTAGCTGTGTATCCCTCGGTGCTGCAGATGCGGCGTTACGAGCTGAGCACCCTGAGCGGACAAACCTACAGCAGCGGCATCCGAAAGGTGCGGCGCGTAGGGCACGGCTACGAGTTCGAACACATCAAGAATTACGTAGAGGGCGACGACTACCGAAGCATCAATTGGAAGGCATCGGGCCGCCGAGGGATGCTCATGGTCAACCAATACGAAGACGAGCAGAGCCAGCAGGTGTTCTTTCTTTTGGATAAAAGCCGCATCATGAACATGCCTTTTGGCGGGATGAGCTTGTTGGATTATGCCGTCAATGCTGCGCTGGCTTTGGGGAACATCGCGCTAAAGAAGCAAGATCGCGTAGGGCTGCTGTCGTTTTCCGACGTGTTGGGCACTGCTTTGCCTGCTGAGCGCGGGGCCCGGCAGCTGCATCACCTGTTAGAGGCCCTATATCGCGAGTCGGAGCGCACGGGCGAAGCCAACTACGAGTTGCTCTATGAAGCGGTATGCCGCCTCATCCGCCGGCGCTCCTTGCTGGTATTGTTCACAAATTTTGAGAGCCGATACGCCGTAGAGCGCGTACTCCCTGTTTTGCGCCGCCTCGGTCGGCTGCATCTGCTCGTAGTTATCTTTTTTGAAAACGCAGAGATACGTGCCTTGGCAGATGAAGAGCCTTCCAATATCCTCGACCTCTTTCGCCAAACCGTCGCCTATCAGTTTTTGGAAGAAAAGGAAAAGATACGGCGGTTACTTCACCAGCACGGGGTCCAGACCGTCCTGACACGTCCCGAGTCCCTCTCGGTTAGTGTCATCAACAAGTATTTAGAACTCAAAGCGCGCGGGCTGACCTAATCTATTTTAACTAGTCGGCGCATCGCCTGCCCCCTGCCGTTCATCCCCTGTATGTGGAGAAAATACACGCCAGGCGGCCAGTCTTGTGTCGGCAGAAAAACCTGCGCCCCCTGAGGCAGCTGCCCTACTGTCCGGAGGCTGCCTTGAGCGGTGAGGATGCGGTATGAAACCGCTTGCTCGAGGCTGCTTTGCAGATGCAAGGCCTCCGAAAACGGGTTGGGATACGCAAGCATTTGCTCTGCCCACGAGGCATCGGCAAGCTCTCTGTCTTCTCCTCCTCCTATCAACGCCTGTTGGCGGAAGACGTCTATTACCTCCTGTATGGAAAACCCCCCCGGAGCATGGCAGGGTACGCTGACTTGTTCGAAGCAATTGTGCTGAAAAAGAAAGCAATTGTTGGGAAAGGGAGTCGTAAAAAAGCGGTTAATAAACGCGTAGCCGTAGCCGTTCGTCTGGTTCCAGTTCCAGATACCTTCGCTACCCCACACGTGCGGCGTGTGGGCTATGTGGGCGCACCCCCAGCAATTGGCCAAGCACCAGGAAATTCCGGAATAGACGCGCCCGGCCTTAAAGGGAACGACTAAGTCACAAGCTTTATGAAACTGGTAGATGATGGGCTTGTGCTTGCCCGCAGGGGTGTGTTGGAGCAAGTCGCTAAACATGCCGCCGTAAAGATGGGCGACTCCGCGAATAGTATAAGGGCGACTGGGCCATTCGATGTCGCCCTCAATACTGCCTAAATCGGGGCGAGAGAGTTCGCTTTCCGGAAGCTGTTGGTAATCACAAACACCTAAGTTGCCTTGTTTGGATACCTTTACCGGAGGCCAATCGCCCGTTTGCAGAGGCTTTTCCTCGGGTGTGTCCAAGAAAGCGACGCCCAAAGCGGTAAAGCCACCCGCGCTTTCGCCCAAGAGAAACACCTTCTCTGGGTCGATGCGAAACACTTCTGCTCGGTTGACCAGGAAGCGAATAGCTCCTTTGACGTCTTGAACGGCTCGATAATAAGCCCGGTACCATTCCGCCGTATCTGCGGCGAACATACACGGATAGGTATTTATGAAATTGCAGTTGTTGAGATTTTCCGGCGGCATGTACCCGAGGCGATAGCTGACGGTGGCCACGACGAAGCCCCTCTGCACGAACGGCAACGCCCAGACCTCCATATCCTGCCGGTTTCCATTTACAAATCCGCCTCCGTGTATTAAGACCACCAAAGGGTAGCGCTGTTGGCGATTCAAAGAGGGAAAGAGGAGGTCGAGCTGCAGAGCGACCTCCCGATGGGCGTAGTCGAGTGCATGGCCATAAGTCACATTGCGCAGAGGGATAGGCTGCTGTATGTCTTCAAACAGCAATTGACTGTAGGTCGCAGACCGCGCCAGTAGCCAAGCCAGCGACACCGTAAGGAGGAGTGTCTTGTTCATGGGATGCGTTTTTTGTAATAGAGATACTAGTAGTGCCAGTAACATTACGAATAATGGAAAGTAAATTTCCACCAATTGCCTTGAAAAAACCGATTTGCTTTGGAGATAGGGTCGAGGCTAGGCGCCCTATTTTTGTCGCGGAAGACGTAATAACTGTAATCTCATGAAGTATTTCTTAGTAGTCTTAGCGTGTCTTTGCAGCGGTGTTTTCTTTGCTCAAGAACCTGTAGACTCCTTAGCCCAGAGCCGCATCAAAGAGATTGCTGTTCGCGCTCGTCGGTTGGAGTCTTCGTATTTGAGTCCCATACAGGGGACATACTGGCTGGGCGGGAAGAAAAGCGAGGTGATTTCAGTGAGCCATCTCCCCGCCAACATTGTTGAGAAAAATGCTCGCCAGGTCTTTGCCCGTGTGCCCGGAGTATTTGTTTACGATATGGACGGCACGGCTAATCAAGTAAATATCGCTACGCGGGGTTTAGATCCGCACCGCGGGTGGGAGTTCAACATCCGCACCAATGGTTGGCTGACCAACTCCGACTTATACGGGTACCCCGCTAGCCATTTTAGCTTGCCCTTTGAAGTGGTGGAACGCATCGAGCTGGTGCGCGGAACCGGCGCCTTGCAGTACGGAGCGCAGTTTGGCGGCATGCTCAACTACGTGTTGAAGCAGCCAGATACTTCGCGTGTTTTCTCCGGAGAAAGTGTTAACTCAGTAGGCTCCTTTGGATGGGTGAGCACATACAATGCTATTGGAGGGCGGAAGGGGCGCTGGCAGTACTACGCCTACTACAACCGGCGCACCGCAAAGGGCTATCGGGACAATGGCGCCTCAACTTTTGACGGCCAGGGTGTTATGGTGCGGTTCGAACCATCCGAACGGCTACTGGTGCGCGCAGAGCTCTTTCGTTCTTATTACCTGTATCGCATTCCCGGCCCCTTGACGGATGCTCAATTCGCCGAAAACCCGCGCCAGGCGACGCGCTTTCGCAATTACTACAGCCCCTATATTGTCTTTCCTGCAGTAGGGGTAGAGTGGAAGCTCAGTGCACGCACCCTTCTATCGTGGACAGCATCGGGAGTGTTTGGCGACCGGAACAGCGTCCTCTTCGACCGGCCGGCTACGATTAAGGACACCATAGATCCCAACACGCTCCAATACAGCCGGCGCCAAGTGGATATCGACGGCTTCAACAGCAAGACGTTCGAAATGCGCTTGCTGCATCGGTACGCCCTAAGGCATCGGACGGGCTCCGTGCTCACTGCTGGCGTTCAGTACATTCACAACGACATGCGCCGCCGACAGCAAGGGCGCGGCACTACCGGCCTGCACTACGACCTTACCATTGGCCCGGAAGGATGGGGGCGCGACATGTGGATGCGCACGCGCAATGTGGCCCTCTACGCCGAAAACAAGTTTCAGCTGACCGCTCGATGGTTTGTTACTCCCGGTATCCGCTGGGAAATAGGTGCCTCGAAAATGGAGGGCAATGTCTCTTACTTGCCGCCCGAAGAGATAGCCAACACTATCGAGCGCAACTTTCCGCTTTTGGGTCTGAGCTCCGGCTACGACTTGGGTGCCGACCAAAGCCTATATGCCGGCTGGACGCAGTCGTATCGGCCAGTATTGTTTAAAGATATTATTCCAGCTAATCCCTATGAGCGTTCCGACCCTAACATTCGCGACGGCTATGGGCACAACGCCGAAATAGGCTGGCGCGGCCGCCACAAAAATTTCCGTTGGGACGTCTCTCTCTTCGAAGTGCTTTATCGCCGCCGCTTTGGCAATGTGGCGCTTTACAACGAGCGCCTAGATACAGTCATTCTGTGGCGCACCAACATCGGAGACTCGCGTACGCGCGGAGTGGAGCTCTTCGCCGAATATGCCGTGCCTGTAGGCGACCATGCCTACCTTTCGCTCTTTACCGCTACCTCCTGGATGGATGCCCGCTACTTAGGCGACTCTATCCGCGTCACCGCTACCGAAAACCAAAGCATCGGCGGCAAAAAGGTCGAGTCGGTGCCTCGGTGGATTGCGCGCAATGGCCTAACCCTGTACTACAAAAATGCCTCTTTGGCGCTTCTATACAGCTATACGGACGCGACCTTTGCCGACCCACTCAACACCGTGGAGCCCAACGCCACCGGTGCGGTGGGCTTAGTGCCCGCTTACGGTCTGCTCGACGCAAACCTCTCTTGGCAAATACGACCGTCACTGTTGATACGCCTGAGCGTAAACAACCTCACCGACAAGCAGTACTTTACCAAAAGACCTACCCTATACCCCGGCCCCGGCGTATGGCCCTCCGATGGGCGCAGCGCCGTGCTTATGGTGCAAATCCGGTGGTAATTTCTCCCAAGCGCATCACAACCCCGTCGCTTCGCGTGCCTCTCCCTGCAGAAGCCTGCGCGAAGCGGATAGCTTTTTTGCCTCTTGCATAGCGGCGGATAACCTTTTGCGCAAAAGCTGTATTTCTACTTTCGAAGAGGGCAGGTGCCCTTTGGCAATTGACTGAAATTGTTAATGTAAGACATTTTATTATGAAAACGCTGCTTCTATTGTTCTCAGGGCTTCTGCTCATGTCGTTTACCATTGCAGAGTGTGGTATCGATGCTTACTTTGCTACACCTATGCCCAGCGGCGGTCAGCGGATTTCCGAATTTCCACAGGAGTTTGCCGGAGTATATTATTACAAAAGCAGTTCCTCCGTAGGCGGAAGTGATTTCTACCTGGAGGTGATGGAAATTGATTTCCCAGCAAAATGGATCATGCGTGTTAAGAAAAAGAAAACCACATTCACCTATCAAATTCAGGATTATATAGACCGCCTAACGGTGGGTAGGGATAGCGGAGATGTCAGGCTTCAATTCAGAGGAGACACCATCTGCGTTTATGAGCGGCATCCTGAAGGAGAGACAGTTCGGTATATATTTTCACATGGAGAGTTCTGGGAAGTAACAAGCGAGGAATCAGAAGAAACGATAGACCTTCAAAACAATACCTACATAGATGATATTATTTCTACTTATTGCATCGTGATGATGAAGGACAAGAGTCTGTATATCAACATATGTGGGGAACAAGACTGTGACACAATTTGTGCAGTAGTATTGTGCTACGATTTTTCTCACGAAGGAGTTGCTGTTTACAGGATGGGAGCTGATATTTTTATAGACTTACTCCAAAAGAGTGAGGTGTTTGCTCGATATGTGCAGGTCGATACATTAGTAAAACCTATCGTCAATTCTGATCTCGAAGAACACTTAGACACTACCTACGACTATAACTATCTCCTGAAAGTACCGGATGTTCTCTTTGAAGTTGTATTGCGGATGGATTGCAATAATCCGGAAGAAGAGCGGTTTCTTCAATATCAAAAGATGAAGGGCGACCCATTGGCGAAAGAGAAAGGGTATGAGCCGGAAGTGTGGGAAGAAAGAGACCGCTGACACCCTATTTAGGTGGAGCCTTTTGCCAGGTAAGGGTGTTAACGAGGCGGTTTAGGTCTTGCCGCATAAAATCGAGCACGGGCGCTAAGGAGTCGGGTCGGGCTTGGGTTTTGAAGTAGAGCGCTCCGCGCAGGAAGTGTCGAGAGGAGTCGGTCAAGAAGAATTGGTAAGCAGATGCGGTGGCGCCTTCGAGGGAGAAGACGATGCCGTGCACGCGGTCGGCGGTTCGGTGGATGGGGATTTCTTCGATATAGTTGGCTTTAATGTTGTGTTTTTGGGCCATAGTGAAGGCGTCTTGTACCAGCTCGTCGAAGCGGGCGCGGCTGGTGATGGGGTAGTAGCTGCAGTGGATTTGGGCGTTTAGGGCGCGCACATGGAGGGTAAACCAGCAGTCGCTCTTGGGACCTTCGTCGAAGAAAGAAACGTCTTGTTCGATCTCCGCGTAGGTGGGCATGTCGAAGGAGAACGGACAGCCGCCAGCGAGAAAGCGCGTGTAGGTTTTTTCTGGATAAAAAACCCTGGGATAGGCGCGCGGCTTGGGAACGGGTACGTAGTCGCGGCAACTGAGTAGCATCAAAGCAGCGCCAATGGATAGGCCGACAAAAGCGATGCGCATGGGGGGGAAAGGGTCAACGCTGGCTGTGCAGCAAATTTATGCTGATGGTGGTGAGTTCGGGTTCGGGGAAGAGCGCTTGGTGTGGAGGCGAGGGCATTAGTCCGGCTTCTGTGGCGATGCGGTGAAAGATATCGGCTTCTAAGATGTACTGGTCGGAGAAGCCATGGGTGGCGTCGTATGCGGTGGCGGGCGTGCGTCCGAGATGAGCGGCGGTGCGCTCGGGCGGCAAGGTGTGCAATTCGATGACGAGCAGGCCAAAGCGGCCTACGTAAGGGGTCCAGCGCTCCAAATGTTCTAAAAGGCTCGCTTCCACTTCGTTGTTGGAAAGGCGTCGACCGCGGTAGGCGTACGCTCCAGTAGAGGTGCTGGTGCACTGCAGGGAGCGGGTAGGAGGGTTCCAAGGGCGGTTGTGGTCTAAGAAGGTGCGCACGTGCAAGAGGTCGGCGATGTCGATGCCGTAGTCGTCGCGTAGGTCTTGGGCGAAGCGCTCCGGCTGGCTGATGTCGCCCCACATGACTTTGGCCCAAATGTCGGCTTTAGAGAGGTTGGCGCGCGTCACGCGTAAGGCAACTTCGTTGTAGTCGGCCCCGACCAAGAACAGCGGGTGCTCGTCGAGCATCTCGCCGCGCAAGGTGCGCCGCGAGATGACCTCGAAGAGGTGTTCCAACAGGGCGCCGTTGCCGCAGCCCATGTCGGCAATGCCGCGAGGCTGCTCTTCAATGGGGCGGTTGAACAACTCGACGACGATCTCGTCCAGCTTTTTGAAGTAGGTGGCATGCGCCCCGCCGCTGCCCCACACATTCATTTCGCGGTCTACGTGGAGCTCAGCCCCGCCCGGAGCGGTGTTCCACAAGATCTCCGGATTTCCAAAGATGAGCTCGTCCACTTGCCGAAACGTCGGCAGGTACGACACCGTGACGCCGTAGGCGCTGGCGCGTTGGGCTAAGAAAAGGCCCTTCTCTGTGAAGCGATACGTTGCGCCGCGCTTTTCAAACCAGCCTAAGTAGGCGAAAAAGTCCAAGATCTTGCCGAAGCTATCGGCGTCTTCGTGGAACTCCTCGGGTTTAAAGGAGGCCTCCATAAAGTACTTGTGGAACATACCGCCCATGCCTAAAGCGACGATGGTAGGGCCGATAGCTATGCCCTCGATGTGTTGGAGGACCTGTTGCTGAAGGCGTTTTTCCACATCGGAGGCTGCAGGCGGAAGGTCGTAGCCCGCCTGATACTTCTTGAAGATGCGCTCTAAGGCGTTGAAGGGCGCGCGTTCGAACTTGCGGCGGTGAAAGCGGCCGGAAAAACGCAGTAGCTCCACCACATCCTTGTAGAAGGGACACAGACTAAATGCCGGCGCGCTGATGTCGTTGGTGCGACAGTACACCTCGTTGGCTGCATTATCCACTGCATAGTCGAGCCATCCTTGGCAAGCCAGCAGGCGCAGTGCTACGTTGAGATAGCCCTCATTAGCTTTGAACTGGCGAGCCAGTTCCGTCAACGTAGTAGTGCCGTGCTCGACCAGATAGTCCAATACACCCTTTTCCCAAAGGGCATATGCTGTGGGCGCTGTGGCAATACCGTCTAAATGGCGGAAGATGGAACCTCGAAGAAACGCCTTTTCGCTTCGAGTCATTTACCAAGAGATATCGTGCTCTGGGGGCACATTTTTCGAAGAAGACTTCTTCTGAAGCGGCGCTTGTTCGTCGCTGTCCTCCTCGTCAAAGTCTTCCTCAATAAAGTCCTCTTCGTAGAAATCTTCAGTGCTGTCGGCAAATTCCTCATCGAAGGAAGCATTATTTTGCTGCGCTTCCCATTCGGCTTGCCGACGGTCGAACTCCTCGTAGTCGAAATCGGGAAGCAGGTTGGTTTTCACGTGCTGGACGACCTCATTGAGCGAGGCGACAAAGCGGTTGAAATCTTCCTTATAGAGAAAGATTTTATGGCGGCGATAGCCGTAGCCGTCTTCGCTGCGCGTGCTTTCTGTGATGGTGATGAAGTAGTCGTTGCCGCGCGTTTTGCGCACGTCGAAGAAGTAGGTGCGCCGTTTGCCGGCGCGGACGCGCTTAGAAAAGACGCTTTCTTCCCCTTCCCGCGGTTGGTCATTTCCGTTGCGTTCTCGGTACTCACCGCGATTGCGGTAGCGGTTGTTGTTTCGCTCGCCGGATCCTCCTCGCTCGCGGCGCTCTGCATCGTTGCGCGAACTGTTTCCCGAATTGCGCCGCTTAAAAAAGCCGTATTCCACTTCGTTGTGTTTTGTGAAAGAGAACTGCGTTTAGAATTTGCTGCAGCAAAGGTAAGGATTTTGCGCAATTTATACGCCCGTCTTTTCGACGAGGCCAGGCCTGCAGTATTCCCTTCTAAGACGGCTGCGAAGTCGAGAGATCGGGTGCGTTCACTGGGCCGACCAGGCGCGTCGGCCGGCGACGATGGTGTGCAAGACGCGGGCGCGGAGGATGTTTTCGGGCGGGCATTCTAAGAGGTTTTCAGACAGCACCACCACGTCGGCGCGTTTGCCTGGGGTGAGCGAGCCTTTTTCGCGCTCCTCAAACGCCGCATAGGCATTCCAAAGCGTGTAGGACAGCAGCGCCTCTTGCCGCGTCATGCACTGTTCGGGGAAGAAGGGTTCGCCCGTATCGGGGCGTTTTCGGGTGACGGCTGCGTAGATGCAGGCCAATGGGTTGACGTCCTCGACAGGCGTATCGGTGCCGTTGGCGAGGTGTGCGCCGGCATCCAAGAGCGTGCGCCACACATAGGCGCCGGTGCGCGCGCGCTCTGTCCCTAAGCGTTTGACGACAAAGGGCGCATCGCTGGTGCAGTGCACAGCCTGTATAGAGGCAATGACGCCCAACTGTCCGAAACGCGGGATGTCTTCCGGTGCGAGGTGTTGGGCGTGCTCTACCCGCCAGCGCATGTCCTTGTCCGGCCCTACAAAGGCGCTGTATAGGTCGAGCAGCTCGCGGTTGGCGCGGTCGCCGATGGCGTGCACGCACAGTTGCAGGCCACGCGCGCGGCATGCCTCGGCAATGCGGCGCAGGGTGTCGAGGGGGGTCACGTTTTGGCCAATATGGTCGGGCTTGTCGGCATACGGGGCCAGCAGCCATGCCCCGTACGAGCCCAATGCGCCGTCTAAGTAGGCTTTTACTGCTCGAACGGTAAGGAACCCTCGGCCGGCATTCAGCAGCGGAAAGGCCGAAAGTTTGGGCAAGTCGGCACCGTCGGGCTGTGCGACCATCACCCAAAGCCGCACCGGCAGCTGGCCCGCTTCAGCCAAGCGCTGAAATTGCGCTATTTCCCACAAACTGCTACCCGCATCTTGGAAGGAGGCGATGCCGTTGCGCAGGCAAGCTTCGGCTGCCAGCGCTACTGTTCTCTCCAGCGCTGCCTGCTTCTCTGCCTCGCTGCGCTGCTCTTTCCAAGCAGTTAAGGGTCGGGTGATGAGTTCCATGGCGTTTTCTTCGAAGACGCCAGTTGGATGGCCCAAGTCGTCGCGCACGATGCGTCCGCCCGGCGGGTCGGGTGTTCGGCGGTCGATGCCCGCTATGGCCATCGCTCGAGCGTTGGCCAACAGGGCATGTCCGCTGGCGTGGCGCAGGACTACCGGATGGTCGGGGGTGCGCGCGCTGAGCGCTTCGTGGTGCGGGTATCCGTTGGTCGAACGCGCCGGAGGCTCTGTCCACTTTTCCTGGTGCCACCCGCGCCCCTCTATCCACTCGCCCGCCGGTGTTTGTTGAGCGCGCTGCGCCACGCGCTCCACCACTTCAAACCAGCTAGCGGCTCCACCAAGGGAGACGATCTGCAAGCTTTGCCCTAAGCCCAAAAAATGGCCATGCCCTTCGATAAAGGCCGGCATAGCAAAGGCGCCTTGCAGATCTATCTGCTCCGTGTTGGGCCCAGCAAAAGCGCGCGCTCCAGCGTCGTCTCCTACGTAGAGGATAGTATCGCCTCGCATGGCAATGGCACTCGCCTCGGTAAGGGCAGTGTCGGCAGTAAATAGGCGGCCGTTGTACAGGATGAGTGTAGCTGGCGTCGGCTTCTGTTGGCATCCCAAGCAGGCTAAACCTGCGGCAAAGAGGAGATATCGCATGCGGTGTCGGTTTTTGGGGCAAGTTTAGAACATCTCCGCAAGTTGACCACAGCGAAAACTGCCCACATTGGCTCCCTCCGTTCTGCAAATGGTTTCGACCCCAACGAAAGCATTTCACTAGGCGAGAGCTCCGCGGCGGTACTTAAGCCTTTTCCGGACAATTAAACATCCACTGCACGCCGAATTTGTCGGTACAAGCGCCGTAATAATCACCCCAGAACATGTCTTGCAGTTCCTGCTCTACCTGTCCGCCTTCCGACAGGGCTTGAAATAGCCGGCGGGTTTCCGCTCGCGTGTCGGGCATGAGGTTGATGTAGGCATTGTTGCCAAAGCGCACGTGAAACCCTAGCGCCTCTGGAGCGTCGCTGACCATGAGGGTGAAGACCCCGCCCAAAATGGGCAGAGCGGCGTGCAGCACCATGTGGCGACAGGCTTCCGGGAGCGGCGGCATTCCCTCCTGAGGCGGCATGTCGCCAAATCGGAGAATGCCTCCTGTGAATTCTCCGCCAAACACGCGTTGATAAAAGCGGAGGGCTTCTTCGGCATTGCCGGGAAAGTTCAGATAAATGCTTACTTGTGCCATGAGCAAAAGGGTTTTAGATGTAAGTGAATGCACCGCAATGGCCTACTCTGCCAACGCCTTTACTTTTTGGAGCGCCTGAGGGAAAATGCTCTCAAACATTTTGCGGTAATCATCGGGCATATCCACCTCGACCCTTAGAAGGGTGGTATCGCCCTCTGCGAAAAGCGCATAGGTTTCAAAGAGCCCTTGCCACCGACCGTCTATCTCCTCAACGCCGTTTCGGATTTCACCCAAATGCTCGAAAATCATGAGCTCGTTGGGAACCAGTCGGGCAATGCGGCTAAACAGCCCCTGTCCTTGCCCACCTAAGAAGCGCACCCGGCTGCCCTCTTGCCAGTCGCTTTCCGCATGAGAACCCTCGGCAAATACCGATGTCCATTGGCGATAGGTCGTATCGTCCCACAGTATTTTCCATACGCGCGCCCGTGGAGCCCGGATACGAATAGAGAAAGTTAGTGCCGCCATAGTTAGAGAGGAATTTTAGATGTGAAAAAATCGGCACAATTTTAAAACATTTTTTTTAAAACAAAAAATTTTAGGCATTTTTCTTCAGAGAATTGAATTTAATTGGTGCACCTGTATTTTTTGTTTGTTTCTAAAAACTTGTAAAACAGTGCTTTGCGATGAATTTGGTTAAAATGCGCCGATGAAATTTTTGCGCTTTGCATGGCAGAGAAACCGATGTTCTTTTTCAGTTGTTTTTCGTCGGCAATTGCTTTTTTGCAGGCTAAATGGTGCGGTGATGATATCGTTTCAGCGTCGGATTTTATCGAATGGCTTGCGCGTATTAGTGCACGAGGATCCCAATACGCCGTTGGCTGCAGTGAATGTGGCCTATTTGGTGGGCTCGCGCGATGAGGTACCCGACCGAACAGGTCTTGCCCATTTGTTCGAGCATTTAATGTTTTCGGGCAGCCGCAATGCGCCGCATTTTGACGACTGGCTCCAACGCGCCGGTGGAGAAAACAACGCATATACGACCAACGATTACACGACCTTTTACGAGATTCTGCCTGCGCAAAATGTAGAAACTGCGCTGTTTTTGGAGAGCGATCGCATGCTGGATTTGCGCATCACGCGCCGCGCCTTTGAGACGCAGCGCCGGGTGGTGATAGAGGAATTTAAGGAAACCTGTCTATCTGAGCCCTACGGAGACATGTTGCACCACCTGTCGGCCATGATGTATCGAGTGCATCCGTATCGCTGGCCGGTCATCGGTCTTTCTCCGGATCACATAGCGAGCGTTACTTTGGAAGAGGTACGCGCTTTTTACGAGCGCTGGTATACGCCCAATAACGCTGTGTTGAGCATTTGCGGGCCGCTGAAGGCCGACGATGCGTTTGCCTTGGCGGAAAAGTGGTTTGGTGCTATTCCACCTGGGCCCTCTTTGGAGCGGTCGTTTCCCGCAGAGGCGGAAGGCACAGGACTGTGCGAGCGCATTTTGGAGGCCGAAGTTCCTGTTCCGGCCATATTCATGGCTTTTCGGACGCCTCCGCGCCTCCATTCCGATTTCTATGCTGCCGACCTGCTTTCCGATGTGTTGGCTTCCGGGCAATCTTCGCGCCTGTATCGCCGATTGGTCAAGGAGCGCCGGCTGCTGTCGTCGGTGGAGGCCTCTGTAACGTCTACTTTTGATCCCGGCATGCTCATCGTCGAGGCCAAACTTGCGGAAGGGGTTTCGATAGAAGAGGCGACAGGCGCCCTCTGGGAGGAGCTCGATGCTTTGGTCGAAGTACCTATCGAGGCGCGGGAGTTGATTAAAATTCAGCAGCGGTTCGAGAATACGGTAGTCTATTCGGAGACCAGCGTGCTCAACAAAGCGCAGTATTTAGGTTTTTACGAATTGCTTCAGCGGGCGGAGTTGCTCAACGAGGAGGTAGAGCTGTATCGCCGAGTGAGTGCCGAGGATTTGCAGCGCGCTGCCCGCCAGCTGTTTCGCCGCGAGCATGCCCTTGTATTGACCTATCGGCCTCGCAGGGCGGCCTAAAGTGGAGGACTGCCTTTTTCGCTAATTTTGCTCGATGGAAAAAACGCAGCCTATGCTTGAACGCGAACCTGCTGTGTTGTGGCGACCCGATGCCGCCTTGCGCGAACGCGCACACTTAAGCCGATACATGCGTTGGCTGCAAGCGAACAAGAAGCTCGCCTTTGCCGATTACGGCGCGCTGTGGGCGTGGTCGACCGAACAGGTAGGGCCCTTTTGGGAAAGCCTGTGGGAATACTTCGGCATTGTGGCCCATGCACCGTATCGACGAGTGCTCTCCGGTTTGGACATGCCCGGCGCTCGCTGGTTTGAAGGAGCCGAACTGAACTACGCCGAACACATTTTCCGCTGCAAAAACGTGGCTTGGCCGGCGCTGATCGCCCAAAATGAGCGCGGCCAGCAGGTTACCCTGAGCTGGTCGGCTTTGGAGGCTCAGGTAGCGGCTTTAGCGCAGTTTTTTCGCGAATGCGGTGTGGAGCGCGGCGATAGGGTGGCGGCTTATCTGCCCAACACATGGCATGCTGCCGTTGCCGTATTGGCAGCGATGAGTATCGGCGCGGTATGGTCGAGTTGTTCGCCCGACTTTGGGGTTGGCAGCGTAGTCGATCGGTTTGCGCAGATTGAGCCCAAGGTCTTGCTGGCGGTAGACGGCTACACGTACAACGGAAAGCCTTTCGACCGCCGAGAGGCTGTGCGCGACATCTGCCGCCAGCTGCCTACGCTACAGCGCGTGGTGTTCATCCCCTATCTGGACGAAAAGACCGAGCCGGAAAACCTACTCCACAGCATCCGTTGGGACGAAGCGCTGTCCACCCCGGCGCCGCCCCTATCTTTTGAACCCTTGCCGTTCGACCATCCGCTCTGGATACTGTATTCGTCGGGAACCACGGGCGTTCCGAAAGCCATCGTGCACAGCCACGGGGGCAACTTGTTGGAGCACCTCAAATACCTCCACTTTCACAACGACGTGCACCCTGGAGAGCGCTTCTTTTGGTATTCGACGACGGGGTGGATGATGTGGAATTTTACCATCGGTTCCCTGCTGGCTGGCGCTACGGCCGTCCTGTACGACGGTAGCCCTGCCTATCCCGACTTAGGGGTGCTGTGGCGGCTAGCTGAACAGACGCGCATTGCTCACTTCGGTACCAGTGCGCCGTTCATTATGAGCTGCCGAAAGGCCGGCGTGTCGCCTCAAGACACCTGCGACTTGTCGGCTTTGCGCAGCATCGGCTCGACGGGCTCGCCCCTGCCTCCAGAAGGGTTCCGATGGGTGTACGAGCGGGTCAAGCCCGATGTTTGGCTGGCCTCTATGTCGGGCGGCACCGATGTATGTACGGCGTGGGTGGGCGGCAACCCGCTGTTGCCGGTGTACGAGGGCGAGATACAGTGCCGCTGCTTAGGATGCGCCATGGAGAGCTGGGATGAAGAGAGACGGCCCGTGCCGCCTGGGGAGGTGGGCGAGATGGTGGTTACCCGACCCATGCCCTCTATGCCGGTGTTTTTTTGGAACGACCCCGACGGCTCCAAGTATCGCTCCAGTTATTTCGAGTATTTTCCCGGCGTATGGCGACACGGCGATTGGCTGTGCATCACGCCGCGCCAGACACTCGTCATCTTGGGGCGTTCGGACGCCACGCTCAATCGTCAGGGTGTGCGCATCGGCACGGCCGAGATCTACCGCGCCTTGGATGCGATTACCGGCATTCGCGATGCGCTCATCCTCAACATCGAGTATCCCGATGGGTCCGACTGGATGCCGCTATTTGTAGTCTTAGAGCCCAACATAGCGTTGGACGAGGCGTTACAACAACATATCCGCCAAACCCTTCGCACCCAATGCAGCCCGCGCCACGTGCCCGACGCCATTGTGGCCGTGCCCGACATTCCCTACACCATTTCCGGAAAAAAGATGGAGACACCGGTTAAGAAAATCCTTCAAAAGAAGCCCTTAGACCGAGCATACAACCCCGACGCCATGCGAAACCCGGAAGCTATGCAGTTTTTTATTGAGTTCGCTCGAACATTGCCCTAAGCGATGAGTGCCCTGTTGCCGCCCGATGTTTTCCTGACGCTGCGCGCGGATCGTCCCCTGCTCGACGTGCGTTCTCCTGGAGAATACGCCCAGGGGCATATCCCCGGTGCCCGTAACTTACCGCTGTTTAGCGACGAGGAGCGCGCTCGCGTCGGCACCTTGTACAAACAGCAAGGGCAGTGGCCGGCCTTTTTGTTGGGGCTGCAGATAGCAGGGCCAAAGCTGGAGTACTTTGTGCGCGAAGCGAGGGCTATAGCCCCTCATCGGCGTTTGGCGGTGCATTGTTGGCGCGGTGGACAGCGCAGTCAGAGCATGGCTTGGCTTTGGTCGCAGGCGGGCTTTGAGGTACAGGTACTCGAAGGTGGCTATAAGCGCTATCGCCAGCACGTGTTGCCCGGCTTAGAGACCATCCGCCTTCGCCTCATCGTGCTTGGCGGTAAGACAGGCGTCGGCAAGACAAAGGTGCTGCGCGCCTTAGGTCGGATGGGCGAACAAATCCTCGACTTAGAAGCGCTCGCTCATCACAAGGGCTCGGCCTTTGGAAGCATCGGCGAGCGCCCTCAACCCACGCAGGAACAGTTTGAAAACGCCCTCTTCGACGTCCTCTGTCGGCTTCAGCCAGAGCAGCGCGTGTGGGTGGAGAACGAAAGTCGAAACGTTGGGCGCATCTACTTGCCGAGCGGATTGTGGCGGCAAATGCGGGCAGCCCCCCTTTTGCACCTCGAAGTGCCCCACGCTTGCCGCCTGCAGCATTTGGTGGAGGACTACGCTTGGGCTCCGCTGCCGGAGCTGGAGGCTGCCTTTTGCCGCATCGAAAAAAAACTCGGCGGCCTGCGTCTTAAAGCAGCCTTAGAAGCGCTGCGGCGCGGCGACTTCGCCTTAGCCGCCGAAATAGCGCTGGCCTATTACGACAAGACCTACAACTTTGACTGCCAAAGTAGACCAGCTGCCGCTATCCATGCCTTGACCTTCGAACACGCCGACTCCGAAAAAATGGCCCGCGCCTGCGTAGCGTGGGCTGATAACTATCAGCTACCGAAGGCAGAGGCAGACGATCTAACTTTGTCGAGCACTTCTCTTCTGGAACGCAAAATCCCGTAGATATGCATTATTACAGCCTCGGACAGATACCTCCTAAGCGCCACACGCAGTACCGCAAACCCGATGGCTCCCTGTACAGCGAAGAGCTGTTCAGCACCGAGGGCTTTAGCGACGTGTACTCGCTGCTGTACCATTGCCATCCGCCCACTCAAATCGTACAGGTAGGTGAGCCTTTTAGCATTGCGCCGCGCACGGTGCACGACCGCCAGCTAAAACACCGCTGCCTAAAGGGGTTCCTCATACAGCCGGAAGACGATTATCTGCAGGCGCGCAAACCGGTGCTGGTCAACAGCGACTGCAAAATCATCCTGGCGGCGCCGCGCAAAAGTATGGAGGAGTACTTCTTCAAGAACGCCGATGCCGATGAGGTCATCTTTGTCCACGAGGGCAGCGGGACCTTGCGCACCATGTATGGCAATATCCGCTTTGAATACGGGGACTATTTGGTCATCCCCCGCGGTACCGTGTACCAGCTGCATTTCGATGGCCCCGACAACCGCCTCTTTATCGTAGAGAGCGGCGGGCCGGTGGTCACTCCTAAGCGCTATCGAAATGCCTTTGGGCAGCTGCTCGAGCATTCGCCCTTTTGCGAGCGCGACATCCGAAAGCCCACCGACTTGGAGACGCACGACGAGCAGGGCGATTTCCTTTTTTTCATCAAAAAGCAGGACACGATTTACCCCTATCACTACCTCAACCATCCCTTCGACGTCGTGGGGTGGGACGGCTACTTGTACCCTTACGCCTTTTCCATCCACAACTTCGAACCCATTACGGGGCGGATACACATGCCGCCGCCGATACATCAGACGTTTGAAGGGCACAACTTCGTCATCTGCTCTTTCGTCCCGCGGCTGTACGACTACCATCCGTTGGCCATTCCGGCTCCGTACAACCACTCGAACATCGACTCGGATGAAGTGCTCTATTACGTAGACGGCGACTTTATGAGCCGTAAACACGTGGAGCGCGGCATGATTACGCTGCATCCCGGGGGGATTCCGCACGGCCCACATCCGGGTGCAGTGGAGCGGAGCATCGGAGCTAAGGAAACGCGCGAGCTAGCAGTGATGGTAGATACCTTCCGACCGCTACTCATGACGGAGTACGCCGCCGGCATTGAAGATCCGGACTACTACAAGTCGTGGCTTAGTTAGGGGGCGGCAGCGCGGCGTCGCGTTCGAAATGGCGCACCAACCGCCGCATGCTGCTGCTCAGCTGCTCCCAAGAGGGAGGCGTTTTGGCGGTGTAAATGAGGAGGAGAGCGATGGTGAGGTCTCGGCTCTCCAGCCGCGCATAGAGCGCCTCTTTGTGCAGGCGATATGCTTCGCGCATCTGACGGCGGATGCGGTTGCGCTCAGCGGCTTTTTTGTACAGACGCTTAGGGATGGAAAAGGCAGCTTGAGCGCGACAGGCGGCGCCCATGCTTTGGCGCTCCTCATCGCTCAGGGGAAGCCACACGATTCGGATCGGAAAGGCCATGAACGATTGTCCCTCCTGAAAAAGCCGCGCGATTAGTTTTCGGCTCCTAAGTCGCTCGCTGCGCTGGAAAGTGGGCATGGTTAGCGCACAAAATAAACGAGCCGTCAGGAAGCTAGGGCGCCCTGACGGCTCGATGAAGCGCTGGGTTGCACGTATAGGAAGGCGGGCCGTTTACTTCAGGCGCTTTTCATCGGAAACGGTAAGTTTGTAACGACCCTGCCTTCTGCGGCGGGCCAACACCCGCCGGCCATTCTTTGTCGCCATACGGCTGCGAAATCCGTGTTTATTCTTGCGCGCGCGCCGGGAAGGTTGATAAGTACGTTTCATCGCGGTAATGTCAAAAGTGCGAACGACCTCAAAAACGGGCTGCAAAGGTAAGCGCACTTTTTTACAAAAAAACGTTTTCGCCAAAAAATCAACTGAGGAGGGCAACGGCCCACACAAAAGGCGGTATTCCGGGGCGGAGTACTGGTTTTTCGAGATGCAATATATAACATAGGTGAGGAGGCTGTTGGCGTATCCAGCCGATCGTTTCTCCCTTTCCGCCGCTCCACTCGAAGGGTTCCAAGTAGAGGTGCCGTCGAAAGTCGAGTGCGCGCAGTCCGTAGGCTTTGTAGAGGCTCTCTTTTGCCGTCCAGAATACGTGCTGGAGGTCAAATCGGACGTCTGCAGCAAAGGTGTTCAAGAAGGCAAACTCCTCTTCGCTGAGAAAGCGCTTAGCCAACTGCGGCATCTTCTCGGTTAGCACCTGTAGGTCGCAGCCGCAGGGAACGTCGGCAAGCAAGGCGCCAACCAGCCCCTTAGAATGGCTAAGCGAGCAGTGCAGCCCGTTATTGTCCAAAAAAAACGGTTTGGCAAAGGCGTCCTTGCTCAAAGGCCAGCGTCGACCATTGCCGGTGAGTAGGTGGAGCAAATGGCGTACGGCCAACCACTCTAAGCGGCGCAGCCCTTTGTATCGGCTTAGGTCCGCCTCTTCTTCGGGAGTTAAGGCCAGTTGCTGCTGAAAAAAAGGCTCTTCCTCTGCGATGTGCCATACGCCGAAACGGCCGGGTTGGCAATGCACAGCGGAAAGCCGGCGAGTGAACAGCAAAGGCATAACAACGCAGCAAAGGTAGACGGCCGCTAAAATTTTTAGCGTCGATATCCGTTCTTTTGCTGCAGGCTCAGCCTTCTGAGGTCAAAGCCTTTAGTACTTTTGCCCAAACATCTTCGCATCACATGACGGCAACCACCCGATCACTGATTTTAGCTGTGGTGATCCCTTCGCTGCGACTGCTTGCGCAGGATCAGCACTTTACCCAGTTTTACGCGTCGCCCCAGATGCTCAACCCGGCCTTGGTCGGCGCTTTTGAGGGGCGCTATCGCGTCAATGCCATTTATCGCGACCAGTGGCGCGGGGTCTTGGACAACCCGATTCGGACGTTTGGCGTGGGGGGCGACTTGCGCTTTGGCCCGCCCTTCCGGGTGGCTTCTCAAGATGCTGTTGGGCTGGGGGTGCAGTTCTTTACCGATCAGGTGAGCGTAGTGGACTTCAACACGACCCAGATAGCGTTGGCGCTGGCCTACCATAAAGCTTTGGATGTAGAGGGCAGGCAATACTTAACGTTGGGTTTTCAGGGCGGCTTGACGCAGCGCAACGTCAACTATGCCTATCTGAATTTTTCCGACCAGTTCGATGGATTTACGGGTTTTGTATTGCCTACGGGCGAACAGTTTCCGGAAAATAATTTTTCATACGCCGACCTAAATGTCGGCTTAAACTATTCGGCTCGCATAGGGCGCAGCGGCGCCTTCTTTGCTGGGGCGGCGGTGCATCACCTTTTGGAGCCTCGCGCTACTTTTTACAACCAAGGGGTGGCTGGCGACCGCTTTTATCGAAAAATATCGGGTCAGTTGGCGGCGAACCTGCCGATGGGTCCCTCTCGAGTAGCGCTGCTGCCGCGTTTCTTATTTGCCTTACAGGGGCCTCACGCCCAGTTTAATGCCGGCACTAATGTGCGTTTTCCCGTGGGCCGTTACGGCACTTCGGCGGTGCACTTGGGCAGCTGGGTGCGCCCGGTTCGCGGAGAGGAGGGCTTCCATCTCGATGCCATCGTCGGTTTGATCGGCTTTGAGGTAAGCAACGTGCTCTTCGGCATCAGCTACGACATCAACCCCACGGCGCTCAGCTTTGGGCGACGTCAGGGCGCCTTGGAGTTCTCGGTAGCTTATCTAGGCGAATACGAGAACGAGCAAATTCTCTGTCCTAAGTTTTGAACACGTCTGAGGCAGCAGCGCTATCGCTATGTGGGTGGCTTGGAAAGAGGGATGGCATGCTCTTCAAAAGATGACCCTTCGGCGGCTTTGGAATGCTGCGCGCGTGCTGGCCTCTTACCTGCTCACTCGGCTTACAGGGTGCTCTATACAATGGGGGTTGCCCATATCGATCAGCATCGAGCCAACGACCGCCTGCAACCTGCGCTGTCCGGAATGCCCCAGCGGTTTGCGCGCCTTCAGCCGCCCTACGGGCAATGTGCGCGCCGACTTCTTTCGGCGGGTGGTAGATGAACTAGCGCCACATACTTTCTCCTTGTATCTATATTTTCAAGGCGAACCGTATATCCACCCCGAATTCTTCGACATGGTGCGGTATGCGCATCGGCGCGGCATGTTTGTCGCGACGAGCACGAATGGCCACTTCCTCGACACCGAGCGAGCGCGCCAGACGGTGCTGTCTGGATTAGACCGCCTCATCGTGTCGATAGACGGCCTTACCCAACAGACCTACGAGCAGTACCGCGTAGGCGGTCGCTTAGAGCGGGTGGTTCAGGGCATTCAGGAGGTGGCCCGTTGGAAACGCCAGCTGTGCTCGTCGCGCCCACACCTCATCGCGCAGTTCTTGGTGCTCCGCACCAACGAACACGAAGTACCCTTCGTGCGGCAGCACGCCCGCCAGTGGGGAGCGGATGAAGTGCGCTTCAAAAGTGCCCAAGTGTACGATTACCGCCACGGCCACGCCCTCATACCTAAGCACTCGCGCTACGCGCGCTATGTAGAGCAGCTCGATGGCACTTGGACGCCTCGCCATGCCTTGGTCAACCATTGCTGGCGGCTTTGGCGCGCCTGCGTCATCACGTGGGACGGCGCCGTCGTGCCCTGTTGCTTCGACAAAGACGCTGTCCACCGTTTGGGCGACCTCAAGACCGCGTCTTTTCGCGACATCTGGTATGGCCAAGCCTATCGGCGTTTTCGGCAACGCCTGCTTCGAGAAGGGCGCGGCGCGGTCGACATCTGTACCAACTGTTCGGAGGGATGTCGCGTTTGGCTCTAACTACGACCATTGCTCCAGCCAAGCAGCTAAGTGCCGATGAGAAAATAAGCGCGCAAATACCACCCATCCGACCAGTGCTCCTACGGCGTTGGCTATCATATCGTCGTATTCAAAGTGTCGATGAGGAAAGTAGCGGAACTGGAGGTCCTCCAACAAGGCACCTACCGACGTGGCTACCAACACCGTAAAGACCCCGTGCGATATTTTGACGCGCGACTGCCAACGAGCGAAGCCCCATAGCGTCAGCCAGCTCAAGAGACAATAAGCGGCGGCGTGTGCCAACTTGTCCGTCTGGAGCAGGTCAAAGGACGGCATAGATACCCCGCCCGTCGTGGACAAAAAAATGACGGCTATCAGCCACACAATGGCAGGAGCGAATGCCCGTATCATAAAGGCGAATGTAGCGGTTTTTCCGAATACCTCGCTTTCGACAGAACCTCCGCCGTTTTTTTACGCCAACCGCCTACTTCTCAACGCACTGCCCAAAATCCGCGTAGTCTTATCTTTGGACAACAAATGAGCTTTGAGCAGATGCTTTTTTCCACCTTAACGAATAAAAAAGGCGCTAATTAAGCGCCTTTTGCGCTATAAAGGCGTAATTTCGCCAATTTCCGCTTTGGGAAATTATTCAACAAACTAAAAATTTTGTCCATATTCCGAGCGTTTGTCTCCTGCACTTTTGTACTGTCAAAGAACGGCGCCTCGTTAATCCTCCATGTGTATGCAAAAACTTCTTCTCGTATGTAGTCTCGTTTTTTCTGCGGCAGTGCTTTCTGCTCAGGGATGGGAGCGCGTGTTTGAAGGTGGCGGGCAGGGCCAGATCAACGACGTGAAGCGCACGCGCGATGGAGGGTTTGTCGCGGTGGGAAACTATGCCGGGTTGAATCGCGCGCGTCTGTTTAAGACGGATGTAGATGGGAAGTTGCAATACACGAGGGACTTCTTTTTAGGGTCGCAAACGTGGGCGGAAGGTATTGCTGTTACAGAAGAGGGTCATTTCGGTATTGCCGGCAATTCGCGGGTTGGGCTGACGCCGCAGCGCGCCTTCGTCCTCAAAACTGATGCAGAGGGGAATGCCCTGTGGACTTACTTCTATACGAGTCCTTTCGACGTAGAGGTTCGGGACATTGCTCTCTTAGGCGATGGCAGTTTAGTGGTTTGTGGGTATCAGAAGAATACTAGCGCGAACGAAGATGGCTTGGTCTTTCGCCTCTCGGCAAGTGGTCAGCTGATGTGGAGCAGCACTTATGGAGACCCAAGTGCTGTAGAGAAGATGGTAGCGCTGGCCGTCTTGCCCGATGGATCTATAGCGGTCACCGGCGAAAAGAAAACGGTGCCGCGCGACGTGTGGCTGCTTCGCATAGATAGCAATAATGGCAGCCTGCTTTGGGAAAACACCTTTAACTTTTTTTCGGTTTCTTCGGGTATTCCCGCTGACGACGTAGGGCGCGCTATAGCTATCGATAGCGACGGAAACATCCTCATTGGCGGCAGAAGCACCTACGAAGAGAATGGAGTGGGGCTGCTCATGAAAGTGAGCAGTTCGGGTTCGGGTCAGATCCTGTGGCGGATGGGCTTTGCTCGAGCAGACCTGTATGGCGTGGCCAAATCGCCTGTAGGAGACATCTATGCCGCCGGTACAAGGTCAACGCTTAGCAAATCGGAGGATATCTATTTGGTGCGCGTCAGCAGTGAAGGCGATAGAGTATGCGACATCGCTGTAGGGCGACCGGGCCTTGACCAGGCTACGAGTATTGTCATTACTCCCGATGGCGGAGCGGTAGCTGGCGGTTCAAGTGAGTTCTTCTTTCCCTCGGGGCTCACAGAGGCGAACCCCTATTTGGTGCGGATGGACCGCAACTGCGTGGCGTTCTCCAGCTATATTGCCGGCAAGATCTACTTCGACATCGACGGCAACTGTACGCGAGGGGCTAACGAGCCGGGCTTAGAAAACTGGATCGTCCGCGTAGAGAGTCCTAATTTCACGCGCTACGCAGTGGCCAAGGCCAACGGAGAATTCTTGCTGCTGGTCGATACGGGCGATTACAAGATTAAGCTCTTTCCTCCCAACGACTCGTGGGCTTCGTGTACGCCGGAGATTCCGCTCGAGGTGACGGGCTTCTCCGATACCTTCGAGGTGGAGGTACCGGTGCGCGCCCTCTCGCTGTGTCCGCGCAACGAGGTCGATGTGGCTACGCCCATCTTGCGCCGCTGCGCGGAGAATACGTATTCGGTGCGCTATTGCAACTCCGGCACCTTGCCCTCTAGCGATACGCGCATCGAGATAGAGTTAGACCCTGCCCTTTCGCTAGTGAGCAGCTCTATTCCCGCTACGCTGGTTCAGGGCAATACGTACGCTTTCGACATCGGTCTGCTTCCCAATGGCGAGTGCGGTTCTTTCACCTTTACGGCGTTTCTGGCCTGTGAAACGCTGACGGGTCAGGCGCACTGTGTTCGGGCGCACATTTATCCCGACTCTTTTTGCGACATTTCCAATTGGGATCGCTCCATAGTGGAGGCACGCGCTGTATGCGAGCAGGGAGTGGTGCGGCTTAGTTTGGCCAACGTTGGCATAGGCGACATGCAAGAGTCGGTGGGCTTTGTCATCGCTGAAGACGTGATTATGCTCACTCAGCCGGGCGACCCGCTCTATCGGCGCCAGCTGAAGGCCGGCGAAGAGTCGGTAGTGTGGACCACACCGGCCAACGGCCGCACCTATCGCGTCATTGCAGAGCAAACGCCGGGCTATCCAGGCACCAGCTATCCCACGGCCGCCGTAGAAGGGTGCCGCTCCGACACCAGCCAACCCTTTAGCATCGGCTTTTACACCATGTTTGCGGAAGACGATATCGATCCTTTCCGATCTATCGACTGCCAAGAAAGCTACGAACCCGATTTTAATCCTACCTATTTAAAGAGAGGCCATCCCAAAGGCTATGGCGTAGCTCACTACGTCCGCCCAGAAACCGAGATGGAGTATGTCATCCAATTTCAGAACACCGGAACCGATACGGTGTCGCAGATTGTCGTGCGCGATACGCTGTCGCCGTTCTTAGACCCCGCTACCGTGCGGCCAGGTGCGGCCAGCCATCCGTACGAATTTGAGGTGTATGGCAGCGGCATTGTGCAGTTTACGCTGCCCAATGCCGCACTGCCCCCCCAAAGTGGGAGCAATGAGGGCTTTGTGAAGTTCCGAGTAGCTTTCGTCGACCAGGTACCCTGCCGCACAGAGGTGCGCAATACGGCGGAGATATACTTCGACATAGAGCCGCCGGTGTCGACCAACGAGACCTTTCACACTGTTTGCGAGCTGGACACTTTTGTCATTGTCAAGACGAAGCACATCGAGTGGGCGGGTGCGGATGTAAAGGTCTACCCCAATCCCTTTGAGGATAGTGCGACGTTCGAAGTCGTCGGCGTAACGGCTTCAGCGTATCGGTTAGAAATTTTCGACCTCCAGGGAAAGAAAGTGCTCGATCAATCTTATAACTACCCCACCTTTCGTTTGCAACGGCAACAACTGCCGGCCGGCATGCTGCTCTTCCGAATAGCTACCGAGCGCGGAGAGCCTATTGCCTCCGGAAAGCTCCTCGTCCGATGACGAGAGACCCCCTGCCATTGCCAATAACCGATTTATCCCATCAGCTGCTTACTTCAGGGAGAAAGACCGCAAGGCATGCCCTCTGCGGTTTTTTTCTTTTTGGAGGAGTTTTGTGCGGTAACCGCTCTCGATACCTCGCCGGCCGACCGATATTTTATACCTTTGTCTGGTGGCCAAAGAGTGACGTAGTGGCTTCCGAAGCGTTTACAAACAACATGTCCAGTTTAGGAAAAGACACAGAAGAGGTGCTCCGCTCAGCAGGAGAGTTTGCCGCGCACGTGCGCGAGTACGCGCAGCTGCAACTCGACTATTGGCGGTTAGATTTGGCAGAGCGCCTGGCTAAGGTGGCTTCCACATTGCTCAGTCTGTTGGCTGTAGCGATGTTGCTGCTCTTCGGCCTATTCATGGCCACGATGGCCTTAGCGCTTTTTTTAGGGCAACGGTGGGGCTCATATGCTTTGGGCTTTTTGGCCGTAGCGGGGCTGTATGTCTTATTGGCCGCTTTCCTCATCGTTTTCAAAGAACCGCTATTGACCACCCCCCTTTTGAGTAGAATTCTTGGCGCTTTTTTTAGCAGTTCGGCCGAGGCAAACAACCATGAGCCATGAATAGTCCCATTCGCAATTTACAGGATTTAGATGCTCGAAAGGCGCTGCTGCGCAGCCGCATGCGCGCGGTGGAAGAGGAAATGCGTTCCAGTGCGTTGCGCACGCGTGCGGCGCTGTCCGCGTATGTAGAGCAAAAGATGGAAATCCCCAATCAAGTAAGCCGCTTCCTACAAGACGACGTGCAGCAATCGGTGGGCGTGACGCTGCTGCGCTTTTTATTGCAAGCAGCGGGCGTTCAGCAGCGCTGGAGTAAGGTGGCGCTCTTGCTTGCGCCAATTGCCTTTAGCTACGCCCGCAAAAGGTGGGAACAGATTCGACAAAAAAAGCGCGGGGCAGCACCAGGTGGAGCGGCAGTATCTGAAGAGGCCCTTACTTTGCCTCATTAAGTGCCCAATCGTAGTCCAAGTAGTCGATAGGCGCATCCGATGACAGGGGGGTACGGGCGTAGCGATTAACGTAGGCGCGCACGGAGCCGGCGTCGCGCTCAAAGTCGCCGCTGAACCAGCTGAAGATCCTCGATAGCCGCGCGCCATCGGTACGTATCTGGTTCCGAAGCGTGTCGTTTACGAAGCGGCGCATAGCGTCGTCGAGCTGCTCGTCGAGCCGCTCGGCAATGTAGGCCTCGCTGCGCAGCGCAGGGCAGGAGCGCGACGCGCAGTTGATAGCGGCGTGAATGCGCGCATCGCAAAACACTGGGCGCAGGATATTGTGCTCAATGTTGTTCAAGTCGTATGCATAGCCCTGGATGCGGATGAACTTGATGTCCCACACCGAGTTCACAAAGGCAATACCACTCTTGATGTCCTTGATGCTGCTGACCGGATAGTGGCGCAAGATGAGCTGGATGGTGTAGGCGTTGTAGGCATTTATCCAGTAGGCCATTTGCTCGGCCCGCGTCCAGCCCTTGTCGCTGGGATGTGCGCTTTCCAACAAGCGCAAGTAGGCATTGAGCTGGGCGCTGTCGCGCAAGAAGTCTCGGTAGTGCACCAGTCCCTCTGGCGTAACGTGCTTTTTTAAAAGGGCATCCCACTGATCGTGCGACACAGGCCGAGAGGCCACTTCACGGCGAATGGCTCGGCAGTTAGCGCAGGTAAACCAGAGTACGGCTATGGCGAAAAGGGCGGAGAGTAAAATCGCTATTTTTCTCATGGACAAGGAAGGGATGACACATTCATGAGCTGGAGGCTGTCTCTACCTGAGGCAAAGCGGTGCTTTCTGCTTGGGCTTTGGGGTGGCGCAGGGCCTTATAATAGAAGCGCTTGATGCGTTCGGGCGCTACACCCATGCGAAATAAAGTGAATGCTGCGGCGTTGGCCAGTTGTACTCGCAACCAACTGTTGTGATCGTACTTGCGAGCCGATACCAAGGCATCCTTAGGCAGAATGCGTAAAGGGTATTGTTTCATGGCCCTGCGCAAAAAGTCGTACTCCTCCATCACCACGAAGCGCTCGTCGTAGCTGCCTAAGGCCTCGAACACGTCGCGGCGGATAAAAAAAGTCTTGTCGCCGCCTTGGCACCACAACCAATGAAAGCGCGTAAAGTAGGCATTAACCCTTAGGAAGAGGCTGGTCGAGTCAAAGCGATAGCGATAACACCCCATTACCGAACCGGCTGCTATCTCGTCGGCGATGTCGGCGGCAAAAGAGGCTGGAGGAAGGGTGTCGGCATGCACAAAGTAGAGCACGTTGCCGCGCGCTGCGCGCGCCCCCATATTCATTTGGGCCGCGCGGTTGCGCTGGGCGCAGCAAACCACTGCTGCCTCAGCCGCTTGCGCAACAGCCGCCGTCTCGTCGGTACTTACGGCATCTACGACGATGATTTCGAGCGGCACCTCTCCGGCATGAGCGCGCAGATAAGGGAGTAGCCGACGCAAGTTGTCGGCCTCGTTTAAGGTCGGAATGACGATGGAAAGGAACATATGCAATGCTTTACGAAAAAAAGGCCCGTAAGGATTGAACAAAAGCATTCTTCACACTTGCAGCAGGGCAAGGTGCTTAACCGCACATCTAATATCTGAAGGGATAGTCCTTGCTGGCATATCTCCTAAAATTTTTCCTGCCCTTGGGCCCTTACGCAATTGTTACTTTTGCCTCAAGAACAGTTGCTTGTCGACCATGATTAGCATTAAACGAGAAGGTACTCCAGGATACCTAAAATACGAACTTAAGTCCTTCGAAAAAATCCCTGTGCGCATCTGGGACGATGCGCGCGAGGCCTCTCGATATGTGGCGCAAAGCATCGCCTTAGCTATTCGCCAAAAACAACAGGATGGCGAAAAGATGGTGCTCGGATTGGCTACGGGAAGTACGCCCATCAAGGTGTACGAGGAGCTGGTGCGCATGCACAAGGAGCAAGGGCTGAGCTTTCGCAACGTGGTGACGTTTAACTTGGATGAATACTACCCCATGCCCAAGGAGGCCCGCCAGAGCTATTGGCGGTTCATGCACGAGTATCTGTTCGACCACATCGATATTTTGCCGGAAAACATCCACATCCCCGATGGAACGCTGCCCATCGAGGAAGTGGCGGCGCACTGCGAGCGCTACGAAAAGCTGATCGACCTGGCTGGCGGAATCGACATCCAAATCTTGGGCATCGGGCGTACAGGCCACATCGGCTTCAATGAGCCCGGCTCTTGGGAGACCTCGCTCACGCGGATGGTCCGCCTCGACCACCTGACGCGCCACGACGCGTTGAAGGACTTTCAAAGTGAAGACGAAGTACCCTATCGGGCCATCACTATGGGGATTGCCAGCATCTTCAAGGCGCGAACCATCTACCTGATGGCGTTTGGACAGCACAAGGCCCACATCATCCGCCAGGCGGTAGAGGGCGAAGTGACACATTCTGTACCGGCATCCTTCCTGCAAAAGCACCCCAACACCAAGGTCATCTTAGACCGAAGCGCTGCTGAAGAGCTCACGCGCATGAAGGCGCCTTGGCTGGTAGGCATCTGCAACTGGACGGACGACCTCATCTGCAAGGCAGTGGTGTGGCTCTCTCAGCAGACGGGCAAACCCATTTTGAAGCTCACTGATGAAGACTACAACGAGCACGGTTTAAGCGAACTGATCATCGAAGAGGCCAACTCTTACGAGCTCAACATCCGCATCTTCAACCGCCTGCAGCGCACCATCACCGGATGGCCGGGTGGCAAGCCCAATGCCGACGACTCGAATCGGCCCGAACGAGCACACCCACCCCGAAAGCGCGTCCTCATCTTTAGTCCGCACCCCGACGACGACGTCATCTCTATGGGAGGTACCTTCCAGCGCTTGGTGGACCAAGGGCACGACGTGCACGTGGCCTATCAGACCTCGGGCAACATCGCCGTGCACGACCACGACGCCCTCCGTTATGCCGAGTTCATGCTGGAGTTCGGTCAAAACCAACAGATCCTCTCCGAATCGAGCCGTGCCTTGTACGAGAAAGTAATTTACTTCCTGCGCAACAAGGGGCCGGCGCCCTTGGACATCTCCGAGGTGCGCACCATAAAGGGCCTTATTCGGCGTGGCGAAGCGCGAGCCGCCGCCCGCTTTATTGGCTTGCCCGACGACCACATCCATTTCTTGGACATGCCCTTCTACGAGACCGGTGCCACGCGCAAGATGCCGCTCAGTGAAGCCGATATTGCCCTCATTGTCGACCTGTTAGAGCGCATTCAGCCGCATCAGGTGTATGCCGCAGGCGACCTGGCCGACCCGCACGGAACCCACCGCACCTGCTTGGACGCCGTATTTGCAGCCTTCCGCCGGCTTGAAGAGCGGTCCTGGATGAAAGACTGTTGGCTGTGGCTGTACCGTGGCGCTTGGCACGAGTGGGCGGTACACGAAATCGAGATGGCGGTACCCATGAGCCCAGAGCAATTGCGCAAAAAACGGCAAGCCATCTTCATGCATCAGAGCCAAAAGGATCGCCCACCCTTCCCCGGCGACGATAGCCGCGAATTTTGGCAGCGCGCCGAAGACCGAAACCGCGCTACCGCCAACACTTACCGCGCTCTAGGGCTGGCTGAGTACGAGGCCATGGAGGCCTTCGTGCGCTGGAAGGGCTGAGCGCACTGCGCACCCTACACCCAACCCAATGCTTCGAATACCAGCCATACTAAGTAGAGAAGGTACAGGCCCAACAACACGCCCCCTTTCGGGCGGTACATGATCTGCCGCTTCCACACCAAACCGCTGGCAAACATCAGCACCGTAGCCAATAAGCAGGCCAAAAAATCTACCGCCGTAATCTTTCCAATCGGCAGCGGCGCAGCGGAGGCACTAACGCCCAGAATGAAGAACGTATTGAAGATGTTGGACCCTACGACGTTGCCCATGGCCATATCGGCCCTTCCGCGCAGGGCCGCTGCTATTGAAGTGGCCAACTCGGGCAGCGACGTGCCCACAGCCACTAAGGTCAAGCCGATGATGGCCTCACTAATGCTTAAAGCACGCGCAATCCCCACAGCGCCGTCCACCGTCAGGCGGCCGCCATATGACAGTGCCGCCAAACCGCCGATCACCCACAAAAGGGCCAACCACAGCGGATGCCGCTTTATGTCTTCCGCTACCGACCTCTCTTTGCGCGCCGTGCTGAACGTATAGTACAAGTAAATGGAAAAGAAACACAGCAAGATTAAGCCATCGGCGCGGGAGATGACGGCCGACCCAGAGCGGTCCAAAGTAGGGTCGCTGGCCATGATTAAGACGACAATGATGCCGACAAAGCTGAAGGGAATATCTTGCCAGATGGTGGCGTGGCGAATGCGCATCGGCTGGATGATGGCCGTCAGACCCAAGATGAGCCCGATGTTGGCTGTATTGCTGCCGATGACATTGCCGAGGGCGACCTCTCCAGAGCCGCGCAGAGCAGCAGCCATAGAGACCACTAGCTCCGGCATAGAAGTGCCAAAGGCCACTACCGTCATGCCGATGACCAAATCGGAAACGCCTAATCGCTTAGCAATGGCAGCAGCGCCCTCCACCAAATAGTGGGCACCACCGCTCACCAGCGCAATACCTAACGCAACAAGTAAAAAGTTGAAAAGCATGAATTCAGGATGAGCTGTGCGGCAAGAGGCAAACACCGGGTAAAGCGATCTCGATACAGAGTGAAAGCTCTCAGCGCGGTGTAGCGCGCAAAGGTAAGTTCGCAGTCAGCAACCGTTCAGCAGCTTTTCCGCGAAAGGTGTACTTTTGACCATTTAAACAGACGCCTACAACACGCCTGTGCCATGAGTGCTCTTTTACTGGGCTGTATTGTTTTAAGTCTCTTTCACGCCCTGATCCCCAGCCATTGGCTACCCATCGTCGCCATCGCCCGCCAACATCGGTGGGCTTTGCGGCGCACTCTTTGGGTAACCCTTGTCGTTGGCCTGGCGCACGTGTTGAGCACTGTGCTGTTGGGAATGTTGTTGGCACTCCTTGGGCATTGGATTTCGAACCAAATAACGCTATTCACCCGCTGGGTGGCCCCCGTGTTGCTCATGGCATTGGGCCTTTTTTACTTTTATCAGCATCATCGACATCACCACTTCCACTTGCGCCCTCCGCACACCAACTGCGGAGTAGTGGGCACGCTCGCAATCGCCATGTTTTTTTCGCCGTGCTTGGAAGTGGAAGGCTACTTCTTGGCCGCTGGGCAGTATGGGTGGCCCTTCGTTGGGATGGTGGCATTAGTGTATACGGGTTTTAGCGTTGCGGGTATGTTGGCGTGGGTTTGGCTGGCCTCGAATGGCTTAAAGCGCTTGGACTGGCACGCCTGGGAGCACAGCGCCGGACTTATCACGGGTTTAACCCTCATCACTTCCGGGGTAGCCCTGCTCGTTTGGGAGTAAGGCAGACCGCTGCGATCGAGATAGTGCTTTTACCACCTGCTCGTAGGAATGGTCTATCAAGTGCCGGAGCAGCGCTTCGCCCAATCTACCCTCAAAGTCGACAGTATTCCAGTGCTTTTTGTTCATATGCCATCCGGGCTGTACCTCTGGGTAGCGCTCGCGCAGCTCCAATGCATAGGCCGGTTCGCACTTCAAGTTGACTTGGAAGCGCTCTGCCGATAGGTCGGTGATCGCGAAAATTTTGCCTGCCACGCGAAAACACAAGGTTGTCTCGTCGAAGGGAAAGTCTTCGCTCGCGCCCGGCTTGCTCATGCAGTAGGTGCGCAGTTGTTCGATATTCATAAGGAAGGAATGCGTTTGGCGGCAATCTGTAGAGCTGATGCAGAGTGGGTACAAAGGAAAGTGTACGGCGCGTCGTCGAAAATGCGGAACTTTGGGCAAAAATGAGGAGTTTACATCTTCGCTGGAAAGCTGTCTTTGGAGAATGGCGAAAAAGAAATGGTTCATAGGAATTTGGTTCATAGGGATTTGCGGCGGTTGGACGTCGACGCGCGCCCTTGGCCAGATGGAGCGCACGGTGTACCAGGTCTTTAACGTGGACTCTGCCGAAGCCATCGTGTTGGATGTCGTGAACTTCACCTATCCCGAGGTGCACACGTGGGCAGGAACGGCCATTCTCACCGAGGTAAACGTACAGGTGTGGAACGCTTCGCCCGACTTGGTGGATACGCTCATCAGCCGAGGCCGCTACGCCTTGGAGACGGAGTACCGAGGGGACACGCTGCGCATTTACTCTAAAACGCGCCAGCGCGCGCCCATCTATGCGTTTCGATCCAGAGAAAAAATCAAGTGTTTAGAGCAGACGACGATAAAGGTCTTTGTTCCGGACTTTTATGAGTTTTATCCGGAAGAATGGCGGGCCGACCAAGTCGATAAGCCCAAGCGATTTCGGCGAAAAACGCCTTAAGGGCAACTTCAGAATAGGGATTTTCCGATAGATACGGAACGACGCAAGCATGGCTAATACGGTAGAGATTGTGCTGTTGCCGGAGGAGCGACGCGATGCGGAGCGCATGAAGCAGAAGGCTGCGCAAGCAATAGGCTGCATGCCCGAACACATCGGGCACATAGCGCTGCTGCGTTCCTCTTTGGATGCGCGCGGGCCGGCGCCGGTGTATCGCGTTCGCATACAGGTATACGGGGTCGACGAGGCGTTCTCTCCCGACCCCGCTGTGTTGGACACCCTTCGGCCGGTATCGGAACGCGCCCCGCGCGTCTTGATCGTTGGCGCTGGACCAGCAGGATATTTTGCCGCTTTGGAGCTGCTGTCGTTGGGCATCAGACCCATCGTACTCGATCGCGGTAAAGACGTCCGAGCGCGGCGGCGCGACCTAAGGGCTATTCAACAGTTTGGACGGGTTAATCCTCATTCAAACTATTGTTTCGGGGAGGGTGGAGCGGGAACCTATTCCGACGGCAAGCTGTACATCCGTTCGGTGAAGCGAGGCGACTGGCGCAAGGTGCTGCGGCTGTTGGTAGAGCACGGGGCCAATAGCGATATTTTGGTCGAGGCCCACCCGCATATTGGCTCCAACAAGCTCCCCGGCATAGTGCAGCGGCTGCGCGCCACGATCGAGCACTACGGCGGCCAAGTGCATTTCGAGCAGTGGATGATCCACCTCATCCGAGATGCTGCCGGACGCATGCAGGGCGTTGTCACACAAGGACTGGGAGAAGACGTTTCAGTTACCCGCGAATGGTTAGGCGATGCTGTGGTGTTGGCTACAGGGCATTCGGCGCGCGACGTATACCGCCTGTTACAGGAGCACGGTCTGCGCATCGAGCCCAAGCCTTTTGCCTTGGGCGTTCGCGTAGAGCATCCGCAGTCGTTGGTCGACGCCGTGCAATACCATCGCTCAGAGCGCGGCGAACATCTGCCGGCGGCGAGCTATAGCCTTACCTGTCAAGTGGAGGGCCGCGGGGTCTTCTCCTTTTGCATGTGTCCGGGCGGCCTCATCGTGCCGGCAGCTACGGCGCCTGGCGAACTCGTCACCAACGGTATGAGCATGAGCCGCCGCGATTCGCCCTTTGCCAATTCGGGCGTGGTGGTAGCCGTAGAAGCAGCCGACACGCATCCTTGGCGCAGCCACGGCGTTTTTGCCCATATGGCGCTACAGGCAGAGGTGGAGCAGCGTCTGTTTGCCGCAGGGGATGGCTCCCAGCGCGCGCCGGCTCTGCGCCTGACGGATTTTGTGGCGGGGCGCTTGTCGGCCGACCTGCCGCCCTCATCCTACATCCCAGGACTGTTTGTCGCGCCTTTGTATGAGCTGTTGCCCGGCTTTATCTATCGGCGCTTGCGCGAAGGGCTAAAACACTTTGGCCGTCGGTTTCGAGGTTATCTGACTGCAGAGGCAGTGGTGGTGGGTCCGGAAAGTCGCACCAGCGCGCCTATACGCATCCCACGCGATGCGCACACGCTCATGCATCCCGATGCGCCCTATCTGTATCCCTGCGGCGAAGGTGCTGGCTATGCTGGCGGCATCCTCAGCGCCGCTATGGACGGCCAGCGCGTAGCCCAGGCTATAGCCGCCGCACTAAAGGATTGACGCTACCCTGTCGCTCAAATTAGGCCTCCTTTAAAAGGCGGTAATTCCGGTACTCTCCCGGACGCCAACCGGTGCGCCTTTCTATCCAGCGCGAAAGGCGATCCTTCCAAGACCAGCGCATGCGGGTAGGGTCGGAGGAAAATTGCCAGTTGAGCGCTTGAATCCTCGGCTGCATGACCGCTGGGTGTGTGCCCCAAAATCGCTCTAGCGGCTCGGTGTCGTCGTACACGTAGGTTTGGGCATTGCCGATGCACCGCTCGACGACCTCATCGGGGTGCCACCAGCGCTGAAAATGGCGCTGCTTGCGCTGTTGCGCTTCGGGCGGCTTTACCCAGCCGTAGTGATAGATGTAAGCATCGAGCAAGCGAACGCGCAGCTTTCGGCCCTCCTTTCGAAAACCCTGGGCGTCGCGCCAAGAGCGAATGCGTTTGTCGTTGCGCACGATGCGCACCTCGCGGCGATACCATCGCCGACCAGCACCGACGTAGTCGTACGAACCGTAAAAATGCCGATAATGAAAAAGCAAGCCCTCCGTCTGAGGGTCGTTCCACCACCGCTCCATGCCGGCACGGATGGCGGGGAAGTCCTCTTCGTGGACGCACTCATCCGCTTGGATATAAAAACACCAGTTGTACTCGGGCGGAATGGCGTCAAACGCTTTGTTTGTTTCCTCCGCCAACACGCGGCCGCCGCTGCGCAGCGCATCGTCCCAGACCGTCTCCACAATATGCAAGCGCGGGTCGCCAATGCTGCGCACCACGTCGAGGGTGTCGTCCTCAGAACGCCCTACCGCCACCACGAAGTAATCGCACAGCGGCAACACTGAGCGAATGGCTTCCGTCACCGGATAGTCGTACAGTAGGGCATTGCGCACAAAAGTAAAGCCGGCTACGCGAGGAGCAAGGGACATAATGATGCGGTCAAAGACAGCGCAAAGAAAGGTTAATTCTTTGGATGCGCTTGGGCGCGGGCGTTTCCGACCTGCCGGCCGCACCGACCTGTTTCTCCATCAGCACGAAAAAAATCCACTTTTTCCACCCAAACTCCGTTTCCGACGGACAAACGACCTATTTTTATGCTCCTGAGATGGATATTTGCAAAGCCATTTTTGCGCCATCTTTCTGAAAATAAAAACACTGTACTGCTATGGATATCCGCTGTTTACTATTGCGCCGTTCGCGCTACCTGGTGTTAGGAGCACTGCTTTGGAATGCCTTTTCCGGAGCTTATGCTCAAGACGACAGCCTCTTATCGCTCTTGGAAGAGGAAGAGCCACAGACCGAATACATTACCGCCAGCTTTAAAACGACGCGAGTTGTTAACGGCCACTCTATCGAAAACACGGGGGCGGGCGTGCTCGACTTCAAGATTTCGCACCGCTTCTCGCCGCTCAACAACGGGCTGTACGACATGTTTGGCCTCGACGGAGCAACCATCCGCCTGGGTTTAGATTACGGCATCAGCGACCGCCTCATGGTGGGCATTGGGCGCAACAGCAAGGAAAAGATCTACGACGGCTTTGTCAAGTACAAGATCTTGCGTCAATCTATCGGCAAACGCGCTATGCCGATTAGCCTTTCCGGCCTGGTAGATGCTCAAATTAAGACGGTGCGCTTTGCCGATCCGGAGCGCAAGAATTACTTTTCTTCCCGCCTATACTACACCTTTCAGCTGCTGTTGGCGCGCAAGTTCAACGACTACCTCACGTTGCAGCTAATGCCCACCTTGGTACACCGCAATTTGGTGGCCACGCGAGCTGAGAAAAACGACGTATTCTCAATGGGCATTGCCGGGCGCATTCGGCTCACGCGCCGCGTCACGCTCAATGCGGAATACTACTATGTGCTGCCCAATCAGTTGGCGCCGCAGTATGTCAATGTTTTGTCGTTGGGTTTCGACATCGAGACCGGCGGACACGTCTTTCAGCTGCACTTTACTAACTCGGCCGACATGACATACAAAGGGTTTATCACCGAGACCACCGATCGGTGGTTTGGCTCTCCCAACGGTATTCGCTTTGGGTTCAACATCTCGCGCGTGTTTACGGTAGTTCGGCCGCCTGAGTTTCGGTAGTAGATGCGTTTCCTATTCGCTACAGGCGGGCTCTAAGAGGGTAAGCGTTTTTGCATCGGCGTCCAGCTCCGCGCGAATGCCGCAGGGCAAAGTTGACTGAGTGGGCATATGGCCAAAAGGCAGGCCATAGGCGATAGGGATGTTTAATTGACCCAGGCAGAGGTGCAGCGTTTCTGCCAGGGAGAGGGAGAATTCGGGTGTTTGGGGTTCACAGTCGATGAAGGTGCCCAAGGCAATACCGGCCGCCTTTCGCAGGTCGGTAGCCTGGAGCAGCTGGGTAAGCATCCGGTCGATGCAGTAGGGCTCCTCTCCTACCTCTTCGATAAAGACAATTTTGCCGCGGAAGGACGGCTGGAAGGGCGTGCCGGCTAAAGCCGCTAAGAGCGTGAGGTTTCCACCGAGGAGGGGGCCCTGTGCTTTACCTCCGACGATAGTCAGTGGGGCAGGATCGGTTGCTTGAGAATTGGCTGTCAGCGTGTAAGGCGTTGTGGGCGCTACCAGTACTGCTCGAAGATGTTGAAGGGTCTCGGGCGGGAAGTCGGATGAGCCCCCCGGCGCGTGAAAGGTGACCAATCCCGTGCGCTGTCCGATGGCGATGTGCAAGGCGGTGATGTCGCTGTAGCCGATAAAGGGTTTAGGGTGTTGAGCGATGAGGCGAAAATTGAGGTAGGGCAGCAGTCGGGTGGTGCCGTATCCTCCGCGGATGCACCAGACGGCGTCTATTTGAGGGTCGGTAAACGCCCAATGCAGGTCGCTCAGGCGCTCGGCATCTTCACCGGCCAAATAGCCCAACCTTCGGCGCAGTGCGGCGCCTTCTCGAACCTCATAGCCTTGTCCCGATAGATTAGCCAGCGCCTTCTCGTAGCGCTCTTCCGACACCGGGCCTGCCGGCGCAATGAGCGCTATGCGCGCACCCGGGTGCAGGCGAGCTGGCTTTTTTCGCACGGGCGACTGAGCCCTACCCATCAGCCACCACGCAAGGGAACCCATCAACGTCTTACCTATGAAACTGCGGCGATTCATGCGCTGAAATTTATTTTACACAAACGTAAAGCAGCAGACCCGCTCCCATCGCGCTTGCTTGCGCAGAGCGTTTCTCCCCGCAAAAAGTCCCCATAAAAAGCTCCTTTTTCTGCGCAAAGCTCGCCTTTCACGCGGTTTTATCCGCCGTTAACTAACAAATTATGATTTTTATTTCGTATTAAGTTCCTATGAAAATGCATATATCTGGTTTTTCGTTTTATGCACCAAAAAAGTTTCGATTTACTTTTGCTTTGTAGAGCCCTCCTCAGCCATGATTTCTGGAAAAAATCTCCTCCTGAGCACTGTCTTCTTAGCGCTGTTGCTTTCATCGGCCCTTTTAAGCGCACAAGGGCTTCGGCGGGTGCCTCAACGCGTGTACGACCTGCGTGCAGCCGGCGTTTCGTTTGCCTCGACTGATCTTTTTTCTCCCGCTCCTCGACCGCATCCATCGGAAAAGACTGCCGTGCGAAAGGCTGCCTTTTTGGAAGTGGATATGGCAGTCTTGAAAGCGCTGTGCGATAGGCGACCATCGTACCTGACCCTGACTATACCGACGGCGGAAGGCCCGGTGTCGGTAGACCTGTACGAAAAGACAGTATTAGGGGTGAATTTCCGCGTGCAGACCAACGACGGAGAAGTCTTCTACGAGCCAGGCCTTTACTATCGCGGGTGTATTCAAGGCGACTATGAGTCGTTGGTTTCGTTCAGTTTTTCTGAAAACGAGCTCATGGGTTTTGTGTCGAGCCCAGCCCTTGGCAACTTAGTGATTGGGCGCATAGATTTGCCCGAAAACGACCGCCTCTATGTGGTGTACGCCGAGCACGATCTGCTATCTAAACCGCCGTTTTCCTGCGCAACGCGCGAGCTGGGTCGGCCCGACCCCGGCCCCAAGGGCACTTCCCAGCCCGAATACGTGCCGGGTTGTATCGAAGTATTCATAGAGTGCGACTATGAGCTGTTCACCAACAAGAGCTCCTCTGTGGGCAACACGGTGAACTACGTCTCTGGGTTGTTCAACCAGGTGGCCACTCTGTACGACAACGAACAAATTGAGACAGTCATCTCGCGCGTATACGTGTGGGCGACGCCCGACAACTACAGCACGTCGTCTTCTTCGCAAGCCTTAAACGACTTCATGGCCCTGCGCACCCATTTTGAGGGCGACTTGGCCCATCTCTTTAGCTTGGGAGGAAGTGGTTTGGGCGGCATCGCCTACGTGGATGTCCTGTGCGCCCCCGGTTTTCAATACGCTTTTAGCGGTATTACTGCCTCTTATCAAAACTTTCCTACGTATTCCTGGTCTGTAGAGGTGGTTGCGCACGAGATGGGCCACAATGTGGGTTCGAGGCATACGCATTGGTGCGGGTGGCCGGGCGGTGCCATCGATACCTGCTACGAAACGGAGGGAGGGTGTCCGCGCGGCCCTAAGCCGCCAAACGGAGGCACGGTAATGAGCTACTGCCATCTCTTTCCGGGGGTGGGCATCAACTTCAACAACGGCTTTGGCCCATTGCCCGGTGACAAGATCCGCGATGAGACGGAGTATGCGGCCAACAACGGCTGCATTCCCAACGGCTGTCCAACCCCAGGGTCGTGCAACCCGCCAACCAACATCACGGTAAGCAACATTACCAATAACTCCGCCCAAATTAGCTGGGCAGCTGTCTCGGGAGCCACAGGATATTCGCTCCAATACCGCGCTGTAGGGCAGGGCAGCTGGACTACGGTTTCCAATGTCACTAGCCCGCACACGCTCTCGGGCTTAAACCCGAGCACTGACTATGAATTTCAAATGCGCTCAATATGCGGCAGCAACAGCTCGCCTTACTTTGCTGGGGCTATCTTTACTACGAACGATACCCCTTGCTCTACGCCTACTGGGCTGACGGTGGTGAGCGCGACCAATAACAGTGCTACTATCGACTGGAACCAACCCGGCCCGCCACCCGATGGCTGGGAGATCGAATATGGGTTGGTGGGGTTCGTGCAGGGCTCTGGCACCGTAGTTACCGCGGCGGCCCATCCGCACACGATCACCGGCCTGCAACACAGCGTGCAGTACGAGTGCTACGTGCGTGCTGACTGCGGTGCGAGCGGGTACAGCGCATGGGCAGGGCCTCTCTTGATCAGCATGCCGCTGCTCAACGACGAAGCAGTCAATGCCCTTGAAATTACCGTAGATGCACCCTGTCCAGGGCTGAACCCTTTTCGAAATACCAACGCCACTACTACGACGGGAGAGTTCAACCCCAGGCCGGCCAATGGCGGATATTGGGCCACCAACATCAGCCATACCGTGTGGTTTAAGTTCGTAGCGCCAGCTTCGGGTACGGTGAAAATTACCACCGACCAGAGTCCTCAAGGCACGCTCAACGATACTCAGGTAGCGCTCTACGCCACCAGTACGCCGAGCAATTACAGCAGCCACCAATTTCTCTCTTCTAACGAAGACGGCGGCACGGTGGGCGGGGGATATAACGCTGTACTCTACTACACCGGGCTAAAGCCCGACACTACCTACTACATACAGGTGGATGGCTATGCAAATTCCACGGGCACTTTCTGCATTGAAGTACACGAAACGGTCACCTTGCCGACGCTCAGCACCTCCTGCACCAATTACGTGCGCGCTGTCAACGGCAGCAGCAACCCCAACAAGTGGTTCAACATCTACACACAACCTACTCCCTTCGACATAGGATTGCCGATCCTGGCCATCAAAACAGGTCAAAACTTGGGCAACGTCACCGTGCGCGCCATTCGCACCGGTAGCCCCGTGTATCACAATGGCCATTTCTACATGCAGCGGTACTTTGACATCAGCTGCACCAACAGCGCCAATTCGCCCAAGATGCTTCGAACGCTGTACACGGAAAGCGAACTTACTAATCTAGTGAATGCCTCTGGCTACACCGGCAGTCCGGGCGACCTATTGATACAACACTACGACGGCACTAATGAAGACTGCACGCCGACCAACAACAGCGGTTCGGTGACGGTCCTGACACCGGTAGCGACTTCTGTGGCCAATTCCGGTGTGTTTTTTTTAGAAACCCAAGTGCCGAGCTTTTCAGAGGTCGGCGCGCGCTTCCCCTTCTCGCCTTTCCCGGTGGAACTCATCCGTTTTACCGTCTCTGCGCGCCAACGCGACAACCTAGTGGAGTGGGAAGTCGGCAGTGAACAGGGGCTGGCTGTCTATTTTGTGGAGCGCTCGGAAGACGGCATCTCAGGATGGCGCGACCTGGGTAATGTGTTGCCTCAAGCGCGGCGGCACTATCACTTTATTGATGCCGCTCCTATTGCACATGCCTTCTATCGCTTGCGCATGCGCGATCGCGACGGCACTGCGCAGTACTCACCTGTCGTGCATGTGCGCCGAAGCGACGGGCAGGCGACCCTTCTTTCAGTGCGCCCCAACCCAGCGCACCAAAGCGCTTGGCTTTCCTATCGCCTCCCAGTAGGGGAAAGCGGCCTATTGCAACTGGTAAACGCAGTAGGGCAGCTGGTACTTCAGGTTCCCTTATCCTCGGAAAGCAGTGAGGTAGAGGTCGACTTGCGAGAGTTGTCTTCGGGCATCTACTTTGCGCGTTGGATTTCCGCGCAGCGCAGCAGCGACGTGATCCGCTTGCAAGTTCAGCGCTGATCTCGACAGGCCCACGCCATGTAGCGTTCGGCGCATTACCTTTGCCGGCCGTTGGTTACGCTGCATGCGCATTGCTGTAAATACGCGCTTCTTGCTGCCCCGTCGCTTAGAGGGTATAGGGTGGTATACGCACGAGGTGTTGCAGCGCATGGTGCGCGCACATCCGGAGGATGAATTTATTTTCCTATTCGACCGCCCCTACGACCGCTGCTTTTTGTACGGGCCAAATGTGGTGCCGGTGGTGGTAGGGCCTCCGGCGCGCCATCCGGTGCTTTGGTACCTATGGTTCGAGGGTGGGGTGCCGCAAGTGCTCCAGCGCTATCGACCGGCGGTGTTTTTTTCTCCGGACGGCTATGTGAGTTTGCGCTCTCGGATACCTACGCTGTTGACCCTTCACGACCTTATCCCCCTGCAGATGCCGAGCGGCCTACCTTGGGCGGCGCGCCACTACTACCGTCACTTCTTGCCGCGCTACGTGCGCCGCGCTACGCATATAGCCGCAGTATCGGAACACGTGAAGCGAGTGGCTATGGAGCTGGTTCAGGCGCCGGCCGAGCGCATCTCGGTAGTCTATAACGGCTGTCGGGAGCACTTTGCTCCGCTCTCCCAGGCTGATCGTCAGGCGGTACGCGAGGCGTATGCCGACGGTCACCCGTATTTTTTGTATGTAGGTGCGATGCATCCGCGCAAGAACATCCCTCGGCTGGTGCGCGCGTTCGACCGCTTTAAAACGGCTACGGGTGCTCCAGTTCGCTTGGTGTTAGCGGGGCGCCTGGCGTGGAAGAGCGAGCCGGTGCGCCAAGCCCTGCAGGAGGCGCGGCATCGGTCCGACATTCGGCAGTTGAACTACGTGCCTGAGGACGCACTGGTTCGGCTTGTTGGGGCTGCATTGGCCGTAGTGAATGTCTCCTTAAATGAAGGGTTCGGCCTACCTATCGTAGAGGCCTTTGCTTGCGACACGCCGGTGCTTTGCTCCAACCAGACGGCGCTTGCCGAGGTGGCGGGCGACGCTGCTGTACAGGTCGACCCCTATTCTGAAGAAGCGATAGCGGAGGGCATGACCCGGCTGTATTCCGACGAATTCTTACGCACTATGTTAGTAGAACGAGGGCGCATCCGGCGCCAGCGCTTTAGCTGGGATGTTGCCGCGCAGCAGCTCTACGCGTTGATCCAAGCGACTGCAGCCGAGTAGCCACAGGCCAAAGGCTGCATCGGACGCATCTTAATTATAGCCGACATGCCTGCGCAGCAGTCCTCCCTCCAAGGCAGGATGGCGCTGCACCCAGCGCTGGTCTACTGTCCAAACCAATCCGGCTAAGAGTAGGCCTAACAGCGCTCCGCCCAACACATCGGTGAGAAAATGCTGGACTAAAAAGATGCGCGACACACCCACTAGTATCGGAGCGACCGCACAAGCCACGCTGAGTAAAGGTCGTTGTTGGCCGGCCACCAGCCCTAGCACCCCAAAGAGCCCAAATGCCGCCGCTGTGTGCCCAGAGGGAAAACTGGTACGCCCACCATGCGGCCATTCTCCCGGCAAAAGTACCACGTAATCCTGGAGATGGTGGTTGGCAAAGAACAGTATGGGGCGGTCTTTTTGAACGGCAGTTTTCAGCAGGTGGGAAGTGGAAAGGGTAAGTAAGCCGACGAGGGCCACTGCAATAGCGAGCCGATAGCGCCACAAGAGGCTTGGCAACCCTATTAGTAGGAAGGGCCAAACCTCGCCCAGACGCGTCGCCCAACGAAAAAACGTGTTGAGCGGCTCCTGCCGCCAGGCATTGAAATACAGGATTTCCATCCCCGATGGCGTAAAGAGCGCCACCAAGAGCCCGACATTGAGGAATAGAAGAGTCGGTATAGTGAACCAAGGATTGGCCCAAAAAGCTGCTTTCATGAACCTAAGAGTCGTTTCTCTATAGCCCGGCGCATCCGCCCAACCATGCGGTCTATTCGGTCGGTGCTGAACATCGCGGTGTCGTTTTGGGCGCGCCAAGTCAGAAAAGCTGAGATAGGAACCAAGACCAAACTGGGTACCATGGCCGCCCAGAAGGGGGTCAGGATGTACGCTTCAGCTAGCTTGCGACACATGATGGTCAGCATGATGAACGTCACGAAAAAGACGATGGAGACCAAGATAGGATATCCAAACCCGCCCTTTCGAATGATGGCACCCATAGGGCCGCCGATGAAGAGGAAGATGACGCAGACAAGGGCAAAGCTGTATTTGGCATACAGCTCGTAGCCTGTCTTGGCGGCTTCCTTACGATGGTATTCTATCTGGTGGGAGCGGCGTTCGACGACGGCCTTAGCGATGCGTATCTCTAGGAGGGCGTCTCGCAAGAGCTGAGAGCGCCGATGTTCTTCGAACGTTTCCACCCAGCGGTCGTAGGCAGTTAGCGGTTGGCGTAGGTGTTGCTTAGGAAGGTCTGGCGATGGGGGCGCAAGCCGAGCCGCCTCGTCTACTCTCCCCTGGGCGCGCAGCAGGGAGTCCTGGCGAAGTCGCTCTCGCTCTACAGGGTCATTCGCAGGGTCGGGTTTTTTTTCGAGCCGCCTCAGCGCCGTTAGGAGTTCTTCGGCCATGTCGTGGCTCTGTTGGGTCATCTCGCGATACAGCGAGTCGATGGTGTGGCGCAGCTCTTTCACCGTTTGCATCGTGCGTTGGCCGCGAAAGCGGTCTTCGTCGGTGCGACTCATCTCAAACTCGCTCAGCTCCCACACCTTCGTCCAAGATTGGAAAGACAGGCGAATGAATGGCTCGCCGCTGCTGCCGTCGCTGCGCAGGCGAGTGGGATTAGGCTCTTGGTATTGGGCGCCGTTGAAGAGGTTCATCACAAAGAACCGCCCGTCTTTTGTAGTGAACATCTGTCCGCTGTCGGCCATGATCTCGTTGAGGCGCAGGCGCCCTAGCTGGCTTTGGTCTTCGATGAAGACGTCGCGAATAGTCTCCTCGTCGCGCTCTTTTTTGCCAATGCGAATGACGAATTGGCGGAAGTCGTCGTTAAATACGCCCTCCTCTATAGCTAAAGCCGGCTTTTGCTTGCGAATGTCGTACAGGCGCGATTTGAACTTCAAATTGGCCAACGGACTGAGGTAGTCAGAGCAGACATATGAAAAAACGCCAATAACCACCGAGGCTGCGATGAGGCTCCGCATGATGCGCAGGAGCGACACCCCAGCAGACTTCATGCTCGACAGCTCGTAGCGCTCAGCGAAGTTACCCATTACCATCACGGAAGAAATGAGCACGGCGATGGGCAAGGCCATAGGGAAGATGGAGACAGACATATATCCGATCACCTCCATGAGGATCAGCATGCTGATGCCTTTGCCCGCCATATCGTCGATGTACAGCCACAGGAACTGCATGATGAGGACGAACAACGCCACGGCAAAGGCTACCGTAAACGGCGCAAAAAAGCTAGTCAGCACCAGTCTGTCTATCTTTTTCATGGGCAATTCAAAGCCAAGGTTCGTTAAGCGCCTTCATCGCTGCGATGGTTGCTACGGGATCCTTGGCGCCGAAGATACTGCTTCCCGCTACGAGGACGTCCGCCCCGGCGCGCAAAAGCACCTCGGCATTTTGCAGACCCACTCCGCCGTCGATCTCAATGAGCGCCGACGCATTGGCCACCGACAGCATCTCGCGCAGCCGGCGCACCTTGGGCAGCGTCTGATAGATGAATTTATGCCCCCCAAACCCCGGATTGACCGACATTAAGCAGATCACGTCGATATCTTCCAAAAGGTTTTCCAACATACTCACTGGCGTGTGCGGATTCAGCGCTACCCCCGCCAGCGCTCCCGTCGCCTTTATCTGTTGGACAACGCGGTGCAGATGAGGACAGGCTTCGAAATGCACGGTGATCACGTGGGCCCCGGCCGCTCGAAAAGCCTCTACATACCGCTCCGGCTCGACGATCATCAGGTGGACGTCCAACGGCTTAGTGCTCAGGCGATGTACGGCCTCGACAATCGGCATGCCAAACGTCAGGTTGGGAACAAATCGGCCATCCATCACGTCCAGATGGAGCCAATCAGCCTCACTTCGGTTCACCAGGTCTACAGCCTCGCTTAGGCGCGCAAAATCAGCGGCCAAAAGCGATGGAGCAATCTTGTGTTTGGGTTTCATACTTAGGAAATGGCGTTCGCCCTTAACGCACGACCTCGATCTGGTCAGTACTCAAGAGCGGTTGGCGCCGAAAGCGCAAAAAGAGTTGTACCGTAGCAACGACGTCTTTTTCGCAATAGGTCGCTATGCGCTCTAAGTCACGGTCCTGCCAATATATGGTAGACACATCGCTGCCATCGATGTCATCTTTGGGCGAAGGGAAGCCAAACACCGCCGCCAGCAAGCGCAAAGAGGTGAAGCTCTTCACATCGCCAAATTTCCACATCTCCATCGTGTCCAAGAGGTGCTTGGTCTCCCAGGGCTTCATGCCTGCAATATCTAACAGTCGAGGAAGCGGCAGCTGATGGACTAATAGCCGACGGCAAAGATAGGGCACGTCGAACTCCCGAATGTTGTGCCCGCACAGCGCAAAGCGCGTAGGGTCTTGGAACTTTTGTTCGAGCAAGGCACTGAACTCCTGTAACAGGATCGCTTCGTCGTCTCCAAAGAACGATTTTAGGCGCAAGCGCAGTTCGCCATTCACTTGACGCAGGATGCCGACCGAAATGCAAACGATCTTGCCAAATTCAGCGTAGATGCCGGCGCGCTGTTCGAAGTCGCCAGCGATGATCTCTTCCGGCAGGTCGAGTTGGCGGCGCAAGCTGCGCACCTTGTAAGCCCACAGCTCTTGCAAGGCGTCGTCCAGCTCGTCGTAGCTGGGCGCTGCCGGCACCGTTTCCACATCTATAAAGAGGATATTGCTCAATTCGAAGCTATCCCATACCGCCATGGCTGCGATCGTTTACACCCCACAGCAAAGGTATGCACCCCTGTTGAGAACATGGGAAAATGCCTAGTGCCTTCGATCAGTGTTTTCCCTGAAATCTTGTTCGGATTTTCTACTAATTATATTAAAAATACAATACTTTTAACTTTGCAGCATACCATCCGAAAGTTTTTTGCAGTTATATAGGCAAATTTACCTGTACGCCATACTCAGAGCGGCATCTTGAACTTTCTACTTTTTGTCAAACTTAAAACTGCACAACGTTATGAGTACTCCCACCAATTTCAATCAGCCTTCCTACGGCAACACGCCGAACTTCGACAACCCTTCTGGAGACAACTCCAAGCGCATGCTCACCATTGCTGGCATAGCCATTGCAGTGCTGCTCGGGCTGAGCGTGTTCTTGCTCATCCAGACCTATCGGAAGGGCAAAGAACTGGAGACGAACAAGCTGGAGCTGAACGAGCAGCGCCAAGCCTTTGCTGAGTTGGATCAGAAGTACAACGATGCGGTAGCGCAGCTGGAACAGCAGAAAGGACTCAATGCCCAGCTGGACGAGAAGATCGCGCAGCAGCTGCAACAGCTCGAGCAGCAAAAGACCCAGATCGAGACGCTCATCCGCGAAAACCGCGACTATCGGTCGGCTATGAGTCGATTTGAAAGCCAGAAGAAGCAGTACTTGGCCGAAATCGAGAAGCTCAAGGCGGAAATCGGCATCCTCACTGAGAAAAACACCCAGCTCACCCAAGAAGTCAGCACGCTGAGTTCGAATTTGGCCGAGACCCAGTCGCGTCTGGCTGAAGAAAGCTCCGCAAAGGCAGCCTTAGTTTCCGAAAAATCGCAGTTGGAAGCTGAGCGCAAAGTGCTTAGCCGCAAGGTAGACATCGCTTCAGCAATTCGCGTAAAGGATATCACGGTCAAGCCCGTCGATGTGCGCAGCAGCGGCAAGGAGAAAGCAAAGACGCGTGCCAGCAAAGTAGACAAGCTGAACATTTGCTTTACTACCGAGCCCAACGAAGTGGTAGAAGCTGGTGAGGAGGTGTTCCACATCGCTATCATCGACCCCACGGGTGCTACGTTGGCCATCGAAAGCTTAGGCTCGGGTATCGCCAAAGACAAGCGTCAAGAACAAGACTTCCGCTACACTACGACCGCCACCTGTCAGTACAACAATGGCGAGACCAACGTGTGCGGCGCTTGGCAGCCGGGCCAAAACTTCGTGAAGGGCACCTACAATGTAAAGATCTTCAACAAGGGCTTTCTCGTAGGCACGGCCTCGTTCAACCTTAAGTAAGGCACAAGATTGCTTCGGTAGTAACACGCAGGGGGCAGCGGATAAGACCGTTGCCCCCTCTTTGGCTTCTTGGCGCGCTCATTCCTCCGCTTCTGCCGTGTTTTTCATCTGCATCAGCAAGGTGTAGGCATTTCGGAGGACTAAAGGCGTCTGGGTGAGATCCATCTCTTTGTCGGCGCAGCTGACCTGTACGAATCCGTTGGCATTGGCACCCAGCGTTACTTCGATGAGGTCGAACATTCCCGGGCGGTGCTCCGCAAAGACATAGTGGCGATTTTCCCAGCGCACTACGGCATCTTCTGGAACAGCGATGGCCTCGTGCAGGTCGACATCCACCTCCGCGCGCAGGTACATGCCGGGTAGCAGGGCTGGATCGTAGCGGTCGAAATGACAGTGTACCTCTACTGCCCGGTCGGGCCCAATGTTTCGGCTGATGAGGATGATTTCGCCCCGATAAGGTCGGTCGGGGCTGTGAGGTAAGTATGCGCGAACGGGTTGTCCTATGCGCAAAAGCGGGACGTCCTTCTCGAAGACCTTGAGGTTGAGGTGTATGTCCTTTGGGTTGACGATTTCGAACAGTACATCGGTGGGCGTGACGTATTTACCAATGTTAGCGTGTACGGCACTGACGAAGCCGTCGATAGGTGACAGCACGCGCACGCTGCGCGTCAAATTGTCTTCGCTCAGCTGTTCCGGAAGGATGCCGATGAGGCGGAGTTTCTCTGCCAAAGCTTTTTGCTGGATTTTCAGTGCGCGGTACTCCGCTTGCGCCTGCTGAAGCGCTTTGGCACTACTGGCTTGACCCTCCTGGAGGGTTTGTTGCCGTCGCCATTCCGCTTCGGCTACTTCCAACCGCGTGAGGGTGGTTAGGTAGTCTTGCTGCAATTGGATGTATTGTGGGTCCTCCAAGATAGCCAGCACTTCGCCCTTGCGCACGGGTGTTCCGGGCAAGAGGCGCATATGCTGGAGGTATCCGCCCAAGGGGAAGCTAACGGATACTAAGCTGCGCGGCGGAACGTCTACGGTGCCGCCCACGCGCAGCACCGTGCGCATGGTGCGCCGGACGGCAGGGCCTATCTCTATCTGGGCGTTTTGTAGCTGTTCTGCGGAGAGCTGTACTCTCGTTTCGTTGTCGGCCGTGCGTTTTTCTTCCGAAGAGGTCTCTGAGGATTGGCAAGCCGTGGAGAGAAACAGAGCACTGCTGGTAGTTGCGGCCCAAAGAAGGAAAATACGGTATGTCATGGTGCTTTTTTTTAAAATTTTGAAAGGGAAGGCATCAGCGCCAATATTCGACATCAAAAGCGGCCTCGTTGCGTTGTAAAAGGATGTCTAGGCAGCTCAGCCGCACCTCGAATGCTTGGCGCGCGATGAGTAGCCATTCCAAGTAGTCTATCTCGCCCGTTTGCAGCTGTTGTTGTGCTGTCTGGAGCAAGGACTCCGCCTGTTTTGTGAGCGCTTGTGCGCATTGTTGGGCTTGTTCGTCCAGGAGGAGAAAGCGCTGTACAGCATTTTGATATTCGGTTTGTACGGTTCGACTGACGGCTTCCATCTGCTGCTGTTCGCGGGCTACTTCGAGCGCAGCCGCTGCAATGCGATGGCGCTGGGCACGGGAAAAGAGCGGCGCCTGAACTCCCACCGTCATTGTCGAAAACCGAAAGCTGGGTTCGTAGAAAATCTCTTGCCCGATGCGGTCTTGTTGCCAGCCCGTGATGGATAAATTGGTATAGCCTACCGAAAAGGTGGGTAGCAGCTGGCTTTCTTCTACGTGCTGTGCCGCTGATGCGACCGCTATGCGTTGCTGTTGTTCTAACCGGAGGGGGTGCACTCCTGTCGATAAGGTGTCGGCGAAGGAAAAGGGATAGAGCAACACTCCGGAGATGGGCTCGCCTTGCACGCCCAACGACTGCCGGAAATATCTTCGCAGCGCCTCCTCTTCTAAGGCGATGCGCCGATATTGCTGCGCTACTAAGGCGCGTTGCGCTTCCAAAGTGTTCTTTTCCAAAAGGTTGGATGCCCCGCTTTGAAGGCGCAATTCGGCGCGCAGCCGAGCACCTTCGTAAAGGCTATCCCACATCTCCCACAGCCGTCGCTGTTCTCTTAGCACGAGCAAGGCATAGTAGGTTGCCTTCACCGCCCGAACCAGCTCGCGTTCCCTTACCTTAAGGGAAGACTCACTGTGGAGGCGTTGACAGTCGAGCAAGGTTTTGCGCCTTCGATATACGGGAGGTAGGGCGAAGCTCTGCCGCACAGACAGTCGGGAGTCAAAGAAACGAGAGTTGATCTGTCCCAGCTCGATCTCTGCCTCCGCGGGCGGAAGCTCGATGGCGGTGCCCAGCAGGCGGTTGGCCTGTTCGACTTGAAGGCGGGCAGCCTGCAAGTTGGGATGGGTCGAGAGCGCCTGCGCGAGAGCTTGCTCCAAAGTCAGGTGAGGCTGCGCAAGCACATCGTGGGGTGTTCCGAGCCCTATGGCGATGAGCACTGCGGCTGTCTTTATCCAAAAACTTCGGCCTTGCCAGCGCTGCCAGAGCACATACAAGAGGGGCAGGATCACCAGTGTTAGGAAACCTGCGCTTATTAAGCCTCCGATGACCACAGTAGCCAGTGGACGCTGTACCTCTGCTCCCGCACCCGTACTTAGGGCCATGGGCAAAAATCCCAGCGAAGCCACCGCCGCCGTCATCAGCACTGGGCGGAGGCGCGTTCGCGTTCCACGGCGCACAATCTCGACAGGGTCTTCTTCTATATTGCCTTTCTTCAGCCGGTTGAACTCCGCGATAAGCACCACGCCATTGAGCACCGACACGCCAAAGAGCGCGATAAAGCCCACTCCGGCGGAGATGCTGAACGGCATGTCGCGTAGCCACAGCGCGAAAATGCCGCCAATGGCCGATAGCGGAATAGCGGTGAAGATGAGCAGCCCCTGGCTCACGGAGCTAAAAGCAAAATACAGCATCGTCAGGATGAGCAGCAGCGCTAAGGGTACAGCTATGGCCAACTGCTTTTTGGCTTGGTTTAAATTTTCAAACGCGCCGCCGTAGGTGATGTAATAGCCCGGTGGGAGCGGCAGCTGGCGTTCTACTAGGCTCTGCAGTTCCTCGACGATACTCTGGACGTCGCGTCCGCGCACGTTGAAGCCGACGATGATGCGGCGCTTGGCATCTTCCCGCTGGATTTGGTTGGGACCTTCGTAAAGCAGGACGTCGGCCACTTGCCCTAGCGGCACTTGAGTGCCCGCTGGAGTAGGGAGCAGCAGCGCCTCCACGTCGGCGATACTACGGCGCTCGCTCTCGGCCATGCGCACTACCAAGTCGAAGCGGCGCTCGCCCTCAAAAACCAGTCCGGCCACGCTGCCTGCAAACGCAGCGTTGACGACGCGATTGACTTCGCTCACCTGCAGCCCAAAGCGCGCCATCGCTTCGCGTCGGTAGCGCACGACAATTTGCGGCATGCCCTTTATGCGTTCCACATACACGTCTCGCGCTCCTTCTACCCGTCGGACGAGGTCGCCCAAACGGTGGGCATAATGGGCCAATGTGTCGAGGTCTTCGCCAAAAATTTTGCACACCACGTCTTGGCGGGCACCCGTCATTAGCTCGTTGAAGCGCATCTGGACGGGATACTGAAAGCCCACCGTAACGCCAGGAATGGCTTTTAGGCGCTCCGACATCTTTTCTGCCAATTCATTAAAGCTGCCTGCAGACGTCCACTGCTCCTTGTCTTTGAGGATGACCATCATATCGGCGGCCTCTATGGGCATTGGGTCAGTGGGGATCTCTCCAGAGCCGATCTTGGTGACGATCTTTTCAATCTCAGGGAAATGGCGCAGGAGGATGCCGGCTGTCTTTTGGGTGGTTTGGATGGTGGTGTGCAGGCTACTACCGGTCAGCACGCGCGTATCCACCGCAAAATCGCCCTCTTCCAACTCCGGAATAAACTCGCCGCCTAAGTGTGTCAGCACGGCGAGAGCAGCCAAAAAGAGCGCCAATGCCGTAGCCAGCACTGCCTTGGGCCAACGCAAAGCACCTTCCAACAGGCGCTGGTGTTGGCGCTCCAAATAGGCCATCATCCGGTCACTCCAGCTTTGCCGATGGCTTAGGCGGGCACTCAAGAACAGGGCACTGGCCGCTGGCACGTAGGTCACCGACAGCAATAGGGCTCCCAACACAGCAAAGGACACGGTCTGGGCCATGGGTCGGAACATCTTTCCTTCAATACCCTCTAAGGCCAAGATCGGCAGATATACGATGAGGATGATTATCTGTCCGAAGACAGCAGCGCTCATCATGCGGCCGGCGGAAACAGACACCTCGGCGTCCATCTGCTCGCGGCCAATACGCGCTACCCCTACATACTGAGGGTTGTGGCTCAGCCGGTGCATGACGGCCTCTACAACAATAACCGCTCCATCTACGATAAGTCCAAAGTCGATGGCTCCCAAACTCATGAGGTTTCCACTAACGCCAAAGGCATTCATGAGGCTTACGGCAAAGAGCATCGATAGCGGAATGACCAAAGCCACTACTAACCCGGCGCGCACATTGCCCAAAAAGAACACCAAGACAAAGATGACGATGAGCGCCCCTTCTATGAGATTGCGTTTAACCGTCGCAATAGCGCTGTTCACCATCTTGGTGCGGTCGAGGAACGCCTCTATCTCCACCCCTTCGGGCAAAGTCTTCCGGATCTGCTCGATGCGCTCCTTCACCCGGCGCACTACCGCAGAAGAGTTTTCTCCCTTGAGCATCATTACCACCGCTCCTACTACTTCGCCCTGGTCATTGTAACACACGGCGCCGTAGCGCGTAGCGTGTCCGTAGCGCACCTCTGCTACATCGCCTATGCGGACGACAATGCCCTGCGGCGAGGTTTTGAGCGGTATTTGGCGCAGGTCATCGATGTGCTCGACCAAGCCCTCCGTTCGAATGAACAGCACGTTTGGGCCTTTCTCGATATATGCCCCACCGGCGTTTTGGTTGTTCTGCTGCAGCGCTTCAAAGACATCGGCTATGGTCAAGTTAAAGGCCTGTAGTCGAGACGGCTGTACAGCGACTTCGTACTGTTTGAGCATGCCGCCAAAAGTGCTTACATCGGCAACGCCGGGGGTACCCAACAGCTGCCGCCGCACAATCCAATCCTGAATGGTGCGCAGCGACATGGCGTCGTAGAGATGCTCGTAGCCGGGCTTTGCACGAACCACATACTGATAGATCTCGCCCAACCCCGTGGTTACGGGGGCCAACTCTGGCGAGCCAACTCCTTCAGGGATTTGGCCCTGCACTTGCTGCAGCCGCTCGGCAATCTGCTGTCGGGCCCAGTAGATATCGGTTGCGTCGTCGAAAACCAGGGTGACCAAAGAGAGCCCGAAGCGCGAGAAACTTCGGATTTCCTTCAGGGTGGGAATATTGCTGCAGGCTTGCTCGATGGGAAACGTGATGAGGCGCTCTACATCGGGCGCCCCCAAAGCGGGCGACACAGTAATCACCTGTACCTGGTTGTCGGTGATGTCCGGCACGGCATCTATAGGCAGGCGCGTAAGCTGATAGCTACCCCATCCTACCAGAGCCAATACCAGCAACCCTACAATAAGCTTGTTTTTTATCGAAAAATCAATAATGGTTTGAAGCATAGCGAAAACTGTTTAAGGCAATCGGTTCGGATTGCACTGAGTAACGACAGCCCTCTTTCCTGCGAAAGAAGGCGACCGTGCAGCTGAGAAATGGAGGAAAGACAATAGCTGCGCGCTATGCTTCGGGAGGAGGATAAAGCCGACTCAAATAGGGAGAGATGGGTTCGTTCTGGGGCGAAGCTGGGTGTTTGTCCTCGATATCTTCTCCTGGGTGGTTCAGTGCCCTCCAAGTATCTGAGGGAGGTTGAAGGGCCAACAGCAGCACCGATACCAGCGAGATGCTTTTGAACGGCAGCTGCATGTCGCGCTGATAGTCGGCGTCGTATACGGTACCTTTAAAATAGTGCAGCGACAGATACTCCCAAAAGCTTATGTGAGGAAGCTCCGCTTGATGTTCGCGATAGTGCTCGATGAGTACAGGTATCTTGAGCAGCTCTGCGGCCGGCGTGCCGACCAGCAGATATGCTGTACACAAAAGCACGGCTGCGCCTTGTCGGATGTATCGCACCACCGCCTGCAAAAGTAGAACAACTGTTTAAAAGGAGGTTCGGCTTTTTTTCGTTGTAAGCAAAGCCGCTCCTGCTTCAAAAAAAAACGGCTTTTTTTGTGCCACTCAAACGGCGTCGTCTTTCGCACCATATGCCGCTTTGCACAAAGCACGCTATTTCTTCTTCAATATCCGCAGGGGTTTGGGCTGCTTACATAATAGCTGTCCCTATCGTCGGGTTCGCCTGTCGCGAGGCGCCTTGTCGGCCTCTTGAAGGCCAATGGCAGACCGAGGAAGGACACCTGTGGTCATTTCACCAAGACCGACTGCTCTGGATTACGCGTTTTGGCCAGCTGTTGGATACGGTTGTCCTCTCTTACCGGTACGACTGCGCAACATACCCTATAGCCTTAGACCTGAAGGAACTGGCGGGGGGGCCTTGGAGGAGGAAGACGCTGTACGGCATCTTAGAGTGGAGCAGCGACACCTCCTTTCGCTTTTGTGCAGCGGCAGGGACGGATCCTTCTTTGCGCCCGCGGCATTTTACGGATGCGGAAACCATACGGTTTTTCCGAGCCGTGCGTTAGCGCTCCGGAAGTTACTGTACAAACAAATGCTTCCTCATAGGGCGCCCTTGCCGTGCGTTCATCGTAACATTGCGGCCTAATTTTAAAATGCAAAGCCTTGCCATGATGGCCTTGTTGACCTTACCCGATTTCACCTCCGGCAGCGTTTGGGTTAGCTTGCTGACCTTGACCTTTTTAGAGATCGTCCTGGGAGTGGACAATATCATTTTTCTCTTTATCGTCTCTGCCCGGCTGCGCCCGGAAGATCAGCCCAAAGCGCGCAGCATCGGGCTTTTCTTAGCCATGGGGCTGCGCATTGCCCTCCTATTCATGCTGGTGTGGATCATTGGAATGACCAAACCGCTCTTCCACATAGACCTTCCCGGTCTTCACGGAATAGTTACGGGTCAGAGCCTCATCCTGTTTTTAGGAGGCGCCTTCTTGCTATATAAGGCCACTACGGAAATACACCACAAGTTGGAAAGCCCTCGAGCCAGCGACGACCCTCCCATCCGCTCGGGTGCCAACGCCTTAGGGGCTGCTATCGTGCAAATTACCCTTATCAACATCGTCTTTTCCTTCGACTCTATTTTGACGGCTGTAGGGCTAACAAAAGATCTCTTCATCATGATCACCGCTATAGTTATCTCTGTGGGGGTGATGATGGCTTTTGCTGGTCCAGTGAGCCGCTTTGTCAATCAGCATCCGACAGTGCAGATGCTAGGGTTGGCCTTTCTCTTGCTCATAGGATTTTCGCTCATCGGCGAGGCGGCGCATCAAGGGCACTTCATTGAGGGATCTATTCCTAAGGGATATCTTTATTTTGCCATTTTCTTTTCACTGTTTGTCGAAATGCTCAATTTGCGCCTGCGCAAGGTGCGCGAACCGATTCAGCTGCACGGCTATGCGGAGACGGCGCGCAAGCAAGGGCTGCTCGACGGCAGCGCCCCTTCTGAAGGTGCTTAGGAGCAGGTTGGAAATATTCGCCGGGAGGGTGTACTCGATAATGCTTGCACAACAGTAAAAATCTCTGAGCGTTTCCCATTAGCTTTGTAGGCGAAAGTACATTCAAATCCACCCTTTTTTCATGGTGAAACTGCACTTGACGCGCGACTTGGTGGTATTGGACGTAGAAACTACGGGGCTGAGTGTTATTCGCGACCGCATCGTGCAGATCGCCATGCTCAAGATGTTTCGTGACGGCCGCGCCCCGGCAGAGTTTTACTCGCTCATCAACCCTGGCATCCCCATATCGGCGGAGTCGATGGCGGTACACGGCATTACGCCTAAAGATTTGGCGAACAAACCCACTTTTGCGCAGGTGGCCCAACAAATCTGGGATTTTATCGGCGATGCCGACATTGCAGGATACAACTCCAACCGCTTCGATGTGCCCATGCTTATGGAGGAGTTTGCCCGCGTGGGCATGGAGTTCGACGTCAGTCGGCGGCGGATGATAGATGTCCAGCGAATCTTCTACAAAATGGAACCGCGCACCCTCCGAGCTGCTTATCGGCTTTACTGCGGCAAAGAGCTCGCTAATGCCCACGATGCCTTGGCCGATGTGCGCGCTACATTGGAAGTGTTGCAAGCCCAGATCGCTCGCTATGAAGGCGTAGACCTCATCGACGACAACGGCAACCGCGTTGCAGCACCGGTGAAAAACGATATGCAAGCGCTGCACGACTTCACCAACGACCTGACTTTTCTGGACGTCACGCAGCGCATCCGCCTATTGCCCGACGGAACGCCTGTCTTCAACTTTGGCAAATACGCCGGCATGCCCGTCAAAGAGGTTTTTGCAAAGGATAAAAATTACTATTACTGGATTCTGGAAGGCGAATTCTCCGCGCAGCTGAAACAGGTGGTGCGGCAGATTATGCGCCAGGTGGAAGAGGAGCGATGAGTGCGGTTTTCAAGAAGAAGCGTTGGGCAAAGAGGCTGTGTCTTGGGGGCAGCGCACTGCTGTGGAGCTATGGAGTGCTGTCGGGCTGCTTTGAACCCAAAGAGGGCTGCTTAGAGCCCGATGCGCTCAACTTGGAAATATCTGCAGATAGAGCATGCTGTTGCTGTTGCGCGTATCCACACTTACAACTAACCTATGAGCCCCGATTCGACAGCGCAGTGTGGGTGCCCAACACGGCCTACGAATACGCACCAGGGCGGTGGTTCCGCATCAAAGAAGCCGTCTTCTATCTGTCTGACTTTCAATTTTTCAACAATGGGCAAGCCTTTGCCGTCTCCGATACGGCGCAATTGCCGGTGTTGACACCCAGCGCCGACACGGCCTATAGGGTCTTTAGGGACGACTTCGTCTTTCTCCGCCGAACGATACTGAACTACGACATAGGAGAGTTTCGCTTCTTAGGCACGCTCCAAGACGTGCATTTCCGAGTAGGGCTTCCCGATGAAGTGCAACGAGTGTTGTCTCCCTCAGTCTCCGCTGCTCACCCTTTGGGTCCTAAGTCAGAGAGCCTATGGCAAGGGGTGGACACTGGTTTTGCCGCGCTGAAGCTCGTTATCGCGCGCGATACGTTACCAGCTGCGCCGTCCGATACGCTGCTGTTTACACCTCCTGACTTTTCGAGCAAGGTACTTGTTAGCGCCGGCCCCTTCACGCGCGAACGTGGGCGCTCGTTGAGTTTGAAACTCCGCGTAGATTTTTACCAGCTTTTCCGCGATGTCGATTTGCTTAACCACGACATTTCGGCGTGGAAATCGAAAATTTGGGCCAACCTGGAAGAAGCGATTCGCGTTTTACCTGAATAAATTTGATGACTCTTTTGCTTAAAAGCTGATACTGTATGAAAAAGAGCTATTGGTTCTTGGCCCTGGGCGTGTGGTTCCTCTTAGGCTGCGAGGGCACCCAGGATGGGGTAATTCCGAAGACAGATGTCCGAATTACTTTCCGCGCTCGATACGATGGAAAGCCTTTAGTTCGGTATGCGAAATACAACTACGCGGACTATTGGGTGGATTTCTTTCGTTTCAACGCCTACATGAGCCGCATTGCTCTGCTAACGGATGGCGTACCGGTAAAAATCAGCGACATCGAGTGGGTAGACTTTACTCCAGACGATGCTCCCACAGATACCGCTGTAGACGTGACCTTGGTACTTCGAGCGCCGGAAGGGCAATACACGGGCATCCGGCTGGGCTATGGCGTTCCCCCCGACCTAAACGCCAAGCAACCCAAAGACTTCGCTCCCGGTCATCCGCTGAGTCGGGAAAACGAGTACTGGATAGGGTGGAAGGGCTACATCTTCAATAAAATAGAAGGACGCGTCGATTTAAACAAAGACGGCATGCCCGATGGCGGCCTCATTTACCACTGCGGCTCCGACGCCGTATTCCGCGAGTACTCTTTTGATCTGCCTATTCGGGTGGAGCCAGGAGCACCGGAAATCTTGGTGACATTCGATCTGCAAAAGCTCTTTGTCCGTAACGGCGAATGGCTCGACTTGAGAAACCCGTACAACCACATCACCTCGAACGACTTCAATGACGTCGTCATTGCCTCAAAGCTCATGGATAACTTCAAGCCAGCCACTTCGGTAATGCAGTAACTTTCAAAAAGCGGATGCCATGAACCGTTCCTTAGCCCAGTGGGTGTTTTTAGGGCTCGCTCTCCTTTGGGGAGTGCTGATGTGGCAAGGGTGCCAGAAGGAGCCTCCCGAGCCGGCTGCTGCTGGAGACCTTGTGCATATTCCTTATACGCCTAAGCCGTACACTGTCATAAAACCCGCGCATTTCCCAGAGGTGCCGGTACCGCCCGACAATCCGCTTACAGTAGACGGCGTGCAGTTGGGGCGAAGGCTTTTTTACGACCCCATCTTGTCGATAGACAGCACCCAATCCTGTGCCTCGTGCCATCTGCCGCACTTGAGTTTTACCGATGGTCTTCCGGTATCTGTAGGGGTAGACGGCATTGCCGGGCGGCGCAGCTCGATGAGCTTACTGAACATCGCTTACGCCACCAACGGCCTTTTTTGGGATGGTCGCGTTCGAACCTTAGAAGAACAAGCCCTACTTCCGGTAGAAGACCCCATTGAATTGCACAACACTTGGCCGGAAGTGGTCAGTCGGCTGAGGCGGCATCCAACCTATCCGGAGCTGTTTCGCAAGGCTTTTGGCATCCGAGACCGAAAAGAAATCAGCAAGGAGCTGGCGGCGAAGGCCATTGCTCAGTTCGAACGCATACTCATCAGTAGCGGTACGTCTAAGTTCGATCGCTTCTTACAGGGCGATTTAGACGCTTTAGACGACGAGGAGCTGGACGGCAAGCTCATGTACTTTGAAGAAGGTGCCGCCGTGGGCTTACCCGATGCTCAGTGCTTTCACTGCCATGGCGGCTTTACCCTGTCAGGCAACCAGTATTTCAACAACGGCCTCGACAAAGCGGCCTCGCTCGACGACTTCGCCGATAAGGGCCGGGGTGCTGTCAATGGCCGGCGAAGCGATAACGGCAAATTTCGGACACCCACGCTGCGCAACATCGCCCTAACCGCGCCCTACATGCACGATGGCCGCTTCCAGACGCTTGAAGAAGTGCTCGACCACTACAGCAGTCACGGCAAAAGTTCGCCCAACAAAGACCCGCTCATCGATCAAATAGGCTTCCCTATTCCCGGCACTCAGCCGTTGCAGTATACTGGTCTGTCGCCCTACCACAAAAGAGCCATCATCAAGTTCTTGCACGCGCTCACCGATACGGCATTCGTCAACAACCCCGATATTCAAAATCCGTTTCGGTAGTACGGGCATGGGTTAGCGCGCGATGGCGCAGGTACCCCCATATAGGCGGTTGGGTACACGCACTTGGACGTGATAGTAGCCGGGCGGCAGGTCGCCCACGTAAATCGGGTTTGAGCTCCAAGCTGTGCGGCGCTGGAGAACTCCTCTGGCGTCAAACAGCCACACTTCGGCTGTTTCCGAAGGCGATAGGTCGGGCGCTTCGACGAAGAGCTGGTCGTTAGAGGGAACGGGCCATAGTTTCAAGGTGTTGCGGCCGTTTTTTACAGCAGCAGTCGTACCGATGGTGGAGAGGCGTTGAATGCGCCACGCTCGGTCGCGCGTCAGAGGAGCGATGTCCATGCTTATGGCTCCGTCGGAGCCTACTTCTGCCTCCCAGACGGCGTTAGGAGCGGTGGAAAAGGTCCAAGGATCCCACTCGGAAATACGGTACTTTCCGGGGCGCAAGCCCGTCAGCGATACTGCACCGCTGACGGGTGAGGGCGTTCCTTGTTGAACGACGCGCCACCAAGCGTGCTCTCGATGGCGCACCCAGAGGATAGCGTCGTCATAGGCTGCGCTCAGCAGCGCCCGCACCCGGAAGGCAGGCTGGTCGCTCTGGGTCTGTGCCGGGGCGTAACGCGCCGTGTTTAAGGGCACTCCGCTGAGAAAGGCTGTGAAAGGCCGATAGTGCTTATAGAGCCGATGGGTCTCGAGGTTGGTGCCGTCCCAGATGAGCCCGCTTACCCCTCCGGCAAATAGGTGTCCCCATACCCAATTGTGGAGCCAGACGCCCGCAGTGTCTAAAGCCAGCAAGGGGTCGGGTGCCTGGTCGCCCGGGCGGTCTAAGTCTGTCTCGCCGATGATGACGGGCTTGTTTCGCTTTGGGTCGGTGCTCAGGCGATGGCCATATGCTTCGATGAGGGCTGCAGCGTCGCGCTGGAGGGCTTGTCGGTCGTACCACTGGCCGTCTATCCAGTAGCCGTCCAAGAAGCCCGTTGTTTGCACGTACGCATGCACGTCGGCGTAGCCCGCTGAAGAGGCTTGCCAGTATTCCGGCACCCATTCGCTCCAAAAAGACGTACTCACCATGCGCGGGAATGGACCATGGCTTCGGAAATACTGCGCCATGCGCCCTAAAAGGTCGAAATAGCTTCCCGGCGCACCCTCGTTGACCAATTCCCATGCCGCCACCGAGGGTGCCCATCCCCAGCGCGCTACTAGCTGACGCCAATACGCTTCATACAGTCGGTCCAAATAGGAGCCGGCTATGGGCTCGAAGCTCCCTTTGTTGGGGTTGACGTTCCCGCGGGCATCGAACAGGTTGAGCAGAGGGTCGTTTTTTTCAAAAATAACCACCTGGTAATAGATGCCGCGCTGCGCCGCTTCTCGAATGAGGAAGTCGGCTTTTCGGCATTCGATAGGATCGGCATAGCGGTGGGCGTTGGCGTTCCACGTGTCCAAAATATTTGGACCCAGCCGGCCGTTGGGCTCAATCGGCTGCATGGTGAACTGGTCGATCCAAACGGCTCCTGCGCTGACATTCTCCAAGGTGAGGTACAAAAAGGGCATTTGGTCGCTGTCAGCAGCCCACTCGCCCACTAAGTACACCCAGTCGCCATATCCGCGCAAAACGTGCCGAGACAGCCGCACTCCCACGCCGGCATTGACATCATTTGTACCTAACCATCCGCCCGTCTTGATGACCAGTCCGCCCGACCCGGTTACGCCCTCTAAGCGCACGCGCGCTGTTAGCCGATACGTGCGGCCAGCCTCTACGGGCACCGATGACCAGAAGCCTCTGAAGATGGACGGTACCTGGACATTGGCTATTGGAGGCCATGCGATCTTCCAGCTCACTTCGCCTCGGCCATATCGGCGCTCGTAGGAAAGCAGAGAGGGCGGCAAATAACCAATAGGCGACATGGCATGATGCGTCGCCCACGACGACCAAGCATCGGAAAACGGCGACAGAGGCGATAGCCAAAAGCGCCCGTAGGAAAGGCCGTGGCTACTCCACTCCTGTAGATGCTCCTGCAGCTCAGGCAGCGAGCGGTCGGCGCTGATGTTGTAACCCAAGGGCAGAAATGGTGTGCCGTCGGCGTACTCAAAGTAGCGGTTGTCCGAAGAGGAAGGGCGGACGTACCCCTTACCTGCCCTGCCGGAAACAAGGACTAGTGGAAGCGGCACCTCTATGCGGCCGCTGCGGTCTTCGACGCGGAGCTTGCCCGACCATAAGCCCTCCTGAGGAAAGCTCATGCGCAGAGCCCAATGCCATTCGCCGGAAGGGCGCAAATCGTCTCCCGCTGGCGTGTAGCCTAAGTGATAAAAGCAGGGCACAGTGAGCGTTCCCTGAGGGCCGACAAATATAGCCTCTGCTGTGATGCCGCTGCTGTCGCCGGGCAAATGCCCAAAGGGCAGGAAAGGATCTGTCCCGCGCGTTTCTAACTGGAAGCGGCATTCCCACAATGCCCACGCCGCTACCTGTGGAGCGTCGCAGTGGAGCTGAACGACGCGTGGCCCCGTGTAGGTGGGGTCGAGGCGGTAGACGGTCAAGCGAGCGATGACGGCTTGCCCCTGTGCAGTAACTCCTTGAACGGCGAGCACGTTTTCTCCGTGTTCCAGCGGAATGGGCGGCAGGGACCAGCTGCTACCCGCATCGACCGCGTGCCAGCCGCTCTGCTGCGTTCGCTCATTTATCCAAAACAGCTCGCCGCTCCACCCACTTCGAGTGCCGCTCAGCGTCACGGCGTCAGCGGCAGTCGTCCAAACGCCGGCAGACGTAGGCGAGGTGATGCGTATCTCCGGTGCACCGGCAGGCGAAGTCACCTGCACCAATTGGCTCCAAGAAACGGAAGCGCCCTCGTCGTCCACAACGCGCACTGTCAGGCGGTAGGTGCCGGCTATGCCGTACGTGTGCTGAAAAACGTCGGTGAGTCCTACCGCCCTGGCGCCGTCTCCAAAGTCCACTTCTTTGGAAAGGAGAGCTCCGTCGGGATCGTCGGCCAACACGGTTGCCGTCAGCGACCAAGGCGCCAGCCCAGTGGTCCCTGGCGCGAGCATTACCTGGCTGATCTCCGGCGGTTGGTTGGCACCCAAAGGCAGTAGCCGCGCATCGTCGAGCCAAAACAGCAGCTGCCATGCCGAACCGCCAAAAAAGCCCAAGTGCACCCGAACCCTGCCGTCGGCTGGAGCCGAAAAAGTTAGAGCCTCTTTAAACCATACATCTGTAGGGCGATTGTTGGGAGTAAATACCACCTCGCGCACCACTTGCCAGTCGTACGCCAACACGCGCAGGTAGATGCCGCCCCAGTCCGAACCACTGCTGCTCGCGCTGATGCGAAACCACGCCGATATGCGATAACTTGCTCCCGGCACTAAACCGCTTACCTCATCGTAGCGGGCCAGCGCATTCTGCAGCCGCAGCGACTGCTGTCCGTGGCGAGCCACTTGCTGGTCCAAAGCATAAGATGCGCCCTCTATCCACCACGGCGAAATGCCCTGCTCGAAGCTGCCGTTCTGAAGCAGATTATTGCCCGACTGGCCGACCAAGGGCAGGACTACGGAGCAGACAACTCCCCAGAGAACGAATGCTTGCCTTTTCCACATAACCTCAGTTTTGGTTGCTCCAAAAATAAGCCAATAGCCTCGCACAACGCTTGGGCTGCTCCTGTCTCCATCACGGCATTTTACCGGGAAAAAAGCGCTTTTGTATCCTCAAAGACAGTTTGCTCCGCGCTCGTCGCTTCTCCTGCGATGACCCACGGCATTGGTAAAAAGAGGCGCTCGATTTCCTCTGCACTCAACAGCCGCAACAGCGGCTCTTAGAAACGCAGGCGATGCGAGCATCTTTTTCTACTCGCTCATCCGCCGCAAAACCTCGGCCGCCCTATCTTTGTGTTACGTATGCGAGAATTGGCGTACTAACTCCAGAAGACTTTTTGCCCTCAGACGAGGGCGCCACAAAAAATGCAAATCCATTATCGCTATGCGCATTTTAGGTACTTTGTTTTCGTTGGTTGGCCTCTTATCGGTTGGAGTTCATGGGCAACCGTCTGCTGTGCAAGAGATAGAGCGCGCCATGTCGTTCGGCACTCGCCCAGGATTTTCCGTCTCCTTCATGGAGGCTGACGCTAAGCTGGTAAACACCGTTTGGAACGACTTTGTCAAAACCAACTTTGGCAGTAAGCTAAAGAAAGGGAAGCGCAACGAGTTTTCTGCTCCGCAAAGTCGGCACACCGGCATCAGTACGGGCACATTTACGGTGTATTCAGAAATAGAGGCGGTAGGTACGGGCGTCAGACTGAACGTGTGGTTCGACGTAGGGCCCTTCTTTCTCAATCGCCGCGACGACGCTCAGCGGACAGAGGAGGCTATTCGGGTACTGAAGCGCTTTCACTGGGAAGTGCGAAAGGCTGTGGCCGACCTCGAGGTGAAAGCAGAGGAAAACAAGCTAAAGGAGTTAGAAAACAAATTGAAAAAACTCCGCCGCGACAACGAAAACCTAAATAAAGATATCGCTAACTACGAGGCTCGGTTGAAGAAAGCGCGCGAGGACTTGGTGCAAAACGAAAGAGACCAAGAAGCGACGCTGATCGACATAGAGCGGCAGCGCGCAAATGTAGAGGAGAGCATCCGGCGCCGCGCCAGCGTACAAAGCGAGCAGTAGGGCTCGATTAGGGGCGTCGATGGGCGCCAAAAAAGGGCAAGGTGCGGTCTTTTTCCGAAACGATTGCCGTAAAGGGGTCGATCTCCCAGTCGATGGCAAGGGTGGGGTCGTCGTATCGGATGCCGCCCTCGTGGGCCGGAGAGTAGTAGTTGTCGCACAGATAGAGAAACTCGGCGGTAGGGCTCAGCACGGCGTACCCATGTGCCAGCCCGCGCGGCACGAAGAGCTGGCGCCGGTTTTCAGCGCTTAGGCGGATGCCAAACCAACGCCCATAGGTGGGCGAAGACTCGCGCAAGTCGACGACGACGTCGAACACTTCGCCTTCAATGACGCGCACTAATTTGGCTTGCGCCTTATTGCCTACTTGGTAGTGCAAGCCGCGCACTACGCCGCGTTGGCTGCGCGCCTGGTTGATTTGGACGAACTCTGCCTCAACTCCCACCTCCAACCAGGTGCGGCGGTTGTAGCTTTCGAAGAAATAGCCGCGCTCATCGGCAAAGACCGTCGGCTCGAAAATCCACACGTCGGGAATCGGCGTTGGGCTAAAAGGCATATGCTCGAGGTATTTTCATGTGGGAGAACAAAGGCGCAGTGGCTTAAGGCAATGGCTGAGCGCTACCTGCTCTACTCAATGAGGCCATAACCAGCGGATGAGCCGAAGGAGGGCGTTGATGAGCAGGCTCAGCAGTAGCATGGTGGTAATGGGAAAGTAAAAGCGAAAATGTTCGCGTTCAACGACAATGTCGCCGGGCAGGCGGCCTATCCAGCCCAAACGCTCTTGCAAAGCCCAGGCCAACAGGCCTAACACAATGAAAAGCACGCCTATGCCGATAAACACTTTAGGCCACGAGAACGATTGCCATTCCATAGGTCAGATGCGTTTTATTTGGGCGCCAATCGCGTTAAGGCGTTCATCGATGCGCTGATAGCCGCGGTCGATTTGGTGGACGTTGTGGATGAGGCTACGGCCTTTTGCCGATAAGGCTGCGATGAGCAGAGCCTGTCCGGCTCGAATGTCGGGAGAGGTCATCTCGATGGCGCGCAGCTGCGAGCGGCGGTCTAGTCCAATGACCGTAGCGCGATGCGGGTCGCACAAGATGATCTGAGCGCCCATATCAATTAACTTGTCCACAAAAAACAACCGGCTCTCAAACATTTTCTGATGGATCAGCACGCTCCCGCGCGCCTGTGTAGCCACTACCAACACGATGGACATCAGGTCTGGGGTAAATCCCGGCCAAGGCGCATCGTAAATGGTCAAGATGGAGCCATCGATGAAGGTGCTGATTTCGTAGTGCTCTTGCGGCGGGATATGCAGGTCGTCGCCTTGGCGCTCGATAGCGATGCCAAGGCGTTCGAAGGTTCGGGGGATAATGCCTAAGTGCTCCACCCCTGCGTTTCGGATAGTAATATCCGACGCCGTCATGGCTGCCAAACCGATAAAGCTGCCCACCTCGATCATGTCGGGAAGGCAACGGTGTTCGGCGCCGCCCAAGCGTTTGACCCCTTCGATGCGCAGGAGGTTGGAGCCGACACCCTCGATGCGCGCCCCCATCGCTATAAGCAGGCGACATAGCTGTTGGATGTAGGGCTCACAGGCGGCGTTGTAGATTGTCGTCTGTCCTGGGGTGAGTACGGCTGTCATAAGCACGTTGGCCGTACCAGTGACGGAGATCTCGTCCATGTGGACATACCCCCCGCGAAGCCCTCCCATAGGCTGTTGCACGTAATAGATGTCGTGCTCGTCGTCATACTTAAACTCGGCACCCAGCTGTTCGAAACCGCGGAAGTGGGTGTCTAAGCGGCGTCGGCCGATTTTATCGCCGCCGGGTTTAGGTAGGGCGGCTCTTCCCGAGCGCGCCAACAGCGGCCCAATGAGCATGACCGATCCGCGCAGATGCTGTGCATTTTTCAAAAAAGCGCGCGAACCCAAATACTCGATGTCGAGCGCGCCGGCGCAAAAGCGGTAGGTATCGGCCGTTAAGCGCTCCACGCGAACACCCAACCCTTGCAACAGATCGATGAGCTTTTGAACGTCTAAGATATCCGGTATGTTGGAGATCGTCACCGGCTCATCCGTTAGCAGCACGGCGCTGATGACTTGCAGGGCTTCGTTTTTCGCCCCTTGAGGGTGCAGTTCACCATGCAGAGGTGTGCCGCCGATCACTTCGAAAGTATCCAGATACATAGCGTAGGTTGGGAAAAAAGGCTAAGCGTTCATCTTGTGGTGTACCTGTTGGAGAATTTCTCGCTCCCACTGGTCGGCCGATTGGAGTGCTTGTTTTACTTCTTCCGCGACAGCATGGGCAAAGGTGCGGTCGGCTAACCCTTGGATGTTAGCGAGCGCGTTGAGCGCGGCCCCATATACCGCTGCGCGCGCACATAGAGCGCCTACTCCAGCATCGGTAACGGAGTTGGGGTTGCCGTGTTCGACCATTTGGCGGATCAAGGCAAAGCTTTCCAAGGCAGTGCGCAGCACCAGGAGCGGCACTTCGATGGCGCGTCGGGTGGCCGCCTCAATAGCCTTTTGGCGCTGTTCGCGCTCCCAATCGGTGGTTTTAGGCAGAGCGAAGGCAGCCATTACGGCGTTGAAAGCCTCTGTGTCGTCGTCTACGGCGCGCAAGAGAGTATCTTTTAGGCGCTGTCCGGTTTCGGCTGCGTCGGAGAAAAATTCCCAGCGGTCGTCCCAACCGCGCTTGTGGGCGCTCAAGTTGGCCACCATGGTGGCAAGGGATGCGCCTAAAGCCCCCACATAGGCGCTCACGGAGCCGCCGCCCGGCGCAGGACTTTCGGAGGCCGTGCTGTCGGCAAAGCTGCGCAGGTTGCCGTTGATCAACGGCTTCTTGTCGCCCTCGGCCAAGCGGTACTCGATAATCTTTTTCTGTGGGTCGAACGGAGCCAGCTCATCCAGCCCTAACGACTTCACTGCTATCTTGAGCAGCTCCGCCTCGCTCACCCCTGTGCTGCGCCGCTGTTTTCGGAGAAAATACCGGCCGGCGTCGAGCAAGACGCGCAGAGGTACCATCCCCACCAGTTCCGATCCCGTTACGCGTAGGCCGCGGCGCTGCGCACTCCGACAACATTCCTCGAAGGCGATGTGTAAGGGAGTGGCTTGCAGATCGGTGATGTTCATCGAGATCTGAGCGATGCCGTATTCTTGGATATACCAACCTATCGCCTTCACGCCTTTTAAAGTGCCGGGTTGGCGCAAGGGTTCGCCGCGTTCGTCGCGCAGGGGCTTGCCTGTGGCGGGGTCTTTGAGCACGCGTCCAATCTCGCGCACGTCGAAGGCGACGGCATTGGCGCGCCGAACAGAGGTCGTGTTTAAGTTGATGTTGTAGGCGATGAGGAAATCGCGCGCGCCGATGACGGTAGCTCCGCTTTTGGCGTTGAAGCGAGCAGGGCCGAAATCGGGTTGCCATTCCGGATGGGCTAATTTTTCGGCTAATCCCTCGTATTCGCCGGCGCGAATGGTCGCCAAATTTTTCCGCTCTGGGCGAGTAGCTGCGGCCTCGTACAGGTAGACCGGTAGGTCGAGCTCCCGACCGACGCGCTCGGCCAACTTCCGCGCCCAATGGGCGGCCTCTTCTAGTGATATGCCGCTTACCGGCACCAACGGACACACGTCGGTGGCGCCCATCCGCGGATGCTCGCCTTTGTGGTGGCGCATGTCGATGAGCGCGCACGCCTTTTGGATGGCCCGGAAGGCCGCCTCTACAACAGCTGACGGTTCGCCGACGAAGGTCACTACTGTGCGGTTCGTGGCTTTGCCGGGATCGACGTCGAGCAGGCGAACTCCTTCTACGCTCTCGATAGCGTCAGTGATCTGGCGAATAATACCCATATCGCGTCCCTCGGAAAAGTTGGGGACGCATTCTAACAGTGGTTGCATATGCTTAGGCGGCGGCGCATCCCTGGTGCAGTGCGCCAGCGGGTGCAAAGGTATGAGAAGCGCTCAGGAGGTCAAGGGCTCCTCGAGGGCAGTTAAGGGTTCTGGTACCTTTTGTTTTGGGGGAATGCGACTCATGGCGCGTTCGGCAATGGCCGCAATAGTCAAAGAAGGGTTGACCCCAGGGTTGGCCGATACCGCGGCGCCATCGCAGACGTACATGTTCTGGTAGCCAAAGACGCGATTGTCTCGGTCGATAACGCCTGTCTTGGGCGAGTCGCCCATTACCGCTCCGCCCAAGATGTGGGCTGTGCCGGGAATGCCGGCCAAAGGCGTCAAGAAGAAAGCTGTAGCCTTTCCGTTGAGGATGCGCTCCATGCGGCGAGCCAGTTCGGTAGCGCGCGGGATGAAGGCCGTGGGCTTTTGTTGGCCTTCTATAGCCGTATACATCCTGCCAAAAAGGCCGCGCCGCAGCATCACAGTGCTGTCTAGCGTCTGCATAAACAACAACACCGTGGTTTTCCGAGCCCAATCCTTTATGCGCAAAAATTTCCACCACGTGCGCGGGTGACCCAACAGCTCCATCGCCATGCACCAGAGGCGCACAAACACATTAGGCCCTGTAACATAAGGCAGGAGGGAAATGCGCCAAGCGTCGGAGCCCGCTCCATAGCGGCATACCTCTAAGTGGCTGTGCTCGTCGGTGTGCAAGATAGAGCCGATGGCAACCCCACGCGATAGGTCGGCGTCGCCTTCCAATTGGGTGACCATGATGAGGCTCTCGTTGTTGGTGCGCACGTCGCAGCCTACGCGCTCCGATAGGCGCGGTAGAGAGCGCCGCTTCAGCTTCAGCAAGAGCCCCACCGTGCCTAATACCCCGCCGGCAAATACCACACCGCGAGTGCGCAGCGTGCGCCGTCGACCCAATAGCCGCGTAGAGGGTTTAAAGGTGACCTCGTAGCCATCGCTGCCGTCTTCAGCACCTACCGGGCGCACATCGACCACCTCGTGCTCGGCCAAGATGACCGCTCCGCACTGCTGCGCTAAGTACAAGTAATTCTTGTCCAGAGAGTTCTTGGCGTTATGGCGACAGCCGGTCATGCAGCTGCCGCAGAAGATGCAGCCAGAGCGCTCCGGCCCTCTCCCTCCGAAATAAGGGTCAGGTACCGCTTGGCCCGGCTGGCCAAAGTATACCGATACCGTAGTGGGACCGAAATGCTCCCTCTGTCCAATCTCGTCGGCCAATGCCTCTAAGGCGCGGTCGTTATCGAAAAGCTGCGGAGTGGGTGCTGCTCCCAACATGCGCAGCGCTGTCTCGTAGTGCGGCGCCAACTCGGAGGCCCAATCGGCCAAGTCCTTCCAATTGCCCGATCGAAAAAAAGCCGGTTTAGGCACCGGTAAGGTGTTGGCATACACTAGCGATCCGCCGCCAACCCCCGTGCCCGAGATAAAGCCGACGTGGCGAAAGATGGTGATTTTCATGATGCCGAACCACCGAAACGCTGGAATCCACAGCCAGCGCGATAGCTGCCAATTGGTGCGCGGAAAATCGTCGGCGCGGTACCACTTGCCCTTTTCTATGACCAGTACGCGATAGCCCTTCTCCGCTAAACGAAGAGCACTCACAGAGCCGCCAAAGCCGCTTCCAATGACGATGTAATCGTAGTCTTTCTCGAACGGCTCGGGTGCCATTGCCGAAATATTCTACTTACAAAATTCTCGCGTAAAAATACTCGTTTTTGTTTTCGGAGCTATCCGCCACTTTCGCTGCTGCATAAATTAGCTCTCTCTTTGTGTCGGGGGATTTCCTTTTGAGGGGAAAACATCGCAAAAGTAAAGTCCAATGAAAACCGCTCCGCTATTGCTTTTGTTCGCCTTCGCGCTCCACTGGCGCCCTCATCAGGGGCCGGCTTTAAAGACTTATCCGACTGGAGGCATCGATACGGTCGCCGTTCGCGGCGTTCTTCGAGCAGTAAATGCCCTGCGCGCTACGGGGTGCCGCTGTCCTAATGGCCAAGTCTTCGACCCTGCCCCGCCGTTACGCGTCGATGGGCGCCTGGTTCGAGCGGCTCAGTCCCATGCCGAAGACATGCAACAGCGCGACTATTTCAGCCACAGTACGCCCGAAGGGGTCGACCCTGGCGACCGCGCCCTTCGCGCCGGCTACCGATGGAGCCTTATCGCCGAAAACATCGCTTGGGGGTACCCTACTCCAGAAAGCGTAGTGGAAGGCTGGCAACACAGCGCAGGGCACTGCTCCAACATGTTGGGCCATACCTTTCGCCACATAGGCGTAGGGCGCTCCGGCACACATTGGGTGCTACTGGTGGGGGCGCCCTACGGTGGTAAACCTTAGAAGGGCAGGTCGTCGTCTGGCGCGGGACTGGCCGCCGGGGGCGTCGACAAGGGTGCCTCTACGGCTTCGCTGCTGTCGCGTTTCTCCAAGATGCGGATATTATTGGCTACAATATCGGTGACATAGCGCTCCTGTCCTTCCTGAGTAGTGTATTTTCGATAGGAGATTTTGCCCTCTACATACACCAACATGCCTTTCTTCAGATAGCGCTCGACGCGGTCGGCTAAATTGCGCCACGCCACTACGTTATGCCACTCGGTCTGGGTCTGCCAATTCCCTCCCTTATCTTGATAGTTCTCGTTTGTCGCTAAGGAAAAACGCGCCACGCTAGTGCCGCCTTCCAAATGCCGAACTTCCGGGTCTGCGCCGAGATGCCCGATAAGAGTTACCTTGTTAATCATGGCTAATGCAGTTTAAGAGATGGACACTTTGATCTTTGGAGCAATATAAGAGTTTTTCCCGGAAAAATTGAGCGATGATTTTGGGCAAAGGTACCTTTTTTTCTACTTCCGATAGTCTTACCCATTCTGCTGCTGGAGTGGAGGAATGGGGGGTGATGGTTTCATCAGGCGAAAACTCAAATACGTAAAAGAGGGCGTGCACGACGCGGTGCGACAGAGTCTGCCGGAGGGGGCCATGAATGGCTTTTAAAGTAGGCGCGGGGCCCTGAGGGACAAAATGCTGCAGCAGCCGCTGCTCCGTAGCGCGCAGTTCGGTTAGTGGAGGAGGGACTTCTAGGAGGGAGAACTCGTACAGATTTGCCCAGATGTCGCCTGCGGGGCGTTGTTGCATCCAGACAGCGTCGCCTTTTAGGAAGACGGCGTAGAGGAAGAGGCGGTGTTGGCGCGGGGAGGGCGATTTTTTTATCGGCAAGGCTTCTTGGCGTCCGTTTTGCCGGGCCTTACAGCGCGCGTGGAGGGGGCACTGCCCACACGAGGGCTGCCGAGGGCGGCATATTTGCGCCCCCAAGTCCATGATGGCCTGGTTGTAGGTGCCTGGGCGGGTCGGGTCGAGCAGCGCTTGAGCTAATTCGGCGAACAGCGGCCGCGCTTCGGGGGTGTTTATAGGCGTTTCAATGCCCCAAAAGCGGGCCAGCACGCGGTAGACGTTGCCATCTACGACGGCGTGGGGTAGGTCGAACGCAAAGGAGGCGATAGCGGCTGCCGTGTAATCGCCCACGCCCTTGAGCGCGCGAATTTCCTCGAAGGAGCGCGGAAAGATACCCTCGCGTTCCAAAGCAATGTGGCGGGCGGCTGCGTGTAGGTTTCTGGCCCGGCCATAGTATCCAAGTCCTTGCCAGTGCTTGAGTAATTCTTCCAACGGTGCACGAGCCAGGGCCTCTACCGTAGGATAGGCGGCCACCAATCGCTCGTAGTAGGGCATCCCTTGTTCCACCCGCGTCTGTTGCAAGATGATTTCTGAAAGCCAAATCTTGTAGGGATCGCGCTCGCCTTTCCAAGGCATGGAGCGCTCGAAACCGGCATGCCACGCCAACAGGGCTTCTCGAAAATAGTGCCCTTCACTTTCAGAAAAGGCCGTTACCTTTTGCAAAACTGCCGTAAGATAAATCGCCTTAGGTTTTCGCACCATTTAAAAAATTTAACCGATATTTATGGAGTTAGCTGCATGTTGGCATGAATTTTTAATCTACGACAAAGGAGTATTTAACCAACCCTGCCGATTATGAAAGTACTCATCGGTTTAAGCTTACCCCTCGCCGTAATTCTATGGGTGCTTCCTTGGAAGGAGCGTCCCCATGAACTGCCCATGGCATCTTATCCGGCCGCCTCGATCTCGGTAGAAGAGGCCCAAGTGGCGCCCAAAATATGGACAGACGCGACAGTAATCTACAAAGGCGACTCTTTTTCGCTCCATTTCCGCACGCCGAACGCTCCGTACTTAGGTGTAGTTGACCCTAAGGGCCGCTTTTTTTACATCGTATTCCCACAAGAGAGCGCCCTGGGAGATTTGAAGCCGCTGGTCGACAGCAAGCACTTTGCTCAAATGCAAACGCTCAAGATCGGCACTGCCCTGAAGGCCGATCCCTACACTTATGGCGTGTACGAAAATCAGCCCGTGTTCACCTGTAGCGGCACCTACACCTTTTTATTGGGGGAAAATCTGCACATAGACGACCCGGCCTTCCTGAGCAAGGTGACCATTCAGTATATTCATAAGCCTCGACCAGCCCATACTGTCTCCTCTGTGGCCATGAATTGAACGGGAAGGGAGAAGCAACGGGCACTTCCTACCTTTCCGGAAGGTCGAAAAATCCTTGTGGATTGCGCAGAAAATGGCGGATTTGCTGCTCCCCATTTCCAAATCGGATGCCTCGAGCGAGGGGAATATCGCTTTCGTAATCGGTCACTAAAAGCAACCCGCCGAAACACTTCACCAGGAACGCTCGCCGCTCAAAGACAGCGACTATTGTTCCGGGGGCAGCCCTCTCGTATCCAAAGTCGTGCACGTCAAATACCTGAGCGCGCCAGATGCGCACCAGCTGGCTGCCGACGAAAGTGAATGCCCCAGCAAAGGGGCGCGTCACCGCGCGAATGAAGCGGTCGATGGAGTTCACATCGGCTTCCCAGTCGATCAGCCCATCGTCGGGAGTACGCTTGGGGTAGTACGTGGGCGATAGCGACAGGTCCTGAGGAATGCGGCGAAATTGGCCATGAACCAGCCCCTCTATGTTTCGCTCGATGAGATACTTCATGGCCAAGGTGTTTTTGTAGTGTAGCGTCTCCGCAGTATCGTGTGGCGTTATCTGAAACTTGAACGTATCAACGACATCGCCCGAGTCTACGCCTGGGTCGTACAGGAAGAGGTTGGTGTAAAACACCTGGCGCCCTTCGATGAGCGACCAGTTCATGGGCGAGCGCCCGCGCCCGCGCGGCAGGTTGGAGGCACTGCCGTGCATGCCAAAGGCACCGATGCGCAACTCCGAAAGTACCTCCGCCGGGATGAGCCGCTGCCAACCGATGACGAAGGCCAGATCCAGCTGCAGATCCCTCAGATGGGCGATATCTTCTGGATGCTTTAACGAGTAGTACCGCGCCTGATACACTTCCATACCGCGCGCCTCCGCCCAGGGCTTCAGATCCATATAGTCCGCCACCTCGTGCTTTGCCCCCACAGAGGGAGAGAGCGTGACGAGATAGCGAATCGGATAGGGAACTTCCAAGTGCTCTATTAGCAGGCGCGTTGTGGCCTTACAGCCAAACACGGCTATGCGCTTACAGGTAGCCATGCAACTGCTGGAAAGGGATGCAGTTTTCAGAAAAATCGGCCTTTAACACGTCGACTCGTTGACGATAGTATTGCCGCAGCTTATCTGTGTTAGTTGCCCCGTCTAATACCCACCAAATAGGGTGGATAAGCAGGTGGATAGTTCGCCCTTCCGCGAAGGCTGCCGTCTGAAAAGGATGCCCATAGCGCCATACCCCTGTCGAGTCGGAGAGGTATTGAATGTCGCGAAAATACTTTGATTGGTATGTGTGCTCGATGCCGGCTATGGGAGTGTCGTGTTGTTGAAAGAAAAGGCTCGGACGATGCAAACTCACAATGCTTACTTCTGTTCGGGCGAGGACGTGAAAGATTTCGACCTCTTTCCTCAGCCCCTCTTCGAAGTCTAAATAGATTGAGGGGTCGAAGTGGATGCTCACAGCATGCCCAAGCTCTTTAATGCGCAGAATATTTTCGGCGTTCTCCGGCTGAAACGGATTGTACATCGGCGAGCGAAGCAGAAAGAAGAATGTCGAGCGAATACCCAACGCCTTTTCTTGCTCAGCTATGCGCAGCGCAAAATGCGTGTCGAAATCGATATCGTGCCGAAGGGCGATTTGCAAAAAGGGCTCGTTGAGGTCAGAAAAGAAGCAAAAGCGATAGCCGCGCTCCAAGAAAGTCGTCAGGAACTCAGAGTAGTTACCGGTTATGGGTTGCGGCTGAAGATTGGGCGATGCCTGAGATTTTTTCTTCGAGGCAGCCGAAAAAAGCGGGGTAGGTGATGAGATAGAATGAGCCATAGATGTTCAGAAGAGGGTCAAAAATCAGGCAGTTAAGAAACCTTTCGGAAGCACGTCGAGGAGGCATCCGCACTACACGGACGCGTCGCTTAGCAAAGATGCGACGAAAATGTCAACAGCTGCGCACTCGCTTGATGAAGATGTTGTAAAGCGCTATCGATAGGTAGCGCACGTCTGTCCACAGCGGGTTGCGCTCGTATGCCTCCAAGTAACGGCGTTCTATGGCTACCGTATCTTCGAGCGACTTGGGTATTTCTACGTATACCGGCGGAATCAACCCGGGCTTAAACCTTTTGCGATATTCCTGGAAATCCTCCGGAAAAAGGCTGAAGTAATGCTGGCTGATAGGCCGTACGCCAAAGAGCTTTAAGTCGCCGCGCAGCAGATTGTACAACATAGGCAGTTCGTCGATCCAGTACTTGCGCATAAACCTGCCTACCGACGTGATGCGCGGGTCGTTGTTGAATTTAGAACCGGTACCGATGCCACCAGCGCCATTGCGCTCGAAGATAAACTGCTGTACGTATTCCGAGTAGGGCGCCATAGTTCGCATCTTGTACACCTTGACGATTTTTCCACCTTTGCCTACGCGCTTTAAGGTGATAAAGGGGCCGTAGGTCGCCTCCATATTGTAGTCTGGCGCCTTTACTTTCTCTGCGATAAAGTACAATCGACCGCCAATTTCGCGCGAGTCTACCACGCGAAAGCCACAGGAAAAAAGGCGACCATACGTCTCCATCTCGGAAATGACGCGACCGCGTCCTTTGGTCAGTGCAAAATACAGGCGCCGTAAATGAGGTAATTTGGGCCACACGCGCATGATCAAATAATCGAAAGTGTAATACACCTTGTTAAATGGCTTAGGGTATCGCCTCAGCAGCTGTTCGCGGCGCACGTGTAGCGGGTCTACGCAGCCTACGACATACCCGCCCTGCTCCATGTGCTCGTTGACCGACTCCAAAAACTTGTTGATGTATCGAATGTCGTTAAGGCGCTGCATGTTGATGACGCACTTCGCTGAGGTGCCTCCTATCACACTGGCATTAACAGGGTAGAGGGTATGCAGGCAGATGGCCTCCGACCAGGCGGAGGCAGGCACCATCGCTTCGATAAAGTCCGCGGCTGCCTCAGGAAAATGCTCCAACAACCTCCGGCGAATAACCTGGGGTTCCGCCTTCAAATGGTTCAGTACGTGCATACTTGTGCTTGTTTTAGCTAGTGAGAGATGAACTTGTACTGTATTGGGGGGCGATTAAATAAATAGACAAGAGCCAAACAGCGAGCCCGATCCGGATGAATACTCGCAGCGTTTTTCAGATGTATTATGCCTCACCGGCGTAAAACAATGTCCCAGGATTAATTAGGAAAAAGTGCGTACTAAGCTTTATGTTACTTTAGCCCGTCAATTGTTACCGTTCTTGCACTAAAAACTTACTTCACACGCCGTATTTTGAGGGCGCGCTTCGCAAATCATGGGCAAGGAAAATGGGCCTGAGGGTGAGTAGCAGAGTAGTTTTTATCTCATAAAATCCTTTTTTACTACTGATTTGCCAATATATCAACCTTTTTGCATAAAAATCATGCCAATACCTTTGGCAATAGACTTGAGTAAAGGTATTTTACAAAATATACCCTAAGAAGGGTGTGAGTGTCCCTGGATGGCTGCGCGCGATTGGCGCCAGCGAATGAGCCAAAATTTTACGGCGTTCTTTGCGTGTTGTTGATATTTTTCGATATTCCAGAGTAGGGAATTGTCCGTCCAGCGCTGTGGGTGGAAATTGAGCATGGCGCGCGGGGGAAACTGACCTTGGCGTACGGCGGCGATGATGTCAAAAGTAGTGCGATACACTAAGCCGAAGTGATCTGCTACCTTGTCGCGCACGCTGACGGCGGAGCCGTTCCAGCGGCGGCCGGTATCCGTGAGGTAAAAGACTTGCTTAAAGTCGAGGTCGAAATACGGCTCTCCGAGAATGCCGTAATCTCGGTAGGAATAGTGCTTCCAAACATCGCGGTTGTCGTACGGAGAGCGCGGGCTTCCGTGCATGCAAATCGTCGTAACCGGCACTATTCGGCGCAGGCGCTCCAAGTGCTGCTCGAAGAGTTGGATGGCGCGATGCGGGTCGCCCTTGGCAAAGTCCATGTCTTCGTAGTGATAACCTATCTCGTGGCCCAAGTCGTAGATGGCCCGGATGATGCCTTCGTCGTAGCTTTGGGGCACCACTCGGAAATAGTAGCTGCCGACGATACCTTTCTGGTATTGTATCTGGGCAAAGGTGAGGCTATGCTGCTTTCGCGCATCCACGTCATGCCGAAGCAAGATGACTCGTTGCTTGGGTCTTTTTTGAAGGTAGTCGGAAAAGGTTTGAAAGGCATAGCCTGCCTCTAAGAAGGCGTCGAGAAGTTGGCCATAAGCCTTAAGGGTAAAGTCTCGCATACGTCGATACTTAAAGGTTTGCTGCTGAAGCAGCGGAAATCTTCGCTGTATGTGCGTAATATTGGTAGACGCGGCGAAGCCCTTCTCGCACATATACTCGAGGGGAATAACCTAGGTAGCAGCGGATTTTGGAGATGTCTGCCTGAGAGTGTCGGACGTCGCCTGGGCGTTCGGGCCCGTATGTGGGCTGAAGGTCTCTACCACTTATTTGGCACAACATGTCTACCATTTGGTTGAGGCTAATCTGCTCTCCACAGGCTACGTTGTATACTTGATTGAGTGCCTCCCTGTTTTCCGTAAACAGCGCCAAATCGTTCGCTAAGAGGGCATTTTCCACATAAGTAAAATCTCTTGTCGTATTGCCGTCGCCGTTGATGTGTGGCGGTGTTCCCTCTAAGAATGCCTTACAAAAGATAGGAATGACGGCGGCATAGGGATTGTTGGGGTTTTGCCTTGGCCCAAAAATGTTGAAATAGCGCAGGCCAATGAAGGGAAGTCCGTAAACGCGGGCAAACACTTCAGCATAAAGCTCTGCGGCGTATTTGCTCACGGCGTAGGGCGAAAGCGGGCGCCCGATGCGCTCTTCTACTTTGGGCAGTTCTTGACTGTCGCCATACGTGCTGGAGGAAAAGGCTAGGACTACCCGCTCCACGTGGGCCTCTTTAGCGGCATACAGAATGTTGACCGTGCCGCCCACGTTCACCTCGTTGGTGCGCATGGGGTTTTCTAAAGAGCGCGGAACAGAGCCCAAGGCTGCCTGATGCGTCACTTTTGTGATGTCGCGCATCACCTGGCAGCAGACGCCGTAATCGCAGATGTCGCCGCGGACAAACTCGAAGCGAGGATGGCTCAGAAACGGCTCGATGTTCTCCACGTAGCCGTTTGAAAGGTCATCTACCGCGCGCACCAGCTCTATGCGCTCGTCTTCGAGGAAGTACTCGACGAGATTTGAGCCGATAAAGCCGGCTCCTCCGGTAATTAAGAGGCGGGTTGCCATGACGATGAAGGATGTTTTTGACCGTTCTGTGCATAACGGTTGATGATGAAGTCGAAGTAGAAGCGCGTGGCGTTGTCCTTAGTGGCCAAAAAGGCTTGGCCGCGTTTTCGATACGTTTCCCGGTCTTCAGACAAGACCTTATCCACTAAGGCAAATACTTTACCTGACTCGGTGGTGTTGAACACCAGCCCGAACTGCTCCATTTCCTGGCAGTTGGGATCCACAAAAGTGCTGACATACACGCAAGGCGTGCCTAAGATGCCGGCTTCTACAGCGGTCGTAGTGCCCTCGCTAACGACTAAAGTGGCGTAGTGGAGCACGTGGTGGAATTTATCGGGCGGCATGCGCAAGCAATAGGGTTTGAGTTCGTCCGATACGCCGCGTTCGGCGGTAATAAACACGCGCATGCGCTCAGCCAGCTGCTTTACCAAACGCACTTTGTCTTCGGCGCTCATGCCCTTGTGTCCCACGTCGTGGGTAGCATTCCAAGAGATGAACCGAATGACGGCGTAGTCTTCATCTTCGCCAACGCCCAACCACTGCCGGATGCTCGGGTCGGGAGTAAAAAACTCCGGATGCAAATAGGCGATTTCGTGGTAACTGTTGTAGCGAATTTGTTTGGGCCCTAAATCTTTGGGCAGCACGGCCGGGGTGAGGATAGCGTCGGTAAAGGGGCGATATAGGATAACTTGCTCGATGTTACCGGTATCCTCGATAGCTAAGTTTTTGGCGCCTAAGAGAAAAGACGCATGGGCTGCGTAGGGCGTTCCGTGGCTGACAAATAAGTCGGGCTTGAAGCGAAGCCCCGTCAAAAACATCTTTACGTCGTAGCGGAGCAAGCCCCACAACTTGCCTGTCAAGCTGCGATAGTGCTTGCCAAAGTTGACGTAAGGGAACCCCTCGGCTTCCAAGAGCTGTAGCTCAAACTCTTTGTCGCGAGCCGTAAACAGCACCTCGTGTCCGTGCTGCATCAGCAGGCGCGCTAAGTGCTTAAACAGGTGTACGTGGGCAGGATGCCCAATGTCGAAGATCACTCTCATTTTTTATCGGATATATTGATAGATTTTAAGTCCGAGCTTGCCCACTTCAAACAGCGGTCGATTGAGCACCCGCTCGTATCGGCCGTAGCAGACCTCTTGTCCGCCAAAGCGCGCCTTGAATTCGCGCACGCCGTAGTCTTCATCCGGGCGGCCGGCTCCCATGAAGTCGAAGTGGTCGAAGCCGTGAGTAGCGCCATATTCGATGGGGGCCCAAGAAGCCAACACGCTGGGATGTACGCCGCTGATGCGGCCGTTTTCGCCGCAGACGTACCACTGATACAATACCTTATTGCGATAGATGGGGCCAATGCTGCCGCCGATCACTTCGCCGTTGTACTTGACTACAAACACCTTGGCAGAAGGCGACCGCCACAGCTGAAGAAATAGGTCGACGTGAGGGAGAGGCTTTTTCACCTTCTCTCGGTACAGCTTTTCCAAGATGCTGTACATGGTCAACACATCCCCCTCACTCTGCGCTTCCATAGCAACGGCGCCCGCCGCCAAACTGGTCTTGATCTGGCGGCGCCGATTGCTGCTCAGCCTTGCCTTAGCTGCCTCTATGCTGTCGGTTTTGACTAAGTAATTTAGATGGGGTTTGAACCGAAACCCGCACGATGCGAAAGCCTCGTGAAGAGGGGTGCAGTCGAAAAAGTTGCGAAATTCGATAAATATGGCTCGATGGCGAGCGTAGCGCGTCAGCGCTTCTAACAGCGCGCGAGCTACGGAAACAGCGTGATCCACTACAATAGGGCCGCCCCATACGATGAGTCGGCGCGATAGCCAAGCTTTGGGACCGCTTCCATCCGACTGCAACACGCCCAACAGCACCCCTTCTAAGTCCCCTCGGCCATTGATGGCAATGAGCAGAACCGGCCGGTATCCTTTCACCGACTCGATGAGGCGGAAAAATTCGGTGCTCTGAAAGTAATTACCGTCGGGGTGTGCCTCGACAAATCGGTCTATGGTGTCGACCCAACCGGCTCGCTTTAAATCGGCGTAGGAGGTGTATAGCATAGGTTAGTTAGACAAATCCTTTACATGAAGAGAACGTGTTTTGCGATAGGCCGACGGCTCAGGCGCTGCAGGGCCGGCGTAGTAGGGCGATTTCCAGCGCCTGCGCCCTATCAGGGCCATTAGCAGTGTCCACAGGCCGCTGGCCTTGACGCACACGGCATCCTCGTTGTCGGTATCGTCGATGCTTAGGCGCCGCAGGCGATACGGGTCGGTTTGCAACGTGTTGTAGCCAAAATCTACCGTGATGGCGCACGTATAGCCGGCGCGGCGGACCAGTTCGATGTCGCGATCACTGTAGTCGCCGTTAGGGAAAGCCAAGGCGTACACCCTCAAGCCATAGGCCTGTTCGAGCACCTGTCGCGACTCGGCAATCTCTGTCCACGCCTCCTGGTCGGTACAATGCGGCAGGCAGGGGTGGAAAAGGGTGTGGCTTTGGAAGTCCACGCGCGACCGCATCGCCTCTATGTCCTGATGCGACAGCGCTTGCGGTTGGGCCCATTCGCCCTGCGGGTCGAAGCCCGCCTGAGCGAGGAGGTGTAGCCGCTCGCTATTGGAGACCCGCTTTAGCTGCTCTGTGCTCAGCATGGGATGGCGGTAAGTAAACCAGAAGTGTCGATAGGTACCTATGATGCCCGCGCACAGGAAGATGGTCACCGGAAGTCGGAGCCGCTCTAAGATGGGCAACAGCTCGCGGTTGCGCCGATGTCCGTCGTCGAGGGTGATGATTAGGGCGCGCGGCGGCAGCCGATATTGCTGCCCGGTCTGACGCGCGCGCAGATATTCCTCGAGAGCAATGACGTTGTACGCCCTTTTTAGAAAGCCAAAGGCGCGCTCGGCATAGTCCGGCGCGATGTCGTGAAACATGACCAGCGTCACGCGCCGCCGCTGCACCGTGTGGCGCAGCAGCCAGGGCAAGCCGGAATAGCGCAGGCACTTGAATAGGGCGTCTCGCAAAGTCATGCGTCGAGAAAGAACTGATTATACCATTTTTCCAAGTGGATCCACTTCCAAATCTCGCGCGAGTAGTTGCCTGCCCGAGCGAGGTGTTTTCGATAAAGCTCCCGCGCCTTAGCTGCGTCGACAATGCCACCTCGGGCAAAGAGGTCGGAGTGCAGCACGGCTTCTACGTGCTGCTGAAAGGCCGGCGTACGGAACCACTCGGCCTCAGGCGTTTCAAAGCCAATTTTATCGCGCCGTAACCGAATGGGCTCCGGAAGTGTGCCTTTCATCGCCTCGCGCAGAATGCTTTTTGTCATGCCGTTTTGGAGGATATACTCATCGGGCAAGGTTAAGGTGCGCTCTACTAGGCGGTAGTCCAAAAAAGGCACGCGGGCCTCTAAAGAGAACCACATCGAATTGCGGTCCTCCCACTTGAGCAAATGCTCCAACTTGTACTCAAAGTGATTGATGAGCGCCTCCTGCAGAGAGCCGGAACCGTATAACTCCTCCGATATGACGCGATGCCCATTCGCGTGGGCGTGGTAAAAGTCGGGGTGCAGGTAGCCGCGCTGCATCACTCGGGTGCGCGTTCGCCAGGCTGCTGGCAGGGAGAAAAACGCCCAACTCTTTAAGCCGTACAGCGAGCGATGGTTGGATAGGTAATGCGCTACCTCTCGAACTAGGGTGCTCAGCCGACCTCGGCGAAGGAGGTTTTTGAAGTAAAAGCCGAAGAAGTAGTGGTAACCGGCGAGCGACTCGTCGGCGCCCTGGCCGTCGAGCAACACCACCACGCGTTCTGCCGCCAGCTTCATCACACGGTACTGCGCATAGGTCGAACTGCTCGGTACCGGCTCATACTGCGCTTTAGTCAGGTCATCTAAGTCAGCCAGGAGCGCCTCTGCCGTAGGCTTAGTGAAGTGCATGTGGGCAACTTTGCCCTCAAAGAGCCGTATGTAGGGCGACTCGTCGCCGTGCATGCCGTCGCCGTAGACAGCAGAAAAGGTGTTGAAGTCGTGCTTCTGATAGTCTTTAAGCAAGACAGATACAATGCTCGACGAGTCTAAGCCGCCGCTCAAGCACACGCCTACGGGGACGTCGCTGCGCAAGCGCAGCCCCACAGCCGAGGCAAACAAGGCGCGGTATTCTTCTGCGCAAGTAAAGGGCTCTTTGAGTTCGCGCCGCAAATCGTACCAGCGCTGTGGCCGCCACTGCTCTTGTAGTGAGGGCGCTGTCGGAGAAAGGTGTAGTCGAAAACAATGGCCGTGCGGCAGCCGCTGGACTTCCTTTAAAAAGGTGCTTTCGTCGTAGTCGGTGCGATTGAAGGCGAGAAAGTGAAAAATAGCTTCGTCGTTGGGCGACGGCTTTCGGCCCAGCACCGCGGTGAGGGAGCGGATGTCGGAGCCAAAGAGCAAGCGATTGCCGTCGATGGTGTAGAAAAAAGGCTTTATTCCATAGCGGTCGCGCGCTCCAAATAGGGTTTTGGCTTCCCGATCGTACAGGACGAAAGCCCACATGCCGTTGAAGCGGTGCAACATGGACTCCCCCCATGCCTGCCAGGCCGCTAAGATGACTTCCGTGTCTGTCTGAGTACGGAAGGCATAGCCCATAGCGCGCAATTCTTCGCGCAGCTCGACGTAGTTAAAAATCTCTCCATTGAATACGATGACCAGGCGCCCATCGGCAGAGAACATGGGCTGATGCCCCGCTGGACTGAGGTCTAAGATGCTGAGCCGAACGAAGCCCAGTCCTAAAGAGCCTTCGATGAAGAAACCTTCATCGTCAGGGCCGCGGTGTTTCATGGCCTGCATCATAGCGCGGATAGGAGCTTCTTCTGCCAGTCTACCGTCAAAATGGACTATGCCTGAAATACCGCACATCGATTGTTGTTTGGGATGGGATGATTTGTAGGATGAAAGGCTCTTTCGAATATCGCGTGGAGCCAAAATTCATGCCGAAGGTACTGTTTTAAGACTAAGAACATTCGAAACGTGCCTTTGCGACCGACATCCGACATTTTATTTTTTATTTTATCTTTTTGTAAACCGACTTTACCGCTGGGAGAAATGAATTTTACCGTAGGCTGCTGCATTCTTTTTTAGACCTTTGCAGCCCAAAAAACGACATGACCCAAGCCCTGCTGCTCCTTGAAGACGGCACGCTGTTTAGAGGCCGTGCTGCTGGCAAGATCGGTACCGTTTCCGGCGAAATATGTTTTAATACCGGCATGACCGGGTACCAAGAGATTTTTACCGATCCGTCCTATTTTGGGCAGATCCTCGTCATGACCAATGTCCACATCGGCAACTATGGTGTCCGGAGGGAGGAGGTCGAAAGCGATCGCGTCAAGATTTCTGGCTTGGTTTGCCGCAATTTTAGTGCGCATTACAGCCGCACTCTTGCCGACGACAGCTTGCAAAACTGGGCGGAGAGCCAAGGGCTGGTAGTCCTTTGTGACGTAGACACGCGTGCCTTAGTGCAGCATATCCGTACCCGAGGCGCTATGAATGCCATCATTTCCTCAGAGATCAGCGACGTGGCAGAACTGCGCCGACGCCTACAGGAAACGCCTTCTATGGCTGGGTTGGAGCTGGCCAGCCGTGTGACGACGCCGGAACCCTACTTTTGGGGCGACCCCGACACGGCGACCCATCGCGTTGCCGTGATGGATTTCGGTGTCAAGCACAGTATCCTCCGCTGTTTGGCGGCGCGCGGCTGCTACCTGCGCGTATTTCCGGCCCATACGCCCTTTGAAGAAGTGAAGGCTTGGAATCCGGACGGCTACTTCTTGTCGAATGGCCCCGGCGACCCTGCCGCCATGGACTATGCTGTGGCGCTGACGCGCCGAATGCTCGAAGACGGCAAACCGGTCTTTGGCATTTGCTTAGGACAGCAGATCTTGGCCTTAGCCGTAGGGCTGCCCACCTACAAGCTCCACCACGGACATCGCGGCATCAATCACCCGGTGAAAAATCTGCGCACGAGGCGCGGCGAAATTACCAGCCAGAACCACGGCTTTGGCGTATTGGAGCAGGCCGTCTACGACTCGCCGTCTATTGTGGAAGCGACTCACATCAACCTTAACGACAGTACTATCGAGGGCATACGCCTCAAGAATTATCCCGCTTTTTCCGTCCAATACCATCCAGAGGCCAGTCCTGGCCCTCACGATGCTCGGTATTTATTCGACGAGTTTGTGTCCTTAATGTAATTTTGGAGGGAAAGGCTGCTTTGCGCATGTGCACTGCGACATATCTGCCGGTAGAAGGAGGTTTTGTCCTTACGCACAACCGCGATGAGGCTCCAAGTCGCTCTGCCCCCGGTATTGCAGTAGAATTGGAGGGAGAGCGCCGACTGTTTTTCCCGCGCGACGCTGAGGCCGGAGGGACGTGGATCGTAGCCGCCAGCACGGGTTTTGCCGCCTGCCTGCTCAATGGCGCCTTTGTTAGACATCGCCGCACACCGCCCTACCGCCGCAGCCGCGGCTGGGTACTGCTCGATTTTGCTCGCTTGCCTCAACCCGCTACCTTCTTCCGCACGTACGACTTGGAGGGCATTGAACCCTTCACATTGCTGTATGCTGACGGCAATGAATTGTTGGAGTTTCGTTGGGACGGCCAACAGCGATACCTAACCGCCAAGCCTATCGATCAGCCGCATTTCTGGTGTTCCGTCACTTTGTACGACTCGGAGGTGAGTGCTGCGCGAGAACAGGTATTTCGAAAATGGCTGTTGCAGCATCCTGAACCCAATCCTCAAGCCGTTCGGCGGCTGCATCTACAGGGAAGTATCGGTGACCCCGAAAACGACTTTTGTATGAATCGACAGGGCCGCGTTTGCACCGTCGGTGTGGCCCAACTGTTCTTCACCACTTCGACTTCTTGGCTCCGCTATCGCGACCTGATCCACGGACGAGAAGTGTTCCGAAGGGTTAAAAAATAGGCCGCTCGCCTAGCATAGAGGAGCAAACAGTACAAGGGCCTGCCCAAAAACACCTCGAATACATCGCTCCTCTTTCCTTTCGGAAAGAGCAAGCGCTCGCATGGTATTTGCCCAGGAAAGAATAGACGACAGCCTTCACCGCTATACAAAGCAACTCCGAGCGTGGCACCAATTATCTTTGAAAAATATTGCCTTCGCAGTGGTAACCTTTGGTCGCCTTTTGACATTTATAGCCAAAAGCACCCCCGAAAAAGTTAACTTTTACTAAAATAGGGAACTCCCTCTTTTTCTTTGTGTTAAACCAATATACCTTCATCGCGAAAATTTGGCATGTATGAAACCTCTGTTACTGCTCTTAATCGCTTTAACCCTGTCGGTCAGCACGTTGCTCGCCCAAAACATTGTTCGCACCGATGTATCGGTTTTCCCTAATCCGGCTACCGAGTATATCTCGGTAAATGACCCCGCCGAAACCGTTGGTTTTGTGTTGTTATACAATTTGGTAGGGAAGAAGGTAAAGGAGTTCGAATATTCAAAGGGTTCCAATCTGCCCGTTGGCGACCTTCCCAAGGGCATGTATATGGTGCAGCTGCAAGACCGCCAGCGCAATGTGTTGCGCACTCAGATGATAGACAAGCGCTGAGCGGTGCGCATGCCGGTGTTTCGCAACTGCTTCTCTGCAGTGCCAGGTGTGGAGAAGTAGTTTTTTGAAAAGCATATCTTTGGGACGAGATGTTTAGGCGCATCCAGAGTGTACTGACAGCGCGTCCCTTACTGCCGGCCGGAGCGATGGGATTGATTGCCCTGGTTGCAGCCGTCTGGATGTCGTGGCCGTTGCGCCGCGTCTCTTTCGACCCGCCGGAGCCGTTCCGAGATGCGGTAATAGCCATTCAATGGAATGCCTCGTCTCAAACGTTAGAAGCCCTCTTAGGAACGGAGCCGCATCGCACCGAGCGCATGCGCGTGCTTTGGACCAGCACTCGACGCGACAACGCATTTGCAGCGGCTTATGTGTTGTTTATGGTGCTGTTCGCCGTCGCCATAGCTTACCGCCGCCACCGAGGCTACTTTCTATTTTTAGGAGGGGTGTCCCTATTCATTGGCCTACTCGATTGGGCGGAAAACAGCGCTATTCAGACCCTGCTCTTGTTGTACGATTCCGAGACGTTCGGGCCGGGTGGAGCGGATTTCGTGCGGGTTAGGCTCTTTTCTTCGGTTAAGTGGGCTGGTATAGCGCTGTATTTTGCGGGCGTAGCACCTTATTTTTGGCAAAAAAAGAGATGTTTGGAACGCGTCTTGGCGCTATTAGCTGCCGGCACAGCCGTGCTCGGAGGGCTGGCGCAATTTTTTAAGGTGTGGGCCGAGCCATACGTGTTGTGCGTCTTCTTGCTCTTGGCCATAGCTACGGGATACTGCTTTCGAGCTACCGAAGCGTCAGTAATCCCTCCGGAAGGTCCATCATGAGGCGGCGCTCTGCGCTATCTACGGCGGTGATGAAGGCCGGGACTAAGGGCACAAGCACTTCGCGCCCTTGGTACGCGACTACGGCCATCCACTGTTGGGGCATCTCTATCACGGCCTGAATGGGACCTACTGACCCTATTTGTTGGTCGATTAGCCAATAGCCGACCCACTCCTCATAGGGAGAGCGCTCTTCTAAGAGCGACAGAAGGGTGTCGGGTATTTCGGCTTCCGGCAGAAACACCGGCCTTGATTGCAGCAGGGCCGCCTGTTCGCGGCTATTGACGTCGTCGAAGGCGACGATCAGAGCGTTTCCGCCGCGAATGCTTTTAATAAAAAAGGGCTGTTTTATGCCCTTTATCTCTAAGAAGACACGCTCTACCTCGAAGAAAAGGTCTTCGAAGGGTGGCTCTATGGCGATCTTGAGCTCGCCCTGAATGCCGTGGGTTTTGCGAGTAAAGCCTATCTGTACGTAGCGCACCGGTGTCAATTGTAGCGAAGAATGGTTTGCCTAAGGATATAGCCTTTTTGGCCTTTGAGTTCCCAAGGGCGCGTTAGGCAGTCGGAAGGCGGAGGCACCTGGTTGCAGTATTGGGAGTCTAAGATCCATTGTTCTCGCCGGACAAGCCCTATGTTTCGGACGTACCAGACCTTAGAGAAGCGCCGCTCGATAGCATTAGAATAGTCGACCTCGGTGACGACCAGCGCGGAGTCGAAAGAAAAGGCTCCAATTTGTGTCGGCACGTCTATAGAGTCTACTCGATAAGACCAGTTGACGAAGGGGCGGATGCGCTCGCCGGCGACTTCTACTTCCAACGAGGGGTCTATCCATCGGTTCCCGTCCCAACGCGTGCGCAATGTCATGGGAAAAACCAGGCGGATGAAGCGCAAGTTCTCTTCTTGCCGAAGAGCCCATCCAGACGTTCGGGTTGCGCCCCATACGCGATAAACGTCGGGTGCGGAGGAGTCGGAGAGGCGCTCCGTACGCTCTATGCGATAGAGTAATGCCCCCGTATCGTCGCGCAACGTATCGACTACCTCTTCGCGTACCTGCCGCCGAACGGTGTCGCGCACCGTTCTCCCGTCAAGCCCAAAATCAAAGATGATGCTGTCGACTTGGTACTCGATGTACTTTCCTACGTGTAGAGGAAAGTAGCTGTATTGGGCGCTTGCCGCTGCAGGAGGCTGCTCTACGGGGGAAAAAGGCTCTTCACAGCCCTGTAGTATTGTCAGGCTGAGCCCTACAAACACGCCGAAGCGTTGCCATGACCTCAAGTGCCGCATTACCGTAAAACAAAACGAGCATCAAGAGTAAGCTCTCGATGCCCATCGCTTGGAGCGGGATACGAGACTCGAACTCGCGACTTTCAGCTTGGGAAGCTGACGCTCTACCAACTGAGCTAATCCCGCAGATTTAGGTGCAAATATAGCGACATATTCGGTTTTATACTGAGAAAATTTTCCGGGAAAATATGGAATTTAAAGCCTGCCGACGGTGTCTCGCCGTATTTGGCACAAGTTTTGGCAAATAGAGTGCAACCACTTAGATCATTATTAATCGCTATCAACTCGTCTTTTCTCATGAGTAGCCGCAACGACACCGTCTATACGAGCCCAACGACCAGTGCTGTCGGCATGGAATTGCTGCAAAATGCCCCAAATCCCTTCATTGAGATGACGCTCCTGTGGTTTACTCTTCCCGCGAGCAGCCGCATAGTGTTGCGCGTCTTCGACAGCACGGGGCGAGAGGTTTTTTCTAAGAGCGGAGCCTTCGACAAAGGTGAAAACCACATATTGGTGCGTCGCTCTGACCTTAAAGAGCCGGGCATCTATGCGTATCAACTGGAAAGCGAATACGGCGTAGCTCGCCGCCGCATGGTGATGTATTAAACGCATTGCTCCGGCTATCGAGGCCGGAGCAATGCGCGCATCAATAGCGGAAGCGACTCATCTTGCCTTGCTCGTTTTGGATGATGTAGGCGTCTGGAAATGCTTTTTCGCGCAGTTGGTCGGTGATGCGCTTCGCTTCTTCTAAGCCCGAAAGGCCGGTGAGCATGATAGCAGTCGTCTTTCCGTCGGGTAGAGGCCATTTTTCCAGTCGGCCGCCCAAACCTTCGACTTGGCGCGCGTCAAATCGGTCGGGGTTTTCCACAGCGCAGAGGCGGACGTAGTATTCTCGGACAGGAGTGGAACTGGTCGGCGCACTGTACAGTACGGGTGCTGTTGGGTTAGCCGACACGCTCATGGGCGCAAGGGGCGCTGTGCCTGCTGCGGCGTCGGTTTCGAGTACGACTACCGCGCTGGGAAAGCCGCGCCGAGCAATATCTGCGCGGGCGGCCTCTGCTTGGGCGGGCGTATCCCACGGACCCACGCGCACGTGCATGTAATCGTTTTCGGCGCGGATGTATGCCGGTCCGATGCTGCTCAGAGCGGTGTAATCGTTGAGCTGGAGCGGCTTTTCGGCGGGTGAAGAGGCTACTTGCACGGCATAGCGCTGCTTGGGCGCGCTCGAGGCAAAATAGGTTACGGGGCCTTTAGCTAACGGTGAGGGCGTCTGTGGCGCATCGGTCACCAATATCTCTGGAGCAGCCTGTGTCTCGCGAACCACGAAGGCATCTCGGATCTTTGTAGATACTTGCGCCAGGGCCGCTTCTGCTTGCTCTCGGGAGGTATACGCGCCCAGGCGGAGTTTGTACAGCCCGCCCTCGCGCACTGTGTACAGATTGCCTATGTTGGCAAACTCGCTGTAGCGGCGCAGCTTGCTGGCGGAGAAGTCCTCCGGGTTAGCCGCCAGTTGGATAGCAAAAACTTCGCCTTTTGCTGTGGGCGCTCCCGACTTCTTCGGTTTCGAAAGTGTCTTAGGAGCTGGCGCAGGTGCCGAGGCATTGAGGTCGTCTATGGAAATCATGCCGGGAGCGCTTCCGGGAGAGGTGGTAGCGTACTGGGCGGGCTTTGCTCCAGGATTGGGCATCAAGGCGTAGGACAGGTCGTCGGCCGGCTGGAGAGTATAGACTTGTGCGGCGCCCTTGATGTAGCCCTCTTTTTCGTAGGTGACCTTGTAGTCTAAGTTAGGTTTGAGCATGAGCGTGTATCTGCCCGTGGCGTCTGTCAGCGCTACCGTTTGGTGGTTTTCGCCTTCAGCTACTGCCGACACTTGGACGTCGCTTAGGGGGCGCAAAGTATTGGCGTCGCGCACTATGCCGGAATAGCGCAACCGATTGGAAGTCTTCAGGCGAATCAGCAGGTCTCTTCCAGCCTGTTGGTGCAGCGCCACAAAGCTGTCTTCGTACCCGCTCTTTCGCACAATAATGTTGCACTCGCTATTGGACGGGTAATAGAAAGACGCTTTGCCCTCTTCGTCGGTGCGTTGAATACCTAAGTCGCAGGTGGTCAGGTTAATTTCCGCACCGGGCACGGGTTGGCCGTTGGGATCGACTACAGAGACCGTGAAGCGCTCGATGCTGCCGACTCGGACAGGAATAGCATCGTCGTCGGTGCTGTAAGTGACCGGTGCCGCCGGCTGCGAAGAGAACGGCGCCGAGACACTACGCGCAGCGCCGGAGCCGGAGATGAGCACGGCTTTTATGGACTTCTTTTCTCCTGCTCGGATGGGCATCGATACCGGGCGATACCCTTCCTTGCGCACGGTAGCCTGACAATCGGCCTTGCCTGCAGGTGCTTGGAAGGTGTAGCGCCCATTGCCATCGGTCATGCGCACACCTGCGATGCCGCTGCAGTTGGCAATTTCTATCTCGGCGTACGGCACTGGGCGCTGTTTGTCGTCTACCACTTCGATAAGAAACTCATCTACTTGTTTGCGCACCTGCCACAGGTCTTCGTGGCCGCGTCCGCCGAGGCGGTTGCTGGTGAGGTAGCCGATGCCGGAAGAGGGGTCGAAAATGAAACTGTAGTCGTCGCGCGGCGAGTTTACCCCCGTGCCCAAGTGCAGCACCTGAGGTGTGCCGAATTCGGCCAGCGATATGCGGAAGATATCGAAGCCGCCTAACCCAGGGTGCCAGTCGGAGGCAAAATAGAGGAAGTCGCCCTCCACAAAGGGCGTTATCTCGTTGCCGGGAGTGTTGATGGGAGCGCCTAAGTTTTTAGGTGGCGACCAGGAGGTGCCGTTCCAAGTGGATACGTACAGGTCCCATCCGCCCATACCTCCCGGCCGGTCGGAGGCGAAATAAAGGGTATTTCCGTCGACGCTCAAATGCGGAAAGCCTGTGGCGTAGTCCGAACCGTTGTAGGGGAAAGAGCGCTCGTTCACCCACTTGCCCTCCACTACGTCGGCGATGTACAGGCTCATGTTCATGCCTTTTTCTGCGATTTGGCGCGTGCCGTCCATGAAGTGGTTGCGGCAATAGGCGACGCGGCGCTTGTTAGCAGAGAAGCTGACGGGTCCGTCGTTGTAAGTGTTTTGTAGGTCGTCGCGCAAGAAGGTAGGGTTTTGCAAGTAGCCATCGGGCCCGCGGCGCGTGACGAACAGCTGGTTGTAGGCACTGCCCGTCCAATCTGAACTCGACTTGGTGGCGGTGCGTCGTTTGAGGTCGCTGCGCGCCGAGCTGTACACGATTTGATCTCCGTAGAAGGCCGGCGCGAAGTCGGCATTAGCGGTGCTGATGGGTTCGTTGAGCGCTTTGTAGACACCTTCGCGCCGGCTGGCCTGCAGGGCAAAATCACACATTTGCGCGTAGTGCTGCCCTACAGTGGCATTGCTTGTCGCGTAGGCAGAGAACCACTTTTTGGCGCCGACATAGTCGCCGGTATGCATCAGCGCTCTGCCGTAGCTAAACATCACCTCCGAAGCAGAAGGGTTGCTTTGCAACGCGCGTTCGTAATAGGAGATCGCATCCTGCGGCCGATTTAGATAAAAATAACAGTCGCCGCTCCGCGCCAGCGCTTGGGCGTGATTGGGCTGCTCCTTGAGCACTTGCTCGTAGGTGCGCAAGGCGAGGTTAAAGGCTCCGAGTTCAAATTGCTTATTGGCGCGAATGAGATTTTCTTCTAAATTGCTTTGGCCGTAAAGAGAGCCCATAAAAAAAGGCAGCAGCAACAGCCACGAGGTTCTGGTTGACATCGAGTACATGGTGGAACGGATTTGGGTGAAAAGGATGACGGGCAACGCGCCTACAAGGCACAAAAACGAGCAGGTGGTCCGCATTTTTTGAATTCAACAAATGGGATGTAGCGCGGCTAAACAACGTCTGTTCCCGGCGCTTGGTATAGCGGAAGGACCATCTTTCCACGAAGGAGACGCGGCAAAGATACGGTATCTCTCAGGCATAGGATCTCCTGTTTTTCCCTGAAAAACAAGAAGATAACGCTTTGGACTGCAGCGCCATTATCTGCTAAAAGGTGTTGAGCGAGGCAAGAGAGGAAGCGGCGACCCTTATTTTTTCTCGGCGATCTTTCGCAGCTCGTTCAATTTCCACAGGGCATCTATGGGTGTCATAGTATTCAGGTCGAGGGCCAAGAGCTCCTCTCGGATCTTGCGCGTGTATTCGTCGGCGTCGAAGATTTGCAGTTGGAGGCGGGGCTGTACTTGACGAGTGCGGCGGTGCATGTCGGTGGGGGTGGGCAGGGCAGGCTGGTTGCTGCCGCTGCCTAAGCGACTGCCGTCGGCCTCCAAGGTGCGCAAAATTTCCTGAGCGCGCTCGACGATTTCAGCGGGCATGCCGGCCATACGGGCGACATGGATGCCAAAAGAGTGGTTAGAGCCGCCCGGCTCTAATTTGCGCAGAAAAATAACTTTGTGCCCTACTTGGCGGGTGCTGATGTGAAAATTATGGATGCGCTCGTGGCGCTCGGCCAGCTCGTTGAGTTCGTGGTAGTGGGTGGCAAAGAGGGTTTTGGGACGCACTCGGCCGTTGTCGTGCAGATATTCGGCGATGCTCCACGCAATGGAAATGCCGTCGTAGGTGCTGGTGCCCCGGCCGATCTCGTCTAAGAGGATGAGCGAGCGGTCGCTGATGTTGTTCATGATGAGGGCCGTCTCGTTCATCTCCACCATAAAGGTGCTTTCGCCGCTGCTGATGTTGTCGCTGGCGCCTACGCGGGTGAAGATCTTATCCACAAGGCCAATGCGCGCCGATTGGGCGGGGACGAAGCTTCCCGCTTGTGCCATCAGCACGATGAGCGCCGTTTGCCGCAACAGGGCCGACTTGCCCGCCATGTTGGGGCCGGTAATGAGCAAAATCTGATGCGTGTCGTTGTCTAAGTAGATATCGTTAGGCACATAGGTCTCGCCAGGCGGGAGTTGGCTTTCGATGACGGGGTGGCGCCCTCCTCGGATGTCAATAACGAAGGAGTCGGCTACTTCTGGGCGAGTATAGTGGTACTTTTGCGCTGCGGTGGCAAAGGAGAGAAGGCAGTCGATGCGGGCAATGACTTGTGCGCTCTGTTGAATGGGGCCGATGTAGTCGGCCATTTCACTCACTAGCTCGCGAAAGATCTGTTCCTCCAGTTCCAAGATCCGCTCTTCGGCACCGAGGATCTTGCTTTCTAAGGCCTTTAGCTCGGGAGTGATATAGCGCTCGCCGTTAGCGGTGGTCTGCTTGCGGTCCCATTCTCGGGGCACCTTGTCGATCCATTTGGATGTGACTTCCAAGTAGTAGCCAAAGATGTTGTTGAAGCCGATTTTGAGGCTAGGGATGCCGGTGCGCTCGGCTTCGCGCTGTTGGATCTCGATCAGTGCATCGCGGCTGTGGCGCACTAGGTGGCGCAGCTCGTCTAAGGAGGGGTTAGCTCCTTCCGCAATGGCGCCGCCCTTTCGCACGTCAACAGGAGCGTCGGGATGCACAATGGCGCCGATGCGCTCGCGCAGGGAGACGCACGCGTGAATGGCTTCGGCCCAACGCCGTAGGCCTGCACCCAAGGGCGAACGGAGGGCGGCATCTTCAGGTCGTTCCGGCTCCGCAGCAGAGGGTGAAAGGAGGTGCTTGACGGCTTCCAGAGCCATCAGCGCGCGGCGCAGTTGGAGCGCCTCGCGCGGATTGATCTTGCCTACTGATATCTTGGCGACTAGGCGCTCTAAATCGCCGATCTGGCGGATTTGCTTTTCGAGCTGTTGCGCCAAATCGCTGTGCTGCACCAACAGCGCTACGGCATCGTGGCGCTCGGCAATGTGCTGGAGATCGGTCAGAGGAAGCAATAGCCATCGCCGCAATAGGCGTGCGCCCATGGGGCTGACCGTGTGATCCAGCACTTGCAGCAGCGATACGCCCGACTCGTGGTTGGCCTGAACGATTTCCAAGTTGCGGATGGTGAAGCGGTCGAGCCAAACAAAGGCCTCCGTCTGCAAACGGCTGATGTGTCGAATGTGCGCTAATCGCGTATTCTCCGTAGTGGCCAGATAGTGCAGAGCCGCCCCCGCAGCGGCCTGAGCTAAGTCTAATTCCTCCAAGCCAAAGCCCTTTAGGCTGGCGCTCTGGAAATGCTGCAGCAGCTTCTCCCGCCCAAACGAAGCGGTAAAGATCCAATCCTCTAAGGTGTAGGTGTAGAATTTATCACCGAAGTAGGCGGTAAACTCCTTCAGGCGGCTTTTGGGCAACAGTACTTCGGCGGGCTTCAGGCTTTGGAGCAGCTTGTCTACCGTAGCGCTGTTGCCTTCACAGGCGAAAAAGTCGCCGGTGCTAATATCCAAAAAGGCCAATCCGTAGTGTTCGTTCTTGCCGAAAGCGAGTACGGCGAGGTAGTTGTTCTGGCGATTTTCCAGCAGTGCATCGCTTAAAGTCACTCCCGGCGTGATCACTTCGGTGACGGATCGCCGAACCACCTTGCCTGGGACGGGTTTTTCCATCTGTTCACATATAGCCACGCGATATCCGGCGCGCACCAGGCGCGGCAGGTACATATCCAGGGCGTGGTGCGGAAATCCGGCCAGCTCTACGTCGGAGCCCCCGTTATTGCGGCTGGTCAGGGTGATGCCGAGGGCATTGGCCGTCTTGATGGCATCTTCGCCAAAAGTTTCGTAGAAGTCGCCGACCCGAAAAAGCAAGATGGCATCGGGATGCTGTGCTTTTACGGCGGCATACTGCGCCATCAGCGGCGTGATGGTCGAGGACTTCGTCGGTGTATCGCTATTTTTGGAAGGGCGAGCCATGAAAGGGTTTAGACAAAACGGCGCAACAATACAGATGGGAAGGCAAAGATAGCACACCTTGCGCCTACCGTACCGAAAGGCGGCGCGTCGGCATATGGCTTAGAAATCCTCGAAAAAGCGGCGCGCGTTTCGGTTGAAGTTGCGCTGCATGTGGGTGGCATCGTGGTAGTTGGAGCCTTCTATCTGGTTGATAGCGTTTCGGCTATAGAGGACCACTTCCCAGCGCGGATTGTTGATTTCGCCGCGGGCATTCGAGTGCAGCAAGATGAAGTCTTCACCGGCCAAGGAGGGGTTGTAGAAGAGGAACTTGACGTTGCGCTGATGGGTTTTAGGAAAGTGAAAGTAGATCCAGATTTCGTAAGGCGGAGCCGCCGGGTCGTCGTCTACGCGAATGATGTCGTCGGGTCGACCGAAGCGCAGAAAAGTGCGCCCTCGGTCGGTTTCAAATCCGTAGCGGAAGCCGCTGTGAAATTGGCGGTCTACCGCTCCTGCCACCCGCATGTATTCCAAGTAAGCCGCCTCCGGATTATTGGGGTTTTTCTCAGCAAAGTGCCGCAACAAATAGACGCGCATGGCGTGTAGGTCGGAGCCCGCCAGCAGGTTCTTGAGCGCCTCGGCATCGTCGGCCCAAGTAAGCGCAGAGATGGCGCGAAGGCTGTAGCGCAGGTTTTCTTCACTCAAGTCGGCGACAAAGTATTGCTGGAGCATCTCCTCGCTGATTTCTGCCTTGCTCAAGTCGAGGTCTAAGAGCGGATTGCTTCGCTGAAAGGTAATTGCGCGCTGGGCTACCAGTTCATTGTGCTCGGTGCGCAGCTCTACCGTCAGCGTATAATTGCCGCTTTTGAGCCGGCTGATGTCGATGGCAGCCAGTACGGCATCTATTCGAGAGGGCTTCTTGCGCTGAGCGCCACTGGCTACTAAGGCCTTATGACCGTTGCCCAACTCTTGCTCGACGTAGTATCGGATGGCGTAGCCGTTCGGGCCCATCTGCTCGCCGTGGTATATTTCTGCGTAGAAGGCCAGTTGCGTGGCCCGCTGCTCGTAATAGGCAAAGGGGAGCGGCTCCAAAAAAAGACCGTGTTTGACAAAGGGATTGTCCGTGCTGTCGCGCCGATAGCTGCGCAGCAGAAGTACTTCCGTCAAATAGGGCTTAGCATCTATCGATACGCTCAGTGGGAAATGCAGGGTGCGGTGGTTTTGTGCGTCGCGGGCATCTTGAACCGACACTTCTAATGCGTATTCGCCTTTTTCTACAAAGAAGCGCTTCACATCCAGCAGGTCGCTCGGTGCCGTAACCAAAGGACTGCTGAGCAAGTATTTTTCGTAAGCGACAATTCGTTCGCCCCACCGCACTAAGATCAGCACCTCTGCCGATGCTTGTAGGTGGAGGCTGTCTACGGGGCGAAAGGTGATGGACGATGCCGCTATTTCTAAGTGGACTTCCAAATATGGGCGTTCGGGAGTAGCGTACACCGCATAGCACACGCCTACATCTACAGCGCGGGCCGGTAGGGCAAAAAGTCCACTTAGGAGCAGCGCGCTAACAGCCGCTTTGAAACCGTTCTTCTTCATGGCCAAAAGTTTTCTCAAAAATAACAACTGGCGCCCTTAGTCTACGCTAAAAAATAAGGGACTCTTCCCATAATAGCGAGGAGCCGCGCGCAGTAGGAGAAGCGCGCCCCACCCGTCGGGACGTATATCTTTGCCGAAAAAACGGTTGGCGCAAAAAATATTTTTTGCTTCGGACTTTCACCTCGGCATCGATGGCCGTCTACCGGCGCGCGAGCGCGAGCGCCAAGTGGTGCGGTGGTTGGAGGTTATTGCCCCTCAAGCGCAAGCTATATACTTAGTCGGCGACCTGTTCGAATTCTGGTTCGAATATCAAACGGTTATCCCCAAGGGATTCGCTCGGTTCTTGGGCAAGCTGTCGGAACTGCGCGATGCCCGCATCCCTATCCACGTGTTCACCGGAAACCACGATATGTGGATGTTTGGCTATTTCGAACAGGAGTTGGGCATTCCCGTTTACCGAGGCCCTCTGCAGGTCGAGTTATGCGGCAAGGCGTTTTACATCGCTCATGGCGACGGCTTAGGGCCAAACGACTATGGATACAAGCGGCTAAAAAAGGTTTTTCAAAACCCGCTGGCACAGCGGATGTTTCGATGGCTTCACCCCGATATCGGCATATGGCTGGCGCACCATGCCTCGCAAAGAAGTCGACTGTCTATGCCGCCCGAGGAACGCTATTGGCTGGGCGAAGAGCGCGAGTGGCTGGTACAGTATGCCTGCCGCAAGATCGAGCAAGGCATAGAGCCGGATTTTTTCATCTTCGGGCACCGGCACTTACCCATCGACTGGCGGCTCAAAAACGGTAAGAGCCGCTACATAAACCTCGGCGAATGGCTTTATGCCTGCTCTTACGCCGAGTTCGATGGAGAGCAGCTATCCTTAAAATTTTTCGAAAACAGCGGCCAGACCATCCAAAATTGGAGGCAAGAGGGCTAGGCGCCTTATTTCTTTGTTTATCCTTAGAAAGCAAGATTCCTTTCTATATTAAACAAATGGGCAGATGTGGCGTTAGAGTAGCCGTTTACTGTTCACTTCAAACCGTTTTTTTAGCCCATGGCTGACTTCTTGCCCACTTACTCTGCTCCTGCTGTCGACGACATAGGCGACCTACATCTGTCCAATCGCGCCAATACGCCGCTTCGCAATGGTGCTTTTGACCTAAACGACGAAGAAAAGATGCGGCGCATTGCCGAGCATTTTTCGGAAATCATGCAAATCCTCGGACTCGATCTGAGCGATGACAGTTTGCGCGATACTCCTCGGCGCGTGGCTAAGATGTACGTTCAGGAAATCTTCCGCGGGCTTAATCCCGCTAACAAGCCTCAGATCACGGCGTTTGAAAACAAGTTTCGCTATCGCCGAATAGTGTTGGAGCGCCATATTCCGGTACAGAGCACCTGTGAACATCACTTCCAACCCATCTTTGGCGTGGCACATGTAGCATACATTCCCAATGGACGGGTCATCGGTCTGTCGAAGCTGAACCGCATCGTAGACTATTACGCTCGTCGCCCCCAGGTGCAAGAGCGGTTGACGGTACAAATTGCCGAAGAGTTGCGCCGGGTGCTGCATACCGACGATATCGCTGTGTATATCGACGCGCGCCACATGTGCGTGCAAGCCCGCGGAGTGGAGCACTGCGGCACCAGCACCGTCACAGCAGAGTATTCGGGCAAGTTTCTGAACGAAGAGACGAAGCGCGAGTTTTTGATGAGCATACAGGCGCCGCGGCTGGATTAGGCGGCTCACCTTTTCACGCCGATGGCGCAGCCGCTCGCCGGAGACGGTCGTTGATGGCGCGTCCTAAGCCGACCTCCGGGCATAGCTCCGCCCATATGACCTTCACCTCAGGTGTTCTGTCGAGCTGACGCAAAGCAGCAAACAGGTTTTGGGCGGCCTCGACGAGCTGGCCGCTTTCAGAAAGCACTATGCTATGCACATGAGCAGGCAGGTCTTTGCGCGGGCGAAAGAGCAATAGGCCCAAGCCTTCCGGCGCCGTGTGGGAAACGGCGTCCGGCCAAATGAAAAGCGGCTTTCGCGGTGCATAATGCGCAGTAAGCATACCGGGAGCGGCAGGGTGACTGGTAGAGTGGGTACGGACGAGTATTTTCTCCCGAGCAGCTTGCTCCAGCGCTTCTACAGGTATTCCCCCTAACCGATACACAATCAAGGTGTCTTCTTCTATACCGACAATGGTGCTCTCTACGCCTACGGTGCAAGGGCCGCCGTCGAGCACATACGGGATCTTACCCTGCAGCTGCTCGTATACGTGTTGCGCGGTAGTGGGGCTTATGTAGCCAAATGGGTTAGCGCTCGGGGCGGCCAATGGAAACGGCAAGGCACTCAATAGCCGCCGCGTCACTTCGTGACTTGGAGCGCGCAGGGCTACGCGCGGCAAGCCCGCCGTGACCAAGTCGGGAATGAGGGCGCTCTTAGGCAACAGTAGTGTCAGAGGACCTGGCCAAAACGCCTCTGCCAAGCGGCGCAACGAAGCGGGAAAGGTTTCGGTGTAGGGAGCAACTGCGTCGACACTCCGGACGTGTACGATAAGCGGGTCGAAGGTCGGGCGGTTTTTAACGGCAAAAATGCGCGCTACAGCCGCTACATCTAAGGCGTTGGCGGCTAAGCCGTAGACGGTCTCCGTTGGAATACCTACGCACTGGCCGGCTTCTAACCAATGGATGGCTGTTTGAATATCGGTACCTATCTGTGTCTCAAAGGAGGGCTCTGTCATAGGCGTCGCGCTTCTCAATCGCAATATCGAGGATAGGGCATGGAGAGGGATGCTCAAAAAAAATTTGCACGCCAAACCAAACTTCCGATTTTAGCGCCCAGATTGCGCAGCAAAGATGCCGATTCCTTGCGCAACACACCGCTTAGACATTTATCCTTTCTATTGTATGAACGATGCCGGTTGCTGTCAGGGCAATCGGCAGTTTTTTTTTTGTTAGAGGTTTTCGAATGAAACTATATTTGGTTCAAACAAGTTCATAAGATTGTCGTTAAAGACATCTTTGGTAATCGTCACAGTGCCCTTTGAAAGGCGGAAGGGGGCCAATTCATTTTTTGTCATGCTTTTTCGACTTTACCGACATTGGCGCGATGCATTTTCCGGCATCCCGACAGCCATCTGGTTGTTGGCGCTGGTCAGCTTGGTCAACCGCTGTGGCTCCATGGCCGTGGTATTTTTGTCGCTGTATCTAACCAGCCACTTAGGCTACAGCGTAGAGGAGGCAGGTTATGTGTTGAGCTGTTACGGCACGGGGGCGCTGTTGGGCGCTTGGGCAGGTGGACGCCTCACCGATAGGATAGGCTATTTCCCAGTGATGGTTTGGTCGTTGGTGCTGGGCGGCGCTGTGCTCATTGTATTGATGTGGATAAAGGCCTTCCTCGCCGTTTGCGCCACAGTGTTTGTGCTGAGCTTGGTTTCTGAGGGTTTCCGTCCGGCCAACTCGGTGGCTATTGCGCGCTACAGCAGTCCGGAAGTGCGCACGCGCTCGGTGTCGCTTTATCGGATGTCGATCAACTTAGGCTGGACGGCAGCGCCGGCCTTCGGCGGGTTATTGGTGTCGTTGGGTTGGCCGTGGTTGTTTTGGGTGGATGGGATAACGTGTTTCTTGGCTGCTGGGCTGTTGATATGGCTCTTTTCGCCAAAGTCGTCTCGCGGTTTTCCTGTGGTGGAGGAACGCGGTGCGGCGGGGATGTCGGAAGCGGCCGCATCTACGGCAGAGCATTCGCCCTATCGGGATAAACCCTATCTGGCTTTTGCGCTGTTTACGCTGCTCAATGCCTTGGTGTTCATGCAGTTTGTGTGGACGGTTCCCCTCTTTTTCAAGGAGGCCTACCACTGGGACGAGCGCACCATTGGTTTGGTGACGGCGTTGAACGGCCTTTTTGTCTTTGCGGTAGAGATGCCGATGATCTACTCTATCGAGGGGCGTCTGACGCGCCTGCAATTTGTTCGCTGCGGCCTCTTGTTGTACTTTACGGCATTCTCCGCCTTTCTCTTGCCGTTGGGGCCGGTTTGGGCAGCGCTCATCTTCATCTTAGTTATTTCTTTTGGCGAGATGCTCGTCATGCCGTTCAGCACGAACTTTGCCTATTCCTACGCTGCCAAAGGAAACCCCGGCAGTTATATGGCGCTGTACAGCATTGCATATTCCGTGGCCAACATCTTGGCACCGCTGTTTGGCACGCAAATCATTGCCCGCTGGGGTTTTTCAGCGCTATGGTCGGCGGTGAGTGCCTTAGCGCTGCTGAGCTGGGTGGGCTTTTGGCTGTTGGAGAAAAAGACGGCTGCCCAGTTGGATGCGCCGCGCTGGAGCACAACCCAGTAATCGGATGCATCTATCGAGGAGCAGCTGCCGCTCGCGCTGCAGCGCGTTGGGCCATCTCAGCTGCTTTTTGCACATTGCCCGTCGCTTGGTACACCTCCGAAAGGGCGCGCAACGAGCGCTCGTCCTCTATTCGGGTGTTCAACACCAGCTCTAAAATCGCTGCGGCATTGTTCCTATCGCCTTTTGCCTTGAAAAAATACGAGTAAGCCAGCTGATAGACGAAGTTAGCGACGTCTTGTGGCCTATCGCTGGTGTTGGCTAAGTACTTTATGTACTGGTCGAAGAAGGGTCTGAAATTAGCGTTGTTGGGAATTTTCTCCATCAGCATCTGGAAGGCCTGTAGGAGGGAGTCCAGTTGCTTATTCTGTTCGTAGCGCGCAGCGGCAATGGCGCCTTTCATGACCAATGCCGAGCCGTAATTAGGATTGATAGCTAAGGAGCGATTGATATGGTACTCCATGGTGTCGACCCATCGGGCTTTTTCGGAAGGGTTTTTCGCCTTCAGATATAGGTTTTCGTATATAGCCGTCACATAAAAGCAATGTGAGCGCGCGCTGTTGGGTGAAACGCGCACAGCCGCCGTGTTAAGCGACATAGCGTCTTTCCAGACCGGAACGCGCTGAATAGTCAGCAGGCCAAAAATGGCGCTAATAAGTACTACAAAGCCTGCGCCTAACAAATAGGGCCGCTGCGGCTGCTCGCGCAACAGCTCGGGCAGCCGCTGTGCAAAAAACCACCCTACCAATAAAGCAAAGGCAACCGAGGGCATATAGGCAAAGCGCTCGTTCATAAAGGTGCCTACCGAGACAAACAGGTTGGAAACAATGCTCAGCGTCAGCAACCAATAGGCAATGGCGTAGGCCGGCACCGCTCGGCGTTTCAAGCGCAGCAACGCCCATACGCCCATGCCCACGTACAGTCCCAAAGACACCAAGGCGCGCCAATCCCCCCAGTTCACTTTCGGCACATGATAGGGATAATAGTCGTGCGTCAGCGGATGAGGCCAGAAGAGCAACTTGACGTACCAACCCAGCGTCAGGAAAATAGTAGCCAGCTTCTCGCTGCGCGTCATCTCGATGAAGGGATTGTTCATGAGATCTTGGACAGCTTTGCCGTGGTCTAACATGAAGCCCAGCGCCCGATAGCGCACCCAGATAAATACGGCAGCAGCTACTATTAAGGGTACGGCAGCGCGCAGCACATGCCGAACAGGCACGCGCGCAAAAAACCACACCGTCAGCGGAATAACCGCCAAAAAGGTGAGGGCATTCTCTTTAGAAAACATGCCCAACAGCAGCAATACACCCGAGAGCCAGTACCACCATCGGCTTTGCGTGTCGAAGTACTTCAAACTGGCGTATAAGGCCCCCAAGCTGCACAACAGGGCCATGATCTCATCGCGCCCCTTGATGTTAGCCACCACCTCCGAATGGATCGGGTGTACCAAAAAGATAAGCGCCCCAATGAGGGCCGTGCTGAAATACCACACTCCTGAGGAAGATAGCGGGAACAGTCCCAACAGCAGTCGGTACAGCAAAATACCGGTAAAGCCGTAAAGCAGAATATTGATAAAGTGGCTGATGCCGGGGTGATTCTCGCCAAAAATCTGCACCTCTAAAGCGAAGGTGGCCAGCGACAGAGGGCGATAGCGCCCGCCTTCCAAAAGCAGTAGGCTTTCTTTCTTTTGGAAATAGCCCATGAAGCTATCGTGGGCGAAGATGTCGCCGATCCCCTTGAGCCCTTGCTTCACGTAGGCGTTTTTCCAAAAGACCATCTCGTCGTCCAGGATGTAGCCGTAGGTGGTCGTCATGCCGTACAGGATAAAGGCTACGATCATGAGCAATAGGGCGGCTATGCCGTGCTGGCGCCAAAACCCTGGAGCAAACGTTTGGGTACGCGGAAACGGCGCTCGCGCCGTGCGTTGAGGCCCTGCCGGTTTTTGTCGGCCTGAGGCCGAGGCCGGAACTGAAGCGGCTTTCTTTTTGTTTTTCGTCATGGTTGGTATAAGTCCACCGGAATGCGCGGGCAAATATCGAAATATTTGGCGCGGTATGGGATGCAGCGGCCGTGTCGCATCTTTGCGCCATTGTTTTCAGAAAAAACGCAACGCTCTTGAAACGTTCGCATCAAGTTCTGCTGCTAATCTGCGCGGTGTTACTGGCAGACCAGGCGCTCAAGGTGTACATAAAGACCACTTTTTGCTACAACCAAGATGTGCCCATCTTTGGGCTGAGCTGGGCCCGACTGCACTTTGTGGAAAACGAAGGCATGGCCTTTGGCATCACTTTCGACTGGGCGTACGGCAAGCTGCTGCTCAGCCTTTTCCGCATCGCTATGGTCGGAGCACTCATCTGGTATTTGCGCTTGCTCATCAAGGCTGGAGCACCCCTGGGTTTTTTATACAGTGTCGGACTAATTACCGCAGGGGCGCTAGGTAACATCATCGATAGCGCCTTTTACGGGCTGATCTTCACCGAGTCTCCCTACCACGACTGCGTCCCGGCGCAGCTGGTGCCGCCAGGGCAGGGATATGGCTCCTTCTTGCACGGCAAGGTGGTCGATATGTTTTATTTTCCCATCGTATGGCTGCGCATGCCCGAGTGGCTTCCCTGGATCGGCGGCCAAGAATGGCTGTTTTTTAGCCCCATCTTCAACGTCGCCGATGCCGCCATAACAATAGGGGTAGCCATCATCCTGTTGTTTCAACGCCGGTTCTTTCGCGAAGAGCATCCGCAGCCGAAACCGGCAGAAGAGACAATGCCTCTGGAGAACACCGATACAGCGCCAACGCTATCTCCGGGTGCCAAGGCTGAAGAGGATGGGCGGCCAACAGAACTGTAAAAAAAAGCCTCTCCGATGACTAACACCGGGAGGCCGCAAAAAACAATAAACAGCAGGAAATTTCTTTACACTGCGCAGATCTTGCGAATGACCTTGTACAGCCGGGTTGTCTCGTCAACATCTATTTCGAAGGGGTCGTGTTCGATGTAGTTGGCCGATATGAGCTTGAGGCGCACTAACTTTCCCGAGGCGTTGTATTGCTTTTGCACGTATTTCACCCACAGCTCGCCTTGGCTTCGCACGGTGTAGATTTCGTTGTCGCGAATGTCGGCTGCGCTTTGCACTTCTCGGCAGACGACAATGTCGCCGCTTTGAATGACGGGCTCCATAGAGTTCCCTTCGATCTGGAAGGCAACCAGTCGCCCACCCGAACTGCTTATGCCCGGAATAGAGAAGTAGCTACCGCTCTCGGGCCATTCGCTGCCGACAGTGGCTCCCGCAAAGGCCCGAGCTGTGGTGTACCAGATATTGCCTCCTTTCATGGGCAACGATTTGCTCTCCTGTGAGGTCGCGCCCAGCTGTTCATCGAAGCCAAAAGGATGCCCAATACCGTAGAGCATCCACAGCTCGTTGATGTTGTAAGCGCGGCAAAAAGCCTTGGCTTGGCTGTAGTCGATAACACGCTTGCTGTGGGGCGAGAGAAAAGCGCGAATAATGTGGCCATAGGCGCGCTTACCCAAGACTTTTTCCGCCACGTCACCCATACCGCGCCCATTTCGGTTGTTCTTTACAATAACGCCTTTTGCCTCTAAGAGGCGAAAGGCCTCTACAAAGCGCTTATTCAATTCGATGCGGTCATCTTTAATCATAGGGCAGCCTTTTAAGAATTTGCACAAGGAGCCGTGTCGAAAGATTTGATGCAGCAAATTTAAAACTTTTTCTTTTTTTAAAACAAAAAATTTGACAGGATTTTTTTTAAAAAAAATTATAGCGCTGTAAAACATTGATTTTCAGCGCTATGCGATTGCTCAGAGATCTCTTTGCGAAAAGCGACTTACTCCACGCGCTCTACGGAGGAAACAAAGGGGAGCTTTCGGAGAACAGAGATGACTTGGTTAAGTTGGTGTTGGTTAGAGACGATGAGCGAGATACGTCCGCTGAAATAGGCTTTTTCTCCGCCGATGTTCATATCGCGGATGCTGATGCCTATGTTAGAGATGCGGTCTGTTAGGCGCTGGATGGTGCCGGGGCCTTCATCTACGCCCATAACCTGAATGATGGCCACAAAGCTTCCCTTAGCGATGTTGCCCCATTCAGCGGGCAATATGCGATAGGGGTACTGGGTCTGAAGGTAATGGGCATTGGTGCAAGTTTTACGGTGGATTTTGACGCCTTCTCGCGTAGTCACGTAGGCGAAGATAGGGTCTCCGGGAACAGGGCTGCAACAAGTAGCGAAGGTGTAGACATAATAGTGTCCTGGGTCTTGGTTGATAATGACATCTGAGGGCACAGCTCCTGCTCTATAGAGGGAGCTAGTGCTGGGAGAGACTGCAGCGGGAGAGCCGGGCGAGTCTTGGTTAGGGGTTAGTCGGTTGCCCTCTAACCGCAATTCTTTGAGGCGGGTTAGGTCTACTTCTTCAATCGATACAGCGACGAGGAACTCGAGGCGATCTTGAAAGCCGTACCATTTGGCGAGCATATCGACGTGGTCTTCTGCCGGCGTGTTGAAATAGCGGCGGAATTTGCGCTCCAAGATTTCTAAACCATCGGCTGCCTGACGGCGTTTTTGTTCTTTGAGTGCAGCGCGAATGCGGTTTCTCGCCTTCGACGTAGTTACGTACTTCAGCCAATCGAGCGAGGGGCGGCAATTTTTATCGGTCTCGACCGCTACTTGGTCGCCGTTTTTGAGCACATAGTTAAACGGGACGATGCGCCCATTGACGCGGATGTTGCGGCTGGTGCAGCCGATGTCGGAGTGGATGTCGAAGGCAAAGTCTAGAGCAGTGGCACCTTCGCGCAAAAAGCGTATTTCACCCGAGGGCGTCAGTACGTATACCTCTTCTGAGAAGAGCTCGTTTTCAAAATCGATAATCAGCTCGTTAGCATTGCGCACTTCGGGGTTTTCCAATACCTCGCGGATGCGGTCAAACCACTTTTCAAAGGTGTTCTCATTTCGGTTAAGCAGCCGTAGCCCTTTGTATTTCCAGTGGGCGGCATAGCCGCGTTCGGCGATGTCGTTCATGCGCTCGGTGCGGATTTGCACCTCGACGTAGCGCCCTCCTGGACCGATAACCGACGTGTGGAGCGACTCATAGCCATTGGCTTTAGGGGTGGTTATCCAGTCCTTTTGCCGCGAGGGAATGTTCTGATAGATATCGGTAACGATGGCGTAGACTTGCCAGCAGGCGAGCCGCTCCTCTTCGAAGGGGACATCCAGAATAATCCGAATGGCAAAGAGGTCGTAGATATCCTCAAAAGCCACTTCTTTGTTGCGCATCTTGCTCCAAATGGAGTATATGCTTTTGGGGCGCCCTAAGATGCGGAATTTAACTCCCGGCATGCGGTGGTGCAGTGCCTCCTCTATCGGGCGAATAAACTCTCGAATATACTGCTCGCGGGCGCGCTTTGTTTGAGCGAGCCGATTGGCGATGTCCCGATACTCTTCCGGCCGTACGACCTTGAGCCATATGTCCTGAAACTCCGTCTTGATGTTGTAGATGCCCAATCGATGGGCTAAGGGCGTGTATATGGTATCGGTTTCGGTGACGATGCGGATTTGCTTGGCCTTTTCCATGGAGCCGATGGTGCGCAGGTTGTGCAGCCTATCCGCCATTTTGATGAGCACCACCCGCACGTCTTTGAGCATAGCCCGCATGAAGCGCGCTAAGTTTTCTGCTTGGCGGTAGTTCGACGTCTCCGTATGCTTGAGTTTGGTGAGTCCGTCCACTAAGAGTGCCACCGTGTCCCCAAATTTTTTTCGGATCTCCTCAATACCCACCGAGGTGTCTTCTACCACGTCGTGAAGCAGGGCAGCAATTACCGCCGTAGGACCCAAGCCAATCTCTTCGATGCAAATTTGAGCCACCGCGATGGGATGGGTGATGTACGGCTCCCCACTCGCCCGGTATTGATGCCGATGCGCTTCTGCAGCTAAGTACAGCGCTTCGCGAATGCTTTTGCGGTCTTTCTCATCGATGGGCTTGGGTAAGCGCTGAAGGATGCGCCGATAACCCTGCTTCAAGATGTGCGCGTATTCTTCGTTAACGTTAGAGGAAAAGGGTGCTATCTCAGACATTTAAACAAAATATAATTTTTGCTCAAAAATAATGAAGCTGCTCCGATATAAAAGCAGTATTTAGAATTCGTTAGACAATAAAAAAAGGTCGTGCGGTTTTTCGATTTTCCCACTACCTTTGCGCTCCTTGTAAAATCGCGGGCGTGGCGGAATTGGTAGACGTACCAGACTTAGGATCTGGCGCCGAAAGGCTTGAGGGTTCGAGTCCCTCCGCCCGCACGAAAAAGATGTTTCGGTATGCCACATGTAGAGCAGCGCTTGGAAGACGATGGGCGCATTCTGCAGTTCGATGTCGTCCTCACCAAAGAAGACCTTCTTGCCCACGTCGACCGAGAAGTCGCCAAGATTTCTAAAAAAGGGCTCATCAAAGGGTTTCGGCCTGGGCATGTCCCGAAGAGCTTGGTGCGCAATCGGTATGGAGACAGCCTTTTAGCTGATGCCTTCCAGGAGCTGCTCGAAACGACAGCAAACGATTTTTTGAGCAAAGTGGAGCTTCCTCTTATCGATGCGCCGGTTTTGAGGGAGCGCGACAGTGATTTTTCTAAACTGAATATTAGGCAGCTTCAGGACGAGTATCGGATAACGTTTGAGGCAGGGCTATACCCATCGGAAATTCGCGGACTGAGCGGCGAGGAGAAATACGAGCGATTTGTGGCCGACATTTCCCAGGAGTCGGCCGAGCAGACGCTGGAAGAGCTGTCGCGGGAGTACGGAACGAGTGTGGAGGTGTCCAATGGCATTCGCTTGGAAGATCTGTTGGAGCTGTCGTTGTCGGAGCTCGACGGCGAGATTGTCAAAGAGGAGGGACTTCGCCGGGAGGGCGGGGTCTTGTGGCTATCTAAGGAGTTTCCCGAAGAGGTCACGGCTGCATTCTTGGGGCGCTCTGCTGGAGAAGTGGTTCGCGTTCGGTTAGGCGCTTTGCGCGAGCGCGGTTTGGAGGGCGTCTTAGCCCGGCTGCTCAATAGCGCTTCCGATGCGCTTCAGGGTATAGGCGATTGGTTTGAAGTGCGCATCGACAAAGTGAGGCGCTTAGAGCCCGCTGCTTTGACGGAAGCCTTTTTTCAGCAGCTCTTCGGCGAAGAGGTGCGCACGCGCGAGCAGGCTATAGAGCAGATCAAGGCGATACTCGCTCGCAACTACACTGATGCTTTGGCCTCCTTAACTGTAGAAAACATCCTGGCTCGTTTAGAGACTTTGAACGACTTCGACCTGCCCGAGCGCTACACGCAGACTATCTTTCAAAGGAAAACGGAAAAGTCGCCTTCGGAAGCTCCGGAAGCCTACGAGCGCTTTCTACGCCTGTTGCGGCGGCGCTATTTCCTATCTCGCCTACAGGCGTTGGCCAACGTCTATCCTACCGAAGAGGATGTGAAGCGCGAAGTAGCTAACTCTTTGTATCGCACTTTGAGCGATATGGGCCTCACTTACCTGTTCGAGCAGGCACTAAAGCGCCAGCTTCAAGACGAGGAGGTGGTACTATCTGCTGAGCGGCGCTGGGTCTATCGCCATCTCGCCCAAGCGCTGCCTGCCTATTTGAACATGTCCGAACACCCGCTCACAGAAGAAGATATTCGGCAGCGCTATCAGAAAAGAACAGCCGACGCACAAGAGGAGACCGCACCCCCGATAGAAACCACTGAGTCGGTCGAGGCAGATGAGGCTTCAGGCGCCAACGATTGAGCCTTTGGCGGTATCTTTTGCAAAGGGGGCTGGAAACTTCAGCTATCCCATCGCTGTTTTAAATGCATACTGGTGTAAAAACACTCAAACTATGTTCGATAAAAAAGAATTCCAGCGCTATGCGACGCGGCACTTAGGTATGAGCAGCATGCACCTCGAGCGGTATGCCAAGGCAAGTGTAGCCGCGGCGCTCCCTCATATCCGCGCCTTTACGCCCGCCGTCATCGAGGAGCGGCAGATGAATGTGGTCGCTATGGACGTATTTAGCCGCTTGATGATGGACCGCATCATCTTCATGGGGGTGCCCGTGAACGATTACGTGGCGAATGTCATTCAAGCCCAATTGCTTTTCTTAGAGTCTACCGATCCGAAGCGCGACATCCAGCTCTTTATCAACAGTCCTGGCGGCTCGGTCATCGACGGCTTGGGTATTTACGACACCATGCAGTATGTGGCTCCCGACGTGGCGACTATTTGCACGGGACTGGCCGCTTCTATGGCTGCCGTGCTCCTCGCTGCAGGGGCAAAAGGAAAGCGCAGCTGCCTCTATCATAGCCACGTGATGATTCACCAGCCGATGGGCGGCGCCCAAGGGCAAGTGTCGGATATCGAAATTACCTATCGCCTCATCAAGAAGATGCAAAAGAGCCTCTACGAAGTGTTGGCTAGCCACACGGGGCAAACCTTCGAAAAAATCATGGAGGATTGCGACCGGGACAATTGGATGAGCGCAGAAGAAGCTAAAGCATATGGCATCGTAGACGAGGTGCTCGACCGCCAAAATCCGCGCAAAAACACTCCGTAGTCGGCTATGCCTACCAAAGGAAAAAAGATACCCGGACACTGCTACTTCTGCGGCAGAAGTGCGCAGGAAGTGATGATGCTCGTATCGGGTTTAGAAGCGCAGATATGTGACTCGTGTATCGAGCGAGCATACGAGGTGGTGCAGGAACACCTCGAAGGTGCTTCTCGCCCCAAGAGCAATCCGCGTTACGCTTCGCCACTTAAGATCGCTCCGCCGCGCGAGATCAAAGCCTTTCTCGACCAATATGTCATCGGCCAGGACGAGGCCAAAAAGGTGCTCTCGGTGGCAGTGTACAACCACTATAAGCGCATTCAACAGCCCGCCCGCTCCGCCGCGAAATCCGATGCCGTAGAGATTGAAAAGTCCAACATATTGCTTGTCGGCCACACCGGCACTGGTAAGACACTCTTAGCCAAGACCATTGCCCGTCTGCTCAACGTGCCTTTTACTATCGTCGACGCTACGGTGTTTACAGAGGCCGGCTATGTGGGCGAAGACGTGGAGAGCATCCTCTCGCGCTTGCTCCAAGTGTGCGACTACGACGTAAGTGCAGCAGAGCGCGGCATTGTCTATATCGACGAGATCGACAAGATTGCCCGCAAGCAGGATAACCCCTCCATCACGCGCGACGTGTCGGGCGAAGGCGTACAGCAGGCCTTGCTCAAGATGTTGGAAGGTTCCGAGGTGCTCGTACCTCCCCAAGGTGGGCGCAAGCATCCCGAGCAAAAACTGCTTAAGGTCAATACCGAAAACATCCTCTTTATCTGCGGCGGAGCCTTCGACGGTATTGAGAAAATTATCGCTCGCCGCATCAACACTCAAGTCATTGGTTACGCCAAGCCGCGTTTGGAAACGGTTGACCGCGAGAACCTGCTCCGCTACATCTCTGCTCAAGACGTCAAGCAATACGGGCTTATTCCCGAGTTAGTAGGGCGCCTGCCGCTCATCGTGCACTTAAACCCCCTGGATGCCGACACCCTGCAAAAGATTCTCACCCTGCCCAAAAACGCGCTGCTGCGCCAGTACAAGCAGCTCTTTGCTTTAGAGGGCATAGAGCTCGAATTTACGCCCGATGCTATCGAGTTCCTCGCTCAAAAAGCGATAGAGTATCGCTTGGGTGCTCGGGGCCTTCGCTCGCTGTGCGAAGCGGTGTTGATGGATGCCATGTTTGACCCCGAACAAGAGCTGCCCGCTGGCTCGAAAAAGCTGGTGGTAGACAGCCGGTACGTGGCGGAAAAAATTAGCCGTTCCGGTATCGACAAGTCGAGGGCCGCTTAGCCCGGCGAAAAAGAAGCCGCCTCGTTTGGCGGCTCTTTCTTCGCAGTATGAAGCAAGCTTCGCACTTCAAAAAAGCCACCGGAGCGCTCTCGCAACCTGTCCACTCCGGTGCATGCCCCAACCATTGGGTGCAATTGCTCTTGGCTCAAAGCGACTCCAACGCAGCCTTGCCTTTGCTGCTGGGCAGCACCTCTTCGCGCCGGAGCCAATGCCCTTTGGGCTCGCGGTCTGTCACCCGTAAACGTGGGCTCACTACTTCGTAGAGCGCAGCATCGTACTGATAGATGTTCCACCGGCCGTTGTAGTATTCCAACGCCGTCAGGTGCTCTATCCAGTCGCCGCTGTTCATATAGGTGACCGAACGGCCATCTTCTAAAGTGACTTCCCGGATCTGCGGGCGGTGGATATGGCCGCAAATGACATAGTCGTACCCTTTTTCTGCCGCCAATTGGATAGCCACCTCCTCAAAATCACTGATGTACTTTACTGCGCCTTTGACCGATTTTTTGACTTTGGCCGCAAAGGAGACGGGCGGCAAGCCGAATAGGCCGCGGGTGCGGTTGATCAGGCGGTTGATCCGAATGAGCAGGTCGTACCCTTCGCCACCTAAGCGCGCCAGCCACCGCGCGCGCTGAATGCTGGCGTCAAACACGTCGCCGTGAAAAACCCAGTGGGTCTTGCCGTTGATTTGAAACACCAACTTGTTTCGCAGGTGTACCAAACCAAACGACATTTCGCCAAACTGTCGCAACAGATCGTCGTGGTTGCCCGTCAGGTAGTACACTTTTGTCCCCTCTACAGCCATCTTGAGAATGCGGCGCACCACCTCTAAATGCTCCTTAGGAAAATAACTCTTCTTGAAGTACCAAATGTCGAAGATGTCGCCATTAAGCACCAATGTCTTCGGGCGGATACTCTTCAGATAATTCAGCAGTTCCTGTGCGTGACAACCGTATGTGCCCAAGTGAATATCCGACAGAATAACAACATCTACGGTTCTTTTCATTAGTGGGAGCGATTATGTAGTAGCGTGATGTGCCCAAAAAACCGCGCCGGTAAACCTTCCGAGTCTCCTTACTGCGGCTACAAAAACCTCTACGCTTGTATGAGGAGCGACCAAGGCACAAGCGACTGCATGCAATAAGCGGCGCGGCGTATTTTTTTAGTAGACTTTCTGCAAAAATACACGCATTCTAATTGATTGGTTGTTAACGAAATATGAAGTTCGTGTTATCTTTTCCTCCTCGGACAGATATGCGCAGACCACCTCAAAAGCCGAGACTACACATCTTTGGTCGCCGTATTTTTAAGCCGGACGCTTCTTTTTCTTCTATTTCACGACACAAGTGATGAGACGAACACTCCTACTCCTCGGTGCGGTAATTGTCCTCGGAATACAGTTCATCCGGCCCGACCGCTCGGTGCCGAAGGTGGATCCTGCCGACGACCTGTGCGCGGCATTGCAGCCGCCGGAGGCAGTCGCTGCCCTCTTGAGGGCTGCGTGCTACGACTGCCACTCTTATCAGACCCAATACCCTTGGTACGCCGAAGTGGCGCCGGTGTCGTGGTGGCTGGCGCATCACGTCGACGAGGGCCGCGAGCACGTCAACTTCAGCGTCTACGGCACTATGCCGCCGCGCGACCGCGCCGAGATGTTAGAGGAATGCTCCGAGGAGGTGCTCGACGGACACATGCCCCTGCGCAGCTACACCTGGATGCACGCAAAGGCTCGGCTGAGCGCTGCGCAGCGGCGGACATTGGCCGATTGGCTTAGCGCCCAGGCGCGCTGAGGTGCACCAACCCTACGTCGCGTTAACGCAGATAGGCGCCCTGCTCCGCCTCGTCGCCGCTCATGCGCACTTCGATATCGTCGCGCACGGTAGTGTACAGCGACAGCCCTACGTAGTCGGGATGGATAGGGAAAGACTTGTGCTTGCGGTCGACCAGTACGGCCACCTCTACGCAGCGCGGCAGCTCGTTGAGCAGGGGTTTCATGGCAAAAAAGAGGGTTCGTCCCGTGTTGGCTACATCGTCTACTACGATGAGGGTTTTGCCCTGCAAGCGCTCTATTGGCGGGTCTAAATACGGCGCATATTCCAGCGGATGGGCCGGGTTGAGCCGAACTCGAGTGAGCACGAAGGAGGTTTCGGCCGGCGCGAGGGTTCGAAGGGCTTCGAGCAGGCGCTGGGCAAAGGCAAACCCGTTGTTGTTTAGGCCTGCAAGGATCAGTTCTGGCTCGCCGTAGTGGCGCTCCAATATTTGAAGGGCGAGCCGCTTTACTTTTTGCTGAATCTGTCGGTAGTCCAATACCTTCATGTATAAGGTGCTTTTCGATGCGGAAAAGGCCTAGCGGTTGGTTGCCTTCGAGCCGAAGATAGGCGCCCATCGGGGATTTCCGATGAACCGACAGCAAAAATCCGTCGTTATTGCCGTACTTTTAGCCGCTAAAGCGAGTTAAGGATGGTTCAGACAGTACTCTTTGCGCTGGTGTTGGGCATTACGGGCTGGTTTGCCTATCGCGGCTACGCGCGCGTATGGCAAAACATTTGCTTAGGCAAGCCGGAACCCGTCGAGGGCGGTCGGGCGGCGCGCTGGCGCAACGTGTTGTTAGTGGCCTTTGGCCAAAAGAAAATGTTCAAAAACGGGCTGCCGGCCGTCATGCACTTATTTATATATGTGGCGTTCCTCGTCACGCAGATCGAGCTTATCGAAATCCTGGTGGACGGCCTTACCGGGCAGCATCGCTTCTTTGCCCCCTACTTGGGCGGCTTCTACGCCTTCGTCATCAGCACCATCGAGGTGCTTTCGGTGTTAGCGCTGGTGGCGACGCTCGTCTTTTTGGCGCGGCGCAACCTGCTCAAGGTACCGCGCTTTTGGAAGCCGGAGTTGAAAGGGTGGCCTTTTCGAGATGCCAACTACATCCTCTTGGGCGAAATTATACTCATCGTGGGCATCTTCACCATGAACGGGGCAGACGTGGTGTTGCAGCAGCGCCAAGTGGAGCACTACGTGCAGGCAGGGCCTTTTGCTATTAGCCAATGGTTAGGCCCAGCCCTATGGGGCCATTTGAACTCCTCTGCTTTGGTGGTGGTGGAGCGCCTCGGATGGTGGCTGCACATCTTGACGGTCTTTGGGTTTCTGTGCTACCTGCCCTATTCGAAGCACTTGCACATCTTGCTCGCCTTTCCCAGCACGTGGTATGCGCGGCTGACGCCGGCCGGGCAGATGCCCCATATGCCTGAAGTGCAGAAGGAAGTGCGCATCCTCTTGGGTCGGGAGCAACCCGACGCGACGGCATCCGAGGAGCTCCCTGTCTTTGGGGCCAACGATGTCTTTACGCTGAGCCGAAGAACGCTCCTACAAGCCTACGCGTGCACGGAGTGCGGGCGCTGTACGGCGGTATGTCCGGCAAACCTCACTGGGAAGCGGCTTAGCCCGCGCAAAGTAGTCATGGCCGTGCGCGACCGCGCTGAAGAGGTGGGCGCCAACATCGCCTCTGGTCGCCAAACGCGCACCGCTTACTACGACGGCAAGAGCCTCTTCGACTACATCAGCCCCGAAGAACTCCACGCTTGCACCACGTGCAACGCCTGTGTAGAGGCCTGCCCCGTCCTCATCAATCCCTTGGAGATCATCCTGCAGATGCGGCGCTACGAAATCCTCATGCAGGGTGCGGGCCCCAGCGATTGGCTGCCGCTGTTTAACGCCATCGAAAACACCGGCGCTGCCTGGGCCATGAGCGAAGCGCGCGATGCGTGGCGCCACGGCTAAACTATCTGAAGAAAAGGAAAATATGCTTGTTCGAACGATTGCAGAAATGCAGAGCGAAGGCCAAAGCCCAGAGATCCTCTTCTGGGTAGGCTGTGCGGGCTCTTTCGACGCGCGCGCCCAAAAGGTGACGCGGGCCTTGTGCGAAATCCTACACCGCGTCGGTATCTCCTTCGCCATCTTAGGCCAAGAAGAGCGTTGTACCGGCGACCCCGCTCGCCGCGCCGGAAACGAGCTGCTCTTCCAAATGATGGCTATGACAAACATCGAAACGCTCAACCTGTACGGCGTCAAGAAAATCGTTGCGACTTGCCCTCACTGCTTCAACGTCCTCAAAAACGAGTATCCCGCCCTGGGCGGTCACTACGAGGTGATCCACCACACGCAGCTGCTCCAAGAACTGATAGATACCGGGCGCATTCGGGTTAAAGAGGGCGGCCCCTTCCGCGGGCAGCGCATCACCTATCACGACTCTTGCTATTTGGGGCGCGCCAATGGGGTATACGAAGCGCCGCGCGCGCTGCTGGAAGCCTTAGATGTCGACTTGGTAGAAATGCGGCGCTCGCGGGCCAACGGCTTGTGCTGCGGTGCAGGCGGCGCCCAAATGTGGAAAGAAGACGAGCCGGGCGATAAGCGCATCAACATAGAGCGCACGGAAGAAGCGCTGGAAACACGACCTCGAGCTATTGCCGCTAACTGCCCCTTCTGCATTACCATGTTGCAAGATGGGCTGAAGGCTAAAGAGAAGAACGAGCACGTAATGGTGTACGACCTGTCGGAGATGATTCTGCAGTCCCTGTAAACGCCGTTTTTCTATGTGTTAAAGTCAACCCGATGCCTATGCTCACGCCTGCTATCGCTTACTTGCCGGATTTTGACGAGCGCTCGCGCGTCTGGGTATACGTGTGTGCGCGCCCTCTGGGCGAAGCGGAAGTGGAGGTGCTCCAAGAGGCGTTGAACGACTTTGTACAACGCTGGACGGCACACCAACAAGCGCTGAAAGCGGTAGGAGAGGTGTTCGACCGCCAATTTGTCCTGCTGATGGTGGATGAGACGCAAGCCGGTGCCAGCGGCTGCTCTGTAGACCGTTCGGTACATTTTTTAGAGGCCATGGGCCATCAGTTGGGCGTAGACCTGTTCGACCGCATGCGGTTAGGGTGGGTAGAAGAGGGGCGGCTGCACATGGCACCGCGCGACGTCTTTGCCCAACACGTGCAGAGCGGGCGCATTGTTCCTAACACGCTGGTAGTCAACACGCTGGTGCAGACGAAGCGCGACTTGCGCGAGCGCTGGCTGGTGCCCTTCGAGCAGAGCTGGCATCGGCGCTTAGTCTGAGGCGCGCGTGTTGCTGCTCAGTTGCGCCGCCTTTTCCAACACCTGCGCCTCCAACTGCCGCTTGTAGTTTTGTATGCGCTCCAGCAAGGCCGCATCGCCGGTGGCCAGCATCTGGGCGGCCAAGATGCCGGCATTACGCGCCGCGTTGAGGGCCACCGTAGCTACCGGTACCCCCTCGGGCATTTGCAAAATGGACAGGATGCTGTCCCAACCGTCGATAGAGTTGGACGATTCGACCGGCACGCCGATGACGGGCAGCGGTGAGAGCGCCGCCACCATGCCGGGCAAGTGCGCTGCGCCGCCAGCTCCAGCGATGATGACGCGGATGCCGCGCTCATGGGCCGTGCGGGCAAACTGGAACATGCGCTCGGGCGTGCGATGCGCCGACACGATAGACATTTCAAAAGGCACTTCTAGCACCGAGAGAATATCGGCTGCCTTCTGCATGACGGGCAGGTCGGAGTCCGAGCCCATGATGATAGCTACCATTCCGCTAAGCCTGATGGACAGGCGCTATGGCACCTGCTTGCACTTGCTTTTCCAGAAACTCCTTTATCCACTGCGTCGTCACCGACTTAGGCCGCTCCAAGGGCAAGCCTAAGGCGCGCGCCCAGCACTGCGCGGCCAACACGCCTAAGGCGCGGCTGACAGCAAAAAGCACCGTGTAATAGTTGTGTTCCTTTAAGCCGTAGTGCATCAGCAGCGCGCCCGAATGGGCATCGACATTGGGCCAGGGGTTGCGCACCTTGCCCAAGCTGCCCAAGATGGGCGGGACGACGTCGAAAATCTTCCACACCACCCGAACCAAGTCGCTGTCAGAGGCATTGTCTTCGGCAAACTGGCGCTGCGCCATAAAGCGCGGGTCGGGCTGGCGCAACACGGCATGGCCATAGCCCGGAATGACGCGCCCACTGGCCAAGGTGCTTTTGACGTATTCGGCAATCTGCTCGCGCGAAGGGCGCGAGGTGCCCAGCGTTTCTACCATCTTGAGGATCCAACGGATGACCTCTTGGTTGGCCAAGCCGTGCAGCGGGCCGGCCAACGCGTTGAAGGCCGCACTGAGGGTCAAGTAGGGGTCGCTCAACGTTGAGCCGACCAAGTGCATGGTGTGCGCCGAAGCATTGCCGCCCTCGTGGTCGGCGTGGATGGTCAAGAAGAGGCGCATGTACTCCTTGAAGCCCGGGTCGTCGAAGCCCAACATGTGGGCGTAATTGGCCGCCCAGTCTAAAGAGATGTCGGGCAAGACGATATCGCCCTTGTGATAGATGCGGCGATAGATGTAAGCGGCGATGCGCGGCAGGCGCGCCGCCAAGTTCATGGCGTCCTCGTAGGTGGCGTCCCAATACTCCGTCTTGTTCATCCCGCTGTTGTAGCGCTGCGCAAAGACGCTCGTGTTCTGCATGGCCATGACCGCCACCGACAGCTGGGTCATCGGGTGGGTGTCCACTGGAAGGGCCTCTATCGCCCGAAAAACATGGTCGGGGACATTTGCTCGACGCACCCAGTTTTCCGTCAGCCACTTCACCTCGTCGCGCGTGGGAATTTCACCTACCAACAGCAACCAAAAAAGGCCTTCCGGCAGCGGCTCCTTGCCCTTGGATGCGCGCGGCAGCTTGTCGCGTAACTCCGGTATCGAAAACCCGCGAAAGCGAATGCCTTCCTGCGGATCTAACAGCGACGGCTCCCACAACATGCAGATGATGTCGCGCATGCCGCCGTACACCTGCTCGATAGAAACTTCGTCTACCTTCACTTGGCCGTACTGCTGGAGCAGCTCTTTTATCTCCTTTTTCGAGGCTTGCGCCTTCTCGAAAAACAGTTGCTTGAGTGGATCCATGAAAAAAAAACAGAGAAATACAAAGGTGAGGAAATGCGGGGCATCTACCGCAGGCCCTTTCTGCGATGAAACAATGCAGTCCGCACAAAGTTATAAAATTCAGCACTTGGCGCGGGGGCTTTGCTCGACGGACAAGCCGTTTTAGGGGATGAGCGCCAAGCCTGCGGAGACATCATCGGAAATATCACCGCCTCTTCTGGTCGCGCAGGCGGCGCAAAAGGACGTTGACGGCACCGTGGACGGCCTTCTCATACGTGTCGGCGCTCCTCTTGACGATGTGGTCGTTCCCCGGCACCACCAGTCGAATTTCGCACTGAAAAGGGTTGGCGCCATCTTGTCCCTCGGAAAGGGTAACCTCGGCGCGAATGATGTGTTGGTTTACTCTGGTCAGCTTGCTCACTTTCTCCTGTACGTACGCCTGCAATTTTTCGCTCGCCTTAAAGTGGAGGCTCTGAAGGTGAATATCCATAGTCGCCTGCGCTTTCTTTTGGGGGCTAATGTCGTTTGTTAAGGAAATATGAAGCAACAGTTTCCCTGAAAATTGTGCCATCCAGTGGCGCAATTTCAGCGCAGCGCTGCCAACAAATGGGAGGCTTGCGCTTTTGTGCGATTTTTTTGGCGTACACTTGTCCTATGAAACGGCAGCAAGCGCTTTTTTTAGGCGTATACGTTGGGCTTTCTCTGATCCATGTAGGCGCGCTGTTGGTGGATGCTGCGGCAGTGGCGGGTATTGTGAAGCCTTGGCTAATGCCCGTGTTGGCCGCCTGGTTTTTGTCGGCAACGCCTGCGAAGTACTCCTTTTTGCGCGGCTCGCTGTTAGCGGGCTTGGCTTTTTCTACGGTAGGCGATGTCCTGTTGTTGTTTAGCCGGGAGAAGACCGATGCGCTTTTCTTCTTGTTGGGGCTGCTGGCCTTTTTGGTGGCGCAGTTGTCCTACGCGGGCGGCTTTTTGTCGGCAGTGGGTACTTCTAAGGGCTTTTTGTCTCGCTCGCCGCTGTCAGGGGGCAGCGTAGTGGTGTTTTTGGTGGCCTTTTTGTACTGGCTGTTGCCCGGTGTTCCCGAAGGGTTGCGGTGGCCGGTGGTGCTGTATGGAGCGGCGCTGACGGGCATGGTGCTTTCTGTGTTGCACGCGCGCTGGCGGTTGGGCGAGGTGGCTTTTTCGCGGGCTATGTCGGGCGCCCTGCTTTTTTTGCTGTCCGACTGCCTGTTGGCGGTAGCGCGCTTTGGACAGCCGTTTCCCTATGCCGATGCCGCTGTCATGGCGACGTACCTCCTAGGGCAAGGGCTGCTGGCTAACGGCGCGTGCCTGTATCTGCAGGCGAAGAAAAATAAAAAGGCGGCCGCAGCGTGAGCCTTAACCGAGCGAGTGCGCCGCTTCAGGGCGTCCGATAAAGCGGCAGCTGCCTATCGGTCGCTGTCCTAACTGGCCGAAAGCTTACTGCCGCCCCACCGCCGGGAGCCAAGGAGAGGTGTAGAACTGTGCGACTGTCGACCTGGTATCGTTCTACGCGATAGGCCATAGGGTTGTGCTCCCAATGGGCGTCTGGGGCGTCTAAGTATAGCGCGGCGACATAGCGCTGCCCAGGGCGGAGAAAGTCCAAAGGCACCACCGCCGTGCGCGGGTTTTCGTCGGTGATGGCGCCCAAAAACCACTCTTCCGAGCGCCCTTTGGCCTTGCGGACTACCGTCAGGAAATCGCCCGGCTCGGCCTCCAAGTAGCGCGAATCTTCCCAGTCAACGGCGACGTCGCGGATGAACTGGAAGGCATCTGGGAAGCGTTCGTAGTTTTCCGGCAGGTCGGCCGCCATCTGCAATGGGCTGTACAGCGTCACATAGAGCGCCAGCTGCTTGGCTAAGGTCGTGTGCACTTGTTCCTTCTTGCCCGGCTGGTAGTAGTCGAGCTTTATTTGGAAGATGCCGGGAGTGTAGTCCATAGGGCCGCCCAGCAGGCGGGTGAAGGGCAGGATGGTTTCGTGTGCAGGCGGGTTGCCGCGGCTCCACGCGTTAAACTCGTTGCCGCGCGCCGCTTCGCAGGCCAACCAATTAGGGTAGGTGCGATGCAGCCCAGTCGGGCGCACCGACTCGTGGCTGTTGACCATAATTCGATATTGAGCGGCTTTCTCCACTGTGCGCACGTAGTGGTTGACCATCCACTGCCCGTCGTGGTATTCGCCGCGCGGGATGATGCGGCCCACGTAACCCGTCTTCACGGCATCGTATCCGTGGGCTTTCATAAAGCGAAAGGCCTCGTCCATGCGGCGCTCGTAGTTGGTCACAGAGGCCGCTGTCTCGTGGTGCATGATGAGCTTGACGCCCTTCCGAGCGGCGTATCGCTGCAGGGCTTTGACGTCGAAGTCTGGGTACGGCGTGACAAAGTCGAACACTTCCTCTTTCCACCGTCCGAACCAGTCTTCCCAGCCCACGTTCCAGCCTTCGACCAGCACGGCGTCGAAGCCGTGGCGAGCGGCGAAGTCGATGTAACGCTTGGTGCGCTCCGTGGTGGCTCCGTGGCGCCCGTTGGGCCGGAGTTGGTGCCATGCCGTGGCGCCTATGCGCACGTTGTTGGTGTCGGCATAGTTCCACGAAGCGCGGCCGACATGCATTTCCCACCAGATGCCGACGTATTTCTGCGGCTTAATCCAGGACACGTCGTCAAGTCGGCACGGCTCGTTGAGGTTTAGAACGATCTTCGAGCTGGCGATGTCGGTTGCGCGGTCGCTGACGATCACGGTGCGCCAGGGCGTCTGCGCCGGCGTTTGCAAGTAAGCGAGGTTGCCCACGGCGTCGGGCGCCAAGGTAGCGGAAAAGGTGTAGGTGTCGGGGTGGAGTGTCAGGCACAGGGCTGGGTAGTTGAGCAGGGCGGCTTCGAACAGCGCGATGTAGAGCCCTTCGGCCGATTTGAGGAGCACGGGTGTCTGCACCGAGTACCTGCCGATAGGGTTGCGCGTAAAAATTTCGGTGGCGGCTCGGCCGATGGTGGCGTCTATTTCGCTCAGCCGTGTCTCCGAATAGGCGTATTCGTTGGTGTCAAAGTCGCCTGGCAGCCAAAAAGCCTTGTGGTTGCCCGTCAGTCGAAACTCCGTGCGCTCCTCGGCCACGGTGAAGTACGACAGGGCGGGCTGTGGCGGAAACTCGTAGCGGAAGCCCAAACCGTCGTCGAATAGCCGAAAGGTCAACACCATGGTGCGCGGAGGAGCGGTCTGCTGTTGCAGCACCACCCTCAGCTCGCAGTGGTGGCTGCGGATGCGGCTCACCTCGCCCCAGACGGGCGTCCACGTCTCATCGACGGTGGACGTGTCGGCGCGCACTACCGAAAAGCGGTCGACCATCGCCTCCTGGTCTTTCAACACCATGCCCAAGCGGCTGGGGCGGATCACCTCCCTATCGCCCATGCGCAGCGAATAGGTGGGCGTTCCCTCCGGCGACAGCGAAAAGGTCAACGACAGTCGACCCGATGGCGAAGAAATCGTCTGGGCGTCGCCCACATACGCGGCGCACCCACATAGCCACAACAAGAAACAGTACCGCATGGTCCTCTCTTTTCGGTGTGAAACGGCGAGACGAAAAGCGCTCTGCGCGCTTCGAGCGCCAAACATAGGCAAGAAGCCTCTTTCCGCCGAAGCGGGAGCGCCCGCTTCGACCACACCAAAAACACACCACCGGGCATCTGCTGTTGGCTGAGCCGCACGTGGGATTGCCTCGGGCTGTAGGCCACTGTGCGGAGCCTGTCGAGAAACGGATGTTTAAGCGCTTATTCGATATTTTTGGGCAAAAACGCTCGTATGTCCGGCTTTATGTACCTTTCTGAGCCAAAAGGGCATTCCAAAAATGGCCAAAGTCTTTATCAGCAGTACCTCTGTAGACTTACAAGATCACCGAAAGGCAGTGGACGAGGTCCTTCGGCGCATGAAAGAAGAGTCCGTCGCCATGGAGTTTTTCGGCTCTCGGCCCGAAGACGCACGCACCGCTTGTTTGACCGAAATCGAACAATGCCAATTCTTTATCGGAATATACGTCCATCGCTACGGATTTTGCCCAGAGGGCTCGGATATCAGCATCACCGAGATGGAGTTCGACCGTGCTCGGCAGTTGGGCTTGAAAATGCTGTGCTACGTCGTCGACGAAAACCACCCTTGGCCGCCCAAGTACGTCGAGCAAAGGGCTGCCCACAAACTCGAGGCACTTAAGAAAAAGGTCAACGCGTTTGTCCGCAGCGTGTTCACCACGCCCGACGATCTGGCCAAACAAGTGGCCGCTGACCTCAGCCGCGACTGGAGAGGGTGCCCTGCCCCATCGGCTGCCGTTTGGAAAAAAATCCTCGCTGTCGAGCCGTCCCCACCACCAGAATTCATGGGAGACAGCCGCAACGCGTGTATCGACCGAATTCGAGATCTAATAAAGCAGGAGCCCAAAACGGTCGTGCTGTGTGGACAGGGTGGCGAGGGGAAGACCAGCATTTTGGCCAGGTTCTACGAGCAATGCGGTGCGGAGTATCCTCATGTCGTTTAGATTTTTGGCGGCAACCATACGCTAGCCGAGGCGTTTGCGCTTAGCCCCTTAGCGGATACCTTGCGCCCTGTCATGCCGCGTTGGCGCGACGAGTGGAACGCCGAGCAAAAGATCGAAGGCCTCGCAGACACCCTTGCCGCCGATGGGCGCAGCGGGCTGCTGCTGCTCGACAACGCCAACGAGGCCGCCCGACTCAGCCGCTTTCGGCGTATTTTTGAGGAAAAGCTGCGCCGCTAGACCTGTCTCATCGTCACTCGCGACTCGAAAGTCGATTCCCAAAGGTGCTGCGCGTGCGGCCGCTCGACGCCGACTTCGCCTATGCGCTCTTCCTGCGGTATTGGCTGGGCGAAGGGGCGCAGCCCTCCGACAGCGATGCCGCGCTGCTCCACCGCCTGCTCGAGCGCATTCGATACCACGCCCTACTGACCGAAATGCTGACCAAACACCTGCGCGCCCGTCGCCGCGAAGGTAAAGAGAGCTCGCTGCGCGTGCTCGTCGACCAACTCTCCCAAAAAGGCATCCTCGGACTGCCGCGCACCGACCTCGTGGAGCTCCTTTGGCAAGGTGAGGCGAGTGCGCCCTCCAGATCTTGGAAAAGCTCTTCGACTTGGCGACGCTTACCAACGCGCAACACACCCTGCTGCTGCAGTTTGCCCTCTTGCCCGCCCAACCCATGCCCATGCGCTACCTGCAGCCGCTCTTTGGCATCAATGAGGCTGAAGCGCCCGACGCCGCCGAGCACTTCTCCCAACAACTCGGCGACTTAGCAGCGCACGGCTGGCTCGACTTTATTCCCGAACAGGGCTATAGTGCGCACTCCCTCGTCGCCAAATTCGTCCGCGGCAAACTGCTGCCGGCCAATAGTGCGCCGCCTGACTTCGATTCTACAGTGCTGGAAAATATCCGAGGCAAAAGCATTGCTGCCTGCGGGCCTTTCCGCATTGGAGCACATGCAATACCCCGCCGACTTCGACATTGCGGAGCTCGCCTGCGCGACAGCAGACGGCTTCCAAGCCGTCGGCGATTTGAAAAAGGCGAAGGATTTGTTCGAAAAATATTCCGAAGTCCCTAAAGCATTAGCCGACCAACGTCCAGGCGAGGAGAAATGCGAAAGGGAACTCGCCGTCGCCCATTCTCGGATGGGGGACGTTTTGGCGGCGTTGGGTGAGTTGGCAGATGCGCGTGGGTTTTATGAGAGAGACCTTGAAATTTCCGCGCGTTTAGCCCGGTCTAATCCCAGTTCGGAGGCGGTCCAACGCGATTGGGCGTTGTCTTTAGCGAAGTTGGGCGTGCTCGACATTCGGTCATATGGCGACAAGGCCCTTGCGCGGGCTCGGTTGGAGAAGAGCTTGGCAATCTTAGCGGCGCGGCTGGCCATCAACCCGCGCTCGGCCCAGCTCCCAAAAGATGTAGAGGGAGTGCGGTCTTGGCTGTCGCGGTGGCGAGGCTGCGCAATAGGCAAGAGCAGCCGAATAGGCAAACCGTTTTTTCGCCGCCTTGTTTTGTCGCTGGCGCAGGTGCTGCGCCTTCAGAAGAAGAGCTTCTTGGTGCCTGTGGGCCTTTGGAGAGGTGCTACCTTCGCAGCTATGAGAATCGCATTGGCGCAATTGAACTACCACATCGGCAACTTCGAGGGCAACCTGAAGCGGATGTTAGACGCTGTGGAACAGGCCCGTCGGATGGGCGCAGATTTGGTGTGTTTTGGTGAGCTGTCTGTATGCGGCTATCCGCCGCGCGACTTTTTGGAGTTCGACGACTTCATCCGGCGCTGCCAAGCCTCTATCCGCGCCCTATGCGAGGCTAGCCGCACGATAGGCATCGTTGTCGGAGCGCCCACGCGCAATCCGGTGATAGAGGGCAAAGACCTGTACAATTCGGCCTATTTTCTATACGAGGGCGAGGTCATTGGACTGCAGCACAAGGCGCTGTTGCCGACGTACGACATCTTCGACGAGTACCGCTACTTCGAGCCGGCGCGCGAGTTTAGGCCGGTGGTGTTCCAAGGCCACAAGATTGCCTTGACCATCTGCGAGGATATCTGGAACGTGGGCAACGACAATCCGCTATACACCTTGTGCCCGTTGGACGAGATGCGCCCCTTTTCGCCCGATGTGGTGCTGAACTTGTCGGCATCGCCCTTTCACTATGGGCAAGCCCAGGAGCGGATCCGCGTGGTGCGGGCCAACGGTGTGCGCTACGGCGTGCCGCTGTTTTACGTCAACCACGTGGGCGCTCAGACCGACCTCATCTTCGACGGCGGCAGCTTGGTGATGGCTCCCGATGGCCGCCTCTTCGATGAAATGCCCTATTTCAAGGAATGCGTGCGCGTGTACGACTTGGAAGAGGTGCTGCGCAGTGGCCGGCACTGCGAGCAGCCCAAGGATAAAATCGCCCTCATCCACGAAGCCTTGGTGTTGGGCATCCGTGACTACTTTGGGAAGCTGGGCTTTCGAAAGGCCATCTTGGGCCTTTCCGGGGGTATCGACTCGGCGGTGGCGTGTGCCTTGGCAGTAGAGGCCTTGGGCGCCGACAACGTGCATGCCCTGCTCATGCCCGGCCCTTTCAGCAGCGAGCACTCGCTGACCGACGCGCGGCAGCTGGCCGAGGCGGCTGGTATCGGCTACGACATTGTACCCATAGAGCCCATATACGAGGCGTTCCTTCAGCGCCTAAAGCCGCTGTTCGATGGGCGGCCCTTCGACATTACCGAAGAAAACCTACAGGCGCGCATTCGCGGCACCTTGCTGATGGCCGCCAGTAACAAGATGGGCTATATCCTGCTCAATACCAGCAACAAGAGCGAGATGGCCGTAGGCTACGGCACGCTCTATGGCGACATGTGCGGCGGCCTATCCGTGCTGGGCGATGTCTACAAGACGGAAGTATACGCCTTAGCGCATTACCTCAACACCTTGCCCTTAGGCCGATACGGGCAACGCGGCATCATCCCACAGAGCAGCCTCCTCAAGCCGCCCAGCGCCGAGCTGCGGCCTAACCAAAAAGACAGCGACAGCCTGCCCGACTACGAGACGCTCGACCAGGTGCTCTTCCACTACATCGAGGGGCGGCGCGGGCCGCGCGAGCTAGTAGCGATGGGTTTCGAGGAAAACTTGGTAGCCCGCGTGCTGCGCATGGTCAACACCAACGAGTTTAAGCGCGAGCAGGCGCCGCCCGTGTTGCGCGTCAGCCCAAAGAGCTTCGGCATGGGCCGCCGTATGCCCATCGTGGGCAAATACCTGTCGTAGCGAGCAGCGTCCTTTTAAAACAATTTTTTTTACTTTTGCCCTCGACATGCTCGATAGGCCCATCGAATATCTTAAAGGGGTCGGTCCGCCGCGCGCCGAGGTGCTGCAGCGCGAATTGGGTATCCACACGTACGGCGACTTGCTGCTCCACTTCCCTTTTCGGTACATCGATCGCACGCGTTTTCACCGCGTGCGCGACATTCAGCGAGAAGGAGAAGCGTACCAGCTCTGTGGCGTGCTGCGCCGCTTGGACGTGGTGGGCGAAGGTCGCTCAAAGCGGTTGGTCGGGCTGTTGCGCGACGACACGGGTGCGTTGGAGCTGGTGTGGTTTCAGGGCATCTCTTGGTTGGAACGCTCGCTAAAGGTGGGTCGGTCGTACGTCGTCTACGGCCGCGCCTCGCTTTTCAACGGCCGTTTCAACATGGCCCATCCGGAGATGGAGGAGCTGACGTCGGACAACACCGCGTCGGCGCGCCCGTTCGACCCGGTGTATCCGTCGACCGACAAGCTGGCCCAGAAAGGGTTGGATGCGCGCGGCCTGCGCCGGCTGATGCGCACCCTGTTGGAACAGATAACGCCCGCCGAAGTGCCCGAAACGCTCCCCGACAGCGTGCTCGGCGCCTATCGCCTCATGGGCCGCTGGGAAGCGCTGCAGAAAATCCACTTTCCAGAAAACCAGCAAGAGCTCGACGCCGCGCGTCGGCGCCTAAAGTTTGAAGAGCTGTTCTTCCTCCAGCTGCGCCTGCTGCAAATTCGGCGCCGACGCAAGGACAGTGTCCAGGGCTTCGTCTTCGAGAAGGTGGGCGATTTTTTTCACCGGTTCTATCGGGAAAAGCTGCCCTTTGAACTGACGGAAGCGCAAAAGCGCGTGGTGCGCGAGATCCGCGCCGACATGAAGGCGGGCTACCAGATGAACCGGTTGGTGCAGGGCGACGTCGGCTCTGGGAAGACGGTGGTGGCCTTGTTGGCCATGCTCATTGCCATCGATAACGGCTTCCAGGCTTGCCTTATGGCGCCGACAGAGATCTTGGCGCAACAGCACTACCACAGCATCTGCTCGCTGGTGGGCGACTTGGGCGTGAAGGTGGGCTTTTTGAGCGGCGTCGTCAAAGGCAAGACGCGGCGCGCAGTGCTTGAGGCGTTGGCGGAAGGCGAGATGCACATTGTGGTGGGCACGCATGCGCTCATCGAAGAAGCTGTGCAGTTTCACCGGCTGGGCTTGGCTATCATCGACGAGCAACATCGCTTTGGCGTCGAGCAGCGCGCCGCCCTTTGGAAAAAGGGGGCGGGCTTACCCCCGCATGTGTTGGTCATGACCGCAACGCCCATACCGCGGACGCTGGCCATGACGCTATACGGCGACTTAGACACCTCTGTCATCGACGAGTTGCCGCCGGGGCGCAAGCCCATCAAGACGCTGCATTTCACTGAGGCGCAGCGCCTGCGCGTGCAGGGGTTCATGCGAGAGCAAATCGCCCAAGGGCGACAGGTGTACGTCGTATATCCGATGATCGAGGAAACCGAAAAGGCCGACTTGCTAAACCTCATGAGCGGATACGAGGCACTCAGCCGCGACTTTCCGCCGCCGCAGTATCAGATCAGCATCGTCCACGGCAAGATGAAGCCCGCCGACAAGGAATTTGAGATGCAGCGCTTTGCCAAAGGGGAGACCCACATCATGGTAGCCACTACGGTCATTGAGGTGGGAGTCAACGTGCCCAATGCCACGGTCATGGTCATTGAAAACGCTGAGCGCTTTGGTCTAAGCCAGCTGCACCAGCTGCGCGGACGCGTAGGTCGGGGGGCAGAGCAGTCGTATTGCCTGCTCATGACCTCGTACAAGCTGAGTGCTGAGGCGCGCGAGCGTATTCAAACCTTGGTGCGCACCACCGACGGCTTCGAGATCGCGGAGGCAGACCTCCGCCTGCGCGGCCCCGGAAATATCGAAGGCACGCAGCAAAGCGGCATGCTCCGCTTCCTGATCGCCGACCTCGCTAACGACGGCTCCATCCTAACGACCGCTCGCGGCGTGGCTCAACGCATCCTCGACGCCGACCCCGAGTTGACCCTTCCCGAACATCGCTGCCTGCGCGAACACTTAGCCTCCACCGGCAAAGCGGCGCGCTTGTGGAGCCGGATCGCTTGAGCTCAACGGTCACTGCATGGGCACACAGGTGTACTCCGACTTGCGCACATACATGCGCTGCCGCATATCGTAAAGGCGCCGCTGGCCGTAGCCGATGCGAAGGCCGTCTTTGCGCCACTGCTCCGCATCGGGGCATACCGGCTTTTCTTCCATGTCGGCCTCCGCTATCGGCCCATAGAACCACAGCGATCCTGTAGACGCTACCACCGGTGCCTCGTGCGGCAGGTACTCCGTCTGAAAGACCTGGTACAGCGCGCCGTTCTCCTCTTTGTACACGTTAAGCCGGCGCACGTCGGGTGCCGTGCCTAAATCGACGAAGAAGTGATTGCCCCACTTGCCCTGGAAATAGCCGCCTTCATCCAGCGGAGGTAGCTGCAGGGGGGTGCCTGTCGAATCGATGACGATGGTGATTTGCTGACCGGGCGTACTGCCCGTGGGCTCTTTCACCTGCACTCGATAGGTGCCGTAGAACAGTTCGAAGCTCCCAGCGGAGTCAGCCTTGTACAAGGCCTTGTCGCATCCCGCAAACCCGAAGGCCGAGTCGGGCTTTTCGTACGGGTAGGTGATGGAAGCTGCCGAAGCGTTTTTTTGTTGGTCGGCGGGTTTCTTTTCCGATTGACAAGCCCACATGCTCAGCACCAACAGGGCAGTTCCGAAAACAGCGCGGTCGATCATAGAAAGCGGTTTAGAGGTGAGGTATCTCGAAGCGATAGCAATAGAAAAATGGCGGCGCAAAAGTGTGGAGAATTGGTCGAATGGAAAAGGCGGATAGGCTGGGTGCAGGGTCATAAAGAAGTGCTCCAGTGGCGCAGGTCTTGGCGCTGGATGGCTGCGGCCATTAGGTCGGGAAAATGATGCGGTGTGCAGGCGAACACCGGGATGTCTAGGGCAGCCAGGGCGCGGGCTTGCGCTCGGTCGTGTGCCGGCGCGCCTTCGTCGCTCAGGGCCAGCAGGACGATTAGCTGAACGCCCTGCGCACACAAGGCATGCACCTTTTTGAGCAGCTCTCCGGGCACGCCGCCTTCGTACAAGTCGCTGATGAGCACCAGTACGGTATCGTCGGGCTGGCGGATGAGGGTCTGGGCGTAGCCGAGCGCCTTGGCGATGTCGGTGCCGCCGCCGAGGTGGGTGCCAAAGAGCAGCTCCACTGGGTCGTGAAGGTATTCGGAGAGGTCGGCGATCTCGGTGTCGAAGACAAACAGGTGCGTTTGGAGGCTGCGCACCGAAGCTAGGGCGGCGCCGAAGATGGCGGCGTAAACGAGCGAGTCAGCCATGGAGCCGCTCTGGTCGATGGCCAAGACGATATGTCGGAGGGCTTTGCTGCGCCGGGCAAATCCGTATCGGCGCTGTGGGATGAGGCGCTGGTTTTCCGGTTGGTAATGGCGCAGGTTGCGGTATACGGTTCGCGGCCAGTCGATGTCGCGCGGGCGCGGCTTTTGGGTTCGACTGCTGCGGCGCATTGCCCGCTCGACGGCGTCGCGCAGCGCCGGGCCAAGCCGCTGCTCCAACTCGTCGGCGATGTGCCGAACGACTTGGCGAGCGGTATGGAGCGTGTGTTCGGGCATAGCGTCTCGGAGGGAAAGGAGGGTAGCCGCCAAGTGCACGTCGGGAGTGAGGCTCTCCAACACTTCCGGTTCGGCCAACAGCTGCACCAACCCTAAGCGCTCGATCGCATCCCGCTGCAGCAGCTGTACCACCGGCGTGGGAAAGTAGCGGCGGATGTCGCCCAGCCAACGGTGCAGCTGAGGAGAGGAGGCGCCAAACCCTCCTTTTCGGTCGGCGTCGTAAAGCATCTCTAAGGCGGCATCCATACCCGCCGCGCGGTCGCTCAGACGAATGGCTCCCTTTTCGACAGCTTCGCGCCCTAAAATGAGCCGCCACCGCTCTAACATATCGACTTCGCGCTCAGACATGCTCTGCAGACGTTTAAGGCAATTTGCTCAAAACAGGACACATGCGGATGCCCTTGTTGGCTGCGCCGCCGCAAAAAGATGCGCACAGTAAGGGCGAGGAACCGGCTGTGTGAACCGAGAATGTGCAAAAATGTTAAAAAAACAAATTTAAAACCCAAGCACATACTAACCCGACCATCGGATGAGTTTTTAAGTCGGTTTCAGGCACACATTCATTACAGTGGAATTTTCTCGCTTATGTCCAATCGTTACTCCGAAGCTGAGGTTGTGCGCTTCTTGTACCACGAGATGTCGGCCGAAGAAGCTGCGCAGATGAAGAGGCATCTATCGGCGGATCCCGTGTATCGCTCGGTGTTTGTAGAACTGCACCAGGCGAAACAAGCACTTCCGAAGGTACAGTTTCTGCCGTCTACTCACGCCATACAGCGCATCCTTCAATACAGCACAAAAACGGCTTTAGAGGCGCAGCTCTGACCACTGAAAGCCTCTTTAACGAAGCCCTTGCACGCGGGTGCGCGGTGCGCAGGGGCTATTTTATGTGCGCTATTTTTGCCCCCTTAAATCGGTGCGAACATGGGGCGGCGTTCCAAGTCGTTTTTGGCGGAGAAGGTATACGTTCACGGCATTGCCGACAAGGGGCGAGCGGTAGGGCGTACGGCGGAGGGGTTGGTGGTGTTTGTAGAAGGCGCCGTCCCAGGCGATGTTGCCGACGTATGGATATACAAGCAGCGCGGTGGGTTTGGAGAAGGGCGCCTCGAGCGCTTGGTAGTTGCTTCGCCGCATCGCGTGGCGCCATTTTGCCGCCATTTTTCGGTGTGTGGGGGGTGTAAATGGCAACACTTCGACTACGCTGCCCAGCTTGCGCACAAACAACAGGCAGTAATGGATGCCTTTGAGCGTATCGCCAAAGTGCCGGTAGGCGAGTTTTTGCCCATCTTACCTGCGCCTACGACCACGCATTACCGCAATAAATTAGAGTTTGCTTTCTCCAACAAACGCTGGCGCTTGGCAGAAGAGGGGGAGGAAGCGCTTCAGGCGCCGTCGCAGCCGGGTTTGGGCTTTCATCGCGCCGGCGCCTTCGACAAAGTAGTCGATATCGAGACGTGTTGGCTTCAGCCGGAGCCTTCCAACCTCATCCGGAATACTGTGCGCGCCGTCGCCTTGGAGCAAGGGCTGAGCTTCTACGACGTGCGCCAGCAACAGGGCTTTCTGCGCAATTTGATGCTGCGCATCACCGCCTCCGGTGAGGTGCTCGCCCTCTTCAGCTTCGGTTACGACGATCCGGTGGCCATACGCCGCTATTTGGATGCCCTCTTAGCGCGCGTGGGCGATCGCATAACCACGGTGGTCTATTGCATCAACCCAAAGCCCAACGACAGCGTGTTGGATTTGGAGATGATCACTTATACGGGGAAGGGCTTCGTGGCAGAGCAGATCGGCGACTTACGCTTCAAAATTGGCCCTAAATCGTTCTTTCAAACCAATACAGCGCAGGCCAAAGACTTATACGATGCGGCTTTGAGCTTTGCGGAGCTGACGGGCCGAGAGTGCCTTTATGACTTATACACCGGTACCGGCACCATAGCCCTATACGCCGCTCGGTACTGCCGCCAGGTGGTGGGCATAGAAGAGGTGCCCGAAGCCATAGCCGATGCCGAGGAAAATCGGCGTCAGAACGGCATCGTTAACGTCCATTTTTACACAGGCGATGTGAAGCAGCTGCTTTCGCCGGCTTTGGCGGAGCGGCACGGGCGTCCGGAGGTAGTCATTACCGACCCGCCGCGGGCGGGCATGCACGAGCGGGCTGTCCACTTTTTGAAGCAGTTGCGGCCTCCGCGCATCGTTTACATCAGCTGCAACCCGGCCACGCAGGCGCGCGACGTGGGTCTGCTTGCCGACGCCTACGAGGTGCGTCGAGTGCGCCCGGTAGACATGTTTCCCCATACGCACCACGTCGAGAATGTGGCGCTGTTGGTGCGGCGGTGAGTATGGGGCTGGGCTCGGCGGCCGCAAACAAATGGCATTTGAGTTGTTTAATGCCGGCACATTGGGTTTCTATGACACCGCATCGCTCGCCTACGGCTTTGGATTGGCTGTTGCTGTTGCTGTTGACCGCCATCTGGGGGCTGTCTTTTGTCTTTATTAAGCGGGCTGTTTCGATATACACGCCGCTGCAGATGGCCATGTGGCGCATGGTGTTGGCGCTGGTAGCGTATTTGCCGATAGCATGGCTGTTTTGGCCACGGATCGACTGGGCGAGGTGGCGCTCGCTGCTGGTGGTGGCCTTTTGTGGGTCTGCCATTCCCAATTTTCTCTTTGCCGTAGCGCAAACCCGCGTCAGCAGCAGCATGGCCGGCGTGCTCAATGCCCTAACGCCACTCTTTACGTTGGCCCTGGGAGCGGTGTTCTTTCAGTTTCGGCCTTCGCCGAGCAAGGTGTTGGGCGTGGTGGTGGGCTTTGCAGGTGCCGCGGCCTTGGTTCTCTCGCAGCGCGGGGCAATGGATGGGCAAGCGCCCTATGCTCTTCTGTGCGCGGCGGCGACGCTGTGCTACGCCATCAATGCCAACACGGTAGGACGTCATTTGCAGGACCAACATCCGGCGGCTATCGCTTCGGGGGCTTTTGTGCTGACGGGCAGCCTGTTCTTAGTGGGCCTATGGTGGTCGGGCGGTTGGCATGCGGCCTTTTCGCATCCTAAGGGGCTGATGGGGTTGGGCTACATCGGCTATCTGGCACTCTTGGGCACGGTAGGCGGCTCCATCTTGTACTTTTGGCTCTTGCAGCGCACCAGTGCCCTGTTTGCCACGTCGGTGACCTACCTGCTCCCCGTGGCAGCCCTGATAGCTGGCGCTTATGACGGGGAAACGTTGGGCCTTTTCGATATGGGCAGTACCGCCATCATTTTAATGGGCGTTTATTTGGCGCGCAGGTAAGGAAAAGTTGCCCCCGAGTTTTAGGAATAACTCGAGGAAACAGCAATTGCGCTGGGCTGCGAGAGCTGCACCTCTCCGAGGTCATGGCAGCCAATGGTCTCGCACAGAGATGGCGTCTTCGATTTTCGGCTCGTTTTCCTCTCTGCGAGGTGAGATTTTAAAATCTCGTCAGACCCTCCCCTTTCGCGGCCTCGGAGCGGCCAGGCGCCGGCATCGCACATCAGCGCTCTTTGGGCGCTTCTTCTGCTTTCTTAGGGAGCGGATAAGCTTGAGCAGGTGTTGTCTTTAGGTTGGGATTTTGCATGCGCATACGCGTAGCCGCGGGCAAGTTGTTCGAGGCGGGACGCATTTGCATCTGAGCGGGAGGCGTAACCGAGCCCGGTATAGGAGCTGCTGTTCGGGCTTCTGCTACGAGCGCTAAGCCCATGCGCTGCCGGATGTCGGGCGGCAGCGCGTTGACGTGCAGGCTGATCGACAGGGTATTGAGGCGCATGTAGGCGTTCGAGGCGTACAAGTAGCCTTTTCGATCGAAAATTTCGCCCCACGAGTTTTTGACGGCGTAAAAGAGCCCGCCTTGGTTTTCGTTGACTATACCTGTGATGTGCATGAGGTGGTCGTCTTGGGTTTCTAACCGGTCAAAGGCGCGCTGGCGCATCTCTTGGGTGACCACTTTTTCCGGCTCCCAATACTTGAATACGGCGGCTGCCTGTTCGGGCGTGCTGTTTTTCCAGTCGATGTCGGGCGCAATGGCCAGTCCCTCCTTAGCCGAGAAGCCTGGGTTGCTCACGTCGGTGTCCCAAGCGACGGTATAGCCCGTCTGGAGCGCGTAGTTTAGACAGCGCATGAGGTCGTTGAGCGGCACGTTGTAGTACTGGCCGTTGGAGAAGTTGTCGGGCACTTCCAACACGAAATAGCTCCAGAAGGGGTGGTGAGTAAACGAGGTGAGGTGGACGTAATGTTCGGGCTTAATGCCCAAGTAGTCGCGGAAAGAGGTGGGAGTATACTGCACGCCGCGGTAGACGAAGGTGGTGGGTACCGGACCAAACTCGGCGTCTAAGACGCTGTCGATTTGGGTCAGCCAGTTTTCAACCAAGGCGTTGCGTTTGGCCTGTGCGATGAAGGTGTCGCACAGCGTTCGGAGGGTCGTTTCTATGTCAGTGTGGTTCAACGGCTTTTTGGCCGGATAGGCGCTCTCGGGCATCAAGCCGTAGCGCGCGATGACGTTGAACTTGTCGTGCACCAATCCGCCTTGTCCGAATTGGGCTGCGCCCAGCCGGCGGACGTAGTTTTCGCATTTTTGGCGATACACCCAGCGCACCGTGTACATCTCCGATAGGTCGTGCGTGTCTTTACCCTGCCGCAACAGCTCGCTTTCCAACAGCGACGTAGCGGCAAAGCTCCAGCAGGTACCGGTCTGCTCCTGGTTTTTGACCGACGTCGCAGGCAGCAGCTTCATGGGCCGAAACTCGTAGGGATCGGGCGTCTGCACGTAGGCGACGCTCGTCCAAAGGAACAAGGCAATGAGGCTAGCTATTTTCTTCCGAAGCATACAGCAGTTTTTTTAGTAAGTGGGTTTCTACGCAAATAACCGCCTCTTGCAGTGAGCGCTCTCAGAGAGTTACTGACCGGCGGTTTTGATGTATTCTTCCACCAGCTGTTTGTAATAAGGCTTAAGCGCTGGCGAGACGGTTCGGAACAGGTCTACTTCAGCGCGGCGCTTTTTGAGGTATTCCTCTAGGGCGGGCGGAAGTTTAGGGGATTGCTGTTGTCGAGCGGTTTCGGCTTGACGCTTGTCATCTTGCTCTTGTTCGCGTTCGGCGCGTTCTTCTTCGAGCAGTCGGGTGAGGATCTGTTGTTGGCGGCGGAGGGTTTCGTTGGTGAGGCGCTTGTTGACCAGGTCGATTTCGACCTTGTCCATCTCCTGCATAATTTCGTCGAGTGCCTGGCTGCCCTTGCCTTGTTGCTGTTTTTCTTTTTGCAGTTCGCGCAGGGCTTTGCGGAGGGCCGCTTGTTGAGCGGCCATTTGGGCGAACTCCTTGCTCATGCTGCCTTGGCCTTTCCCTTTTTCCAAGCGCTCCTTAAGTCCTTTCATCTGTTCGTTGAGTTCGCCTTGGCCCTTGGTGATCTTGTCCATGGGCTTTTTGCCCTCGTTGCCGCTGCCTTGTTTGCCGGGCTTCCGACAGGCTCCGGTACCGGGCGTGCCGCTGTTGAGGTCGGCTTGCATATTGTTGAGCACTTCCGACAGCATCAGCGCTAAGTCGTTGAGTGCCTTCATGGTGTGCTGTTGATGTTCGCTGGCTTGGGTAACGCGCCGCTCTTCGAGCTCGCCCAAGCTGTTTCGAAATCCCTGATTGATCTCGCCAACCTTTTCCAAGATGATGCCCTCGATTTGGAAGTTGCGGCTCGCGAGGGCGCGCAGGCTGTCTTCCACGATGCGGAAGTCGCCGCGGATTTTATCTTGCCGCTGCACCAGTTCGACAAAGGGCGGCGTGTTGATAGGCGTAGCGGCGAAGCGCTGCATGGTAGCTTCTTGATCGAAAGACAGGGTGAGCAGGTTTTCCAGCAGCTGTCGCAGCGCAGCGATGTCTTCTTCGAGTTGCTCCATTTCGCTTTGCTGGCGGTTTTGGCGCATGCGGTTGGCTAGGTTCTTCATCTTGTTGGCCGCCTGCTTTTGCTGCTTGCTGGCGTTCTTGCTTTGCTTTTGTTCCATCTGCTCTTGAGCGCCTTCCATGTCGCGGCGGATGTCTTGCATGTCGCGGCGGTTGTCTTCGATCTTTTCCGGGCGCTTGAGCTGTTCGTTTTTGCGCAAGAGCTCTTCGTGTTGCTTTTCGATTTGCTTCATCTGCTCGTTGAGCTTTTGCTGCTCTTGGCTGAGTTCTTCCGGCGATTTGTTACCCTTTTCGGTCTCCTCAGCCAGTTGTTCCTGTTCTTTGGCCAGTTGTTCGAGCTGTTCGATCTGTTGCTGTAGCAGGCTTTCGACTTCTAGCTGTTTGAAGAGCTCCTCTAAGCGCTTGAGCTGTTTTTCCAAGTCCTCGCTCTTCATCTGCAGTTGGTCGGTCTCCTCCAGCATCTCTTCCCGTCCCATCTCCTGCAGGAGATTTTCGATATCTTCCATGAGCTGCTTCATCTCTTCCGAGAGCGCTTCATCAAACATTTTTTCGAGCTGTTCCTCTTTTTGCTGCAGCTCTTCGTTGTTTTGCTGGTTGGAGTCTTGTTGCATTTTGCGGTTTTCCTGGAAGGCTTGCCGCGCCTGCTCTATCTGTTGAGCGAGTTGCTTTTGGCGGTCGAGTAGTTTTTCCAGGTCTTTTCGCGTCTTCCAGTCCAGTTCGCGCATTTGCAACACTTTGTTGCGCAGTTTTTTCATCTCTTCTCGGATCTGCGCGCTTTCGCGCAGCGCCTTTTCCAGTTCCTTTCGGATTTCGTCGTTGTTCTGCGCTTGTTCGCGGCGGAACTCTTCCAAGGTGGGCATGCGCCACTGCATGACCTGGGTGCGGGCGCTTTTGCTTCCGTTGACGCCGTCGTTGTCGAACACTTCAAAGTAGTAGGAAACTTCGTCGCCGGGATCCAGCCCTAAGTCTTTTAGGTTCCACAAGTAGTCGTACGACACCTGTTTGCCGGCGGGTTTGGGTAGAGGCAAGGAGACGAGCGGCATTTGTCCGCCTTTGGCCTTTTTGACTTGATAGTTGAAGGTCAAGCGGAGCAGCCCGTAGTCGTCAGAGGCGTCGCCGGCGAAGAAGAACAGATGGGTGTTGGCGCTGTCGCGAAATTCTTGGGCGTCTATCTGCGGATGCAGGTCGGGCACAACCGTAATAGCGTAGGCAATGGAGTCGGCATTCGGCAGCTCTTGGTTGCTTAAGAGGACAAGGTAGCGCTCGTCGCGCATGGCGCGCCGATAGAAGGCGAAGTCCTCCTTGCCTTGGCGTTGCGCCGACACCGGAGCCTCGTCGCCAAAGCGCAGCTGGAGCTGGTCGGTATGTTGGGCGTTGAAAAACCAGCTCAGTTGCGAGCCTTGGGGCACCACCAAGTCGCCCACATTGCTCAGCTCTTCTGTCGGCCGCCCAATGTATGCCGGAAACTGCAGTCTAACTCGGAAAGCGGCAATGCTGGGGCGGCGCACCACTCGCAAGGTGTACTCCTCGCTCTCTACCCCTCCGCCAAAAAGGCGGAACGACACATCTCGCTGCACGTTGGCAAACGTATAGGTGAAGCGATTGGGTGCCTCCTTAGTGAGTCGATACTGGACGCTGCCCATTTCGATGAACAGCTCTTTGGGCAAAGCCGACCCCTCCACGCCAACCTCTAAGGTGAAGTCGGTATACTGTACCGCGCGCAGGGCGTTGGTGTTGATCAAGAAGCGGAAGGGGGCCGGCTTCTCGAATTTTTTGGTGCTGTTCAGCAGTCGCAGGGTACCTTCCTGCAGGATGTTGGGCGCGCCCAATAAAAGAAACAGCAGCAGGAAAACCGGCGGCAAGGCGTAGCGCAGGTAGCGGCGATTTTTGCGCAAATCGATGGCCGCCTTAAAGGGTACCAACTTTATTTCTTCGCTCTTTTGCTCAATGGAGGCGTTGATCAGTTCCGTATACAGGGCATTAGAAGCCTGTTGCTTGAGCTGGAGGATGTTGAGCAGTTTGTCTTTCACGTCGCTGAAATGCGCTCCAATGATCTGAGCCGCTTGTTCGTGGCTGATGATTTTGCCTAAGCGGAAATAGTGCAGCAGCGGCAGGGCTATCCACCGATAAAAGGCTACCCCTACCACCGCTACAAATCCCCACAACATAGCCGTGCGGACGCCGGTGCTGAAGTAGCAATAGTACTCCAACACGTTGAGCAAGATAAATAGGCCCAACACAAGCCCTACCGTGTAGAGCGAACCGCGCAACAGCTGGTTCAGATAGTACTTCCGGATGAAGCCATCGAGCTTTTCGATGAGGAGGCGGTAGTTATCGCGTTGCATAGCGGGTGTGTTTTGTCGCTGGGAAACCGTCTACTTTTATAAGGAAAACGCCGTAGAAAGGGCAGCGCGTCTTTTTGAACAGACAAAATTGCGGACAAATTTTGAGATACGTCGGTTAAACTCTTAAGAAGACAGAAGATTTCGGCAGGTAGTTGCTCTGGGCGGAGCGGTTCGCCTTAAAACCTGTGGGTGTGCCGCGGTCGACAGAAAAATAATTTATCGAGAATATCTTTTTTCACGTTTTTTGCCTTTCTGAAGTACAAAACAAAAACGCATGAGCAGATCGGTCACTTTTCTGTGTATTGCCAGTTATTTCAAAGGCAATGACTTTTTGCGCGGCATGAAATCTACCGGCGCCACGGTTTACTTGTTGACCTCGAAGAAGCTCGAGCATAAGCCATGGGCGCGCGAGGCGTTGGACGACATTTTTTACATAGAGCAGGGGCCCGACAACTACTGGGATATGAACCACGTGGTGAAGGGCGTGGCTTGGCTGATGCGGAGCAAAAAGATCGACCGCATCATCGCCCTCGACGATTTCGATGTAGAAAAGGGGGCCTACTTGCGCGAAGAGTTTCGCATTCCCGGTATGGGGCAAACGACCTATCGCCACTTTCGCGATAAGCTGGCTATGCGCATGAAGGCGCAGAAGGCGGGCATCCCCGTGCCGGCCTTCTCTTCGCTGTTTAACGACGACGATATTCGGCATTTTGCAGCGCAACATCCGGCGCCTTGGCTCGTCAAGCCTCGCGGACAGGCTTCGGCAACCGGCATGAAGAAAATATACCACGTCGACGAGTTGTGGGCGCACTTAGAGACGTTGGGCGATGAGCGGTACCAGTACTTGGTCGAGCAGTTCAAGCCGGGCAACGTCTACCACGTCGATGCCCTAACGACGGGTGGCAAGGTCGTCTTTGTGCGCGCCTCCGAGTATTTGGCCACGCCGTTTGAAGTGGCGCATGGGGGCGGTATCTTTCGCACGGCCATTATGGATCAGAGCGGCGCCGATGCCCAGGCGCTGCTACAATGGAATGTTAAGGTATTGAAGTCGTTTGGTATGCAGTACAGCGCGTGCCATACGGAGTTTATCAAATGCCATGAGGACGGCCAATTTTACTTTTTGGAGACGGCTTCCCGCGTAGGTGGGGCGCATATTGCCGACATGGTGGAGCAGGCGACCGGTATCAACCTTTGGCGCGAATGGGCGCGCATCGAGTACGCCGAAGCCATTGGCCAAAAGTACGCGTTGCCGCCCGTGCGCGACGATTATGCCGGGCTTATCGTATCGCTGACGCGGCAAGAGCGCCCCGATACCAGTCCGTTTAATGACCCCGAGGTCGTCTGGCGGTTGACCGACATGAACTACCACATTGGTCTTATCGTGCGCTCCCAGCGCCGCGAGCGCGTGCTCGAGCTGTTAGACGAGTATGCCCACCGCATTCAGCGCGACTACCATGCCAGCGCACCGGCCCCGCCCAAACCCTTAACGTGAAAGTTAATGGCGAAACCATTGTTCGAAGAAACGAATGACGCGCTCGTCGGCGATGATGTCGCGCGGTCGGATAGGTCGGCGCAGCACGATGCCCTCTAAGGTGCGGCAGCGGCTAAGGGCTACGTACAGTTGGCCGTGCTCGAAGGCACCTCCTTCCAAATCGATGATGACGCGGTCAAACGTCTTGCCCTGGCTTTTGTGGATGGTGACGGCCCACGCTAACCGCAGGGGCAGCTGGAGAAAGGAGCCCAATGTTTCAGTCGAGAGCTCACCACTCTGAGGGTCGAGGCGATAGCGAATGATCTCCCACAGCATGGGCTCGACCGACACCGTTCGCTCGGGAGCGCCGGCTTCGGCAATAGCCACATCAACGCTGTCCTCTCGAAGGCGCGTCACGGTGCCGAGGGTTCCGTTGACGTATTCGCGTCCGGGGTCGTTCTTGATAAACATCACCTGTGCGCCTTCCTTGAGCGCGAGCTGGGCATCGGTGGGGTATAGCGCAGCGTCAAACTGTCCGGACACCTGTGCTTCGTAGATGCGTGCGCGGCCTGGCAGTCGAGCCAACTGCTGTTGGTTGATGCGGTGAGCTGTGGCGTTGCGCGCACACAGGGTGATGTAGCCTTCGGAGAGGGGAAAGTAGGGTTGACAGCGCGCGTTGAGGGCTTCTATTTCCGCTTCGCCCGCCGTATTGGTGCGCACGGCCTCTAACAAGTGCAGAAAGGCTTCCGACTGTTGCCGATACACCCGACTTAGTCGGATCATCTCAAAGTGCGGCTGCATTGCCTCGAAGATGCGCGCGGAAAAGAAGTACGGCGAGGAGTAGTATGCCCTAAAATATTCGGACTCCACGGGGTCGCGCGAGACGACAGGGGGCAGCTGGAAGGGATCGCCGAAGAAGACGACCTGCACGCCGCCAAAGGGCGCCTTGCTATCGCGGTTGACCTGCAAGAAGTGGTGAATGCCGTCCAGCAGGTCGGCGCGTACCATAGAAATCTCGTCGATAACCAGCGTTTCTATCTTGCAGTAAAGCTCTTGGCGGAAGGAGGGGAAGGCTTTTTTCGAGACGTCTTTCGAGGTGAGCAGGCGAGGCGGAAAGCCAAAGAACGAGTGGATGGTCTGCCCGCGGATGTTGAGTGCAGCCGTACCGGTAGGGGCCAGCGCTACTACTTTTCGGCGCGTCGTGTTGCGAAACAGCTGCAGCAGGGTACTCTTGCCCGTGCCGGCCTTACCGGTGATGAATGCGCATTTGCCCACGCGCTCGATCACATCCAACGCGCGGCGAAAATCCTCGTTGAGCAGCAAAACCTCTCGCTCCGACATGGGATAGCGAAGGTAAACATATTATGTTTGTCCAGATGAAGCAGCGCAAGTTCCTCATCGTAGTAGGCGGTGCAACGGCCACCGGTAAAACAGATATAGCTATTCGCTTGGCGCAGCACTTCGATACCGCGGTGCTTTCGGCCGATAGCCGGCAGTTTTACCGCGAGATGAGCATCGGTACGGCAAAACCCACGGAAGCCGAGCGCCGAGGCGTGCCGCACTATTTCATCGATATGTTGAGCGTGGTGGAACCGTACAGCGTTGGCGATTTCGAGCGAGATGCCCTTCGGGTGCTCGACGAGGTGTTTCAACGGCGAGATGTGGCCGTTTTAGTGGGCGGTTCAGGGCTCTACTTAAAAGCCGTATACGAGGGTTTGGATACATTTCCGCCTATTTTAGAGGCAACGCGCGCCCGCGTGCGCGAGGGTGAGGCCACAGGAGGGTTGGTTTGGCTGCAGAAGCAGGTGGCCGCCCTCGATCCGGACTATTTCCAAACAGTAGACCGGAAAAATCCCGCTCGTCTGCGCCGAGCCTTAGAAGTGTGTTTAGAGAGCGGTCGGCCCTTTTCGAGCTTTCGGCAGCGGAAGAGCGCGCCGCGCCCCTTCACCCCTATCCTGCTACTGCTGCAGCGGCCGCGTTCGGAGCTGTACGAGCGCATCCATCGGCGGGTGGATGCCATGCTGGCGGCTGGCTTAGAGGCCGAAGTGCGCGTCCTCTACCCCTACCGACATCTGCCTGCCCTACGAACGGTAGGGTATAAGGAGTGGTTTCCTTTCTTCGAAGGTATCCTCAGCCGAGAGCATGTCGTGGAACGCATCCGCCAACACACCCGAAACTACGCCAAGCGCCAAGAGACGTGGTTCCGAAAACACGGAGCTTGGACGGCCTTCCATCCCGACCAATGGGCCGACATCCTGCAGTGGGTCCAGGCACAGATGGAGCTGCGCGCGCTTTGAGCGGCGAAAGCCCAAGCGCGCGTAGCCGCTATGGGTCACTTTTTCTTAGAGGCTATGCTGTTGAGGCGAATCATGTCCTGCATGATGCGCAGCGCCTCGTAGAGTTGGACGTCTTTTTTTCGCTCGCTTATCCAGCTGTCGTTGCGCGAGATGCGCGCGCTGTCGCTCTGGATGTGCGTAAGGTCGGCACTCAGGTTGGCGATAGACAATTCTTCGATGGGCGATAAGATGTTTTCGAAGCGCTTCGCTTCCTCAGCAGAGGCTTTTTCCTGCTTTCGATAGGCTTGCCACTGCAAAGGAATACGGCTGCGGTCTTTTTGTCGGCGTAGACGCTGTGCGTTTTCCTCTATTTTCTGAAAAGTGGGGTTCGCCTTTACGCGCCGGCTGCTCTCTTGCTTGAGCTGCTCTAGGAGGGGAGTGACCACGTATACCTTTTGCCCAAAAGCCAGCGATTCGATACTGGTGGCCGGCAGAGCATACTCGTTTTCGCGCTCGCCGTAGTCTATGTAGTTGTAGTTGTCGGGCAGCTCGATGTCCGGCACAATACCTTTCAGCTGGGTGGTCTGCCCAGTGATGCGGTAAAACTTTTGGATGGTCACTTTCATTTGCCCTAAAGGCTTGACGGTGGGGTCGCTGGTGGAGTAGTCGAGATCCCAGAAGCGCTGGACGGTGCCTTTTCCGTAGGTGAAGCGCGTGCCGACGATGACGGCGCGCCGGTAGTCTTGCAGGGCGGCGGCAATGATTTCGGAGGCGGAGGCGCTGCCGCCGTTGACCATAATGACCAGCGGCCCATCGTATTGGACGCGCGCATCGGTATCCTCGTTGATTTCCGGAGGCCGGTTACGACTTTTAACCTGTACAATGGGTCCCGTTTCGATGAAAAAGCCCGACATGCGCACCACGTCGCGCAGCGAGCCGCCGCCGTTGTTGCGCAGGTCGAGAATAATGCCGCGGACGTTTTCCGCTTTCAGTTTTTGGATCTCCTTGGCGACATCCTCTGCGCAAGAAGTAACGCCCTGCGGGGTAAAGTCGGCGTAAAACTTGGGCAGGTAGATGTATCCGATCTTGTCCGGATTGTCTTGGGTACTCAGCAGCAACGACTTAGCCATTGCTTCCTCGGTAATCACGATATCGCGAACGATGGAGATGACCTTGATGCTGCCGTCGGTCTTTTGCACTGTCAGCCGCACGGTGGTGCCCTTAGGCCCGCGAATCTTGGAGACGACGTCGCTGAGTTCCATCCCCATGACGTCTACCGGTTCTTCGTCGCCTTGCGCCACTTTCAAGATGACATCTTTTACTTCGAGCTCTTTCTGTTTCCAGGCCGGACCGCCCGGGACGATTTCGACCACTGTCGTTTTTTCACCATCGCTTTGTAGGCGCGCGCCAATCCCTTCCAACTTACCCGACATGTTGACGTCGAAATCGGCTTTTTCTTGGGGGGAGAAATAGCCGGAGTGTGGGTCGAAAGCGCCGATGAAGGCATTCAAGTAGGTTTCTAAGCGGCGCGGTCGGTCGCGGCGCTGGAGGCGCTTAAACCAGCGGTCGTATACTTCCAACGTCTTTTGGCGGGCCTCCGCCTCTAAGGTCTCTGTGCTCTTCTTTTCGCCGGTATAGTCGGGCTTTTCTTGTGCTTCCAGCGCTTCGTGCAATCGGCTAAGCACTTCGTACTTGAGCCACAGTTCCCAGCGCTGGCGGAGCGCTTGTTCGTCGGGCGCCCACGAGACTTTTTCTCCGTCCGTCTCTACATAAGCTTCCTGAGAGAAGTCCATTGGCTTGGCCAGCAGTTCGCGATACCACCGTTGGGTTTTCTCTAAGGAGCCATCGTATAGCTCCATGGTGCGGTCGAAGAAGGAGAAGGTGCCCGCACGCGCCTGGTCGTCCAGCTGTGTCTCAAAGACGCGCAGTTGGTCGATGTCGGCTTGTGTAAAGAAGCGCTTGCTGCCGTCCAGCTGTTTTAGGTAGAGTTGAAACACTTGGCGTGATAACTGGTCGTCGACGGCCTTGGGCTCGTAGTGAAAGCGCTCCAACCCCGTAAGGATGCCCTGCATGAGCCGGGCTTCCTTTTGAGCATTAGAGGCCATCGGCGGCCATATCGCCTGCCGATTAAACCACAGCGTCGCCCCTATCAGGCCAAGAAACGAAAAAAGCAACAACGTCGGCTTCCATCTCATGTCCGTCTGTGTTGGTTGATAGACGCCCTTGTCGGCGTACAGAGAAGAAATGCGTATCATCTTTCCGAAAGGATAAGTTAAAATGAAAACGTTAACAAAGTTAGGCGCTTTCCAGTTGCATCGAAATAGCCTGCGCGAAATCGCGAAGGCAGCGCCAGACGTCGGCTACAACAAACGCACTCGCTGTCGTTTTGGTGTTGCCTGTGGGGAAAGGATGTTGAGAATTGTCGCGGTGCTCCTCTCTATGGGGCGAATTGTCGGATTTTCTGCAATCTTTGCGAGCGGAAAGCGAGGATGGAGCGCCGGTGGGCACCTTGGAGCGGCTATATGAGCGGCGAACTTTCTTTTCACTTCACTATCGGGTAGTTGAGATGAAACGAGTAATTGCGCGAAGAGCTACCTTTGCGGCCATCGGCGGGTGCCTCATAGGGAGCTTTGTATTGGGGAGCTCGGCAGCAAATCCGGCAAGAGGACAGACTTATCCCGCAGAGGTCAAGCGAATTATGGGTAAATACGCCTGTGTCAGCTGCCATGCATTTCAGGGGCGCCTTGTTGGACCCAGCTGGAGCGAATTGGCCGAACGCGGCTACTCAGCAAAGCAATTGACGGCCCTCATGCGCCAGCCCAAACCAGAGAATTGGCCCAACTATCCGCCTATGGAGCCCATCGCTCACTTTGCGTATGCCGATGCCAAAGCCATCGCTCAATGGCTCAATCAAATTAAAAGCGAAAATAAGCATGCCAAAAAAAGAAGCTTTTAGCGCTGAAATTACGCAAGGATACACCTTTCAAGGTCCGTCTTTTGTTTTGGGAGGGGCTATGCTCGACGGAGAAGCCCTGCCTGGGGTACAAGTGAAAATACCGCTGCGCACGATGAACCGACACGGTCTCATCGCTGGAGCTACCGGGACGGGCAAGACTAAGACGCTCCAGGTCATTGCCGAGCAGCTGGCCGCGCACGGCGTCCCTACCTTGCTCATGGACATCAAGGGCGACCTCTCGGGCATTGCTATGCCCGGCGAGGAAAAGCCCAAGATCCTCGAGCGGGCCGCCCAAATCGGCATTTCGTGGCAGCCTGCGCGCAACACGGTGGAATTTTTATCGCTCTCGGAAGAAAAAGGCGCTCGCTTGCGCGCCACGGTGAGCGAGTTTGGGCCCGTACTCTTCAGCCGCATCTTGGGGCTCAACGACACGCAGGGCGGGGTAGTGGCCGTCATTTTCAAATACTGCGACGATCGCAGTCTTCCTCTGCTCGACCTAAAAGACTTTAAGAAGGTGCTCCAATACCTCGGCAACGAGGGGAAGGCAGAGATCGAGGCGGAATATGGGCAGTTCAGCTCCGCTACGGCAGCCACTATCTTGCGCAAAGTCATCGAGTTGGAGCAGCAAGGGGCCGACCGCTTTTTTGGAGAGCTCTCCTTCGACGTGCAGGACCTGTGCCGCACCGATGATCGAGGGCGCGGCGTCATGCATATCGTCCGGCTGACGGATATTCAAGACCGGCCTAAGTTGTTTAGCACCTTCATGCTCCAGATGCTGGCTGAGATTTACGCCTCGTTCCCCGAAGAAGGTGACTTAGACCAACCCAAGCTCTGTATCTTCATCGACGAGGCGCACTTGGTGTTTCAAGAGGCTACGCCCGCCTTGATGCAGCAGATGGAAGCCATCATCAAGCTCATCCGTTCGAAAGGCGTAGGCATCTTCTTCATCACCCAGAACCCGGTCGATATCCCCCAAAGCATCTTAGCGCAATTGGGCCTCAAGGTGCAGCATGCTCTGCGAGCGTTTACGGCCAAGGATCGCAAGGCCATTAAGCTGGCAGCAGAAAACTACCCCATTACTCAATGGTATAAGACGGAGGACGTCCTGACGCATCTGGGTATTGGAGAGGCGCTGGTGAGTGCGCTCAACGAAAAGGGAGTTCCAACGCCGCTGGTGCACGTGTTGGTGCGCCCGCCGGAAACGCGCATGGACGTCTTGACGCCGGCCGAAATTGACCAAATTATTGCCCAATCCAAACTTGCGCGCAAATACAACCAGGAGATCGACCGCGAGAGCGCTTATGAGATACTGATGGAAAAGATACAAGAGGTACAAGATCGCACACCACCGGCTAAGACGACGAGCTCTAAACGCGACGAACGCCCAGAGAAGGGCGTGTTGGAGCAGGTGCTCGACAGCCCTGCTGCGCGCCAGATGGGCAATACAATCGTGCGCGAGCTGACGCGCGGTCTCTTAGGCGTGTTGGGTGTCGGTGGGAGCAGTAGCCGCCGCCGCAAAAGCTCCAGCTGGTTCTAATTTTCGCTCCAAAACGAAACGACCTGTGCCGACTGCTTCTTCCCTCGCCTCGTTTGAGAAAAACGACCCGCGCCTGTTACGCGGTTGGGCGTTCTTTGACTGGGCCAACAGCGCCTATGCCTTGGTAATTACGGTAGCCATCTTTCCGCCTTACTTTCTCGCAGTGGCGCCCGACCGGCTCAACATAGGCGGTCTCGCCGTGCGCGACGAGTCGCTCATGGCCTGGTGTATCTCGCTGGCCTATCTGCTCATCGCCTGCCTCTCGCCCATCCTATCGGGCATTGCCGACTACGGCAGCCGCAAGATGCGTTTCATGAAGGCATTCACCCTGCTGGGAGCATCGGCCTGCGCCAGCCTGTTCTTCTTTCAGAGCCCTCAGACGCTTTGGGTCGGGGTGCTGAGCTTCGTCTTGGCTACAGTGGGATTTGCGGGCGGCATTGTTTTTTACAACGCTTATTTGCCCGAAATCGCCACTGAAGACCAATACGATGCCGTCAGTGCCAAGGGCTTTATTTACGGCTTTGCCGGTAGCGTGATCTTGCTGTTGGCCAATTTGGGCATGGTGCTCCGGCATGAGGCCTTGGGGTTTTCGTCAGAGACGGCCGCCATCCGATGGGCTTTTGTGAGCGTAGGCGTGTGGTGGCTGGCGTTTGCTCAAATTCCCTTTCGGCGCTTGCCTCTCGACGCGCGCCAACCTTTACCGCCCGGCCTCTTGCAGAAGGGCTATGGAGAAATTCGCAAGGCTTTTCGCATTCTGCGCCAAAGCGGCAACACTGCGCGCTTTCTGCTCAGCTTCTTCTGCTACAACGCCGGCGTACAGGCTATCCTCTTTTTAGCCTCGAGCTTTGCCGACAAAGAGATGCGCATGGAAAAATCGCGTCTCATCGTCCTGGTTTTGTTGTTGCAAATTATCGCCATTGCCGGCGCTTATCTTTCTTCGAAGCTGTCGGATTGGAAGGGCAATCGCCTATCCCTGCTCGTTTTGTTAGTCATCTGGAGCCTTATCTGCCTGTTCGGCTACCGTATCCAGACGGAGACGGAAGTCTTTGTATTGGGCGGCGCGATCGGCTTAGTTATGGGAGGAATACAAGCGCTTTCTCGAAGCACGTACGCCAAATTCTTGCCCGAGAATACTACCGAAACGACCTCCTTCTTCAGCTTCTACGATGTCATGGACAAGGTGTCCACTGTGTTTGGCACCTTGGTGTTCGGGCTGGTGGCGCAATGGTTTGGCGGGATGCGCAGCAGCGTATTGGTGTTAGCCGGACTGTTTTTGGTGAGCATAGCCCTGCTGCTGTCGGTGCGGGTGCGTCGGATGGTTACAGCATAAAAAAACCGCGGCACTCTTTTGTGCCGCGGCGGTTTCCCGTATAATCTCATGAAAAGTCTCTAATCCGGTGGTCAACGACAGCTACTAACCGCTTTCTTTCTCCTCTCGTCCGTTTGCTATCATTGACGATACAAAAGTGCAGCGGTCACTACCATTGAGCAAGAACAAAAAAAAGCGTTTGTTTTTTAAAATTTACGGCCTCTTTCGGACAGTCTTTTTTTAAAAAGTTGATAAACAATGATTTGATGGTAAATTAATTGGCTATCTTTAGGCTTTTTGTTGAAAAAATCGGTGCAAAAAAATTTTTCTTGATAAAAAAAATTTCTCTTTTTCCCCGTGTTGCGGGTGCTAAGCTTCGCCTTCGACCTTTTTAAGGCGGGTCTCTGGGCGCATTTGTGGGAAGAAGATGACCTCTTGGATGGAGGTTTGGCCGGTAAAGAGCATAGCTAGGCGGTCGATGCCAAAGCCGATGCCGGCTGTAGGTGGCATGCCGTACGATAGGGCGCGGAGGAAATCCTCATCCAAGACCATAGCCTCTTCATCGCCGCGTTCGGCCCAGCGACGCTGCTCCTCGAAGCGCTTGCGTTGGTCGATGGGATCGTTGAGCTCCGAATAGGCATTGGCCACCTCTTTGCTGTTGACATACAGCTCGAAGCGCTCTACCAAGCCGGGCTTACTGCGGTGTTTTTTAGTGAGCGGCGACATCTCGATGGGGTAATCGAGGATAAACGTGGGCTGTATGAGGTGTTTTTCGACCTTCTCGCTGAAGATTTCGTCTAAGAGTTGCGCTTTTCCTAAGTGTTCCTCTACCTCTATGTGGTGTTGGCGGCAATAAGCGAGGAGCTCCGGCTCTGAAGCCGTCTCCATGTCGATGTTGGCGTATTTTTTAAGCGCGTCGGCCATGGTGAGGCGCGCGTAAGGGCCTTCAAAGTTGAGTTGGTGTTCGCCAAAGGGCACCACAGCGCTGCCGTCTTCACTCAGGGCCCGCGCGACGCGCTCGAGCATTTGCTCTGTGACGCCCATTAGCCAGTGGTAATCTTTGTAGGCCACATAGAACTCTAACAAGGTGAACTCCGGATTGTGCGTGCGGTCAATGCCCTCGTTGCGGAAGACCTTAGCAAACTCATACACGCCGTCGAAGCCGCCCACGATGAGGCGCTTGAGGTATAGCTCGTTGGAGATGCGCAAATAGAGCGGTATATCCAGGGCGTTGTGGTGGGTGATAAACGGCCGCGCCAGTGCGCCTCCGTAAAGCGGTTGCAAGATGGGTGTTTCGACTTCGAGTAGGCCTAACTCATCCAAATAGGCGCGCATGGTGCTGATCATGCGGCTGCGCTTGATGAAAATCTGCCGATACTCGGGATTGACGGTGAGATCTACGTAGCGCATGCGATGGCGGAGCTCTGGGTCGGTGAACGCATCGTATACGTGCCCTTCCGCATCGCGCTTTACTATGGGGAGCGGTCGCAGCGACTTAGCCAGCAACCGCAGCGATTGCACATGCACCGTCACTTCGCCTGTTCGCGTTTTAAACGCAAACCCCTTCACGCCGATGAAATCTCCAATGTCGAGCAGCTTTTTAACGACGACGTCGAAGAAGGTAAAGTCATCGCCCTGAGCCAGCTCTTCCCGACGCAAGTACAGCTGGATGCGCCCGGAGCTGTCCTGCAGGTTCATAAATAAGGCCTTGCCCGCCTCACGCACAGCCATGATGCGGCCGGCGAGAGCCACTTCCTGGTAGTTCAGCGGCTTTTTGGAGCCATCGGCAAGTACTTCTTCCCGGTAGTTTGCCACTATGTCGGCGGCCCAGGCCGTCACCTCGAACCCTTCGGCCGGATAGGGGTCGATGCCCAAGTCGCGGATTTTTTGAAGCGATTCTCTTCGAATGAGTTCTTGTTCTGTCATGGTCCGGATTGCTGCTGAAATATGGACTAATGCGGTAAATAGGCGATGATATCTCGATTGCCGCGCACCGACTGGTTGAGCTGAACATTTATGCGGGCCTCTAAAGGCAGGAAGAGGTCTACGCGAGAGCCAAACTTAATGAAGCCCATATCCTCGCCTTGAACTACCGATTGGCCCTCTGCCACATACCACTTGATGCGGCGGGCTACAGCTCCAGCAATCTGGCGCAAGAGCAGCTGGTGCTCTCCGGTGTCATATACTACAGAGGTGTGTTCGTTTTCCGTGCTGCTTTTGGGGTGCCAGGCCACTAAATATTTGCCCGGATGATAGCGGACGTAGCGTACCGTTCCGCCAACTGGGTTCCGGTTGACGTGCACATTGAGCGGAGACATGAAGATAGAGACTTGCAGGCGCCGATCGCCGAAATACTCGGTTTCAATCACCTCTTCAATGGCGCAGATGCGGCCATCGGCCGGTGCATAGACGATCTGGTTGTCGCGCTTGGGAATAGGGCGCACGGGGTTGCGAAAAAACTGCAACACGAATGCGTAAAGCACCAGCGAGCAGAAAAAGACTGGCCAAAAATATTTTGAATGCGAAAGGCGCAGCGCTGCGTTTACTACAAGCAAAAAAAGGCCCAATGCCGCTAATACGACAAAGCCCTCTCGGTGAAGGCGTATAAACATGTCCAACATTTTCGGCGGCAAAGGTCGATAATTTGGTCTATCCACAGCGCCAAAGAAGGGCTTTTTACCGCATACCTTTGCAGCCTGTCTTCAAGCATCGTCTTATGAAAGTTGCGGTAGTGGGAGCTACCGGTTTGGTCGGCTCCAAGATGATCCAGGTGCTCGAAGAGCGCCAGTTCCCTGTTCGCGAGTTTATTCCGGTGGCCTCCGAACGCTCGATAGGCAAGTACGTTCGCTTTGGCAATAGGCGCTATCGCGTAGTCGGCATAGAGGAGGCCATTGCTCGGAAGCCCGACCTTGCCCTTTTTAGTGCCGGAGCGAGCACCTCTAAGACGTGGGCGCCGGCCTTTGCGCAGGAGGGCACTATCGTGGTCGACAACTCGAGCGCTTGGCGCATGGATCCCGATAAAAAGCTCGTCGTACCTGAGGTCAACGCCCATGTGCTGACGGCGCAAGACCGCATCATCGCCAACCCCAACTGCTCTACCATTCAAATGGTGGTGGCGTTGAAACCTCTGCACGACCGATATACCCTGCGCCGCGTGGTGGTCAGCACCTATCAAGCGGTGACCGGCACCGGCGTCAAAGCGGTGCGCCAACTGATGGGAGAGCGGCGCCGAAAGGCCGTTGAGCCGGCTTATCCTCACCCCATCGACCTCAACGTGTTGCCGCATATCGACATCTTCTTAGAAAACGGCTACACGAAGGAGGAGATGAAGATGGTGTGGGAAACGAAGAAGATTATGGGCGACGACAGCATTCGGGTCACGGCCACTACCGTTCGCGTGCCGGTGCTGGGCGGTCACTCCGAAGCCGTCAACGCCGAATTTGCTCGGGACTTTGACCTCGAAGACGTGCGCCAACAATTGCGCCAAGCTCCCGGCGTCGTGCTGGTAGACGACCCGGCCCAAAACCAGTACCCCATGCCGTTGTACGCCGCCGACAAAGACGACGTCTTCGTCGGACGGCTGCGCCGCGACGAAAGCCAGCCCAACACGCTTAATCTCTGGATCGTGGCCGACAACCTCCGAAAAGGCGCCGCCACAAATGCTATACAAATCGCCGAATACCTGGTAGAAAAGGGAATTTTAGCGCCTAATATGCCAAACTAACCCTAAGCCGCTAACTTTGCCGGCGCAAAACAGGCTTGGTTATCGCTGAACATTCTGTAAATCGCATCAACCGCCCGCACAGCAATGAAGAACAAGATCGTAGTTTGGGGCACGAATGCCGCTGAGGAAAGAGTACTCATCGCGCTCGAATTGAAAGCAGAAGAGAACAAGGTGCTGCTATACACCTTCCCCGAAGCAGTAGTGACCGATGCTTTCTACAACCAAATGATGAACCAATGGAAAAACGACGAGCCGGTGGAGTTTCCAGAACACACCCTTTTGGAACGCCCTCTGGCCATCACCGATAGTCTGTTGCCGGACGATTTGAAGTCTGACGACAAGAACGGCGTCATTCAGCGCGCTCAGACCGAATGGCACTTTGTGGTGCTCTCTACCAAACTGCACCAAGCCTACCAACAAGAGCTGGCCGAGTTCAAGGAAAAGATCGCCGCCCTCCAACAGTTCGACACCACGCTGTGGGAGGAGCTGCGCGCCTTTTGGGAAAAAGTTCAAGAGCAAGCGCGCGAGCGCAACCTCTTCCGAAACCACGTCGATAACCTGCGCGACAATATCAACGAGCTTTTTGAGCGCCTGCGCCAGCTGCGCAACCAGATGCAAGAGGAAGCCAAAAGCGCCTCGCAAGCCGTCTACGACGCCTTTATCGCTCGCCTCCAAGAGGTGGAGCAGCGCATTGCCGCTGGCGGAGCCAAGCTGAATACCATCTTTGAAGACCTCAAGGTCATCCAACGCGACTACCGCAGCGCCAAAATGACCAATGAACACCGCAACCGGGTGTGGGAGCGCATCGATGCCGCCTTCAAAGCCGCCAAAGAGCGCCGCTTCGGGCCCTCGGCCAACGAAGGCTCGCTCGTCGACCGCTTCGAACGCCGCGTAGCCGGCCTGCGTGAGGCAGTGCATCGCATTCAAGACAGCATCCGCCGCGACGAAGAGGACTTAGAGTTTCAAAAGCGCAAAATAGCCACCACCGAAGGGCAGCTCGAAGCCCAAATCCGCGCCGCCAAAATCCGGATGATCGAAGAGCGCCTCAACGTCAAGCGCGAGAAGCTCCAAGAAGTGCTCGGCACCCTAAACAGCTTGGAGCGCCAACTGGCCAAGGCAAAAGAAAAGGAGGCGCTTCGCGCCGCCAAAGAAGCCGAGCGGCTGCGCTTTGAAGCGGCCAAAGCCCTTGCCCAAGCCGAAATTGCCCAGCAGGTGGGTGCGGCTCGCAAAGAAGAAGACGCTGCCGAAACCGCTCCCATAGCAGAACCTCAGCTGTCCGACGAGCAGCAACGAGACATTCCCGACGACAGTCCCTTAGAGGTAGCCGCTCGAATTGCCGGGGAAACCCTTCAAGACGTCGTCGACACGGCGCGCGCTATCGGTATAGTGTTGGGAGAAAAAGCCGAAGAAATTGCCGAAGCGGCAGAAGACCGGTTGGAAGGCTCCTTAGATAAGGCGGAAGAGGCTCTGGAGGAGATTTCTGAAAAAGCGCAGGAGCTGGCTCAAACCCTCGTGGAGAAAGCGACAGGGATCTTGGAGGAGCTCCAATTAGGTAAGGATACAGAGGCTACAACCGCCGACCACGAGCTGAATGCAGTGGATGTGAATGCGGAAGAGCAAGCCGATGGGTCGGCAAAGCGCTCGGCGCGAAAGAAAAAAACAGAGGCATCGCTCGAAGACCGCACAGAAGAGTGAGTACCAGCCGTAGTATTACTGCGCGGCGCAGGCGTAAGCGCACAATTGCTCCCAGAAGCGGGCCTCCTCTTCGGGCTCAAAGCGTATCGTGTGGTCTGCGCGCTGATAATATGGCCGGCGCTCCGTCCACAATCGCCAAAGGACATCGGCATCCGCTCCTTTGAGCAGGGGGCGCAGAGCTGCCGTACCCTGCAGCCGCTGAAGTAGAATATCAAACGGTACATCTATCCATACGGTGAGGCCCTGGCGCTGCATCGAGGCCAAGTTGTCTCCAAAACAGGGCGTTCCGCCCCCTGTAGCCACCACACTGGGAGGGTGGTCGGCTAAATGCCGTAAGTATGTTCTTTCTTTCTGACGGAAGCCGCTTTCGCCCTCGCGCTCAAAGAGTTCAGCGATGGAAGTCTTTTCGCCCTGCTCTATCCACTCGTCCAGGTCTACAAACGGCGCTCTCAGTACTGCAGCCAGGCGCTTGCCCCAATGGGTCTTGCCACAGCCCATAAACCCGATGAGGAAAAGGTGTTTTTTCATGCGGATGCTGTAGGTGGCGATACGGGCAGCTTTACCCAGAAGTCAGAGCCTTGCCCCTCTCGGCTTTGAAAGCCGATGCGGCCGTGCATCAGTTCTACGTAGCACTTTACGATGTAGAGGCCTAACCCGGTTCCTTGCACGTGGGTGGCGTTGGCCGCGCGGAAAAAGCGCGAGAACAGGTGCTTCTGGTCGGCCTCTGGGATGCCCACGCCCTCATCTTGCACGTGAATAGATATTTCGTTGCCTCCTATGCGCGAGCGCACTCGAATGCACGTGTGCTCTGCCGAATACTTGCTGGCGTTCGACAGGAGGTTGAACAGCACGTGCTTGAGGAGCGATGCGTCTAACAGGGCCCTCCGTTCGCCCTCATGGCAGTAGTCGGTCTTTTGCCCCGGCCGCAACAACGGCCCTATTTCATTGAGGGTCTCTTCGATGAGTGCGGGCAGGTCAACCTCTGCAAACTGGGCTACCGTTTTTCCTTCTTCCAATCGGCCCAGCGAGAGAAACTCGGTCAGAATGGTGTTCAAGTTATTGACAGCGCTTTGGATACGCCCCACGTGTCTGTTGATGCTGTCTACGTCGCCGCGATGGGCATACGACTGGATGAGGGCGGCCGAAGAAAGTACCGTGCTGAGCGGTGTGCGGAACTCGTGGGAGGCCATGGATACAAAACGGCTTTTGAGTTCGCTTATCTCCCGCTCTGCTGCTAAGGCAGCGGCTAAATCGTCTTTGGCGCGCTCGAGCTCTTGGGTGCGCTGCTGGATCTTGGCTTCCAAGTTGTCGTTGAGATTTTGCAGCTCAACCGCCAGTTGCTCCAGTTGCTGGTTTTGACGCAAAATGCGCTGTTCGTTTTCTTTGCGGATAGTGTTGTCCACCACGAAGGCGACGACAAAGTTGCCTTTCTCGGTTCGGAATGGGCTCAGGCTGACTTCTACGGGAAGTTCGGTGCCGTCTTTGCGCAGGGCATACAAGTCGATGCCTGTGCCCATAGGTCGTGCCCTCGGCCGGAGGTAGTAATCGGTTCTGTGGCGTTCATGTACTCGGGCGAAGCGCTTGGGAATGAGCACTTCTATGGGTCGCCCAAGCAGCTCCAAGGCTGTGTATCCAAATAGCGTTTCTGCTGCTGGATTGAGCCGAACAATGCGTCCCTGGTCGTCGGTGATGAGGATGGCATTGGAGGCATTGTGAAAAAGGGCTTGCAACTCCTCTTGCTGTGCTCTTTCCTCTTGTCGGGTGCGCAAAGTTGTGATAACCAGATAAGTGCATATCCAGACACATCCTAAGGCAAACAAGCGGCCGAGCAGTATCTCCTCTGCAGTCAGTACACTACCCCAGAGATAGCGAATAACCCCTGCAGCAAGGGTCAACGCAGTGGCTGCTACGGCTACCAACAATACGTCGTTGCGCTCGCGAAAAAAGACACCCAGCACCACGACTATTATGTACAAGAAAGGCAAGCGACCGCCCTCTGCCATCCATACGTCTAAGCCGAAGATGCTGAGCAGCAGCGTTATAGAGAGCACCCCTATGGGGATAGAGCGGCGGGAAAAGAAGAAGCCGATTCTCCTGCGATGTTGCATGTGGGCAAAGATGCGAAACCAGGGGGGTATCTGCTTCGATGGAAATGCACTGAGTGGCTTATTCCCTTCCTAGCAGGGCGCGGGCTGCTGCTTGGTGAAGATGGGGCCGCTCTGCAATGTCCCGCAATTGAGCTTCGGCTAGGGCTCGCTGCCCTGCGCGCAGATAGGCTAGGGCCGTATACCATTGGGCGTGCTGGTAGGGAATGCGGGCAGAAGGCGGTATTGCTTTTAATAAGCGGAGGGATTCTGCGGTATTTCCAACTTCGAGCAGGCAAGTTCCCTGAAGGAGGAGCGCCATAGGGCGTTCCTCAAAACCGGGATCGGCCACTGCTTTTTCCAACAGGGCCATAGCCTCATCGCATCTGCCCTCGCTGTAGAATTGACGCGCGCGCGCGTAGTCGGTATTTGCTGTTGGGCTGCCTAAAGTAGACGACAACGGTACGCGGCGGAAGTAGGTCTGGTAGAGGCTCTCTGGGTCTTTCGCTACGATGGGTGCCGCCGCCTCGCCGCCACTCCGCATTAACCACCACGCTCCGATGAGGAGCAGCAGGGCTGCTGCCACAGGCAGCGCTAAGCGTATCCACAAAGGGCGCACGGGAGCGGCCTTGCGATGGGAGATGAGGTCCTCTGCTTTGTCGCGCAGCTTCCACCACCAAAGCCTATACCGCAACAAGTGCATACTACGCTGGCGCAGTTGCGCGTTCCGCTCGATTGCGCGCTGCGCCCGCACAGCTACGCGCGCAGTTCGATACAGCTGCACTTCGGCAAATAGGGCGGGGGCGGTGCGCTGCGCCTCCTCAAAAGCTGCGCGCTCTTCTGCCGACAGCCGCCCCTCTATGTAGTGTAGGATACGCAGTGTTCGGGTAATGTCCATGGCAGAGTTTTGTTAAATAATTAGGCGATTTAAGAAAGGTGAAGGCGCCGAAGTTGAGCGCACAATGCCCGACAGTGCGCGTGCGACCCCTTTTGGCAGGCCTCTCTCACGGCCGTGCGCAGGCTCTCTAAGGCGCGCGAAACCATTTCGTGAGCGACGCGCGTATTCTTGAAGCCGTGCAGCTGGACGATCTCTTCGTAATCGTAGCCGTCCAACTTATCGACCAACAGTGCCCTACGCTTAGGAGGCATCGCTTCTAACAGCATCTTTATACACAAAAGGGTGCGCTCTTGCCGGGATATTGCTTCGCTTTCCTCGTCCTCTTTATTATCGTCCACTTGTTGTAGGGCCTCAGAAAGCCATTGCGGCAACTCGACGATTTGCTGTGGCCGACTTAACGGCTCTACTTTTGTCTTTGTCGTGCGTTTGCGCAGGGCGTCAACTCCGCGCCGGTGCGTCAGCGCGTACAACATCTTGCCGAGGTCTTCCACTTCCTCTCCCGACTGGATGAGCCAATCCAGCTCGGTCACTGCATCGGCATATACCATGGCGGCCTCTTCGTAGGAGAGGTGCAGGCGCAGTACACCTACCTGTCGCACTAAGTAAAAAAACTTCTGGTGTATGAGGCGAATGGCCCGCTCCCGAGCAGAACCTCCCTGCCGAATCAGGGCGTACAGTTGGTTGCTATCCATCGCGTCTTGTCTTTGCTTCGGCCGTCGAGGCGAACAAAGGTAACATCTATGCCGCAGCTTCGACAAAGCAAAATCGAAGGCCCTACAACACCAGTATCGCTCGCTCTACAAATTTTTTGGTGGTTTTCGTTCAGGAAAGTTGATATCGCTGCTGCGCTGCCGACTTTTTCTGCTGTAGCGGCTAATGAACTCTATACCCGACGGTGGTGCTTTGAATCCCGCGTCCCTTCAGACCAAATGAACGCTTTTGGGTTTCCGAGAGTTATCCTGTTTCGCGCGATTACAGGACGACTCTCGAGGCCTTTTCTACACGTCGTAGGAGATTTCCACCACATCCGTATCCGGATGGGCTTGGCAGGTCAAGCAGTAGCCTGCCTTGATTTCCTCTTCATCCAAGGCGTAGCACGCATCCATACGGACTTTGCCTTGGAGCACTTTTGCCATACACGTAGAACAGGCACCCGCTGTGCAGGAGTAAGGCACATCGTGTTTTTCCTTGACCAGTACGTCTAAGATAGTCGCTTTGGGAGGAACGACGGTCTCGATGCGCACGCGGTTGAGGTGTACGATGAGGCGAGCCCCTTTGGATGCGTCGGAGGGCGCAGCGAAGTCGCCCGGCGTATGCGAGGCGTTGATAAAATGCTCGGTATGTATCTGTTTGGCGGTCACCCCGCGGGCAAGCAAGGTTGCGCGCACCACATCCGCCATGTTGCCGGGGCCGCAAATAAAGTATTCACAGTCGGCTGCCGCTGTATGCGGCGGATTTTCGTCGCAGAACTGCTCGACCACTAAGCCGGTAATGCGCCCGGTTCGGCCTTTCCAGTTCGTGGTATATCGCTTGAACAAACCCAAAAGGTTGCCCGACTCGGTTTTCTTTGGCCGACTCAAAATGTGCTCGACGTGTAGCTGGCCGGCGTAGCGCTGCGCCAGTCGGTCGAGTTCCTCGCGAAAGATGATGTTTTCCTCGTCGCGGCTGCCGTAGAGCAAGAAGATCGCGCTCATGGGCTCGGCTTCCAGGGCTGTTTTTAGCAGTGACATCAACGGAGTAATGCCGCTTCCGGCTCCAAATAAGTAAAAGGTGCGCCGTTTCTCCGCCGAAAAAGCGGTGGTAAAACGGCCCTCCGGTGGAGCCACCTCTAACACATCGCCCTCCTTCACCGCCTCATGTAGAAAGGTGGACATACGCCCAGCAGGCACTTTTTTCACCGTCACCGCCAGGCGCTTCTCCAGCGGGCTCGACGACATCGAATAGGCGCGGCGTATCTCCTGGCTGCCGATGGTGTGCCGAATAGTGACGTATTGGCCCGCCTGATAGGCGAACCGCGCTTGGTGTTCGTCCGAAATGCCAAATTCGAACGTGCGGGTATCGGGCGTCTCGATGTGGATGCGGGACACAGAGAGCGGGTAAAACTGCATGGGCCGAAGCGTTTAAAGAGTGAATGGCTGCCGTATTGCGCCCAAAGGCACTGCCTAAACCACCGAACGTCAATCCGGTTCAAAGCCCAACACAATATTGAAGCGAGCGAATTCGGTCCACTTCGCCCCTCGAGCGATGAGGTCGGGTTTGTCGAAGCCAATGCCGTAGTCGAAGCCCAGGGTTCCGAACATGGGCAAGAAGACGCGTAGGCCCATTCCTACAGAGCGGCGCAGGTCGAAGGGATTGAAGGCGCGCGCATTCGCCCAGGCATTGCCTCCTTGGGCAAAGGTGGTGACGAAGATGGTGCTCTGAGGGTTGAGCGAGATGGGATAGCGCAGCTCTAAGGTGAACTTGCTGAAGACGCCGGCACCGCCAGGGAAGGGCTGCATGATGTCTTCCACCCCATAGCCCCGCATGCTGATGATGCTGCGCCCAAAGAGGCCAAAGTTTTGGTTGTTCAGACCGTCGCCGCCCAAGTCGAAGCGCTCAAAGGGGCTGAGGCTTGTCTTTTTGCTCCATCGCCCCAAGATGCCCACCTTTGCCTGCGAGCGGAAGACCAGCTTGCCCACTACGGTGGTGTACCATTCGGCGTCGAAGCGCCAGCGGATGTACTCGACGTAGCGATACAGCTGGTTTGGGTCGTCGCTTTCATAGAAGCTGGCGTCGCGGAACCAGGAGTAGGGCGGCGTAGCTTGTACGGAGATAGAAAAGAGCGAGCCGGCCCTGGGGAAGATGGGGTCGTTGATGCTGTTGCGCGCTAAGTTGAGGTTGAGGTTGAAGTTGTTGTACTTGCCGTTGCCCAAGATGCGGCCGTCGTCGTCGCGGAAGTTCGTCCAATTGAGGAGGTCGTAGGTCTGAACCTCAAGGCCGGCGCGAAAGACGAAATTATCGTCGGGGAATTTGAGCCGGGTGCCGAAGTTGACGGCTCCGCGCAGGATGCCCAAGCGGCTGTAGTTGGAGGTGCCCTCAAAGCCCGAGGCGAAGAGGTTGTACACTCCGGCTACGGTCAGCGAGTTGGGTTTGCGTCCGCCCAACCACGGCTCGGTAAAGGAGAAGTTGTAGGACTGGAAGTTGGGCCCTGAGGTTTGGCCGCGCAGGCTGAGACGCTGGCCGTCTCCCTGAGGCAAAGGGTTCCACGCTTCGCGATTGCGCAGATTGCGCAGCGAAAAGTTGTTGAACGTCACGCCAAGCGTGCCGATGACGCCGCCCAAGCCGAAGTTCGTCCGCGGCTGATAGCCCGCGCTGAGCTCCAACTGGTCGGAAGGCTTCTCTTCTACCGTGTACTCGATGTCTACCGTTCCGCGCTCCGGATTCACCGGTGTGTTGATGCCCAAGGCTTCGGGGTTGAAATAGCCCAAATTGACGATTTCGCGCTGCGAGCGGATGATGTCGGAGCGGCTGAACTTGTCGCCGGGACGCGTAAACAGCTCCCGGCGGATGACGTGCTCGTGCGTGCGGTCGTTGCCCTTGATGACCATGCGGTCGATGGTCGCCTGAGGGCCTTCGAAGATGCGGATTTCTAAATCGACCGAGTCGTTCTCCACAGCGATTTCGATGGGATCGGCTCGGAAGAAGAGATAGCCGTTGTCCAAATAGAGGGAAGAGATGTCGCGGCCGTCTTGGCTAAAGCTGAGGCGGTTGTTGAGCAGCTCTTGGTTGTACACGTCGCCCTTAGAAATGCCGAGCACTTGCTGAAGGGTACGCGTCTCGTAGATGGTATTGCCTTTCCAAACGATATTCCGAAAGTAGTAGCGCGGTCCTTCATGTACCGTGAGCTCGAGCACGAGCTCGCCCTTGGGCGTGCGCCATATAGAGTCGCGCACGATGCGCGCATCGCGAAAACCTAAGGTGTTGTAGTAGGCCTCTATAGCGCGCTTGTCTTCCTCGTATTCTTTCTCTAACCAGCGCGATTTTTTGAAGATGCGGCTTTTTGCCGCTGTATTCTTCATCTTGCGCCGCAGCTTGCTGGCCTTAACCTGTTGGACGCCGACAAAGCGGATCTCCTGGATCTTGACGCGCCGACCCGGGTCAATGCGCACCTCCATCTTCACGCCGTTCACCGAGCGCTCGTCGGGCTCTGTACGGAGCGTCACTTTGGCATCTAAATATCCTTTGTCGGCAAAGTAGTTCTGGATGCCGTTGATAATCGAAGTGCGCGCATTATCGGTAAGGATAGCGCCGCGCTGTAAATAGCGGTTGATGATGTTGTTGAGGTCTTCGTGTCGGCTTTTTTTGACACCGGAGAAGGAATGGCGCGTGTATCGGGGCAGTTCTCGGACGGCGATTTCCAAAAATACCTCGTCACCTTGTTTGCGCTCTTGGATAACTTGGACATCGGTAAAGAGGCGCAAGTTCCACAGGGCCTGTATGGCTTGGGTGATGCGCGGGCCGGGAATGCGGACGACGTCGCCTACGCGCAGACCCGAGATAGCTATGAGGGCTTGAGCATCCGTATACTGCGCCCCGCTAATCTGTATGCCGCCGATCTTGTATTCCTGTGCCTTTTCGTACGAGGTCAAAGGCGTCTCGAGCGTGTCGGCTCGAAAGGCCGATTGCGCCGTGGCAAAGGGACAGGAAAACACGAGCCACCCAACGAAGAAGATTACCGGAAGCTGTTTCATGGATACGATAGATACAGGTAACAAATGGAGGAGTATCGTTCGGACGAGAGGTTAGGGCCGCTGTGCTTGCGCCATGATTTCCTGCAGGTTAGGACAGTGGTGGAAAAGCGGGTCAATGGAAAAATGCGTTCTCCGCAGCCGGTTTAACATCCATTCCTCGAGGTACTCGCCTTTCCTTTTTTCCAAGGCGGCCGCTTGAATTTTGTTGTAATCTCGGCGCAGGTCGGCGCGGTGCGGCTTGCTGCGGCTTTCCAGCAACACTAGTCGATAATAGCGCGAGCCGTCGGGCGCGCGGAAGGGGATGGGTCGGGAGATGTCGCCCACCTCCATCTCGTCGATGGCAAAAAAGATATTGGTATCTAAGTCACCGATTTCGAAAAAGGTATTGCCGGTGCGCGGGTTAGCTACGCGGCCGTCGTTGTTGTAGCTGGCGGTGTTTTTATCGCCATATTGTTTGACGGCCTCGCTAAAGGTGAGCTTCTTTTCCAAAAGGAGCGCACGTACGGAGTCGAGCTTAGCTACTGCCTGCTCCAAGTCGCGTTCCGTGATTTCGGGTTTGATAAGGATATGCCGAGCGTGGACGAGGTTTCCACGCCGCTCGATAAGTTGGATGACGTGAAAGCCGAATTCTGTCTCTATTACTGGGCTGATTTGGCCGGGTTCGAGTTTGTAGACGGCGGCTTCAAAGTCGGGTACGAAGGTGCCGCGCTTCTGCCAGCCTAAGTCGCCACCTTGGGCGGCGCTGCCGAGGTCGTCGCTGTATTTTTGAGCCAGCTCGGCGAAGCTTTCTCCGCCGTCCACGATGCGCCGACGCAATTCTTCGGCGCGGGCACGCGCGCGGGCCTTTTCTTCTGCATTGACGGGCGGCTTATATACGAGCTCGCGGATTTCCACCTCGGCGTTGAAGAAGGGCAGCGAGTCGGGCGGTATTTCCGCAAAGAACGCCTGCACCTCCGCGGGGGTGACCGTCACCTTTCGGGTGATTTCCTGTTGCATGCGCTCGGCCAACAGCTGATTGCGCATGTCGTTGCGCATTTGGTCTTTGATTTGGGCCACCGTCTGGCCGTAGTAGGCTTCGATGGCTTTGTCGTCCTGATTGAAATAGGAGCGCAGCCGCTCGATGCGCGCATCGAGCTGGTTTTCTACCTCTTCGTCCTTTACCACGATGGAGTCTATCTTCGCCTGATGGACCAGCAGCTTCTGCACCAATAGGTTTTGGAGCACTATACACCCATAATTCGCATCCAGCTTGGGATTTTGTTGGCGCGCATAAGCGATCTGTTCCTGCACCTCGCTCAACAAGATGACCTCGCCGCCCACGGTGGCAACGACCTTGTCGATGAGCAAGCGCTCGTTTTGGGAAAACAAGTGCTGGGTCAGTACAAGGCACCCCACCAAAATGGGCCCGAAGTAGTGCCGTATTAGGGAGCGTGTTAGCATAGGTATCTTTTTCTCGGTGTTCCGGAGCAGCTCATCTCGCTTAGCCTGGGTGTTCCTCTGCTCTGTTGGGTTGTCCAGAGCAAGTGGATTTTCTTCCGCGTTATCGATTTATCCATACGTTTTGGCGCCGTAGTTCCTTCTGGTAAAGCTCCTCTTTCCAGCGCTCGATCAGGTCTTGCTTGCGCTTATGGAGGATGATGGCGCGCGCTTGATCGCGCACATACTCAAAAGGGGCAGTCTGCTTGCCGCGGACGACCTCTAACACGCGGTAGTAGTATCGGCTATCGCCTTCGCTGAGCGTCCCTTCTCGGCCGGATACAACGTTTTCGGAAGAGAGTGTTCCGCGCGGCAGCAAAGCCGCCACCTCCTCTAAGCGATGCCATTGGTCGGTGTCTAATAGCGCGTGCCTGGCCCATTGCTTGCACAGACTGCGCAGGCGCGCTTCATCTTGGGGCCGCTTGCTGTACCACAATCGATTGAACTCGTTCTGCGGCGCTTTAGAGGGAATGACAATCAGCTGGCATTTCAAGATAGTGCTTTCCAGCTGAAACTGGTCTTTGTTCTCTTCGTAGAAGGTGCGCAGCTCTGCCTCGGAGATGGTGCTGTCGAGCTGTTCGGCAATGATCTGCTCTTCAAAGTTGAATCGCACTAGGCTGGCTCGATAGTCGCGTACCAGCTGGTCGATATTGAGATCCTTGGGGATGTTCCGCTCCGCTTCGTACATGAGCAATTGGTCGAGAACCCAACGCTGAATGTAAGCGCGCGCCAACAAGGCGCTGTCGTTAGGCGAAGTGCCGGGAGGGACCACTCCCTTTAGTTCAGATAGGTACAGGCTTTTGTTGTATACTTTGGCCAACAGCACATCGCCTTCTCGGCTGTGGACATCTGGAGCGCCGCAGCCGCTCAACCCTATGGTGAGGAGTGTGAAAATAGCCAGGCAGAAGAGGTGCATGGTCAAAACAGCGATTCCGGGCATCGATACTGTAAGATACCCGGAATCGCGGCAAAATTAGGCGGAAACTTTTAAAAGGCGCGGCCTTCTTTTTCCAATGGGCTTAATCGCGGTCGAACCGCAGCTCTTGCACTACGGCGGAGCTGCCACTCACCTTTAGGTAGACATATACGCGAAAAGTGCCGTTTGCCGTCACCAAGTTGCCGATGGCATATTGGTCATTTCCGCCTCGGCTCGTGCCGCGGTGCACCTGTTGAAATGCGCGCGGACGATGGTTGTTGAAAAAGTGGCGCAAGGTTTCTACAGTCTTTCCTTTGGAACACGTCTGCTCTTGAGTCTCCAAAGATAGGTCTACGTTATCGGACAGATATTGAGCCATTCGCTCAACGTCGCCTGCCCCCAGTGCTTGGGTAACGGTTTCAAGCACCGCATGGCTCTGGGCGATTGCAGCGGCTGTGGGGAACAAGAAGAGCACCAAAATGAGGTTTTTCATAGTCGTTCGCAGATTAAGGCGTGGTGGCAAAATCGACGTTAAGACGCAACGCGTGTTAATAAGAAACTTCTAAACCGCGTTCTTTAGTGTTAACGATACCTAAAAAAATGCCAATTCTTGTAATTCGTGGCCTTAAAAGGCTTTTTAGTCGATTTACAGGCTTTTGGTGCGCCCGCCATCGACCGGTAGGTTAATGCCGTTGATGTAGGCGGCGGCTGGGCTGGCTAAGAAGGCCACTGCTGCGGCCACCTCTTCGGGCTCGGCAAAGCGGCCTAAGGGGACTTGGCTGCGAAAAAGCGCTTCCACTTCCGCCACAGGCGCCCCTACCGCGGCTGCGCGTTTTTCAATGAGGTCGAAAAGCCGATCGGTTCGAGTAAATCCCGGCAAAACGTTGTTGACGGTGATGCCCCAAGGGCCGACTTCGCCGGCCATTGTCTTTGCCCAGGCGGCTACGGCCCAGCGCGTCGTGTTGGAGACACCGAGATTTTCGATGGGCTCTTTGACCGAGGTGCTGATGATGTTGATGATGCGTCCATATCCGGTTTGCTTCATCGCCGGCAACACTGCTTGGGCCAACAGGTGGTTGCAGATGAGGTGGTTGTGATATGCCCGCAAAAAATCCTCTGGGCGCGCTTCAACGATAGGACCGCCCGGCGGCCCGCCCGTGTTGTTGATGAGGATGTGTATGGGCTGTTGTGCCAGCAGGGCCGATACTTTTTCCAACAAGTCGCCGCTATCGTCGAAGTTGGCGACTACGTACTGGTGCTGTTGCCTTTGCGCCGTGTCGAGTTGGCTCACCACCTCTTGTAGGCGGCTTTCTGTTCGCGCTACCAGCGTTACGTTGGCGCCCAAGGCCGCCAGTTCGAAGGCGACTGCTCGCCCGATGCCGGCGCTGGAGCCACCCACCAAAGCATTTTTCCCTTTTAGCGATAACTGCATAGGTGTTGATATCTTTTTTATTCGAGACTTTGCGATGCGATGGCCTTATGTCGATAGAAAAGTGCGAAAGTGCGCCATTTCTTCCGAAAAGTCGAGGTACGGGTGTTGGCGGAGCAGTTGCTGTATAGTGTCGTACTGCTGTTGGGCAAACGCCTTGTGCTCCGGCGTTTGCGGATGGAAGGGACGGTGAGCGGCAGCGGCGCGAATTTGCGCAATCTGCGCGACGAGTTGCTGTGTATGGGGCGTAAAAAGCGCTTGGGCGAAATATTCCCAGATATAGTCGACCGCTGTGTCGGAAGGGTGTACCATGTCGGCGGCGTAGAAACGGTAGTCGCGCAGGTCGTCGATCAGCAGCTCGTAGGCGGGAAAGTAGTGGACGAAGGGGAAAGTCTCGCACAGCTGTGCGCAGGCAAGCAACAAGACAGCCTTGCTGCGCTGGTTTTCTACAAAACCGTTGCGCAGGTGGCGCACGGGGCTGACCGTGAGCAACACTTGGAGATGGGGACGAATAGCCCGCCACTTTTCAAAAGCGGCCGACAAGGCGCCCACCGTTTCATCGACCGACAGCCGCCGCTGTTCAAAATACGCCGCCGGCATCTTGTGGTTGTTGGCCACAACTGCACCATCTGAGCGCCGCATGAAGACGTCGGCGGTGCCTAAGGTGACCAATAGCCAAGTGGCCGATACGGCAAAGGTCGCAGCCTCGCGATGGCTTTCCACGAGTTGCCGCTCCAATACGTCGCGGTCGGGATGCGCATATCGGCTGTGGTGCTCCCAACTGCGCCAAAGCCCCTGGCGAAAAAAAATGTCGTTGGGCGAAATGGGGCGCGCTCTATCCAAAAGTCGCTCTAAGAGCCGGGCTATGGAAATCGGATTGTACAAAATGCCACTGGGGTTAATTTGCACAGAAAACTTGTGGGCTTGCAAACGCTCCCCAATTTGTTCGGAAAAACACGAGCCGACCATCAGTATCCGATCGGAATGGCTTATCGGGCAGGGAGCGGTAAAGGGCGGCAGAGCAGTCCGAAAGGTTTTCACAGTCCGAATCTTTTCTCAACAAACATCCTACTTTTGCTGCCCACAAAGGAAAATATAAAGGCATCGATCGGTGAATTTTTTAAAGAAGATCTTCAGAAGCCAAAGAAAGGCGCATCCTCCCGAAATCCTTTTAGGGCGATACACCGACGTGTTTAAGACCTCGGCGCAACGCGCCCATTGGGAGCGCGCGCTACGCGAGTACCGAGAGGGGCGTATGGTAGAGGCATATCAATCGCTGCTGCTGTTCCTTTCAGATGAGGATGGACAAAATGTACAGTGGCGCGCGCAAGAAGGGGGTATTTCCTTTACCCTCCAGCAAGGTTCCCAGCGCATCGTCGGAAGCGTCTCGGCTGAGCGCGTGCGCGCGGAGAGCGCTCTGGCGCGCGCCGAAACCCTAAGCGTGGGTTTTATGCGTCGGCTTATGGAACACAATGCCGCGCTGCGGTTTTGTCGTTTCGCGCTTTCTCCTGACAATATTATTGCGCTCTGTTTCGATACACCCACTACGGACGCATCGCCCCAACACCTGCTCCGAGCGCTGCGAGAGCTGGCGTATTGGGCCGATAAACACGACGACTTGCTCCTGGATGAGTTCGGTGCGCTCCAACCCGCCGCCCCTACCGGCGAACCTTTGCCCGAAGCGGAAAAGGAGGCTAAATACGCGTTCCTATGTGAACAAATACGCGCCGCGCTCGACCTGATGGCCAAGAGCCACCCGAGAGTAGACCAACACCCAGGCGCTTATGCCTATCTCTTGCTTGCGACGTTATACCGACTCGATTATCTGGTGCGCCCCGAAGGTTTTGTGATGGACGTAATAGAGCGCGCCTCTCAGAATTATTCCGCCTCCGACGGCCAGAATATTCATGCTAAGATAGAGGCCCTGCAGCACGCCCTGAAAAAAATACTCAGCCGCTCGCGCGAGCAAGTGATGGCAGAAATGTACCGCACTAGAGCAACTTTCAGCGTCGTCCAACCGATACCTTTTGATCACGTGACGCAAATCATCTCGCGCGAGCTGCCGAATATGGAATGGCCCTTGGAAAACCGCTTCGATGCGCTGGCCATGGCCGTACCCCAATACATTGTCGGCTTTATCCTGTTTCACTACGCACCGCCTAAGCCGATATATGAGTTATTTCGACTCTTTATGCACGCCACGGAGCCACACTTTTTTCAGACATTGGGTTTGCCTACGCTTCTGCAAAAAGACGGCCGGATCGATCGGAGGGCTGTCTTGTCGGCTATGCAAGAGATTGTTCGCAAGAACCAAGAGCAATATCCGCGCCTGCGCCTACCGGGCCAGGCACTCAACTTCTCGTCCTTACTGCTTTTTGGAAAGAGTTTTTTAGAGATGATTCTCCGCTTAGATCTCTCTCAACGATAGCGCTGCGCCATGTCCGATTTCCTCGATACTTACCGAGATGTCCTCATTCAGATCGCTACGCCGGTGAGCACCGGCACGGGTTTCTATCTAAAGGACTGGGATCTCGTTGTGACGAACCACCACGTTGTACAGGGGAATCGAAGTGTCGTCGTCGAGGGGCGCCGTATTCCGCGGCAGTTGGTGCCGATTTTGTACATCGATGAGCGGTACGATCTTGCTTTCTTGCGGGCGCCTCAGAGCAGCGCACCTTTGCCGGCAATAGCCCTCGGCATCGAACGCGCCGCGCGCGAGCGCGATCGAGTCATTGCCATAGGACATCCTTTTGGGCTCAAGTTTTCGGTTAAAGACGGCATCATCTCCAACGCGCGCGAGGTGATGAACGGCATTCCCTATTTGCACATCGACGCCGCCTTAAATCCGGGCAACTCGGGAGGCCCCCTGATCGACAAAGAGGGCTACGTTTTGGGGGTCAACACCTTCATTATTCGAAACGGCGATAACATCGGGTTTTCGCTGCCGGTGATGTTCTTGTATGAGTCGCTGGACGCTTTTAGAGCTGCCGGCACGGATAATGCCTGCCGATGCTCTGCTTGCTTGAATGTGGTCACGGAGCAAACGGTCGAGCGCGGCCTGTGCAGCTATTGCGGGCAGCGCGTCCAACTGCCCGCAACGATCGAGGAATACCAGCCCAATGGTGTCCCTCGTCTCATAGAAAACATCATAGCGCGTTCCGGCCATCAGGTAGCGCTCAGTCGCAGCGGCCCCTGCCAATGGGAAATCGTTCGCGGCAGCGCCAAGATCCGCCTTAGCTACTGGGAAGACGGTAATGCCGTAACGATTAGCGCTCTGCTGTGCCGACTGCCTCGGCAAAACATCGCTCCCTTATACGAATATTTGTTGCGCGAGAACTATACCCTTCCTTGGGGCGCGCTCTCCGTACACGAGCAAAACATTTTCCTGTCGATGACGGTTATTGCGGATACCCTTCAAGAAGAGAGCGGCAGTGCTGCTCTCCAGATACTCTCGGAAAAAGCGGACTATTACGACGATATCTTGATCGATGAGTACGGCGCTTCGCGAATGGAAGAGGAGTAACCTCATATCCGCGGGGTGTATAGAAGAACATCTGCAACTTTTGTCGACGCGTTTCTGATGCTTCTGCTTGCCTTAGCCCCGACGCAGATTATCGACCTGGCCGTTAGCGCCGTGCTCGCCTTTATCATGTTTGGGGTGGGCTTGACGCTTACCGTAGGCGATTTTGTGCGCATTGTGCGCTATCCGCGCGCTTATTTCTCGGCCCTATCCTCTCAGATGGTTGGGCTCCCCATATTGGCTTTCCTCATCAACATGTTAGCGCCCATCTCACCGGAGCTCAAGGTGGGCTTTCTCATCTTAAGCGCGAGCCCCGGCGGCGCCACTTCAGGCTTCCTTACGTACTTGTGGCGCGGCAATGTGGCCTTGTCTCTATCCCTTACGGCGACCAACAGCTTCTTAACCCTTTTCACCATCCCTCTCGTAGTCAATGCGGCACTGCAGTTCTTCTTAGGGCGAAGCACCGAATTGCATTTGCCTTTTATCGACACGGTGCGGCAAGTTTTTTTTATCACCATTGTCCCAGCGGCCATCGGCGTCGCCATTCGACATTACTACCCGTATTTTGCCCAGCGCGTGAGTCGACCGGCGCGTTATATCATGCTGACTCTGCTGGCCATCGTGTTCTTTATCAAGATGTTTGCCGGTGAGCAATACGGCGGAGCGGGGCTAACGTGGCGCGACTTTTTGACCATAACGCCGGTGGCTTTAGTCCAAAATGCCTGCAGCTTGTTTTTCGGCTACTTGTTCCTGCGTTTAGTGGGCGAGCCACATCCTTCGCGCCTCACTGCGGCCTTTGAGTGCGGCGTACAGAACACCACCTTATCCTTTCTAATCGCTAGCGTCTTGTTGGGCAACGAAGAGATGGTGAAGCCGGCCCTGGTGTATTCCTCCTACTCGTTTTGGACGGCCTGCCTTTTCGGCATCCTTTCCAACCGCATAGCGAGCCAACAAGGATGAGCGCACCGCATAGCAGCGGTGGCTATAGTGCCGAGGAGACAAATTGCTTTTCGTACAGCTCGCGATAGCGCCCTCCTTCCTTAGCTAAGAGCGCGTCGGGTGGGCCAAACTCGCGCACTTCGCCGCGTTCCAGAACCAGTATGTGTTGGGCGTGTCGGATCGTCGAGAGGCGATGGGCGATGACGATGCTGGTGCGGCGCGCGATGAGCCGCTCGATGGCATATTGGATAACCCCCTCTGTCTCAGGGTCGATCGATGAGGTGGCTTCGTCCAAGATGAGGATGTCGGGGTCAAACACCAACGCTCGGACAAAAGCGATGAGTTGGCGCTGCCCCATAGAGAGGGCTTGTCCGCGCTCTTGAACCGCATATCGATAGCCGCCCGGAAGCCGCAGGATAAACTCGTGCGCCCCAATGGCCTTTGCCGCCGCAATTGCTTGCACCTCGGTGATGTGTGCATCGCGCAGGGTGATGTTGTCCAGGACGGTTCCGGAAAAGAGAAAGGGATCTTGCAGTACCAGTGCCATTCGTCGGCGCAAAGCGTAGACATCGTATTCGCGCACGTCGCAGTCGTCGATGCGGATGTGTCCAGCCTGAATCTCGTAGAAGCGGTTGAGCAGACTGATGATGGTGGTCTTTCCGCTGCCCGTGCTGCCTACGATCGCCAGGGTATCTCCTGGCGCTACGCGGAAGGAGACGTTTTTAAGCACGGCCTCTTCCATCTTGCCGGTATAAGAAAACCACACCTTGTCGAAGACCACCTCGCCGCGTAGGCGCTCTGGGATGCGCTTGCCCTCGTTGGCCGTGGTGTTTTTGCTTTCCAGCAGGTTGAAGACGCGCTCTGCCGCGATAAGCCCCATCTGAAGCGTGTTGAACTTGTCGGCCAGCATGCGCACCGGTCGATACAGCATGCTGATATACAGAGGAAAAGCCACCAGCGCACCAATAGTCACTTCCTCTGAAAGCACGCCGCGCGCACCGTACCATACCAACAGCCCTAAGGAGAGCGCAGAGATGATATCGACAACGGGAAAGAAAATAGCGTAGGCCAAAATGGAGCGCAAATTGGCTTGGGTGTAGGCGCGATTGATTTGGCGGAATTTCTGCGCTTCCTGCTCTTCGGCGTTGAAAATCTGTACAGTGCGCATACCGCTGATGCGTTCCTGCAGAAAGCTGTTCATGGCGGCAATGTGGTTGCGCACCTTCTCATAGCTTTGCCGAACGGCCTCCTTAAAGCGATAGCTGCCCCATAACAGTAAAGGGAAGACCGACAAGACCACCAGAGCCAGTTTCCACGACGTCTGGAACATGATGGCGACGACAGCCGTCAGCGCCAGCAGGTCGGCCAAGATGGTGATGCTGCCCTCCGAAAAGACCGTGTTGATGGCTTCGATGTCGTTGATGGTGCGCGTGGTGCTTTGGCCCACCGGGGTACGGTCGAAATAGGCCAGCTGGAGCCGCGTGATATGATTAAAAAGGCGGATGCGCAAATTGCGCACGATCATCTGTTCTAACCAATCGGTGTAATACAAAAAGACATAGCGCAGCAGTACCTCCAGCAGCAGTAGTGCTCCGATAAGGAGCGCTATGGTTGCCATGCCGCTCACATCGCCCCGAACTACGTAGTCGTCTACCATGACCTGAAGTAGCTTCGGCCGCGCAATAGCGAGGGGCGCTATTATCAATGCCAGTGCGATAGTGAGCAGGAGAGTGAGCCGATAGGGTTTGGTAAGTGCTAAGAGGCGGTGAAGGACTGAAAGCGAAGAGCGCGGTGCTGAAGGGAGTTCTGACATAGGAGCGAATTTCTGTCGGCCTAACGTTCGGCGTTTGAAATTGTTTGGGCTATCCTCCCAACCCTAAAGCCTGGAGAGTTTCGATATCGAGATTTCCATCAGGAGGCAATTCGTTTTCGCTTTGAAACTGCGCAATGGCCGTTTTGGTTTGCGCATTTAGCACCCCATCTATTCGCCCTTTGTAGTAGCCCCGCGCTTGCAGGGCCTCCTGAACTTGGCGGATATTGACTTGAGTGAGCTGCTCTTCGCACAGCACTTCTCGCCACGTCCAATAGCCGCGCCGCTCCACCAACCTTCGCTTGAGGACGGGCGCATATTCGGCGGGTAGCACGCGAGTGCTCACGCCTCCATCGCTAAGCAATACTTTGCGCTCTATAGGGGCGTATTCAGCCGGAACCGTATCTGCTTGAAAAGAGGCTTCGCGTCGAAGTATTCTGCGGCGGAACGTCTGATATTCTCCCGGGGCTCCTTGGATGTCGGAGGGTTCCTTTTGGCCAGGGCGCAGTACCCATCGCTCAACGAGCTGAAAAGCACCCGGGTCCATATGCTCTATGGCGCGGGCGGGTTCGCGAAGGCGCACCACGGTCTTGAGAACAGTCTGAGCAGGCACTGCATTATAGCGCACGCAATCGTTAGGATCTTCACTGTCGCAACCGATAGGCTCTTGTCGGTAAATCACCTGTTGCTTGGCTGGCACTTCTACCAGACACCAAACTGTGCAGCGCTCCGGATCGCTATCTAAGCAGCCCTGGGCTTTCTTGCGCACCCATCGCCTACCGGGCGGACTCACCTCAATGTACTCGGGCACCCAACGGTACTGAATGGGGCGCACCTCAGCCGTTTGATGGGCCGGCACTATTGGGATAGCCTCTTGAAGGGTATCCCAGATCGGTGGAATGATCGTAAAATAGCGAGCCGGAGGCCGTATCCATATCGTATCGCGTATCCGCTCGTAAGCGTCGGGCTGCACTTGCTTCCCCGGCGGCGATATGCATAGGCGCACCTCTTCCTCTGTCCACTCCGGTGCTATTGCTCTTAAGCGCACGTAAGCCGGACGCACCAAATAGCTATCTATTTGTGTGGCAAAGACAGGAGGAACAGCCACAGGTTCCTCCATTTCCGGCCTCGAAACGACGTTTTCCCACACCCACTCGTAAACGTCGGGCGCAATGCACTGCACGTAGCAGCGCCCAGGTTGAGGTATTGGCGGAGGAGATGGCTGAGCATAGGCAGTGGATGCGCTCCATAGCGCTGCAGCAATAACGAAGGGTCTAAGTGTGCACATACGGAGAAGGCAATGGCGCAACGCGAATGGTACGCGCGCAAAGATAGGGTAGCCCTACTTTGTTTTCGGGACCGTACTGGTGAGCGCCTTGTATATCCAGTCGGTACAGAGGGTATCTGCTCTGGTAGGTATAATAGTCTCGATGTTTTGCCTCTCCCTACATAGGTCTACATTTGCAGCGCAACCGCGATTTCAAAGGTGTGAGTGACGGGCGGTTGCTTTAGTGAGCGACTTAAAAACTCTGTTTGGTCGCAGGTGTTGATTTACGGCTTTTGACGCTTGCTATGGCGCGCATTAAAACAGATTTTCTCGTCTTGGGCTCGGGTATCGCTGGGTTGACCTTTGCCATAAAAGCCGCCCAAATGCATCCAGACCGACGCATACTGGTACTGACAAAGACCGATAAGGGCGAGAGCAATACCCGTTATGCTCAAGGCGGAGTAGCTGCTGTGTGGGACTTGGAAAAGGACACGTACGAGAAGCATATTGCCGATACCTTAGAAGCGGGCGACGGGTTGTGTAAGCGCGATATCGTCGAACTTGTGGTGCGCGAAGGACCGGAGCGCGTGCGCGAAATCATCGAATGGGGCGCCCGTTTCGACCGAGAGAAAGGTGCGGACAGCCGCTACGACTTAGCCCGTGAAGGAGGACACTCCGAACACCGCATCTTGCACTACAAAGACCTCACCGGTTGGGAGCTGCAGCGCACCTTAATGGAGAAGGCGAAGCGGTATCCCAATCTCGAGATCTTAGAGCACTATTTTGCGCTCGACCTCATCACACAGCACCACTTGGGGCGCATGGTCATTCGCGTCACGCCCGACATTGAGTGTTACGGCTGTTACGCGCTGCACAAGGATACAGGGGAGATCGACACTATTTTGGCGCGCGTTACCGTACTGTGCACCGGTGGAGCGGGCCAAGTATACAAGACCACGACGAACCCCGTCATCGCCACGGGCGATGGCATCGCCATGACCTACCGCGCTAAAGGGCGCGTGGAGAACATGGAGTTTGTCCAGTTTCACCCCACCGCTCTGTATCAACCGGCCGGGGAGAACCCCGCTTTTCTCATCTCAGAGGCTGTGCGCGGTTTTGGCGCAGAGCTGACCACGGCGGAAGGCGAAGAGTTCATGCACCTCTACGACTCCCGACAGTCCCTTGCTCCTCGCGACATCGTGGCCCGCGCCATCGATGCAGAAATGAAAAAGCGCGGCACCGACTGTATGTACTTAGACTGCCGCCACTTAGATAGAGATGCTTTTGTGGCTCACTTTCCAACCATCTATCAAAAGTGCCTCGGCATTGGCCTCGACCCTATGCGCGACCTCATCCCCGTAGCGCCTGCCTGCCATTACCTGTGTGGCGGTATCCGCACCGATGCCTGGGGGCGCACCAGCATTCACCGCCTCTATGCGGCCGGTGAATGCGCCTCCTCCGGCCTCCACGGCGCTAACCGGCTGGCCTCGAATTCGCTCTTGGAGGCGATGGTCTTCGCCCACCGAATCGCCTTAGAGACCCAAAACGCCGTAACCCAGTGGGACTATCAAGAAGATGTGCCCGACTGGAATGCCGAAGGAACTACGGAGCCGCAGGAAATGGTGCTCATCACCCAAAGCCTTAAGGAGCTGCGCGAAATCATGTCGTATTATGTGGGCATCGTCCGTTCTAACGTCCGCCTTAAGCGCGCACTCGACCGGCTCTTCTTGCTGTATCAGGAGACCGAGGATCTTTATCGCACGACTGCTATTAGCCCGCAGCTGATGGAGTTGCGCAACCTCATCACCATTGCCTACCTGATTACGCGCTCCGCTTCGCATCGGCGCGAGAGTAGAGGGCTGCACTATACCACGGACTATCCCTTCCGCCAACCCTTCATCGAGCACTCGGTATTGTAATTTTTCGGTCATAAAAACAGGTTAAATCCGCAAGCAGCGAAAAATGCCGCCTCCGCATCTGGCGTTTATAGCGTACCTTCGGGACAATTCCTGCTTGTCAAAAAGCAATTGTCACCGTACATGACCTGTTGATGAACGAAGAAGCACTCATCCGGGGTTGTCTGCGCGGGTCCGCGCGTTGTCAGCGGCTACTGTACGAGCGTTACGCCGGTAAGATGTATGCCGTCTGTTTGCGTTACGCGCGCACACCATCCGATGCTGCTGACATCCTACAGGAGGGTTTTATCAAGGTGTTTACCAAGTTGGATCAGTTTCAATTTCAGGGGTCCTTTGAGGGATGGGTTCGCCGAATCATCATCAACACGGCGCTGCGCACCTATCAGCGCCAGCGCTTTGAATACGAAAGCAGCGGCTGGGAGCGGCTTCCAGAGGCGCCCATGGAGCCCGATATCATAAACCACCTGTCGGAAGCCGAGTTGTTGCGCTTGGTCAGTCGCCTGCCTGAGGGGTACCGCATGGTGTTTAATTTAGTTGCCATCGAGGGGCATTCGCACGCCGAGGTGGCCGAAATGTTGGGCATTCAAGAGAGCACCTCGCGCTCGCAGCTGACCAAGGCTCGGCGCTGGCTGTGCGAACAGCTCCAACGCCTTTATCCTGACGTGGCCGTTTCCATCGAATAGTCGACCGCCAATATGATGCCGCCCGAACATCGCTTTGATCTCCTCCTGCGCCGTCGCCTTCAGCGAGCGGAGGTGCCCCCGCCGCCCGCAGTGTGGGAAGGGGTGGAGCGGCAATTGCGCCGCCGTCGCCGCCGCCGCACGGTGCTCTGGTGCGTCGTGGGTCTACTCTTAATGGGCGGTGGCTGGCTCGGTCAGCGCGCTGGTCTTTTCTATCCTGCGCCGTCGCCGTCCGCCTCTGAAAACGCTGTACAGCCCTTCCCCGTATTGCCCCCTCCTTCTCCTCGCTTTGCCGACGAGAAAGAGGAAGGGCAACCAGCTGTTTCCTCCAGCCTACCTACTGGCGCGATCTTGTCGCGCAAGTCTACTCTCACTGCGACCCCTGCTGCTCGAACTTCTCCAGTGGAAGCCTCAGACCTTTTGGCTCTTTTCGCTCCTCCTGCGGCAGATGTCAGCGCTTTGCCCTTGCCCTCGACAGAACCCCTGCCGACGCTGCCCGGCCCTTCTTCCATGCCCGTGCTTCAGGCGCATAGGGAGCCTCAGCTCTCCCTCACAGCGCAAAAGCCTCCCAAAGGTTCGGCAAAAAACACCCGAAAGTGCTATCGCTTTGGCGAAAAGGGGAGCACGTGGCTCATCCATGCCTATGCTGGACCCTCTAAAGCATTGGCGCGATGGCGCAACCTGGATGTGGAGATGGACTCGTATGCCGCTGCTCGCCGCCGCACGGAGGCACCAGAAGGCGCCTTTAATGCTGGGGTTCGGCTTTCGTGTTTTCCGCACCCCAACATAGCGGTGCGCACGGGCCTGCAGTACGACCAATGGATAGAGCGCTTTGAATATACCAATCCGGACTTCATCCGCTATCACGTGGTTATCACCCAAAAACTCATCAATGGGCAATGGGTCAGTGTTGCCGACACCGTGGGCGTCGAGTATGGAGCGGAATACCTGCGCGTCTACAATCGATTTGGTCTGCTCAATATCCCCGTGCAGATAGGCTTAGAATGGCGCAAGGGGGCTGTCGGCATCAGCGTGAATGCGGAAGCCTCTGTCAACCTTCTCTTCCACAAGCGCGGCACCATCTTGGATGCCGATGGCAAACCGACGGCGTTCACGCCGGGGGCAGGCGGGCGCGTCGTATACCGAACACGTACCGGCCTTAGCATCGGCGGCAGCGTACAAGGCTTTTACCACCTAGCTCCGCGCACCCGCCTCTTCGCCGAGCCTTACTTCCACAGTGTCTTGAGACCGATCACTTTGCCCGACTATCCTATAGAGCAACGCCAGTGCATAGCGGGGCTGCGCATAGGTATCTCCCAAATCCTCGGCCAGTAGAAAAAAGCGTTTTTTGTGCTCTTTTCAGGAAGCGCTAAGCGCCTTCCGTGCGTCTTATTGCCGAAATCCGATTTTTTCCGCATTGGATAGCCCCAAACTAATCCCCTTCGGAGGAGCGCTCGGAGCAGCGCGGTGGCTTTCGTCCGCATCTCGTAAAGCGTACTATGGAATGCATGTTGGCATGAATTGGAAAACACACATTGGATACCTTCTTTTGGGGATAGGCGTCGGGTTGTTGCCGACCGGCTGCCAAAAAGATGTGTACGAGTTTAGGCCTTACGCGCCGGTAGCAGAAGACCTGCAAGCCTTATTGCAGCAAGTTTCGGAGCCGGATGGCGATTTGACTTTCCGCTTTGAGGGGAAGGGGGCGCCGCTTGCCGACACGATGCTCTCTATGTCCTCGGGTGTGCGCTTGTTCTTGGAAGATACGGAAGCGCTTTTTGAAAAAGAAGACGGGACGCCGGTTCCATGCAGTACATGCCCGGATTTAGCACTTCGGGCCCAGTTCATCAATCGAAGGGGGGAGGCGGCAGCGCGACAGCTCTCCCAAGTGACCTATCCCGATGGTGTCGTAATGGAGAGCGCTGGCGTTTTGCTGGTGCGCGTCGACTGTGCAGGGCGTCCTTTGCGTCTGCGGCCGGGCCGCACTATCCGAGTACAAGTGCCAGTTTCGACGCCCAAGAACAACATGATGGTCTTTTCTGCCCAAGAAGATGCCGACGGCAGGATACTGGGTTGGAGAGGCGGTATCACGCCGGCGTTACCCACCTTATGGCCCATACCGATTGGGGGAAGTCCAGGGCAATTGCAAGCAGGATATGAATTTAATCTGGCTCAACTAGGGTGGCACAGCTGCGCCCGGGTGCTCCCCGAACCCAGCAGTACCTTCTGTGTTTCGCTGCCCAACCAATTCACGGCGCTCAACACCCGCGTCTTCCTCCTCTTTACCACAACCAACACAGCGGTAGAACTATCGGGCTCCTTGGACAAGTCGGTCTTTTGCTTGTCCAAAGCGCCGATAGGATACCCCGTAAGCGTCGTCGTTGTGGCTAAAACAGACCAACAGTACTGGTTTGCAGAGACCCTCCAAGAAATTGGCATCGATACGCAGTTATCGCTCATTCCTCGCCCCGCTACGCCCGAAAGCATTGTGGCTTTGCTTAAGAAATTTTGACCGCTCTGCAGCAGGGCGGGTAAGAGAAACCCGTGTTTAGTAATTTCTTCATTGTGCCGAGCCGGAAAAGTCCGTGTTCGGCTTTTTTTATGGGTTAAAGAATGTGCGGGGGCAAAAGGGAATTAGGCGCAGCAGCAGTGAAAGCAAGAAGCCCACGACAAGTAGTGCTACCGATCTGGCCCACCAAGGTGCCGAGGTACAGAGTTCTATGCCGACGCTGGCAACTGCCAAAAGAACCGGATAAGCGCCGACAGCCAGGATCGTTTTGTTTGAAAGAGACCATCGGAAGCGATGCCAACACAGCGCTATCATGGAAGCGGCCACAAAGGCCTGTACGCACACGGCGGTGATAGCCGCTCCGGTAGCCTGGTAGCGCGGAACGAGCCAAAGGTTAAGCAACACGTCTAAGGCGATGGCTCCTACAAAAAATCGGCTCATCGTCAGCAATCGGCCATCGGCTGTAAGTAACGTGCTAAAGATATGGGTGAGACCCATAGGGACAAACGCCCATATGAGTATGCCCAAGGTGTTCCACCGATACGCATCGGCGCGATCGGGCATCATCCAATGCAGGAGGTCAACCCGGCTGAAGAACACCGATACCGCTAATGCGATCGCTCCGACCCACATGAGGCGGGCGGCTAAGGCAGTAAGTGGTTTCGGGTCGACACCGATAGCTAACTGTCGAGCAAACATAGGCAGCAACAGCGTGGCAAACAAATAACCCAACATGTTAGAGGCATCCAAAAGGCGATAGGCACTCGCATACACATCGGCATGATATCTACCCTCGGGCAAGAGGCGTTCCAATAGGATACCGTCCAAACGCGCATAAGCGCTCATGAGCAAGACTGCCAGGGCGTAAGGAGCGCTTTCGCGGAACAATCTCTTCCAAACCCGCCACTGACGGGTGTGTGCCGAACGGAAGAGGCAGCTCCAGCGAAAATGGGCCTTCCAACGCACAGCGGCGCCGACGACTATCAGCGCAATCGCTAGGGCGGCGGTCTGTGCCCATGCGAACGCTTCTGCCGAAAGGTAAGCCGACGGCACCACCCACAACAGCACACTGCAGGTGAGCAGCATGAGCAACTTATCCAGAGATGATAGGAGACTATCGAGCCGATAATAGCCCAAACCGGAGAGGTTTGTCCGCAAAAAAAGCACTCCCTGCGCCAGCACCTGGTTTAACAACAGGATGAGCAACAGCCGGAGGGCGCGCCCGTCGTAGCCCGCTATACCGTATGCCGCCGCTACCGTTATGGCTACATAAGCTATGCTCAGCCCTATTTTGAACCTCAGCAACACCGGCAGGTATTGCTTTATCCAATCGGAATGTTGGCTGACTTGTCGGTTATTGAAGCTCTGTAGGCCAAAGTCGGCGACGATCTGAAAGAGATACGCAAGGTTGAGCAGAGCGAAGTACAGGCCGTATTCGCCCAAAGGCAGGCGATTCTGCACCTGGAGGTCTATGCCAAAGATGAAGAAGGGCTTGACCAACAGGTTGATGAGAAGTAACAGGAGCAGGTTAAATAAGAATTCGCGCTGCACGGCAGGAGGCGTGTGGCCGCAAAGGTATGCTTACTCCTGAGCGGCGGCACTCTCGGCTAAAAGAAGGCCGAGGAGTTCCTGGGCGGCCTTAGCGACAACAGTGCCTGGGCCGAAGATGGCCGCTACGCCGGCCTCCTTGAGAAAAGCGTAGTCTTGAGGGGGAATGACACCGCCCACCACGACGAGGATGTCGTCGCGACCTAACTTTTTCAGCTCGGCAATGGCCTGAGGGGCCAAGGTTTTGTGTCCAGCGGCTAAAGAAGAGATGCCCAAGATGTGGACGTCGTTTTCGGCAGCTTGGCGGGCGGCTTCAGCGGGTGTTTGGAACAGCGGGCCCACGTCTACGTCGAAGCCCAAGTCGGCGAAGGCCGTGGCGATGACTTTGGCGCCGCGGTCGTGGCCGTCTTGTCCCAACTTAGCTATCAAGATACGGGGACGGCGCCCCTCCTGAGCGGCGAAGGCGTTAACCATAGCGCGCGCCTTTTCGAAGTCGGCATTTTTCCCTACGGCGGTGGCGTACACCCCCGATACGGTGCGCGGGGCGGCGGTATAGCGACCAAATACGTTTTCCAGGGCTTGTGAGATCTCGCCCAGGGTAGCGCGGGTGCGGGCGGCTTCGACGGCGCGTTCTAGGAGCCGCCCCCATTCACCGGGTGCTGGGGTGTGGCGAGCCGCGGCTTCTAAGGCCTGCAGGGCTGCTTGTACGCGCGCTTCATCGCGCCGCGCCTTTACCTCTTGGATGCGGCGGATTTGCGCCTCGCGCACTGCCGTGTTGTCTACCTCGAGCAGGTCGAAGGTCGCCTCGTTCTGAACGGAGTAGATATTAACGCCTACGATGCGGTCTTGCCCGGCATCTATGCGCGCCTGCTTGCGGGCAGCCGCCTCTTCGATGCGCATCTTAGGCAGCCCTTCTTCCAAGGCACGCGCCATACCTCCGAGCGATTCCACCTCTTGGATGAGCGCCCAGGCTTCCTCCACGAGCTGCTCAGTTAGGGTTTCAACCCAATAGGAGCCGGCCCAGGGGTCAACAGCGCGGCAGACGTCGCTTTCGCGCTGGATGAACAGCTGCGTGTCGCGCGCAATCTTGGCCGAGAAATCCGTCGGCAAAGCAAGCGCCTCATCGAAAGAATTAGTATGCAAGCTCTGAGTGCCGCCCATGACAGCAGCCATAGCCTCGATGCACGTGCGCGCGACGTTGTTGAACGGGTCTTGCTCAGTCAAGCTCCAACCGCTCGTCTGACAGTGCGTGCGCAGGGCTAAGCTCTTGGGATTCTTTGGGTTGAACTGCCGCACTATCTTGGCCCACAGCAGCCGCCCAGCGCGCATCTTAGCTATCTCTCGGAAGTGGTTCATCCCGATGCCCCAAAAGAACGACAGCCGAGGGGCAAAGTCGTCGATGTCCAGCCCTGCCGCCAGTCCAGTGCGCAGGTATTCCAAGCCGTCGGCAAGGGTGTAGGCCAGTTCCAGTTCGGCCGGCGCGCCGGCCTCGTGCATGTGGTAGCCGGAGATGGAGATGGAGTTGAAGCGCGGCATGTAGCGGGCGCAGTAGGCGAAAATCTCGCCGATGATGCGCATGGAGGCAGCGGGCGGATAGATGTACGTATTGCGCACCATGAACTCCTTGAGGATGTCGTTTTGGATGGTGCCGCTGAGCGCCTGCGGAGGCACGCCCTGTTCTTCTGCCGCCACAATAAAGAAGGCCATGATGGGAATTACCGCTCCGTTCATCGTCATCGACACCGACATTTGGTCGAGCGGAATCTGGTCGAAGAGAATTTTCATGTCTTCTACTGTGTCGATGGCGACGCCAGCCTTGCCTACATCGCCCATTACGCGCGGGTGGTCGCTGTCGTAGCCGCGGTGCGTAGCTAGGTCGAAGGCTACGGAGAGTCCCTTTTGCCCTGCAGCCAGATTTCGGCGGTAAAAGGCGTTGCTCTCTTCAGCCGTAGAAAAGCCAGCGTATTGGCGGATCGTCCAAGGCTGCGACACATACATACTGCTATAGGGGCCACCCAAGTAGGGCGGAATGCCGGCCACAAAGCGCCAAGCGGGTCGATAAGGCGGCTCTTGGGCAGCAAAAGGGCGCAGCGATAAGTTTAAACGGCGGTGGAGCGACGAAGCAATAGCCATATCAGAACACAGGTGAGATGAGGCAAAAATACGTCGCTCTACGCCATAGAGGCACCGGCGCGCCCCCCGTGTGTAACGTTTTTCGCTATTGCCGTACTCTTTAACATCAGCGCCTTCGGTCGTATTCTTTCTTCTTCGCTATCAAAGCAAAAAGAAATGAGACATCCGAGTTTTCCCTTTGTCTTGTTAGCGGGGCTGGGTTTATGGTCAGGGTTGTTCATAGACCTATCTCAGGTGGCGTTTCTTCAGGATATGCCGGCAAAGCGGGTAATCCTGCGTGACTTTAAGCAACAAAAACACTTCTGGACGGAACAGGAAGCGGAGCGCATGCTCCACCAGGGCCGGTTAGGGCGCACGCCGGAAAGCGCTATCGTCCCCTTGGTGTTTAGCCCGCACGGATTTTTGCTGACGCCGCTTGAGTACAACCGCCTCAGATACAGCGATACCCGTTGGTTTTACACCGATTTGGCGACGTTTTATCGCGTTACGGGAAGATCTACGGCGCGCCCGGAATACGCGCAGGTGCTGACCGAGCACCGAGGGGCAGCGCTATACGCCTACGACCCGTATGCGCTTCACCATCAGACGCGCCAGGAGGAGGCGCTCCAGATGGAGGCGCTGCTCCAACCGAAAGCGCCTCTCAAGGACGATGATTTTGCCCGATTAGAAGAACACAGCTTGGGCTTTGAGCCGGGAGATATCCTCATTCGCCCGAACATCCCCATATGGCATCTCTTTGGCAGTACGTCTACGCCGCCCAAGACCGTAGGCAGTGGGTGGGGGCATGCCGCAGGCATTTCCCGTTTTTCTTTGCCGGGAGCCGATCTCGACCGTTCGTTGGCCGATGCTTGGCTCATCGAGGCTTGGGGGGGCGAGGTAGACTCGATGTGCCAAGTGCGCGAGACGCGCGCCTGCGTGCCCGGAAAGTCGGAAGACTGCGACCGCGAGCCCATCGAAAACAACAACTATTGGTGCAAAAAGCGCAAGGGCTCTCGCGTGCGTCTTCGCTTAGATGCGCCCAAGGAGGAGCGCGACGCTATTGCCGAGTTCTGGAGACAGCAGGACCAAGAAGGCGATATCTACTCGCCCTTTGCGAAGAAGCGCTTTGCCTGCACCCCCACTATGCTGAATGCCGGATGCAATCAGAGAAAGCTATCCGACTGTGGGAGCGAAAATTGGGCCAACGGCAATCGGTGGTACTGCTCGCTGCTGGTGTGGCAAGCGTACTGGACTGCTGCAGACGTCGACATAGATGTCAACGGCGGCGCCTATGTATTCCCCAACGACATCATCAAGTCGCCCGTCTTTCAAAACACCGAGCACAACCGCGAGAAGCGGGTGCGTTTTTGAAAAAATGCAAAAGCACTAAGGGATAGGCGCTGTGGGCTTACCTTTGCCCGCAAAGGTACAGACGCCATGCCGCAAAGCGATTTAGACGCTCTTCGGCGCCATGCTTGCCCTATAATCTTGGAGGTGGGCGCCTTTTTGCGCCAGGAGGCGAGCAGGGTTCAGCCGCACCACATCGAGGAAAAGCACCGCAGCGGCCTGGTCACTTACGTAGACCGCACTGCCGAGCAAATGTTGGTAGAGCGTTTGAGTGCGCTGCTGCCGGAAGCAGGCTTCATTACAGAAGAAGGCACAGGGCGCAGTGCCGTGCAAGCCAACTTGGTCTGGATCATTGACCCCTTGGACGGCACGACCAACTACTTGTATGGGTTGCCGCATTACGCTATTAGCGTAGGTCTGCGCTCGGGAGAGGAGCTGCTGTTTGGCGCAGTTTACGACGTCGGGCACGACGAGCTGTTCTACGCGGTGCGCGATGGCGGCGCCTGGTGCAACGAGCAGCCTATCCGCGCCAGCGCTCGGCGTACCCTCTCGGAGGCCTTAGTGGTGACCGGCTTTCCCTATCACAACCTCAGCCGATTGGAACCGTGGATACAGGTTCTGCGCATCCTGCTTGGACGGGCGCGTGGGGTACGGCGCCTCGGGTCGGCAGCGCTCGACTTAGCCTATGTGGCGTGTGGGCGTTTCGACATCTTCTACGAATACGGCCTCAACCCATGGGATGTAGCGGGCGGGGCTCTATTAGTCCACGAGGCGGGCGGCCGTATCAGCGATTTTCGCGGAGGGAATGATTTTCTTCGCGGCGACGAGGTGTTGGCCTGCAATGCCTTTGTCTTCGAGCCAATGTTAGAGATGGTATTCGAAGCCTTCCACGGTTAGGCGGTGAATTTTGCAAAGACACATGCGCTGAAACAACAAAGCCTATCTTTGCCGAAGGCTGGTCGAAGACCAGTGTTTTTTTTCATTTAAACAAGCTTTAATTTATTATGATTATTGGTGTACCAAAAGAAATCAAGGCCAACGAGAACCGGGTCGCCCTGACGCCTGCCGGCGCATTAGAATTCGTCAAGCGCGGCCACACGGTGTATGTGGAAACAGGAGCGGGCTTAGGAAGCGGCTTCGAAGACAGGGACTACATTGAGGCGGGTGGCCAAATCTTAGCGACAGCCGACGAAGTGTGGGCGCGCGCTGAGATGATCATGAAGGTGAAAGAGCCAATTGCAGAAGAATACGGCCGCTGTCGCGAAAACCAGCTCATCTTCACCTATTTCCACTTTGCCTCCAGCGAGGAGCTCACGCGGGCGATGATCGCCAGCAAGGCTGTCTGCTTGGCCTACGAGACGGTCGAGACCAAAGACCGACAGCTTCCACTCCTCATTCCGATGTCGGAGGTGGCTGGTCGAATGGCTATCCAGGAGGGAGCCAAGTATTTGGAGAAGCCTGTTAAAGGGCGTGGCGTCTTGTTGGGCGGGGTGCCGGGCGTTGAGCCGGGCAAGGTGCTCATCATTGGCGGCGGTGTGGTGGGCACGCAAGCGGCTAAGATGGCGGCCGGCTTGGGCGCTCAGGTCACCATTCTGGACGTCAACTTAGCGCGGCTGCGCTATCTGAGCGACGTCATGCCGGCTAATGTGACGACGCTGTTTTCCAACGAGTACACCATCCGCCGCTTAGTTCAGACGCACGACCTCATCATCGGGGCGGTGCTCATCCCAGGGGCGGTTGCCCCGAAGGTCATCACGCGCGACATGCTTCGGCTCATGCGCCCCGGCACCGTCATCGTCGACGTAGCTGTCGACCAAGGCGGCTGTGTGGAGACGACGCGTCCCACGACGCACGACCACCCCACCTACATCATCGAAGACGTCGTGCACTATTGCGTGGCCAACATGCCTGGTGCGGTGCCGTTTACTTCGACGGTTGCCCTCACCAATGCTACCTTGCCTTATGCGCTGCAGCTGGCCGACAAAGGCTGGGAGCGCGCTTGCCGCGAAAACCGCGAGCTCTTCCTCGGGCTAAATATTGTGCGCGGAAAGGTTGTGTATCAAAACGTGGCGGAAGCCTTTGGACTTCCCTACGAACCCATCGAAGAACTCTAGGGCAAAGGTGAATAATAAAGCGGGCGCTGCGCACATTGTTCGAGTGCGCAGCGCCCGCCTTTTCGCACTGCTCGGTCCGGTCATTGTCGGGTGCGGATGGAGTCTCTAGCCAAGAGAAGGCGCATTTCTGGGGGGATGCCCTTTGCCGTAGCGCCTCTGCGGATGGTTTGCTTCAAGACGCGGCGCGCCTCGGCGGTATCGCCTTTTTGGAGTTCGGCTTCGATAACAATTTGGGCAGCCGAGGTGTTTTTAGGGTCGCGGCGCAACACCTCCTTAGCTTGTTGGGCAGCTTTTTCGGCGTCGCCCAAGGCGAGATTGGTTTTAGCAGCGCCCAAGCGCGTTTTAGGGTCGCTCGTCCGCGCCGCTTTCTGTTCCAGCAGTTCGCGGCGCTGCTCCAATGCCGCCATGGTATCGCGCACCTGGCGCTCCTTTTCCTGGATGCGCTCGGCAGGTAAAGAGCCTTCGCGTTGTGCCTTCTCCATTTCTTGAAGCGCTTTGTAAGGCTGGCTACTTTTCAGAAAAGCTTCCACTCGGCTTTGTCGGAACGCCGGCAGCAGGGTGGTATCTACGTGTTGTACGAACTCCAAATCGCGCGCAGCCGCCTCGTAGTGGCCCCTTTGCAAGAGCAGGGCGCCGCGCTTAATATGAGCAGTCTGGTTGTCGGGATAATATTCGAGCACCTTATCGTATTCGGCAATCGCTTTGTCTGGCTGGTTGTTGAGGATGTAGTAGTCCGCCAGTAGAAGGCTGGCAGTGCTATCGATGGGCGGGAGCGCAGCAGAATCTTGTTGAGACTGTGCCAGATACCGTAAGTCTTTTTGGATGACGCTTAGGGCAGCAGCTAAGATAGGTACTCGGCGATGATTGGATATAGCGACATAAAGCATGCGTGCAATGGCCATCGGTTCGCTGGAGAGGTCGGCCTCTTCCATGGCCATCAGGAGGCGCTGAAGCGCCGTGTCGGCGCGACTGGAAGGTGGAGCTGGGTCAAAAATCTTGTAGCGCGCGTCTATGAATGTCGTCCCGTCGGGGCGCCGGCGCACTTTTCCCCAGACGACCATTTGGGCGCCGCAATCCCGCCCCACTTCGACCGCTTGGGCGGAATTCGGGTAGTTGTTTTCGATGTCGAAGCTTTGGTGGACGGCCGCAATGGCGTAATCGCGCAGCTGCGGGCTGCGGTCTAACCAGTCGTTTAGCTCATCCATGATGTCGATGGCCGGGTCGTTGTCGGGGCCGGCGTCTTTAAACGGCAAGATGAGGATGCGCAGGCGGGTGCTGTCGCTGAAATGTGGGCAATCCTCCGCAGCAACAAAGTAGAACCAAGCCCCCACAGCTGCGCTTATCAGCGCTATTAAGCCGCCGATGAGGTAGTACCGCCACGAGCGAGGGCGGGTATGGCTTACAGAGGTACTGAGAGTGGTCTTACCCGTCTCTATACACCGAATAATTTGCAGCGCCTTATCTGTCAGCCGATTGTAGGCACGACGTACCTCCTCATCTGACCAGGTGCCCTTCAGCTGCTCAGCCTTCACTTGGTACACCTCGGCCTGATTGACGCGCGCAATATCTGTCAGCTCGGCGTGTGCAGGCGATTGTTCCAACCATCGCACGAGCTGTTCATAAGCCGCCTCTAACTCTCCTTGTTGCAGCAGCTTTTTGACAGGGTTTAGAATATCTGAATAGTGCATAACGCGATTCGAGCCTCGAAGGACATTCGATTATTGGGTTTTCTGCAAGAGAGGATAGAGCGCCTTCCAGACGTTTTCGCTGACGATGCGATGCCCTTCGACATTGGGATGGATGCCGTCGGGTAGGTTCAGGTCGGGTTCTCCGCCCACACCCTCTAACAGGAAAGGAATGAGAGTGGCGCGATTGGCCTCAGCCAGAGTGCGATACATCTGCGCAAACGCTTCCGTGTACGTGGGGCCGAGGTTAGGTGGGGCTAACATGCCGGCAATGATGATGCGGCAATCGGGGTAGCGGATGCGCACTTGGTCGATGATAGCCTGGAGATTTTCGCGAGAAGCTTCCAACGGCAATCCGCGCAAAGCATCGTTGCCGCCCAACTCTAAAACAAAAATATCGATGGGCTGTTGGTCTAATATCCACCTCACTCGGCTCCGCCCACCGGCTGAAGTCTCGCCGCTGTTGCCCGCGTTGATGCAGCGGTAGGGTAATCCCAAGCTGTCTATCTTCTGCTGGATGAGGGCGACGAACCCTTGCTCTAGCGAAAGCCCGTAGGCTGCCGTTAGGCTGTTCCCGAAGAAAAGTATGTTTTTGCGCGCAGGCTCCTCCGCAGCCTTGGGCGTCTCGTCAGAGCGAGACGAAGCAGTATCGGACGAATGTCGGCAGGCCATGGGAGTGAAGGTGAGCCACACCATCCAAAAAAGCAGTCGCATGTCTATTGGAAAACCATCCATATTTTGCCCTAAGAAGATCGGCCCGTGAAGCGCGTGTACAAAACAGAGAGATATCTATACAGACGCTTGAGTTTAACTAAAACGACAAACGCTCTACTTGCGATATGTTAGCCCGTCCCTATTGTGGCTTCGAGCGCCTACGTCTTGGGCGCTTTTTCTGTCGTTCAACAGCTCAACGAGGTCGGACTACGGGTAGACCTTCTGCTTGCCAAGCGAGCAATCCTCCTTCCATATTGGCGATGTTTTTAAACCCTCGGCTTGCCAGCCATTCATATGCCTTTCGGCTGCGGTTGCCCGAACGACAGGCTAACACCACTGGACGATCGCGGGGGATTTCGTCGACACGGCTCTCCAGTTCGCTGAGCGGGATATTCCGATAGTTTTTTACTCCATAGGTGAGAGTGGCCACCTCCTCCGGCTCGCGCACGTCGACGAGCAACGCACCGCTCTCTACCCAGGTGTGCGCTTCGGACACGGAGAGGGAGGACTTCTGCGCAGGGACGCTCTGTGCATTGCACGCAGCGAACAAAAGCACTGAGAAGCCGATCGAAAGAAACAACGGATAGAAACGCATAGGAGATATCTTTTTTGAAACGCAAAGGAAATGTTTTCCTCACGGATAGATGCAGGTATAAGTCACACGGCGAGCAGGCGCAAGTAAATTTCGAACATATTGCCGTAAAACGGATGCAATCGGCCTAAAAGCGACATAGTTTTGCTCAAAAAACACTCGTAGTCGCCATGGCGAAGCGAAAAGACGCCCATCGATCTGTGCCGATAGCGCAGCGGCAGGAGCCATCTGTTTCCCAATGGGCGGGCATAGCGTTGGCTGTGTTGGCGTTTGGCCTGTATGCCAACACCTTGGGCCATCAATATGTGCTGGACGACCCGTTGGCGATAGCCAAAAACGATTTCGTTCGGCGAGGGGTGGCTGGCATCGCCGACCTCTTTACCCAGCACTATCGGGCAGGGACGGAAGGGGCCAATGCTTCTGCTCTGCTGTATCGCCCTTTATCGTTAGTCACTTTCGCTATAGAATGGAGTATTGCGCCGGGGCAGCCGTGGTTAGGGCATTTAATGAATGTGCTGTGGTATGCGTTGACGGCGGCCTTAGCTTTTGCCACTCTGCGCTTGCTGATGCGCGGCTATTCGGTGTGGTGGCCCGCTGCTGCAGTGTTGCTTTTTGTCGCACATCCCATCCATACGGAGGTGGTGGCGAACATCAAGAGCCGCGATGAGTTATTGTGCCTCTTTTTCTGCTTGGGCGCATGGTACGCTTGGTTGCGCGCAGTGCATGTCCCTTTTTCGGGGCACTGGTGGGTGGTGGCTTTAGTCAGCTACGGGTTAGCACTCCTTTCCAAGGAAAGCGCTGTGGCTTTTTGGCCGGTGTTTCCGCTGTCGGCCTGGCTGTTTGGTGGGCAGACGGCGCGCGCCACTTGGCTAAAGGCGCTGCCCATGGCCATTCCAGTGTTGACCTTCTTAGCGCTGCGAGCAGCGGTGCTCGGCAAGGTGTCGAGCGATTTTTCTATAAGCCCGATGGATAATCCCATCGTCGAGGCGTCGGGATGGGCTGAACACAGCGCCACTGCCTTTCTGGTGTTGTGGAAGTATTTGCAGCTGTTGGTGTACCCGGACCCATTATTGAGCGACTACTCTTATCGACATCTGTCGGTAGTCGGTTGGAGTCATGGCGAGGCCGTCGCCGGATTGCTGGCTTACAGCGGTTTGGGCGTTGTAGCAGGAGTTGGGGTGCTGCGCCGGCGCGTTTGGGCTTTTGCTCCAGCGGCTTTTCTGTGCAGCATTGCTTTGTACAGTCAGCTGGTGATCGTCATCGGCACGCTATTGGGCGAGCGGCTATTGTATACACCCTCCCTGTGGTTTTGCATCGGCATTACGGGTTTGTTGGGGCAGATCTTTGGTGTGGTGCGGGAAGGGCGTCCCGGTAATCTGCTCGAGCCAAAGGCCTTGCTTTTGAGTTTGCTGCTTGTAGGAGTGGCGCTGTTGTTGGGGAGACAGACGTTGCGGCGCAACACAGACTGGAAAGACAATCTAACGCTGTTTCGAGCTGACGTGGCGAAAGCGCCCAACAGCGTGCGGCTGCGCAATGGCGTGGGCAGCGAGCTCTATCAATACCTACTGGCACAGGATACCCTGGCGGAGGCCGAGCGCGAAATGCTCTTGAGCGAAATCGAACAACATAGCCGCGCTGCCTTAGCTATCCGCCCAAACCCAGTGTCCTTCCTCAACTTGGGCAATGCCGCCTCCGCGCGCGACCGTTACGAGGAGGCCGTACAATACTACGAAGAGGCGCTGCGCCTAGCGCCCAAGTACGAGATCGCTCGCATCAATTTAGCGCGCGCCTATGCCGCTTGGGGACGCCGCGAAGGCCGTCAGAACAATCGACTGGAAAAGTGCATTGAACTGTTGAACAAGGCCATCGAGTACGGAGCCCAAGCACCCGACGTCTTCCTCGACTTAGGAACGGCGTATGGGTTACTGGGCGACAATGCACAGGCCATACGTTGGTTTGAACAGGCCGTACAAAAAGACCCGACCAATGCCACTGCCTGGCGCAATTTAGCTATTGCCTACCGAGCCGTTGGCGATGTGAAACGCGCCGAGGACTGCGAGCGAAAAGCAGCGGAGCAGTAACCTAAGCAGTTGGCGCGCGCTACTCTTCCTCCTCATCCTTTTTGTGGATACCCTCCAAGAAAGGGACGAAGCGGAAGGCTTCGAAAACCTCGTCGCGGTACTCTTTTTCCGACTGGCGAGTGATGCGGTGCATGTACTGCACCTCCTCTCCCACCGGAATGACAAGGCGGCCCTGTATAGCCAATTGTTGGCGCAGCGGTTCGGGAACAAACGGAGCGCCCGCCGTCACGATAATACCGTCGTAGGGAGCGTACTCAGGCAGGCCAGCGAAGCCATCGCGCCAGAAGCAGCGCACTTGGCGAATACCCAGCTCGCTCAGGAGGGCTTTGGTGCGCAAGTAGAGCGCTTCTTGGCGCTCCACCGTATATACCCGCGCGCCTAAAGCCGCTAAGATGGCCGCCTGATAGCCCGAACCCGTGCCCACCTCCAACACGCGGTCGCCGGGGTGCACCTTCAGCAACGCCGTCATGTAGGCCACGGTGAACGGCTGGGAAATGGTCTGTTTATGGCCGATAGGGAAAGGCTTATCCTCGTAAGCGTGCTCTTCGAAAGCCTTGTCCAGAAAAAAATGGCGCGGCACGGCCATCATTGCGGCCAGCACCGCCTCATCTGCGATGCCGCGCTGTCGCAGCCCTTCTACCATGCGCCGCCGCAACCCCTTGTGCCGATAGGTGTCTTTCATCCCTTTGTGCTTCGGCGTTAACAGCCCAAACTTAGCCCAAAGTTAGGCTGCTCAGGGCGCACGGCAACGCCCGCCTGTGACTTAGCGCTTTTCGGCCGTCTTATTACGGGGTTTTGAAAAAAAGCTGGGCGGTTTGCGGGCTTTTTTGTCTCTTTGCGGCCTGTATTGACAGCATTTTTCACAGGAAAAACCCGTTTATTCCAACCTTGACGGAGGCAATCTCGCCAACATCTCTTGGTGCACATCCCTCGGATGCTGAGCTGGTCGCCCGCTTTTTAGCGGAGCAAAATCCGCACTACTTTACCCTCTTGTATCGGCGCTATGCCGGAAAGGTATACGCGAAGTGCCTGTCGATGTTGAGCAACGAGGCCCAAGCTCGAGATGCCGTCCAAGATATTTTTCTCAAAGTGTTTTTAAACCTCTCGCGTTTTAACGAAAAGTCTGCCTTTTCTACATGGTTGTATTCGATTACGTATAACTATTGCATCGACCTGTTGCGCCGCAGGAAAAAGATGCCTTTTCTGCCGTCCGATGACGTCAGCCGCATAGGAGACGAGGCGGTTCCGGAAGTGCCCGACAGCGTTTTGCTCGAGATGAAACAGGAGCGGCTACAGGCGGTGCTCGAGCGATTAAATGAGGCGGATCGCATGGTTCTGTTGATGAAGTACTTAGACGATATGTCGATCAAAGAGATGGCCGACTTTTTTCAAAAGACGGAAAGCGCCATAAAGATGCAGATCCTTCGGGCCAAGCATCGGGCGCAAATGGTCTATGAGGAGCTGTTTGGCAGTAATCCTATGGGTGTATAGTTATTTCCCAAACCGCATTGCCTATGTACCAGTTCAACACTTTCAAGCACTTAGAAGAAAAATGGGCATCCGGGCTGCCGCCGGAGTTGGAATTTCGCGTGAGTGCTCAGGTGCGTTATGCATCGACGGCGAGCCGCATGGCCGATATTTTCTTGCCTGGCGCTCTGCGCATGGCTGCACATTTGCTGGGCGGAGGGGCGCCTGGAAAATACCCCGGTTTACCTTCGGGCAGCGCTGGCGACTCGGCATTTGGGTTAGACTGGCGCTGTTACCCCCGAAGCAGCTAAGATCTTCCTTACAAACATCTTCCTTCACCTGTCCTCACTTCGTTGCCCGTTATGTTTTGGGATAAGATAAAAAACGGCGTCTTCACCGAACTGGTGAGTCGGCTTTCCGAGATAGCGCCCAAATTGCTTTTTGCGGTGTTTATCCTCGTCGTAGGGCGCCTGATAGCGGGTGTTTTCCGGAAGATAGTGCGGCGCGCGCTGCATTTAGCGGGAGTGGATCGCTTAGCCGAACGCCTCAACGACATCGACTTGGTGCAGCGCTCCGGGATGCGTATTGCGCTGTCGGCTGTGGTTGGGCAGATGGTATTCTACCTGCTGATGTTGGCCTTTGTCATTTTCGCCACAGATGTGCTGGGTATTCCGGCCATTACCGATATGGTGCGCGACCTCATCGACTATTTGCCGGCCCTCTTTTCCGCCTTTGCGCTCTTTTTGTTGGGACTTTTTTTGGCCGACATGGTGCGGCGCATCGTTCAAGCGGCCTGCGAAGGCATGGGCATCCCTTCGGCTCGCTTAATTGGGTCAGCGGTGTTTTACTTTCTCTTTATCACGGTGGCTGTCAGCGCTCTTGCCCAGGCGCAAATCAACACGGGTTTTATCGCCGCTAACCTGACGGTGGTAGTGGGGGCCTTGGCCTTGGCTTTTGCCGTGGGCTACGGGTTAGCCGCGCGCGATTTGGTGTCCAACTACATTGCAGGCCACTACAACCGCGATAAGGTACAGGTGGGGCAAGAGGTGCGCATTGCCGGCGTGCGCGGCAAAGTCGTCCACATTGACGCCACTTCGCTCATCCTTCAGACTCCAGACCGCGCCATCATCGTGCCCATGAGCAAGATGATGACCGAAAAGGTAGAAGTGTTTTACCCCGAAGCCCAAGAAGAAAACTTGTTGCCTCCAGAAAGTCAGTCTTCTCCGGGATAGTATCAGTAGAACAAAACTCACATCTCTTATGCGCATCGTTACTCTCGCTACTGTCTTCACCATCACATGCAGTGTGGCCGCCCTCGCTCAGGGCGGCGATGTATCTTCAGCCCGCGATACCCTTTGGCGTTTTGGCGGCAGTTTGGGTTTCGACCTCAGCGGTTTAGGCATCATCAATCCGCGCGTAGGTGCCGGCACGAACCGCCTCACTGTGGGCGGATTGGGGGCCTTTTCGGCCAATCGCATTTCGGAGCGCTCCTTTTGGAAAAACCAACTGGCGCTCCAACTCGTGCTTCAGCAACAAGGGCGCACCTCGCCTACGCAACCGCGCGGTTTTCAAAAGAACATAGACATCTTGCGCTTGACGTCCACTTACGGCTTTAACATAGGCAGTGGAAACAAGTGGTTTGCATCGGCCGACTTGTTGGCGCAGTCGCAGCTGTTGCGCACTTACCGGAGCAATTTCTTGCAGGCTACCGAAATCGACGGCAAGCCCGATCGCGTGGTAGCGAACTTCCTCGCTCCCCTCATCGTGCAGTTCTCGCCGGGTGTCACCTTCAAACCCAACACGCACCTTAGCTTTCAGTATTCGCCCGTGGCCGTCCGCTTCATCTACGTCAACGACGACTCTCTGGCTGTGCTCGACATTCACGGCAACAAGGTAACTAAGGACGAACAGGGGAACGTCGTCGAGTACAATAACTATTTCCTCGGTATGGGCTCGGAGTTAGTGGGGCGCTACGAGAGCAAGTACTTTAACAACCGGCTATCGGTAGCCAGTTCGCTGCGCTTGTTCTCCAACTACCTCGAAAAGCCGCAAAACCTAGTTGTCCTGTTCACCAACAACTTCGGCATCCAGCTGTTTAAAGGTTTGTCGCTCGACTTGTTGGGTGAGGCGTTCTACGATCCAAACCTCAAAATGATCATCGACGCCAATAAGAACCGCATCTACGGCGACGATGGCGATCGGGTGGCCCCCGCTACCCAACTCACGGGTGCCTTTATGCTCAAGTACAGCGTGATTTTCTAATGCGTATCTTGATGGTTTGCCTGGGCAACATTTGCCGAAGTCCATTAGCCGAGGGGATACTCAAGCATAAAGCTTCGCAGCACAACCTATCCTGGTACGTAGACAGCGCGGGCACCTCTCATTGGCATGCTGGAGAGTCGCCCGACAGGCGTGCTATAGCGGTAGCGCGGCAGTTCGGCATCGACATCAGCCAACAGCGCGCGCGCCCACTGCGATTAGACGACTTTGAGCACTTCAACCTCATCTTTGCCATGGACCTCAGCAACCTGCGGCAAGTGAAACAGCAGGCTCCTCGACCGGAGCACCAGCAAAAGGTACAACTGCTGCTCGACCTACTCTACCCCGGACAGCAGCGCGAAGTGCCCGACCCTTACTACGGCGACATGGACGACTTTGTGGAGGTGTTTCATTTGATATCGTCGGCTTGCGATCGAATAATAGAGCAGTACCGGAAATAGACCGCCTTTTAAGCTAAAGAAAAAAAAATACCCCTGCCGAGGAAAATGCTCTCGACAGGGGTTTTGCTTTGAGAAAAGCCGATCCTTATACTTCCAAACGGGCGGTAGTGACTTCTTTGCCGTTCATCACAGCGCGCCGCCCAAAGAAGAGACCGGCGCCATCGGCATCGACGACGACGGTATCGCCTTTGACGTAGTTGCCGGCCAAGATGTGTTTAGCCAACTCGTTGACCAGCTCGCGCTGCAGCGTGCGCTTGAGCGGTCGGGCGCCGTACTGCGGGTCGAACCCTTGCTCGACTAACCATTGGACGGCCGCCGGCGTGAGTTCGACATTGAGCTCTTGGCGGCTCAGCATTTCGCGGACATCCTGGAATAGGATATCCAAGATAGCGCGCATTTGCCCTTTGAGCAGCGGGTGGAAGACGATGATTTCGTCGATGCGGTTGAGGAACTCCGGCCGAAGTTGATGTTTGAGCGCGTCCATCACCTCCTCCTTGGCGCGCTGATAAGCGGCGTGGAGGTCATTATACTCCTCGAACACTTGCTGGATGCGGTCGCTGGCTAGGTTGGAGGTCATGATGATGATGGTGTTTTTGAAGTTGGCCGTGCGCCCCTTGTTGTCGGTTAGGCGCCCGTCGTCGAGCACTTGGAGCAAGATGTTGAAGACGTCGGGGTGTGCTTTTTCGATTTCGTCGAGCAGCACGATGGTGTATGGGCGCCGGCGGACGGCTTCGGTGAGTTGACCGCCTTCGTCGTAGCCCACGTAGCCTGGCGGTGCGCCGACGAGGCGAGACACGCTATGGCGCTCTTGGTACTCGCTCATGTCGATGCGCACGATGGCGCGTTCGTCGTCGAAGAGCACATCGGCCAGCGCTTTGGCCAGTTCCGTTTTTCCGACGCCGGTAGGGCCGCAGAAGATGAAGGAGCCGATAGGCTTGTCTGGGTCGCTCAGGCCGGCCCGACTGCGCCGGATAGCGTCGGCTACAGCGGCTACGGCTTCGTCTTGGCCCACCACGCGTCGGTGCAGCTCCGTTTCTAAGTGCAGGAGGCGCTCTTTTTCGCCGCGCATCATCTTAGCCACGGGGATGCCCGTCCAGCGCGCCACCACTTCGGCGATATCGTTGGCCGCGACGGCCTGATTGGTCAGGCGGTTTTCAGGAGCCAGCTCGGCCAACTTGGCCTCAGCGGCCTTTAATGCCGCCGTTTGGGCGGGTATTTCGCTGTACTTGATGCGCGAGGCGAGTTCGAAGTTGCCGTCGCGTTCGGCCCGCTGGTACTGCAGTTGCAGGTCTTCTAATTTTTGCTTGCTGGCCTGGATAGCTTCGGCGATTTCGCGTTCCTGTTGCCACTTGCTGCGCAGGGCGTCTAGCTTTTCGCGCACGTCTTCAATTTGCTTGGTCAGCGCTTCGAGCTTGCGCTCGTCCTTTTCGCGCTTAATGGCCTCGCGCTCGATTTCCAATTGGCGCAGCCGTCGGTCGAGTTCGTCGATCTCTTCGGGCACCGAGTCGAGTTCGAGGCGCAGCTTAGCGGCGGCCTCATCGATGAGGTCTATGGCCTTATCGGGCAGCTTGCGCTCGCTGATATAGCGGTGCGACAGTTCGGCGGCAGCGATAATGGCCTCGTCCAAGATTTGCACCTTGTGGTAATTCTCGTACCGCTCGCGCAGACCACGCAAGATGGAAATCGTGTCCTCTACGCTGGGTTCATCGACGAAGACCGACTGGAAGCGGCGCTCCAGTGCCTTATCGCTCTCGAAATATTTTTGGTACTCGTCCAGCGTGGTGGCGCCGATGGTGCGCAGTTCGCCGCGGGCCAGGGCCGGCTTTAAGATATTGGCCGCATCCATGGCTCCCTGGCCGCCCCCAGCTCCTACGAGGGTGTGGATTTCGTCGATAAAGAGAATAATCTGCTCGTTGGAGGCAACTACCTCGTTGATCACAGCCTTCAGGCGCTCTTCAAACTCGCCTTTGTACTTGGCTCCGGCAATAAGGGCGGCCATATCTAAGGCAAAGATGCGCTTCGAGCGGAGGTTTTCCGGCACGTCGTGCCGCGCAATGCGCCACGCGATGCCCTCCACAATAGCTGTCTTACCCACTCCCGGGTCGCCAATGAGGATGGGGTTGTTCTTTTTCCGACGGCTTAGGATGTGCAGGACGCGCCGAATTTCTTCATCGCGCCCGATGACGGGGTCCAGCTTGCCGGCTTCGGCGAGCTCGGTAAGGTTGATCGCGTACTTCTGCAGCGCGTTGTAGGTCTGCTCCGCACCTTGGTCGGTAACCTTGCGACCCTTGCGCAGTTCCTGAATGGCTCTGCTCAAGGCCTCCGGTGTGGCGCTCTCCTCGCGCAAGAGGCGCGCCGTCTTATCGGAACCCTTGGCAATGCCCAGCAGCAGGAGCTCCAGCGAGATGTACTCGTCGCCGTACTCTTTCAACAGCGCCTTGGCGGCGGTGATGGCCCGGTTGGCATCGGGCGTCAGGTATTGCCGATCGGCTCCTTTCACCTTGGGTATCTCATCGACCAGCGCTTGAAGTCTTTCCTCTATGCGCTTGGCATTGGCGCCCACCTTGCCCAGCAAAAAGCGGATCACGGACTCATCCACCTCTAACATCCCCATCAATAGATGGCAGGTGTCGATGTTTTGCTGTTCGTTTTCGGTGGCAATTTGCTGTGCCTGTGCGAGCGCTTCTTGTGCTTTAACAGTGAATTTATCGTAAGTCATAACAAATACTTTATGGGTACCTCCTCACAGAGGCGGGTTCTTTTGCTTCGTGTTTTGGGTAAAATAAACCGTAATTGCCCTTGGGCAAATTTGCTTCCATAGCGATCTTTTATGCCAAAATGGCATTCTATTCTGAGGGCGAGTGACTTGTTGTCATCAAGCCGAGATTGTTCTGTAAAAAATGGCGGCGATGGGGAGTAGGCGGCGCGCCGAAGCCGTTGATCATCCCTGTTGGACGTAGAGCCGATGGGCTGCCGCTACGAGCAAGCCGGCGGTTTCTGTTCGCAGGCGAGCCTGCCCCAGATGGATGGGAGTGAACCCCTGTGCTTGGGCCAAGGCTACTTCCTCTGTTGTGAAGTCGCCCTCTGGGCCGATTAGCACGATAGTATCGGTGCGGGGCCGCCAAAGCTGGGCCAAAGCAGTGCGCGGGGTGTCGCCACACCAGGCAATGGCGCATACTGGCTCTTCAGCGCGCCGTATCACCTCTGCTACGGGCGTCAGGGGTAGGAGGCGAGGTAGCCAGGCTTGTTGCGACTGTTTCAGGGCGGCAATAAGGCGTTTTTCCAAGCGCTCTATCCGCAGAGCGGTGCGTTCTGAGCGGCTGCAAAGCAGCGGGGTGATGGCATGGACACCCAGCTCGGTAGCTTTTTCTAAGAACCACTCGAAGCGGTCGATTTGCTTGGTGGGCGCGATCCCGATGTGAAGGCGACTGAGCGGAGGTGCTGCCGAATGACTTGCCAGCAAACGCACTACTGCCGAGCGCTTAGCGGTTTCCACCACCTCCGCATCGTAGAACACCCCCTTTCCATCGGTAAGGCGTATCCTGTCGCCCACGCGTCCGCGCATAACGGCGATGAGGTGGTGGCTTTCTTCCTCACTTAAGGTGGCGAGGTCGCCCGAAGGCGTAGGTAAATAGTAGAGGTGGTCTTCGCGTGATACAAATGCCGGCATAGGTTATAGCGCGACAAAGATAGCGCGCGGGCAGTCACACCCGTGGACAGGCAAGTCTGGTCGAAGAACTACTTTTGCATCGGTCTTGTTACTATATACGCTCAGTGCGTTTAAAGTGAATTTACCAACCTCTGTCCTTCTTTTGGATACACATGCTCATTCAAGTCTTTAAAAGCAAGATTCACCGCGTGCGCGTCACGCAGGCCGATTTGAACTACATCGGTAGCATTACCATTGACGAAGACTTGCTGGACGCCGCCAATATCGTCGAGGGCGAGCGCGTGCAGGTAGTGAATAACAACAATGGGGCGCGCTTCGAGACATACGTCATCCGCGGAGAGCGCGGCAGCGGCGTCATTTGCCTCAACGGTGCAGCAGCCCGCTTAGTCCAAGTGGGCGACATCGTCATTATCATCTCTTACGCTTTCATGACGCCCGAAGAAGCGCGCCAATTCCGTCCAATCGCTGTTTTTCCCGACGAAAACAACCGCTTGCCTAAGGGCAGCGGCGCTTAGCTCATTTTGCCCAAGCAGCGCTATCTTTGCTTCAAGGTGTCATTATTCACATTCACATAAAACACAAGTTAAGGTATCATGCGGCAACTTATGCTTACAGCTGGGCTTTTCCTGGTTAGCCTATCTGCTTTGATGGCTCAGCGCATCCCGAAGATAGAGGTGTATTTTCAGCGCCAACACACCCTGCAAGACCTGCAGAACATTCGAGAAGAGCTGTCGGTCATGAACATCCGCTTGGATTACGAAAGGATGGAGTTCGATGAGCAAGGGCGCTTGATTGGGCTGGGCATTTCTGTCGACTGCAATGACGGCTTTTCTGGCAAAGCCTACGTGTCGCCGCTGCCTTCTGACCTCTCTTTCGGATTTATTCGCGACTACCGCTCTAACGCCGTGGCGCCGTTCAGCATTGGGCACGTCGGCGCATCGCCAAAGGATAAAGAGAAAGAGTGAGTTAGTGCGCGTTTGGCCGCTACTCTGCAGAAAAGTTAGAGCTGAAATCCCCGCGCGTACGGAGCGATATCCTGCCCGCAGAATTCTCCGCGCAGGTATTTAAAGTAGGCTGCTATGCCTATCATAGCGGCATTATCGGTGCAGTACTCGAAGGCGGGAACATAGGTGGTCCATCCTTCTTGTTGCCCCAACGCTTCAAAGCGTTGGCGCAATTCGCTATTGGCGCTGACGCCGCCGGCCAAGGCCACGTGGCGGATCCCCGTCTGCTGGGCTGCGCGCCGCAAGGTCTTGAGCAGCGCAGATACAATGGCGTGCTGTATCGAAGCGCAAAGGTCGGCGCGCCGCTCCTCGATAAAATGGGGGTTGAGCGCCATCTGCTCCCGCAAAAAATAGAGGATGGCGGTTTTTAAGCCGCTAAAGCTAAAGTCTAACCCCGGCACCTGAGCTTCGGGGAAGGGAAAGCACGGTTGACCTTGTTGGGCTAAGCGGTCGATAACGGGCCCAGCAGGGTACCCTAGACCTAGTAATTTTCCCGCCTTGTCGAAGGCCTCTCCGGCAGCATCGTCCAACGTCTGACCGATGACTTCCATGTGATGGGTGTTGTGCACATGAACGATCTGCGTGTGTCCTCCACTGACTGTTAGGCACAAAAACGGAAAGGCAGGCTTGGGATCTTCGATAAGATGGGCCAATACGTGCGCCTGCAGATGGTTCACCTCGATGAGGGGGATCTCCAAAGATAAAGCCAACGCCTTCGCAAAGGAAGTGCCGACTAACAGCGAGCCCATCAAGCCCGGCCCGCGCGTAAACGCAACGGCGGAGAGGTCTTCCTTGCGCACGCCAGCCTTGCGCAGCGCTTGATCTACCACGGGGATAAGATTCACCTGGTGCGCTCGCGAAGCAACTTCCGGCACCACACCCCCGTACTGCCGATGCGCTTCTTGCGTAGCCATGCAGTTGGACAACACCCGACCCTCTTGGATAACTGCAGCAGAGGTGTCGTCGCAGGAAGATTCTATGGCTAGGATGGTAACCAATCTTGTCGCAAGTACATTAATAATTAATTGATCGCAAAAATAAGTTTTCTAAGGTCTCTTAGCCCTTCCTTCTGGGAACTATCGCATTGAGCAGTAGAAGAGCAATTCATATATGCAAATATAAATCATTTATCTTTTTTTGAAATTTTATTGCAATGAAAACTTGTTTTTTGTTTCAAAAACACTTTTCTTTGAATCAAAATAAAAGGAGGCCTGCAATGAGATATTCTATTTTTATAGTTGCATTGGCCGTGCTGTTGAGCAGCAATGCTGTGGCCCAAACGGTGGGTAAAGCCTTTACAAAATCGTTCCATGCGGAGGGCATTCACAAAATAAAATTTGAATTGCCGGGGGCTGTCGACCTGAAAGTCTGGAATCATCCGACGCTGCGTATCGAAATATACGTCAGCCTACCTTCGGGTAATGAGTCGATGGTGGAGCAGTTGGCTAAGGTGGGGCGCTATGATTTAAAAAGCGAGGTTTCGGAAAATGCAATGGTCATCTCAGCACCAAATGCCCAGCGCGTGGTGAAAGTGAAGGGGCAAGAACTTCGCGAGACGCTGAGTTACGTCGTCTTTATGCCCAAGAATGTAGAGGCGGAAATTGTCAACACCTCTTCGGATGCTACGGGCGCGGTCGCCGTACAGAAAAAGCCGTAGATGGATGGGAAAATGCTGCTGCTGTCTCGAGTATTCTATCGAGGCAGCAGCAGCGCTTTTAGAGGGAAGCCGCGCATCTTTGCTGCCCTATGCAGTACTGGTTAATCAAATCGGAGCCCGACGTGTACAGCTTTGAACAGCTGGTGCGCGAGGGCATCACGCGATGGGACGGAGTGCGCAACTATCAGGCTCGCAACAACTTGCGCGCTATGCGCGTGGGCGATTTGTGCCTGTATTACCACAGCAATATTGGCTTAGCAGTCGTGGGTGTAGCACGCGTATGCAAGGAGCACTACCCAGATCCTACGGCTGCAGATGGGGACTGGTCCGCTGTAGACGTAGAGCCCGTATGCGCACTGGAGCGAGCAGTGCCTCTATCGGAAATCAAAGCGCATCCCGAGCTGCAGCAAATAGGGTTGGTGCGCAATCCGCGCCTGTCGGTGATGCCGCTGACGAAGGCCGAGTTCGACCGGATCTTGGAATTAGGGCATACCCGTCTCGCTTGAAGCTACGGCAGCCGAAAGACGATAAAGAAGGGCGTTTCTTCGATGCGCTGCCCTCGCTCGAAGAGGCGCCGGACGAGTTCCAGCTCAGGATCTTTGTACAGGGCTTCCAGCGCGCTTTTTTGTAAAAAGAACACGGGCCTAACCCGCTGCGCTTCTGCCTCGACAAAGGCAGCGCGCCGGCCCATCTCGCGCGCGACGACCCAATCGAGCGGCAGGGGGGGGGCGGTGCGCGTTAGGAAGTGGGCCTGAGTGAAAGCGGGTAGCACGGTCCAGTTGGGCCCATGTCGGTTAGTCAAGTTCGCCAATTCGCGATAAAGTGCAGCCTTCTGCGGCGTGCTGTAGATGCCGCGCAGGGCGGGAAAAATATCGCCTAAGTGCGCGGTCATCTCCGAGCGATGGCCGTCCCGATAAACCCATTGGTAGCTGTATCCGAAGAGGAGGAGCGCAGCAACCACAGCCGCAGCCGGGGCCATCGGCAGGTGTGCTGAAGCCCTCTCTTGGAGCCGCTGCGAGATATCCCATAGCGCAAACACCCAAGGCGCGCTGAAAAGGATAGGAAGGTTGTATCCCCAGCTGAGCGCCGAACACCAGCTGAGCGCGGCCAAGGCTCCGTAGCGAACGAAGCGGACATGCGACCACTCGCCGCGTCGCCACTGCCACAAAGCGTAGGCGTTGGAGACCCAAAACAGTAGGCGCAGCTGAGCAAAAGGCAATGTGAATTCGCCGCGCCGCGTCGCATCCCATCCGTATACCGCTCCCAACCCTATCAACCAGGCCGCCCAAAGACCCAACGCCCATCCTCCATGCCGCCTACGCGCGGCACACCAGGCCATCCCCACCAGCCATGCCGCGCTGACTATCGCTACCCAGGGGCGTATCCGAAAATAGTCCACTACTCCGTGTTGCCAAGCCTGCTTCCAAGAGGTGGCGCCGCTTGTCATGCTCCAAAAGGGCATCCACAATTCAGATGTCCACAGGTAGGCGGCAAAAATGCTCCATCCTAAGCACAGCCCTAATGCCATCTGGGCCCCGCACCGCCAACCGTATGCCCACACAGCGGCACCGACTCCTACTGCCGCCATAGGGTAGAACGACTGCTTGCACAGCATACACGCGGCCAAGAGCCCTCCCGCTATTGCCGGCGCCCAGCAGCCTCGGCAGCAGAAGAGTACCCAAAGTCCCAACGCTCCCCAAAGTAAGCCATCTACTGTGTGCCAAGCCGCCGCAGGGTAGTTGTGGGCCGACACAACAAAGGCTAAAACGGCCAACCACCCCCGCCCCCTTCGCTCGGGCAAGAGAACACGCGCAGCTGCTGCGCAGTAGAGCCCCACCTTCCCGTAAAACAACAAGCGCTCCCACAATACGCTGCTGACCTGGGGCAGAAGAGCAATCTCCATAGCGCGCTCCCACACGGGAAGCGGTGGGCGCACATAAACTATTTCGCGGTAAAGCACCTTCCCGCTGAGCAGCTGCCAAGCCAGCCCGCTCAGAAAGCCGCCATCGGTCTCGTTAATGCCTCGGGTGCCGTAAACGGCCGTATAGCCTGCGACGACAAGCCATACCCACCACAGGTTGTCGGATAAGGGCAGATGGTGCGAGCGCATAATAGCCGGGGATAAATAAAAGAGCGGGCAGCCTTTCTAATGGCGCCCACTCCCGCATATGTGGACGCCCGCACTTGCTCCGAGCGGGCGAAATGGCGGCGGCACAAAGCCACCGCTTTACAAATATGCACACCTATTGGCTACAAAAAACAGGGACCATCCCAAATTTTTAGGGTGGGCCGGGTTATCCCCTAACGCGGGGGCAAAACACGGGGTTTGACGATGCAAACGTTCGGCCTATCCGAGGCGGCGGTTTTGTGTGTGTGGGGGTACAAATGTTGGGCTTGTTCGAAGCCTTGCGTTGCGGAGAGGGTCAACCTGTGTATTTGGCGCGGGGAGAGCGGGTGTTTGGTTTTGTCGAGGTCTATTTCTTTCCAATCTTGCGCGCTGCCCACGTTGATGGCCTCGGAGAGGCCCAACATTCGTCGCTCCAAGCCGCTCCCTTTGTGGTTTATTAAGGAGCCTTCCTCTGACAGCAAGCCCATCAATGCCGATGCATTGGTTACTGCATGCATCTGTCGGCGGCACGGAGCGCTTCTCACCGTTTTTTCCCGTGCAGCCGTAAAAAAAGGAACGCGTTGCCGCAGTTCCTTTGCGCCGTCTCCAAAATTCGGGATGGCTTCTGTTTTAGAGCGGAGAGGGTGGGATTCGAACCCACGGTACCCGCAAGGGTACACTTGATTTCGAGTCAAGCCCGATCGACCGCTCCGGCACCTCTCCTCGATTTTCCTCGTTGCGCGGCGGAGAGACAGGGATTCGAACCCTGGATACGCTTTTGGCGTATACGCACTTTCCAGGCGCGCTCCTTCGACCACTCGGACATCTCTCCCTTTTCGTCAAAAAGCGGCCACAAAGATAAATGCAATCGGGTGAGACGCCAATACTTATGCGCGCAGATTTTTTCTCGGCAGCCGGCAATGCCTCTTACTTTTCGGAATAAAAGGAACTGGACATGAGGTTACGCGCATTTTTAGATGCTCTCCGCGGGCTGCAAGACGTGTGGCGCACCCAGCCGAACGCACGTTTTCACAGCGCGGCAGCGGTTGCAGTCGTACTTGCCGGGTTTTGGTTAGGCCTTTCGGCTACCGAATGGGCGCTCATCGCGCTGTGCATAGCCTTGGTGACGGCTTTAGAGGCGATGAACACCGCTGTGGAGTATTGGACAGATTTGGTCGCTCCGCACCACCATCCGTTAGCGGGAAGGGCCAAGGATGCTGCGGCAGGTGCCGTATTGTTGGGCGCCATAGCTGCTGCAGTGATAGGAGTCCTTATTTTTGGACCCAAAATCGCTGCGCTCCTTACTTAATCCGGTTCTTCGTTCCTCTATCTTCTACAGCGTTTCCCGCCATGTTTGCTCGCTTTTGGCACACAGCTTCTCTGTTTTTGCTTGTCTGCGCTGGGCAGGCCCAGGAAAGACCGCCGCTGTTTTCACTTACGCCGGCCGACTCGTTTCATCCGGCGCGTTTTTGGACGGCGGTAGGTATTGGAACCGCCGCCTATGGCGCTTCCATGGTGGTGCTGCACAACCAATGGTACGCCAACTATCCCACCAGCAAGTTCCACACCTTTGATGATTGGCGCCACTGGAATCAAATGGATAAGATGGGGCATTGGCTCATGTCCTATAACCAGAGCCGATGGATCTTCGGCGGGGCGCGCTGGGCGGGTATCCAGCCCAAGCCGGCGGCTTGGATAGGTTTTGCCGGAAGCCAGCTGATCATGACCTCTTTGGAGATGTTCGACGGATTTTCGTCGCAATGGGGCTTTTCTTGGGGCGACATAGGGGCTAACGTGTTGGGATCAGGCATGTTTTTGGCCCAGCAGCTGAGCTGGGGCGAGCAGCGCATCCTGATGAAGTGGAGCACGCAACCGCAGCGCTACTCAACTGAACCCATTTACCCCTTCTCGCCGCCGGGCAGCGAAAACTGGGCCACCTTGGAAGCCCGCGCGCGAGCCATCTACGGCACAGGACTGCTGACGCTGCTCCTCAAGGACTACAATGCCCTAACGGTGTGGGTGTCTGCTAACCCGCGCGCCTTCCTCGCGGAAAACGACCTCTCCTGGTGGCCGCGCTGGCTCAACGTAGCGGTAGGGGTAGGGGCTCAGCACCTGTATACGGCTTACGGCTACGAATGGAAGGGCAACCGCAACTGCTACGGCCCCTCCTGCGACCATTACCGCGTGGATGCCCAACAGTACCCTCGTACGCGGCAATTTTACCTCTCCTTAGACATAGACCTGACGCGGATTCCCATTCGAAGCCGGCTGCTGCGCATGCTAGCCTATGCCGTCAACATCGTGAAGATTCCCGCGCCCACTCTGGAATGGACTAACCGCGGCGCCATTCGCTTTCACCCCCTCTATTTTTGACGCCTACTGGCGAAATCGCTCTTTTATCGAAAAAAGAAACCAGCGCTGTGAAGCGCTATACGGACATTGCGTATCCTTTAGCCGTCTAATCTAAATTTCTTCAACCTAAAAATTTTTCCCTATGCGCATCCCGAAGGTTTTTCCGCTGTTGCTCTGGCTTTTAGCCAGTTCCTTGCCATCGGTAGCTCAAGTCGCGCCCTGTGTCATCACTGATTTAGAGGTGGAAGTGGGCGACTGCACCTCCGACTCTACGTTTCAGGTAGACCTGAACTTTCAGGTCCAGAATCCGACGACCGACACTTTTGAAGTTTTTGGAAACGGGGCCTTTTTAGGCACGTACACCCTCAACCAACTGCCGCTGACGATTAAGGACTTTCCAGCCGGTGCCGGCATAGGCAGTTTCGTTCGGGTTTGCCTTAAAAGCACATCGCCCAACAACATTCCCTGCTGTGGCGTAAAGCAATTCTTTGGCCCTAACTGCTTTCATGCAGCGCCGTGCGAGATCTACGATGTCAACGTCAAGGTAGGCGATTGTCTGCCCACCGGAGAGTACAAGGTGTTGTTGGACTTCAAGGTCAAAAACCCCGCCGGCTTGATGTTCGAGGTGAAAAAGGGCGATAACACGTCGTTGGGCGTCTTCCCTTTGAGCAGCCTTCCCGTCGCTCTGACACTGCCTGCCTCGGCGACGCCCTCCGAAGTGTTGATCATCTGCCTGAAAGACGAACCCGACTGCTGCGCCAACATACAGTTTGCTGTGCCGCCTTGCCCTCCGCCGCCGTGCCATATCCGGAATTTGCGCGTAGAAACCGGGGCATGTACCTCCGACTCTACCTACAAGATCACGCTGAATTTTAGCGCGCCGTCCACTACACCAATTACGGTCATCGATTCGTTCGACGTATATACCGCTGGCGGTCAGTATTTGGGTCGCTACGCGCTTTCCTCTTTGCCGTTGTCGCTGGAGTTTCCGTGGAGCGGCAACAATGTGGACGGCCTCGTGGTGTGCTTGAAAAACACCAATTGCTGTCGGAAAATCGAGTTTAACGCGCCCGATTGCATCGCCAAGCCCTGCGGCATCAAATCCATAGAGGTAGGCGTGGGCGAGTGCCTATCGCCTAAGTCTTACCGCATCAAAATAGCGCTGCACCTCGACCCGCTGCCGGCCATTCCGTTCGAGGTAAACATCTGGGCAGGGAGCGGCGACTTCTTGGGTACCTTCCAGCTCGGCGATTTCCCGCTGGTGCTTACTTTCCCGGCCAGTGGTGAAGATGTCGACCGGATAAAGGTTTGCTTAGTCAACCCCAACGGGGTGGAGTTCTGCTGCAAAATAGCGGAGTTCAAGGCTCCGAACTGCGACAAGCCGCCCTGTCCTATTTCCGACTTGAAGGTAGAAGTGGCAGGGCCGTGCAATCCTGACGGCACGTATCCCATCGTCATTGACTTCAAGTACTCCGGCCCGACGCCGGCGGCCTTTGTTGCGTGGGCGGGCAACGGAAAAATGCTGGGTATCTTTCCTATCGGCGCCCTGCCGGTGAAGATCGCCAAATTCCCCGCCAGCGGCAACGATGTGGACAAGGTGCGCGTGTGCTTGGTAAATGCCAACGCTCCCACCGCCTTCAACTGCTGTTTGGAAACGGAATTCAAGGCACCCGATTGCCAGGGGGCACCATGCGGCATTACCTCGCTCAAAATAGAGGTCGGACCGTGCAACAATGACGGCACCTATCGGCTGGTGTTGAACTTCATCACAGCCGCCTCGTCAGGGCAGTTTGCCGTCTGGGCCGGAAACGGGCAATTCTTAGGCATCCATCCCTTTAGCGCGCTGCCGCTGACCATTCCCAACTTCCCGGCCAGTGGAAAGGACGTAGATGTCATCCGCATCTGTGTGCTCGGGCCCGCCGGCACCATCGTAAATACGTGCTGCATAGAGCACGAGTTTAAGGCGCCCAACTGCCCCGGCCCCTGCGCTATCAAGGATTTGGAGGTGAAGGTCGGCGACTGCAATCCAGACGGCACCTTTAAGTTGGGGCTTAACTTTAAAACCGTTTTTGCCGGTGGAGCGACCAAGTTTGCCCTGTGGGTGAACGGCGCCATGTTCGGCACGTATGCGCTTAGCGACTTGCCGCTGACCATTCCCAACTTCCCCGGCGGCAATGGGAACAAGGTAGAGATTCGCGTTTGCTTGATCTCGCCTACTGCTCCCGATCCGAGCAACACTTGCTGCGCAGCGCTCACCTTTGTTGCACCCAACTGCCAAGGGCATGGGTGCACGATCGAAGACCTCTCCGTGAAGGTCGGCGACTGCAACCCCGACGGCACGTACAAAGTGCAGGTGCATTTCAAAGCGCTCACCCCCACGCCCGGCTTTTTCAGCCTGTGGGCCAACGGCCAGTTCATCGGTACCTATCCCATGAGTGCGCTGCCGCTGACCATTCCCAACTTCCCAGCCAGCGGAAAGGACGAAGACGCCATCAAAGTGTGCATCGTCTCGCCCAACGCGTCTCAGCCGCTGTGTTGCGAAGCGATAGAGTTTGACGCTCCGGATTGCTCTGGAGACCTCTGTGAGATAGACGACTTAGAGGTCTCTATCGGCGACTGCCATCCGGACGGCACGTACCCACTCAAGGTGCACTTTACCGTAAATACCAAGCCCAATGTGCCTCCAACCCCTACGCCTATCCCGGCGTTCTTTGGCGTATGGGCTAACGGCCAGTTTCTCGGCACCTATCCGCTCAGCGCGCTGCCGCTGACGATTCCTCATTTCCCAGCGAGCGGCAAAGATGAAGACGCCATCAAGGTGTGCCTTATGACCGTCAATTCCACTCAGACGTTCTGCTGCGCCGAGCTGAGCTTCGCTGCGCCGGACTGTTCTGGGAAACCCTGTAAAATTTGGGATACCCGCGTGCAGGCCACTCCTTGCCTGTGCGGCCAATTCTTTGCAGTGCTCACCTTCCGCCACCAGAACGGCAGCGCTGCCGGCTTCGACGTCATCGGCGCCAACGGCGATGTGTACGGCAGCTTCAGCTACGCCCAACCGCAGCCCATCATCTTGGGGCCCTTTGACGGTGACGGCTCGACGGCGTATGTGTTTGCCGTACAGGACAAAGGCGACCCGAAATGCGCAGAGGAAGTCAAGTTGGGGGTAATCGATTGCCCAGATTTCGGGCCCTCCACGCCGCCCGTGGCCGTAGGGCAGCTCTCCTTATCGCCCAACCCCGCCACGCAATGGGTCACGGGGATGGCTAAATCGGCGACGGGAGCGGCGGCGTTGAGCCAAGCCGTTGTCGAAGTGCGGAAGCCCGACGGTCGCCTAATGTACACCGCCGTAGTGCCCAGCGCCCAGCAGTTTACCCTCAACATCAGTGAGCTGCCGGCAGGGCTCTATCGCCTTTTGGTGACGACGGCGGAAGGGCGCTACGAAAGCTCGTTTGTGAAGCAATAGTGCCGCTTCACCAACGCCTCCGGCGCAAACAGCACGGGCCATCCCAAAGTTTCGGGGTGGCCCGTGTGATTTAATAAGTCTGTTTGGTGGTTGCCGAGCTATAAATGTCGGGCTTCTCCGAAGCCTACTGTAGGGTGGATGTAAGGAACCCATTCGAGGGAGTTAGCCCCCCCTTAGCAGTGCCTACCGACGAGCTCGTTTTCCCATCAATTGACTGTGGGCGCTTTCCATTGGACGCGCCTCACTCCGCTTTCTTCACTCGTCGGCTTCGTCCGCTACCCATTCCATTTCTATTTGGCGCTTGGCGGGGTCTACCGCAACGATGCGGACGCGCACGCGGTCGCCCATTTTGAGGAGGCGGCCGGAGCGCACTCCTCGGGCGCGCAAGTTGCCCTCCTCTAAGCGGAATGCCTCGCGCAGGGTGCGAAAATCTACCAATCCTTCCGCTAAGGTTTGCGGCAACTCCACAAAGAAGCCCCGCTCGATGATGCCGCTGACATACCCTTCGAACACCTCGCCGATGTGGCGGCGCAGCAATTCGGCCTGCACGTACTTGACGCTTTCGCGCTCGGCATCGGCGGCTTTGCGCTCTTGCTCGCTGATGTGCTTGCATTGCTCTTCCAGTCGCTCTTTGTTTGCCCGATAGACGTTGGGGCCCAAGTTCTTCTCCAAAATCCGATGTACCAAGACATCGGAATAGCGGCGAATAGGTGAGGTGAAGTGGGTGTAGTGGGAAAAGCCCAAGCCGTAGTGCCCGATGTTGCGCGTAGAGTAGACGGCCTTAGCCATGGTGCGAATGGCCAGCGGTTCCAAAATCTTGAGGCGTGGGTCGCGCTCGGCGGCCCGCATCAGTCGGTTATAGGACTCGGCGATTTGGCGCGGCGTGTTAACTTGCAGCCGATAGCCCATTTCGGCGGCGAAGCGGGCAAAATCGGCCACCTTTTCCATGTCGGGCAGGTCGTGCACCCGATAGACGAAGGGGATTTCCGCCTGGCCAGCACTCTTGTGTTGGATGTAGAGGGCCACTTCTTTGTTGGCCAGCAGCATGAAGTCTTCGACCAGCAGGTGGGCGTCCTTTCGCTCTTTGATGTACGCCTCGATGGGCGAGCCGTCGTCGGCTAAGCGGAAGCGCACCTCGTCGGTGTCGAAGCCGATGGCGCCGTTGCGCTCGCGCTCGCGGCGCATCTTTTGAGCGATGCGCTGGAGGGCTTTCAGGGCCCATTCTAACTGCGGGTAGATGGACAGGAGGCGCACCGCTTCTGTGGGGTGGCCTTCCAAGACGGTTTGCGCTTCTTCATAGGTGAAGCGCTTGACCGAGTGGATGACCGTTTTGCCGAACCAGCGCGACACCACGCGATCTTGCTCGTCGAACTCGAACACGGCGGAAAAGGTGAGCCGGTCTTCGTAGGGCACCAAAGAGCACAGGTGGTTCGACAGTTTTTCCGGCAACATAGGGTTGACGCGGTCGACCAAGTATACCGACGTGCTGCGCTGATAAGCTTCGGCGTCTAAGCGGGTGCCGGGCTTGAGGTAGTGGGTGACATCGGCGATATGGACGCCGACTTCGATGCGGCCGTTTTCGAGCTGTCGGACGCTCAGGGCATCGTCGAAGTCTTTGGCATCGATGGGGTCGATGGTAAAGGTCAGCACGGAGCGGAAGTCGCGGCGCCGAGCGTATTCCTCTGGTGGGATGTGGTCTGGGATGGCGTTCGCTTCTGCGATGGCCTCGGGGGAATGCGCCAGCGGGAATCCGGCGTGGATGAGGATTTTCTTCATCTCCACGTCTATTCCGCCCGTTGCGCCTAAGGTCTGCGTAACCTTGCCAATAGGGACGCGTCCTTTGCCTTCCTGCCAGTCGGTGATGCGCACGATGACCTTGTCGCCATCGCGCGCGTCGCCACAAGCCTCCAAGGGCACGTACACGTCTATGGGCACGCTGGGATCATCGGGTAAAAACAGCGCGTACTTGCGGCTCTTGCGCAGGGTGCCCACGAAGAGCTCTCTGGCGCGCCGGAGCACTTGGAGGACTTCGCCTTCTGGGCGCCGCAGGCCACCGCGGTAGCTTCTGGGAGGAAAGAGCAAGACGCGCACCCAATCGCCGTGCAGCGCTCCGTTTAGGTAGCGCGGCGCCACGTAGATGTCGTCCATGGACGTCTCTGTAACGATATAGGCCGCGCCACTTCGGGTCATGTCTACGCGCCCTTCTACCATCTTCGGCGTTTGGGCTGCGCCTTGCTTCTTAGTCGGCTTCGAGGCTGCCTTAGCAGTCGGTCCGGGTCGACCATCCGCCGTCAAGCGGTCGAGCGCTATGCTGTAGCGGCCGTTTTTGCGCCGCTGCACCGAGCCGGCCTGTATCAGCTGTTGTAGGGCGTACTCGACGGAATCGCGGTTGTTTTCCACGTCCATTTGAGCGGCGATCTCGGTAGGAGCAAAGGTTTTTCGAGGATGGTCGAGTAAAAACTTGAGCAGCGCCACTTGCAGCGCCTTGGCAGTCAGTCGTCGGCCGCTGCCTTTTTTGTTTTTCTTCATAAAGAGGGAAAACTCTAACCACTCCCGTTAGAGCATTTAGGTGTTTTGATTATTTCTCGTTAAACAGCCACTCGAAGGAAAGGTTCTGCCGACCGAGGCGCTCTCTCCTATAACGGCGAGCGGCCTTTCCCACTGAGTGCAGCCTTTTGCCCATTGAGCGCCATCGAATGCGCGCTTGGAAAATACTTTTTGGCACGCCAGGCGTAGCCGGAGCAATTTTGAGAAAAATTCACCTATCTGTCGAACAATTCACTTAAAAACACCTCTGCCATGATGAGAGTATTTTTCTCCGCTAGCATCCTGTGCTTGTTGGCAAGCAGTCTTCTGTCGAATACAACAGCGGTTCCGGATTGGGGCGATAGTTTTTGCCCTTCCCCCGCGGGTTTGGCCGCCGCTTCACAGCCCAATGGCACGGTTCTCTTGAAGTGGAGCAGTGTTGGCGGCGCCATACGATACGAGATAGAGGTAGAGCAAGAGCCCAGCGGTTCGGGGTTCGAGTTAAAGGCAAACACTACCGACACCTTCTATGCGCTAAACAACTTAGTTGCCGGAGGTCTGTACAAGTTTAAAGTGCGCGCCTATTGCGCCGACGACAAGAGCGACTGGTCGGCGTGGTTTTTCTTCAACGCTACCACTGGGGGAGGGGGTGGCTCCGGATGCGCCGTACCGCTGGCTTTGAGCGCTTCTAACGTCACCGAAACGTCTGCGCTGCTGTCGTGGGCATCTGTGAGCGGCGCGCTCCTTTATCAAATAGAGGTCGAACAGGAACCCAGTTCGTCCGGTCAAGAAATCAAAGTCGCCACTGCCGACACGGTATTTGCCTTGAGTGGGTTGAAGCCAGGCAGCCTGTACAAGTTCAAGGTGCGTGCGCATTGCGGCGGCGACAAGAGCGACTGGTCGGCGTGGGTGTTTTTCAGCACTTCAGGTGTGGGTGGAGGCGGCACGGGGTGTGGCGTGCCGACTGGTCTGACCGTTGCTTTTCAGGGCGACACGGCGGTGTTGCAGTGGGCGGCAGTTGCTGGCGCCGCGTATTATTCCCTCGAGATAGAGGGTAAGCCTGGGCAGCTGAAGTGGAAAGTTGCGGTGCAAACCAACGCCTATCTTTTCCCGGGCTTGCTGCAGGGCGTGCTGTACAAGTTCAAGGTGCGCACGCACTGCACCGACGGCACGACCAGCGCTTGGACCAAGGAAATCTACTTCTCGAAGAACCAAGCACCTACTCCTGCCGGGGGGCTCCTGCCTTGTTCGACACCAACGGGGTTGCAGGTGCTTGCCGTTACCCCGACGAGCGCGGAGTTGGCGTGGAATGCCGTTCCGGGAGCTGTCGGCTATTACGTGGAGTTGGAGCGCGAGCCGTCCGGCAGCGGCGAGATCAAAGTCTTTACGCCCTCGGCGGCGTACAGTGCGATGGGGCTAGTGCCGGGACAAGCGTACAAGTTCAAAGTGCGCGCGCTCTGCGCTTCGGGGCGCAGCAAGTGGTCGCCTTGGTTGACCTTCCAGACGCCGCCGGGATTTTCGGGTTCCGCTAAGAGCCTCGACGACCGAGCGAGTACTGCCGCACCGGTGGCGACGCCCCTGAGCGTTCAGGTGCGCCCTAACCCTATATCTACTTCTGCCCACATTTGGCTGAGCGGGCTCGTCGAAGGGGAGGCACTGTACTTACAGCTGTATGACCTCGCGGGTCGCCCGGTTTGGGAAACGCGCCTCACAGCAGGCGACGAAGAACAAGTATTGGCCTTCCCTGCCGACCCCTTCCCGTCGGGCGTATATCTGTTGCGCGCGGCGCACGGGGCGCAGCACTTGGCCCAGAAGGTCATCATTAGCCGCTGATTTAAGCAGAACACGAAGCTGCCGGTAGGCAACGGCCTATCGGCGGCTTTTTGCTTTCTTTGCAGCCGTTATTTTATGAAGTTAGGCTTGTTGGGTTACGGCAGGATGGGGCGCGCGGTAGAGGAGCAGGCGCTTCTTCGCGGTCACGAGGTGGTGTGGCGCGCGGGTAGGCAGCACCGCTCCTCGCTCGATGCCGAGCAGCTGCGTCGGGCAGACGTGGTGGTGGAGTTTTCCCACCCGGAAGCTGCCTTAGAGCACGTGCTGATGTGCCTGCGCGCCGGCGTCCCCGTCGTCAGCGGAACGACGGGGTGGGTCGACCAGCTCCCCCAGGCCGAACAGTACTGCCGCCAATGCGGCGGAGCGCTCCTATGGGCATCGAACTTCAGCGTGGGGGTCAACCTCTTTTTCGCCCTCAACCGCTGTTTGGCTCAGCTCTTGGCGGCGCACCCATCGTACCGCCCTTCGATAGAGGAGACCCACCACGTACACAAGGCCGATGCGCCCAGCGGCACAGCGCGTACGCTGGCCGACGACCTCGTCGCACAAGTAGAGGGACTTCGCCGGTGGACTTTGGCCTGTGGGCAGGTGCCGCCGCCCGACACGTTGCCGGTTGTCTCCATACGCCGTGGGGAGGTGCCGGGCACACACGTCGTGCGGTGGGACTCGGCTGTCGACAGCATAGAGATCCGACATACGGCCCATTCGCGCGCTGGCTTTGCCTTAGGCGCCGTGTTGGCGGCCGAATGGCTGTTGGGCCAGCAAGGCGTGTTTCGCATGAGCGATGTCTTAAATCTGAAGGCGCCGTGAGCTTTTCGATACGCCGAGTGGATGCCGATCAGTTGCCCGTCTTGCGCCGCTTAGCCGAAGAGACGTTCCGCGATGCTTGGCAGGCGCAAAACGATCCCGTGCACTTTGAGGCGTATTGCCGAGCCCATTTTACGCCGGAGCGCTTGGCGGCGGAGATGCTTACCCCCGGCACCGAGTTTTATTTTGGACAGCGGGGCGAGCGTCCCATCGCCTATCTCAAGCTCAACATCGGACGGCTGCCCGCAGCCTCCTCTGTAGGGCAAGCCGCGCTTTGGTCTGGCCTGCCGGTACATATCGAGCGCATTTACGTCGCGCGCCCTTGGCAGGGCGAAGGCATCGGTGCTGCGCTTTTGGCGTTTGCCGAGGAGCGCGCTCGCCAGTGCGGTGCCTCTTGGCTGTGGCTGAGCGTCTGGCAGGAGGCGCTGCAGGCCATCCGCTTTTACCAAAAGAACGGCTTTTCGGTGTTTGGCACCGAGATCTTCTGGGTCGGCGACGACCCGCAGCCCGACTGGCTCATGCGCCGAAAGGTGGGCGCCCTCGAGGTCAGGGAATGATGGTGCCGCCGACTTGGCCGAAGCCCACGCGCACGGCGCCTTTTTGGGCCCAGCCGCGCAAGGTGATGGTGTCGCCGTCGAGCAGAAAGGTGCGCGTGGAGCCGTCTGCCAGGTGAATGGGGCGCTGCCCGCCCCATGCTAATTCGAGCAAGGAGCCGCAGCTGTCGGGAGTGGGGCCACTGATGGTGCCCGAGGCCATCAGGTCGCCCACGCGCACGTTGCAGCCGTTGACGGTGTGGTGGGCCAGCTGCTGCGCCATAGACCAGTACAGATAGCGCATGTTGGAGCGGGAGATAACCGTCTCAGCTCCTGCTGTTGTGCGGAGGCTTACCTCTAAGTGCACGTCGAAATGGCGGGCTCCCGACGCGCGCAGGTATTCCAGTGGGGGTGGGTCTTGCTTGGGCCCTTCGACGCGAAAGGGTTGGAGTGCCTCCAAGGGCACGATCCAGGGCGAGATGGAGGAGGCGAAGTTTTTGCCCAAAAAAGGGCCTAAGGGCACGTATTCCCAGCGCTGGATGTCACGCGCGCTCCAGTCGTTGAACAGCACCAGTCCGAAGATGTAGTCTTCTGCTGCTTCTATGGGTATGGGCGCGCCCAGCGCGCTGTCTTTGCCGATGACAAAGGCGACTTCGAGTTCGAAGTCGAGCTGTTGAGAGGCGGAGAAGATGGGCGTGTCGCTGCCTTTGGGCAGGATTTGGCCGTGCGGTCGGCGGATGGAGGTGCCGTCGACGACGATGCTGGAGGAGCGCCCGTGGTAGCCCACGGGCAGCCAGCGCCAGTTGGGCAGCAGCGGGTTGTCGGGGCGGAACATCTTGCCTACGTTGGTGGCGTGTTCGAGGCTACTGTAGAAGTCGGTGTAGTCGCCTATTTGAAGCGGCAGGTGCATGCGCACGCGCGGGCGTTCTACCAAGATCGCCGCCGCGTCTTCGGGCGCTTCAGCGGTACACAGCCATCGCTGGAGTCGCCGACGCACGTGCCGAGCAACGGGTTTTCCCTGGGCGATGAAGGCGTTGAGCGTAGGCTGCTCGAAGAGCTGGCGAAAAAAGCGGCGCTTGCCAAAAAGCCCGCGTTCCGCTGCGGCCACCAGGTCGATAACGTGGTGGCCAATGGCAACGCCTGCGCGCGGACGCCGGTCGGGCGCTTCAAAGATGCCGAAGGGAAGATTGTGCACGGAAAAGTCAGAGGCCGGAGGAACGGGCAACCAGGTGTGCATAGCGTTAGAGGTCGGTTTGCAGCCCAAGGGCGACTAAGGCTTGGCCGCAAAAATCTGCTGCAAGGCCGCTTCTACGTGCGGGTATTGAAAAGAAAATCCCGCCTGCAGGATCTTTTCTGCCGAGACGCGGGTGCTGTGCAGGACGACGCTGGCCATCTCGCCCAACAACAGGCGCAAGGCAAAGGAGGGCGCAGGTACGAGGAGCGCCCTTCTGCCCATGGCGCGAGCAGTAGCCCGCACCAAGTCGCGGTTGCGCACAGGGTGTGGGGCCACGGCGTTGTAGATGCCTTCGGCCTGCGGATGTTCCATTGCCCACAGCACCATGCGGCACACGTCGTCGCGGTGTATCCACGAATACCAAGCTTGCCCGTCACCGAAGTAGGCGCCAATACCGAAGCGCAAGGGGCGGATGATTTCGCGCAGGGCGCCTCCCGACTGCTCCAATACGATGCCGATGCGGAGGACGGCGGTGCGGATGCCGAGAGCACTGACCGTTTCGGTGGCTTGTTCCCAGGCGGCGGTGGAAGTGCTCAAAAAGCTCTGGTCGGCAGGAGGGTCGCCCTCGCGCATCCAGCACTCACCCGAGTTGCCGTAGTAGCCGATGGCGGAGGCGGCCACGTACACTTCGGGCTGGTGGTTGAGCCGCTGAAAGGCTTCGCGCAGTGTGTGTGTGCTCTGCACGCGGCTGTCTACGATAAGCGCTTTGCGCGCGGGCGTCCAGCGCTTATCCGCAATGCCGGCTCCGGCCAAGTTGATGACTACCGCTGCGCCGCGCACAGCCTCGTCGCTAATGCGCCCTGCCATAGGGTCCCACGCGAAGTGGTGTTCAGCGCGCGGCGAGCGCGTCAGTACCCGCACTGCATAGCCGCGCTCTTGAAGCATGGCCACCAGGCGACTGCCAATAAAGCCGCTACCCCCCGCTATCAAGACGGTTTTTCCCATATCGCAGCTGCACTAAAAGACGTGGCGCTCGGCGTGATAGCTAGAGCGCACCAGCGGCCCACTCTCTACGTACTTGAAGCCCTTGGCCAATCCTACCTCGCGATATTGCTCGAAGACCTCCGGATGGACGAACTCCACCACCTCTAAGTGCATGCGCGTCGGTTGCAGGTACTGTCCAATGGTCAGGATGTCGCAGCCGTTATCCAACAGGTCGTCCATGAGCTGGAAGACCTCTTCCCGCGTTTCGCCCAAGCCAACCATGATGCCGCTCTTGGTGCGCTTGCCGTAGGCCTTGATGCGGCGTATTTGCTCCAAGCTGCGCTCGTATTTGGCCTGCGGGCGCACCTTTCGGTATAGGCGCTGCACCGTCTCCATGTTGTGGCTGACCACCTCTTGACCGGCGCTGATCATGCGCTCCAACGCCTCCCAGTTGGCCTTTGTATCCGGGATGAGCGTCTCGATGGTCGTCTGCGGGCAGCGCTCCTTGACGGCGCGCACGGTGCGGTACCAGATCTCGGCGCCGCGGTCTTTGAGCTCGTCGCGGTTGACGGAGGTGATGACGGCGTGCTTGACGCCCATGAGCCAGATGGCCTCGGCTACGCGGCGTGGCTCGTCTTCGTCGTATTCGGTCGGCCGCCCCGTCTTCACTGCGCAAAACGAACAGGAGCGCGTGCACACGTTGCCCAAGATCATGAAGGTCGCCGTTCCGGCGCCCCAACATTCGCCCATATTGGGGCAGTTGCCGCTTTGGCAGATGGTGTGCAGCTGAAACTCGTCCACGATGCTGCGCACCATTCGGTATTTCTCGCCCATAGGTAGGCGCACCTTCAACCAGTCGGGGCGTTTGGTCCTAGGGGTGGCCGAAGAGACGTTGACAACAGGCAGTTCAAGCATGGCTCAATAACAGACGCGGTGGGTGGTTCTTATTCAAAGGCGCTCGACGCTGGGCTGCGGCGCGCAATGTTCGCGCAAAGTACGCATCTCTTTCTGTTTGCAGCGCAAAAGAATTGTCGCGATTCTGATGCAAAAAATTCGCATTAACCCGCAGCGCCCCAAAGGCACTCGCACTGCTCCAATAACACCGAGGTGCCGAGATAGTTGTCTGCACCTTTAGCCGTTCGCTGCGGCAGCATCGCTGCACCTGTACACAGACGGTTTCTCTTTTTAACTGGGCTAAGGCGGGCAGAGTAAAATTTTTTGTTTCCAATAAAAGTCGCCGCCCCGAAATAAGGTAGTGATAAAAAAAACGATCTAATATTAACTTTGCCGTAGCGTACAATTTACACTAAGTATATCTAAAAATGAGATCGCCATGAACAGACGCTATACCTTTCTGCTGCTGTGTTTACTTTCCTTTGGAGTAAAAGCGCAGGATTTCATGCTGCAAGGGTGGTATTGGGACTACCCTAAGACGTGCAACGGCTTTAGTTGGGTCGACACCCTGCAGAGCAAGGTGAGTCAGATGTCGGGAAAGTTTACCTTCTTGTGGTTGCCGCCGCTGAGCAAGGCTAGCTCGGGGGCGTGCAGCAACGGATACGACCCGAGGGATTTGTACGATTTGGGTCAGTACGGTGGGCCGACAGGTTTTGGTACGCGCGCCAAGTTGGACGCGTTGGTCGCCAGCCTCTCCGCCAACGGCATCTCGCCAGTGGCCGATGTGGTGTACAACCACCGCGACGGCGGAAGACCCGAGCACAATCCCGCCGTGCGCGATTACATCACCGTCCACTACGAAGACTACAAAAACCCTTTCCCCTCCGACCGCTTCCGCTGCGCTTTGCCCTTGGGCGGCGCTTCGGGCAACGGAGCCGGCAACTACTACTTCAAGATTAGCTCGAAGACGGGCAGCAGTCGCTTCTTCGATAAGCCCTACAAGGTATACATGGAAACCAAGACCGTAGGCTGGCAAAACCAGCCCGACGCCTATGAGTCTGAACCCAACGGCGGCGGCGACTGCTGGGAGGGCAACAACACCATCACCTTAGGCAGAAACTGGAACGCCCACGTAGACGCTATGGGGTGCAAGGTAGACGAGTTTCACCTCAACCTCCAAAGCAGCCACTTCAACCCGGCCGGCGATACGCTCTTCATATACCTGACCAACCTCAACGGCGACTATTCCGACCACCGCATCTATGGCCTGTGGAGCGCTAACGCCAACGCGGACATTGTCAACCAGCTCATCTACCAGACCTGGACGGACTTCACCAGCATGCCCAGCGGCCAGGGTGCGGCCAACTTCGAAAACTTCCGCCCCAACAGCACCAACGCCAGCACCACTTGGCTCGAGGGCGACTGGGATTGGCTGTGGTTTTTCTACGACGTCGACCAAGACATCCCCAGCACCCAAACGATGTACACCGACTGGACGCGCTGGCTGTGGACCAACGCCGGCATACGCGGCTATCGCTTAGATGCCGTCAAACACTTTCCCCCGGACTTCGTAGGGCTCATCTTGGACAACTTAGCCACCGGCAGTCCGAGCATCCAGCCGGACATGGTCGTCGGGGAATACCTCGATACCGACCCCAACAAATTGAAAAACTGGGTGAACCAGGTAGACGCGCAAAAAGGCGCCTCTACGGCGCACATCCGCGCTTTCGACTTCAGCTTGCGCCAAGCCCTCAAGGATGCCTGCGACACGTATGCGTACGACGTCCGAAACGTCTTCTCTGCCGGCATGGTCGACGCCGCCGGCGCCTCCGGCTTTAACGTGGTGACCTTTGTCAACAACCACGACTACCGCCACGCGGGAGAGCCCATCCAAAACGACCCCATGTTGGCCTACGCCTACATTCTGACGAATAACCAGGTGGGACTGCCCTGCGTCTTCTATCCCGAGTATTTCGGCAAGGCCGTACCTAACTACCCAAACGTGTACCTGAAGCCGCAAATCGACAGCCTGATCCAGGTGCACAAAGACTACATCTATCAGAGCGATGAGCGCTCCTACTTGAGTAAGGCCGGCAGCGGATACTCCTCCACCTACCACAGCGGTTATCCGCATACGACGCTGCTCTACCAGCTCAAGGGCGGCATCGCCGGAAAAGATGTGTTGGTGTGCATCAACTTTGCCGGCGAGCCGCTCGACGTAGACCACACCATCGACGGGAGCAACTTCCCCGTGGGCACGCAGTTCAACAAGGTGGCCGGCAGCACCACCACCCCGACGTTCACCGTGGGCAGCGGCTACTGGGTGAACCTCAAAGTGCCCGCGCGCAGCTATGCCGTCTGGGTGCAAGGCGCCGTCTTTCCGGCTGAGCTGGTGCACTTCGACGTCGAGCGCTCGGGCATACAGGACGTCCAACTGAAGTGGCGCAGCACCTCCGAAGCCAACTTCTACGCCTACCACATCGAGCGGTCGAGCGATGCGAAGACCTTTCACACCATCGGAAAGGTGATGGCCCAGGGAACTGCCCAAAGAGGCGCCGACTACACCTGGACAGATGAAGCCCTGCCGTTGGGAAGGACGTGGTACTACCGTCTGCGCATGGAAGACCAAGACGGCAGCGTCCAATACAGCCCGGTGCGCAGCATCCCCTTGCCGGCAGCAGAACAGCTGTTCCGTGCTTGGCCCAACCCCTTCCGGGAACGCATCTTTTTGCAGGGCCTCGGCACCAACGAGACCTCGCTTTGGGTGCGCCTAAGCGACGCCTACGGACGCCTCGTCTTTGCCAACCCGCTGGCCGAAGGGCCTGCCGCAGAGCCGGTGCAGGCTATAACGCCGGGCAGCCTGCTCGCCGGTGTCTACTGGCTACAGGTAACCGACGGCCGACAAGTACTCTGGCAGCAAAAGGTGGTTAAGGCACAGTAGAGGGGTGCGCAAAGTCCAATAAGGCGGGAAGCATTTTGGTTGAGTGCTCTTTGCCTCACCAAGCACGGGCGAATCTTTCGCTGTCTTTGTAGAACGATGCAATCGACCTGCGGGCATACTGTTTTCCGTAATTTCGCAGAAATCGGACATTACCACTAGGCATACAAATTATTAGATTATGTGCTACAGAAAAATGCTGCTGTTACTTCTCTACGCGCAGGGTCTACACGCTCAGGTAGTGGTAAATGTGGTCGACTTTGGGGCTACCGGAGATGGCGCTACAGACGACCGGGCTGCCATCCAAAATGCCATAGACTACGCAAACAACAATGGGGGCGGGACGGTATTTTTCCCGGCAGGAACCTATATCGTGAGCCCTGTGCCCAACGCCAATCCGCAGCAAGTCATCTGTCTGAAACTGTACGACAATATTGCGTTGGTAGGTGTCAGCAGAGACGTTTCTGTGATAAAACTGCAAGACAACGCGCCCAACTTCGATGCCATAATCGGCAACAATCCGAGTTTTCACCCAATAGACAATATCCAACTCCGTCATCTGTGTTTTGATGCCAATGGTGCAAACAACCCGATTGCCGATCCGAATATACTGAACAGCGGCAAGAGAAGTATCTTCCGGATCTTCTTAGGCAAGAATTACCTCATCGAAGACTGCCGATTCACCCATCACAAGGGCGTATGGTGTGTCGTCTTCAACGGAATAACAGAGAACATCGTCATCCGAAACAACGAATTTACCCACATCGGCGATGCCAATGTAGAATGGGATCATTCGAGCATCTATACCAATGGCGACCGTTTTCTGGTGGAAAACAATTACTTCCATTCTCTCTTGGGCCCAGGTACAAAAGCAGCTCGAACAGCTATTGAAATACACGGCTCCAATCAGGTAGTGCGCAACAACACCATCGTCGCTTATCCCTACGGCATCAACGCCACCGGGTTTTCCGAACTGTATCCGTCGTTCAACCAGACCTATTGCCACAATACCTTTTTAGATGTGATGAATGGGATAGTGCTTTGGTCTTCTTCCTCCTCCAATCCATTGGCCTCCAATGGTTTAAAGGATATCCGGATCTTCGAAAACAAGATCGAGATCAATGCCCTCGGCTGGAAGGACTACGATTTCTACGACGGCGGAGCCGGCATCGTGTTCGAGCGAAACCGAGATTTAGACATCGACAGCCTGTACATTTTCAATAATGAAATAGTGTTTGTCGGGGAGCCCATCGATGATGCACTGAGGTCGCGCTATTCCAGCGGCATCCGAATGGGCGACAACAACTACAAAGGGGTAGATGTGCAAAACACCTACATATTGAACAACGCGATCAAAAACAGCAATGGCCCAGGGATGAACTTCGACTTTAAATTAACCCATGCGGTCATCACCGGCAACAGCATCGAAAATGCTGCAAGCAGCTCGGCAAACTTATTTACCGGATTTCGCTCCGGCATCTACGTGGGCGACACCATCGCCGATGTGCAAATAAGCTGCAACAGCTTTGAGAAAACGCGCGCAAACTCTTCCCTGGGTCACCTGCTCTACAGCAACGGCACCTTGCTCTCGAACGCCTACTTCTTCGGCAATGTACAAAAGGCGTATTCGGTTCCGGATATCACGAACGGCAGCCTTGCAAGCGGTCTGAACTGGACCCAAACCGCCGACAAACCGCTCGTGCAGTTTGGCGTAGACTCTGTCCGCGTCGGGGCGGCTCAAAGCGTACAAGTGCCTATTGCCTTGGATGCGCCCGCTCCAGCGACCCTTCAGATCCACTTAATTCCGGTGGATAGAAATGGAGGGCATCCCTCGGACTGGTCTGTCGACAGTATCGTTACCTTCAATGCCGGAGAACAGATCAAAACTTTCTCTTTGAGCCGGCTGTCGTCAAAGAAAGATACGCATTATCTGATCATAAGAAGGTCCGATGACTACCTCATCAACTGTGGGAGCCTCCTGAAAATTTACTTCGACGATATCGTTTCACACCAAGGTCCTACAGCGCACGACAGGGCAGTGAGAATATACCCCAATCCCACGCAGGACTACTTCGCAATGAGTGGGCTGCCCGACGATTCTTATCGGATAGCGCTATACGACACACAAGGACGGCTGTGTATGAAGCGATCTATCTGTCCCAACGAGAAGTTACCCGTAAGTCACCTATCTCGAGGTGTATACGTGGTGCGAATCTTCGACAAAAACAACACACTCGTTTACTCTAGCAGACTAACTGTAATTTGACGCCTGCTCGTAGCCGAGGCGGCTATTGCGCAGCTTCTTTCCAAATGGTACCGCTCTGAAAAGCAGCTCTCCTTAGGAGCACCGCTGGTCACGCTGCAAAAAGATAGGGCGAGTATTAGGACTTTTCTAATCGAACAGACGCACTCTTCAACCGCGGCTTCGGAGAAGCCGAACATTTTTATTTCCAAAGGGGAGGCGTCGGATATTGTTTTCCGGCCCGTTACAGGGATAAAGGTTAGGCCTCTCCGAGGCCGGGGTGGGTATTTTGGGCAGGCGGTTTACCATGGGCAGCCCTTTGGGAGAAGTGGGCAAGTATGACGATGAAAGCCAACACGAAGTCGCTGTGGCTGATTTTTTCATCGAGAAATACGAGGTGACGCAAGTGGACTGGCGCGAAGTGATGGGCGAAAATCCCGCTCATTTTCAAGGCTGCGATCAATGTCCGGTAGAAAATGTCTCATGGGACGATGTACAGTTTTGGAGCGGCTCAACGCCCGCACGGGCAAGCGATACCGCTTGCCCACCGAGGCCGAGTGGGAGTACGCCGCGCGCGGCGGAAACAAGAGCAAGGGCTTCGTCTATGCCGGCAGCGATGATTTAAACGAAGTGGGTTGGTACGGGGAAAATTCCGAGTGTAGAACGCACCCCGTCGGCGAGAAACGAGCTAACGAATTGGGCCTTTGCGATATGTCTGGAAACGTGTGGGAGTAGTGTCAGGATACCTGGGCGCCTTACCCCCGCGACTTTGGGACAACTCCGAATCGCTCGTATCGCGTGCTTCGCGGCGGGAAACTGGTCTCGCCCGGGGCGAGTCTTCTTTCTCTATCGGCTTAGGTAGAGTACGGTGGGCGGTCCGTTTTGAGCGGCGGCTGTGCGCCGTTGGGAGTGGGCGGCTCGCTGTTGGGGGGCTTTGGCCGCTGGTTTTGCTTAGGGCAAGTCCTTTCCGCTGTCAGTCTTTTTTCAGCCCCAATCCCGCTTTTTCGGAGATTTCCAGCATGCGGTGGATGCAGCGGACGCCTTGCTCGATGACCCAGTCGGGCAGGGTGATTTCGGGCTGCTCGTATTGCATGCACAGGTAGAGCTTTTCCATGGTGTTGCGCTTCATGTGCGGGCATTCGTTGCAGGCGCAGTTGTTTTGCGGCGGAGCCGGGATGAACACCTTGTGTGGGCTGGCCTTTTGCATTTGGTGGAGGATGCCCGGCTCAGTGGCGACGATGTATTCAGTGGCCGAGTCGCTGATGGTGTACTTGAGCAGGCCGGTGGTGCTGCCGATGTAGTCGGCCATCTCCAAGATGTGCGGCTCGCATTCGGGATGGGCGATGAATTTAGCGTTAGGGTGCCGCGCTTTGAGCTTTACGATGCGCTCGTGGCTAAAGACTTCGTGCACCATGCAGGAGCCGTTCCACAGCACCATGTCGCGCCCGGTTTTTCGGATGAGATAGGCGCCTAAGTTTTTGTCGGGCGCGAATATGATGGGCTGTTCGCGCGGGATGCTCTCGATGATGGCGGCGGCATTGGTGCTGGTACAGCAGATGTCGGTTAGGGTCTTGAGCTCTGCCGAGCAGTTGATGTACGAGACGACGATATGGTCGGGGTATTTTTGCTTGAAAAGCCGGAATAGGTGCGGCGGGCAGGAGTCGGCCAACGAGCAGCCCGCCTTGAGGTCGGGCAGCAGCACCTTTTTTTGTGGCGACAGCATCTTGGCCGTTTCAGCCATGAAATGCACACCGGCAAAGACGATGATGTCGGCATCGGTTTGGGCAGCTTTCTGCGACAGGCCCAAGGAGTCGCCGATAAAGTCGGCGACGTCCTGTATTTCGGAGTCTTGGTAGTAATGGGCCAAGATGATGGCATTTTTTTCGCGCTTAAGGCGCTGGATTTCGGCGACGAGGTCGATCTCCGGATCCACTTCTATGTCAAGAAAGCCGTTGCGCTCGAGGTTTTGAATGGCGCGGGAAAGATCGGCAGTCATAGCGTTGCGTGTAGGTAGCGGTGAACGAGAGTGTTTCGGATAGCGCGCAGCGATAGGTATTTTGCGTTCAAACAAAAATACGCTAAGAGAAGTTGATTTTGCAGCGGTCGGTGGCGCGTACTTTTGCGCGGTAACTGCGGTGAAAAAACAAGCATGCTTTTGTACAACGTCACGGTAACGGTGGATTTGGAGGTGCACGCGGACTGGCTGCGCTGGATGCGCGAAGTACACCTGCCCGACGTGTTGGCGACGGGGTTCTTTCGCGGCTATCGGATGAGCCGCCTGTTAAACCACGCGGATCCCAATCAAGCGATTTACACCATTCAGTACGAGGTGGACAGCATGGAGCAGCTGCAGCGCTATTGGAGCGAATGTGCCCCGCGCCTTCAGCGTGAACACCAAGAGCGCTACGCCGAACGGTGTGTCGCCTTTCGCACGGTCATGGAGGTGGTGGGCGAAGAGGGGAGTGGCGCTTAGCCCTGCTCGGGCTGTTGCAGCGCGTCCCAGTATTCGACGGCGCGGCGGGTGTGCGGGATGCAGATGGAGCCGCCGACCAAATTGGCGATAGCGAACACTTCGAACACTTCGTCGGTGGTGACGCCCAGTTGGTGGCATTTGCCCAAGTGGTAGCGGATGCAGTCGTCGCAGCGCAGCACCATGGAGGCGACCAAGCCGAGCAGCTCCTTCGTCTTGGCGTCGAGGGCGCCACTTTGGTAGGCTTGATGGTCGAGGCTCCAAAACCGCTTGATGACCTTGTTGTCGTGGCTGAGGATGCGCTCGTTGAGGCGGGCGCGATAGTTGTTGAACTCTCGTACAATACTCATGGATATGGGCGAAGTGCTTTTTTCGACCAGGGAGGTCATACGATGAGCACCGGCACGTTGACCGCGTGCCGGACGGCATCGATGGTGGCGCCAAAGATGAGGTCTTTCAGCGTGCGGTGGCCGTGGGCGCCCATCACCAGCAGGGTTACGGGGCGGTCGCTGATGAGGCGGGGCAGCTCTTGTCGGGCTTTTCCAAATCCGATGAGCACATCGCAGCGGTAGCCCATTTGGCGCAGCTGTTGGGCGTACTGGTCCAGTATTCTTTGGTCTTCGTACGTCTCCATGTCGCGGATTTGCTCGCCCATGACCCAGGCGCCGGCGGTTTCGACGACGTGGAGCAACAGGTAGTGCGCCTGTCGGCCGCCCAGCTGCAGGGCGTGGTGCAGCGCCTTTGCGTCGGTACTGGTAAAGTCCAAGGCGATAGCGATGTGGGGATGAGCGGCAGGTGCTGCGTCGCTGATCTTGGAGAACGACCCGTGCGGCAGAGCGATGCGGGCGCGCTGTGCGGAGGAGTGGAGTAGGGGCATGGCGGCAATATAGACCAACATCGCCGCGGCGAAGAGCAGGAGGGCGACGACGAGCCCGCGCGCCCATGCTGGCGGTGCGGGCTGGGCGTGGAGCCAGTCGCTGACGGTTTCCCACAGGAGCCATCCGTTCAAGGCGACAATTATGCCGGCACTGACCCAGCCCGCCAGCCGCGTCCAGGGGCCGATGGCAAAGGCGCCCATGCGCTGGCGACTGCTCACGTAGTGCAGCAGAGGCAGGACAGCAAAGCCCAGCTGCATGCTCAAGATGACTTGGCTAAGCACGAGCAAATTGCCCGTAGCCTCCTCACCCAACACCGAGATGGCGATGATGGCGGGTACCACCGCTAAGAGGCGCGTGAGGATGCGGCGCAGCCACGGCGCAATGCGCAGGTGCAGGTAGCCCTCCATGACGATCTGCCCGGCCAACGTGCCGGTCACGGTGCTGCTTTGGCCCGCCGCGATGAGGGCAACGGCAAACAGCACCGGCGCATAGCTCTCGCCTAAGAGGGGGTGCAACAATTGATGGGCGTCTTGGATCTCCGATACCCCCGAATAGCCGCGTTTGTGAAAGACAGCGGCGGCCAAGATCAGGATAGCAGCATTGACCAGCAGGGCAATGTTGAGAGCAATAGCCGAGTCGATGATGTTGTATCGGATGGCCCGGCGGACGCCCTGCTCGGAGGGGTCTATCCTGCGCGTCTGCACTAAGGCCGAGTGCAGGTACAGGTTGTGCGGCATCACCGTCGCACCGATGATGCCTATGGCGATGAAGAGCGCCTCGCTGTTGGGTATAGAGGGCACCAATCCGGAGGCCACCTCGGCGGCGATGGGCTTGGCCAGCCACAGCTGCACGGCAAAGGCTACGCCGATGATGCTGATGAGCACCAAGATGAAGGCCTCCAACTTGCGGATGCCCAAGTGCATGAGAAACAGCAGCAAGAACGCATCCAACACGCTGATGGTCACGCCCCACACAAGCGGCAGCCCGAAGAGCAGCTGCAGCCCAATGGCCATGCCCAATACCTCGGCTAAGTCGGTGGCGGCGATGGCTATCTCGGCCAATGCGTAGTTGAACAGGTTGACCGGGCGCGGATATAGCTCGCGCGAAGCCTGGGCCAAGTCGCGCCCCGCCACTACCCCTAGGCGCGCGCTTAGGCTCTGCATCAGCAGCGCCATCAGGTTGGACATCACCAGTACCCACAGGAGCGCATAGCCGAAACGACTGCCCCCCGCCAAGTCCGTGGCCCAGTTGCCGGGGTCCATATAGCCCACGCTGACCAAGTAGGCGGGCCCCACAAAGGCCAACAGGCGCCGAAGCGCTCCGCCTTTGACATTCGTATCTACGGTGTGGTGTACCTCGGAAAGCGAGCGATCTGCCGGTGTGCGATTCATCGAAACGACGGTTTTTTTTTAGCATCCACTGGATAGGGGTTCTACAAAAAGCCCGCGCGCCGCTTTCTCGCTGAGCATCAGCTCGCGGCCCTGTTCGAGCAAACGCACCCGCACGGAAAGGTCAAAGGCAATGCATTCCACTACTTCCATCTGCGCTCCTAAGCCGATGCCTAAGCGGTCTAAGTACTGCAAAAAGGCCGCACTGTGGTCGTTGACCCCTACCACGCGGACGCGCTGCCCCGACGCCACGCTGCTGAGCAGCTGCTCCGGGCGCGAGGGCCATTGCCCCTGGGCGTTGGGGATAGGGTCGCCGTGCGGGTCAAATTGCGGATAGCCCAAGAAGGCATCTAAGCGCTCGATGAGCTCCGGATGTGGAATGTGTTCCAACTGTTCCGCCATCTCGTGCACCTCGTCCCATTGAAAACCCAGTTGCTGGGTCAGAAATACCTCCCACAGCCGATGCCGGCGCACTAAATTGGTGGCCACGCGCAGCCCCTCTTCGGTCAGCTGCACGCCGTAGTACTTTTCGTAGGTAGCTAGCCGCTTCTCTGAAAGCCGCCGCAACATGTCCGTCACCGAGGGCGCCGTCATCTGCATCTCCGCAGCCAGCGCTCCTGTGCTCACCGGGCCCTCCTCCTTCTTCGACAACTTCAGAATGGCTTTCAGGCAGTTCTCTTCCGACGAGGTGTACATGGACGCAAAAATTTCGACGCAAAAATACTCAAGTTTTAGTTTGGGCTAAAAAATTTTTTATACAAATGGATAACGGCGCTTAGCCAATTTTAGCCGCGCCTCAGCGACTAAGTGCTTACCTTTGCCCCACTCTAGGGCGTTGACCAAGAACTATGAAAAATCCGGCCGTATATCAGCCCAAGCACCACATCCGCATTGTGACGGCGGCCAGTCTTTTCGACGGACACGACGCCGCCATCAACATCATGCGGCGCATCATGCAAGCCAGCGGCGCCGAAATCATTCACTTGGGGCACAACCGCTCGGTGCAGGAGATCGTCGAATGCGCCATTCAGGAAGATGTGCAGGGCATCGCTGTTACGAGTTATCAGGGCGGGCACATGGAATTTTTCAAGTACATGTACGACCTGTTGCGCGAGCGCGGAGCCGGGCACATCAAGATATTTGGCGGTGGGGGCGGCACCATTCTGCCCTCGGAGATCGAGGAGCTGCACGCTTACGGCATCGCGCGCATCTACCATCCCGACGATGGCCGCGCTATGGGGCTGCAGGGGATGATCAACGACGTGTTGCAAAAATGCGATTTTCCCGTAGGCGATACGCTCAACGGCGAGTTGCAGCGCCTCGGGCAACGCGATCCACAAGCCATCGCGCGCCTGATTTCGATTGCCGAAAACCATCCGGCACTGTTCGAGCAAGCCGTTCGGCCGGCGCTGCGCTTCGACCATCCGCCTCCCGTATTGGGCGTTACCGGCACGGGTGGAGCGGGCAAGTCCTCGTTGGTAGATGAGTTGGTGCGGCGCTTCTTGCTCGATTTTCCCGACAAGACTATCGGCATCATCTCGGTGGATCCGTCGAAGCGCAAGACGGGCGGTGCGCTGCTGGGCGATCGCATCCGCATGAACGCCATCCACAACCCGCGGGTGTACATGCGCTCGTTAGCCACGCGGCAGTCCAACCTGGCGCTATCGCGCTACGTGCACGACGCGGTGGATGTGCTCAAAGCCGCCGGCTTCGACCTCATCCTGTTGGAAACCAGCGGCATCGGGCAAAGCGACACAGAGATCGTGGACCACAGCGACCTGTCGCTCTACGTCATGACGCCCGAATTTGGGGCCGCTACCCAGCTGGAAAAGATCGACATGCTGGATTTTGCCGACCTCATTGCCATCAACAAGTTCGACAAGCGCGGCGCCTTGGACGCTCTGCGCGATGTGCGCAAGCAAGTGCAGCGCAACCGCGGCGCTTGGAACACGCCCGTCGATCAGATGCCCGTCTTTGGCTGCATCGCCAGCCAGTTCAACGATCCGGGCGTCAATCAGCTCTACCGCAAACTCATCGACCTGCTCAACGAGAAATGTCGAGCGAGCTTGGTGTCGCACTTTGAGACGCCCGAAGAGATGTCCGAAAAGGTCTACATCATCCCGCCCAGCCGCACGCGCTATCTCTCGGAAATTGCCGAGACGGTGCGCAAGTACGACCGCGACGTGGAGCAACAGGTGGCGATTGCCCGCCGACTGTGGGGGCTAAAATGCGCCATCGAGTGGTTAGAGAGCAAGGGTAGCGATGCGGAGACGGCCTCGGCCATAGCGGCGCTGCAAAGACAATATAGCGCCCTAGAGGCCCAGCTCGACTGGCGCTGCAAGCGCATTTTGGAGAAGCATGAGGTGCAAAAGGAGCGCTACGCTGCCGACACGTATACGTATGCGGTGCGCGATCGCGAAGTACAAGTGAAGACGCATCACAAGAGCCTATCGGGCACGCGCATTCCGCGAGTCGCCTTTCCGCGCTTCAAGGACTGGGGCGAGATTTTGCGCTGGCGCCTCCAGGAAAACGTCCCGGGCGAGTTCCCCTACACCGCCGGCGTGTTCCCCTTCAAACGCGAAAGCGAAGATCCTACGCGCATGTTTGCCGGAGAAGGTGGGCCCGAGCGCACCAACAAGCGCTTCCACTACCTGTCCTATGGCCTGCCCGCCGCCCGCCTGAGCACGGCCTTCGACTCCGTAACGCTGTACGGCGAAGACCCGGCCTATCGCCCCGACATCTACGGCAAGGTGGGCAACTCAGGGGTTTCCGTCTGCTCTTTAGACGACGCTAAGAAGCTGTATTCTGGCTTTGACTTGTGCGACCCCAAGACTTCCGTTTCGATGACCATAAACGGTCCGGCTGCTACCATTGCCGCCTTCTTTATGAATGCTGCCATAGACCAGCAGTGCGAAAAATATATCCGCGAGCACGGCTTAGAGCATGTGGTAGAAGCCAAACTCAAGGAAAAGTACGACGACCGAGGGTTGCCCCGCCCGCGCTACAACGCTCCGGCGTTGCCACAAGGGCACAACGGGCTGGGCCTGCTGTTGTTGGGCGTCACCGGCGACGAAGTGCTGTCGGCCGACGTGTATCAGAAGATAAAGGCGTACGCCCTCTCCACGGTGCGCGGTACCGTGCAGGCCGACATCCTGAAAGAGGACCAGGCGCAGAACACCTGCATCTTCAGCACCGAATTCAGCCTGCGCCTCATGGGCGACGTGCAGGCGTACTTCATCGAGCACAAAGTGCGCAACTTCTACTCGGTATCCATATCCGGCTACCACATCGCCGAGGCCGGTGCCAATCCGATTACTCAGTTGGCCTTTACGTTGGCCAACGGCTTCACCTACGTAGAGTACTATCTCTCACGAGGGATGAACGTCAACGACTTTGCGCCCAACCTGTCGTTCTTCTTTTCCAACGGTTTAGACCCAGAGTATGCCGTGATTGGCCGCGTGGCGCGCCGCATTTGGGCCAAGGCAATGCGCTTCAAATACGGCGCCAATCCGCGCAGCCAGATGCTCAAGTACCACATCCAGACGTCTGGGCGCAGCCTACACGCCCAGGAAATCGCCTTCAACGATATCCGCACCACGCTGCAGGCCCTTTACGCCATCTACGACAACTGCAACTCGCTGCACACCAACGCCTACGACGAGGCCATCACTACGCCCACAGAAGAGTCGGTGCGCCGCGCCATGGCTATCCAGCTCATCATCAACCACGAGCTGGGCTTAGCCAAAAACGAAAACCCGCTGCAGGGCTCGTTCATCATCGAAGCGCTGACGGACCTAGTGGAGGAGGCAGTGTTGGCCGAGTTTGACCGGCTCACGGAGCGCGGGGGCGTCTTGGGCGCTATGGAGACTATGTATCAGCGCAGCAAGATTCAAGAGGAGAGCCTGTACTACGAGACCCTCAAGCACACGGGCGAGCTGCCCATTATAGGGGTAAATACCTTCTTGAGCAAGGATGGCTCGCCCACGATTGTGCCCGGTGAGGTCATTCGAGCCACGGAGGCCGAGAAGGAGGCTCAGATACAGACGCTGCAGCAGCTGCATCGAGCCAATGCCGACAAGGCGCCGGCGGCGCTACGGCGCCTGCAGGAGGCGGCCGTCCGGAACCAAAACCTCTTTGCCGAGCTGATGGAGGCCGTCAAGGTGTGTTCGTTAGGGCAAATCACTCACGCCCTCTTTCAAGTGGGCGGGCAATACCGTCGCAACATGTAAGGTGGGAGGAAGGCAGCACCGTCCGTGGCCTCGAGGCGATGCTTTGGCGGGGTAGGCCGCCTACTTTTGCGGCCAAAAAGAATGCAGGCTACCTCTTCTCGCTCTATCGTCCAAGCATATGCAGCGTTGGCGGCAATTTGCATCATTTGGGGCACGACCTATACGGCTATAAAGCTGGCCCTACGCGACTTTCCGCCGTATCTGTTGGTGGGTATTCGGCAGACGGCGGCTGGGTTGTTGCTGTTGGGTTGGGCGTGGATGTTGGGGCAGTTGACTCCACTGAGCCAGCTAGCGGCAGCGGAGCGCTATCGCTACGCAGTGCGGCAGGCGATAGCGGGTTTGTGCACCATTACGGGCGGGAACGGCCTCATCACGTGGGGCATGCAAGAGGTCTCTTCGGGCTTGGCCGCGGTGATCGGCTCGCTGACGCCGGTAGTGGTGGTGCTCATCAACCTCAGCTGGCGAGGGGCGGAGCGCGTCAACTCGTGGATGGTGGGGGGCAGCCTATTGGGTTTTGGCGGGTTGGGGTTGGTCTTTCACCACGGCTGGGCCGACCTCTTGCAGCCTTCTTATCGATGGGGCATTGCGGCTTGTTTTGGCTCGTGTTTTACCTGGTCTTTGGGCACGGTGATGGCAAAGCGCTGGAACGACGCGCGAGTAGCACCTACCGTCAATGCCGGCTTACAGGTGGCCATGGGGGGCGTGGGCGGCTTGGTGTTGAGCGCTCTGTTCGACCCAAATAGGGCTATTGCGCACTCGTGGGAAGGTTGGGCCTCGGTGGCGTACTTAACCTTAGTCGGTTCGGCCTTAGCCTTTAGTCTGTACATGTTTGCGCTCCAGCACTTGAGCGCTGCCGTCTCCTCGCTTTACACCTATGTCAATCCCATCGTAGCCATCGTATTGGGGTGGCTGTTCTTAGACGAGCATCTAAGCGCCCTGGAATTGGCAGGGATGGGCGTAGCTATCACAGGTGTTTGGATGGTCAACTACGGCTATCGAGCGATTGTTTTAGAGCGGCTTAAATCGTAGTCTTACCTTTGTGGCTATGTCGCCGTCTACGCCGCTGAGACACCTCGATTTTTCAGCCGCTCCTCAGCCGAGTTTTAACAAAAATTTTGACTTGCTGATTCGCGCCCTGCGCGAATGGCAAGACAAGGGGTACGAGATCTTCATTTGCTCGGACAACCCCAAGCAATTGCACCGGTTGGAGGCTATTTTTCGGGATTTGAGGGCCGGCATCCGTTGGCATCCGGTCTCGTCGGCCCTGTCGGCGGGCTTTGTCGACGACACCCTTCGCATTGCCTGTTTTACAGACCATCAGATCTTTCAGCGCTTCCGTCCGTACCAGCTGCGCACGGGCTTTACGCGGGAACACGCCCTCAACGTGCGCCTTCTGCGCGAGCTACAGCCCGGCGACTACGTTACCCATATCGACTACGGCATCGGGCGCTACTCCGGGCTGCAGAAGATAGAGATCGGTGGGCAGCTCCAGGAAGCCGTGCGGCTGATATACAAAAACAACGACGTGCTCTACGTCAGCATCCACTCGCTGCACAAGATATCCAAATACGTGGGTAAGGACGGCGAGCCGCCCGCCTTGTCGAAGATCGGCTCCGACGCCTGGAAGCAAATGAAGGCGCGCACCAAGCGCAAGATCAAGGACATCGCTGCCGAGCTCATCCGCCTTTACGCCAAACGCCGCGCCTCCAAGGCGCACGCCTTTCCGCCTGACGGCTACTTGCAGAACGAGCTGGAGGCCAGCTTCATCTACGAAGACACGCCCGACCAATACCGCGCCACGCAAGAGGTAAAGGCGGACATGGAAAAGCCTTACCCGATGGACCGCCTCGTGTGCGGCGATGTGGGCTTCGGCAAGACGGAGATCGCCATTCGCGCGGCATTTAAAGCCGCTACCGACGGCAAGCAAACGGCCGTGCTGGTGCCGACGACCATCTTAGCGCTGCAGCATTGGCGCACGTTTAGCGAGCGGCTCAAGGACTTTCCCGTCAGCGTCGAGTACCTCAGCCGCTTTCGCAGCCCGCGCGAGCGCAAGGATATCCTCCAGCGGTTGGCCAACGGCCAAATCGACATTATCATCGGCACCCACGCCCTGCTAAGCAAAGATGTCCGGTTTAAAGATTTGGGGCTCCTGGTCATTGACGAAGAGCAAAAGTTTGGCGTAGCGGCCAAAGAAAAACTCCGCGCCCTGCAGGTCAACGTGCACACGCTGACACTGACGGCTACCCCTATTCCGCGCACGCTCCAGTTCAGCCTGATGGCTGCTCGCGATATGAGCATCCTGCGCACACCCCCGCCCAACCGCCAGCCCATCCACACTGAAGTGCGCGGCTTCGACCAGAAGTTCATCCAAGATGTCATCTATTACGAGATTCACCGAGGCGGGCAGGTGTTTTTTGTACACAACCGCGTCACCGACCTGCCAGAGGTGTTAGCGCTCCTTCAGCGCCTATGTCCCGACTTGGATATGGCCATGGCGCATGGGCAGATGGAGGCCGAGCGCTTAGAAAAAGTGCTTATCGACTTTATCGACCGCCGCTACGACGTGTTGGTCTGCACCAACATCATCGAGACGGGGCTGGACATTCCCAACGCCAACACCATCCTCATCAATCGGGCCGACATGTTTGGCTTGAGCGACCTGCACCAGCTACGCGGTCGGGTAGGGCGTTCCAACGTGCGGGCCTTTTGCTACTTGATCACGCCGCCCATGAGCACCCTCAATTCGGAGACGCGCAAGCGGCTGCGCACGATCGAAGAGTTTAGCGAGTTGGGCGACGGCTTTCAAGTGGCCATGCGCGACTTAGACATCCGCGGGGCAGGCAACTTGTTGGGCGCCGAACAGTCGGGCTTCATCGCCGACATCGGCTATGAGACATACCAAAAGATTTTGGACGAAGCCATTCAGGAGCTCAAGGAGACGGAGTTCAAGGACCTGTTTGAAAGCGAGCTTTCACAGCCGGGCACCTATGTGCGCGACGTGTCCATAGAGACCGATGTGGAGATGCTCATCCCCGATGAATACGTGTCGAACAGCAGCGAGCGCCTAAGCTTGTACACTCAGCTCAACAACATCTCCGACGAGTCGGGCATCGAGGCGTTTGCGGCCATGCTGCGCGACCGCTTCGGCCCTTTGCCGCCTCAAGTGAACGCCCTTTTCGAAGCGCTGCGCCTGCGCTGGCTGTGCAAACCGCTGGGCTTTGAGCGACTGGTGCTCAAAAACCACAAGCTGCGCTGTTATTTCTTGAGCAATCCCCAGTCGCCTTTCTTCGAAACCGAGCAGTTCCAGCGCCTAATGCAGTTTATTGCCGAAAAGGGGCGCCTCATGGGGCTGCACCTCAAACAGACGACGCGCGAGCTCATTGTCGTGCAGGACGACGTCCGCACGCTGCAGCAGGTAAAGCGCACGTTGGAGCAGCTGAGCAGCCTCTGCGCATCCGCGCGTGTCGCGTAAACTTTGCCGAACTCCGGCTGTTCTACGCCCTATGAAGCACCTGCTCTACCTGAAGAAGTACTTTTGGAGATACCGCTGGCGCCTATTGGTCGGAGTGTTGTTTGTCGCTTTAGCCAATGTTTTTCGCGTGCTGCAGCCGCAGATGATCCGGGAGGCGCTCGACTACGTCGTAGAGCAGGTGCGCCACTACCAGCAAATAGGCGGCATCGCCGCACATTCAGAGGCATTGGACGAGCTGAGCGGCCAAATCATGCGCTTCGGGTTAGCGGTCATCGGTTTGGCGGTGCTGATGGGCCTGTTCATGTTTTTCATGCGCCAAACCATTATCGTGGTGAGTCGCCTCATCGAATACGACATGCGCAAGGAGCTCTTTGCGCACTACATGCGGTTGGACTTGGCCTTCTTTCGCCGAAACAGCACGGGCGACCTGATGTCGCGCATCTCCGAGGATGTCTCCAAAGTGCGGATGTTTTTAGGCCCGGCCATTCTGTATGGATTAGATCTGACTTTTCTCTTTGCCCTTACTATCTCCTCCATGTTGCGCGTCAGCATATCCATGACGCTGTGGTCGCTGTTGCCCTTGCCGCTTTTAAGCCTGTCGATCTATTGGGTGAGCACGCGGATGAATCGGTACAGCGAACAGATCCAGCAAAAGTTGGGCGAGCTGACGGCGGTGACCCAAGAGATTTACAGCGGGATTCGGGTGGTCAAGGGCTATGCGCGCGAAGAGGCGATGGGCCATTACTTCGCCGATCAATGCGAGGCATATCGACAAAAGATGTTGGCTCTGACGCGGGTGAGTGCGTTCTTTTACCCGCTGATGGTGCTCATGATCGGCGCCAGCACCATCATCACCGTCTATGTGGGCGGCTTGCACGCCGCGCGCGGCGAGATTACGGCGGGCAACATCGCCGAATTTGTCATCTACATCAACATGCTAACGTGGCCGGTAACTGCTATTGGCTGGATCGCCTCTTTAACCCAACAGGCAGCGGCAGCGCAAAAGCGCATCAACGAAATACTGCTCACGGCGCCGGCGGTCAAGGATCGATCTGCTCTGTCCGCTCCTTTGTCTACAGATAACGGCGCTGCTCGACGCGGCCACATCGTTTTCGACCGAGTGGGCTTCGTCTACCCCGACTCCGGTATTCGCGTCTTTAAAGCGCTCTCCTTCGAGGTGTTGCCCGGGCAGAAGGTGGCCATCGTCGGCCGGACGGGTGTGGGCAAGACCACGTTGGCCGATTTGCTGGTGCGCATGTACGACGTCACGGAAGGGCGCATCCTGTTGGACGGGCGCGACCTACGCGACTATCCGCTGCGCGAACTGCGCCAACGCATAGGCTACGTGCCGCAAGATGTCTTTCTTTTTTCCGAAACCGTACTGAACAACATCGCCTTTGGTCGCCCCGGCCTGCAGCGCTCCGAAGCGGAGTATTTCGCTCAGCGCGCCGCCGTACACCAAGACATTATGGGGCTGCCACAGGGCTACGACACTACGGTAGGGGAGCGCGGCGTGACGCTTTCGGGTGGGCAAAAGCAACGCATCAGCATCGCCAGGGCGTTTGCCAAAGAGCCCGAAATCCTTCTGCTCGACGACTGCCTCTCCGCCGTCGACACCCACACGGAAAGCCGCATCTTAGCTCACCTCACCGAAGTGCTGCGCGATAAGACGGCCCTTATTATCACCCACCGCATCTACGGCATGATGGCGTTCGACCAGATCTTTGTGTTAGAAGACGGCGACGTGGTTGAACAAGGCACCCACGAAGAGCTCTTGATGAAGGGCGGTCACTACGCCAAGTTGTTCGAGCAGCAGATGAGTGCTGCGAATAGTGCCGAGGCGTAGGAAAAAATCAACGGCACCTGAGCGTAGGCCAAACCCACACCCGCGGCGTACCTTCGCCGCATGAAAAATCAACAGTTGCGAAAGATCGCCCATACCTTGCGCGGCCTGGCCATCGATGCCGTAGAAGCTGCCAAATCCGGGCATCCGGGTATGCCCTTGGGCATGGCCGACGTCGCTGTGGTGCTGTGGTCTGAATTTTTAAAACACCATCCGGCTCATCCGGATTGGGCCAACCGCGACCGCTTCGTCTTGTCAGCAGGGCACGGCAGCATGCTGTTGTACGGCCTGCTGTACCTGTACGGATACGAGCTGCCCTTGGAGGAGATAAAGCGCTTCCGCCAATGGGGCAGCTGCACAGCCGGCCATCCCGAGTACAGTCATGCGCCGGGCATCGAAACCACCACCGGCCCGCTCGGCCAAGGCATCGCTAACGCCGTAGGCATGGCTTGGGCCGAAAAACACTTGGCGGCGCGTTTCAACAAAGGACCCTATCGCATTGTAGACCACTACACCTACGTCATTGCGAGCGATGGCGATCTACAAGAGGGCATCTCTCACGAAGCCTGCTCTTTTGCCGGCCATCACCGGCTGTCCAAGCTCATCGTCCTCTACGATGACAACCGCATCAGCATCGACGGCGATACGGCGCTGTCGTTTAGCGAAGATGTGTTGAAGCGGTTTTCCGCCTACGGCTGGAGTGCTTATCGTATCGATGGCCACGATTACGACGCCATACGGGCTGCCCTGACCCTGGCAAAAGCCTCTGACAAACCTAGCATCATCGCCTGTCGGACGCTTATCGGGTACGGCAGTCCTAATAAAGCCGGTACTGAGGAGGTGCACGGCGCTCCTTTGGGAAGAGAAGAAGCCCTGCTCACCAAAAAGAGGTTGGGCCTCCCTACCGATACGGCGTTCTATGTCGACGAGGGAGTGTTGCAGTTGACGCGCCGGGCGATAGCAGAAGGGCAGCGGGCCTTGCGCCGATGGGAGGCCCTTTGGGAGAAATACCGCGCCCGCTATCCGTCGCTTGCCGCTGAGTACGAGGCATGTTGGAGGAAAGAAGTGCCGCTCGATGCGGCCGATTTCCCCTCCTTTGCTCCGGGCAAGATGGCTACGCGCATCGCTTCGGGCAAGGTATTGGACGCCATCGCCCTGCGGGTGCCCGCCTTAGTGGGCGGTTCGGCCGACCTAACGCCGTCGAACAAGACCTTTGCCAAAGGGCAAACCGCTTTTAGCGATCGCAACCCCGCTGGTCGTTACATTCACTACGGCGTGCGCGAGCACGCTATGGCGGCCCTCATGAACGGAATGGCCCTTCACGGCGGCCTCCTTCCCTATGGCGGCACTTTCTTCGTTTTTACCGACTACATGCGGCCCTCGATACGCCTGGCGGCGCTTATGAAGCTGCAGGTGATATACGTGCTTACGCACGACTCTATAGGCTTAGGCGAGGATGGCCCCACGCACCAGCCCATCGAGCACTTAGCCTCGTTAAGAGCCATGCCCAACCTGTCGCTGATTCGCCCCATGGATGCTCAAGAGACGGCAGTAGCCTGGCAGATGGCACTCAAGCGCACAGAGGGCCCTACGGCCCTGGTATTGACGCGCCAAGATGTGCCGGTGTACGACCGCGCGGCGCTGGGCTTAGCCGATGCTCAAGGTGCTGCTCGAGGTGCCTATGTGCTGACAGAAGATGAAGATTTTCAGCTGATCCTCATCGCCACGGGGTCGGAGGTCGCCATTGCGTTAGAGGCGCTTCCGGTGCTGCGCGAGCAGGGGATGCGCGTGCGTGTTGTGTCTATGCCCAGCATGGACATCTTTGAGCGCCAGCCGCTCTCCTACCGCCAAGCGGTGTTGCCCAGCCACTGCCAGCGGCGCATTGCCATCGAGGCCGGCGCGACCTGGGGGTGGCACAAGTATGTGGGTCCAGAGGGACTAGTCTTAGGCTTAGACCATTTCGGCGCGTCGGCTCCCTATGAGGCCTTGTATCGCCATTTTGGCCTGACAGTAGAGCGCTTAGTGGCTCAAGCGGAGGTGCTTTTCGCGCAGCAGCCGGTCTCTTAGCCCTCTACCCTATGCCTGTTCTAAAACGACAGCGTATCCCTGTCCCACGCCGATGCACATGGTGCAAAGCGCGTAGCGAGCTCGGCGATGGTGCAGCTCGCGAGCGGCTGTAAGCAGCAGGCGTGCGCCCGACATGCCCAAGGGATGGCCTAAGGCAATGGCTCCGCCGTTGGGATTGAGGCGCGCATCGTCGTCCTCCATGCCAAGCAGGCGCGTGCAGGCGAGCACTTGCGCGGCAAAGGCCTCGTTGATCTCGATGATCTCGATGTCCTCTAGGCGGAGGCCCGCTCGCTGGAGTGCCTTTTGAGTGGCTCCTACAGGGCCGATGCCCATGATGCGCGGCTCTACGCCCACTACGGCGCAAGAGACAATGCGCGCCAGCGGTGTTAGGCGGTGCGTGCGGAGCCCCTCGGTGGAAGCGATGAGTAGGGCGGCAGCGCCGTCGTTGAGGCCCGAAGCATTGCCTGCCGTCACCGTGCCTCCTTGGCGAAAGGCGGGTTTAAGCTGAGCCAGTACCTCTATCGTCGTGTTCGGCTTAATGAATTCGTCTTGACTGAACAGGATGGGCTCGCCTTTCTTGGTGGGAATAGGCACGGGAGCGATCTCTTCCGCTAAGCGGCCGCTGTTGCGCGCGCGCGCTGCCTTTTGTTGGCTCCAGCAGGCAAAGCGGTCCTGGTCTTCACGGCTAATCCCGTAGCGATCTACTAGGTTTTCCGCTGTCTCGCCCATCGCTTCGGTGCCGTAAAGCGCTTGCATGCGCGGGTTGATGAAGCGCCAACCAAAGCTAGAATCGTATAGTTGGGCATCGTTGCCGTAAGGCTTGCTGCTCTTACTCAAGACGTAGGGCCCGCGCGTCATATGCTCCACGCCGCCAGCTAAAAAGAGGTCTCCCTCGCCGCAGCGGATAGCCCTATAGGTGTGGACGGCTGCCGCCATGCCGCTGGCGCAAAGGCGGTTGACCGTCTCCCCGGGTACAGTATAGGGCAGACCGGCTAACAGCAGGGCCATACGCGCTACGTTGCGATTGTCTTCTCCGGCCTGATTGGCACATCCCAAAACGACGTCGTCAATGGCCGCTGGATCCACCTCGGGATGGCGCTGCATCAGCTGCTGCAACACATGGGCGGCTAAGTCGTCGGTGCGGACAGGAGCCAAACTCCCTCCGAAGTTGCCTATGGGCGTGCGAATGCCATCTACGATGTATGCTTCTCGTTCCACAAACCGATAAAAGGTTGTTTTTCCCTGCAAAGGTCGATGGCAAAAGCCTGTACGAGCAAACCCGCGTGAAAAAAGCGCAACACATTTGCTTTTTTTTTCGTTAGCCTTTTACCTTTGTAGCGAAAATTCGCTATTTTCTCGAACTACACAAACAGATACGCCATGGGTAATACGACTGTTGACAGCGCCGTCCTGAAGGGGGGGGAATTTTTGGTGCGCGAGACACCGCCGGCTGCGGTATTCATTCCAGAAGAGCTGAGCGAAGAGCAGCGCATGGCTCGGCAAACGGTGGAGGAATTTTTGGAGCAAGAGGTGTATCCGAATGCCGCTAAGATTGAGAAGCAAGAGGACAATATCGTCGTTCGCTTGCTAAAAAAGACGGGCGATTTGGGCCTGTTGGGTGCACATATGCCGCCGGAGTACGGTGGGATGGCTTTGGATACGAACACCAACACGGTGATTTCGGAGGCGTTTGGCCCGGCTGGGTCGTTTATCGTGGCCTTTGCTGCGCACACCGGCATTGGCATGCTGCCCATCCTGTATTTTGGCACAGAAGAGCAAAAGCAAAAGTACCTGCCTGGGTTAGTGAGCGGCGACCTGAAGGCGGCGTACTGTCTGACCGAGCCGGGCAGCGGTTCGGATGCCTTAGCGGCTAAGACGCGTGCCGAATTGAGCCCTGACGGCAAATACTACATCCTCAACGGCCAAAAGATGTGGATATCGAATGCCGGCTTTGCCGACATCTTTATCGTTTTTGCCAAGATCGACGGTGATAAGTTTACAGGCTTTATCGTGGAGCGCGGTACGCCAGGGCTCACTTTGGGCGCAGAGGAAGACAAGATGGGCATCAAAGGCTCTTCTACGCGCCAGGTGTTTTTTGAAAATGTGCGCGTTCCGGTCGAAAATGTGTTGGGGGAGATCGGCAAGGGCCATCTGATCGCGTTTAACGCGCTCAACATTGGGCGCTTTAAGCTAGGCATCATGTGTTTGGGCGGATGTAAAAAAGTAATCGAGATGGCAACGCGCTATGCCAATGAGCGGCATCAGTTTGGCCAGCCCATTGGCAACTTCGGCGCCATTCAGTACAAGCTGGCCGAAATGGCCATTCGCACTTTCGCTGGAGAGAGCGCCGCTTACCGCACCTCGCAGCTGATGCAAGATCGGAAGGTGGCTGCTGAGGCCGAGGGCAAGTCGTACGGCCAGGCGATGTTGGAGGCTGCTGAAGAATACGCCATTGAGTGTTCCATTCTGAAGGTTTACGGTTCGGAAGCCGCAGATTACTGCGTGGATGAGAATGTGCAGATACACGGCGGCATTGGCTTTAGCGAGGAGTATCCTGCCGCCCGCGCCTATCGCGACAACCGCATCAACCGCATTTATGAGGGCACTAACGAGATCAACCGCCTGCTCATGGTCGACCAGCTGTTCAAGCGCGCCATGAAAGGACACTTCGACCTGGTCGGGCCGGCTTGGGCGGTGCAAAAGGAGTTGGCCGCTATGCCTTCGTTCGAAAAATTAGAAGGGTCTTATGCCGAGGAGCGCCGAGCAGTAGCAGACTTCAAGAAGATCATCCTGATGACGGCAGGGGCAGCGGCTAAGATGCAGATGGATGGCAAGCTCCAGCTCAAAGAGGAGCAAGAGATATTGATGAACTGCGCCGACATGCTCATCGACCTTTTTGTAGCGGAGTCTCTGCTGTTGCGGGTGCAGAAGTTAGCCGAGCGCGTCGACAAGCCGCAGCCGCAAGAAGTGTACGACGCGGTGTTGCAGGTGTATCTGCACGATGCTACGGCGCGCATGGTGAAGAATGCCACCGATGCCCTGGCTTCGTTTGCAGAGGGCGACTTACTTCGGACCTTCCTCATGGGGCTCAAGCGGTTTGCTAAGTATCCGGCGGTGAATGTCAAGGAAAAGCGCCGCCGCATCGCTCAGGCGCTGCGCCAGGCGAACGGCTGGTGTTTTTAGCGCGGGCCTTTGTCGGTGGGCTGCTTGCGCTCATCTTCGGCGCGGAGACTGGCGTTGAGGATGAGCGCAGCACAGATGAAGAAGAGGGAGCCGATTTTGTCGGTCTCTGCGAAGTCGTTCATGAGCATGAGTAGGCAGATGAGCGCAAAGCTGAGTAGCGCCGCCATAGTGATAGCGCCCCAAGCGGGATCGCGCAGGCGGTGGTAAGCTCGCTGCCCCCACAGCAGGACGAGCGAGCAAAAGGCGATGAAAAGTACAAATCCGGGGACGCCCTGCTCTACGGCAACCATGAGAAAGCCGTTGTGAATGCCCGACCGCTCGGGGTTGTGGCTCACATAGGTTTTAAAACTGGAGACGGTATAGTTCTGATAGTTGAAGTAAAATGTCCCGGGGCCGATGCCCATCCAGGGGTGCTCTTGCAGCATGTAGGCGGCCGCCACCCATCGGTAGACGCGCTCCATCAGGGATATATCTTCTAATCGGACAGTAGCCTCTAGTAAGTTGTCGAAGCGCGTGTGGGTTACGGTGCGCTCGTAATTGGGAGCAAAGAGCAACCAGTTGTCGCGCCGCACGACAAATGCAATGAAGCTCGCTACCCCTATAGCAAAGGCGACCAAGGTGGCCCGCAACAGGCGCCAGCGAACGATCCAGTAAAGCCCCACTATCGCGAAAAGGCCTGCGTAGGCCGCCCGCGTATAGGCAAAGTTGATCCCTGCCAATAGGATCACCGCGCCTATGGCCAGCCCCCACCAAGCCCCAGAATAGCGCCGATAGCGCCGCAGTCCCAACCACACGAAGGGCAAGAACACCGCCTGAATGCACGCGTACATGACGTGGTTGCGGTAAAAGGGCCCCAACACGTAGTTGACCTGTTCAAAGGAAAAGCCCCTCTCGGCATGGCGCACTAAGACAATACACACCGTGGCGAGGAGCGGTATGAAGAACCACCAGAGGAGGGCTCGCACATCGCGTTCTTCTCGAAAAAGGTAACCGGCTAAGAAAAAGAAGACGATCACATACCAGCCCTTTGCCAACCAAAACTTGAGCGACACAACGCCAAAGGTTGTCGTTAGACAAGCCAACGTCATCCAAGCCAAATGTGCCAGTAACGCCAATGCGATGGGATGTCGCAGGAAGCGACTGCTGACGGTGCGCCCGTGACGGACAAACCAGGCCACGGCCGTCAGCGTTAGCACCCACATCAGCGGCTCCGAAGGCAAATCGGTGCCCAACCCACCGGGCAGCTCTACCTCTGTCGATAGTGGAAGGGTAGCTATCAACAGATAATACAGTCGCCTAAAGTCCACCAACGCTAAGCTCACCGCTAAGCCCACCGCGGGCAATGCTGTCCATTCCCACGCCTCGAACCAAGCACTGGCCGCAGTACCCGCTATAGCCAGGAATGCCACCCCATAGACGAGATGGCGCGGCGATAAGCGCAGCCGACGCACCGCAGCTGGACGTGAAAACTCAGCGGGGTACATGGAGGTAGGTCAGTGGGAGAATACCTGTTGCCAAGAGATATCGCGATAGGTGTCGGCTATCAACACAGCTAACGCCGTGAACAGGAAAGTGGCTAACACACTTGCCAGCACGATGAGGCTTCGTTGGGGGCGACCTTTTACCGGAGGTGGCTCGGCCGCTTCTATGACCAACAAAGCGGGAATATCGGTAGAGTAGGTGGACAGGATTTGGTTGTAGCGCTCGATGTCGTAGGTGAGCTGTTTGCGTGCTTGATAGTGCATGTCCTGCAGAGTAGCGATGCGCGGGATGGCCTCGTTGAGTCTGTCCACAGTGAGCACCTCGGTGTTGCCGTGGTTGCCGCGCAGCTGCTGGCGCTGCTGCTCATAGGCGCGCAAGTTGGCCCGAATGTAAGCGAGAGTATCTCGGGGCACGTTCGGGTCTTTCTCCAACACTTCCAAGCGCGCGCGGTAGCGAATGACTTCCAGTTCTGCCATGGAGAGCTGTCCGGCAATTTGGGCGCTTTGGGTGCCGGGGTCGTAGATGCCGTAGAACTCCTGTACGCGGCGCAAGCTGTCGGCGATGCGGTCTAGCTCGGCTTGCTTGCGCTTCATGTTGTTTTCGAAGGCAGCCAACAGTCGGCGTTGGCTCTCTTTGGTGAGGCGCTGGCCGATGTCGTCGATCTTTTTGCACGCGGCATTAGCCATCTCGGCGGCCAACTGCGGGTCCTTGTCCTCCACGGTGAGCTCTATGGCGTCGTTCTTATTTTTCTGCACCCGATAGTGTTTGCGCAAGCGCTTGCGCAGCTTGTGTTCGCCGCCCTTAGCCGTGGAGTCGATATCGTAGTGCTCATAAAGGCGGAAGCGCTCGATGAGGAAATCCTCTACCTCTCGGCTGCGGGCAATTTCCATCAAGCGGTCTAGGTCACGATCCGAGCCAAAATAGTCGGTCACTTGGCCGGTATAGCCAAAAAGGAGCTCCGGATTGGCTAAACGTGGGCTGGTGGGATAAAATACCGTTTTGGCCTCGTAGTAATTGTCCAGCAGCAGCGATATGCCGACGCTAACGACCAGAGCAGCTAGGCAGGCATTTCGGATGACTTTTCGCCAGCGATATAGTACCCGAATGACTTCTATCAAGTTGTCGCGATTCTCCATAGCGGTGTACAGCGAGGGGAGCAAAGGTATGGCATTAGTGCCCTTTTGTCTTCGCGCAAAAGGTTTGGGAGTAGAACGCATGGAGGGCGGTTATGGCTGCCCAGCTAGGGTATCCAGGTGTCGAGGAGGCGGGCTGCTTCCGCGGAGCCTTTTTGGGCGGCGACGTGGAGGTCGGCGGTGTATTCCGGATAGCCCATTTGGCGTTTGGCGATAGCTCGGTGCAACAGGCTCTCGATTTCGGAGCGCTGATCTTCCGGCACTTGCATGCTTATGGCCATGTCGAAGGCTTCAATAGCACTTGCAGGGTCGTTCAATCCCAACAACGCCTTTCCCAGCAAGTAGAAGGCGCGTCGACGCCGGTTATGGTTGGGATCCGACTCCGAAAACGTGCGCCCTACGAACAAGCGCAGGCATTTAGCCGCCTCAGCGTACCGCTTCAAGTGTAGCAGGCACTCGGCTCGACGCAGGCAAGCCAACCAATGAATGGGCTGGAGGGCTAACGAGTTTTTTTGCGCTTGTTCGAAATCGTCCGCGCCTCCTTGCCAGTCGTTCTTCAGCATGCGCACCTTGCCGCGCCCATAGTATGCGTCGGGATGATGGGCATGGTACGAAATGCTGCGCGTAAAGTCGTGTAGCGCATCGTTGTAGTTGCCCAATTTGTAGTTGACAAAGCCGCGGCGTTCGTAGGCCAGAGCGTGCTGCTCGTACCTTTCAATGGCGCGGCTTAGCGCTTGTGCGGCTTCTACCTCCTTGCCCGGGATATGGGTGAGCTGGCGCCCACGCAAAAACTCCTGCACGGCAGCCTTATCGGAGAGCGGCTCGATGTAGGCGTATTCTACCGACTCGTTACTGCTGATGCACCAAGTGGCTACGTACCCCGCCATTGCGTATTGGGCCAGCTCGCGAAAGAGCTCTATGGTTAGCCGCCAAGACTTCTCCGTTCCGAACAGCTTCTGTTGGGCGATGGTTAGCGTGTAGTTCTCTGACACCAACACCTGTTCGGGTTTGAAGAGCAACTGGTTTTTGAAGTAACTCTCTGTGCGCACTTGCCAGTGGTGGTGCACCTTCTGGAAAGTGCGCTCATTGCTGAAATCCAAGCGCCCTTTAAAAATAAGCCGAAGCGTCGCCTGCTGCGTATTCATAACTGCCTGCTGTTTTCCCCAAAAAAGACCCTTTGCTCCACGCTGCAAAAGGCATTCGTCTCTTTCGATTGAGATATGTCCCTCAGTACTTTCTTTGAGAGACGTTGCGGGTTCGGTCTGCAGATAAAAAGGCCGTTCAGAGCACATCGCTCTGAACGCCTGAACAATTCATTCACCCACTGAGCAAAAATCCACAATGTTGCGCAGACGACAAAGTTTTAGTTAAATTTTTTTTAAAAAAAAAATCGCGCGTTTATCCAAAAATTTCCCAATTAAGTTTTATATACATCCGGCAATATCGGCTTATGACAGAATTTTTAATAAATTTTCATTTTTTTGTAAAAATAGTGTTGTTGCCTTTTTGCTGCTGTTCGATATTCGCGCCGGTTTCCAAGAAGATCTGTTTGCTACACCATGGAAAGGCGGCTTTTCGATTATTTGTACGAACAGCTGGAGCGGCATCCCTTAGAGCGCGCTTTTGGCAGCAGATGCGGTGAGGCGTGGCGCTACTACTCGAGTGCCGAGATGGTTCGGATGGTCCAAGAGATGAGCTCAGGGCTGTTGGAACTGGGCTTAAAGCCCGGCGATAAAGTGGCCACGGTAGTGTATCAGACCTCTCCGGCGTGGGTAGTGGTGGACTTTGCCCTGCAGCAAATTGGGGTGCTGAATGTTCCCATGTATCCCACGATAAGTGCTCGCGAGTACGAGTACATTTTGGGCGAGTCGGAGAGCCAGTACTGCTTTGTGGGCGAGGGCGATTTATGGGAGAAGGTGCGCACGGCACAGGAGCGGCTGGGAAAGGCTGCGCTCAAAGAGATTTTTTCTTTTGCTGATGAGCATCCGCACCTGCGCACATGGCGCTCGCTGCTTCGCTTAGGGCAGCAGGCGGCGCATCGCCGAGAAGAGATGGAGCGCATCCGGGCCAGTATCCGCCCCGACGACGTCATGACGTTGGTGTACACTTCCGGCACAACGGGGCATCCCAAAGGAGTGATGCTCACCCACGCCAACATTGTTTTCAATGTAGAAAGTGTGCGCCGGCTGCTGCCCTTTTGCCCTGGGGATCGCGTGTTGAGCTTTCTGCCCGTGAGCCATATTTTTGAACGCGCCGCTGTGTATGCTTACACGGCCATGTGCGCTTCCGTAACGTTTACCGGCACCGACAACTTAGGCGGCGAAAGCGGCGACCTGCGCGCGGTACAGCCGCATTTTTTTACTACCGTGCCGCGCCTACTGGAAAAGGTATACGAAAAGATCCTGGAAAAAGGCCGGCAGCTGAGCGGCCTGAAGCGCCTCATCTTTTTTGGAGCGCTGCGCCTAACGGAGGAATGGCATTTTGGCTACCGGCCCACGGGTCTGAAGGCCGTATACTGGAAGTTGGCCGATGTGCTGGTCTTTTCCAAATGGCGCCAAGCGTTGGGCGGCCAGGTAAAGGCGATTATCACGGGAGCCAGCGCCTGTCCGGTACGCGTGATGCGCACTTTTAACGCTGCGGGTATCCCTGTGCGCGAGGGCTACGGCATGACGGAAGCCGCTCCGGCCATTAGCATCAACCGGATGGAGCCTCAGGGCGCTCTGTTGGGTACGGTAGGCCCCTTGCTCGATGGCGTCGAGGTCCTGTTGGAGCCTGGGCCGGAAATGCAACCGGGTGAGGGGGAAGTTTTGGCGAAAAGCCCAGGCATTATGGTAGGCTACTACAAACAGCCGGAAAAGACGGCCGAAGTCATTCGGTACATCAACGGTGAGCGCTGGCTAGCCACGGGCGACATCGGCGCCTGGGTAGAGGGCCCCGACGGGCGCCGGTTTTTGAAGATTACCGATAGGAAAAAAGAGCTACTCAAGACCAGCCAAGGTAAATACGTAGCGCCGGCTCCGTTGGAAGCTGCTCTGAAAGAGCATTTTTTGGTAGAGCACGCCATGGTGGTGGGCGACGACCTGTGCTACGTCACGGCGCTGATCGTGCCCTCTCAGGAAGGGCTTCGCCTCTGGTGTGAGCGGCACGGCATTGTTTGGACTGATTTGAAGGAGATACTCAGCTTACCCGAAGTATATCGGCGCTACGAGATGCTGTTGGAGCGCATCAATACCCACTTCGGCAGACACGAACAAATCAAGCGCTTCACCCTCTTGGCCTGCAGTTGGGAGCCCTTCAAAAGCGACGGTTCGGAGGCCGAATTGACCCCCACGCTTAAGCTGAAGCGGCGGGTCATCCTGGAAAAGTTTCGGCGCGAAATTGAGGCGATGTATCGCTAAGGTCTCAGCAGTCTCTCTCTAAGAGCTGAGCCATCGTCTGGCGCAAGAGTGCCTGTCGGTGCAGCGGTGCGCTTGCCGCATTCAGATGGTCGAAGGCGGCTTGTTGGAGCTGTTGTTTGGCAGCGGCGGCATGAGCGGAGATGTCGTAGCGGTCGAAGATGGCGCGCACGGCTTCTACCTTGCCCGGCGTCGTTGCCGGCGAGCGCATCCACCTTTGAAGTTCTTGGCGGTCGGCTGCCGTGGCCAGTTCCATCGCTTTGAGCACCAGGAAGGTCTTCTTATTTTGCAAGATATCGCCGCCCACTTGCTTGCCCACGCGCTGCGGGTCGCCATAGGTATCCAGCCAGTCGTCCTGAATTTGAAAGGCCGTGCCGGCCAGCCGGCCAAAGTGATACAGGTGCTCGCAGTCAGCTGAAGGGGCTCCAGCGCAGCGCGCACCCATCTCTAAGGCGCCGCCGAGAAGTACTGCAGTTTTTTGCTCGATCATGCGCAAATAGGCGCTCAAGGGTACCTCATCGCAGCGCTCGAAGTCCATGTCGCACTGTTGCCCTTCGCATACGGCAATAGCGATGCGGCTGAACACGCGCACCAGCTCTGCGGCCAGAGCCGCTTCCGGAACGCGCAGCAGATGTTGATAGGCGTAAATGAGCATGACGTCGCCGCTCAGAATGCCGGTATTGATGTCCCAGCGCGTGTGTACAGTGGGATGGCCTCGGCGCAGCGGTGCGGCATCCATGATGTCGTCGTGGATGAGGGTAAAGTTGTGAAACAGCTCTACAGCCCACGCCGCGGGGAGCGCCTTCTCTACCGCGTCGGTAAACAAGTGGCAGCCCATCAGCGCCAACAGTGGACGCAAGCGCTTTCCACCGATAGACAGCATGTAAGTGCAAGGCTCGTAGAGCTGGGGTGGCTCTACTGGGAAGGGGTGCTTGCGGGCGTATTCCGCCAGCATCTCTTGCAGGGCTTCTATGGAAAGCATGTGGGTCAGTGATTTGCGACGCAATAAGGTCTTTTACCAGGATATTTGAGAGCGCTTTAGATAAGCCTTCCAATCCGCCTCGGTATCGATATCCGCCAAGGTAGGCAGCTGGCAGTAGGTCAGTCCCTTCTGACGCGCAACGGCTAACGTCTGTGCAAACACCTCGGAGGTGCTCCAGGCAATGTGCTCAAAGAGGGCGTTTTCGAAGCGATTGAGCCCGAGCAAATAGTACCCACCGTCGAGCGTTGGGCCGATGACCAGGTCGCTTTGGCCTAAAGCGTCGAATGCAGCGCGCAGATGAGCGCTGCTCAGCTCAGGGCAATCGCTGCCGATAATGACCACTCGCGTGGCGCCGGCGGCGAAAGCCTTGCCGAAGGCATCGGCCATGCGTTGGCCCAAATCTCCCGCGCACTGATGGTACTGCTCCATAGAGCCGCCTCCAGAAGTGGCTCCGTTGACGGGAATGCCTTCGGCATAAAAGAGCCAGCGGCGGTCGACGGGGGCCTCTGCCGTCGCTCGAAGCGCTCGTTCCACCAAAAAGCGATAAATGCGCACGGCCTCCTCATCGCCCACCGTGCGGGCCAAGCGCGTCTTTACCTTGCCTGGAATAGGATTTTTAAGAAAGACCAGTAAAATGTCCATCCGCGGGTTGGCCTACGCTTGCCGGTGAAGCCGCGAGTATAGGTTCGGGCCACAAAGGTAACGGCATCTCGCTCAAAGGGCGCGCTACTGCTGGCGCATATTTGGAATGCGACAGTACCCTGGCAAAAAAACATTTGGACTGTGGTGCCATACGACGCGTGTTAACGCATTTTATTCTTAATTTGAATCAAAAATTAATATTATAATTTGCCATTTAAAACTTTTTCAAAGTGTTCTGTTTTTGACTTATGTTTGCATCGACTTCTTAATCCTTTCTTGTAACGTACACTAAACAAAATGCTCTATGTTATGAAGTACAGACTACTTTTTCAGACGGCCCTTTTGGCAGTGCTTATGCTGATAGGCGTAGGTGCTTTGCATGCACAGTTTACGGCGACCGGCCGAGTGGTGGATGCCAATGGCGAGGGCTTAGTGGGGGCTACCGTGGCCGTACGGGGCACCAACCGCGGCACATCGACAGACCTCAACGGTAACTTCCGCATCGAAGTGCCGGCTGCGGCGGGAACGCTGATCATCACGTATACGGGCTACAAGACAGCCCAGGTGGATGTCTCCTCAAACAACGCGCAGGTGGATATCACTTTGGAGGAAGACCTGGCGGGTTTGGATGAGGTCATCATTTCGGGTTTGGCAACCAACGTCAAGCGCGCTAACTTGGCCAACGCAGTAGCTACCATCAGCGCGCGCGAACTGACGGGTATCACCAACCAAAGCACTATGGATGGGGCCCTATACGGCAAGTTCCGCGGTGCCGAAATCCGGGCCAACTCGGGAGCGCCGGGAGGCGGCTTCTCGGTGCGCCTGCGTGGGGTGACCTCTATCTTCGGCAACCAGCAGCCCTTGTACATCGTAGACGGCGTGTTTGTCAACAACGACGCCATCACGTTGGGCACCAACATCGTCTCGGCCGCAGCGGGAGGAGGTAACCCCTCTACCAACCAAGACGACGCTTCCAACCGCATCGCCGACTTAGATCCCGAAGATATCGAGACCATCGAGATCCTAAAAGGCGCTTCGGCGGCTGCTATTTACGGTTCTCGGGCGGCCGGCGGGGTAGTTATCATCACCACCAAGCGCGGCAAGTCGGGCCAAACCCGCGTGACGCTCTCCCAGTCGGTGGGCTTTAGCCAACCTATTCGCCTGTTGGGCATGCGCAACTGGACAGCGGATTTGGTCGAGCAAGAGTTCGGCCCAGCCGATCGGGCACTCTTTGAACAGAACGGTCTAACCGATTACGAGAAGGAGCTCTACGACAATCGCCCGCTGCTGACGGCTACGCGCTTGGATGTATCGGGTGGCACCGACAAGACGTCCTTCTTCATCGGCGGCACCTATCGCGACGAGGGCGGCTTGGTCGACAACACCGGCTACAAAAAGCTGTCCGGCCGCGTCAACATCGGGCACCGCTTCAACGACTGGCTCGACGTGTATATCACAAACAACTACATCAACTCGCAAGCCGACCGCGGGTTCTTCAACAACTCCAACACCAACACTACCATCGGCTATGCCCACGCTTTCACCAAGCCTTGGCTCAAGCTGAAACCCGAAACGCCGGGCGGCGACTATCCAGCAGTACCCTCGGTGGGCTCGAACATCTTAGAGACGGTAGCGCTGGTGACCAACCGCGAGCAGGTCAATCGCTATATCGGCGGCGCCAACATCAACGTGCGCCTGTGGCACAACGACAACAACGAGCTTAAGGCAGTTATCCGAGCTGGTGTCGACCAGTATACACTGCATACTACGGCTATCTTTCCGCAAAACCTCTCTTATTTCCGCAATCCAGGCACGTTAGGCGGCGTATCGATTGCGGGCCGCACGCTCAACACCAACACCAACTTATGGGGCTTCTTGGTGTACACCCACGTCAGCAAGGGCGGCACTACCTGGCGTACGCAGGGCGGTTTGACGGCGGAAAACTTCGATCAAAACACCATCATCACTACTGCTACGGGGCTCAACGGCTCTCAGACGAACCTCGACCAATCGGGTGCCGTATCGGTGTTCCATCGCCGCTATCCGCAAAAAGACCGCGGCTTCTTCGTGCAGCAGGAGATCAACTGGAAAGACCGCATCATGGTATCGGTGGGTCTCCGCGGCGACAAGTCGACCAACAACGGCAATGCCGACCAGCTGTACTACTATCCTAAGGCCAACGTCGCTATTAACCTGCACGAGTTCGGCATCCTGCCCAGCCTCTTCAGCCAAGCCAAGCTCCGCGCCGCTTACGGACAGGCCGGCCGTTTCTCCAACTTCGACGATCGCTTTAACCCCATGGTGGCCACCTTTATCGGCTCCTCCAACGGATTGTATACGGCAACGCTGCGCGGCAATACAGAGGTAGGACCAGAGCGCCAAAGCGAGCTGGAGTTCGGCACGGACTTAGGCTTCTTCAAGAACCGTGTCGTCGTCGACATCACCTATTATATTAAGCGCATCGACGACTTGCTGCTGCGCGCTCAGATACCGCAGTCGACCGGCTTCACCACCCAGGTGGTCAACGCCGGCGGGTTGGAGAACCGCGGTATCGAGATCGGCTTAGACTTAGTGCCTATCCGCACGCCCAACTTCAACTGGACCAGTGGCATTAGCTTCTGGAGAAACCGCTCGGAAGTGACGCGCCTGGACGTGCCGCCATTCTTCATCGGCGGTTTTGCGCTCAGCTTGGGCCAATACCGCATCGAGAAGGGCCTGCCGGCAACGACTATTGTAGGCACGGTGCCGCGCGACGATCCGGAGTTTGGAACCGCATCGTATAAAATTTATGGCGACGCAGAGCCGGATTTCAACATGGCGTTTAACAACGCGTTCAGCTTGGGCCGCTTCGAACTCAACTTTCTCATCCACTGGCGGCAGGGCGGCGATGCTATCAACCTCAGCACGCTGTTGTGGGACTTAGGGCAACTCACCTGGGACTACGACGACAAAACCCTTGACCCTACAGGCCAGCTGGGCAACGGCCCATACCGCGTTCAACAGTGGAACGCCAACCGCAATACGCAGCCGTGGATAGAGGATGCGGGCTTCGTCCGCCTGCGCGAAATCGGCCTCTACTATAACATCCCGCGCCGCGTGTTTAGCGATAGGCTTAGCCTGCGCCTCGGCGTGAGCGGCCGCAACGTGCTCAACTTCTTCAAGTATAACAGCTACGACCCCGAAGTGTCGAACTTCGGCAACAACGTGCTAGCGAACACCGTAGAGGTAACGCCGTTCCCCAGCTCGAAGCGCTGGGTGTTCCACCTAACGGCGAATTTCTAAGGACCTCTCATCTTTCCTTTTTCAAGCTAAAAAATAAAAAAGATGAAAAAGACATTCCTAAAAGCAGGCCTATTCCTAATAGCGCTCTCGGCCCTTTGGAGCGCTTGCAAGTTGGAAAATATAGCCAACCCTAATGCTCCCGACCAGATCAACCTCGAGAACGGCGGCGCCACGCTCAACGACTTGCGCCTGTTGGCTACCGGCTGCGAGGCGGTGTTGCGCGTAGACATGGAGTTCTACTACTGGACGGTCAACATCGTCGGGCGCGAATACTGGGATCTGCGCAATACCGATCCGCGCTATACCGGCGAGTTGCTCGGCAAAGGCGGCGGTGGTTTAGACAACAACGGCTTCCTCACCACCCGCTCGTACTCGGCGCGCTACCGGGCCGTGCGCTCCGCTTGGGTGCAGATTCACGCCGCGCAAAACAGCACGGCAACACTGACGCCCGCCCAGCGCAACGGCTTTATCGGTCACGCCCGCACCTTAATGGCCTACTCGCTGCTGTTGGAACTCAATCGCCAGTATACCAACGGCATCCGTACCGACGTGGAAAACCCCGACCGATTGGGGCCTTTCCGAACCTACACGGAAGCGCTGCGCGACATTCGGGAGATGCTCGACAAGGCGTACGACGAACTCAACGGCGCCGAATTCCTATTTACCTCTACGTTGGGCGATGTCAATCGCGTGCGCCAGTTCAACCGCGCCCTCGCCGCCCGAGTGGCAATGTATCAAGGAGACAAGGGCGCTATGAAGTCTTTCCTACAGCAGACCTGGCTCAATCTGGACGGCAACATGGACGACGGCGTGTATTACGTCTTCGGCGCAGGCGGAAACAACCTCTTCAACCCGCTGTACACCGTGCCGTTCCAGACGGCCTATGTGGCGCATCCGGAGTTTGTCGCTAATGCCGAACCTGGCGACCAGCGTTTCGATAAGAAAACCACCCAATTGGCAACGCCCTTCTCTACCGATGGGCTTTCCGGCGATGTACAGGTGACCTTGGTCGCTTCAAATATCGCTCCGTTCCCAATCATCCGCAATGAAGAGCTCATCCTGATGTGGGCGGAAGCACATATTGGCAGCGACAACGCTGAGGCCGTTAAAGCAATCAACAAGGTGCGCGCAGCAGCGGGCTTGGGCAACTACACCGGCCCCACCGACGATGCCTCGCTGGTCAACCAGCTCTTACACGAACGGCGCTACTCGCTCTTTGGCGAGGGACACCGCTGGATCGATATGCGCCGCTACGGCCGCCTCGACCAAATTCCTAAGGACCGGCCGGGCGACGTCGTGCACGAGAAGTTTCCGCGGCCCTTGTTAGATGCCGAATAGTCGAGAAGCGCTCTCGCACTGCAGCCATCTCGCCGAAGCGGGATGGCTGTTTTTTTTACGTGGGCCCGCTACAACAAGCGCGCAATTGTCTCGCTCGCCTTATCTTACCTCGCCTTTTTACTCCCTATACCGTTCACCTTCAAATTTTTAGTCTTCCTATGAAAAAGCACCTGCTCCTATTCCTCGCCTGGGCGGCAGCCTTGTGCTATGCTGCGGCGCAAACAGCGGCAGATGTGGTTGTTCCCATTACCGTTTCGGTCAACACTTCGCCTCCGTCCATCGCGTTGTCCTTTCCCTCGCAGCCTACCGACACCTTGACCATCATCGGTCGTAAGTTAATCAACCAAACCCAATGGCAGGCGATTGCCCTGCCGGGCAATGCCACTACGTTCACCGATGTCAATGTAACGCCGGGCGTAGGTTACGAGTACATCGTGATCAAGCGCGGCACAGGCACTCCTGCTCAGCGCATAGGGTTGACCTATGCGGGCATTGAAGTGCTGCCGGCGCTGTATCGCGGAAGGCTCATCCTCGTGGTCGACGATGCCCTTTCTGGGCCGTTAGCGGCGGAGTTAGACCGCTTGGTTGGCGACCTCCGAGGGGATGGCTGGCAAGTTGTTCGCCGCGACATTGATGTCGCCACCAGCACGGTACCCTCCGTCAAAGCGCTTATCCGATCTGAGTATGAGAGCGACCCAGACAACACGGTCGCCGTTCTGCTCTTGGGAAATATCCCAGTGCCCTACTCGGGAAATATCGCTCCCGACGGACACCCTGACCACCAGGGCGCCTGGCCTACCGACTACTACTACGGCGATATGGATGAAGATGCCTGGACGGATAACACCGTTAATAACACCGCCGCGGCTCGCCCGGCTAACCGGAACGTCCCCGGCGACGGCAAGTTCGACCAAAGCCAAACGCCGACGCTGGCAGAGCTGGTGGTCGGCCGCGTAGACTTTTCTAACCTTAGCGGCTGGGACGTGCCGCAAGTGGAGCTCTACCGCCGCTACTTCAACAAGAACCACGCTTTCCGAACCGGTGCGTACAACCCTGCGCGTCAGACGTTGGTCGACGACAACTTCGGCTACTTTGGCGGCGAAGCATTTGCCCAAAACGGCTATCGGAACGGCTATGCGATTACGGGAGCTGCTTCTGTGAGCGACCTCGACTTTTTCAACGACACCAACAACAACAGCTTCCTCATCGGCTATGGCTGTGGCGCCGGCACTTACACCAGCGCAGCGGGCGTAGGCACGTCGGCCAATTTTCAAACCGACAGTGTGAATATCGTCTTTTCGATGCTGTTCGGCAGCTACTTTGGCGATTGGGACTACGAGACCAACCCGCTCATGCCCAGCGCGCTGGCCTCTAAGGGCAGTATTCTGACCTGCGCTTGGGCTGGGCGCCCCAACTGGCATTTGCACCATATGGCCTTGGGCGAACCTATCTTGACCAGTACGTATTGGGTATGGCTCAACAGCTTTTTGCAGTTCCCCGTCTATCCGCCCAATTTTGGCGCCGACCTCGTCCACGTAGGTCTATTGGGAGACCCTACCCTGCGCGCGCACGCCGTGCGCCCGCCGCAAAACTTGGTGGCTACGCCTCAGTGCGGAACCATTCACCTCAGCTGGGACGCTTCTCCAGACGCCGACTTAGGCTATTTGGTGCTGTGGTCAGAACACCCCGACAGCGCATACCAACTCATCAGCCCACCGGTGACGGGAACCTCCTTCGTCGACTCGTTCCCTGTAGATGGACAAAATTACTACATGGTTCGCGCCTTGCGCCTCGAGCAAGTGCCCAGCGGCTCTTACTACAACCCCAGCGTCGGTGTGTTGGCGAATACTTTGTACAGCGCCGTTACGCCCAGCATTAGTATCGAGGCCGCCAACGTCTCCTGTGCGGGCGAAAATGACGGGACAGCTACGGCAGTAGCGACGGGCGGCTCTGTATTCACCTATCAATGGTCGACGGGTGCCAACACAGCGACCATTGACAATCTATCTCCCGACATCTATACGGTGGTCGTAACCAACGAGTACGGTTGCACGGCAGAGGCGGAGGTGCTCATCGAGGAGCCCGAGCCACTAAGCGCTGACGCTACAGCTGTCGACGCCAGCTGTGCTGACGTAGCGGATGGAAGCATAACCGTTACCGCCTTAGGGGGAACGCCACCCTACGTGTTCCAGTGGTCGAACGGAGCCTCTACTGCAGACTTGTCCGATCTCGAAGCAGGCACATACACGCTGACGCTAACGGATGCCAACGATTGTATCCTTACGTTAGAAGTCCAAGTAGATGCTCCAGACCCCTTAGAGGTGCAGCTGACGGTTGCGGATGTGGTGTGTGCTGGCGCTTCTACAGGTCGCATTGAAACATCGGTCAATGGCGGCACGCCGCCCTACGAATACCTCTGGTCGACAGGGAGTACCTCACCAACCTTGGAGGACGTACCGGCAGGCGATTACACGGTGGTAGTGTCCGACGCCAACGGCTGCACGATAGATGTGACGGCGACGATAAACGAAGGAGCGGCTATCGAGGTAGTTGGTGAAGTAACCGACGCCGGATGCGCCGGGGCCGCTACAGGTGGAATTGACTTAACTGTGAGTGGTGGGAGTGCGCCCTATACCTTTGCGTGGTCGAACGGCACCTCGGGCCAAAACCTCAGCGGTATTTCAGCGGGCACTTATACAGTCACCGTAACAGATGCTAACGGATGTTCGCGCGAGCAGAGCTTCGCGGTCAACGAGGCCAGCTCGCTACAGCTAAGCCTGTCGACCGACCCAGCTAGGTGTTTTGGCGAGGCTAACGGCACGGCCACCGTCGATGTGGCCGGCGGCACGCCTCCGTACAGTTTTCTGTGGTCCAACGGCAGCACGGCATCTACTGCAGAAAATTTAGCCTCGAGCACTTATACCGTGACAGTGACGGATGCCGAAGGCTGTACGCAGTCGGCTACGGCAACGGTTGGACAACCCAATGCGCTGCAAGGAAATGCGGTGTGGACAGCCTTGCCGTGCCAGCAAGATGTCGGCAATGTCTCGTTGGCCGTCACCGGTGGAACACTTCCCTACTCCTTCGCTTGGTCGAACGGCGCAACCACTCAAAACTTGGACAATGTACCGCCGGGCAATTATCAAGTGAGCATTACCGACGCTAGCGGCTGCACGACCGTAATAGTGGCCACTTTAGAGCAGCCTGCCCCCCCGCTCCAGTCGCAAATCGTCTTCCAGCAAACCTCTTGCCCCGACGTAACGCCGATTGTGGGAACCCTTTCGGCAGCGGTTTTGGGTGGGACGTCGCCTTATACTTTTGCCTGGTCGAACGGCGCATCGGGCAGTACTCAGACCAACGTGCCGCTTGGCTCCTATGCCCTCACCGTAACCGATGCTGCCGGCTGCACGCGCGTAGATACGAGCATATTCTATTTGCTCACGCCGCCGTGGAACGTCTCTGCCGCTGCCACTCCAACCACCTGCTTCGGTCAGAGCGATGGCGCCATATCGGTTAGCATCAGCGGCGGGCAGGGACTCTACACCTTCCTGTGGTCTAACGGCAGCATGTCGCAAGACTTGACCGGTGTTGGCGCGGGCACCTATACCCTAACCATTACCGATGTCGCAGGATGTACTATTACCGTCTCCGCTACCGTCGAACAGCCGCAGCCTGTAGATGCCAATGTGGCCATAAGCCACGTCAGTTGCCCGGGAAGTTCAGATGGCTTCATCTCGCTTGGCGCAGTGGGCGGCACTCCCCCTTACACATATACCTGGTCGAACGGCGCCGCTACACCGTCGATTTCCAACCTGACAGCGGGCGTGTATACATGCACCGTCTCCGATGCCAACGGCTGCACTGCCGTCTTCGTTCAGACCGTTGTAGCACCAGTGCCTCCTGTGGTCAGCCTCGTCGGCGCCGATAGCGCCTGCGTCGACACCGGGCTGTGGGTGTATCGCTTAGTTCCTGGGGATTTGAGCGACTTCCGTTGGAGCGTCTCGGGCGGCACTATTGTAAGTGGCCAACAGACCGATGCGATTGTAGTCGACTGGACGCAAGCAGGCCAACAGACCATTGTAGCCGCCTACACGTGGGGCGGGGCCGCTTGTCCCGACACGGTTGCCGTACAGGTGGCTGTTCGCCAGTGTCTCATCCGCACTCGGGAACTGCTGCTGTCGGATGTCCAAGTCATCCCTAACCCCTTCCATGCCTTCCTCCGCGTGCGCTTCGAGCGGCCACCCCAACCGGGCACCTGGGTGCGCCTTAGTGCCGTAAGCGGGCAACTGGTGCTCGAACAACCGCTGGTAGATGCCGATCTCTATTTGCCGACAGCTTCGCTGCCGGCAGGTACCTACTTGTTGCAAATCACGGAGGGCGGCCATACAGGCGTGTGGCGAGTGGTGAAGACAGAATAGAGAGATTGCCTCATATTGCCCTTATGGCGGAGCAACTGCGCTGAGCAGTTGCTCCGCTTTTTTTGAGGTGGCATACGCTCGAAAGCACTACCCGACGCAGTGGCAGAACTTCTTGTCTTGTCGGCGACCTGCTTGGAGAAACTCTCTACAGGGCACGTAGATTTGCCGCATGAAGAGGGGGATTTTCATAGGAATATGGGTATCGATGGTTTCTGTTGCCGAAGCGCAGGGCCCTATTGACGGCTATATGAAGGGCAAGGGAGTGCTCGACGTAGTGCCGTCGTTTTCTATCAATGCAGCCAACCGCTTTTGGGGAGCGGTGGGAGAAGTCTATGAAGAGGCCTTTCGAGGAAATACGCTCGCTCTGTTTGCAGAATACGGCTTAAGCGATCGACTTGACGCGGTAACTACCGCGGCTTACGTGTTTACGGCTCAGCAGAGCGGTTGGCAGGACGGCAGCTTGCACCTTAAATATCGCGTGCTGTACCGCCCTTTGGGCAGCGCTGGGCATTTGGGGGCGCTTCTCAGCGCGGGAGCGTCGTTTCCTCTGAGGCGCTACGATGTGTTGGCTGCAGGAGCGTTGGGCCAACGCGCCACTGCAGTGCCGCTGCGCGGCATCGTTCAATGGGAAACTGCATGGGGTGTATTTTTCAACCTGACGGGCGGCTATCATTGGCGCTTAGATCGGTTGGATCCGTCCGATGTCGCGGCCATACAAAGGGTACGCCCCGACTTTGTTCCCATTCAGCCTGCCTCTTTTTATACGGCGCTCTTTCGCGTGGGCTTTCCCGCCGCGCGCTACTACGCCGATGTGTGGATGGAGCGCCAGTATACGCCGGGAGGCAGCCGCTATGCGCCCGGCGTGCCCGACCTACCGCAGGCGTATGGCGTTTCCTTTACCCAGGCCGGCGGTACCCTGTACTACTCGGAAAACGGGCGATTGGGCTTCATTCTTAGCGGCGCCTATATGTTTACCGGTCGAAACACGGCCCAAATGCTTCGCTTGACAGCAGGGGTCTTGTGGCGCTGGAAGCCTCCAAAATCCACCGCTTAGAAGTCCGTGCCCAAGGCAAAATGCCACATCGGCTTTTGCACTACGCGGGTCTCAATCCCCCAGGCGTAGTCCACTCGGAGAAACATACCCAACACGGGTGCGCGCACGCCTACACCATAGCCCGCCACGATGGGGTCGCGGAAGTAATTGACTTTTACTGTGACCGTAGGCGGGTTGAAGAAAAACACCGTGTTGATTGGATTGTCCGGATTGTAGGGCGAGCGGCCCTGCCATGCCGTGCCTACGTCGAAGAAGCCCACCAATTGAAAGTTGCGCCAAAGGTTGCTCATCACCGGCTTACGGGACAGATATTTGAACAGGGGCAGGCGCAGCTCGCTGTTCAGAAGGACGTAAGAATTCCCATTTCGGATGTTTTGCCTAAAGCCGCGCAGGTTGGCCGCCAAGGTTCGGAAGGCGAAGTTGCCCTCCTCCGGAACGGGGATGTTGTTGTTGAAGGCGGGAAAGATCCAGTTGTCTACTCCGCCTAAGAAATAGAGGATGCGCTCCGAGCCAAAGGTCGTGGCGCCCGCTAGGCGCAGGGCCAACACGCTATGGCGAAGCAATGGCTGGTAGTGTCGAGCGTCTACGCCTAAGACGGTCATAAACCCTCGGTCCAATCGCAGGCGCCAGCTGGGCTCGGTGTTGAACTCAAACCGCTTGACGGCTTCTACAAATACCTTCGCGCGCGTGCCAATGCGCAGATTGAGATCGACGGGGATGGTGTTGTCGTAGACAGCGCTCAGGCGCAGCGCAACGCGTTGTTCGGAAAAGGCGGGCGCCTCTAAGGTTTGGCGGTTGGTGCTCAGCGTGATGGTTTTATCCTGCCGAAGGGTGCCCATAGCCCGCACGCTGAAGAAGGGGTCGAGCGGATAGCGCAGCTCGTATTGCCCTAAGGTAGTGGTCGTTCGCACCTGACGGGAAGTAACGGGCCCGCCAATCCCCGACTCCACCGCGTGGTTTTGGCTTCGGCGATAGAGCGCCACGCGCTTGTCTAGGCGGCGCTTCTTGTTGTCGAACCAAGCAAAATACTCTGTGCCGTTGAACGTCGTAGGTAGGCGCATGCCCACTTCAATGACGTAGTCCTCGAGTAAATCTTTTAGGTTGAGCCGCAGCAGGATGCCGGGCGGCGGCGTAGTGAACGGCTGCGGGCTTCCGGCGAAGCTTTCGAGCCCTTCGAAAAGGAGGTTGTTATCTAAGGTGGTGGAGAGAAATTCGGAGCGGAAGCGCAGGCGATAGGGGACGATGCGCGAAGGTTGGAACCGATGCACGCCTTCCGAAGGTGGGTTTGGGCGCAAGCGAGGAGGTGCGCTGGGAAGCAACGGCTGCACCTTCGGTTCTTCCAAAACGAGCGCAGGGGCTTTTTCCTCTGTAGGGCCTTCTGCAGCGGGCGGCGATGAGGGGCCGGGCTCGAGCAAGTGAAGCGGTACTTGAAAGAGCCATCCCGGCGGTATGCCCTGCACAGAGTCGGAGTAAGAACGCCAAAGCGGCCCCTGTACGGAGTCTATCGGCTCCGCAGCCTCTTCGAGGCCGGATGAAGGAGGGGGCACAACCGCTATGTTAGGGACAGGCAATCCCAGGGCCCGAAGGCTCATCTCGCGCAGGCGGGTCGTCCACGGCTGCACCCGCAGCTCCGGCTGCACGGGCCGCACATAGAGGTGTTGCCTTCCCTCGCGCCAGATACTTTCGGCCAATCGTCCGCCCCTGGGTGCGCTGCAGAGCTCTCCCACGTTGCGGTCGTAGTTCGTCTGCGGATACGTCACCGAACGCTTCCGGACGACGGGGAAGGTGCGTAGGCTGTCGATACTAGCCGTATCTAAGTTTTTCAGCACGCTGTCGGTGGGCGCCAAAAAGGTCAACACGTGCTCGAAAGGCCACTCGCCGCGCTGCTGCGTGTGAAGGGCGCGCACTTCGGCACCATCGCGCAGGTATATGACGTCTTCGTAATAGGCGATATAGGGCTCCAAGTAACCCGCATAGCGGTTGTGGATGCCGCTGGCATTGCTCAAGAAGGCAAAACGCGCGCTGTCCAAACTTACGGGGGCGCGCTCGTCGAAGTGTGGCGTATGGGTGAGCCGAAGCAAGACATTGCTGCGCTGGTCGAGATTTAAAAAGAAGATGTCGAACGCCCCGATGGGCAGCACAGTGTCCAATTTCTGCGGGGCAAGCGTGTCGCTGAGGCGGTTGCTGCTGAAGAGGATGCCGCGCTGCCCGTCGAGTACAGCGACAGAAGCGTCTAAGTCATCCCAAAAGTCCTGAGTGAGCCGTTCGGTGTTTCGGTTCACCGTGTTGTATAGAAATAAGTCGCTGTAGCCGCGCACACAAGCCGAGAGTACCAACACTGCTGGATTGAGATATTGCATGCTGTAGACGCGTTGGTAGTCGGGGGCCAGCGGTCTTGTCTGCCGCTTATAGGTCTGTAGGTCGATTTGTGTAAGGTAGAGCACCCCGCGGCGTTCGTACAAGACCGCCACCTCGTTGAGGGCAGGGCTGAAGGCCACGATCGGCGTCTGATAGTCGGTCGCTTGCAGGGCATTGCGCTGTCCGCCGCCCAGCAGTCGGCGTGGCTTGCTGTCCTTTCCCACTGTTCTCATCCAAACGCGCCATTTTCCGAGGTCGTTTGTCACCCAGGCGATGCGCTTGCCATCGGGGCTGAGCTGGATGCCGTAAACGGGCAGTTGCCGCCGGTTTTTGAAGCGCACTTCGCCTTTGTCGTCCGGCTTGCGCATGCCCTGCTCTTCATCGCGGTAACGCGTTCGAAAATACTCCATAAGCGCCTCGGTGGTGCGCCGATAGCCGCTGCCCAAGACGTAGAGGAAGCCGACGTCGACGCTGCGGTTGATGCGCGTCAGGTAGATGAGGTTGCTGATGGTGCCTTTGCCAAAGTGCAGTCCGATGTAGTACCAGAAGGCATGCCCTGCCAGGCGCGGGTCTTCGCGCGACAGTTGGTCGAAGGTGAGCACCTTTCTTCGCAGGAGATAATCGCGCAAGCGGTTGTCCAGCTCCGTATTCCACTCTTCGCCGCAATAAGCCACCAAGCCGTTGAGATACCAAGGAGGCAGCTGGACAGCCACTGCTGTTTGAACGACCTCTTGCAAGCTGCTGCCGTAGAGCATAGAGTAGAGCACCACCTTAGCCGTGCCTTCGCGGATTTGGGCGCGCAGATGTTGGTGATTGCCGTCGAAATAGACGAATATCTTGTTGCCCAGCACCTTCGTCTCTCCGGCTTTCATCGTCAGCAGCTCCTCCTCTCCGATGTTGCTCTGCTTCAGGTCGCTCAGATGGCTAAAGACGAGCATCTCGATTTTGTCGGAGATTTGGTGCTCCAACAGCTGCTGTACGGCGGTGAAGTCCCACTCGGCGATTTGAAGAGCGGCTTGCGCTATGTTTCGCGCGTCGCCGTACCAGTAGGTGTCGAAGTGCGCCGTCTCGTAGTGCATCCACTCGTCGAATTGGCGATGGTATTGCACGCGGTTTTTGCCGAAAGAGGTCTGCGCCGTCGTTTGGCTAAAAGCGACCTGTGGAACTAAAAAGACCCAGGCGGTTATGCTCCAGAAAAAAAAACCGTATCTCGACCGTAAAACCATGGTGGTGTTCATACCTAAGCAGTAAACAGCAAAGGGCGCTCGTTGGTGCACGGGCAATGTCCTCGCGCTCAAAAATACGATCTTATACTTATAACGATTAGAGATGGTGTTGTAGTGAGGCCGGTTGCTTCTCTGTTTGTCGGCCGTGCCGGTTCGCTATTGCGGAGCCAGCACCAATCGCCCTTAGAAGTGGCCCATATCGGTAGTCAGGCGGTAGAGGTAGATCCCCGCAGGCAGCAGTGGAAGGGCTATCTCTTGGGCGCGCAAAACCGACGGCCATGGCCCTCGATAAAGGCTGCCCACAAGGCGTCCGTCGGGTGCCAAGATTTCGAGGTGTACCCATTGGACCTGCTCGGAGCGAACCTCCAGCCATAGGCGATCTTGTGCAGGATTGGGATACAGGCGAGCGCTCAGCGGTGCTGTGGGCTCGATCGCACTCGACGAGGGCGCGTGGTACAGCCGCGACTCCCACAGTCCACGGCCATAGGTTCCGGCAAAGATGGTCTCCGACAAGTAGTTGATTTCCAGCTCGTACACGCGCACGTTGGGCAATCCCTCAAAGAAGCCTATCCATTGCCCCTTCAGGTCGTCGTTGGTATACGCCACAAAGCCAAAGCCGCCCACATAAATGCCGTTTTTGCCCGTGTTTTCCCAAACGGCGCAGTACTTGGCGCCCCAGGGAAGTCCTGCGCTTATGGGGGTCCAGCTCATGCCTGCATCGTCGGAGTGATATACTTGGTTCGACACGACGATCAGCAGGCGCTCCGGTTGCTGCGGATGCACGGCAATGAAGTTGATGTTGTTGCTTCACTGGCGGGAAGTGACCTCCGTCCAAGTATTCCCGCCATCCGCTGTCGTGAACAGCTGGGCTTTACGCGCCGCATAGAGGCGCCGATTGTCGGAAGGCGCAACCTTCAGGTGGTTGAAGTTGTCGCCGCCGAAGTCGGACATCTTAACCCAGTTGCCGCCGCCGGTAGGGCTCTTCCAGATGTCGGCGTAGGCGACGTAGATGGTCTGCGGCTCTTGTGGGTCTTGCTCGAAGGGCGTCACCCAGGCGCCATCTTCCACCCCTTGCGGCTTGGAAATACCACTGTAGGAGTTGCCTTGGTTGGTGGAGCGATACATGGAGCCATACTGCGAGGTGCCGTAGAGCACTTTTTCTTTGCTCCAGTCCACAAACGTCTCCATGCCGTCAGCGCCGAGCCAATCCACCCACTGGCGCTCGGGGCCGCGCATGACGCTGGTGCCGTTGTCTTGGGAGCCCCCGCTGACCAAGTTGGGGTTGGTTTGCGACACGCCTATCCTGTAAAACTCTCGAATCCCTAAGCCGTCGGTTCGGTTTTGAAACGTCTCGGCTCCGTCGTCGCTGCTAAAGATACCGCCGTCGGCGCCAACGTAGAGGCGGCCTTCGGCGAGCTTTAAGATGTCGACATCGGCATGCACATAGCCTACGCCATAGTTTAGGGCTGTGCTGGGCACCCAGTGCGAGGTGAGGTAAAAGAACCCTCCGCCGTCGATCGATTTCTAGGTGTTGATGCCGGCAATGTGTACTTCATCCGCATCAAAGGAGTGCGCTGCCACGTCCATGTCGCGAGGGGCCTGCCCCTTGTTGTCGTTTCCCGTAGGACTATACCCGAGGTAGTTGATGGTGCTGCCGTCCACCGTCTTCGCAAACGTGTTGCCGCTGTCGGTAGATCGATAAAAGGCGCCAAAGACCTTTCCTTTAGCCTCGAGCACGTAGAGCCGCTCTGAGTCGGCCGGTGTGACTGCCATCATCTTGTAGGCGTTGCCAGCCGTGTCAAAGTTGCCGGTGGCGGTGAACAAGGCGCTGCTATCGGTAGATCGATACACTTGGGTGCCGGAAAAATAGATGGTGTTGGGGTCACCGGGCTTGAACTCCACGTCGTAACCGGCCCTGCCGCTGACGCCCGACACGGGCGCCCAGGAGTTGCCGCCGTTGGTCGAGCGGAATAGGCCGTTCGACTCCGACACGGCGTATACGGTGTTGGGGTTGGTAGGGTGGTGCTGGAGCGGATGACGCGTCCGCTTCCGCCGACATGGCTCGTCGCCGACCAGGTCTGCCCTCCGTCAGTCGACCGGTAGATGCGCCCGCTGGTGCTGCCCCATAGGTAGTCGTCGCTGTTCCGGGGCGAGCTCTCCAGCGCATACACGTCTACCGTGGAGAACTCGTCGGTTAGCGGCTCCCATGTGTTGCCGCCGTCCAGCGTCTTCCATACCCCTCCGGTAGGGCTGCCGACGATGATGTGTTCGGCATTTCGAGGGTCGAGGCCAATGGAGGTAATTCGACCCACACCGGGGTTCCAGCTCGAGGTGGCGTTCCAGTAGGTCGGCCCTAACGACTTCCAGTTGCCGTTAAAGACATCGCTCTCCCGCTCTTGCTCTCGAAAGGCGCGCCGAAGCGCTCGCGCCTGTTGCGCCAATAACTGGTTGGGGTATTTGATTCCTTGCTCGTCCAGCTCCATGCTGGCCACGTATTCCCAGCGCCGATATTGCTTGTAGCCCGAACCTTGTCCGCGCCCCTCGCGGTCGAAATAGGCCTCAGCCTCGCGCTGGATGTCGCTCAGTGTATAAGTGCCCGCCTCGATCATTTCCCAATAGCGCTGGCCAAAGGTCAAAGGAGTACGCCAAACGCACCTAAAAAAGAAGAAGAATGTAAGCGCACGCATGACAAATATTTTAAAGCGTTTTCATTTACACACCTAGACTCTCCGCTGCAAGTTTGGCTTTTTTGGCCTATCCATCGCACCATAGATTCGAAATAGCGCGCGTGCGTTACACCTCAGCAAGGACAATTTTTTTGACCGCTATCTAAAACTACCCTATTTGGTATACTATTTCGGCACTACATTTGTGGCGATGACAGTGTCTTTAATCTCCTGTGAGTGCCTCCCATTCGTACTCCATTAACAGATTATATCCATGAAAATCTTCTGCTGTGGCCTCGCGTACAGCGGCCCATGTTCCAAAATCCTCCATCCCAACCGAAGCGAGTGGCTTTCCATTTCGCACGTATTCCCCCTTTGGCCAGCTCACCCGATGCTTGCTAAATGCCCTTTGCCCGCGCGCTGCACGCGGTAACGGAGCGCCCTTCTACCACACCAATCGACTGAAAACAGACACGCGCCTGTTTCCTTCATTCTCGCTAACACATTAAAAACTTTTACCCATATGCCGTTTGCATTTACCCTTTCTCCTCTGTCCCTCGTAAAAAATGCATTCCAAACGGTTACCTACTTTTCTTGGGGAATTCTCGCATTTTTTTTAGGGCTCATCCTTTTCGGGTCGAAGAACCTGCTCTTAGCCCAGTGCGGCTCCGCTTGTAGTGCTCCGGTCACTTTTACGGGCTCCATAACGCTGAGCACTCAGGCACAAATAGATGCCTTTAAAGGACCTGGGGACTGTAAGTATACCCACATCACAGGTAGCCTCATTATCGACGGCAATGGAAATGCCGCAACAGGAACGGATATGGCGGGAGGAGATCCTATCACCGACTTGTGCAACTTGCAAGAGCTGATCTCGGTGGGCGGAAACCTCATCATCCGGGATTTCAACGTCACGGGAAACCCGATGAACCTGAACGACCTGATGAATTTGAAAACCGTGGGCGGTAGTTTGACTATCGGCAGTACCAATGCCGCCGACAACAACAGCTCTTTTACCGATATCACTCTCCCTACCCTCATGTCGGTGGGAACAACCTGCCCGGGAGGGTCGGGAAACCTATTGGTAGTCAATAACCCAATGACGGGAGCCGTCGATTTCCCTGCTTTGATGTCGGTAGGCGGGAACGTCACTATTCAAAACAACGGCACAGGCGTAGGGAGCATCGACTTAGGTTCCTTGAGCTGTGTTGGAGGTTCTATCAGCATGAACAACAACACTGCTAACGATATCTCTTCGTCGGCTACCGTATACTTGGGTGGCTTGACCACCGTGGGCGGCAACGTTACTCTGGTTCGCACGGCGGATGCATTGTTCCTCACCTCGCCCAACATCGGCGGTGCTTTGACGGTGTCGAACAATAGCGGCCTCAGCTCGCTCAGCTGGAACGGCGGCATGGTGTCGGGCGCGCTGTCGATTCAAAACAACCCTGGCCTGACTTCCATTAATATGCTCAACTTTTCCGGGCCGACCTCTAGCGCCAGCATCACGGGCAACACGGCGCTCACCTCGGCCACTATAGGACTGAACGATGTCACGGGCAACCTGACTTTCCAAAACAACGGCATGGGGGTGACCAGCATTGACCTTTCCGACTTGACCAACGTCGGCGGCAACCTGTCGATGAACAATGGAGCGGCCAATGCCATCACAGCCACCATCGACCTGGGTTTGCTAACCTCGGTGGGCGGCACTTTGCGGTTTACGCGAGCCGCTGGAGGTATTGACGCCAGTTCACTGACGGCAGTGGGTGGTAATTTTATCCTCACTTTAAACAGCACTTTCACGAACCTCGACGCCGCCTTTTCGGCACTGACGAATGTCAACGGCAGCCTAACGGTGCAAAACAACGCCCAGCTCAGCACCTGCTGCCGCCTCTTGTGCGATATCATGGTGACGGGTACTAAGACCATTAGCGGAAACGCTCCCGGATGCCAAAACATGGTTAATATTGCGAACACGTGCACCGCGGCGGCTTGCCCTACTAGCCCACAGACGCGTATAGCTCCCAACACCAGTTGCACCTACACCACTGTGGGTGCTGAATTCGACATAGATTGCCCTGTCGCTACAAAATCTTATGCGCTCTCAGGCGCCACGACAGGAGGGCCGTACACTACCCTCGTGGGCGTTCCCTTTAATGTGGGGACTACCACTGTCACGGCTACGGTCACTGCCATGGGCGGATCACCTACTAGTACGTGTACTTTTAACGTGGTGGTGCAGGATACGACGGCTCCCAAAGTTACTTGCCCCACTCCTGACACTTTCTACACGGCTGTGGACTCCTGCCAGAAAACGCTGAGCTTCTCGCCCAATGTGATGGAAAACTGCACTGTAGACACCATAATCTACACCATTGGAGGGAGTCCGGGAACCTTTCCCTATGCTTTTACCGTTGGCTCTACAGATGTCATAGTGGAAGTGCACGATCCCAGCGGCAATTCGGACATTTGTCTTTTTACTGTAGTGGTTCGGGATACTATACGGCCGGTTTTTTCGGCATGTCCTACAGGGCTGTCCAATCCTTATGCTACAGATACTGGGCTCTGTCATCGCAACCTCAGCTTTATAGCTGCGGCGGCGGACAACTGCGGAATAGCTGGTGTGAGCTACTCGCCGCCCATGCCGCACAACTTCCCGTTAGGCAATACGATGGTTACCGCCACTGCGACGGATATCCATGGGAATACGCGGAGCTGTACGTTTACGGTTACGGTGAACGATGAGGAAGCTCCGTCGCTTATGTGTCCGGACACGCAGGTGTTGGTGTTGGATACGCTGTGTCGTGCGGTATTGCCGAGTTATGTGGGTTTAGCGATGAAGGCGGACAACTGCGATACGGCGATGGTGATTCAGGCTCCGGCGGTGGGCGACACGGTTGTTGGTGTGGGTATGTTGACGGTGGTGTTAACGGCGAGTGATGGGAGTGGGAACACGTCGACGTGTTCGTTTGTGGTGAGGAAGGTGGACACTCTTGCGCCGGTGTTGATGTGTCCGGACACGCAGGTGTTGGTGTTGGATACGCTGTGTCGTGCGT